>NZ_BMWD01000023.1 GCF_014651055.1 Streptomyces fructofermentans
TGCGGACCGTTCCGGCTTACCCCGCCCTGAAGGACGGGGCTTGCGCCGGGCGCATCGGGTCAGCCCGGGCTTGCCGAACTTCTCGGGGAAGAAACGCTCCAGCCGGCCCTGGATGCCGGGTCTGCTGCGGGTCAGGCCGATCACCCCGCACGCCACGTCGATCGCGACGCCGAAGGTGAGGTCCTCCAGCCACGCCTCGCCCTCGGTCCGCAGGGCGGCCAGGTGCTTGCGCGTGACGCGTTCGGTCAGTTCCCGGTAGTGCTCGTCCACACGGCGGGGCGTGAAGTACCGGGCGGTCTGACGGCGGTGTTCGCGGTGCTCGGGCCCGTCGCGGTACAGCACGGGCCGCCGGATCCGGGCGGGCAGCTTCTCGACGGTCTCGATGCCCAGACCCGCCTGCACGGTGTCGGCGCTGCGCAGCACGGCGCGCGCCGCCGGGTAACCGCTCACCTGCCACGTGCCGTTGTCCCCGCGGCCGACCGGGCAGCCGGATCCGGTACGGTCCCTGCGGATCTTCCGTGCGTCGTCGTCGGCTCGTTCCATCGAATGCGGCCTCCGTCGTCGTGCCGGCACCCCTTGCGGGACGAGCCCACCGTCCGGCATGTGCGGTCAGACTCCAGGATGCCCGCCCCCGCCGCCAGTGCCCGGGCGCCGACTGCCCCTTCGGCAAGGGGATCAGGCGCGACCTGACCTCCCCGACGACGCCTGGCGCCGTCCCTGTCCCGGCGGGTCTTTGTCCAGATTCCGATTGGGCACGGAAGGAATGGGATACTTGTGCTGTATGTCTGACCAGCAGGGCATGTCCGAGGACGAGCGGCTTCGGGCCCAGCGGGACGAATCCGAAGCGGAACGCGCCGACCGGAATTTCGCCGAGCTGCTTCAGGAGCTGCGGGTCATCCAGACCGGCGTCCAGATCCTGGTCGCCTTCCTCCTGACGCTTCCGTTCCAGGCACGCTTCGCGACGCTCGACTCCTTCCAGCGCGGTATCTATGTCACCACGCTCCTGCTGGCCGTACTGGCGACGATCCTGTTCACCGCTCCTGCGGCCCTGCATCGCCAGCTCTTCCGCAAAGGCATGAAGCGGGAACTCGTCGAGGCCTCCTCCCGGTTGGCAGGCGCCGGTATGGTCGTCCTCGCATTCGCCCTCACCTCTGCGGTGCTGCTCGTCGTCGACGTCGTGCACGGCACCCCCGAGGCACTCGTCGCCGCAGCAGCGACCTTCATCGTCTGCGGCGTGATGTGGGCGCTCGTGCCCCGACACCTTGGACGCAAGGCTTCTCGGACAGACTGACCGCAGCCACCGAAAGAGGCGGTGGGTGCGCGGGGCGCTGGCCGCTGAGCGGCACCCCGAACGGTCGTGGCCCGCCGTCGGCGCCGACCCCCGCGAGCGGGGGACCTGTCGTGGATCAGAGGCACGACTGCTGTCCCGATGCGCCCGCCGTCGAGAGCGATGCTTCGTCGCCGGTCATCGGGGCACTTGGTCTGCCCAGGGCATCGCGGCGTGCTGCCGAGGATCCGGGAGTCGGTCCCCGCGATGCCCCTCATGTTCCTAGGAGTCGCTGTGGCCGTCCGTATCGGGGTGGAGGAGGAGTTCCACATCGTCGAGGTGGAGTCGGGGGTGCTGGTGCCGCGCGCCGGCACGGTGCTCGAGGAACTCTCCGACGAGGCCTTCACCAGCGAGCTGAAGCAGTCTGTCGTGGAGAGCAACAGCGCTGTGCACGCTTCTCTGGACGACCTGCACGCCGACCTGACCGGCAGCCGGCGGCGGCTGGATGCGGCCGCCGCCGACCACGGGCTGGCCGTGGTGGCCGCCGGGACGGTTCCGCTGTCCCTCCCCTCCGCGTCCGTGCCGCCGACCCCCGGCGTCCGCTACCGGCACATGGTGGACGAGTACCGTGCGATCGCCGACGAGCAACTGATCTGCGGGGCCCAGGTCCATGTGGACGTCCCCGACCGCGACACGGCCGTGCGGGTCATGTGCGAGGTCGCTCCGTGGCTCGCGGTACTGCTGGCGCTGTCCGCGAGTTCGCCGTTCTGGCAGGGCGTCGACACGGGGTACGCGAGCTGGCGCACGATGCTGTGGCAGCGCTGGCCCACCGCCGGGCCCGCCGGCTGTTTCGCGGACGCGGCCGAGTACGACGTGGCGGTCAGCGAACTCATCGGCTCGGGCGTCATCAGCGACCCGGGGATGATCTACTACGACGTTCGGCCCTCGGCGCACCAGCAGACCCTGGAACTGCGCATCTGCGACGCCTGCCCGCGCGTGGAGACCGTGGTGCTCATCACCGCACTGTTCCGTGCCCTGGTGACGCGGGCGGGGCAGGAGTTGGCGGCGCGCCGCGGTGCTCCTGCCTGCCAAGGGCGCCACGGGTGGCTGCGGGCCGCGTCGTGGCGTGCCGCCCGGTCCGGCCTGGAGGAGGGCCTGATCGATCCGGACACCCACCGTGAGGCGCCCGCGCCACAGGTGGTCGGCGCACTGCTGCAGCGGGTGCGCCCGCAGCTCGAGGCCGTCGGGGACTGGGGGACGGTGGTGGCGCTGACAGAGAGGGCGTTGGCGGAGGGCAGCGCCGCCCACCGCATGCGCAGCATTGCCGACCGGGAGGACCTGCTGGCGTGTGTCGATCTCGCGGTGGGTGAGACCCGCGGGCGGCGCGGTGCGGCGCCGCCCGCCGACCCCTGGCGCCCCACCCGCCCGGCGTCGCCCGCAGCGGGCGACGTGCCCGGCCCCGACGTGGCCCGGGTCGCGGGCAGCTGACGCCGCGGACCGCGAGCGCCGCTCCGGCCGCCGTGGCAGGCGTTCGCTCCGCTTCGGCCCTGCCCGGTCACCTCGCGGCGTCCGGGCAGGTCAGTACTCCGGCAGGGGGGTGCGCAGGGCGGAGCGCCCCTGCTGCCATGCGCTCTGCAGATGGGCGGCGAGCCGGTCCTCCAGCAGCAGCGTCGCGGCGCAGCCGAAGGCGATGTCGGCCTCCAACTCCGGTTCGTCGGCCAGGAGACCACCGATGACGTCGCGGCGTACGACCTGTTCGTGGACGGCGTCGGCCTCCACGTGCTCGGCGTAGAAGTGTTCCGCCGCCGGTCCTGCACCGCACCGGCGCATGGCCTTGGCCAGACGGCGGGAGCCGGGGGAGGAGGTGACCTCGACACAGGCGAAGTGGCCCACCAGCGCCCCGCGCAGCGCCCGGTGCAGACCGAACAGGGACATCACGTTGACGGTGGCCAGGAGCGGGGCGGGAGCCTGGTCCAGGTAGCGGCCGTAGTCGGGATCGAGGCCGAGGTCGCTCATGAGGTCGGCGAACAGGCGCGCGTGGATGCGGTCGGCGCGGCCGGCACCGAACTCGTCGTACTCGATGGCGACCATCGCGGCCTTCGCCCGGCCGGTCAGCCGCGGGATGACCCAGGCGTGCGGATCGGCCTCCTTGAGGTGGTACAGCGAGCGCAGCGCGGCGTACTCGCGCAACTGCCAGAGCTCTCCCGTGGTTTCGAGCTGGTGAGTGAGGCTGCCGGACAGGTCGACGGGTTCGACGAGCAGCGGCGCGAACGCTTCTTCCACCGTCCGGGGCGAGTCGGTCAGGTCGGATCGCAGGGCATGCAGGAACCGGTGTTCCAGGCTCCGGCGCAACCGCAGCAGGTCCGGATCCCACTCCCGCTCGTCCCCGACGCCCTCGATGCCCCGGTAGTGGAGTTCGTACAGCAGATGGAGGGCGAGCTGCAGGTCCTCGCCCCAGGGATCGGCCGCCAGGACCGCCTCCGGTGCGCAGACGGGGGGCAGGGTGCTGCGCAGGGACGTCACGACGGCCCGGGACAGCACCCCCCGTCCGAGGACCAGAGGGGCGCCCACGGCGGGGCGGGCAGTGAGGCGGGGCGTGTTCATCGGGGGTCCCCGTCCTGTGCCGTGGATCTGCCCGCGCGGCCGCCGTGCCCCGCACGGGGCTGTCCGGCGCCGTCGGCCGGGGCCGGTTTCCTGCGGGCCCGGTGACTGGTGTCGCACCAGGGGAGGGTCCGGCTGCGGCGGCAGGTGCAGACGGCGACCATGAACCGGTCGGAGCGGGCGAGGGTGCCGTCTTCCAGGACGATCTCCACCGGCCCCTCGACCAGGACCGGCCCGGTCGGGTCGAGACGCACGCGTCGCGCCCCGCCGGCCGAAATGCCGTCGGGCATGCGGTCGCCGGACGTACGGTCGTCGGGCGTGAGGTCAGAGTGCTCGGGCACGGATGACCACCAACTCCTCCTGCTCCTCGCCGGCTTCGGAGAGCCCTCGCTCCTGGAGCCAGGCGCGCCGCGAGTGCAGCACCGGTCCCCAGGACACGCGTGCGCCGAGTGTCGTTTCTCCGGCCAGACCTTCCTGCGCGAGACGTTTCAGGGTGTTCTCGGGCCCGCACATCGCGGAGTGCACCATGAGCAGGACGCCGCCGGGCCGCAGCAGGGCAGGGGCGCTCGCGCAGATCCGGTCGATGACGAGTCGTCCGTCGGGGCCGGCGTCCCAGGCGCGGGCCGGCCCGTTCGTGGGCAGCCGGGTGTGGGGGGAGGGGACGTAGGGAGGGTTGGCGAGAACGAGGTCGAAGCGGCGCCCGCGCGTGCGGGTGGTGAAGTCGCCGTGCAGGACGGTCAGGGGCAGGTGGTGGCGCAGGGCGTTGAGGCGGGTGGTGGCCACCGCCCGCCGGGACACGTCCACGGCGGTGACCTGGGCTCCGCGTCTGGCCGCGCCGAGTGCGACGGCGCCCGTGCCGGTGCCGATGTCCAGGACCTCGGTCGTCGGGTGGAGGTCCTCCCCGGCCAGGGCGTCGGCGAGCAGCCGGGTGTCGGCCTGCGGCTGGTAGACCCCGGGCAGTACGAGCAGTCTGGGGGCAAGGAGTCCTGTGCGGTTCACGGTTGTACCGGACACTGTGGCCTCCGCAGGGATGTCCGCAGTGCGGAGCGTGGCAGGGGAGTGCGGGCGCAGCGGCTCGTCCGCCGGGGCCGCGGGCAGTGCCGACGGTGGTCCTGGCCCGTGGTCGGTGCGGGGGCGTGCGGACGTGAGGTCATCGCCCCAGCTGTTCGCCGGCCCCGTCCTCGGGGGTCTGCCAGGAGTCGCTCCGGCTTGCCGCCTGCGGATTCTGATCGGTCGGACGGGCCCGGGGGGCCCGGCGGCGGGCGGCGCGGCGGCTGCCGTACCAGAACGCGCCGATCAGAAGGAGGACCAGCACCGGCCCGGCGACCATCAGGAAGAGGGACGACGAGCCACTGGCCGCGAGAAGAACGGGGGTGGTCATGACGCACGGGTACCCCTCCTCCCGAGTCCCTCACGGCACACGGGCAGCCAATGGTGCGCACGGGTCCTTCGCGTACCTGCCGGGTGCGGGCCACAAGGCGTCGGGAACCCCGTCGGCAGCTCTGCCGGGCGGTTCCTCCGGTTCGCCGCCGGTGCACCGGGTTGGCGCCACGCCACCTCTTTGCTCCGCGCCCGTCCGGCGACGGGCGGTCCGGTGGTTGCTGCCCGGGGGAGGGGAGCCCTGGAGGCGACCCGCGCACCCGGTGTCGCCGAGGCATCGTGCAAGGCGCCTCGGGTACTCGGGGACGCGCAATTGCGGTGCGGCCCACCGGAGGGGGATTCGAGCAGTCATGCTGACGTACGCATTGGAGCGGGGCGTGCTCGTCCTGACGTTGGAGGACGAGGGCGGGGAGGAGTCGGGGCCCCGGGCCCGGGACGTCCTTGCCACCCGCATCGGTGACCTCGTCCACGTGCACAGCCCGATGCCCGTCGTCATCATTCTCGGCGGTGACGCGGCCGAGACCGTGATCAGCGCGGTGCTGCACGCCCATCGGCTGTGCAGTCGGCTCGGTGTCCTGATGTCGGTGGCCACCCCCAGTGCCGCGGCCCGTCGAGCCTTGGTGGCCGAGGCCGCTGTCCCCGGTGCGCGCCTGGTCGTCCACGCCCGCGCCGACATCGCCATCGCGACGGCCGTCACGGCCGCCGTGTGATCGTGCTCCGGCCCGGGGCTCCCGCACGGCCCCGCCGGGCCGGCTGGTGCGCCGGCGGCAGGGCGCGTGCTCAGGGAGCGGTGGCGGAGGCGGTGTCCGGGTGGATCGGGAAGATCTGGTCGAGGCCGACGATGCGCAGGATGCGCAGCGTGTGGGCGGGCACGGCCGCGAGGGCGATGTCCGCTCGTGCGGCCTGGGTGTGGCGGTGGGCTGCGATCAGGGCGCTGAGGCCGCTGGAGTCGCAGAAGACCATGCCGCCCAGGTCGAGGACGAGGCACTGGCCCGGCCGGAGCGGGATCGTGGGGACCAGTTCGCTCAGTTCGGGGGCGTTGTCGTAGTCGAGTTCGCCGAGAACCTTCAGGACGGGGCCGGTGGCGGCGTACCCGGTGGTGATCTTCAGAGGGCTCATCGGCTGCTCCTCGTCCGGTGGCCGGCGGTCGGGGCGCCGAGGGCGAGCAGGGCGGTGTCGTCGTCGAGGCCGTCGCCGAAGCGCTGCAGCAGTGCGGTCAGGGCTTCGATCAGGGCGGAGGCGGGCTTGCCGGCATGGTCGGAGGCGAAGGACAGCAGGGCCTGGTCCCCGTACAGGCTGGTGCGGTCCGGGCCGGTGCGGGCCTCGGTGATGCCGTCGGTGTAGAGCAGGAGGGTGTCGCCGGGAGCCAGGGTGGTGGTGGCCGCGGTGAACTGGGCGGAGGGCAGCACGCCGACGAGGAGGCCGCCGGGGGTGGGCAGGAAGTCGGCGGTGCCGTCGGCCCGCGTGACGATGGCCGGAGGGTGGCCGCCCGAGGCGATGCGGACGGCGACCTGCCCGGTGTCGGGGTCGGGCTCGAGCGTGCCGAAGACGACGGTGCAGTACCGCGGGTCCCCGCTGCCGGCGGCGTAGCGCTCGTGGAGCACCTTGTTCAGGGTGGTGAGGGCGGTGACCGGGTCGGGGTCGTGCAGTGCGGCAGTGCGCAGGGTGTAGCGGGTCAGGGAGGTGACCGCGGCTGCCTGGGGCCCCTTGCCGCACACATCGCCGAGGAAGAAGCCGAAGCGTTTGCCGTCGAGGGGGAAGACGTCGTAGAAGTCGCCGCCGAGCCGATCGGGGGACGCGGTGTGGTACGAGGCCGCCGTCTCCACCCCGGGAAGCACCGGCAGGATGTCGGGCAGCAGTGACTGCTGGAGGACGGCCAGCGCGTCCTGCAGTCGGGCGCGGTCGGCCTCCGACTGCCTGCGCGCCTCCTCGGCGGCCTTGCGGCCGCGCAGGAGTTCCTCCTCGTAGGCGCGGCGCTGGCGGGCGTCGAAGACGGTGGTCCGGATCAGCAGGGGCTCGCCGGTACTGCCGTGCTTGACCGAGGAGGAGACCAGCACCGGTATCCGGCCGCCGCCGCTCTGCTTGATCTCCAGGGCGATGCCGCTGATCTCCCCCTGCATCTGCAGCATCGGGGCGAAGTGGGTCTCGTGGTACAGCCTGCCGCCCACGGTCAGCAGGTCGGTGAACCGCATCCGGCCCACCACCGCCTCGCGGTCCAGGCCGAGCCAGCCCAGCAAGGTGGCGTTGATCTTCGCGATGGTGCCGTCCATCAGGGTGGACAGGTAGCCGCACGGGGCGTTCTCGTACAGTTCCTCGGCGCTGTCCTCCAGCAGGGCGGCGAACGCCCCGCGCGAGGACTCCGCCTCGTCGGCCTCGTGGGGTTCCTGCTGTTGGCCGGTGCGGCACATCATGACAAGGCCGCCAGGAAGTTCAGTATGGCCGTGTTGGTGGCGTCGGGCGCGGACAGGTGCGGGCAGTGACCGGTCGCGTCCAGGGTGACCAGCCTCGACCCGGGGATCGCGGCGTGCACGAAGGCTCCGACCTCTCGGGGTGCGATGACGTCCTGGGTGCACTCGAGTACCAGGGTCGGCACCGTCACACTCCTCAGGTCCTTGCGCGAGTCGGACAGGAACGTGGTGCGGGCGAAGACGCGTGCCATGTCCGGGTCGGTGGCGCAGAAACTGTCGGTCAGCTCCTCGCCGAGTTCCGGCCTGTCCGCGTTGCCCATGATCACCGGGGCCATGGCCGCCGACCAGCCCAGATAGTTCGACTCGAGCGAGGCGAGCAGTTCGTCGATGTCGTCGGCGCTGAAGCCGCCGCGGTAGTCGTCGTCGTCGAGGTAGTGCGGCGACGGCGCGATCATGACATGCGCCCCGATCCGTTCCGGGGCCATGGCGGCGGCCAGGACGCCGATCATCGCGCTGACGGAATGGCCCACGAACACGGCGTCGCGCAGGTCGAGGGCCTCGCTCACCTCGACCACGTCCCGGGCGTAGCCCTCCAGGGTGGCGTAGCGCTCTGCCGAGAAGGCGGTGGTGTCCGAGCGGCCGCACCCCACGTAGTCGAACAGCACCAGCCGGTAGTCCTCGGCCAGGGCGGGCAGCGTCAGGCGCCACATGTTCTGATCGCAGCCGAAACCATGGGCCAGCACCACCGTCCGTCCCTGCGGATTGCCGGTGACGGCGACATTGTTCCTGCGGGCGATGTCCATCCCTGCAGTCTCTCAGGCCCCACCGGGCACCCGGAGCGCGGCGACTCTCCGTCACGGCGGTGGCATCGACGGCCGGCGTGCGCCCTGCCCTGCCCGCCCGCGGTGCGGGCAGGGCGCACGGTGCGGGCGGGGTGCCTGCTCGCTGTCCGGTGACGGCGTGCGCTTTCGAGCGCGCGGTCAGGCGGCCCGGAGGAGTTGCGCCCGTCCGAACAGCAGGGCGTAGCCGTCGGGGAGCTGTTCGATGATCCGGGTGGTCAGGTCGTCGCCGGCGAGGCGGGCGACGACACCGAGGACCGATCCGGTGTCCCACCGGGTCGTCGCCGACGTGCTGCCCGTTCGCTCGGCGAGGTCCTTCACGAAGCCCCAGCCGGTCAGGGGCCTGCCGGTGGGGATCTGCGAGGCGAGGAAGACGGCAGCTTCACGGGGGAGACGGGCGGCGAGTTCCACCCGTTCGTCACCGGTCAGCTGGCGGCCGAGGGCTTCCAGGACCCGCCGGACGACGTCGTGCGCCTGCTGGTGGGTGGAGTAGACGCCGTGGTAGCGCACCTTTTCCACCAACTGGTCGAAGGTGGCGGACGCCGTGGGGGCCGGGGGAGCGGGGGGAGGGAGAAGGGCCATGACGTACGACTTTCCTTGCGTGAACGTTCTTCTGCGAGGGACCGACCCGGCGGGGACGGGTCGTGCGGCGAGGCCGGGCCCGGGCGTGTCCCGGACGGGATCCACTCCGGGCCCGGTCGACGGGTTCAGCCGTCCAGCTCCTTGTGCGCGCCGGCGCTGCGAACGCTGATCTTGCGGGGCTTGGCCCGTTCGGCGATCGGGATCCGCAGGGTCAGCACACCCGCCTCGTAGTCCGCGGAGATGCGCTCGGTGTCCAGGGTGTCGGCCAGCACGATCTGGCGGGAGAAGACGCCCTGGGGGCGTTCGGACAGCTCCGTCTGGGCGCTTTCGGACCTCGGCAGCGGGCGCCGCTCCGCCTTCACGGTGAGCATGTTCCGCTCGACGTCGATGTCGAGCGCCTGGGGGTCGATGCCCGGCAGGTCGAAGGCGATGACGTACTCATGACCGTCCCGGTAGGCGTCCATCGGCATCGCGGACGGGCGGGACCATGTCCCCGGCCCCGCCAGATGCTGGGCCAGCCGGTCGAGTTCACGGAACGGGTCGGTGCGCATCAACACGGTAAACACCTCCAGATGAGTTCAGGCAGTAACTGCCAATGCGCTTCACCTGACTCCGTTGTAGCATGTCATCCGAACGACGACAACTTCATCGTCATCCAACCGATGACACCAGTCCCCGGCCGAGCCCCCGACCTGAAGGAGAGCCGATGAGCCACGACCAGAGCCCGGCATCCGCCTCCTTCGAGGCGGCGGCCGCCCTGCGGGCCATGGCCCAGGCCATGCGCACCGCACGCGAAGCCGGCCACACCTCGCCCGACGAGCCCGAACAGGCCCTGGCGGCGCTGCTGCTCCTGCGCGAGGTGCGCGAGCACCTGGCCGCCTGGGAGCCCGAACTGATCGAGACCGCCCGCCGGGCGGGCGCCAGCTGGACGGATCTCGCCCATCCCCTGGGCGTCGCCAGCCGTCAGGCCGCCGAACGCCGCTACCTGCGCGTACGCCCCGGTGAAGCCGGCGCCACCAAGGAACAGCGCGTGCAGGCCACCCGGGGCCGGCGTGCCGCGGACCGCTCCGTGACGTCCTGGGCCCACGACCACGCCGCCGCCCTGCGCCAGCTCGCCGCGACCATCACCGCCCTGCCGGACCTGCCCGTCACCGCGGCGGACGCGCTCACCGCCCTGCACACCGCGCTCGGGCACAACGACCCGGCCCAACTCCTGGGCCCGCTCGCCGACACGGGCCCGCACCTGCGCCCCGCCCACCCCGACCTCGCGGACCGCGTCCGCGACGTCGGCCGCCACACCCACGAGATGCGCGAGAACGAGCACCGCCAGCGCTCTTCGGGCGGGCCCTGACGCCACGCCCGCACGGAACTTCGCCGACGACCCCGGCGCTGCGGGAGCGGAGGGATCCTGATTCTGGGGCGATCCGGGAGGGCCGACGCCCGCCTTCTCTGGACTGCTCCGACAGTGATGATGTCCGTGTGACGCCGCTGGCGGGTCCGACCTCACCCGTAGGCACGGGTCCGCATCGCAGAAGCCCGGGATGATGTCACCGGTCGGCGCTCGGGACGGCGAGGGGGTCGCCGGGAGCCTTCTCCTTGGCGGCCTCCATCTGCTCGCCGAGTTCGACGAGCCGGTTGCGCCCCATGGCCTTGCGGACGTCGGGGAACCACTCCTTCTCCTCCTCCTCGACGTGATGGCGCACGTTCTCGATGAGGACGGTCATCTTGGCGTCGAAGCGCTCGTCGGAGGGGTCGAGCTCCTTGAGCTCGGAGAGCATCCAGAGCACGACATGGTGTTCCTCGACGCTTTCCAGGACATGGTCCTTGGCGTTCGGTGCGGCTTCCCGGGCGGCCGGATAGAAGATCTTCTCTTCGATCCAGGTATGAGTGGTGAGTTCTTCGATCACCCGGTCGGCGATCTTCCGCTTCTCGACGCGGGCGTTGTCGCCGGCCTTCTCGAACTGCTTGAACAGCTTCTCCACCGTCTTGTGGTCTTCCTTGAGCAGCACGATCCCGTCCACGGTTGCCTCCCTGTCGTTCGTTCAGGGCGGTCCCCGCCCGATGGGCCGAGTACCCGCAACAGCCCGGCCGTCTCCCCTTTCGGCGCCCGCTTCGGGAACCGGTGCGGAAGACATCGCGCGCCCCCGGGGTGCGGATCACTGTGGTGGGCCGTGGGCCGAGCGGGCGAGTGCCGCCCTTCTGGCGTGTGTGGGCTGCTGACGCCTGGGCACTCAGGAGTGGTTTCACAGGGCTGCCCCGGCCGGGCCGGCGGCCGGGTTCTGCGCTCGGTTGCCTGCCCGGCCGTGTGCACGGTGACGTGACCACGCTGCGTGCGGCTGACCCCGCCCGGCCCGGGCGGATCCATTCGAGTGTGACGAAGGACGGGGCGCAGCGCAGTGACGATGGCCGACGCGGTGTTCGCGTTCCTGGGCGTGGGCGCGCTGCTCGCGGCCGTGCTGCCGCGACTGGTGGCCGGACGGCCGCTCTCCCTGCCGCTGGTGTTCCTGGTGAGCGGCATCGGCGTCTATCTGCTGCCGCTGCCACTGCCCGTGATCGACCCCGTCGAGGACCGACTCCTGACGGAACACATCACTGAGGTCGGCGTCATCATCGCGCTGATGGGGGCCGGGCTGGCCCTCAACCGGCCCGTCGGCCTGCACCGCTGGTCCACGACCTGGCGGTTGTTGGGCGTGACGATGCCGCTGACCGTCATCGGTACCGCTCTGCTGGCCTGGTGGCTGCTGGACTGGCCGCCGGCCGTCGCCCTGCTGCTGGCCGCCGTCCTCGCACCCACCGATCCCGTGCTCGCCTCGGAGGTGCGGGTGGGTGAGCCCACCGAGGACGAGCACGACGAGGACGAGGTGCGCTTCGCCCTCACGAGCGAGGCGGGGCTCAACGACGGGCTGGCCTTTCCCCTCACCTACGCGGCGGTGGCCCTCGCCGCTGCGGCGGGCAGCGGCTGGTCGGCCGACTGGGTCGGCGCCTGGGCGGTGAAGGACGTCGCGATCAAGTGCGCCGTCGGCGTGTTGAGCGGGCTGCTCACCGGCCGCCTGCTGGGCTGGCTCTTCTTCAGGCCCCGCAATCCGGAACTGCGTCTGTCCGAACACCGGGAGGGCTTCGTCGCCCTGGGCGCCACCTTCCTGTCGTACGGAGTCACCGAACTCGCCGGAGGCTACGGCTTCCTCGCCGTGTTCACCGCCGCGTGCGCGATCCGTTCCGCCGAGCGCGCCCACGGCTTCCACAACGTGCTCCACGACTTCGTGGAACAGATCGAGCGCCTGGTCACGGCGTTGGTGCTGTTCCTGCTGGGGGCCTTCATCGCGCTGGGCGGCCTTGCCGCGCTGACGTGGCAGGGCGCCCTCACCGCGCTGGCGCTGCTCCTGGTGATCAGGCCCCTGACCGGCTGGGTGGGACTGCTGGGCGGTCGCCCGCGCGGCCGGGAACGCTGGGTGGTCGCGGGCTACGGCATCCGCGGGCTCGGCTCGCTCTACTACCTCGCCTACGCGCTGGGAGAGCACGACTTCCCGGTGCCGCAGCGGGAGTTGTGGGCGGTGGTGACCTTCACCGTGCTGGCCTCGGTCGTGCTGCACGGCCTCTCGGCGGGGCCGGTGGTGGCCCGTCTCGACCGCATGCGTCACCGGCGCACGGGCGCGTAGCCCCGGCTGCCGAGAACTCGTGCCGCACCCGCCCGCAGCCGAATGACAGGGACCGGACGGACCGGACGGGTCCGGGAACACTTCCGCAGGCCGTGACGGGCAGGCGGCCGAAGTGTGTGGCGACTGTGCCGCCCTCGGTGGGGCCGGGCTCAGCCCGGACCGCGATGAGCGGCCCACAACACCCCGGCGCGGACGGCGGCATCGGAGACCAGGGCCGCCAACTCGGGCCGATCGGGCACGGGGAACGAGACGTACGCGCCCCGGCCGCCACCGACCGGCCGACCGTAGGCCTTCACGGCGAGGCGACCGTCCGGAAGGAGCCGCACGTTGAGCGTGGTCAGCCGGAACTCCTCACCGCGGCGCGTGTCCGTCCAGCGGAGCGCCTGCGGGATCGTCACGTTGATCGCCAGAGCACTCACTTCGGGCTCGCTGCTCACCGACGGATGATCTCACGGGGGCCACCCCGGGAGGCCGTCACCGAGAAGACCCCGGCACTGACCCCCGCGAGGCGGGAAGGGAGGTGTGCGGCACGAGCCGGTGCGTCCGATCGACGGCAGCCGCGTGGCCTCCCGTGGGGAGCCGGGAGGGGCGGCGGGCACCGTCAAGCCCGCAGCTGCACGGCGGGGCCCGGAGCGGTGACCCGGCCCGGGAGCCGGTGTCCGCACAACCAACGATGCACCAGAACAGGCCAGTCGAAAAGACCATGGCCAGAAGTATTCGATCGGCTCGTCGACCTGGTGCCTTGCGCATCGGCGCCGGCACCGGCCCGCCGACGGTGCCGGCAGTCTCGTCCTGCTGAGTGCCTGTCTGCGATTTGGCCGGGGTGTCAGGGCGTCTGGTCAGGGGACTTGGCGTGCAGGTTGGGCTCAGCGCCGCCCCCTTGAGGGCCGGCCCGGCTCAGGTTCCTCCGGTTCGGCAGTGAGCCGGAGGGGCCGCTGGCGGGAGTTCACGGCAGGCTGCCCTGTTCACAGACCTGGCGGGCGACCTCGCGGAGCTTGATGTTGTTCTCCTGCGAGTAGCGGCGCAGCACGTCGAAGGCCTGGTCCTCGGTGATGTGGTGGCGGCCCATGATGATGCCCATGGCCTCGCCGATGACGTGGCGGGTGGCGACGGCGTGTTCCATCTGGGCGTGGGTGCGGGCGCTGGAGAAGGCGATGGCCGCGTGGGAGGCCAGCAGCAGCCCGGCCTGTTCGCTGTCCTGGGTGAACGCGCCGGGTTCACGGGAGTAGAAGTTCAGCGCGCCGAGGTCCTCGTCGTCGGTGAACAGTAGGAAGCCCATCATGCTGCCCACGCCGAGTGCGCGGGCCTGGGGGGCGTAGGCGGGCCAGCGCCGGTGCTCGGCGGTGAGGTCGGCGATGCGGAAGACATGCTCCCCCCGCGCGCTGCGGGCGGCGTCGAAGCACGGCCCTTCCCCCAGCTGCTGCTGCAGCTGGTCGCTTTCGGTGACCAGCTGGTGGGTGGGGGCGAGGCTCTCCACCTTCGTCTCGTGCAGGATGAGGATGCCGGCCGCGTCGCAGCCGTCGACCAGCTCGGTGGCCGTCGCGGTGATCCGCTGGAGCGTGGTGTCCACCGAGTCCTGCGCCAGGAGGTCCCGCGCCATCGCCGCCATCTGCTGCGCGAACCATCCCCAGTCCACTTCGCCCTCCGCTCCTCGTTCGGCCTGGACGACCTCGTACCCAGCCTTCCACGCGAATCCCGCAGCGAATGGCAACAGATATCCGCAGGCGAGCCGGTGGCGCGATCCGGGCATGGCCGGCGTGACGACGATGCGACGGAAGCCGGCCGGGCGGTGGCCGTCATCGCGGACGGCGCGATCGGAGCCCGGTGAGACGCTTCGAGCAGGTCGACGAACCCTTCGGCCCGTTCGGCCTTTCGGACGGCGGGTCCGGCTGGCGACTTGCGGCGGAAGGCCGCGGCCGGGGCGCCGGGGTGCTCCCGGTGCCCGCCTGGCCGATACCGGCCAGAAGGTTCCTTCCCGCCCGGCACTACTTCCTCTTACGGGCCTGCACCACGCCGAAGACCACGAAGGCCGCGATGGCCACGGCGAACAGCACCCACAGGGGAATCCCGTCGAGTCCCTTGTAGGCCAGCACGGTCGAACCAGCCGATGAACGCACGACAACTCCTCTGCCGAGTACAGGTGTTCAAGGTGCCCCCGAGTCCACGGTCGACACTTTCCACTCGGCCGGCGGGCCGACGCGTTGGGTGCACAGCATCCGGGCGGCCGTGACGAGCCCGCCCGCGAAGACCGCCGATGTCAGGAAGCGGGCGAGCCGGCCTCCGACGCCGCCTTCTCAGCAGCGGACGCCACCCCCGTGACGGTCCAGAGCGCCATGCCCCACAGGCACAGGGCCGAGACGAGCCCCACGAGGAGACGTACGCCGTCGTCCGGGCCGCCCGCGAGCCACACCGTCACCCCCGCTGCTCCCGCCGCCGTCAGCACGGCCGCCGGTACCCGCAGCCGGGGCTGGCCGAACACCGCTGCGAGCGGAAGGAAGTGCAGCCCGACGACGATCGCGACCAGCGGCGGAATGAGCACCGGCTTCGCGGTACGCGCGCACACCACGGCGATGACGACGATCAGCAGCCACTGGAGACCGTTGATCTGGTTGAACCGTCGACGCCGATCGGCGGGGAACGGGCCGCCCGCCGACGACGGGAGGAAGCGGCGCGCGGCGAGCATCAGCGCCAGTGTGACGAGGCAGCCGGCCACGACCGCGGCCAGCCGTGTCGTACCGCCGAACGCGCTCGTACCCAGCAGCCACCAGCCGAGCCCGAACAGCGCGAGGAACCCCACCCCTGACTTGAACATGATCAACACTCTAGGTGGGGGAGCAGCCTGCCGACCGGGGAATTCGCCGGCCGGTGGGAGCCGGGTGGCGCGGCGGCCGGCCCTGCCGGGGCCCGGGTCCCCGTGGACCCCCGGTTCGGGGCGCGCCGGATCAGGCCGGGCCGACGGCCGCCGTGTCGGCATGCCGCACCGCGGCCCACCGGGGCCCGCCGCACCGCGGCCCGCACCGGCCCCCACGCCCGGGCGGCTCCCGGCCTGCCCGGGTCCCGGCCCCTGGGCCCACCCGGCTCCCGAGCCCGCCGGGCGCCCAGCCCACCCGGACCCGGAACTCCGGACCCGGAACTCCGGACCCGGAACCCCGGCCCCACCCCGAGCCGCGCCCGTAGGCCCGGACTCACCGATACTGAGGAAATGGGCAAACTTGGGCGATACGTCCCTGCGCGCCGACGCGGTGGCCATGCGCCGTCGCAGGCCGAGCCCCCGGACGCCGACCCGGAGGCCCCTCGCCGATCGCCCGCCCGACGCATGTGGTCGTTCCTGACCCCGCGCAGCCTCGCGGGCCAGGTCTTCCTGCTGCAACTGGTGGTCGTCCTGCTGCTCATCGCCACGGCCGTGGTGGTACTCGTGCTCCAGGACCGCAACCGCGCGATCCGGGAGGCCGGCGACCAGTCACTGGCGGTTGCCGAGACGTTCGCGAACGCCCCGGGCACCGCGGCGGCGATGAAGAGCAAGGACCCGACGGCCGCACTCCAGCCGCACGCCGAGGTGGTGCGCAACAAGACCGGCGTCGACTACGTCGTGGCGCTGAGCCCGTACGGCTTCCGGTGGACCCACCCGGACCCGGACAAGATCGGCAAGCACGTCTCCCCCTCCTACGGCGAAGCGCTCACGGGCCAGCCCCACCAGACCACGTTCGACAGCAGCCTGGGAAAGGCCGTCGACTCGACGGTGGCCGTCTTCGACGAGAAGGGGGACGCCGTCGGCCTCATCACCGTGGGTGTCACGGTCGACAAGGTGGCCGGGATGGTGCAGCACCAGCTGCCGGTGATATACGCCGCGGGCGGTGTCGCGCTGCTGCTGGCCGGAGGCGGGTCGGCACTGGTCAGCGCACGTTTGCGGCGCCAGACCGCAGGCCTGGGACCGGTCGAGATGACCCGCATGTACGAGCACCACGACGCGGTGCTGCACGCGGTCCGCGAGGGCGTGATCATCCTGGACGGCGACGGAAGGCTGCTGCTGGTCAACGACGAGGCGCGCCGGCTGCTGGCGCTGCCGCCGCAGGCCGAGGGCCGGCCCGTCACCGACCTGGGCCTGAGCCCGACCCTGGCGGCCCTGCTGGGATCGGGCCGGGAAGCCACCGACAAGGTGTTCCTGGCGGGGGACATCCTGCTCGCGGTCAACGTGCGCCCGGTCGGCCCCAAGGGGGGCTCCGTGGCCACCCTGCGGGACACCACGGAGCTGCGTGCCCTCGCGGGCCGGGCGGACGTGGCCGGCGGGCGGCTGCGGCTGCTCTACGAGGCCAGCACACGGATCGGCACCACCCTCGACATGAAGCGCACCGCCGAGGAACTGGCCGAGGTGGCGGTCCCGCGCTTCGCCGACTTCGCCACCATCGAGATGGACGAGTCCGTACTGCACGGCGGTGAACCGACCGGGGCCAGTACGGACCTGCACCGCATCGCAGTCGAGGGCATCCGGGACGACGCACCGCTGCGCCCCGTGGGGACGCGCATGCACTACGTGCCCGGCAACCCCGTGGCCATCGCCATGGGCACCGGCCGGCCGGCCCTGCTGGAGCACCTCGCCACGGCCGACGGGTGGCGGGCCCAGGACCCCGAACGGGCTCGGAGGATCATCGAGTACGGCATCCACTCCATGATCTCGGTGCCGCTCCAGGCGCGGGGCCAACTGCTGGGGGTCGTGGAGTTCTGGCGCTCGGAGCAGGACCCCTTCGAACCGGACGACCTGTCCCCGGCCGAGGAGCTCGCCGCCCGGGCGGCCGTGTGCATCGACAACGCGCGCCGGTACACCCGCGAACACATCACGGCCGTCACTCTCCAGCGCAGCCTGCTGCCCGGCGTGCTCCCCGAACTGTCCGCGCTGGAGGTCGGGCACCGGTACCTGCCCGCCCAGGCGGGGGTGGGCGGCGACTGGTACGACGTCATCCCGCTGCCGGGCGCCCGCGTGGCCCTGGTGGTCGGCGACGTCGTCGGACACGGCCTGCACGCCGCCGCGACCATGGGCCGCCTCCGGACGGCGGTGCACAACTTCGCCGCCCTGGACCTGCCCCCGGAGGAGATCCTCGGGCATCTGGACGACCTGATCACCCGGATCGACGAGGACTCGGCGGCCGAGGCCATCACCGGCGCCACCTGCCTGTACGCGGTCTACGATCCCGTCACCGGGCGGTGTGTCGTCGCCCGGGCCGGCCATCCCGGCCCGGCACTCGTCGCGCCCGACGGCACGGTGACCTTCCCCGACATCCCCGTCGCCCCGCCACTGGGCGTGGGAGCAGGGCTCCCGGTCGAGACGGCGGAACTGCGACTGGCCGCCGACAGCCGGCTGGTCCTCTACACCGACGGTCTGATCGAAGCCCGCGGCCGCGACATCGACGTCGGCTTCGGCATGCTGAGGGACGCGCTCGCCGACACCCGCGGCGCCACCCCGGACGACACCTGCCAGGCGGTGCTCGACGCGATGCTGCGCACCGGGTCGAGCGACGACGTCGCCCTGCTCGTCGCACGCACCCGCCTCCTCGACCCCGACCAGGTCGCGGAGTGGGAGGTGCCCCACGACCCCGCGGCCGTCGCCCGGATCCGCGCCGAGGCCACCGACAGGCTGGAGGCCTGGGGCGTCGGCGAGGCGGCCTTCACGACCGAGCTGATCCTCAGCGAGCTGGTGACGAACGCCATCCGGTACGGGGAGAGCCCCATCAGGCTGCGGCTGCTGCGCGACGGCGACAGCCTGATCTGCGAGGTCGCCGACGGCACCAGCACCTCCCCCCACCTGCGCCGCGCGGCCTCGACCGACGAAGGGGGGCGCGGTCTGTTCCTCGTCGCGCAGATGTCCCGCCGCTGGGGGACCCGGTACACCGACCGAGGCAAGATCATCTGGGCCGAGCAGGACCTCGACGCCGGAGCCTCCGGCGACCTGGGCGCTCTCCTGCTGGCCGAGCTGTGAGGCGGCGGCACGGAACAGGGTCGTACGGGCCGCCGCGGGGTGCGCGGCGGCCCGCATGGCTCAGGAGCCGCCGCCGACGGTGAAGTACGGGATCTTGTCCGGGTCCTGGCCGAAGGCGGCCCCGAGGTAGACGGCCGACAGTTTGGCGAGCGTCCCGTCGTCGATCAGCTGCCTGATGATCCGGTCCAGCTCGCCCCTGTTGGGCGACCCCTTCGGATACAGCGCCCCGTACCCCTGGTCGGTCCGGTACTGGCCCACCAGGCGCACCCTGCCCTCCCGCTTCTGCGGATACGCCAGCAGGATCGTCGTGTCGTGCACGATCGCGTCGATGCTGCCCTTCTCCAGCGCCGTGACCATGCCCGGGTCGTTGGGGAAGGCGGTGACGGGCTTGGTCGGCCTGAGCCGGTCCTTGACGAAATCCTCGCCCGTGGTGCCGTCGGCGACGCCGATCCGCACGTCGCGGATGTTGTCCTCGTTGATCCTCTCGCCGTCCCTGACCAGCACTCCCAGGGTCGAGTCGAGGTAGGGCGGGGAGAACTCGGCGACCTTGCTCCGCTGCGGGGTGATCGTGATCTGCGCCAGGGCCAGGTCGAAGTCCTTGGTCCGGCCGGACACGACCTCCGGGAAGGGCGCGTTCTTCACATCCACCCGGTCGAGCCCGGACCGGTAGGCGATATTGGCGGCCATGCAGTACTCGTAGCCGCTCTTGACCGAGCCCGGTGTGTCGCCGTTCCACCAGCCGGGTGCGGGCAGCGTCGTCTTGACCGTGAGGGCGCCCGCGGTCTCGGGCGACGGCAGGCGGAACTCCCCGCGACGCCCGGAGACCTCGCAGTCGCCGTACTCGGTGTTCGGCGACTTCGCCCCGCCCTCGTCGCACGCCGACGACGCGGCGACGAGCGCCGCACCGACAACCAGGGAGACGATCGCTGCCGCGGCGCGCATCATTGCACCTCCGGTAGGGACATCCTCCAACAATCACCATAGATCACCACGAACCGTACAACCGTCGGGACCGTGTGGGAGGACACCCGGAGCGCGCGGGTCGGGCCGCCGGCCCCCCAGCGGCGCCGCGGCGGCCCGCCGCAGGCCCCGTGACCGCGGGACGCGCCGGGCACCTCCACCGCCGCGGCTCGTACGGGGCGGCTCGTCCTACGGGGCGACGGGGCAGCGCCCGCCGCGCAGCGGGCCAGCGTCCGACACCCACACCGGTACCCCGTCGACGCCCATCCCGCAGGGGGTGCGGGTGGCCCGCACCCCCTGCGGGATGGGCTGCCGTGGCGCCCCACCACGAAGCGCGAGACCCTTGAAAGGACATGACCGCAAGGAGGCGCTCCATGGCATATCACGAGGGAAGGCCATGGAAGGACCCCTCGAAGCGAACCCGGACCCAGGCCCACCTCGTACTGGGTTGCGCACTCGCTCTTGCTCTCCTCATCGCCCTTGCCGTGATCGAGATCCAGGCCGCCGCATTCGTCGTCGGACTCGCACTCCTCACCGCGCTCGTGCTGTGGATCGCCGGCAGGACCGGCAGACGCCGCGGTCCGTGAACCTCCTGGCGAACCCGGAAGCCGGAACCCGGGAACTCGTGGCACGATCATGAACAGGCCCCGGCACTGCGCCCTTTGGCCCCGGCCGCGCGGCCCGGGCCCGGACGGGGCGTTCACGGCCGATCACGCGATACGCGGCCGCGCGCAGGCCATCACGCGGGGGAGCGGGGGTCGTTCCGGTCGCGCCAGGCCCGCGGCGAGACCCCGTACGCCTGCTTGAAGACCTTGCTGAAGTGGGTCGCGTCCACGAAACCCCAACGGCGTCCTGTCGCCGCGATGGTCCGCAGCCGGCCGTTCGGCCCGGCCAGCTCCCGCCGGCACTCGGCCAGGCGGCGCGTGCGGATCCAGTCCCCGAGGCTGATGCCCGACCGCGACAGCACCGCGTAGAGGTGCCGTACGGAGATGTCGTGTGCGGCGGCGATCCGTGCCGCCGACAGATCCCGGTCGGCCAGGTGCTGGCGGATGTAGTGCGTGATCCGCAGGCTGAGCGTCGCCTCCAACGGACCCCTGGCCGGACCGGAGTTGCCGTGCTGGGACGTCAGGACGGCACGCAGCAGTTCGACGCTGGGTTCCACGACGGCGTCCCCGTGCACGCCCTGGTGCAGCCGGTCGCCGACGGCCAGTTGGGAGAAGTAGGTGAAGGCGAGGCCGGCAAGAGGGTTGTCTGATCCCAGGGCGAGAGTGCCGGTGTCCCGCAGCAGGCGGTCCGGGAGCGCGAGCATCGCGCGGGGAAAACGCAGGAAGTGGTGGTCGACTCCCTCGTCGAAGAGCAGCGTGTAGGGAGCGGTCGACTCGTAGACGGCCAGCTCGCCCGGCCGCAGCACGCACTCGCGGCCGTTCTGCACCACCAGGCTGGTGCCCGTCACCTGGAGCCCGAGGAAGACGGCCGGCTCCTCGTCCACCCGCGCCAGCCGCTCCGTCCGCCGGACGGTGACCGCCGACGCCCGCGCCGAACAGAACCTGAGAGGCCCGGCGGCCCCGAGCCCTATGCGGACGCAGATGTCCTCGGCCGGCGGACCGTGGTCGATGTCGACCGCCACCAGGGAGTCCCACACCGCGTGCCGGACGACTTCCTCCCGGTCCCGCGGCGGTACGAACGCGGTGTCCAGGACCGGACTCATGAGGCGGACCCTCCTACGCGCCGGCCACGGAGCCGGCCGGGCAGTACCTCGGCCCGTTCCCCCACAAGTCCCCCTCGCCACAGACGGTTTCCCCCATCAGTCTCGCGGGATCACCTCGCGCCGTACAGCAGGCTCGACGGGACCGCGCACGACCCGCGCGCCTGATGAGGCGCCGAATCGCGGCCGTGCACCACTGACACAGTTCCCTGCCCGGACGACAAAGTCCGAGGCCCACGACGGCCCTAGGGTCCATGGACGAGGCCGGAGGAGAGAGAGTCGGCGGTCGGCCCGGACCGGCCACGGAACGCGGGTCCTCCGCCGGCACCGCTCGGGGGCGGAGTGCGGTCCGCCCTCACTCCACCCGTAGCAAGGGCGCGGTATCCGCCGCTCCGTGAAGAAACCAGTTCCCCATCCCGCCCTGCAGGGGCGAGAAAGCCATGAGGACAACCATGCGACCTGTCGTGACGAGGACATTGGCAAGTGCCGCCGCAGTCATCGGACTTGCCGCCGGGAGTCTGGCGGGCGCGACCGCCGTCTCCGCGGCGTCCGAGTCGACCGCCAAGCCCGCGGCGAGCACCCAGGACGTCTCCGTCCTCGCGGTCAACAACCTCGGGCTGAACATCGCCCGGGCGAAGAACTGGCAGTGCTTCCTCACCCGCGACGGCTTCGAGCCCTGGGAGCACAACGGGATGCTGGGCAAGGACAGTTGGAGGGCGGCGCAGCGGATGTTCAACGCACGCGGCTTCAGCGGGGACACCCGCCTGGTCGTCGACGGAGACGTCGGCAAGTACACGATCAAGGCGTTGCAGCGTTACCTGAACTCCTACGGCTTCGGCCTCGCCGTCGACGGCATCGCCGGACCGAGGACCACGGATGCCTTCTGGGAGTTCAACGGCGTCCCTGTCCGGGATCCCCGATGCGTGTGAGCCGAACACGCGCCACCGCGTACTGAGGGGCCCGCGCTGCTGCACCACGCGTCCCCTCGACCGTTCCCGGAGGTTGTCCGCCGCAGGGGGACCGCTGTCCGCAGGTCGTGCTGGGTGATCTCAGGGTGCACGGCCCACGGCAATCCTCCTGCGCCACCCGGTGCCACCGCGTAGTACCGGGTGGGGCGGCGCGTCTCGCGTCCGGGCCGGCCCGGACGCGAGACGATCGAGTCCGGGCTCATCGGCTGGCTCGGGGCCGGCCCGGACGGGCGCCGGCTCGCCGTGAGGGGCGCCGGGGCGCAGGGAGCGCAGAAGGCGCGGGCGCTGGTTCCGGCACGGCCCCGCCAGGCCGGCGCATCCCACCCGGGGAGACCGCCCGGCGACGGGCGCATCGTGAGGGTTCCTCCCTTCGGGCGCAGCTCGTGCCGCTCGGCCCGCACGGCGGCGCCGGTGCCGAGGCCGCGGCAGCGAACCGGTCCCCGGCCTCCCCGCAGGCGCGAGGGATGCGAGCCGAACGCGTGAGCGCAGGGAGCGACACTGTTCCCAACAGTGGTACCGAGTGCGGTCCCGTGGATAACACGGTGCAAGATGGAGCCATGTCCCCTTCCGGCACTTCGGGTACTTCCGTCACACCACCGCCCTGGCACGCCCTGCCCGCCATCGACGCGACGGAGCGGCTCCACGTCGACCCCGCCGCGGGCCTTTCGTCGGACGACGCGGCCCGGCGGCTGGCGGAGACCGGTCCGAACCAGCTGGACGAGGCTCCGCGTGAGCCCCGGTGGCGGGCCTTCCTGCGGCAGTTCCAGGACCTCCTGATCATCATCCTGCTGGTGGCCGCCGTGGTCAGCCTGGTGGTGTCCCGGGAGTGGGAGACCCCCATCGCGATCGCTGTGGTGGTGCTGCTCAACGCGACGATCGGGTTCGTGCAGGAGTCCCGCGCCGAAGCGGCGCTGGACGCCCTGCGCAAGATGACCGTCACGCACGCCACGGTCCGCCGCGACGGCCGCCTGCGGCAACTGGCCGCCGGTGAACTCGTCCCCGGGGACGTGATCACCCTGGCGCCGGGCGACCGGGTGCCCGCGGACGGACGGCTGCTGACCTCGGCCTCCCTGGAGATCCAGGAGTCCGTCCTGACCGGTGAGGCGCAGGCGGTGTCCAAGGACGCCGACGCCGAGGTCGCCCCGGACGCCCCGCTGGCCGACCGGCTGACGGCGGTGTTCATGAACACCGCCGTCACCCGCGGCCGCGGCGAGGTCCTGGTCACCGCCACCGGTATGAGCACGGAGACGGGCCGCATCGCCGACATGCTGCACTCGGCCAAGCCCGGTCCCACCCCCCTGCAGCGCCAGATCGACGGGCTCAGCCGCACCCTGGCCCTGATCGCCGGTCTGGTCATCGCCCTGGTCCTCGTGCTGGGCCTGGCGCGCGGGCAGGACTTCGGAGACCTGTTCATCAGCGCCGTGTCGCTGGCGGTGGCCGCCATCCCCGAGGGGCTGCCGGCGGTGGTCGCGTTCACCCTGGCGATGGGCACCGGCCGGATGGCCAAGAAGGGGGCGATCGTCAAGAAGCTGGCCTCGGTCGAGACCCTCGGCAGTACGACCCAGATCTGCACGGACAAGACCGGCACGCTGACGCTGAACCAGATGACCGCGCGGGAGATGCTGGTGGCCGGCCGCCGGCTCACCCTCTCCGGCGAGGGGTACTCCACCGAGGGCAGGATCCGCACCACCGACGGGCAGCCGCTGCCGCCCCTTCTGGACAAGGCGCTGACGGCGATGGCCCTGTGCACCGACGCGGTGATCCGCGACGGCGAAGTCGTGGGCGACCCGACCGAGGGCGCCCTGGTGGTCCTGGCCGAGAAGGGCGGCATCGACGTGGGCGGGCTGCGCCAGGAACGGCCGCGCCGCCTGGAGGTCCCCTTCGACTCCGATTACAAATTTATGGCGACCTTCCACGACTGGGAGGACGACCTCGGGCGCCCGGTGGTGCGGTGCTTCGTGAAGGGGGCCCCCGACGTCCTGGCGGACCGCGCGGACCGGTTCGCCGGGGAGGAGGGCATCCTGCCGTTCGACGCGGCGGCCCGCGCTCGCTTCGACGAGGGCAACGCCTCGTTCGCCGGTCAGGGCATGCGGGTCATGGCACTGGGCACGGAGGACTTCCCCGCCGAGGACTTCGAGGTGCCCGCGGACCCCAAGGACCTCCTCGACAAGGTCGTGCTGACGGCCATGGTGGGCATCGTCGACCCGCCCCGGCCGGAGGCGCGTACGGCGATCGCCGAGTGCATCGACGCCGGGATCCGGGTCCGTATGATCACCGGCGACCACGCGGTGACCGCCGGCGCCATCGCGCGCGAACTCGGCATCCCCGGACAGGCGGTGACCGGCGCCGAACTGGACCGGGTCGACGACTCGGCCCTCGCCGAGCGGCTGGACGAGGTGGGCGTCGTCGCCCGGGTGTCCCCCGAGCACAAGATGCGGATCGTCACGGCCCTGCAGGACCGCGGCGACGTCGTCGCGATGACCGGCGACGGTGTCAACGACGCCCCCGCGCTGCGCAAGGCGGACATCGGGGTGGCGATGGGGGTCACCGGAACGGAGGTGACCAAGGAGGCCGGCACGATGGTGCTGACCGACGACAACTTCGCCACCATCGTCTCCGCGGTCCGCGAGGGCCGCGGCATCTACGACAACATCGTGAAGTTCACCCGGTTCCAGGTCTCCACCGCCCTCGGCTTCGTCGCGGTCTTCCTGATCGCCTCACTGACCGACCTGTCCGGCGGAGCACCGTTCACGGCCCTGCAGATCCTGTTCGTCAACCTGGTCATGGACGGTCCGCCCGCCATGTCCCTGGGCGTCGACCCGGTCAGCCCCGACGCGATGAAGCGCACGCCCCGCCCCGCCGACGAGCGCATCCTCAGCAGACGGCGCCTGAGCCGCCTCCTCCTGGCGAGCACCGTGATGGCCGCCGGCACGCTGGCCGTACTGATCTGGGCCCCCGGCCCCGACGCGGAACTGGCCGAGGCGACCGTCGCCGGCACGATGGCCTTCGTCACCTTCGTGTTCTTCCAGGTCTTCAACCTCCTCAACGTGCGGCACGACACCCGCAGCGTGTTCAGCCGCGAAACGCTGCAGAACACCTCCGCGTTCGTCGCCACCGGCGCCGTGATCGCCCTGCTGGTCGTCATCGTCGAGACCGACGCACTGCACGACTTCTTCACCACCACCGACCTCACCCCCGCGCAGTGGCTGGTGTGCGCGGCCGTCGGCTCGGCGATCCTGTGGGTCGGCGAGGTGGTCAAGGCCGTACTGCGCGCCCGCGCACACCGCACCCCCGACACCGGCGCACGGCAGCCGGCCTGAGCGCGGCCCCCGCGGCATCCCGCTGACCCTCCGCCCGCCTGCTCGCCGCCGGGCCCGGGCCGGTCGACCCCGGCCCGGCGGCAAAGCGCGTGTCGGCGCAGGCCACGACGCACGAGGTCCGGGCCCGAGCCGCCCGTCGGGTCACAGGCCTGCGGCGCTGAGGATGCGGTACATCCGGGACGGCCGCAGTACGGAGTTGGCGGCGGCGTCGTCGGCGACCTTCGGGTCCGGGTCCGAGAGCAGTTGCTCCAGCAGTACGTCCGGAATGTTGGGGTGACGGGCCACCCCCGACCGCAGGAACGCCTCGGCGGCGGCGAGTCGCTGCAGGGCCGGCACGGGCAGTTCCGGGTCCTGCAGGGCGAGGTAGCGCACGTTCGGGTTCGGTTCGTCGACGAACGTGCGCAGCGTGTGGCGGGGGAAACGGGGGTGGTCGACGAGGAGCGGCCGGATGTGGAACACGTCGCCGTGCGCGCGTACCAGCGCTTCCAGGACTTCCGGTGGCGTGTCCGGCCGGCGGGCGGCGGCACGGCGGACCGCGAGCTCCGGGTCGTTGTCCAGCCGTCGCCACGCCTCGTCGGGCAGGCCGCGGCAGGAGGCCAGTACCCGCCGGAACACCGTGTGCCGGCAGTCCAGGTAGGTCAACTGCTCGTCGAGGGGCGCCTCGCGCAGCCAGCCGGGTTCGGCGAAGCTCCAACTCAGCGCCACTTCGGCCTCGATGCTTCCGTCCGCGCGTTCAGCCTCCACGAGCGCGTAGAGACGGTCCCGGGTCCTGGCGTCGACATGGCGACTCTGCGCCAGCGCGATCCGCACGCACGGGTCGTCGACGTCCAGCAGTCGGGCCACCATCTCCGCCGACAGGTGAGGGTTCCCGGCGAGGGACTGACGGACCTTCTCCGCCTCCTTCTCGCTCTGCGTGGCCTGCATGAGCTGCGTGAACTGCCGCAGGGTGAGCGGAACTCGCCGCGCCACGTTGACGCGCGTGGCGGGGTCGGCCAGGCACCGTTCCCTCCACTCGGGCGGGACCCCCGGCTGCGGTTGCTCGGTGGCGGCCGCCCGCACCCGGGGGTCCGGGTCGGCGAGCAGTTCCACCTGCACCGCGAGGGGCCGGTCGTGCCAGGCTCGCGCGACCGCGGCGCGCAGACCCGGGCTCGGCGCGCCGGCGAGTGCCGTCCGTGGCCGGCCGTAGGCCTCCTCCAGGGCGTCGATGCCGATCGTCACCTCGCGCTCCACCATGGAGCGGACGAAATCCGTGTGGGCGTCGCGGATCGCCGGATCGGGGTGCGCGGCGATCCTTCGGCGCATCCCGGGGGAGATGCGGTCCCCGTGAAGGCCCACCGTGCTCACATCGTCGCCGTGCTCCAGCAGGGCCTCGACGACGGCGTCCTCCAACCGCCCCCGGCGCAGCGCGATCCCGTGCCGGCCCGCCCGGTGTGCCGCCAGCCGTACCAGGACCTCCTGGGGCGCCGCCGGGTTCCGCCCCAGGCCGGACAGCCGGGGATGATCGAGGCTTGTCATGCGCCCAACCTAGTCGGGCCGCCGCACGGGGCTCCGGTCGCAGTCCGTGGTCCGGGTCCGGCCCCACCGCGCGATCCGCGCAGGGACGCGGGCAAGGACCTCGCGGCGGGCAACAGCCGGGCGGCGGCCGTCAGTCGGGCAGGTCGCCGTCGCCGCCGAGGTTGGCGACCATGCGGCGCAGCACGTTGATCGTGGTGACGAAGTCGGCGGTGGGGATGCCCTCGTGCATCTGGTGGTGCACGCGCGCGTTGCGTTCCCCGGCCCGGCTGCGACCGGCCTCTCCGGCCTCGGTCAACGTCATGGCCCCGGCCTCCTCCGTCAACCAGCCGCGAGCGACCAGGTCGTCGAAGACGCCGTCGAAGTCGATCCCGAGGTCGTCGTACACCGCCAGCCGCTCGGTCAGCGCACGGCGCGTCCACCGGCCCGGATCGCCGGCCACGTGGTTGAGCGTCCACCAGTGCGGCTGCGTGAGGTCCTCCACCGCCAACTGCGCCCGCAGGGCGCCGACCACCCGCCGGTACGCCTCCCCGCTCCACGCGCCGATGGGCTGCGCCGCCAGTTCTTCCTGCGTGTACTCCTTGAGCGCCATCTCGGCGCACCTCCCGTGGGTGACCACCAGAACCAGAACGCGATCACCGTAGAACCTCAAGTCACCTTGAGATCAAGGAGCTTTGCCGGAGTCGGCTCGTCAGTGTCCGCGAGCCCTCGCAGGGGCCTGCGCCCTACTTCCTGCCGCGTACGACAGCGACGGGGCAGTGCGCGTGGTGGAGCAGGGCCTGGCTGACCGAGCCGAGCAGCAGGCCGGAGAAGCCGCCGTGTCCCCGGGCGCCGACGACGACCAGTTGGGCGTTCCGGCTGGCCTCGATCAGCGCCGGACGGGTACGCGAGCGGACCAGCCGCCGTTCCACCACGACCTGCGGATACTCCTTCTGCCAGGTGTCCACCGCGTCGTCCAGCAGGCGCTGCTCGGCCCGGACGATCCGGCCGGCGTCCGCCACCGCGGCGGACAGCGGGTCCGCGGGCCCTTCGTAGGCGTGCTCGTTCCACGCGTTCCAGGCGTGGACGGCCACCAACGGCGCCTGGCGCAGCGCGGCTTCGGCGAACGCGAACTCGACCGCCGCCGCGCCCGCTTCGGAACCGTCGACGGCCAGCACCACGGCGCCTGCCGGGTCCGGGGTGCCGCGCACCACGATCAGCGGGCAGAGCCCGTGCGAGGCCAGCTGCTGGGCCGTCGAACCCAGCAGCAGCCCCGCGAAGCCGCCGTGCCCCGAACCGCCCACCACGGCCAGCGCGGCCGAGCGCGCCTCGGCCTCCAGGACTTCGAGCGCGTCCCCGACCACGACGGACCGGGTGACCTCGAGGCCCGGCGCGACCTCGTGCGCGTGTGCCTCGGCCCGGCCGACGACCCCGTGCGCCAGCGCCTCCAGACTCTGGTCGGCGTTCTCGAAGAGCGATCCGACCGTCGGGTAGTGCCCGGGCAGGTAGCCGAAGGCGTGCACGATCCGCAGTGCACTGCCGCGCAACTGCGCCTCCCGCGCGCCGACGCCGACCGCCTCAAGGCTCGACGCGGAACCGTCCACGCCCACGATGACCGGATCGCTCACTGCGTACTCCTATCCAGGAACGCAGCGCACGTGCGGTCCCTGTGAACTCTGTGCCGGAATGGCAGCCACCAACAGTGGTAAAACACACTGTTCCGACCTACTGTGCCACAGGGGCCGGCAGAGCCCTTATCGGGGGTGGATCACCCCCGAAGCGCCCGTGACGGCGCCTTTTGCGGGAGGTTCCGTCGGCGCGGAGCGGCTGCGCACGTGACTTCGCGGAAGGCGTCCGGCGGTCCTCAGCAGATGACACTGTGTGTTCTGCGTTCCGAGGCCGGAAGGGATCGGACCCCGGTACGCCCCTGCTCGGGAGGCGTCCCCGCCGGGGCGCCGCCTTCCGGATCGTCGCGTACGGCACCCTCCCGCTGTCCGCAGGGGCCGATATCCTGGGCACACCTGTGCGGTTGACCGCCGCCGGGCGCGGCCGGGGGCCTGCACCGAGGCTGGGGGCGAGCGGTGGACTGGTGGCTGGGGGACAGCGAGGGGATCGTGGCCTGCTGGCTGCTGGTCTTCGCGTTGTGCAACGGATCGCGCGGCCTGTACTGCTGGTTCCGCGACCGGGACCCGCGGCGGAAGGCCGAGGAACTGATCGCCGGGGGCCTCCATCCGGTGCCCGCCTCGTACCTGCTCGGCGGAATGGTCGAGGCGGCGGAGACCGCGGTCTGCCTGCTCGTCGACGACGGCGTCGTGAAGGTCTCCTCCACCGGCGAACTGCGGCCCACCCGCCGGGGCCGCAGCCAGACGGACCCGGCCCTGCACGCCCTGACGGAGGAGATCCGCGCCACGCCGGCGGATGCGGCGACGAAGCTGTACGAGATCGTGTCCGAGGGCCGCTTCGCCCTGTTCCGCGGACGCGTCGAGCGCGATGCGCCCGCGATGCGCATGACGGCGTCGGGCAGGAGCCAGACCCTCATGCTGGCCGCCACGATGGTGATCGCGATCGGCATGGGCGTCCACGCCACGGTGACCGAGGCGCCCGTGCCGTTCGCACCCGAGGCCGACAGGTCGGTGTGGCTCTACGTCTGCGCGGCGGCCTGGCTGGTGCAGTGGGGACCGGCATGCCTGTGGCCGTCGGAGAAGCGGCGCCGCTGGAAGGCGCTCGACGCGTACTGCAGGCACGAGACGGAGATCGCGCGTGCGGCGGTGCCCGACCGCACCCGACGGGCGATCGCCGCGACCAGGGAGCGGCCGCAGCCGCCGCCCCTGTACCCGCGGACCCGCACCCGCACGAGCACGCGTACCGGGAGCAGGGGCGACGCGGTGGCCGACAGCATCGACGTGGACGCCTGCGGCACCAGCTGCGGCGGCGGATGCGGCGGCGGCTGCGGAGGCGAATGACGACGAGAAGGAGCAACCCGGGTTGGTCCGGGCCGGTGCCCAGCCGGTCCGGCCGGTGCCCGGTCAAGCTATGAGCAGGCGGAGGCCGAGATCTGCCGTGTCGAGGTGGGCGAGGTCGCCGTTGCGCTCGGCCCACCGGCCGGAGTCGAGGTTGTCACGCAGGCTTCGCACCGCCCGCTGCTCGGCGTCCGGTCCGACCCTCGTCCACACCGACATCGCACGGCGGACGTGCTCCTCCAGATACGCACCCGGTCTGCGCCAGTACGCCTCGAACAGGCCGTCGGTGCAGTCCCACGGGATGGGCACCGGCTCAGCGCGGGCGCCGATCGCGTCGGCCATCCCCGCAAGTGAGGGAAAGTCCGCGAGGACGGTGGCGAACTCGGGCAGGTAGTCGCGGGTGAGCCAGAACCGGTTCTGCCATCCGGGCTCGTCGGTGTCGAACGTCAGCACCACCACGCGGCGGGCCACGCGCCGCATCTCGCGCAGCCCCGCTATCGGGTCCCCCCAGTGGTGAACAGTGGAGACGGCCATCGCGACGTCGAAGGAGTGGTCCTCGAACGGCAGGCTCTCCGCGGCGGCGGCCACGCACGGCGCCGCGCCGGCCGGCCGCTGACGCCGCATGACCCCCGACGGCTCCACCGCGGTCACCTCGCGATCAGTCGGCTCGTAGGAGCCGGTGCCGGCCCCGACATTGAGCACCGTCCGCGCGTCCCCGAGCGCGTCCGAGATCTGCGCCGCGATCCGCGGCTCGGTACGCCGCGTCGCCGTGTAGGCGCCGCCGATCGCGTCGTACAACCGTGCGCCGAGCATTCCCAGTTGCTCCTCCGGTGTCACCCTCAGCCCTCTCGCCCGTGCCTCAAGTTCCCTGTCGATGGCCGCCACCATGGCGTCCGCACGATCACGCCGCTCCAGCAGCAGGCCACGCAGCCGGCGCAGGTGCGCGACCGTGTCGGTGGACGAGTCGCCGACCAGTTCCGCGACCTCCCGCAACCCGAAGCCCAGCCGCCGGTAGGCCAGTACCTCCCTCAGCCGCTCGACGTCAGCCGCCGAGTAGGCCCGGTACCCACCCGCGGTCCGCGCCGACGGACGCACGAGCCCGATCTCGTCGTAGTGGTGCAGCGTGCGGACGCTCACGTCGGCCAGCTCGGCCACGCGCCCCACGGTCCAGTGATCTTCCACAACGCCGACTATGCAGCCTGACGTCACGTGAGGGTCAAGAGCCGTACCCGTGACTCGCAAGGGCCGATGCGGAAGCGGTGGTCGCATGCCCCCATCACTGGCAGAAACGGCCCCTTGCCCCCTGCCCGCAGCACCCCCGCGGCACAGCGAACACACCCGCAACAGAGGGAAGTTGCGTTCCCCGCTGTCCCGGACACCGGCACGGCACGGCCTGTGACCTGCCCGGACAGTCCGGCCCTGTCCGGGACAACCGCACGCTGTTGCTCCCGCCGCCCCGCGACGGCCAGCCTCGGTGGCGACCGCAGGGCGAAGGCCGTGGCGAGGGGGAGACCACGGCCCGAGCCCCGCGGCATGAGGGCGGCCGACACCGGGCGCGTTCCCGCGCCGCCCACCGCTCCGCACACGCTCCCCGACACCGAGACAGGGAAGTCATGATGCGCATACGAACCGCGTGCACGGGCCTGATGCTCGGCACGGCACTGGCCGTCGCCACCTCCGTGGTGCCCGCCCAGGCAGCCGCGCCGTCCCGCACCGCCGCCGGCTGCGAGACCCTGCACGCCACCGTCGCCAACTCCCAGGGGTTGAGCGGCGGCACCGTGCAGGCGACGGTCTGCATCCACTCGGGCGGCACCGCCGACCTGAACACCTCGTACTACAACTACGTCCAGGACCATCAGGCCGACGGCGTCGCAGCCCGCGCCTACATCCGCGACAGCCGGTACCTGTACGGGCCGCTCGCCATGGACGACACCGCCACCTCCGGCGGGCAGGACCTGGGCCACTGGGACTCCACGGAGGTCGGCAACACCTCCGTGCGCGTCTACGTCTGCCTCGGCAAGAAATTCCCCGGCGAATCCGGAGCGCGCTGCGCCTCCGACGTCACGTACGCCTAGCGCACCGACCGCACACCGCACGCGCACCGAAACCGGAAGTCGGCAGTCGGCGCGCCCGCGACGGCCACCCCCGGCACGCCACGGCCGACAGGACCCCGCACACCGCATCCGGCCCGCCCGGGCCACCTACCACTCCATGGAGGAACCCATCATGCAGATACGCAAGCACCTCGCCCACAGCACCCTCGCAGCGACCCTGCTGCTCGCCGGGGCCATGACCCTCGCCCCGACCGCCCAGGCCGGCGAGCAGGGGGCCGCCTCCTGCTACGGAAGCGCCCACAGTTACTCCAAGTACGACGGCGCTGCGGACCTCCCGGCAGGCCGGCTGTTCGTGACGTCGGGCAACTGCGCAGACATCAACATCATGCCCAGGACCAACCGGTACATCATGGTCTGCTTCGAGACGGCGTCCGGCGGCAGCTACTGCCCCTCCGACTACACCCTCGCCCGGGCCGGCGAGTGGAACGTGATCGAGTACGACGTCCCCGACAACACGCAGTTCTACTTCCACTTCCGCTCCGCGGCGCTGTCCAACGGGAGTTGGGCCGCCTGACCCGCACCGGGGTGCACTGGGCAGCATGGCGGGATTCCGTGTTGTTCAACATGTGACCACCCCAGCAGGATGGCGGGCGTGGGGAACCTGGGGGAGCTGTCTCCGTACGCGGCACGTGACGCGGCCGGTTTCATCGCGTCGATGAACGAGCTCAAGCAGCGCTCGGGGATGACGTTCCGCGAACTGGAGGAGCAGGCCGCGCGCAACGGCGACGTACTCGCGCGCAGCACCCTGGCCGATGTCCTCAGGCGCCCCAATCTGCCGCGGCCGGACGTCCTGGCCGTCTTCGTGCGCGCCTGCGGAGACGGCCGGCGGGTCGGTGACTGGCTGGACGCCCGAGAGCGGATCACCGAAGCGGGACCGGAGCCGCTCCCACCCGCACCCGCGACCGCTCCCGCACCCGCGACCGCTCCCGCACCCGCGGTCGCGGACGTACGGGCGGAGGCGGGCGACGTGAAACCCACACCCCTACGCCAACAACCCCGGCGGTTAATCCTGTTCGCGCTCGCCTTCGTGCTCGCGGCCGGGCTGCTCGCCGGCGGACTGTGGGCCTTCCTGCCCGACGAGTCCGGCGATCCGAGCACGCCCACCGATGGATGGGTCACCATCAGCCCCGCCCGCGACGGCGACCTGTGCCTGACGGACGGACGGGACCGGGCCGGGGCCTACGACAGCGCGGTGGCCGTGCAACTGCCCTGCGCCCAGGCCCCCGTACCGCGCACCTACCTCGAACCGGCCGGTGAGGGCCTGTACCGCGTCCAGTGGCACCACCCCCAGCAGGGCAAGGGATGCCTGACCGTCATGCGCGCCGGCCCCGTCAAAGGCATGATCGAGCCACGCGACGACTGCACCGGCGCGACCCGGTTCCGACTGGAGCCCGCCCCGGACGACGCGGCCGGCTTCCGGCTCCGGCCCGCGCACAGCGGCCAGTGCGTCGGCACGGCGGCCCGCATCCCCGCCGAGGGAGCCGAGGCCGTCCAGGAACCCTGCGCGGACACCCCCGACCAGTACTTCGTCATCCGCACGGACTGAGCCGCCCAACCCGCCCCGGGACCCGACCGCCTGCCATCGAGACGGCCCCCGCAGCGACGCCAACTACCGCCCGCTTGCGGCCCGTTGATGCGCAGGTCCTGCGGCGGCCACCTGGCTATTGCCTGCCAGGAGACCGGCCCTCGCTCTACAATCCGATGCCGGGGCAGGACACCCAACTCTCTTACGAGGAAGGCGAATTGGTGGTCGACGGCAGTGCCGCAGCCGCGGCGGGCACGGGTGGGGGAGACGGCCCGCAACTGTTCGCGCTCCGTGTCGAGGTGGAGAAGATCATCACCGAGGCGCAGATCGGCGCGCGCCGGGCACAGCGCCGAGCCAAGCTCTGGCACGCCGTGTACCTCAGTCTCGGATTCCCCGCCGCAGTCCTGGCCGGCATCTCCGGCGCCGCAGGGCTGGCCTCCGAGGGGGCCCGTGTGCCCGCCGCCGTCCTCGCCCTGCTGTCGGCGGGCTTCGCGGCCGGATCGACCTTCCTGCGCTCCGACGCCCGCCACATGACCAACCTCCGCCGCCGCTATGCCTGGCAGAGCCTGGAGACCCGCGCCCGCCTCGCCCTCGCCTACGACGCCTACGAGGGCCCCGTACAACTGCACGCGGCCCTCGTCGGACTGCACGAGCTGCGCGCCGCGGTGCCCTCGAGCGCGCTGGTCTTCGCGGAGCAGCAGGGGCCCCACCAACTGCCCGCCACGGGAGCCACGTCGGCGGTCATCCAGCTGACGACGCCCCCTCCGGGGCCCGAGGCCTGAAGCGTCGGGACGACGCCCGCCCGGCCCCGTCCCGGCGCACGGTGCGGCGGCCTGGGCGAACCCGCAGGTCCGAGCGGCGGCACCGTGCAGGCGACGGTCTGCATCTGCTCGGGCGGCACGAGATGCTTTTGGCCACGGACAATGTCGTCGGCATCGACCCGAGCCTGACCTACTTCGCGATTCTCTCGGACGTCATCCGCACGGACTGAGCCGCCGAACCCGCCACGGGGTACGGCCGCCTGTCATCGAGGCGCCCCGCGGTGACGCCGGCTGCCGCGCTCCTCGGCGCGGTTGCTTCGGGGCGGGCGGTGGCGGGGCGCCTGCCGCGTCGGTCGGCGAGGAGAGCGAGGGCGACACCTGCACCGACCCAGATGGTGAGGGTGAGGGCGGGGAGTCCGGCGCCTGAACTGTCGTCACTCGGCGGCATTCCCGCGCCGGTCGCCGCGGGATGCGATGTAGGCGTCGTGATTCTCTGCGTAGTCGGCGGGGGTGTCGATGCTGCCGGCGAGAGCCAGGAAGCTGGCCGGGAGCAGGGCACCCTCGTCGTCGTCCACCTCGTCAGTTTGCTCTTCCGCTCGCGGCGGGAGGACGTCGGCGAACTCTTCGTCCTGGCTGATGATCAGGCGAAGGCGGCGGGCCTGCCGAGGACTGAGGTGTTCCACCGCGTACCGCAGGTCCTCGTAGTCGCGTGCTGCCGTCATGGCTCAAGTCTGGCACGCGGGCCCCTTCGGCGTCCTGGGGCAGCGACCTTCGCCTCCCCCCCCGCCTGCGTGGGAGGGGTCCCGCGTCGGTCGGGCAGCATCACCGGGCCCAGGTATGCGTGTCCCTGGCCAACGTGCCCGGTGTGCTCCCGTACCAGGTAGTTCGTGATGGATCCGTGGTGCTTGCCCGGCTTCGGGGTTTGGCGCGCCGAACCGACCGTTGCTCCCGACGGCGGGACGTGCTCTCCCGCAGCCGATGGGCAGCCGCCCTCAAGCCCCACGAGGAGACGTACAACTGCACGCGGCCCTCGTCGGACTGCACGAGCTGCGCGCCGCGGTGCCCTCGAGCGTGCTGGTCTTCGCGGAGCAGCAGAGGCTCCACCAACTGCCCGCCACGGGAGCCACGTCGGCGGTCATCCAGCTGACGAAGCCTCCTCCGGGGCACGAGGCTTGAAGCGTCGGGACGATGCCCGCCGGCCCGCCCCCGGGTCCGTGAACCGGGCCCGGGGTGCGTTCATCCGGTGCTCGGCCGTCAGGGGGAGGGCACCAGCTGTTCCTCGGCGGTGCGGGTGCCGGCCGGGCGGAAGTCCCTGTTCGTGACGCAGCCCAGGTTCTCGTAGATGTTCACGTTCGTCTGCGGGTCCTGGCCAGCCCAGTGGTACTGGCACGCACCCTGGATGTACCGGCCCTGTACCCCGCCGGGGAAGTCGATCTCCTTGTTCCACAGGTACTGCGACTGGATGCCGGTCATCCGCGCGGTGGCGTTCACGTCGATCCCGCCCGGGGCCTGGATCGCGTACACCCAGCCGTCCTTGCCGCCGCCGGTGGCGAAGCCCTGCGCCACCCAGCGGTCGCATGTCGTGCTCACGTGCGCGGAGTTCTGCCCGCCGCCACCGATGATCCACTTCGACAGCGGGGTGAGGTCCGTGCCCAGCGGCGTGAAACCGCTGCGGAAGATCGCCTGGGGGTCCGGCCGGGTGTCGCCCCGCCACAGCGTGTTCACGTCGTGGCGCCAGTACCAGCCCTCGCGTACCGACGCCAGGTCGACCTGCCGCCGCAGGGAGCGGTCCGTCGTCGTCTGCGCCCACTCCGACGACCGGTAGCCCCCGGTCGGGCCGCACGGGCCGGTGTCACGGATCTGCTCCGGGGTCCCGGGGAACGGGTCCGTCGCAGCACTCGCGGACGAGGCGAACGTCAGCGAAGTGACGACAAGAGATGCGGCGGAAGCGATCCGCAGCGCGGTCTTGAACATGGTCGGGCCAGCCCCTCGATCGACACATTCGGCCCAGGTTCCGTAGCCCGAACCCGCCCGGGGGCCACACGGCCGGCGCCCCGGTCACCCGCCGGCACCACCCCCTTCACCCGCACGGCCTGCCCCGTCGACGCGCCCAGACGGCGGGTGGGGCCGGCCCCGGACCGGCTGGTCGTGCCCGCCTGTCGACCCGGTGCCGGCCGCTCGATGAGCCTCCGGAGCTCATCCGGGACGATCCACGGTCGCGACCGGGGGTTCCCAACGCTCCGCGCCGCAGACTTCGCGCGGGCGGCGTGGCCACGAGCAATGCGGGCACAGGGACTGCGGAGGCGAACCTGTGACCCGAACACCCGCACGGCACGACGTACCGGCATGGACGCGTCCAGGAGCCCGCTGGGTCTCCTGGATGTGCTGGGCTCTGCTGTGCCTCAGCGTGGCGCTGCTGGTAGGACGAATTGCGACAGGGGCCCCGGGCCAAGCCGTCTACCCGGCCGTCATGGCCGCCGTCTTCGCCGGACTGCTGATCGCCAACCGGACCAACCGACGACGGCGAACCAGCCGGCACTGACCCGCCCGGCCGGCACCCACCGATCGGGTGCCAGTACCTCCCGTGCCGGGACCGCCGGACAAGGAGGCGGCCCGCAGCGAGCCGTGGCAAGTGGAGTGGCGACGAGGGCAGGATTCGAACCTACGTCCACCCGGGATCAGAGCCGGGCGCTCCTCCGCAGAGCTTCCTCGTCGCCACGTCGATCATGGCCGGGGCTGCCGTTTTGGGCAACCGATTTCCCCAAGGCCCTGTGGCAGGCAGTCACAGCCACTCGCTCGCCGCTGCGCGCTTGCCGTTGCCGGAGAACACTCCTGCCGACCGCAGGGCACTGGCCATGAGAGGGTCCGCAACGGCAACACCGTGTACGAGCTCGGGCGTCCGGCGGAAGGCGACAGCCTCAACCATCGGCCTGGGGGCGGTCCAGGCGCTGGCGACGGGATCCCTCCGATGCCGAGCGCAGACTGCCTCGACCAGCGAGCGAGGACATTCCTCCTCGCCCCGGAGTACCTGCCAGGGCAACGGCAACTCTGCCCAGATGTAGGTGTCGGGGTGCAGGCCGCCGCCGCTCATGCGGTGCCAATACGCCACATCGGCAGCCATCAGGCGAGGGACCTTGCCCGGGCAGACCCGGTCCAGAATCTTCTCCTGGCCCAGTTCGGACAGAAGCGCGAACCAGTGCGCGCGGGCCGTGTTCCACGCTTGCGCGGCTTGGTTCCACGTCGATGAGTCGTCGCCGCGACGCACGATCATGGTTTCGCGCTCCAGCGGATGCCGGTTCCAGGCGTCCTCCAACAGGTCCGCGACCTGGCGCAGGAAGCCGTTCCACCGGACCAGCAGTCGAGAGAGATCCTCGTCGGAGACTGCGGCCAGCACCTCCGACGTGGGATGCACATGCGCGACCGCGGACCAGCAGGTCCGCTCGGGCTGCGCGCGCAGGCGCTGGAACAGTGCCTCGGCGACCTCGTCGTAGGCCTGGCGCTGGCGGCCGTTCGTGAAGACGCTGCGCATGTAGCCCCGCGCCGTGATGTACGCGATGAAGGCCGCCGTGTCCGGATCCGCGGCGAAGAGACCGTACGGCAGTACGTGCGCGAGTGCTCCCTTGCCGGTCATCGTCACCTCGCGACGGCGTTGCTCATGGATCAGCCGCGCCAGTTTGGCCTCCATGCGGCACAGGAGACGGAAGCGCTTGTTGTACTGGCGCTTGGAGACCTCGCCGAGGCCGGCGTCAGTCCGCTCGGCCCGGTCGAGACGGTCAACGCCGAAGTCGTTCTGGCCGTACACGCGGCCTATCGACTCGCCTGCACGCCGGATCACTGCCTCGATCTGGTCCGGATCGTCTCCGGCGCCGCCCGGCAGCTCCGGCACATCCGTGAACAGGCCTGCCACACGTGCGAGTTGGCGCTGCGCGCCGACCGGCCGGGCGAACTCCTCCCGCATGGAGGTGTAGCCGTGCCAAAGGTTGCGCAGCGAGTGCTCAGCGGCCTTGGCGAGTGCTGCCTCAGTCGCCTCGTCGAGTTCGGTGCCCTGTGCCGCGTACAGATCCTGGATGAGTCGGGCCACATCCTCCGGGCGCTTGCGCAGTGTGAGCGATGCGTGCAGCTCCCGGAGGAGTTCATCGACGGTGGGCGACAGCATGAGCCTCACCTTGTCATTCCTCGGCCAAGTGCCCAACTGGATATCTGCGGGCCCCAGCCCCGGATCACCCCGCAGCGGTGCTGGTGGGATTGCCGTCACGCCGCCGGCCCGCGACAGGACGACCCGTGCAGCCAGACCGAACCGCGGGCGCCCGGCGTCAGAGAGCCGCCATGATTGCCTGTGCAGGCACACCGGAAGGCGCTGACGGAGAGATCCTCGTCGTATGAGCTCCTCCTGGTACCCGGACCAGGGTGTACGCCGCGCCGTCGTGGCGCTCGGGACCTTCGCGACGGCACTGTTCGCCGTCGGGCTGGTCACGGTACGAGAACTCACGCAAAACTTCGCAAGGGAGCCGTAATGGATGTGGTCGACAGAGGCGCGGAAGTAGATGTCTGCATGACCCGTGCCGAGTTCTTCCTGGTCGTATCGCTGATGAGTGAAGCCTTGGAAACCGGCGATGAACGAGACTTCGAGACTCGAGTCGGTGCGTCTATGACGGAAGTCAGGGAGCTGTTGCGCAGCCTTCCTGAACTTCCGCTCACCCCGCGCGGATGGAACGGGTAGGCAAATCCGCAGGACGAATCGCGACGGGAGCCCCGGGCCAAGCCGTCCACCCGGCCGTCTTCGCCGGACTGCTGATCGCCAACCGGACCAACCGTAGGTCTTCGTCGCGGCGTCGAGTAGGTGGGTGTACACGAGCCTCCGAGTGGGCCCTACGTGCTCGCGGCCGTCCTCGCCCTGCTTCGAGGCCTCGCGGCCGGATCGGCCTTCCTGCCGCCGCGAACCACGCCACACCGAGCCGACTTCCAATCCGCTGCAGCCGACACCGCGGTGACCGGACCGGGACCGGCAAGCACAACAGCACGGACGGCACGCAGCAGTGACCCGTGCACCCGGCCGAGCGTGGAGCGGGAACGCGCGATGTGCCGCCGCAGGGCGGCCTCGTCGACGCAGCGCAGTTCGGCGTGGCGGTCGGCTGCTGAAGGACGACACGCCGCTCGATGCAGCACATTCCGGGCCGGTGAACGGCAAGCTTGAACCGCTCCGTTCAAGAGAGGTGGACCGGATGGCCACGATGGGAACTGCCGGGCCGGCGCAGGCCCTTGCGCCGGAGAGCGACGCGGAAGGTCGAGGCGGCGACTACCAGAGCGGCGCTGAGCACGCGCGAGCTCAGATCTCGACCTTCCTGTCTGCTGTCGGCCTCCCTGATCACTGGACGCACGGCACCGCTGAACTGCCGGCCCCCAGATCGGCCGACTGATTGCCGACTCGGAATGCAAGGACCAGTTCAACTTCAGGCAGGCAGGTACTCCTCACACGTTGGGTCCCGTGTGCGAGTCGTACGCCCATGGAGTGATGCCGGCGCTGTGTGACATGTGTTCGTGGTGAGGGGGCACCCGCGTTGGCCATGCAGGCAGATCAGGCATACGCCAAAGACCGTGCCCCCGTTCGAGCCGGGTTTCGGGATGCCGCCTCACGGCACGGGGCAGGAAGGCATCGGCGCATCGGACGGCGGCGGGGCCGCTGGCATCGCAGGCTGTTGGCCTACCGCGGCATCGAGCTGCAGTGGTCGTCCTCGCCGAGAGGCGCGGGCGAGGAGTGTCTCCTGCTGGTGCACATCCGCAAGGTGGTCGGGCGGGTGACCTACCGGGCGTGCGACACGTGCGCCGAGGGTGTGATCACTGACGTCGTGCTGGACGAACCGTTCCGCGACAGCGGGCTGGGCACCCGGGCCCTGTCCCATCTGCGATCCCGGTATCCGGACGTCGCCTGGCGCACCACGCTCGACAACCGCCTCACCCGCGCCCTGCTGCGCCGGATGTGTATCCCCAGGGCGCCGGCGGGCGCGAAGTGCTTCCACGCCCACAACGGAGTCGTCGACGCTGCCGGCGGTTGAGGTCGAAGTGGCGGGACGGGACGTGACGCTCCGCATTGTGTGAACGAAGGCATCGTGAGCGGTGGGGGAGAAGCCTGGTTCAGCTGTGCGGCGGCGGTGGTGAGGACGATGTCGGCGGCGATGCGCTGTCCGGCGGGGTTCGGGTCGGCGGGGCCGGGTGGTGACCTCTGCCCCGGACTGCTTGTGCCGTAGTGGTCGGATGCCGTCTCCGCGACCTTGAACTGTCCGTTTTTTAAAGGAAAGTGAATGTTGCAATGTTTCCAGGTGATTTGGTCGGTAACTCGTGCTGTGACCTCAACAGGGAGCAGGAGTGTAGAGATGATCACCCGAGAGCAGATCCCGACTGTGCTGGATCACCCGGTCCACGACGCGGAGGGGAACAAAGTCGGCGACGCGAAGCATGTTTTCTACGACGATGCGACCGGCCGGCCCGAGTGGGTCACCGTCAAGACAGGGCTGTTCGGCACCAACGAATCCTTTGTCCCCATGAGAGACGCGCACATGGTCGAGGACCACCTCGAGGTATCCGTTACCAAGGACCGCATCAGTGACGCTCCCAATGTCGATGCCGACGGCGGACACCTGTCCCCGGACGAGGAGCACCGCCTGTACGAGCACTACGGCATTGCCTGGGACGAGGCCTGGCAGCAGGCCAACGATCCCGAGCAGGGCGGCTGGGCCAGCACGGACCCCGAGGCAGCCGCCGCTGGGATGGGCACGATGCGCGCCGGGCAGCCCGGTGATGATGCGATGACGCGCTCCGAAGAAGAGATGCACGTCGGAGCGGAGCGCCAGACGGTCGGCCGGGCCCGGCTGCGGAAGTACGTGGTCACCGAAGAGCAGCAGCAGACGATTCCCGTACGCCACGAAGAGGTCCGCGTGGTGCGCGAGCCCATCACCGACGCGAACATCGACGACGCGTTGTCCGGCCCCGAGATCTCGGAGGAAGAGCACGAGGTCATCCTGCACGCGGAGCGGCCCGTCGTGGAGACCAGGGTGGAACCGGTCGAGCGCGTACGCCTGGTCACCGATGAGGTGATCGAGGAGGAAACCGTCACGGGCACCGTGCGCAAGGAGCGCATCGAAACCGACTACGAGGACGACGACGAGGGCCGGCGAGGCTGAACGGTCCGGTCTCCGGCACGCCGTGTCCTGCCGCTGATGGCGGTCGGCCACGGCGGTGTCCTGCCGCCGCACTCTTTCGCGGACGGTGCGGCGTCCCGCCCACATCCCAAGCACTGATCAGGTCCGCTGGAAGTACAGGAGCGTGGGGCAGACCGGCCCGCAGGTCGGTCTGCCCCACGCTTTTGTCAGCCGGACCAGGTTCCGATCAACCGACGGGTGGAGACGATGCCGGCGGCCGTGGCCGTGGCCGTGGCCGCGGTGGCTGTGGTGTGGATGGCGCCGTGAAGTGCGGCGACCAGGACCACCTCGCCCCGGGCGCGGACGGGAACGGCGGCCGTGCCGACGCGTCCGACCGGCCCGTACGCGACTGCTGATGATGCTTCGTCGGCTCAGCTCTTCTTGCGGCGGCGGGCCAACCACACCACGGTGATGCCCGCGGCGACCAGCAGCCAGGTGCGGTTTTCCCGGGCCAGCTGCGCGGACCGGGTCGTCTTCTGCCGCAGGGGTTCGGGTGCCTTCTCCTCCCACATCCGTCCGGCCTGAGCCGACGTGGTGCGGATCTGCCCCGCCGCCCGGGCGGCCGCGTCCTTGACCGGATCGGGCAGCTTGTCCTGGACCTGGGAGGTGGTCTTCGCGGCCTGCTCCTTCAACTCGCCGGCCTTGACGGCAACCTGCTCCTTCAGTTCGCCGGCCCTGTGTTGGGCGCGGGCCTTGACGTCGGTCTTGGCCGCGAGGGCCTCGACCGTCTGCCCGAGGTCGCGGCGGGTCTGTTCGACCTGTTCACGGAGCTGGTCGGGGCTGGGCGCGCTCTGCTGGTCGGCGGGCTGCTGGGTCATCGGTGTGCACTCCTCTTGATTTCGGCCACGTCGGCCTTCACGTTCTCGATCGTGCTCTCGGGCGTCACGGGGGCGGCCTTACCGGCCTGCTTCTTGCCGCTGAGGGCCAGGACCGCGGCCATGACGCCGAGAACCGCGGTCACGATGAGGGCCGCGGCCCATACCGGCAGTACCAGGGCCAAGGCCGCGATCACCGTGGCCACGAGTGCCTGAAGCATCAGGAAGCCGACCAGTGACGCACCGCCGAACAGGCCTCCGCTCTTGCCGTAGCGCCTGCCCTTCTCCTTCATCTCCGCCTGCGCCAGTTTCAGCTCGCCGCGCACCAGCTCGGTCAGCTGCTGCGAGGCCTGCTGGACCAGTTCGCCCACCGGCTCGTGCCCCCTGTGCCCGTCGTTGCCCGACGTGAGGCCCTGCTGTTGTGTACTCGACACGCGATCACCTCCTGCTGTGTGGTTCCTGTCAGTCGGGTCGTCGCGTCGAGGTGCCCCGGCTGTCCGACGGGTGGCGAGTACCCCGCACGGAGCCGTTCAGAAGCAGAACGCTCTGCCGTGAACAGCGGTGGCACCACGGGGTCGGTGTGGGGTCGCTACGTGCGATGTGGCAGCAGACGGGGAAGGCGCCGGGCGCACCAGGCGGCCCCGAGGCCGATCAGCGCGCCGGCTGCGACATCGGTGGGGTAGTGGGCTCCCGACTGCACGCGCTCGACGGCCACCAGGGCGGCCGGTACCGCGCACAGCGCGCCGACCAGCGGCCAGGCGGGAGCGGTGGCGGCGGTGAAGGCGATGGCGGCCGCGGTGTGTCCGGAGGGGAACGAGGAGGAGTCGGGCCGCTCCTCGACCTCATCGTGGTCGATCCACTCCTTGGGCGGGCGGCGACGGTCCACGAGTTGCTTGCACACACCGTTGGCGACCAGCTGGGCGACAGTGAGGGCCGCAAGCCCCGAGGCTGCGGCCGTCCGCCCGCGCCGCCCGCCGAACGTGGTCATCACCGCCGCCGTGCCGCACCACAGTTTGGTGCCCTCGGCCTTCTCCTCCACGGCGGACAGCAGCCGTCCGACGGTCACCGGAATGCGGGCGGCCGCCTGCTGCGTCAGCTGCCGATCCGCTGTGCGAACCCCCGACACGAGTCTCATGACCCCTGAGTGTCCGCAAGCGCGCGCGGCACACTTCGCTGTTTCTGCCTGCCGTCGGGCATCACTGCGCCGGCCCTTGCTCGTCCAGGCGCCGTCGGTCCTCCTCGTCCCACTTCCGGGTGTCGCGCGGCTGGGTGTAGGGCTCGGTCTGCGGCGGCATCCCTCCGGCGATCGCCCGTTGGCGTAGGGCCTCCGCGTCGAACTCCAGCCCCAGGAGGATGGCCAGATTGCTGATCCACAGCCACACCAGGAAGACGACGACGCCGGCCATCGCGCCGTAGGTCTTGTTGTACGAGCCGAAGTTGGCCACGTAGAACGCGAATCCGGCGGAGGCGAGCATCCAGATCGCCAGGGCCAGGAAACTGCCCGGAGTGATCCACTTGAAGCCTTTGACCTTCGCGTTCGGGGTGGCCCAGTACAGGAGCGCGATCATCACGGTGACCAGCAGGACCAGGACGGGCCACTTGGCGATGGACCACACCGTCAGCGCGGTGTCACCGATCCCGAGCGCCGTGCCCGCCTCGCGGGCGATGCCGCCGGTGAAGACCACGATCAGCGCACTGATCACGGCCAGGACCATGAGGACGACCGTGACACCGAGGCGCACCGGCAGGATCTTCCACACCGGGCGGCCCTCGGGCATGTCGTAGACGGCGTTCGCGGCGCGGATGAACGCCGCGACGTAGCCGGAGGCCGACCACAGTGCCACCACCAGGGCCACCACGGCCACCAGGGAGCCGATGCCGGCGTTGCCCTGCAACTGCTCCACGGCGCGGGTGATGATGTCACGCGCGGGGCCGGGGGCGAGCTGCTGGAGATTGTCCAGAACCTTGTCCGTGGTCGACCTGCCGGTGATGCCCAGCAGGGAGACCAGCACCAGCAGCGCCGGGAACAGGGCGAGGATGCCGTAGTACGTCAGTGCCGCCGCCCGGTCGGTCAGCTCGTCCTTCTTGAACTCACGCAGACTCCCGCTGAGCACCTTGCCCCACGCCCGCCTGGGCAGCTTCGTCGGTGCGTCCGGCGCCCGCCGTTCCACCTCGGGGCCGGGACCGACCTCTTCCGGGCTCAGCTCACCCTGGTCACTCTTTCGATCTTTTTGTCCCGAAAGACTGAATTTCGCCATGGGTGGCGGGTACCCCGGCTCATGGCGTTGAGCAACAAGGGGAAGGATTCAAAACACCAAGCGCGCAGGCCACCGGCGGTTCGCCGCTCGAGACACCGGGTGAGGGCGCAGCAGGAGAGGGACGGCAAGAGGATCGCGCGGCGCAGAGCACCGCCTCCGTTTCGGAGTGGAGGTGACCTGGCACCGCTGCAGATGTCCGGCAGGTCTGCCTCGGACGCGCTCGCTCCGTCCCAGGACGTCCGGAACCTCTCGAAGCGTTGCCGTTGAACGCGGTCACCGTCACCGGGCCGCCAACTGGCCGGGAGGGACCGGGCAGGCGCGGCCACAGCCCATGAGGCTGTCCCCGGGATCCGGCGTGTGCCGGTTTGGGCGGGGAGAGTGCGGTCACTCATAGGGCAGATGCCCGAAGGACCGGGGCGCTGACCGTTGAGACAACAGCGGCCAGTTCCGGCGGGGCGTTGCAGCACGGCCGTATTCGACACGGCCGGCTCAGCGCTGGGGCGAGGCCTCTTCGATGTTACGTGGCGCCCGCCTCACCAAGATCCCTGATGGGTCCGCTGCCGCCGTCGGCGACGCCCGCCGCCGGTCAACTCTGGCGACTGCGGCGGGTATCCGCCACGCCACATCGACGGGCCGGGCCCGACTGCTCCGGACATCCGACATCGACACATGCACGGTGCGACGGCTGACACCGTGCCCACCCAGGCAAAGGATCATCATGACGGAACGCAACACGCTCCTGCGCAGCACGCACGACCTCGGTCTGGCCGCATGGTTCGGTGGGGCACTGATGGGTGCCGTCGGCCTCAACGGAGCCGCCGAGAAGGAGGGCGTCACCGACGTCGGCACCACACGCATCGCGTCCGCGGGCTGGGCGAAGTGGGCGCCGGTGGGAGTGGTTGCTGTCGGCGCCCACCTGCTCGGCGGTACGGGCCTTCTCGTCGCGAACCGCGGCCGTGTCCGCGACCAGAAGGGCGTTGCCGGCTCCACCGCCGCCAAGACGGCCCTGACGAGCGCGGCGCTCGTCGCCACCGCCTACACGCGGGCGTTGGGCAAGAAGGTCGACCTCGCCACGTCGCAGAAGGAGGAGGACCGGGAAACCGCGGAGGAAGCCCCGCTGAGCCAGCAGGACGCGCAGAAGCAGCTCGCCCTCATGCAGTGGGTGGTACCCGCGCTGACCGCCGGCCTCGTCGTCCTCAACGCACTTCACGGCGAGCAGCAGCGCCCCGCCCAGCAGGTCCGCGGAGCCGTACGCAAGGCGCTCGGCATCCAGAACCTGCACAAGCGCTGACGTCGCTCACTGACCGGTTGGGGCAGGTGAGGCGGTCGGCACAGCGCGTTCCGGCGTGGTGGTCGGTGACTGGGCGGGGGCCGCGGAGGCAGGAGGGGCGCTGTACTGCCTCTGGTCTTGCGGTGCCCTGTCTCGGGGCAGGGGGCAGGTCCGTACGGGCCCGCCCCCTGCTACCGCGCTGGGTACCGGCTGCTTCTGCGGCGCGAGGCAGTCCTTGAAGATCTGGAGCGGCGCCGCCGCACCGGTCCGGGAAAGCACGAGTGCGACCAGAACCCGGAGTGCGCAGTGAGGGGATGGGGGTCCGTGGGACGGCGGGGAGTCCGCCGGAGTGCCCCATCCTCGGAGGTCGACGGTTGGATGTCTCCCTTTGCCCTTGCGGGGCTTTGCCGGCGCGCCGGCCGGTACGCGGCGGTATGCGAGGCACTCGCCGCGTAGCGGCCGGCACGCCGAACGATGCGGTTCCCCGGGGCCGTGAGCCCTGAGGAACCCCGGGGCTCTCTTCCGAACCTCCGGTGACCGAGTAGCCTCCTGAGCCCTGCCCTACACGCACCATCTGCAAGTGAATCGACTGATACCCGTAGAAATGTGTCATCCGTCCTGCCTGCCGCGGCACCCACCTGAATGCGAGAGGCGGCCTCGCCGGCACCACGCGCCCAAGGGGCACCGAGCGGGCGGGGCCCCTTTCGCCCGGTTGCACGCCGCTGCATGGAGGGCGGGCCCGGCGGCGCAGGCCTCACGCACAGCGGCCGAAGTCCGCTCAGATGGCAGGACTTTGGTTGCGTGGCCGTTCACCGAGAGGGACCGCCGCGAGCTTCGTGAGAGGGGTCGGCATCGTCGCAGCCGTGGTTGCGGGCTCGCGGTTCCCCTTCATGGGCGGGAGGGCAGTTCGGGTGCGGCTGGCGGCTGGCCCGTCAGACTGGTGATCATCTGGGCGCACAGCTCACGGAGCTTGATATTGCGGTGCTGTGAGGCGGAGCGCAGGATGCCGAAGGCGACGTCGGCGGTGCAGCGTCGCTGGGCCATGACCATCCCCAGGGCCTGGTCGATGACAGCGCGGGACTGCATCGCGGTGCGCATCTGCTCGGCGAACTGCCGGGTGTCCGCGAGACGTTCGGCCAGCATGATGGCGCTGCCGGCCTGCGCGGCCAGCGACCGCAGTACCGTCAGATCAGCACCGTGGAAGGCGCGGGGCGGCCCGGTGTAGCAGTTGAGAGCACCCACGGGGCCGATGAGGTCGGCGATGGGCAACGACAGGGAGGAACGGATCCCGCTGGCGGCCGCATACGCGGGATAGTCGCCCCAGGCCGTCTCGCCGAGCATGTCGTCGACCACGATCTCTTTGCCGGTGCGGGCGGACTGCAGGCACGGTCCGTCGTCCTGGCCGTACTGCTTCTCATCCAGCGGAAGGGCAGCCGACCCGGCACTGACGACGGTCAGCGGCCGGTGATCACGCTCGATCGTCACGCCGACGCCCGCAGCCTGCGTCAGCTTCAGAGCTGCGTCCGCAAGAGACTGGAGGAAGTCCTCCAGGGAATCTGTCTCCAGCAACCACTGCATAACGGCCGCACTGTCGTACGTGCTGCCTGCATTCTCCGTGTTCACGCTGTGACTCCCTTGCATGCCCGCACGCTCTGGGCGGCGGCGTGGCGTCTCGCCCGGGCGATGAATCTCGGCTCTTGGAAGACATTCGGTATCTGGACGCCTCTCCAGCACACCGCCGGCGACGGAATCGCGCCCGTCCCGAGTTCCCCACCTCGGTGCGGCCATGCACCGCCGGTTCTCGCGACTGCCGGCCGGCGCGCACTTCAAGGGTCGATATCCGCCCTCATCGCAGCAGCACGATGCCCGGCCTCACCTGCAGCAGGCCTGCCGCAACCCGTTCCTTCAAGGGCAACCGTGGCCGGTGCGTCGTGCAGGAGCAGCAGACCCGGCTCACAACGCCAGCCGCCACCGATCGGCCCTCCTGCCGAGCCTCGGCCGGGGCGTTGTGGGTGTTTCGGCCAAGGCGCTCAGAGACCGACACGACTCCGTTGCCGCGGCAGGCTCGCCTGTTTCACATCCGCCGTCCGGGGTAGCCGTGCGGCGCGCTCGAGACATTCCGGCGCATGGTCGGAACGGGTCTCCTGGCAAGTCGGACACCTCAACGGCTGCGCCGGACGACCGTCCAGGCGAGTCCCGTCCTCTTCCTGGGAAGTCTCACTTGCAGCCAAATATCTCGATCACATTGAGCCAGAAGGATCCGCTTCCCTTCTCGTTCCTCCTTCACCAAGCAACCGTCGTCGTGAACGATGAACCCGAGATCTCCATGGGGATGACGGCGCACTACTCGGCGGAACAACCTTTCAGCGTGGTACTGGCGCTGCATGCCCCCGAAGCACTGGTGGCGTGGGACCTTTCGCGCGAACAGCTGATCAAGGGCCTTCGCCAGCATGACGGTTGGGGCGACGTCGCCGTCTGGCCGGTCGCCCGAGGACGGGGAGCGGACTTCGTCCGCATACGACTGGGCGACGACCTGTCAGGAACTGCCATGGTGGAGATCGAGAGGCCGACCCTCAAGGCATGGCTCGAAGAGACGTGCAGACTCGTGCCCAGAGGGGCGGAGCCAGACCATCTCCATCTGGACCAGGTGATCGGTCAACTGCTCGACGCGGAAGCCTGAGGACACGCGACCGAAAGCCTGAGGGCAGGCAGCCCCGCAGCGCAGCCCGGAGCGTGCCACCGGCCCGGGCACGCGAGATCTGGGACGACCGGCGGTAGGCGGCCTCGCGGGCGCCCGGTGGCGTGCCGCCGGGCACTCCCGCTTCGAGCCGCGGCGCCGGCTTTGGCTGTTCGTTGTCCGCCGTCACCTGGAGCGAACCACCTCCGCCCTGGTTCCAGGGGACCGACGCCCCCGCGGCTGGGGCCGTTCGTCGGCCCGGCGACGCCCGCGCGAGTACGACCCGGACTGAGTGTCGGTCTCGAACTGCTCCAGTTCCTCCGCCGAGACCGAAGTCCGCATGTCGCGGAAGTCCCGCACGCCCACCAGTGCCGCCGATCCGAGCCCTCTCACCTTCATCCGGGCCGCAGATTGGTCGGACGAGATCAGAACGCTTCTCGCTCCCACGTGGGCCGTCGTGCGCGGTGGGCTGATGGCCGGAATCTGCGGGCAGAGCGGGACAGCAGGATCATGAGGGCATGGGACACGGGCAGAGCGCCGTCATCGTGATCGACATGATCACCGCATATGACCATGCCGATGCGGAGCTGCTGCTCCCCTCGGCGGAGAAGGCGGTCCCGCCGATGAAGCGCCTCATCGAGCGCGCCCGGGAAGTCCAGGTCCCGGTCATCTACGTCAACGACAACTTCGGGCGGTGGCGCTCGCACCACGGCGAGATCCTCGAGACGGCGCTGGCCGGGCCGCGGTCCGATCTGGTCGAACCGATCCGCCCCGACGACGATTCCCTGTTCGTCGTCAAGGCGCGGCACTCGATCTTCTACGAGACGCCGCTGGGCTATCTGCTGAATCAACTCCAGGTGAGCCGCATCGTCCTGTGCGGGCAGGTCACCGAGCAGTGCGTGCTGTACTCCGCGCTCGACGCCCACATTCGCCACCTGCGGGTAACCGTGCCCAAGGACGCCGTCGCCCACATTCACGCCGATCTGGCTGAAGCGGCATTGAAGATGATGCAGACCAACATGGACGCCGACATCGTGGACAGTGCCGCTGTTCGCCTCTGACGAGCGGGAAGCCCTGCTTCCCTCAGCGTCACCCGGGCCTGCCGGCGTCCATATGGAAGGGCGTATGCAGAGCGGATTGTTCCTGCAGCGAACTGTGTCCCCCGCCGAAGTCCGCGGACGGACGGCCGTCACGTCGTCCCACCGGCTGCCCGGTTCGTGACCCGAGAGCGACACCCGTGCGCAACGGCGGGTCGTCCCGACGGAGAAGGAGGCGCCTGGGCGCACTGGACGGCCCCGTCTGCCCTCCGCACCGCAGCCCAATCGGCATAGGGCGCACGGTGCGGGAAGCCGGCCGCAGTGTTTGCGAGGAGCGCCCTGGGGCACTTGGAGATTCGTGCTTCGGATCGGAGGCGCACGCTCCGCGGGGATCGCCCCGCTTGCTGCAGCTTCCTTCGGCTGGCCAGGCACCACCGCGCGGCGAACCCCTGGCCTTTGCTCGGGCCGGTACCCAAGCAGTGCCGACGCGAGCCTGAGCTCACCGTTCAGGAGCGACGCCCCATGGTTTCCGACACGATGACCTGCCGCGCCCACCCCCGGGACACAGCCCCGCCCCCTGGCGGGGCCGCCGGTGCCGCACGGCGGCACACCCCGCCCCCTGCCGGTGCGGCCGCGCTCTTCGCCCGGCTGGTGGACCTGGACGACGGGCCGGAGCGGGAGGCCGTACGAGCCGACCTGGTGGACGTGTGGCTGCCCATGGCGTACCGGATCGCCGGCCGCTTCCGCAACCGTGGCGAGGACATCGACGACCTCCGCCAGGTGGCCGCGCTCGGGCTGGTCAAGGCCATTGACCACTTCGACCCCGGTCGGGGCGCCTTCGAAAGCTACGCCGTACCGACCATCACCGGCGAGGTGAGACGGCATTTCCGGGACCGATTGTGGGCAGTGCACGTGCCCCGCCGGGTGCAGACGCTGCGCAACCAGGTACGTCTGGCGCGCCGCGAACTCATCCAGCGACCCGGCAGCGCCGAGCCCACGGCCTTGGAGGTCGCCGCTCGCACGGACCTCACCCTCGAGGAGGTCGCTGCGGGCCTGGAGGCACTCGAGAGCTACAGTTCCCTCTCCCTGGACGCCGAACTCACTACCGCCGACGGCTTCAGTCTCGTCGACACCCTGGGAAGCATCGACCCTTCCTATCAGCTCGCCATCGACCGCGAAGCGGTCAAAAAAGGCCTGCGCAGGCTGCCCGAACGCGAGCGGACCATCCTCTACCTGCGCTTCTTCGAGGACATGACGCAAGCCCGGATAGCGCAGAGGCTCGGCCTCTCCCAGATGCACGTGTGCCGGCTCCTCGCCCGCAGCTGTGCTCAAGTACGCAACGAAGCGCTGGATCACCCTGGCGACGAGCGCACCGCCACATGACCCCGGCGGCAGCCCGGCCCGCCCCGCTGCGCACGCTGTTCACGAAGGATCCCGGAGCCGAGGAGACGTGCTGATGCTGATGCCACTCCCCGCCACATTGCAACGGCTCCTCACGGAGTACGAAAGCCTCCTTGAGCAGGAGACGTCCACCGCAGCGACAGTTCCCAGCCAACGCCTGCGCGACCTCGCCTACACCCTGTGCGTGTCCACCGGCGAGCGCGAGATCACCGACGCTCTCACCACCGCCCGCTCCCTTCTGGCCGCCCCGCCCCCGCCCTCGCGTCCCAGCCCGTGACGGGCACAGGATGGCGATGACCGCACTCGGGGTGGGAGCGCGGCGAACTCCATCCGCAGCTCCACTCCTTGCGCGGCTCCTCCACCTTGTCCAAGTGCCCGATCATGCACCGGCCCTGCCGCGCCCCTATCGCCCCGCCATGATCCACCGCCGATGATCTCCGAGTACCTGCGTGCGGGTATTTGCACATGGTCTGGGCAGGGATAGCGCGATAGGTGACCCCGCGGGGGTAGGTATGGAGGTGCAGTGAAGGTCGACGTCGACGGGTCGGGCCCCGTCGTGCCGGATGGGCCGGATGGGCCGACGGGGCATCAGGTTCAGCAACGTCTGGGGGAGTTGCAGGAGGAGAACGATCAGCTCCAGGAGGCGGTGCACTCGCATGCCGTGGTCGACCAGGCCATCGGGGTCGTGATTGCTCTGGGACGGCTGGCACCGGAGCAGGGATGGCAGGTCCTCAAGGAGGTCTCGCAGCATACGAACATCAAGCTGCGCGAGGTTGCGGAAAGCATCGTCGAGTGGCCTCCGACCGAGAAGCTGCGCGACGACATCCGCATCGAGCTGGAACGGCAGCTCACGCGGCACGCCCGCGCTTGAGCGGCTCTTCCTGGCCGGCGACCTACGCAGCGGCCCCGTCGAGGGGGACGGCGGCGATGATGCGCTTGCCGACCGGGGTCTGCTCGACGGTGACGGTACGGGCGAGGGCGGTGACGATCTCCAGGCCGTGCTGGCCGATACGCCGCGGATCGAGGGCCTTGGCGACCGGAGCGACGGGGTTGCTGTCCCAGAGTTCGACCTGCAGCACAGGACCGGCGACGACCCGCAGCTGCAGCAGGGCCGGACCGGGCGCGTATTTGCGGGCGTTGGTGACCAGCTCGCTGACGATGAGCTGGACGATCTCCACCGTGGCGGTGGCCACCGGGATGCCCAGGCAGTCCTTGACCTTCCCCAGGAACGCGACAGCGAGATGGCGGGCCTGAGCGATGCGAGAGCCTTCACCGTCGAGGGCGAGCGCGGCCTCCAACGGCAGGGCATCGCACAGCCCGCCGTCACCGTCTCCTGAGGATCCGTCCACAGTGCCCCTTTCCGTGTCCCCGCCGCGGTACCCCTCCAGGCGCCGCGCACGCGCCGCCCCGGCACGCTACCGGCCGCCCGCCCCCCGAGAGGGCAACCACTCGGAAGACAACTGCACGGGAGGCAGCGCCCGTACGATGTGCTCGCTGTTGACCTTCACTTCGAGGACACCGGCACACCGTGAAGATCATAGAAGGGCGATGGCACGTGGCAGACAGGAACAATGCAGCGGAGCAGTCCGCCCGCCTGTCGGTTACCCAGACCACTACGGCAGACACCCGCATCCTGCTCCTCAGCGGGGAGATCGACGCCGACACCGCCGACCTCCTGCGCCAGGCCCTTCGGATCGGCACAGGCCCCGCGCGCGCAGTGCTCGACTTCAGCGCGGTCACCTTCATGGACTCCACCGGCATCAATGTCCTGGTCACCGCCCACCACGCGGCCCACGCCGCCGACGGATGGATCCGCATGGCGGCCGTGCCCGCATCGGTCCAGCGAGTCGTCGAGATCGTCGGCCTCGATACGATCGTCCCCTGTTACCCCACCCTCCCCGAGGCCCTCACCGACTGAGCCGACCGCATCGGGGCTTGAGTTGCTGAACAGGCGACGGAGTAGGCGTCAGAAGGACGCTTGAAGAGCGTTCTGCTGCCGAGGGGCGGTGCGCCCTCCTCCACCGCAACCGATCCGTGGGCGTGCGTCGGCCGCACGAAAAGTGGCCAGGGCAGGTGCTGAGGTCGAGCGCCAAGCCGGAGAACAGAACCGACCGGTCGGCCGCCACGGCTATCGTTCCGCCGCCCCGCACTCGGTGAACCACTGCCACCGCGTCGTCCTCTGGGGAGCAGTGCGACTCGAACCGAGGCGTTCAGGCTTCGGGACGGCTCCAGGTCAGTGCCGTGCGGCCGCGGTCACGCATGGTCTTCTCGATGCTCCAAGGAGTTGGCGACGCTGACGCCGGCCGTGTCCATCAGGTCGTCTCGGTCCCAGGATCGTCGCCACCCGGTCCTGCCGCGGCGCGGCGTGCGCCCTGTCCTGGGTCCCGTCGACCCGTACGGCGACGGCTCATCCTGCCGTCTCTGTTCGAGACCGATTACCTAGGCGTCGAACGCGCGGAAATCTATCGCGGCCAGAGTAGACATTGGGTGGTGGTGTGGTTATGGTTTCTCTCGTAGCCGAGATCAGCAAGGCCCGGCAGACACGAACTGGCGGGCAGCAGTACAGCAGTTGCAGTGCGCAGAACGGTGCGGTGGTGGAGTTTCGGAGCCAGGGCGGTTGCAGGACGGCGACGGGACTGACGACCGGACCGGGGGGCCCGCAGTGATCAGGGGCCGCCGCGAGCAGTACCGCAGTAGATGCAGGTAGTACCCGCAAGTGCAGTTCGCAGGACCCAGCAGTGAAGTCAGTGGGCAGCACCTCGGTAAAGGCGCCGGCTGCGGGCGCGCGTACCGGGAGGTTCGGCAGTGGGGTTCCAAGCCAGAGCAGACGCAGGACGGGCGACGGGGCTGGCTGCCGAAGAGTGGCGCTTGGTCAGGTCACCAGCAGTTCGCATCACCAGTAGTGCGCAGTACCAGCAGTACGCCGTCCCCCGATGGCACGTAGTTGATCAAGAGGGAAAGAAACGGAGGAGCAGCGCCATCAGGATCGCCCGGGTCGAAGCGTTGAACCCGGGTACCGCAGGACATCGATAGTGAGGTGGTCTCCGGTCAAGCAACCGCGATCCCAGCACCCCCGGCAGCATTTCAGTCGGGTGTGCGGTGACAGAAGGCCGGCGCAGGACCAGGGCCGGCAGATGGTGTAGCAGTTCCTTCGGGGCCCTGGTGCCATAGGCACCAGGGCCCCTCCACGCGTTCCGCAAAGAGGTGCGATGACAGCAGACGACACGTACGGCCGTCTCGATGACGACGACTACCCCGCCTACACGATGGGCCGGGCCGCCGAGATGCTCGGCACCACACAAGGCTTCCTGCGCGCCATCGGTGAAGCCCGCCTCATCACCCCGCTGCGCTCCGCGGGCGGACACCGCCGCTACTCCCGCTACCAGCTGCGCATCGCTGCCCGCGCCCGGGAACTCGTCGACCAGGGCACTCCCGTCGAGGCCGCCTGCCGCATCGTCGTCCTCGAAGACCAGCTCGAAGAAGCACAGCGCATCAACACCGAACACCGCCGCGCCGCACCCCGGCACACGGCCGCCACCTGACCCGAGGTCTGCAGCGACGGGCCGGGGCCGACGTCCGGGTCATGGCTCGAAGAGACCCGCAGTCCTGCTCCCGGTGGCGCGGACTCCGATGACCCGCATCCTGACCAGGCGATCGGTCAACTTCTCGGCGCAGAACATCGAGGGCACGCGACAGCAGGCGGACGCAGCCGAGGCCGGGAAGCATCTGTGTGCCGGCCTGGTCCGTGGGTACGCTGAGAAGTGCGTCCCTGACCCTGGCGTGTCCTGTCGACTGACAGCGCGGCCTCCGGCAGAGGGACTGCCTTCCCGCGATTGCCCAGGTTCCTCGCCGGTGGCATCGCCTGTTTCTCGGCAAGTTCGCCGCTCACTTGAGTCTGCCCGCCCTTTGGTGTGGGCCGGGAAGCAGAGGCGCCCCATGCGTATGGTGATCCTTTACCGGTGCACCGGCCGGGCGACCATTTTCCTGGAGGGTGCGATCGACCTGGCCACCGTCTCCGCCGTGCGCGCGGCCCTGTCGGTGTGCCGGGCCTGCAAGGTGGCGGGCGTCGACGTCGAAATGAGCGCCGTCCGGTTCCGTGACGCCGGCGGACTGCACGCCCTTCTCGCAGCCTCCCAGCATTTTGCCGAATCCGAGGCGGATGCGCTGCCGCACCGTCCGCCCCCGGTCGTGCGGCGGCTCCTGGCGCTCACCGGAACAGGGTTCCTGCCGACCGCAGACACGCCGTCCCGCGCACACGAGGATTTCCGGCAGGCCAGTGACGCCGCATGATCAGTGACCGCATGGCGGAGATCCTGCGGCGCCTCCAGACCAATGACTGGTCGGACGCGGTGGCGGACGCGGCTGAGCCCCTCGGCGTCGACGGCATCTCGGTCAGTGCGGGCAGCGGGACGGGAGTGACGGAGATCCTCTGGTCCTCAGGCGGCATCTCGGACGGTTTCGAGGACCTCCAGGCCACGCTCGGCCAGGGCCCCGGCCCGGACAGCCTGGCCGCCGGCACCGCGGTCCGCGTGCCCGATCTGACCCGTGTACTGGAGGACCGCTGGCCCGCACTCGTGACGGAGGCGTCCGTTCTGTCCGTAGGCGCGGTCTTCTGCTTCCCGTTGCGGATCGGGGCCATCACACTGGGGGTACTGACACTGGTCAGGAGCGCTTGCGGGCCTTTGACAGCTGGACAGGGCGACGATGCCAACGCACTGGCGGCCGTCCTGACCAAACGAGTCCTGGACCTTGGATTCCCGCTCCTGTCGGCGCCGGAAGAGGAGAGCCTGCCCTATCATCACGCGGTCCTGCACCAGGCGACCGGCATGGTCAGCGCCCAGCTCTCCGTATCGCTGGCAGAAGCCCTGCTGAGGCTGCGCGCCCACGCCTACAGCAACAGTCTCAACCTGACCGACACAGCCCGGGACATCGTGGCAAGACGTCTGCGGCTTGCCCCCGAGCCGCCCCCGATGAACGTCATCGACGACGCAGACGAGGACTGATCCCATGACAACCCGCAACGAGCAGCTCACCGAAGTCTTCGTCGAGGTGGCGGACTCCCTGATCGACGACTTCGATGTCATCGACTTCCTGCAGAACCTGTCGGTGCGCTGCGTGGAACTGCTGGACGTAGCCGCTGTCGGCATCCTGCTCGCCGATGAGAGCGACCGGCTTCACGTCCTGGCCGCGTCCGATGAGCACACCCGGCTCCTGGAACTCTTCGCCCTCCAGCACGACCAGGGCCCCTGCGTCGAGTGCTACCGCGACGGCCGGCCTCGCGTGGGCGTCACCCTCACCGACCCCGAGGCGGCCACAAGGTGGCCCCAGTTCGCCCGCAGCGCCCAGGACACCGGGTTCGTCGCCACCAACGCGCTGCCGCTTCGGCTTCGCGGACGGGTCATCGGCGCGCTCAGTCTCTTCCAGCGCAACCCGGAGCCCCTCGCCGCCCAGGACCTCAGCCTCGCTCAGGCACTCGCCGACGTGGCCACCATCGCGATCCTCCAGCAGCGCACGCTCGCGCACAGCGAAGCCGAGCGTGACCAGCTCCAGTACGCCCTCAACAGCCGCATCGTCATCGAACAGGTCAAGGGCATCCTCGCCGAACGCTGGCAGATGGCCATCGACGAGTCGTTCAGCATCTTCCGTGCCTATGCCCGTGCCCACAGCCGCAAGCTCTCCGACCTCGCCCGGGCCATCGCCGATGGCACGCAGGACACGGACACCATCCGCGCATTCAGCGCCCACAGGCCCTGGCCCCGTGCCTGACCCGGAGTGTGGCCGGGCTGTCCGGCTGTCCGGGCTGTGTGGACGGAGCCCGTGTGCACCGGCGGTCAGGACGACCCGGGCTGGAGATGAGGATCCACGATCGAGCACCGGCTGACTTCACGGCCGCCGGCCTCCCGGCTGCTGCTGCGAGCCTGTCCTCAAGATCCAGTGTGTGCCGGTTCGGGTGGAGAAGGCGCGGTCACTCATAGGGCGGACGCCCGAGGGACCCGGGCGCTGATCGTTGAGAGAACGGCGACCCGTCCCGTCAGCTCTGCAGAAGGTCCGGCGCAGGGTTTGGACCCGCTCGCCGACGCGGAAGGCGGGCGGGCTGGTCGAACGGTGTCCGCTCGGGCCCGGCGCGCCGAGGGCAGGCCGCGGGCGGGGACGCTGCGGCGAGGACCCGTGGGCCGGGACGCACCGCTCCGACGTCGTGCGCGCAGGTCAGCCGCACCGTCGAGTCGGCAGGGCCCGCAGCCTGATCCGCATGAGCCGCGCCCGCCGGCACACCACAAGCGCGACAGGGGCCAGTGCTGCGGCGGTTTTCTCCTCCCATTGCGGGTACCCGGGGTGAACAAATGGTATGAGAATGGGAGAAATTGATATGGCTTTCGTGGCCACCCCCCGCTACACCGTCCCCGGCCTCACGGTGCAGGACGCCCGCTCCCTCATCGAAGGGCTGCAGCAGCGCCTGCACGCACTCAACGATCTCCACCTCACGCTCAAGCATGTCCACTGGAACGTGGTGGGCCCGCACTTCATCGCCGTGCACGAAATGCTCGACCCGCAGGTCGACCGGGTGCGCGACATGGCCGATGACGTCGCCGAGCGTATGGCTGCGCTGGGGGGCGTCGCCCACGGCACACCGGGCGCGCTGGTCGAAGAGCGCACCTGGAAGGACTACAGCGTGGGGCGCGCCGACGCGATCGCCCACCTCGGCGCGCTCGACCTCGTCTACACGGGAGTGATCGAAGACCTTCGCGCCGCGATCAGGACCGTGGAGGACATCGACCCGGCCACCGAGGACCTCCTGGTCGAGCAGTTGCGCGACCTGGAGCAGTTCCACTGGTTCGTACGGGCGCATCTGGAGACCGCACAGGGCACCCTCACCACGGCCGAGGCCACCACCGAGACGGAAGCCGCCCGCCAGGCCATGGACCGGTGACCTCGACAGCAGGGCGGCGAGGACGCCACCGACCCATGGAATGAGCGATACGGCGACGCCGGAGATACGCCACACGGTCTTCGGGACGAGGAGAACGCATCATCATGTCCGACACGACGCTCGACGGCCGCCAGATACTGGTCATCGTCACCAACTACGGGGTCGAGCAGGACGAGTTGCTGGTGCCGGTACGCCGGCTGCGGGAGGACGGCGCGGAGGTCTCCATCGCCGCCAAGACCCTCGACCCCATCCAGACCGTGGTGGGCGACCGGGACCCCGGGGAGGTGGTGGAGCCCACGATCACGTTCAAGAGGCTGGATCCGGGCGCCTATCAGCTGCTGGTGATCCCCGGCGGCACCATCAATGCCGACCAACTCCGCATGCAGCACAGAGCAGTCGAGACGATCAGAGCGTTTGCGGCGTTCGGCCGTCCGATCGCTGCGATCTGCCACGGGCCCTGGGCCCTGGTGGAAGCCGGCGTCCTCAAGGAGAAGACCCTGACCTCCTATCCCTCGCTGCGCACCGATATCCGCAACGCAGGGGCCAAGGACTGGGTCGACGAGGCTGTCGTCAGTGACAGCGCCCACGGCTACACCTTGATCACATCGCGGTCGCCCGAGGACCTCGACGATTTCCTCGGTGCCATCGACAAGGCGCTGGTCGAACTCTGAGTGAGGGCCATGGGACGGCCGTCTCGACACGACGACAACACACGATCGCCGATCCGTGACGACCACCGGGCCGGCCGGTCCGCACCGCGCAACGCCCGGCCGCGCCCGTACGGCGGCCGGTCTCACGAGAGTGCTGTGCTGCGGCGCAGTGGGGCTCCGGCCCGGTGGAGACTGCGCAGGGCCTGGCGATAGGAAGCGGCCAGGCTCGTCTCCAGGTAGGCGACGCCCAACTCCTCGCAGTGCCGGCGGACGACGACCTGCGCCTTGCGCAGGTTCGGGCTCGGCATGCTCGGGAAGAGGTGGTGCTCGATCTGGTAGTTCAGACCGCCCAGCGCGATGTCGGTGAACCAGCCACCGTGCACGTTGCGGGAGGTCAGGACCTGACGGCGCAGAAAGTCCGGGCGGTCCTCGCCGGTGAGGATCGGCATGCCCTTGTGGTTGGGGGCGAAGATCGAGCCCAGGTACAACCCGAACAGGCCCTGGTGGACGGCGACGAAGGCGAGAGCCATACCGGGCGGCAGCACCAGGAGCAGGGCGGTGAGGTAGACGGCGAAGTGCCCGAAGAGAAGGGTTCCTTCCGTGATCCGGCGCTTGAGCGAGCGGTTGGTCAACGCCCGCACGCCTGCCACATGCAGGTAGAAGCCCTCCAGGGTGAGGAGCGGGAAGAACAGGTAGGCCTGCGAGCGGCCGATCAGGCGAGGCAGCCCTCGGGCCGCGCCGGCCTGGTTCTGCGTCCAGACGAGGAGGTCCGGTACGACGTCGGGGTCGAGCTGTTCGTGGTTGGGATTGGCGTGGTGCCGGGTGTGCTTGTCCTGCCACCAGCCGAAACCCATGCCGATACCGGCGTTCCCGGCGATGCGCCCTGACATCTCGCTGGGCCGGCGCAGCCGGAACACCTGACGGTGGGCGATGTCGTGGGTCACCAGCGCGACCTGGCCGAAGGCCACGGCGAGCACCCCGGCGACCGCCAGGGTCCACCACTGGGCGCCGACCAGGACGAACGCGGCCCAGCCGCCCGCATAGAGGGTGATCACGGCGCTGATGCGGACCGTGTAGTAGCCGGGGCGGCGGCCCATCAGACCGCTGTCGGCGATCTTCTTCGACAGTTGCGCAAAATCACTGCCGGTGCTCCGCGCCGGACGGAGGGTGGTTTCAGCAATCACGGGGGGCGACCCTTTCGGTGGACGGAGCCCGGGATCAAGGGCTTGCTCCACGCAGCCGTCGGCGGGGTCACGGCCCATCGCCTCCGCAGGGGGCGATTCTTGCAACGTGTGAGGAACTCCGGGTACCCCGGAAACGGAGAACCGCACACTGGGGAACGTGGGGAGCGAGCTCGGGCGTGATGTGGTTGCTCCTCGGGTGTCAGAGCTGTGGGGGATGATCGGGCCATGCTGCAAGCGGGGGACGAGCACGGTCGTCAGGTGAGGAATCCGGGGCCCACGGCCTTGAGCCGGATGGTGGCGAACCTCGGCCGGGGCAACGCCTTCGTGATCGTCGAGCGAGTCGACGATGCGGCGGCCGGCGATTGGTATGTGCAGGTGTGGCTGAGGGATGACAACACCTATCAGCTGGAGTTCCGTGATGGGACGGCGGCAGAGCACTACCAGACCCGGACCATCTCCCAGGAAAAGGTGATCGCCGCGCTGAACGGCTGGGCCAAGGGGCGCCCGGACTGGAAGGACGCTTTCATGTGGAACAACATCGGCGCCTGGTTCGCGAACGCCGACTGACCCTGCCGCAGCCTGAGGCCGACAAGGATCACGCAAAGGGTGGGGAGATCACCTGAGCAGGTTTGGCCACCTGTAGAGCGGCGCCTGGGGAGATTCAAGGCTCTGTCCGCAGTTCCGTGAATCCCCAGGTCAGCGGAGTGAGCGAGGGATCGTTTCGGCAGAGTATGTCCCGGCATGGCGAGCAAGACGGTCGAGGCTGTGCTGTTTCCTGGGATCGATGTGCGAGTGGAGCGCGTCAGCGACTCCTTCGACGTCTTTGTGGTGGAGGCGGTGTCCACCGCTCGACCGGGCCGGTGCCCGGACTGCCGGAAACAGGCGAGGCGCATACACAGCACATACCAACGCGCCTTGGACGAAAGGCCGTTCGCGTCTCGCCGGGTCATGGTCCGACTGCGGGTCCGCCGGTACTTCTGTGACCGGAAGAGCTGTTCCCGTAAGACATTCGTCGAGCAGGTGCCGGGCCTGTCCGAGCGGTACCGCCGCTCCAGCACCGGGCTGACAGGCTGGCTGCGGTCGATCGCGATCGAGCTCGGCGGCCGTCCGGCCGCACGGTTGTGCCGCCGCCTGCGGGTGGTCGCGGGCCGGACCCGGTTGCTCAGGCTGCTGGCAGCGCCCGCGGTTCCGGACCGTGCGCCACGGATGCTGGGGGTGGACGAGTTCGCCTTCCGCAAGGGTTGCACCTACGGAACCGTGCTGGTCGATGTCGAGGCCGGCCGGGTCGTGGACGTGCTGCCCGCCCGCACCTCCGAGACGTTCGCAGCCTGGCTCACCGAGCATCCTGGCGCCGAGATCATTTGCCGGGACCGGGCCACCGCCTACACCAAGGCAGTCAGGGAGGCCGCCCCTCACGCCCTGGAAGTCGCTGATCGCTGGCACCTGTTGCAGAACCTGTCCTCCGCGGTGGAGAAGACCTGCCACCAGCACCGCGGCTGCCTGCGCAAACATGCCGAGGAGGAGACGGTGACCGAGGTGCCGGAGCAGCCCTCGATGCTGCCACCGCCCGCGGAACTGCCCCGCACCCAGATCATCGAACGCACCCGCCACCGCTACGAGGACATCCACCGCCTGCTGGAGAAACGCTGGACGATCAGCGCCATCGCCCGCCGCCTCAGCCTCGACCGCAAGACCGTGCGCCGCTTCCGCGACACCGACCTCGACGAGCTGCTGGCCTCCGCCCGCGAGCGCCGCCCCAACGGCGTCCTGGAGCCGTTCAAGGCATACCTCAACACCCGTTTCACCGAAGCTCAGGACCAGGTCAGCGGCACCCGACTGTTCCTGGAGATCCAGGCTCGCGGCTACTGCGGCAGCCGCCAGGTCGTCCGCAAACACCTCGCCGCCCTCCGCGCGGGCACTGCCGAACCGGTCCGGGCCGACATCCCGAGCCCTCGCAAGATCACCTCCTGGATCATGCGGCCCCGCGAGACGCTCACCGAAAGCCAGGACGAGCGACTCCTTCAAGTCCGGCTCGCCTGCCCGGACATCACCCGGGCCTGCGACCTCGCTCGGGCGTTCGCCGACATGGTCCGTCACCAGCGCGGATACCTGCTGCTGGAGTGGATCCGGCAGGCCGAGCAGGATGCACCGAAGCCCATGAAGGGCTTCGCCGGCTTCCTCCGTCAGGACCTCGACGCAGTGACATCTGGCCTGACCCTGCCCTGGAGCTCCGGAGTCGTCGAAGGCCACGTAAACCGGGTGAAAACGCTCAAGCGGGCGATGTACGGCCGAGCCTCGTTCGAACTCCTCCGGACTCGGATTCTCACCCAGCCATGAGGGCTGTGACTCATGCTCGCCTCATGCGACGAGCCTGGTGGCAAAGGCTGCTATCAGGGTGTCCGCCCTCAGTAGCAGCTCAGTGTTGGAAGTTCCCGCCACGCGGACAGAAACCTCATTGCCACCCACGGCCTGCGCAAGGTGCACTTCGAAGTGATGGTCCGATCCGACGAGTGGATAGCTGTACCAGCGATCCGGGTGCTCATCATCGGTGGCCTCAAGGCCGAGTTCGACCGCCTGCCAGTCGCTGCCATCGAAGTCGTAGCCGGCGTAACGCGCCAAGAGAGCCAAGAAGGGCTGGACGTTCTCGTTCCAGATCCAGCCCTCTACCGCTCGGTCCCGGTCGCTCTCTGCCATCCGGCCAGAGTGCCACATGTGGCACGTTCGCTCCTTGCCATATGTGCGTTCACGGAACTGCGGACAGAGCCAGATTCAACGAGCGCCATCAGAGGTGGTGAAAGAGGTCAGACCGACGGGGTGTGGCGATGCCCTGGAGGGCTGCGGGCCGACTTCTCACGGATGCCTGCCGGGCGGGCGAAACGCGTCACCGGGGTCGACAAGTCGCCGGACGTGAGCTTCTGCGCCCGCGAGTTCGCCGGCGACCACCCGCAACTCGCCCTTGGCGGGGGAGACTTCCTCACTGCGGAACTTCCCGGTGCGAAGTACGGGCAAGCCCGGACGGCAAGGAGAACGTTTCTCGTGGTCGACCTCACCGAGATCCAGGTCATCACTGGCCGGGCCGTGGGCGACCGGCAGGTGCGGCACCAGCCCTTTCCTGCAGCCCAGACTCGCGGTCGGCTGCGCCTGAGCGGCTCCGCGGGGATGAGGAACGGTTCGCTGACAGAGCGGAGGCTGTGTGATTCGCTTGCCCCCGGCATCGGCGTCCGGCGTCCGGCGTCCGAAGAACGAGGAGGAGTCGGCAGGTGGCAGGCATGAAGGACCCGGGCGTCGTCCGGGGAGACGGCCCACCCGCAGCGCTGTCCGACCCCGCACGGGTACGCGCGGTGGAGGCGACCGGTCTGCTGGACACCGGGCCCGAGGACATCTTCGACGATCTCGCCGCGCTGGCCTCCCGGATCACCGGATCCGGGAGGGCGTTCATCACGCTGGTCGACGCTGAGCGTTCGTTCTGGAAGTCGTGCGTGGGGGTGGACCTTGTCGCACTCGCCGACCGGCAGGCACCGATCGGGCAGAGCTTCTGTTCCTTCCTGGTCGCAGCCGGCGGGGAGCCGTTCGTCGTCGAGGACGCCACCACTGATCCGCGGACCGCCGGTCATCCCGCCGTCGGACCGATGAGCATCGGCGCGTGGGCGGGCCATCCGCTCCTCGACCCGCACGGGCAGGTGCTCGGCGGCTTCTGCGTGATCGACGACGCCCCTCGCACTTGGTCACCGGCCGACCTGACGACGCTGGCGACCCTGGCCCGCTCGGTGTCCGCGGAGATACACCTGCGACAGATGCTCACCGTCTCGCAGGAGGCACACCAGCAGTCGGCGGACCTCGCCCACACCCTGCAGGCCGGACTGCTTCCCGCCGCACTGCGCACGATCCCGGGCATGGAGGCGGCCGCCTCCTACCAGCCGGCCTCCAACGGCCAACGCACCGACATCGAGGTCGGCGGTGACTTCTACGACCTGTTCCGCACTCACGGCGCCAACTACGCCGCGGTCCTGGGCGACGTATGCGGCAAGGGCGTCCAGGCAGCCCAGGTCAGTTCCATGGCCCGCTACACCGTCCGCGCCGACGCCGCCGACACCGGATCCCCCGCCGACCTGCTCACCCGCCTCAACACCGCCATGCTCGCCCAGAGAGCACCCCGCTTCCTCACCTCCGTCTACACCGCCTTCCACCTCACTCCCACCGGAGCGGCCGGGGCCATCGCCCTGGCCGGGCACCCCCCGGCGCTGGTACGCCGCGCCGGGGGACACGTGGAACGGCTCGGCACGCCAGGAACCCTGCTGGGCGTCATGCCCAGACTGAACCTCACCGACGTGCCCTTCGAGCTCGGCCCCGGAGACCTCCTCCTGCTCTACACCGACGGCGCCACCGAGGCCCGACCCCGCCCCGGAACCACACCGGGAGCCGCCAGAGCGGTCTTCGGGGAAGCCGATCTGGCCCAGGCGCTCGCCGCCAGCCACGGCATGGACGCCACCGCCACCATCACCCACCTCACCAACACCCTGGAAGCCCACCACCACGGCTGGACCAGCGACGACACCGCCCTACTCGCCCTGCGGGTCGCCCCGCCCAGCGCACCGGACCCACGAACGCGCACGCCCTGACATCAGCACAGTCGCCTCGACGTCTTCGCAGGTGATTCGGCCGGCTCCACCGTGCAGATCCCGCCCACTTGTGCCACGTGCCTCCTTTACCGGAACCGATCCGAGGGCGTGCGTCGGCCGGCACGAAAATTGGCCAGGGCGGTGTTGAAGTCGAGCGCCGAGCCGGAGAACAGAACCGACCGGTCGGCCGCCACAAGGATCGTTCCGCCGCCCCGCGCTCGGTGAACCACGGCCACCGCGTCGTCCTCGGGGAGCAGCACGTGACCGGTGTCGGCGTCCGGGGCGATGCGGCTGTACAGCATCTCGCCGAACTCGATGAGGCGCCGCTGCTGCGGGGTGGGTGTCGAGGAGCCGGGGGCCTTGGCCGCGCGTTCCTCCCTCATCCCGCCGCCCCGTCCCTGTCGTTGATGGCAGTGAATTCCGCGATGGGGCCCGAGGCGCGCATTCCGGAAGCCTATCGCTGACCACCTGTGGCCTCCTTCTCTGCGGCCTGCCGTCCCGGCCGGGCACCGGGCTGCCCGGCCGGCAGCACCACCTCATTCGCGATGTCCCGCGCGAGGCGCACTCTTCCTCGGCCTGTCGCAGGCGGCCAGTAGCCTCGCGCCATGCAGACGACTTTGATGATCCACGACGGCCCCGCACCGGCTGATTCCGACATCCTGCGCACCGGGGGCGTGCCGCTGGCTCCCGCCGGATTCGTCTGGCCCGTGTGCGGCTGTGGGGGACCGCTTCAGTTCTTCGCCCATCTCCCCGTCGAGGACGGCGTCCTGTCGGTGTTCCTGTGCCAGAACGACCCCGGCGCGTGCGAGTTCTGGGATGCGACCTCGAGTGCGAACAGGGTCCATCTGTTTCCCCGGGAGGAACTGCGGCCGGTGGTCGTGCCCGAGGCGGGATTGACGCTGCTGCCCACCGCCTCGGCCATCCGCACCCAGTTGGTGACGTTCGACCCCGAGGAGGCCGACGACGAAGAGGGTGAGCCCGACGCCTACGACGTCGCCCGCTCGGGATGGAAGCGGGAACCCGAAGAGCAGTTCGGGAAGCAGCGCGAAGTGCTCGGGTCGCTCGGAGGCAGTCCCTCCTACCTTGAGGACGACCGTCTGCCCGCGTGTCCCTCCTGCACCGGCACCATGGAGTTCGCGGCACACCTGGAGGAGGGGATGACCCGGGAGACCGCGATGAACCTCGGCGGTCAACTGGGCTACGTCTTCGTCTGCCGCTCTTGTCGCGAGGGAGCCTTCCTCACGGACTGAGAGCCACCTGCGAGGGTCACCGACCATCCCCGCCGGGCAGCGCATGGAACACGGCCCGAACCTGTCGAGCGTCTGCCGGGCGCTCGCCGAGCACGAGAAACGAGCGGCGCACCCGGAGGCCGCGCTTCTTCAGACGCCGGATCCGCCAACACTGATCAGGGCTGGTAGGGCTCGCGGTAGAGATCGGTGTGGACCTCCGTGTGGACTTCGCGGCGCATCTCGCTCAAGGCCGTGCCGCCGATGTAGCGCTGTGTGCGGGCGTGTCCGACCGGGGTGATGAGGTCCAGGCGGCGCAGGGTTCGCAGGTCGGCGAGCGCCTGGTCACGGGTGAGGGATTCCTCGGCCTGGTAGGTGGTGCGGCGCAGATGGCCCTGGGCTGCCGCGTAGAGGGCAGAGATCGTGCGGTCGCCGAGGTGGTGCTGTTCGGCGAGTTGTTCCAGGCGGAACCAGAGCCGGGATGCGGCTTCGAAGCGACGCTGGACTTCCTGGGCTTGGAGGTGATGGGCGGTGAGACAGAACCTGATCCAGGAAGCGGCATCCCGCTTCGGTTGCCAGGAGCCGGCCTGGACGGTGCGCAGGGCGGCGTAGTACTCGCGGGTGTTGAAGTCGTCCGTGCCCAGCCATTCCTCGATGCTGGAGAACTCGGGAGCCAGGACCCCCTCGCGGGCCAGGACGAGCGTATGGACGGCGCGGGACATGCGTCCGTTCCCGTCGAGCCAGGGGTGGATGGAGACGAGGTTGAGGTGGGTCATGGAGGCCCGGACCAGAGCCGGAGTGTCCAGGTCCCCTTCGGTCAGCCAGGACAGGAGTTCGTCCATCAGTGCGGGGGCGTGTTCGGCGTCGGGGGCGGTGTATACGGGTGGGCGGTTCGGCCCCCCGGAGACCCGGACGCCGCTGGTGCGGTATTCGCCGGGACGGACCGCTTCATCGCCGGTCCTGACCATCATGAAGTGCAGGGCCGAGAGCAGAGTGTGGTCCCAGGAGAAGATCCGGAAGCCTGCCGCGCGCTGGACGTAGGTGAGGGCGTCGCGGTAGCCGGTCACCGCGCCCCGGGTGGCCTCGTCCGTGTCAGGTGAGATATCTCCGCCGGCCATCAGGGTCTCGGCGTCCTCCGCGCTGATCGTGTAGCCCTCGATGTGCGTCGAGCCGCGGACCGCGGCGGCGGTCAGCGAACGCCGCAACTGCCCCTCCCAGCGGCGCGGCTGGGCCAGTCGGCGGCGGAACTCGGAGCGGAACGCTTCGATCTCGTCGATGACCCGGCGATCATCCGATGTCAGCGGAGGTGTAGCGAACAACATCCCCCGACGCTACGACACGCATAGGGTCGGAGCCTGGCCCGTTCGCGGCCGAACCGCAGCCCTTTGACGTGGCCGACCAGCCCGGCTTGCTCGGCGTCGCCGGCCGTCAGTGACAGCACCGGCGCGGACAGATCCCCGAACCCACCTGACGCCTGCACGCAGAACGCGGCGACCGCACTGCGCCCGATCACAACTGCTTGCGGGAGGTGGCGCCGAGTTTGCCGAAGACGTTCCGCAGGTGCCATTCGACGGTGCGCGGGCTGAGGAAGAGCCGCGCGCCGATGTCGGGGTTGGTGAGCCCTTCACGTACCAGCCTGACGATTTGGAGTTCCTTCGGGGTCAGCTCGTTCCTGGCGCTGCCGGGATCCTCCGTGACCGTTTCTCCCAGAGCCGTCAGTCCACGGGCGGCCCGGTGGGCGAAGCCCCGCATGTCCATCGACGTGAACAGGGCGTGCGCGGAGCGCAGTTGGTCCCGGGCGTCCTGGCGGCGGCCGCTGCGGCCCAGCCACTCGCCGTAGACGAGGTGGGCGCGGGCCGACTCCCCGCGCAGGCGGGTACGGCCGAGCGCTTCCACCGCGTGCCGGTAGTGCCGTTCGGCCTGCGCGTCGTCGCTGAGCAGCGCGCGTGAGCGGGCTTCGATGCCCGATGCCCAGTCCGTACCGCTCGCGCGGGTCAACTCGGCGAGGCGGCCGAATGCGTCGGCGGCCCGTTCGGGGGATCCCATCAGGGCGGTGGCCTCCACGTACTCGACGAGAGCCCACACCGGGATGCCCATCTCCAACCGGCTGCCGTAGTCGCGGGTGGCCATGTCGGCGGCCTCCGCCGCCTCCCGGTGCTGCCCGAGACTGTTGTGGAGCAGGGCCCGGGCCCACCGGCTGACCACGGGTCCCACGCCCTCGCCGCGCAGTTCGGCGCCTTCGTCGGCCCGTGAGCTCAGTTCGACGCACTCCTCCTCCCGGCCCCGCCACGCGGCGACGAACAGGGCGCCGTAGATCGGGGCGGCCGTACCGACCGCCTCGGCGACGGTCTGCACCTCCTCGGCCAGTGAGTCGGCCTCGGCGAGTTCACCGTCGAGGACGTGCACCACGCACCGCATCGTCAGCGCGAAGGGCAGCGCTGTCGCCTGTCCGGCGTCGCGGGCGAGCTTGAGATGACGGGCGGCGAGCAGGGACAGCGTCTCGTGGTCCCACAGCCCCACGGCGGTCACGCAGATGAGCCACAGCCGGCGCAGGCCCTCCTGCGGGGAGAGGCCGGGATCCGCGAAGGCCTCCAGGGCCCGCCGCAGGCCGGGCACGGCGGCGGTGTGCCCGTCGAGGATGCGCACCGCGAGGCCGTCGAGCAGCAGGTCCGTGGGGCGGGGCGGATGCGGGGCCGGCAGGAGGCGGGCCGCCTTCGCCGCCTGGCGCTGACCGTCGTCACGGGCCTGGGGACCGGCGAAGATCGCCGCGTCGACGACCTCCAGATAGGTGTCCCGGGCGAGCGCCGGATGGTGCGCCGCGAGCCTGCCGCCGGCCCGCAGCAGCAGACCGGGAGCCTCGCTGCCCCGGTCCGAGGTGAAGGCGATCCGTGCGCGGGCCAACTCCACCTGGCCGAGCCGAAGGTCGTCGAGGTCCTCCCCGGCGACGAGGGAAAGCAGCCGCAGGGCGAGGTCGGGATCTCCGGCCTCGTGGGCGGCATCGGCGGCGGCCAGTGCACGGTCCTGACGGCGGGCGGGGTCAGCGGTCAACTCCACCGCCCGCGCCAGGAGCGCCGCCTTCGCCGCGACACCGCCGCGCGCCTCGGCCCGCCCCGCCGAGCGCTCGAGTTCGGCCGCGACGGACTCGTCGGGGCCGGCCGCGCCGTACGCGGCATGCCAGGCCCGGCGGTCGGGGTCGGTGGCGGGGTCGGTGACGTCCGCCAGCAGGCGGTGCGTCCTGCGCCGCTCCTCCACCGAGGCCGCCCAGTAGACGGCCGAGCGGACCATCGGATGGAAGAACGTGACCCGGTCGCCGATCCTGACCAGACCGGCCGCCTCGGCCTCCTGCGCGGCCTCACCGCCGAGGCCGAGGCGGTCCGTGGCACGCCGCAGGAGCGCCGGGTCACCGGTGGGTTCCACCGCGGCGGCGAGCAGGAACTCCCGGGCCCGGCGCGGCAGTCCACCGACCCTGCGCGCGTACGCCCGCTCGATGCGCTCCTCGAGGGGCTGGGTGCTCGGCAGACGGAAGCCGCCCGTCAGGTCGACGGACGCGGCCATCCGGGGCAGTTCCAGCAGCGCGAGCGGGTTGCCTCGCGACGCGGCGACGAACCGTTCGATCACCCGCTCGTCCCACAGGCCCGGCAGCACCGAGCGCAGCAGGGTCCGCGCGTCCCGCTCGGACAGTCCCTCGACGCGCAGCTCCGGGAGGCCGGCGGGTTCGGTGTCGCCCGGCGGGTCCTCCTCCGGACTGCGGACCGCGAAGACGACAGCCACCGACTCGACGTGCAGGCGGCGCGCCGCGAAGGCCAGGGCCTGCATCGACGCGCGGTCCATCCACTGCGCGTCGTCCACGACACACAGCAAGGGCCGGTCGCGGGCGACCTCGGACAGGAGCCCGAGGACGCCGAGGGCGACCAGGAAGCCGTTGGGGGCGTGCGCCGACGTCAGCCCCAGGGCTCCGCCGACGGCGTCGTGCTGACCGGGCGGGAGCCGGTCGAGCCGGTCCGCCATCGGCGCGCACAGTTGGTGCAGCCCTGCGTACGGGAGCTCCATCTCCGACTGGACACTGGCGACGTGGGCCGTACGGAACCCGTGCGCCTGGGCCCTCACGTACTCCAGCAGCCTGGTCTTGCCCACTCCCGGTTCACCGCGCAGCACCAGCACTCGGCTCTCACCGCCGCGCACGGCGTCCAGCAGTCCGTCCAGCACCTCGCACTCGTGGCTTCGCCCCAGAACCGGTTCCCGAGTCATGAGCGGCCCGGACCCTCCCTTCGGTCTTTGCGGCGCCGGCGTCGTACCTGCCGGGCGGCCCGCTGTCCGCGCCACCCGCTCTGCCCGGGGGCGCCCTCGTCCACGTACGTCACCGGTCGGTGGCGTCGTGTCCACAGTGCGGCTGCGGCCGCCTGTCCGGCGCCCGGGGAAACCCGGGTCCGCCCCCGGGTCCCCCCCCAGGGGCGTCGTCGGTGGTGCGAGCGTCAGATGTCGGACAGCGCGGCGCGGAGCTTGTTGCGCGACTTGACGTCGAGCTTGGTGAACACCTTGCTCAGGTGCCACTCGACGGTGCGAGGGCTGATGAACAGCGCGGCACCGATCTCGGAGTTCGTCATGCCGTCGACGGCCAGCCGGGCCACCTGCTCCTCCTGGGCCGTGAGGGCCTCGCGCACGCCACCGGCGTCGACGGGAAGGGGCCGCAGGGTCTCGCCGGTTGCCAGCAGTTCGCGCCGGGCACGCTCGGCGAAGGCGGCCGCGCCGAACCCCTGGAGCATCCCGTGGGCGGTGCGCAGGTGCTCGCGCGCCTCGACGCGCCGGTTCTCCCGGCGAAGCCACTCGCCGTACAACAGGTGCGTGCGGGCGAGTTGGACCGCTATCCGGCTGCGACCCAGGCGCTCGACGGCCTCCCGGTACAGCCGGTCGGCGGATGGGCCGTCGCACAGCAGCGCCCGCGACCGGGCCAGCACGCCGAGCGCCCAGTCCGTACCGCTCGCATCGGCCCGTTCCTCCAGCCGGCGCAGCGCCGCCGAAGCCGCCTCGGGGACACCGCTGCGGGCCGCCGACTCCACGGCCTCGGCAAGAGCGAACCCGACGACCGACGTGTCCTCGTACTCCATGGCCTGCTCACCGTGCGTCAGAGCGTCCTGGTAGCGGCCGAGACCGTTGTACAGGACCGCGAGCAAGTAGTGCCCGAGACCGATGGCCCGCCCCTCGCCCCACGAACTCGCCTCACCGATACCACTGCGGATCACCGACTCCGCCCGGGCATCACCGCTCCAGGCCATGAGCAGCATCGCCGGATACGACATCGGCGAGTGGCCGGTCACCTCCACGATCGAATCGGCCTCACCGATGAGCATCGCCGCCAGGCCGAACTCACCGGCGTGCACGCACATGGCGGCCCGGTAACCGAGGGCCAGAGGAAGGAAGTTGAGGGCTCCACTCTCGCGGGCCGAACGCACTGCCCGCGTGGTCAGCTCGTGCCACGCCTCGTCGTCCCACATGTCGCCGGCGGCCAGCCACGTCAGCCACAGCCAGCGCATGGCATCCTCGCCGCCGTCCTCGGCGGCCCCCTTGAAAGCCTCCAGCGCGGCTCTCAACAGCGGGGCCCCTTCGACGGTGCCGTCGGCGAACCAGGCCACCAGAGCGTCGAGAAGAAGGTCCGAGGGCCGTGGAGGCCACGTTGCGGGCGGTGCCGTACGGGCGGCTTCGGCGACGTCCCGCACATCGGCATGGTCCGGCAGCCGCCCGGCGAAGACCGCCGATCCGATGGCGTCGAGATAGGCCTCACGGGCCTGTGCCGCATCGACTCCCGCCAGCCGGCCGGCCGCGTCGAGCAGCAGAGGAAGCGCCTCCCCGCCGCGCCTGCGCGCGAAGACGATCTGGGCACGGAGCCAGCTCTGCCGAGCATGCTGCGCCTCGTCCAGCCGGCCCAGCTGCGCGGCGGCGAGAAGTTCGAGCGCCGCGTCCGGGGAGCCCGAGGCGAACGTGGCCTGCGCGGCGGCCGCGGCCCGTGTCGCGCGCCGCCCGGAATCGGGCGTCAGCTCGGTCGCGCGTCGCAGGAACGCGGCCGCCGCCGCGACCCCGCCGCGGGCCTGGGCCCGGCCCGCGGACCGCTCCAACTCCTCTGCCAGCGCCTCGTCCGGATCGACCGCCGCGTGCGCGCGGTGCCAGGCCTGACGGTCGGAGTCGAAGACGGAGTCGGTCGCCTCCGCCAGCGCACGGTGCACATCCCGGCGCACCGTCGGGTCGGCCCCGCGGTAGGCCGCCGAGCGCACCAGCGGATGGCGGAACCGCACTCGCGCACCGAAGTCGATCAGACCCGTCGCCTCGACCGCCGCCGCGGCGTCCGGAGCGATGTCGAGCCGCTCGGCCACCCGCCGCAGCAACGGCGCGTCGCCCACCGGCTCCGCGGCCGCCGCCAGCAGAAGCCGCTGAGCCGCCGCCGGAAGCAGCTCGATGCGCCGCAGATAGCTCTCCTCGATCTGGCTCGCGAGAGGCCGCGCGTCCGGACGCCCGAATCCGCCGGCCAGGTCCGCCGCGCTCAGCCCCCGCGTCAGCTCCAGCAGGGCCAGCGGATTGCCCCGGGTCTCGGACACGATGCGGTCCCGGACATGCTCGTCCAGCCGCCCCGGCACCACCGACTCGAGCAGGATCCGCGCATCGTCGTCGTGCAACCCGCGGACCACGATCTCGCCCAGTCCGCCGAACTGGTCCCCGGCTCCGACGGACGTCGTCGTACGCACCGCGAACACCAACGCCACCCGCTCCGCCAGCAGCCGGCGGGCGACGAAGGCCAACGTCTGCGCGGAGACCTGGTCGAGCCACTGGGCGTCGTCCACGACGCATACGATCGGCTGCTCCTCGGCCGCTTCCGCCAGCAGGCTGAGCACCGCCAGCCCGACGAGGAAGCGATCCGGCGCGCTCCCGGCGCTCAGACCGAACGCGACGGACAGCGCGTCACGCTGGGGCCCGGGAATGCGGTCGAGGTTGCCCATCAGGGGCACGCACAACTGGTGAAGTCCGGCGAACGCCAGCTCCATCTCCGACTCGACGCCGACAGCCCGCAGGACCTGACAGCCTCCGGAGCCCTCCACCAGAAACTCCAGCAGGGCCGACTTGCCGACACCGGCCTCACCGCGCAGTACGAGCACCTGTCCCCGGCCCGCGCGCGCGTGGGCGACCACCTGGTCCAGCGCCTCACACTCGCCACGCCGGCCGCGCAGCCTGCGCCGAGGAGCGCTGCTCGCCATCCGCCACCGCCATGCCGTTCAAGGTGCAGACCCTGATCGACTCGGGCCGCCCTCATCATGCATCAATATGCGTGGAGTGGACAAATAATTCCAGGCCAGGGGGCAGTGGCCGCTTGGTCGGCGGCGCCTCAGGGCCGCGTACGCGTGAGGGCGGGCCGGGGGCCGGACCGATGCCGCTCAGGTACCGCAGGCCGCCGCGGCACTCGACCTCCGGACGGGAGCATGACCGGCCGGACAGGGCCCGCCTATCTGCCTTCGCCGTCGCTTCGCAGGTAGCGGAGCAGGTCCCGGTCGGCGCCCTCGGCGGTGAGGGTCTCGACCGCGTGTCGGACGGCTTCGTGGATCAGCGAGGCCCCTCTGTGCAGCGCCTCCCGTGCCAGGGGAGTGAGGTGCACGTCGACACTGCGCCGGTCATGGGCCGCGGTCGACGTGGTGATCAGCGCACGGCTCTCCAGCCGGGCCACCAGCCGGCTCGTGGCCGACTGGCTGAGCCCGACCTCGGCGGCCAGGTCCTGCAGATACAGCCAGCCGTGCGCGGTGGCCGTGCCCTCCTGCAGCACCGTCAACGCCTGGAACTCGCGAAGGCTCAGCCCGAGGTCGTCATGGAGCCGCCGCGCCATCACGTTCTCGATCCGGCCGTGGAGGTGGTGCAGCGCCTTCCAGCGCGTGATCAATGCCGGGCCCTGGTTCATCGTCGTTCCTCGCTCCACTGGGCCGGCGCAGCGGCGAACCACGCGGGCACGGCCCCCCGTGCCCTGCCGCGGCGCAGCTCCTCCAGGCCCCACGCGGCGCTCCCCGCGGTGTGGAAGCCCGCGTAACCACCACCCACGACCAGGATCTCCCGCACGACGTCCTCTGTTCTCTTGGCTTCGCACTCAGGACCGGACAGCCGCCGCAGTTGTGACACCGACCCATGAGCCGCCGAGCGGTTCCTCGACGCGTGGGCGTGCGGGATCGCCGGCCCGCGAGTGCTCCAACTGCCGCCAGGGCGGAGTGCTTTCCGCGAAGGGCCGCGTGGTGCGGCCGACCGGTCGGGCACCAGGCCATGCCCGGTGCCACCTGACGCTTTCCGTGCAGACCGGAGAGCGGCAGAACACTGTCACGGTGATCACGGTCCCTCGGCGGGCCGAACGCCTCGCGAGGACCCCTGACACCCTCCGTTCGACCCGACCCGACCCGACCCGCCTCGGTCGGAGCTGGGCGGCCGCCTCCGAGGCGTCAGTCCAAGGTCTGCGTCAGTTCGCTCCGGCCCGGTGTGTGAACGATACGGCCGTACCCTCCGTTGACGATCGGCATGTAGGGCGGCACGTGACCGCACTCGATGTCGGCGATGATCGGCACGTTGAGAGAACCAAGTGCGTCGAGGACGGCCTCGTGCTGACTGAGGGAACGGTTGTCGGGTGCGCTGGTCCGGCCGACGAGAACCGCGTTCGCCTGATCGAAGAACCCGGCGAGCCTCATGCCATGGAGGTTCCGGCAGATGGTGAAAGCATTGTCGTCGGCTGCCTCCACATACACGAGGAGCCCATCCGGTGACTCGTTGCGAGCGAAGGCCGAGACGTCGAGGTAGGCCGTCCCCGCGAGGTTGCACAGAGTTTCGATGCAGCCGCCGATCAGCCGTCCCTCGGCCTCCACGTCACCGCTCCCGTCGAGCCGGGTCCAGGCGCCCACGGAGTCGAGCGTGTACTCGCGTATGCCGGGGAATGCGGCGAAGTCGTCAAAACCGATGGCCCGATGGCGACCGGGCGGGGTCTGGGTGAACTGGTGCCCCCGCGGCGCTGCGACGATGTCGAGCCACGAGCGCAGTCCTTCGGGCACGCGGTAGGGCGTGTCCATCAGGTTGTTGCCGTGGACTGTCGCCGTCCCGGTGAGCAGAGTCATCGGCGTGATCAGGGTCGACATGTCGGAGAATCCGACGAGCCAGGTGGGCTCTGCCTCCCGCAGCCTGTCCCAGTCGAGCAGCGGTAGCAGGTCGATCGCGGTCTCTCCGCCCCACGGCGGCACGATGGCCTTGATGGTGGAGTCGGTCAGCATCGACATCAGTTCGCTCGCGCGGTCAGCGGCCGAAGCGCTGACGTGCCCGGAGCCGTCCAAGCACCGGCCGATGACGACTTCGTACCCGCAGTCCTGGACGTCACGAACGGCGACATCGAGGCGCTCACGCAGTTCCTTCGCGACCCCGCTCGATGGAGAGGTGACACCGACACGGTCACCGGGACGCAGGGGGGACGGGTATCGAACAGCCATGCGCTGGATCCTGGCACAGCGCCGTACCCGGAGGACACCGAGTTCCATGCGCTCCAAACGGCCCGGACGCCGGGTCACCAGGTTCAGAAGGACCCAGTCAGGCCTCCTGACGCAGCGTCACTGCCAGGACGGCTGGATCATGGTGTGCGGACGACACGGTGAAGCCGTGCCGCCGTAGGTCGGCAGTGAGGTCCGAGCGCGTGGCGGGCCACATCCAGAACGTCTCGGTGTGCTGTCTCAGCAGCCCCTGCGTTCCACGTACCCAGTACTCGACGCGGGTACGGATGCGGGGCCCGGCCGCGGACATCACCATGCGGCCGCCGTACTCGTGCCGCCCCATCCGCTGCACCGGGAACACGCGATGGCGGTCCTCGACGGGCAGTCGGGCCGGGGGCAGTTGGAGCAGCAGCGTGCCGCCGGGGACGAGAGCGTCGCCGGCGGCCGCCCAGAGCGCTCGGCGGGCGGCGGGGGACAGGCACGCGACGGTGTTGTGGCAGACGACCAGGTCCGCGACGTCGTGCAGGGCCGCCTCGCCGAGCGTGTGCGGGTGTACCGACACGCGCGCGCGTTGCGTCGAGGGCAGAGCGGCGAGGCGGGTCATCAGTGCGGCGCGCATGGCGCGAGCGGGCTCGACGGCGTGCACGCCGACCTCGGAACGGGCCAGGCTCATCAAGGTCACCCGTCCTGTTCCGGCACCGACGTCCACCACGCCCAGACGTGCCTTCGCCACGGCGGGTCCGTAGAGGTGCCGGACACGCCTGGCGTCGTCCTGGGCCTGCAGGACGTCGTAGAACTCGGCGCTGACCGCATAGGAATCGGGCGGCGTGAGGGTGTCCGGTGGCTCGACAATGACGGAGTGCATGTCCAGCAGGACTGACGGCGCGCCGTACCTGTGACACCACCGGACGCCGGCCGACCGTTCGCCGTCCGCTCGCCGGGCGAGGGCGAGGCGAGCAGGCGGGACCGGTGAGCTTCTGCCCGGGGCCGCACGCCCGGCCCGGACGCCCAGGTCGCGGCATCGGCGCCCGGGCCCGGAGCGGGCCCAGGACGTGCCCGGCCGCACGGCACACGTCACGTTCCCCCCGCCCGCTCGGTCTCCGGACCGGGGCGCACTCGCTGCCGGTGGGCATCCGTCGGATACGCGCCGAGGCGAACCCTCGGGCAGCCCGGACGACATGAGCCCACTCCACCGCGGCAGCAGCACGACCCTTCCGCCGAGGACGCGAGCCGTGGCCGCCTCCAGAGTTTCCGCTCTCCATGGGGTGTCACCTTTCCACCCGCTCTCCAGTCATACAGGGAGAAAGCGGTGAAAGGGGCCGCCGTACCAGGCGCCCAGGACCCAGGCCGCGCCCGATGCACCTCGAAGACCCGCTCCCGTCATGGACACCCGGACCGGCGATGAAGCCCCTCACACGCCCTCACGGGGCAACGCCCCAACTGTCATACCTCGAAAGGCACTTCTGATGAACCTTCCGTCCCTCACCCGCCGTACCAGGACTTCGCTCACCGTCCTGGCCGGGGCCGGCATCGCCGCAGCCCTCACCGCCACGGCGATCGCGCCCGCGGCCGCGCACAAGGACACCGCCGCTCAGCGGCCCAAGCCGACGGTGGTGCTGGTCCACGGCGCGTTCGCCGACTCCACCAGCTGGAACGGCGTCATCGACGAGCTCCGGCACGACGGATATCCCGTCGTCGCGGTCGCCAACCCCCTGCGGTCCCTGAGCGGGGACTCCGCCTACCTCAAGGACGTTCTGGCGGGCATCGACGGCCCCGTGGTGCTCGCCGGCCACTCCTACGGCGGCTCTGTCATCAGCAACGCCGCCACCGGCAACAAGAACGTCAAGGCGCTGGTGTACCTCGCCGCCTTCCTGCCCGAGAAGGGCGAGAGCGCGGTCGACCTGTCGGGCAAGTTCCCCGGCAGCACCCTCGGCGACGCGCTGCGCCCCGTGCCGTTCACCAACCCCGACGGCTCGCAGGGCACCGACCTCTACATCCAGAACGACAAGTTCCGGCACCAGTTCGCCGCCGACGTCTCCCGTGACCGGAGCGGCCTGATGGCTGTCACCCAGCGACCGGTGACCAACGCCGCCCTGGCCGAGGGCGCGGCCGAGCCCGCCTGGAAGACGATTCCGTCCTGGGTGCTGATCGCCACACAGGACCTCAACATCCCGCCGAAGGCGCAGCAGTTCATGGCCCAGCGGGCGGGCGCGCACACCACGAAGGTCCGTGCGTCCCACGCCGTGAGCGTCTCGCAGCCCGGGAAGGTCACCGACGTCATCGAGGACGCCGCCCACTCGGTGCGATGACATCGAGGGGGTCCCGGGAGCGTACGCCCGCCCCGGGACCCCCTGCGCACACAGCGGTCGGTCGGGGCGGGCCGGGAGAAGTCAGCCCGTGCGCCGTAGGCCCGCTTGCGGGGCCGTCGATCACGGCCAGGGGACGAGGTTCGGGCGGCCGAGGGCATCGCGCGATATCTGCTGCACCTCGATGAGTTCGGTTCGGACCAGCGGCTCCTGGTGGGCCGGCCGGTCCTGCTCACCGCTCGCCCGCTCCAGGGCGACCCGTACCGCGTGGGGCCGGTCCTTCGCCTCGTGCACGACGTAGTACCTCCGCACCACATCGGCGGCGGACCTGAACGGCAGCCCGATCAGCCACGGGGTACGTGCGGGTGCCATCGGTCGGACGGAGGTCCCGGGCGCATGAGCTGTGATCATCGGCATGGTGTCTTGTCTTCTTCCCGGCTCGGCCGGCGTCGGTGACCTGGCCTGTTCCGATCTGGGGGAGGGGCTCGCGCTCCTTCGTGCTCTCCCTGACTGGACAGGACACGACCCCGCTGTGTGACAGGCCACACGAGGCGCGAGCCCGGGCCTGCCCGCCCCGACCCGCTGATGTCGTGGCCGTCTGCCCAGCTCAGGCGGGGTGGACGGACGGACCGTGACACCCGCCCGTCCCGCCTGGTTCCGTGCCGATGTCACGCTCCGCACACGCGGGCGTGCACCGTGCCCCCGGCCGTCAGGCCGCGGTGCCGTCCCATCGCCGTGTTGCCCCAGAGGGGGCCGGGCCACCTCTCGGAAAGGGCGCCGGCCACACCCGTCCGCCACACGAAAGCCCCGACAATGATCACACTTTGCGAGCCGTCGGACGACGACTCCCTTCACGAGGACAGCAGACGGAACATCACGCTGCGGGAGGAGGACCCCCTCTGCCAGGACCTCACCGTACTGCTGCTCTCACGGGACGAACGCGAAGCCTGCGACATCCGGCGGCTGTTGGCACCCCACCCGCTGTCACAGACCCTGACCTGGCATCACGGCCCCCTGGACAGCCACCAGTTGCCCACCACACCGGGCGCCCCCCTCTGCGTCCTGGTCGGCAGTGCGCCCAGCGGGCAGTCCCCGCTCGACATCGCCGCCCGGGTACGCCACCGCGCCCCCCAGGCAGCCGTCGTACTCCTCTCGGACGCCCCCGCGCACGACGCGCGGCCCGATGACTTCCCCCCACGCGTCGACCACCGTCGGACGACTCCCGACGAGTTCCGGCGGGAGATCCGGCGGGCACTGCGCCGCGCACACCGGGACATCGCCCTGGCGACCGTGCGGGCGAACGCGGTGATCGCCCAGGACCACGTCCGTCTGGAAAGAGGACTGCTGCCCGACCTCGCGCTCGACGACGAGGACTTCACCAGCGCCTCCCACTACGCGCCCAGCCGCCCCCACGCCCTTCTGGGCGGCGACTTCTGCGACATCGTCCAGAGCGAGGACCGCACCGTCCACGTCGTGATGGGAGACGTCTCCGGACACGGCGCGACCGAGGCCGCCCTCGCCGTGCATCTGCGACTGGCCTGGCGCACCGCCGCACTCTGCGGCCAGAGCGCCATGGAGAGGCTGCGGTTGCTGGAACGAGTCCTGGTCGACGAGCGGCCGCACGAGGACACCTACGCCACGGTCGTCTCCCTCAGCTTCCCGCCCCACGGACGGTCCGTACGGGTGATCAGTGCCGGCCACCCCGGCATGCTGCATCGGCACGCCGGGGGCATCCGCTGGGTCGAGCACCGGCCGGGGCTCGCGCTGGGGCTCTTTCCCGGACGGGGGGACTGGACGGAGAGCGAGCACGCCCTGGCCGATCAGGACAGCGTGGTGCTCTTCACCGACGGACTCTACGAGGGCCGGACTTCCCGTGGACGGCTGGGCGAGGAAGGGCTGATGCGCCTTGCGGCCCGACACGCCCATCTGCCGGACCGGCACTTCGTCGACGCCCTGGTACGAGGTGTTTCGGCCTCGGCCACGCGGGAGGGAGGGGCGGCGGACGACGTGGCGGTGCTGCACCTGGGGTGGAACGGTTCTCGGACAGAGCCAGCTTTGTGACGCCATCACTGCCCGTCACGACGACAGGACTCTGTTCCGCAGGAGTTGGGAGCCAGAGTGGCCGAACATCTGTGCCGGGCACGGCCGGCGCCGGTGGTTCGGCACCTGCCCATGGACTCGGCTCTGACCTGCACCGCTTCCAACTCCCTTTGCTGACCGGCTGAGTACGCGTACTCAGGTGCTGGCTGTCGGACTCCCCCATGCTGGGGCGCGAACGCCGGACCGTATCAGGCCGGGCCGTATCAGGGGGACGTACGCATGGACCACGCTCTGCAGTTGCGCACTGCCACGCCTCGGGATCACGACTGGATCCACGAACTGCGCCACCGCGTGTACGCGGAGGAGCTCGGTCAGCATCCGGTGGATCCGTCGGGAAGGCTGAGTGACGGACTCGACGGCGACAACATCTATCTCGTGGCCGCGCGCGGCGAGACGCGGATCGGCTTCGTCAGCCTTACCCCGCCGTGGGTCGGCCGCTACTCCCTCGACAAGTACCTGACGCGCGAGGAGCTGCCGGTCCTGACCGAGGAGGCGCCGTTCGAAATCCGCGTCCTGACCGTCGAGGAACACTGGCGGTCCACCGCGGCGGCGCCACTCCTCATGTACGCGGCGCTGCGCTGGGTCGCGGCGCGGGGCGGCCGCCGGGTGGTGGCGATGGGACGCACGGAACTGCTCGACATGTACCTCGCCGCCGGGCTGCGGCCGGTGGGACGCACGGTCCGCTCGGGCGCGATCTCGTTCGAGGTCCTCAGCGGCTCCGTGGCCGAGCTGACGAGGACGGTCGCGGAGCGCCACGGCCGGATCCTGGAGCGGCTGAAGACGGGCCTCGACTGGCGGCTCGACGTGCCCTTCGCGCCGCGTGCGGACGGCTGTGAGCACGGCGGGGCGTTCTTCTCGGCGATCGGCACGGACTTCCGGACCCTGCCCCGCCGTCACGAGGTGGTCGCGGCAGATGTGCTGGACGCCTGGTTCCCACCGTCCCCAGGCGTCCGCGCGGTCCTCTCGGAGGATCCCGGGTGGGCGGCCCGGACCTCGCCACCGACGGGCGCGGAGGGACTGCTCGCGGAGATCGCCGCGGTCCGCGGGATCCCGGTGGAGTCGCTGGTCGTCGGGGCGGGCTCGTCCGATCTGATCTTCCGCGCGTTCGGCCGGTGGCTGACGCCGGGGAGCCGGGTGCTCCTGCTCGATCCCGGCTACGGGGAGTACGCGCATGTCACCGAGCGGGTGATCGGCTGCCGGGTCGACCGGCTCCAGCTGCGCCGGGAGGACGGCTGGCTGCTCGACCCGGCCCGGCTCGCCACCGCGACCGGCGACGGACGGTACGACCTCGTGGTGGTGGTCAATCCGAACAACCCGACCGGCCGCCACGCCCCGGCCGACGCGCTGCGCGCGGTCATCGAAGCCTCGCCCGTGCGGACCCGGTGGTGGATCGACGAGGCGTACCTGGGGTATGTCAATCCGGCGGACTCGCTCGCCGGGCTCGCCGCGGTCGACGCCCGGGTCGTGGTCTGCACCTCGCTGTCGAAGATGTACGCGCTCTCGGGGATGCGGGCCGCGTACCTGGTGACTGGTCCGGAGACAGCCGGGGAGCTGCGGCGCTGGACGCCGCCGTGGCCCGTGAGCCTGCCGGCCCAGCTGGCTGCCGTGACGGCGCTGCGCGACCCCGCGTACTACGCGGAGCGCTGGGCCCGCACCCATGTGCTGCGCCGGGGACTGGCGTACGACCTCGAGGAATTGGACGGGTTCTCCTCGGTCGACGAGGGGGTGGCGAACTTCCTCACGGTGACCCTGCCGCCGGCCGGACCGAGCGCGGCGCGGCTGGTGCGCGAGTGCCGACGGCACGACGTGTTCCTGCGTGACCTGTCGCCGATGTCCCCGGCGTACGAGGGGCGGACCGTCCGGATCGCCGTCCGCGACACGGCGGAGAACGCGAGAATAGTGGCGGCGTGCCGGAGCGCCCTGGGCGCGCTGCGCACGCCGGCCGCACGGGTGTCGGCCGCGCCGGGACGGGCCTCCCGGTGACGACGGTCGCCGGTCTCGTACCGTACCTCGGCGGGGCGCTGGCGGTCGGAGGCGTCACCGTGGCGGCGACCCGGCGCCGTGAACTGATGGTCCGCTGGTGCGTGTGGGCGCTCGGAGTGCCCCTGGTGACCGCCGCGTTCTGGCTCGGTCCACCAGGGATCGCGGTGCTCGTGGCTGTGGTCGGTGTGGTCGCCGTGGCGGAGTTCGGCGGGCTGCTCCTGCTGAGTCCGGTGGACCGGGCAGTGCTGGGCGCGGCGATCGTCGGACTCGTCCTCACCGCCTGGTTGGCCCCCGGGGAGGTGCTCCGGGTGGCGGCAGTCGGGGCGCTTGCCATCGCCGGGGTGCCGTTGCTCTCGGGCGACGCGGAGCACGGGCTCCGCCGGCTGGGGGCGGGCCTGCTGGGGTTCGTGTGGCTGGGCGCCCTGGCCGGCCTCGTATCGTCCGGTGCTCTCGGCCTCGTCCTGTTCGTGGCCGTGTCGATCGCCGACATCGTCGCGTACGCGGCGGGTCGCCGAATCGGCGGCCCCCGGCTCTCCCGGCTGTCGCCCGCCAAGCGGTGGAGCGGCACGCTGGCTGGGGCCGCGGCCGGTCTTCTCACGCTGGCAGTGTTGTCCTCCCTGACGTGGCAGACGGCGGTGGCCGTGGCGGTCGGCGGCCCGCTCGGGGACCTGCTGGAGTCGATGATCAAGCGGGGCGCCCGCGCCAAGGACGCCGGCCGGTGGCTGCCCGGTTCCGGCGGCATCCTCGACCGGATCGACTCCCTCCTCGTCGCTCTGGCAGTGCTGTTGGTGCTGAAGTGAGCCACGGGGCGGTGATCCTGGAGGCAGCCTCCGCGCCTACCTGCATGAACAACTCCAGCTCAAGACCGTCCGCACGGGTCGGCATGCTCGCCGCACGAACGCGCTCACCGCTCAGCTCACCGACATCGCCTTGTTTCTGGGCGGACGCGCGGGAGCCAATCTGTGCGGACGCCTGGCCGTCATCACCGGCAAGGACACCCTGCTCTGCATCCTTCGTGCACTGCCCGTCCCGGCGCCGGCGTCTGTCCCTGTCTGGGGGCGCCGAGTCGCCGTGCGCCGCATCTCCTGTCACCTTGATCAACTAGCCGCCACCCCCAAATCAGCGACAGAGCCCAAGATCTGTGCCAGAACCCATCTCTCATGAACAAGCACCGGACCATCAGCCACCGGCTACTGCTTAGACCGGTAGACAAATACTGCCGACGAAAGCGAACGAAGCCACCGAGTCCGCGTGGCTCGAGCCTCCTGGTCAGCGACGTCGGAAGAGGCGAACGCGTCGCTTCGTGGTAGCTGCCGGCTGCGGGGACATGTTCAGCCCGAGGGCCGCCGCATAGCCGACGATGCTGTCCTCGGGGCCATTCCGGAAACGCTTCATCACGCGCTGCACCGGCCACACGACCGACCCGTCGGGGAGCCGGAGCCTGATGTTGATCTCGCCTTGCGGATCATCGTCCTCAGCCTCCCAGCTTCCTCCGATGGCGTACCGGACCGTCTCCCCCAAGTAGCAGCCGAGGGCGAACAGTCGGGCGCCGAGATCCTCGGTGAGAAGCCCGCCCTGCACCACGGTCCCCTCGTCGCTGTGATCGCTCATGAACTGCTCGATGTCACGCAGGCCGGCAGGGGAGAAGTCAGCCCGATAGCCGGAGCTTTCGAGAGCGCGAGCGATCCATTCCGCACTCGTGTGCACATCATCAAGCAGAGAGGTCACCAAGAGATCATCACTCAGTGCGGACGCGCTGTGCCAGGGAGGAGGACGAGAGACCCGTCTCCACAACCTTTCGACTGGTACTCCAGCCGTGGATCGTGATCTCGACGGTGAGTGGCGCCGAGGCGACAGTCGGACAGTGCTGGCCATCTGACCGAGACCGCCCACGCCGTTGGCTCCCTCTTCCTCTACCTGAGTTCACCGAGACGGAGGGCGTCCCTCATCTCGCGGAGCTTCGCGGTCGTCGCCGGGGTCTGCTCCTGCGCTTGTTCAGCGAGTCGGAGGGCATCGTCGATCTCGCTGAGCTTCGCGGAGGGCAGGATGCCCGCGCGCTCGATCAGGTCGTCCCGGGACACGGTGGTCAGCCACGTGCAGGGGGTGAAGCCGGGGTGCGGGAGCGCGAACCGCAGCACGCCTTCAAAGGGCAGTCCTTCCATGGCACCTACGTGCACTTCGACGCCCAGACCGCTGATGTCGACGCCCGCCGGAGCGACGACCTGCATCACCCGGATCCCGGACGCGTCGTCTCCCGACAGCAGTACGACCGGCCGCCGCTCGTCGAACTCCACCCACCAGACTTCGCCGCGTTGCACATGTCCTCCTGACTCAGGGCGGCAGGCGGAACTGCTCGACCCTGACGGGGTGTGGAGACGGGTGCGGCCACCGTTGGTCATCGTGATCGTGTGGACTGACGAGGAGACGCCGGCCCGGGCCACAGCATAGAACTCGCCCGCTGACGGGGCGCGTTCGAGGGCCTGATGGCCTGATGGGCCGGATCGCGGGGCGCTTCGCCCGGGTCGAACCCCGGCACAGGACGGCGCGGTTGGCGCTCGGTTCATAGTGCCGAGTGCGGCGGCGGGGCGGCGCGCACCAGTGCTCGCCGCCCCGTTGTCCTGGACGCCGGGCGGTCAGTCGGCGCTGCGGTGATGGGCGTAGCGGGACAGCGGCAGCGGCTCCATCAGCCAGCCGTGCGCCCCGCCGTACGAACGGTGGGCGGTCGCGGTGGTGCGCGGCAGCAGGGTGAAGGCCACCAGGGCGCCGGCGATCAGCAGTCCGGCGCACAGTGGCATGGCCCGGCTGAACGACATGTCGAATGCCGCGGCCGACCGGTAGGCGTCCGGTCCCATGCCGACCAGCAGGGGCAGTCCGGCGACGGCCACCAGTCCGGCGGCCCGCGCGGCCGCGTTGTTGACGCCGCTGGCCAGCCCGGCGTGCTCGGCGTCCACCGAGGACAGCAACGTCACGCTCAGCGGGGCGACCATGAGGACCATGCCGCACCCCATGACGAGCAGGGCGGGCAGGACGTCACGCAGGTAGGAGGCGGAGGGGCCGACGCGCAGCATCAGCAGCATGCCCACACCGCACACCAGCGGGCCCAGCGTGAGCGGTGTGCGCGGCCCGAAGCGCTTGGCGAACACGGCTGAGCGGGAGGAGAACAACAGCATCAGCGCGGTGTTCGGCAGCATGGCCGCCCCTGCCGCGAGGGCCGAGTACCCGACGACGATCTGGAGCTCCAGAGCGGTGAGGAAGAAGAATCCCCCGGTGCCGGCGTAGACGCACAGGGTGATCACGTTGACGGCGCTGAACTGCCGGGACGAGAAGATCGACAGCGGCACGACGGGATGGGCGCTGCGCCGCTCGACCAGCAGGAACGCCCAGCCGGCCAGGATGCTGCCCGCGGCTGCGCCGACGGCCACCGGCCCGCCGGTACGGGCCTCGGTCAGCGCATACGTGGCCAGGGCGAGCGTCAGCGCGGCCAGGGCGGACCCGGTGACGTCGAATCCCGGCGGTCGACGGCTCTTCTCGCCGAGCGGGGCGGTCTCCTGCAGGTGGGTGCTCTTGGACTCCGGCACATGGCGCAGGGCCAGCGGCGCGCACAGCAGCGCAGGGGCAAGGGTGAGGAAGAAGGTCCAGCGCCAGCCGGCTCCGTCGACCAGCCAGCCGCCGACGAAGGGGCCGAGGGCCGCTGCGACGCCGCCGAATCCCGACCACAGGCCGATCGCACGGGGGCGGTCGTCCGGATGGAACGAGGCTTCGATGATGGCCAGTGCTCCCGGGGTGAGCAGGGCGCCCCCGACGCCCTGCAGCGCTCGCGCGGCGATCAGGGTGTAGGCGTCGGGTGCGATCGCGCACAGCAGTGAGGCCGCCGCGAACCACAGGGTTCCCACGACGAAGACGCGGCGTCTGCCGAAGCGGTCGCCCAGCGCTCCGCCCAGGAGCATCAGCCCCGCCAGGGTGAGCATGTAGGCGTTGACGGTCCACTGCAGCACCGTGAGGCCGGCGTCGAAGTCGCGGCCGATGTCGGGCAGCGCCACGTTGGTGGCGGTCGAGCCGAGCAGGACCACGCCGGAGCCCGTGACGGTGGCCAGCAGGGTCCACCTGCCGCGGGCACTGGCAAGGCGCAGGGCAGGTGGGGTGTCGTGCGGGGGAGTGGTGAGCATGGCGGGTCCTGGTGTCAGCGGGTGCCGTGCGGCGCGTTCTCGTGGCGCAGCGCCCGGACGTCCCGTACGGCTTCGGCGAAGGCGTGCGGGCGTTCCTGCGGGAGGTTGTGGCCGGCGCCGGCCACCTGGCGGTGCAGTCGGGGGCCGGTGAAGTGGCGGGCGGTCGATGAACCGTCCGTAGCGGGGAAGTTCCCGTCGGCCGTGCCGTCCAGGGTGATGGTCGCGACCGGGATGCCGGGCAGTTCGGCCAGGCGGGCTTCCAGCTGCGCGTAGGGTTCGGCGCCCGGTGCGAAGCCCAGTCGGTGGCGGTAGGAGTGGATGACGACATCGGTGTAGTCGGGGTTGGTGAAGGCGTGCGCGGTGCGGGCCAGGTCCTCCTGGGTGAAGGGCCACTCGGGGGAGTTCCGCTTCCATATGACGCGTGCGACGCCCTGGGGGTCGGCGGCGAGACCGGCCCGGCCCCGCTCGGTGAGGAAGTAGTAGAAGTACCAGAAGCCGGCTTCCAGTTCGGCCGCCACGGGGTTCGCCGCCGAGCCGATGTCCTGGATGAGGTAGCCGTTGACCGAGACCAGCCCGAGGATCCGGTGGGGCCACAGGGCCGCGGCGATGTTGGCGGCGCGGCCGCCCCAGTCGTATCCCGCGACGTAGGCCTGTTCGACGTCGAGGGCGTCCAGGAGCGCGATGACGTCCGCCCCGAGGGCGGCCTGCTGCCCCGAACGCGGCTGTGACGCGGACAGGAAGGTGGTGGGTCCGTGTCCGCGCAGGTAGGGCACGATGACACGGAACCGCTGCTGGGCCAGGAGCGGGGCCACGGCGTCGTACGAGTGGATGTCGTAGGGGAAGCCGTGCAGGAGCAGCACGGTGTCACCGTCCGCGGGGCCGGTCTCGTAGTAGGCGATGTCCAGCACATCGGTTCTCACGTGTCGCAGCGCGGCGGGATCGGGGCGGGTCGTCATGGCGGTCCTTCGGTTTCGGGCCGGCCGCGCCGCGGGGGTGGCGGTGGCAGGGGGGTACTCCAGACATGACCGCTCCACGGCGGAGGGTGTGACGGTTTCGGCGCAACGGCGCAACGGCGCAACGGCGCAACGGCGCAACGGCGCAACGGCGCAACGGCGCGGCTGCGACCAGGCCGGCCGAGCCCGGATGGGCTCTGTCCCTGCACGGGCCGTTGCCGACGTGGTTGACGCGTGCGGCCATGATGGAGTCTCCTCACACCGTGACGTGGTGACGGCTCATCCGGCCGGGCATCCTGCGCTTGGTGTCACCGGTACTGCCACTGTTCACAGCGGATACCATCGAATGTGTGGGTGCTGTCGAGCGGCCCCTGAAGCCGCGACCGCCCGCGATTACCTGGCAAGCGCACCCTCAGCGAACGAACCAAGGTGACCACCATGGCAGTCGAGAGCGTCCTGTACCCCAGTCTGATCGTGCCGGTCGGGCACGTCGAACCCGTGCCGCGCCGCATCCGGGGCCTGGTCGGCGGGCGTGTCGCCTTCGACACCCGCCGCGCCCTGTACGTCTGGGAGTGGCAGGCCTACCCGCAGTTCAGCATCCCCGTCGAGGACCTGGTCGAGGGTGTGCTGGACGACGACAGGCACACGGAGCAGCTCGGGGCCGGACCCGCCCACCGTCACACCCTTCGCGTGGGACCGGAGGTCCGTGCGGGCGCGGCATGGGTCTGGGGAGAGGGCGCTCAGGGAGCGCTGCACAACACCGTGCGCTTCGAATGGGACGCCCTGGACACCTGGTTCGAGGAGGACGAGCCGCTCTTCGTCCACGCCAGAAGTCCGTACGCGCGGGTCGATGCCCTGCGTTCCTCCAGCACCGTACGAGTGGAGGTGGACGGCGAGGTGCTCGCGGAGGCTCCCGACTGCGTGAAGCTGTTCGAGACCGGTATGCCCACCCGCTACTACCTGGACCGCACCCACATCGACTGGGCCAGGTTGATCCACTCCGACACCGTGACCCGATGTCCCTACAAGGGGGCGACGAGCAGCTACTGGTCGTTCGACGGAGCCGCCGGGCTGCGTACCGACATCGCCTGGACGATCGACTACCCCACGATTCACGCCAACCGTATTGCGGGCATGACCGCGTTCTACAACGAACGCGTTGATCTCTATGTCGACGGAATGCTGCTTCCGAGTCCTTCCGACAGCCGCGAGAGTCTCGAATAGCGGTCCCGGGCAGGACGGCGCGGACCTCTTTTCAGGGTGTCGTGTCACACACAGGCTCCCGGCCGGGTCTCAGTGGGTGAAAACCCCAGACCCGTCCTTGCCGAAGGAGCATGCCGTGAGCGACATCATTCTCGAACCCGCCGCCCAGGATTTCGCCGACGCGACCGCCAAGCCGCCGCTGCTGCACGAACTCGGGGTCGAGGGAGCGCGCAAGCTCCTCGACGACGTCCAGGCGCAGCCCATCGACAAGCCGGAGATCGACGAGAAGTGGATCACGCTTCCCGCCGGCGTCGGTGACGTGCGGGTGCGCATCGTCAAGCCGGCCGGCACCACCGGTGTCCTGCCGGTGGTCCTCTACATCCACGGCGGCGGCTGGATCCTCGGCAACGCCGGTACGCACGACCGCCTGGTGCGGGAACTGTCCGTCGGCGCCCGGGCTGCCGTGGTCTTCGTGGAGTACGACCGGTCCCCCGAGGCCAAGTACCCCGTGGCCATCGAGCAGGCCTACGCCACCGCGCAGTGGATCACCACCGCCGGGGCCGAGGAGGGCCTGGACGGCTCCCGCCTCGTCGTCGCCGGCGACTCGGTGGGCGGCAACATGGCCGCCGCTCTGACCCACATGGCCAAGCAGCGCGGTGACGTGGCCTTCCTGCACCAGTCGCTGTACTACCCGGTGACCGACGCCGGCCAGGACACCGAGAGCTATCGGACCTTCGCCCACGGCCCCCACCTGACGGCGAAGGGCATGGAGTGGTTCTGGGACGCCTACACCACCGACCCCGCCGAGCGCGCGCAGATCACCGCGTCCCCGCTGCGGGCCACGCTCGAGGACCTTCAGGGCCTGCCGCCGGCGCTCGTCGTCGTCGACGAGAACGACGTGCTGCGGGACGAGGGCGAGGCCTACGCCCGCAAGCTCATCCAGGCGGGTGTGGCCACCACCAGCATCCGCTACAACGCGAGCCTGCACGACTTCATGATGCTCAACCCCGTCCGCGGAACGCAGGCCTCGACCGCCGCTGTCGAGCAGGCCGTCCACGTCCTGCGCAAGGCACTCGGCACCGACTGAGAAAAGGCCGTCCTCACGCGCTCGAACACGAGCGCCTTCCGGCATGTCGTTTCGTTTCCCTTTGAAAGGCCCATCCCATGAGCGAACAGAAGGCAACCGTCGTTCTCGTCCACGGCGCATTCGCGGACTCATCGAGCTGGAACGGGGTCGTGGAAAAGCTCCAGGCGCACGAATACCCGGTGGTGGCCGCGAGCAATCCGCTGCGGACACTCAGCGGCGACGCCGACTACGTCAGGCAGTTGGTGACCTCCATCGACGGCCCGGTCGTGCTCGTCGGACACTCCTACGGCGGTTGCGTCATCAGCAGCGCCGCCAAGGGCCTCGGCAACGTCAAGGCGCTCGTGTTCGTCGCGGCCTTCCTGCCGGACGAGGGCGAGAGCGCCGTCGCGCTGTCGGGCAAGTTCCCCGGCAGCACCCTCGGCGAGGCCCTGCGTCCGGTGCCCCTGGCGCTGCCCGACGGCAGCCGGGTCACCGACCTGTACATCGAGAACGCGAAGTTCCACCAGCAGTTCGCCGCCGATGTCGCCGAAGGGACCACGGCCCTCATGGCGGCCACCCAGCGTCCGGTGACCGACGCCGCGCTGGGCGAGGGCGCCTCCGCACCGGCCTGGAGGGACGTTCCCTCATGGGTGCTGGTGGCCACCGAGGACAAGAACATCCCGCCGCAGGCGCAGACCTTCATGGCCGAACGGGCGAACGCCACGGTGGTGAGCGTTCCCGCCTCGCATGCCGTCGGCGTCTCGCGTCCCGGTGACGTCGCACGCCTGATCAACGAGGCGGCGCAGGCCACCCGCTGACATGCCGCGGCCGGGCCGGACCACGGTCGGCCGGCCGATCCCGTACGCGATCGGCCGGCCGCCACGCCCCGGACGCGGCCCCCCTTGGCACTGTGCCCGCGCCTGCGCACCAGTGCCCCGCCTCGGACCGGTGCCCGCGCCTGCGGACGGTGACCGCGACACCCCCTGAAGGCCGCATTCGACCTCGGAGCACACGATGGACACGGACAAGCAGACAGCGGCCCGCGGCCTGACCGACATCGAGGCATACCTGTACCGGGAGGCCCACCTCGGTGCGGCCCGTCGGCGCCTGGCCGAATTCACCGCACGGGCAACGGACTTCAGCCCCGGCCAGAAGCGTGAACTGGAACGCTGGTACCTCGACGAGCAGCGCCATGTCGCGCGGATGGTCACCGATCACATCGCCGACAGCATCAGCGCGGTGCACAAGGTGCGCCGCAACCGGGTCGGACGGTGGCTGCGCGGAACACTGCTGGCCATGACGACGGTCAGCGCCGTCCTGTTCGTGGGCGCCCTGGTGGCGAGCATGGCGACCTGACCAGCGGATACGGCCCCCCGACAGGAGGCCCGGGGAGTCCGCCCGCCGCGGGGGTGCCCGGTATCGTGGCAGCTGGGAGGCTGTCATGGCGCGGGATGGAACGAGGACCGGCCTCATCGGGCGCAGGCACGAGCGCCAGGTGCTGGACGGCCTTCTGGCCGGCGTCAGAACAGGGCGGAGCGAGGTCCTGGTCCTGCGGGGCGAGGCGGGTATCGGCAAGAGCGAACTGCTGAGGTACCTGCTGGAGCGGGCCGACGGATTCCGGGTGGTCCGGGCCGCCGGTGTGCAGTCGGAGATGGAGCTGTCCTACGCCGGCCTGCACCAGTTGTGCGCACCGCTGCTCGAGCACGTGGACGCTCTGCCGGAGCCGCAGCGCAACGCGCTGCGCACGGCGTTCGGACTGCAGCTCGGTGATGCTCCCGACCGGTTCCTGGTCGGCCTGTCCGCGCTGAGCCTGCTCGCCGGACATGTGGGCGACCAGCCACTGTTGTGCGTGGTCGACGACGCCCAATGGCTGGACAGTGTGTCCGCCCAGACGCTGCAGTTCGTGGCCCGTCGACTGGCCGCCGACTCCATCCTGCTCGTTCTGGCCGTGCGGGAACCCAGCGAGCGCGAGGTTCTGCCGGGGCTGCCCGAACTGGTGCTGCGCGGTCTGACGGAGCGCGAGTCCCGCCAACTGCTCGACTCGGTCGTCGCCGCTCCGATCGACCAGGGGGTGCGGGACCGTATCGTCGCCGAGACGCGGGGCAATCCGCTGGCCCTTCTGGAACTCCCGCGCGGGCTGACCGACGTCGAACTGGCCGCAGGAGCCGCGGAGGCCGATGCCCGGCCGCTGTCCAGTCAGATCGAAAGCGGCTTCGTCCGCCGTATCGCCTCGCTCCCCGAGCAGACGCAGCAGTTCCTCGTCCTCGCCGCGGCCGAGTCCGTGGGCGATGTGACCCTGATCCGGCGAGCGGGCGAACGGCTGGGGATCCCGGTGGACCACGCCGTGACGAACGCCGAGGCCTCCGGGCTGATCACGTTCGGCACCTGGGCGCGTTTTCGGCACCCACTCGTGCGTTCCGCGGCGTATCGCGCGGTCGGTGCCACCGACCGGCGGCGTGTGCACCAGGCCCTGGCCGACGTGATCGACGCCGAGACGGATCCCGACCGGCGCGCCTGGCACCTGGCCGGTGCGGTGGCGGGCCCCGACGAGGACGTGGCCGCCGAACTGGAGCGCTCGGCCGGGCGGGCGCGGGCGCGTGGGGGCATCGCGGCCGCGGCGGCCTTCCTGGAGCGCTCCACGGAGCTGACACCGGACCCGGCGCACCGCGGCGGCAGAGCCCTCGCCGCGGCACGGGCCAAGTTCCAGGCAGGAGCCTTCGAGGCGGCACGTGAACTGGTCGAGGAGGCCGAGCGGAGCTCTCTCGACGAAGCCGGCGCCGCACAGGCCGGCCTGCTGCGCGGGCAGATCATGTCCGCGTCGAAGAGCGCCGGCGCCGGCCTGCCGCTGCTGCTGGAGGCGGCCAAGCGTCTGCAGCCCTTCGACGCCGGGCTCGCCCGCCAGACCTACCGCGACGCGATCTACGCGGCGCTCACCGCGGGCCGACTGGCCCGAGGCGGGGTCCGTGACGTGGCGGAAGCCGTACTGAGCGCACCGAGCCACGCGGACACCCCGACGCGGGAGGACGCTCTCCTGCTGGGCCTGTCACGGGTGGTCACCGACGGCTACGCGTACGGGGCGCCGACACTGCGCTGGGCCGTGACCGCCTTCCGTACCGGGGAGGTCTCCCGGGAGGCCGACCTGGACTGGCTGCCGCTGGTGTGCCGGATGGCGCACAACATCTGGGACTTCGAAGCCTGGACCGTGCTGTCCGAGCGGCTGGTCGACCGTGCGCGGGAGGCGGGCGCACTCGCCGTGCTGTCCTCGGCCCTGCTGCTCCGCCTGTCCAACCGGGTGTTCGCCGGTGACCTCCGAGCAGCCGACTCCCTGGTCGCGGAGGCGCAGGCGATCGGAGAGGCGACGGGCAGCAGCTTCTTCGCACACTACGGGGCGCTGGTCGTGGAGCCGTTCAGAGGACGGGAGTCCGCGACGCGGGCGGCCATCGACGCCATCACCCAGGACCGGCTCCTCCGCGGGGAGGGCAAGGTCCTGACGGCCACGCAGTGGGCCGAGGCGGTTCTCCACAACGGTCTGGGCCACTACGACCAGGCGTACGCGGCGGCCCTGCGCGGGTGCGAGAACCCGCAGGAACTCGGGCTGTCCCTGCAGTCGAGGGTGGAACTCGTCGAGGCGGCCGCCGGACTCGACCGACGGGAGGAAGTGGCCCACGAGGCGCGGACGATCGACGAGATGGCACGGGCCAGCGCAACGCCGTGGGCCCTCGGTGTCGCCGCAGGGGTCCGTGCGCTGATGAGTGAGGGTCAGGCCGCCGACGCCCTGCACCGCGAGGCCATCGACCTGCTCGGCGGCACGCAGGTCCGCATGGACAGCGCCCGTGCCCGGCTCCGCTACGGGGAGTGGCTGCGCGTCCAGGGCCGGCCGGCGGACGCCCGCGCCCAACTGGGCCGGGCACACGAGGTGTTCGCCGCGGTCGGAGCCGAGGCCTTCGCGGAACGGGCCCGCCGGGAACTCCAGGCGGCGGGCGCCGGCGTCGACCGGCGCAGCACGGTGGAGCCCAAGGTCCTGACCCGGCAGGAGGCGGAGATCGCCCGGCTGGCCCACGGCGGGCTCACCAACCCCGAGATCGGCGCCCGCCTGCTGCTCAGTCCGCACACCGTCGAGTGGCATCTGCGCAAGGTGTTCGTGAAGATGGGGATCTCCTCACGCAAGGAGATCACCCTCGAACGGCTGGACGGCGCAGCCCTGTCCTAGCCGCCCGTGCCGGCCTGCGCGACCTGCGCGACCCGTGCGTTCCGCGCGGACAGGCGGCGCGTGCCCGCGGAAGGGCCGGCATCAGTTGGCGTCCGCGAGGAGGAGGCGTTCCAGGTGGGTCAGGTCGCCGGTGTGCGCTGCTCCCAGGAAGGCCTGCACGAGGCGACGGTGCATGATGGCGTCGACCTCCTGGCGCTGATGCCGGCTGCCGATCCTCTTCTGGGCGCGTGACACCTGCTGGCGTGAATTGACGACGCTGAGCTGGAGAAGCGAGGCGATCTGGTCGTAGGAGTAGCCGAAGCCCTCACGCAGTATGTAGGCCGCGCGCTGCCTGGGCGTCAGAATGCCCAGCAGCAGGGCGACCGCTTCCTCGACGGCGTTCTGCTGCTCGGCGACTGCCTCCGGCGTCGCGTCGAGGTCCGTCGATTCGGGAAGCCACGTACTGGCGCTGAACTCCCGGCGTCGACGGGCTGACTGCACCACGTTCATCGCCAGCCGAGTGGTGATTGTCCGCAGCAGGGCCGACGGGTTGTGCACGGCTGCCCGGTCCGTGCGCTGCAGTCTCAGCCACACCTCCTGGACGATGTCCTCGGCCTCGGCCGGGCTGCCGACGATGCGATGGGCGATGTGCAGCAAGGAAGGGCGGGCCTGCGTGAACATGGACGCGGCGGCGTCCAGGCTTTCGATGTCAGGGATTGCCGGCGTGCGGTGCGCGGTGTGCGGGCGCCTTGCGTCGATCAGGTCGGTGTCCACGATCTGCTCCTCCGATAGGTGGCCGATGGGCCGGAGTGCTTGTGGAACCAACCTCCCGTTCGGGCAGCCGCGACCGCGCCCATGAAAGGCCGTGGGAAGTGCGTGGTGAACCCGTGGCCACGCACTGCGTGGTGGGACGAAAGACCCCGGGGGTCGGGCGCTGGAAGACCCGGGGGTCGGTGGTCTGTGGCGGTTTGTCCGTGAGCTGTGCGACGGGCCGTGTGCCCCTGAGGTGGCCTTCTCGCGCCTTGCCGCCCAGTGCCTCCGGCGCGGGGGAGCGGAGCCGGGTGGGGTCGCGGGTGTACCGATGCCGCCAGGGGGAGGTGTCGCCTGGCGGGTGGCGACCGCGGCCGGGGAGGGGGCGGTCACCGCCCCTGCGGACCCGGGCCGGGCCCCGGACCGCCCCGGGTCACTTCACGGCGGCCCCCGGGCCGGCGGACGGGCGGGCGGCAGTGCCCGCGGGAGTGCCCGCGGGGGTCAGAGCGCCATGTGCAGCTGCCGGCGGGAGTTGATGCCGAGCTTCGCGTACACCTTCCGCAGGTGCCACTCCACGGTGTGCGGGCTGAGGAACAGCTGCGCACCGATCTCGGAGTTCGTCAGTCCGCCGCGGGCGAGCTGCGCGATCTGCTTCTCCTGGGCGGTCAGCGGCGTTGGGGCGGCGCCCGTGCGGGCGGACAGGGTGTCGCCGGTCGCCCGCAGCTCGCGCACGGCGCGTTCGGCCAACGCCTCCGCACCGAACGTGCTGAACATCGCGTGCGCGGTGCGCAGGTGATGACGGGCGTCACCGCGCCGGTTCTCACGGCGCAGCCACTCCCCGTACGCGAGGTGCGTCCGGGCGAGCTCCGAGTGGACCAGGGTGCGCTCGAACCGCTCGACGGCCTCGCGGTACAGCGTGTCGGCTTCGGCGCCCCGGGTGAGCAGGGCGCGTGAGCGTGCCTGCGTGCCGAGCGCCCAGTCCGTGCCGGCGGCATCCGTGATCCGCGTCAGCCGGGCCAGCGCCGGCTCCGCCACCTCGGGGCGACCGAGGCGTGCCCCGGCCTCCACGAGCTCGACGAGCGCCCGGTTCGCCGCGATCAGGTTCCACGGATCGCGGCTCGCCTCACGGGCGGCGGCCAGGGCCTCCTCGTACATGCCCAGGCTGTTGTAGAGGACGGCCAGCGCGCGCTGCGTGATGGCCACCCCGAACCCCGTCTCCTCGCGGCCCGCCGTGCCGTCCATGCCGGCACGGATCAGGTCGGCCGCCTCACGGTCACGGCCCTGCCAGGCGGCGAGGGTCAGCGTGCCGAACGCCGTGAAGCCGCTGTCGGCGGCCTCCTGGATCGCGGCGATCTCCGCGGTGAGCAGGGCGGCGGCCTCCAGTTCGCCCGCGCTCACGTGGACGACGACCCGTGAGTTCAGTGCGAGCGGCAGCTCGGCCAGTGCGCCGACGGCGCGGGCGGTCCGCACGTGCCGCTCCGACAGTTCGGTCCAGGCCCGGTCGTCCCACATCTCCGCCGCGAGCACGGAGGCCAGCCACGACCAGCGCAGGACTTCCTCGGTCCCGGTCTCCTGGCGGAGGGCTCGCACCACGGCGCGTGAAGCGTCGGCTGCGGCCTCGTACCCGTCGGAGAAGCGGGTGGACAGGGCGTCCAGCAGCAGATCGACATGGCGAGGGGGGTTCGCCGCGCGGGGTGCGATCTGCTGGGCGGCTGCCGCGATGTTGCGGACGTCGATCCCGGAAGCGGGGCGTCCCGCGAACGTGGCGGCCGAGATGGTGTCGAGGAACGTCTCCCGGGCCAGGTCCGCGTCCAGCGGTACGAGATCCCGCGCGGCGGCCAGCAGGGCGGTCAGCGCTTCGGCGCCGTGGGTCGAGGAGAAGGCGATGCGGGCCCGCAGCAGCGCTGCCCGGGCGCGACCGCGTTCGTCCGCGGCGGTGCTCTCGGCCAGGGCCAGCAGTTCGCGTGCCGCGGTCGGCGCACCCGCGCGGAGCTTCGCCTCGGCGGCGGCAAGAGCCCGGGCGGCCTTGCGGCGCGGTTGGGGGGTCAGCACCGCCGCGTGCGCGAGGAAGGCAGCCGCCGCGGCAGCTCCGCCCCGCGACATCGCGCGTCCGGCGGCCGCTTCCAGGTCGGCTGCGACGGCCTCGTCGGGGCGTACGGTCGCCCGCGCCAGATGCCATGCGCGGCGGTCGGGGTCGAGGGACCGGTCGGTCACCTCCGCCAGTACGCGATGGGTCTCCCGTACGTCGGACAGCGACGCCGAGCGGTAGATCGCCGAGCGCAGAAGCGGATGCCGGAAGCGCACCAGCGCACCGATGTCGAGCAGCCCGGCGGCCACGGCCGGGCCGACCGCGCCAGGGGCGATGTCCACGCGTCTCGTCGCACGGCGCAGCAGGGTGACATCGCCGATCGGTTCCGCGGCGGCGAGCAGCAGGACGCGCTGGGTGTCGGCGGGGAGGGCGCGCACCCGGGTGAGGTAGCTCCGCTCGATCCGCTTGGCCACCGGGCCCGGGTCGGGCAGACCGAGGGCGTCGGCGGGTTCCGCGTCCCTGCGGTCCTGGGGGAGCTCCAGCAGGGCCAGCGGGTTGCCCCGCGCCTCGGCGAGGATCCGCTCGCGGACCTGGTCGTCCACGGGCGTCCCCGGCACCGAATCCAGCAGGGCGCGGGCATCGGCGTTCGCCAGGCCCTCAAGCGTCAGCCCGGGCAGGTCGGCGAAGTCGTCCCGTCCCGGGGGCTCCCGGGTGGCGAACACCATCGCGAGCGGTTCGGCGAGCATGCGCCGCGCCACGAACGACATGGTCTGCGCGGACACCTTGTCGAGCCATTGCGCATCGTCCACGAGGCAGAACAAGGGTTTCTCGGCAGCCGCGTCGGTCAGCAGCCCGAGGACGGCCAGGCCGACCAGGAACCGGTCCGGAGGCGGTGCCGTGCTGAGCCCGAAGGCCGTGGAGAGCGCTTCTCTCTGCGGGCCCGGAAGACGCGCGGCATGTTCGAGGAACGGGGCGCAGAGCTGGTGCAGCCCTGCGTAGGGCAGTTCCATCTCGGATTCGGCGCCTGCTCCCCGCGTGACGCGGTGGCCGGCCGCGCGTGCCGCCAGATGGTCCAGGAGGGCCGTCTTCCCCATCCCGGCCTCACCGCGCAGGACCAGGACGGCACTTCGGCCCGCCTCGACGGCACGGGTGACCGCGTCGAGCGCGTCGCGCTCGCGCTTCCTGCCGCGCAGTGGCCTGCGGCCGTCGTCGTTCGTCCCGAGCCGCCCCACGCGGGGAGCATAACAACGTCCTGGGTGCCCGGGCCTGCGACGCCACATGCCGGACGTGCCTGCTCAACAGGCAGGACGGCGCCCCGGCGGCAGGCAGCGGGGGGCCGGTGCGGAGGCGGGCGGCGCACGGTGTCCCACTGTCTTTGCGGCCGTGGGAGCGGCGTCACACGCCCATCGGTTGTCCGGTCTCACAGGTATGGAACCGCGACCGTACGCATGCATCCCCCAGGAGGTGCCTCATGGACTGGCGTGAACGCTCGCTCTGCCGGTACGAGGCCCCTGACCTCTTCTTCCCGATCGGCACCCATGACAGAGGGCCGGCCCTTCTGCAGACGGACGAGGCCAAGGCCGTCTGCCGCCGCTGCCCCGTGATGGGGCGCTGCCTGGACTGGGCCCTGGAGAGCGGCCCGGTGGAGGGTGTCTGGGGCGCCACCACGGAGGCGGAACGCCGCGCCCTGCGCCGACGTGCGGCACGGATGACCGGAACCAGGACGATGTCCGCGGCGTAGGAGCGGCGCCCCGGCGACGGCCGAGTGGTCGTCGCACCGGTCCGGACCCACGGGGATGTCACAACATGTTGTGCCGAGCGGGGGCGCGGGGCGGCGGTGTGGCGGTCGATGATGCGGGCGGGGGATCGAAGCGCCTCCGGCCCGCACCGTCGTGTGTCACACCGCCGGGGTCTCCTCGACCCGTACCGCCGAGATGTCCAGGGTCAGCGTGACCTTGTCGCTGATGAGGACGCCACCGGTCTCCAGCGCGGTGTTCCAGGTCAGCCCCCAGTCGGAGCGACGGAGCGTGGCCGTGGCCTCGAAGCCGACCCGCTGCTGTCCGTAGGCGTCCTCGCCGGCCCCTCCGAATGCGATGTCGAGGGCGAGGGGGAGTTCGATGCCCTTGATGCTCAGGCGGCCGTCGAGACGGAAGGCGTCGTGGCCGAGCGGCGAGATCCCGGTGCTGTGGAAGACCATCAGCGGGAAGGTCGCGGAGTCGAAGAATTCCGGTCCTTTCAGGTGTGCGTCGCGTTCCTGAATCCCTGTTTCCGTGCTGTTCGTCTGCATGCTCACATGGGCCTCGGAGCGGGCGGGGTCGGATCCGTCGAGCTTGAGGAGGCCCTCGTAGCGGGTGAACCGGCCCCGGACGTTCGAGATCATGGCGTGCCGGACGGCGAATCCGATCGTGCTGTGGACCGGATCTATGGCGTAGGTGCCGGTCAGTGCCGCATAGGAATGCGGCTCCCGGGATGCCGGCTGGTCTTTTCGCACGAACATGATGCATGCCTTTTCTATGCGTTTGTCGCTCCACGGGGAAGGGCCTGCCGTCCGCGGTGCGGACGGCAGGCCCCCGGCGGGGTGAGAGCCGCGGGCGGCCGTCACCCGGCGATCACTGCTGCGCGAGCCAGTCGGCGAAACGGGTCTCCGCGATGTTGGCGTCCGGGCCGGGCAGCAGGGTGTCCTCCCGCAGCTCCGCACCGAAGTAGGGGGCGTGCACGTCCGTCACGACGTGCCGGGGGTCGTTCCTGGCGGCGAGGCCCTTGCCGATCAGCTCGTCCAGCTGGAAGGTGTCCGGGCCCGCCACCTCCACCACGCCGTTGACCGGTGTGCCGACGGCCGTACGTCCCACCGTGGCGGCGACGTCGTCGGAGTGGACCGGACGGATCTTGACCGGGGCCAGGCGGACCGTGTCGCCGTCGGTCGCCGCCGCGGCGATGCTCTTCATGAACTCGAAGAACTGGGTGGCGTGGACGATGGAGTACGGGATCCCCGACGACCTGATCAGCTCTTCCTGGGCCTGCTTGGCGCGGAAGTAGCCGCTCTGCTGGAGCCGTTCGGTACCCACCACCGAGAGGGCGACGTGGTGGCCCACTCCGGCGTTCGCCTCCGCCTTGAGGAGGTTGGTGGTCGAGGTGCGGAAGAACTCCAGGACCGCGTCGTCCTCGAACGAGGGGGAGTTGGACACGTCGACCACGACCGACGCTCCGCTCAGGACCTCGGCCAGGCCCTCACCCGTCAGTGTGTTGACGCCGGTGTTGGGAGCGGCGGGCACTGCCTCGTGGCCGTGCTCATTGAGCTTGGCGACCAGCTTCGAGCCGATGAGTCCGGTACCGCCGATGACTACGACCTTCATAGTGGCAATCCTTTCGGGATGCTGTTGTTGGCTACAGGGGAGACGACCGGCCCTGAACGCTTCGTGTGACGCTCGGCGGCCACATTCTTTTGATGGTTCTGTTCGCGGCCCGGGAAGGACGGGCGAGGGCCGGTCGAGGGGCCCTTTGCGTGGGGGAGCGGGGGCGCGCGGGTGCTGCTCTGCCCGGCTCACGGGTAGGACCGCGTGTACGGAGGCGCTGTGACGCGCCGAGGCCGTCCGGCGCGGCAGGGAGGGCATGACGGGGAGAGCGCGGCGGGGAGGGCGTGGCGGGGAGGGCTGCCGTGCGGCGGACCCCGTGACCGCGGTCTCTGTCACGGATGCCCGGCGTGCTCGGTCGGCAGGGCATGACGATCACCGCAGAAGGCGCCGCGCTGCCGGTCGTGACGGCGCGCCCGGGGGCAGCAGCGGGGTGCCGGCGGGGCCCGCGGGCCCGTGTCCGGGGGCTACGGCCCGGCCGGGCGTGTCCGCGGGGCGGTTCCGCCGTCCGCCGGACGGTGTGACCGGCGTGGATACGGCTGTCCTCGTTCCGCGCTGCTTGCTGACCGTGCTGTTCGCCGCCGTGGCCGCGCACGGCCTGTGGCGTGGACGCCGGTCGGCGGACCGCGGATGGCGCGGCCGGGTCGATGGCTTCCTGCACGCCGTGATGGCCGTGGCGATGGCCGCCATGCCCTGGGGCCGGGACTGGGACTGGGGCCGGGAGTGGAGCCGGGGGCTGCCCGTGGTGGCGATGACGGTCCTGTTCGGCGCGGCCGCGCTGTGGTTTCCGCTGATCGCGATCGTGCGGAGGAACGACCGTGGGACCGCGCTGGTCGACCGGTTGCCGCACACGGTCGGTATGGCTGCGATGGTGTGGATGCTGCAGGCCCCTCATGCCGGTGGGGAGCGCGAGCACGTGAACCTGGCCGACGGCTCTTCGCCGGCGCATCACGCCGCGACCGGGCCGGCGGTCACCGCGCTGCTGGCGATGCTTCTGCTGGGGTGCGCGTTGCGGTCGTTGACGCGGTCCATGCCGCCACTGTGGGCGGTGGCCGCCGGCACCGGCGCCGGGGCGGCCGCGGAGCCCTACCGCCAGGCCGGGGAGGGCGCGATGGCCCTGGGCGCGGCCGTCATGCTGGTGATGCCGCACTGAACTGCTCGGGCGCACTGACTGCCCGGGCGCGGGGGCCGAGCGGTGCGCCGACACCGCCAACGTTGTGATTCCTGCCCCACCCGTGCGACGCGAATTTGACTAGGTGGCACACGTTGCACATCATGTTCTATGTTCAATGAACTTCGAACGATGAGGGTCTGATGACCGCGAACTCGACCAGTCGAACCTCCTTCTCCGGGCATGTTGCGATCGTCACCGGGGCCGGATCGGGTATCGGACGCGCCACCGCTGTCGCGTTCGCAGAAGCCGGCGCGCACGTACTCGGCGTGGGCCGCCGCGAGGAGCCCCTGAAGAAGACAGCGGCAATGAACAGCAACATCAAGATCCTGGCCGTCGACGTCTGCGCGGACGGCGCACCCGACGAGATCGTCCGCACCGCCGTCCAGCAGTGGGGACGCCTCGACCACGTGGTCAACAACGCCGGAGCGACAGCGGTCATGCCGCTGGCGGACACGGAAAAGGAGATCGTCCTCGACCTCCTCGCGGTCAACGTCGTCGCTCCCAGCCTGCTCGCACGCGCCGCCCTGCCGCATCTGCGGGAGACCTCCGGAACGATCATCAACCTCTCCAGCACCTACGGGCACCGGCCGATGGCCGGCGGCGCGCACTACGCGGCCACCAAGGCCGCCATCGAGCAGCTGACCCGCAGCTGGGCGCTCGAACTCGCCGGCGAAGGCGTCCGTGTCAACGCGGTCGCTCCCGGCCCCACCCGGACCGACGTCATGCTGCACGCCGGCCTCAGCCCTGAAGCCGCCAACGACATGTACGCCTACGAGCGCGAACGCATCCCCACGCACCACATCGCCGACGCGGACGAGATGGCCCACTGGGTCCTGCGGCTGGCGGAGCCCGCCGGACGCCATGCGACCGGCCAGGTGATCACGGTCGACGGCGGTCTCGAACTGATCTGACACCACGCCGCTTCCGCGGCCGTGCCCCGTGACCGGCCGTGACCGGAACGGAGGAGGCCAGGGCCTCGGCCCGGCCGCCCCCGGCCCGCCGGGCTGTCGCCGCCCACCGGGTTGCCGCCGCGCATGACACCGAAGCGCGCCGAAGCCGCTGCCCGCCAGCCCGGCAGCCCCGCAGCCCGGAAACAGAAGCCGGCCACGGGTACGTCCCGCAAGCACCCGAGCGAAGATCCGCCTCGGGTGCCGGGAAGCAGGCCGTCCGCGTCACAAAACCGGGCCCATCCCGGTCAACCTGCTGAACCGGCCCGATCAACGCACCGCACAGCACCCCCAGGAGCGAACAAACGCGCAGTTCACAAGGCTTCCGTGCCCCTACGTCGTCCAGCGATCGTCCCGACAACCGCCGGGGCACGCCTCCGCCCAGCCCTAGGAGCCGTCTCCCATGACCGCCAGCCCGTATCCCGACCTGGTGGGCCGGCAACGTGAATGCGCGTTGCTCGACGACCTTCTGGTCGCCCTGCGCGCAGGCGAGTCCCGGGTACAGGTGCTTCGCGGCGAAGCGGGCATCGGCAAGTCGGTGCTCCTGGAGTACGTGGTCGCCCGCGCGACCCACACGACGGTGACCCGGGCCCGCGGCGTCGAAGCCGACATGGAACTGCCCTACGCGAGCCTGCACCAACTGTGCGCACCCTTCCTCAACCAGGTGGACGCGCTCCCCGGCCCGCAGCGCGACGCACTGCGCGTGGCCTTCGGGATGGCGGCCGGAGACCCGCCCGACCGCTTCCTGGTCGGTCTGGCCGTGCTGACCCTGCTCACCCGGGCCTCCGAGACCCAACCGGTGCTCGTCGTCGTCGACGACGCCCAGTGGCTGGACCAAGTGTCCCTGCAGACCCTCGAGTTCGTGGCCCGACGACTGCTCGCCGAAGCCGTCGCCATGGTGTTCGCGGTACGCGACCCCGAGGGGCAGACCGCACTCGCCGGCCTGCCGAAGACAGTGATCGGCGGCCTCGACGCCGCCGCGGCCGCGGAACTCCTCGGAGCCACCGTCGCAGGACGGCTCGAGAAGCGGGTCAGGGACCGCTTCGTCGCCGAGATGCACGGCAACCCCCTCGCCCTGCTGGAGTTCTCCCGAGGCCGAAGCGCCGCGGAACTCGCCTACGGCCTGGACTCCGCCACGCACCGCAGCGCACAAGGAACCGTCTCCAGCCGTGTCGAACAGGACTTCGCCGATCGGCTCGCCGCGCTGCCGGCGCCGACCCGGACACTGCTGCTGATCGCCGCCGCGGAACCGGTCGGCGACGCCGGCCTCCTGGTACGCGCAGCCACCGCACTGGAGATCACACCCGACGTCGAACCGGCCAAGACCGCCGGCCTGATCGACTTCCAAGGCTCCATCCGCTTCCGCCACCCACTGGTCCGCTCGGCCGTCTATCACCAGGCCGACCTGGAAGAACGCCGAGCGGTGCACCGGGCGCTGGCGGCAGCCACCGACCCGACCACGGACCCCGACCGGCGCGCCTGGCACGCAGCCCAAGCCGCCTCCGGCCCCGACGAAGACGCCGCCGCGGGACTGGAACAGGCCGCCGACCGCGCACGACAGCGCGGCGGCATCGCCGCCGAAGCGGTACTGCTGGAACGCGCGGCCCAGTTGACGCCCGACGCCTGGGCGCGCGGCCGCCGAGCCGTCGCCGCCGCCGAGGCGCACTTCTCGGCGGCCGCGCCCGACCGGGCGACGGAGCAGGCGACACTGGCCGAACTGTGCCCGCTCACCTCGCTGGACCGCGCCCGCCTGGCACGTCTGCGAGCCAGAATCCTCTTCGCCCGCAGCCGCAGTGACGAGGCCGCCCCCCTGCTCCTCGAAGCCGCCGCGCAATTCGCCGCCGACCGCTCACCCCTGGCACGGGAGACCTACCTCGAAGCGATCAGCGCGACCGTCTTCGCGGGCAGGCTCCACGGCCGGACAGGCGCCCGTGCCGCAGCCGTCGCAGCCCGCGGCTCCGGAACACCCTCCTCGGGATCGCAGGCCGCCGACCTCCTCCTGGACGGACTGGCCGCACTCCTCGCCGACGAGTACGACACCGGCCTCACCGCACTGCGCGGCGCCCTGGAACTCCTCGCGAACGAGGAACTCCCCACCCGCGAAGCCACCATGCGCTGGCTCCTGCTCGCCCCGGTCGCCCTGGAAGCCTCCATCCACTACGCATGGGACCTGCACGCCTGGGACACCCTCGCGACCCGCGCGGTGCGCCTGGCCCGCGACGTCGGAGCGCTCGGCGCACTGCCCCCGGCCCTCATCTACGCCGGCGGAGTCCACATCCACTACGGCGACTTCGCCGAGGCCGCCCGGATGATCGACGAAGCCGACACGATCGCCGCCGCCACCGGCCACGCCCCGCACAAGTACGCCACGCTCGTCCTGGCCGCCTGGCGGGGCGACGCCGAGGTCGCCGCCGGCATCATCGAAGACGCCCGGGCCAGCGCCGTGGAACGCGGCGAGGTGTCCCTCCTGGGCGCCATGGGCTACATCCAGGGCGTGCTGTTCAACGGACTGGCACGTTACGAGGAAGCCCTGGTCGCAGCCCGCTCGGGCATCGACCACGACGGATTCAACTTCACCGGCCTGTCGCTGGTCGAACACGTCGAGGCCGCGATCCGGTGCGGCAAGCCCGACCAGGCCCGGGCCTCACTCGACCGGCTGATCGAACTGACCCGCGCCGTCGACTCCGGATGGGCGCGCGGAGCCCGCGCCCGCAGCCAGGCCCTCCTCGCCGACGGCGAGGAGGCCAACACCCTCTACCAGACCGCGATCGAGGAGTTCACCCGCGGCCGCGTGGTAGTGGAGGTCGCACGCACCCACCTGCTGTACGGCGAATGGCTGCGCCGAAGCCGCCGCACCTCACTGGCCCGTGAGCACCTCCGCACGGCATACGACATGTTCGACGGCATGCGGGCGAACGCCTTCGCCGAGCGAACCCGCCGCGAACTGATCGCCACCGGCGAACACGTCCGGGCACGCGTGACCAAACTGGCCGCCGACCTCACCCCCCAGGAGTCGCAGATCGCGACCCTCGCCGCCGACGGCATGACGAACGCGAAGATCGGCGCCGAGCTGTTCATCAGCCCCCACACGGTGGAATGGCACCTGCGCAAGGTCTACACCAAGCTCGGAATCAACTCGCGCCGCGCCCTGCCGGACGCTCTCGTGACCGCTCCGGCCCTGGACACCAGGGAACCCGCGGGCGACGGGACTCGGCAGAACCGACGCCAGAGATCCCTGCGCTCCCCCCGGACTTCCAGACCGCGATGAGTGACCGAACCACGGCCGACCCGGTCGCGAGGCGACAGCGCCACGACCGGCACCGGCCCCCGACGCCCCCGCATTCGTCACCTCCCCACCCCGCGCCCCGCCCACTCCAGGGGCGTCCGCCGGATGAAGCCGCCCGGCTGCCGACGCTCTGAGCGGCTGTCCGCTCCCGCCCCAGTGGCTGGTCAGAGCTCCTGCGGAGCAAAATCCAAGTGCGAATGGGCTGGTTCGCACTCGTATACTCGTGCGAGCTCACGGAGGGGGAGGTGGCGACAGTGAAGCTTGCTGAGGCACTGGCAGAACGTGCGGAAGCGACGCGCCGTGTAGAGCAGTTGCGAGCGCGCGTCGTCAGCAGTGCGCGGTACCAGGAGGGGGAGACGCCCGCCGAGGACGCCGCCCAGTTGCTGGCTGAGGCCGGTGAGGTGCTGAGCGCCCTGGAAACGTTGATCCGGCGGATCAACCGGACCAATGCCACCGTGGAGATGGGTTCGGACGGCACGCTCACCGATGCCCTCGCACGCCGGGACGTCCTGCGGTTGCGTCACTCCGTGGTCACCGCGGCGGCGGACGCGGCGGCGGGTGGCGGCGAGCGGGGATACGGCCGACAGCTTCGGTCCGAGCTGCTGATGCTTTCCGCGCTTCCGGTGGCGGAACTGCGCGGCCAGGCAGATGTTCTCGCGCGGGAGATCCGCGAGGTCGACATTCGGATCCAGCGTACGAACTGGGAGGCGGATCTGCTGGACTGAGTGGTCCAGCAGGCGGGGAACGATGTGGAGCAGGTAGCCGCTTCGGAGGCGTGCACACACCGAGGGCCGGCGGTTTTCCAGCCCACTCCTGGCGCGTGAAGAGCAACGCGGGGGTTCGACTCCCCACTCAACAGCGCAGCTCAGCACGGCGTACAGGTAAAGGTGCACATCGCACAGCACATCACCACGTGCAGATCCGAAGCGGTGAGGGCGGGTTCGGGGCTTTCCACATCGCACCACCATGGACAACGGCGATCCGAACGCAACGGGGGCGTGCGAATGCTGGATCCGTACATCACTCTCAACGAGCTCGCCCAAGAGCTTCGGCCGATGTCACAGGGCATCGAGTGGTTCGAGAGCCTCTCCGCGGAAGAGCAGTCCAACACCCTGCGCCTCTTGTCACACTTCTGCATTCAGGCTCGGGCCACCGCCGAGGACGGCCCGGAAAGCATCCGACGCGCTGGACTTCGTGCCACGCACACGCCGGCCGTTCTGATCGTACGAGGGCGGATCGACCAGCAACTCGGGAAGATCGCCGGCCTCACCCCGCACGACGAGCGTCTCAAGTCATTCCGGCTGCTGATCGCGGTGCTGGCTGTCGCCGACGAACGCCGGCGGGAGCGCTTCTGCTCCGACGGGTGCGGCCACGCGTGGCATCGACTGACTGTCGCCACCCCCGAAGCATCGACCTGATCCCTCGCGCCAAGCAGGCGCAGGGTCCAACTGCGCGTTGTCCGGGCTGCCCGGCGGGGTGACCCGGCTGCGCTTGGCGTCCGTGCCCGGCCCGAACCGTCCGGCTCGACCGAGCTCCAGGCACCCTTCATGCCGGAGTGCGGTTCACCGGTCGGCGTCGTACGGCGGGATGCTCCAGCGCAGTACCGCTTCGCCTGCCCGGGGTTCGAGGGTGGCGGGGTAGACCTGCTGGTACGCCCGCTCCCCGCGGTGGCGCATGGAGTGGTCCCCGGGGTCCCAGCCGAGACCGAGCACGGGGCAGCCGCCGACGTCGATGACACCCGCCAGCAGTGGGTGGCTCCAGCCGGCCCGGTTGAACCGGTGGAAGTCGGTGTGGGCGTCGACGGAGACCATCAGCCCGTTGCCGGGTCCTTCCCGGGTCCAGGTCCGGAGCCGTTCGGCGACCGCTTCGGCCTCGGCCAGGGGGAGGTCGAGCCATCCGCGTGGCCCGTGTCCGCTGGGGTGGTGCGGGATGCGGTCACCGCCGAACCGCTCATGGACGGTGTCTTCGTACTTGCCCCAATAGGTGACGTCCGCCAGGCCGTTGGCGGACTGTCCGGCCAGGCCGGTGAAGGTGTCCAGTGCCTGAGCGTCGCCGAGGACCATGCCGCATCGGTCGACCGGCAGGTCGCCGAGCTGTACAGCTGCGCCGTCCTCGGGGCCGGTCCAGGGCATGCCGAGGCCGACCTCCAGGACGGCGATCGTCGGTTCCCCGTCGAAGGGGGACACCGAGGTCCGGGCCCGTACCCGCAGGGGCCGGTCCGCGGCGGCTGCCACGGCGATGGCCTCGCACGTCCAAGGGGACGGCTCGCCGTCCCCGCCGTCGGGTCCGTGCAGGTGGCCGCCGCCGGCGGCCACCGCGGTCCGGGCGCGCTCGGACAGCGGCCGGCCGACCTGCGGCCAGTAGTCGATCCAGCCCGTCATCCCCAGCACGAGCATCCCGGAGGGCGCGGTGACGGCGCCAAGGTCGACATCGGTCTCAGTCATCTGCTGATTGAACAGGCACGGAACCGAAAGGATCAACGCGCGGTCGCGTCCGCAGCCACCCTTCTCTGCACCAACGGCACGAGCCGACGGCGCGCTTCTACGCGGTGGATGTGGTGGGCCGATGAACCTCAAGGACGACTGCCGTACCTGCCACCCTTCGGTCCTCGTGCATGGTGATGACCTGGCCGGGCTGAAGGTGCTGCCACTGGGAGGGGGTGAGAGGGGCAAGTCGTACCGAGGCGCGCCCGCCGGGCTCCAGAAAGGGCGTGAACTCCACCCAGAACTGGGCGATGTTGAGGGCGGGTTCGCCGGTCGGGGCCCGGTTTCCGATGTTCCACATCGGTCGCAGGACGCCGGCACCGGAGATGGGCGTTTGCCGTCGTGCTTCGGCGGCCGGGCGGAGCGTGAGATCGGCTCGGATGATGCCGTGGCGCGTCTCGTTCCAGCGCCAATGACACCAGGCCGCACTCTTGTCCAGTCGCATCTGTTCGGCCGCGGTGGCCAGGGTGTGCCAGAAACCGGGTGGCAGCGATTGGACGTCACCGAGTTCTTCCAGCAGCCCGAGGGCCACTTCCCACTCGTCCCGGGTGAGGTACTCCCAGACATCGTTCACCGTGATGTCGTTCTCGGTGGCGGTCTCCTCAGGAACCAGCAGGGAGGCGGCTTCCAGCAGCTTGGGGACGTCCATGCCCTGATTCTCTACCACCGTCTCCTGCCGGCAGGCAGCAGGGATCTGCCCGGTGACCCCGTCGAGCAGTCGCGACGTTCGGGCCGAGCGCCGGGACACCGAAGTCGCGGACCGCGTTGAGAGTTGCTGTGGAGGCCGTGAGCCCGACCGGGGTCGAAGCGCGGGGGAGGATGATCCACCTTGGTGATCGGTGGGGTCGCCGGACCGGAGGCGATGAGATGTTGCAGGTTCTGTACAGCGGGACGACCAGGGAACTCGAGCTCTCCGGGGCGCGTCCGGAGCTCTTGGCGCTCGGAGGCCTGCTGCGGGGGAAGGCTGGAAGCCGCGAACTCTCGGAGAGCGGGGACCCCTTTCCCTACGCAGGGTCGTTGTCCCGGATCGTGTTCCGGGAGGACCCGGACAGCGAGACCGCTTCGATCGTCGCGGAGGGCGAGATCCTGAGGATCCGGGGAGGGCGGGAGGCGCTCGACCTTCTCGCCGACAACATCGAGGGCTTCGCCTCCGAGGCGGATGCGAGCCACCACTGGCACGTCGAGTCCCCGGCATGCGACTACATCGCGCCGGAGTCGGACCCGCTGGTGATCGGCTTCATGAAGTGAGCGGAGAGCCCTCGGCCGTAGGGCAGTTGAGCGCGCAGGCGTCGGTGCGGGAGAAGGGGCGCCGGATCCGCCCGGAAGACTGAGCGGGGATTTCGTCCCCCGGCCGCCGTCCGTCACGGCCGCCGGCCGGAGCGGGCCGTACCCGGCCCGCCACCACGGGGGGTGGCGGGCCGGTGGAGGGTCAGGGGTTGCAGCCGGGACCGACGAGCGGGCTGGCGCAGACGTCGATGCCGGTTCCGCCGTTGTTGGTGTTGGTTCCGGGGCCGCCGGTCAGGACGTCGTTGTCGGCGTCGCCGAACAGGGCGTCGTTGCCGTCGCCACCGGTCAGGACGTCCCTGCCGTCCCCGCCCTCGACGCGGTCCGCCCCGGCGCTGCCCGCCAGGGTGTCGTTGCCGGCTCCGCCGCAGAGGAGGTCGTTGCCGCCGCGGCCGTCCACGACGTCGTTCCCGCCCAGGGCGAAGATCACGTCATCGCCGGGGGTACCCAGCAGGACGTTGGGGCCGTTGGTTCCGGTGATGGTCGCGGTGGCCGTGGCGCAGGTCGTGGCGGACACCGTCAGAGTGAAGGCCTGGTCGGTGGACTGCGCGGGGTCCGTCTCCGAGGCCGTCACCGTGAAGGAGGACGTGCCGGCGGTCGTGGGGGTCCCGGTGATCTGCCCCGTCGTCGTGTTCAGGGCGAGGCCCGGAGGCAGCGTGCCCGAGGTCACCGCGAAGGAGGGTGAGCCGACTCCTCCGGTCGTGGCGATCGTCGCCGAGTAGGGGGCGCCGACCGTGCCCGCCGGGAGCGAGGTCGTCGTGATGGCCAGATCCGGGACCTGGAACGTGATCGTCACCGACGCGGGATCGGTCGCCGCCGCGGACGTTCCGCCGGCCGGGACCCGGTTGGACCCGCCTCCGCCGCCGCCCGCACCCCATCTGGTCGTGCCGCTGACGGTGCAGCTGCCGCCGCCGCCCCCGCCGAACCAGCCGCCTCCTCCGCCACCTCCGTCGAACCCGAGGGTGCCTCCCGCTCCGCCGAGTCCGGGCTCGCCCGTGACGCCCGGTGTCCCGTCGGCGTTCTGGCAGGCGGCGCCACCCGCCCCGCCGGTGGTCGCGGTGGCCCCGCCACCGCCTCCGGCGGCCTCGGCGACCGGCCTGGTCGTGCCGTCCGTGCCGGTGTCGCCGCCGGCGCCGCCGGCCGCCGCGCCGCCGGAGGCGGGCGCTCCGCCGCCGCCGCCGGCGGCCACTATGAGACGGGGATCCGTGGCGGGGTCACCGGTCAGGACGCACCCGGCTGCACTCGTGCTGCAGGTGGCCACATCACTCGCGCCGCCGCCCGCCCCGTCCCCCGACGGCACTGCTCCGCCGCCCCGTGCGACGTTCACGTACAGGGTGGTGCCGCCCGTCACGGTGAGGGTGCCGGTCACCGCCGATCCCGCCCCGCCTATCTCGCCTCCGCGCGCGCCGATCGCGGTGACCGTCAGCGTGGACACTCCCGCGGGTACGGCGAACGCGTGCTCGCCCGCGGTGGTGAAGGTGACCGTCACGGGTACGCTCGCGGCGGCCTGCCCGGCGGGCAGGAACAGCGGCCCCGCCGCCAGGACCCCCGCGACCGCGAACCGGCCGGCTCGACGCGCGTGCCGGTTCGGGCGGTGCCGCGCGACCGGACCGGACGGGCCGCGGAGGGGAGAGTCGGGGGTGGGGCGGGACCCAGGGCCAGGGAAGGACGACAGTGCGGACAAGTGCGCTCCCGGTGATCGGACGTCAGCGGCCACGGCTCAAATTCGAACAACTTGGCCATATCGGACGAATCGTAACTACGCGCGACACCGTCCGACCTGCGGTGGAACCACCCGTTGGGCCGTCCGGGGAAGCGCGGACGCGGTCACGCATCGCCGGGTCCGGCTCTGTGGCGCCGTACCGTTGCCGGATCGCCGAGTGGGGGGTGCCCGTATGCCTTTGGCCAAGGTGGTCGCGTGGCAATCCGGCTGTCATGAGTGATGGCGCGTCCGTTCGAGAGCCGCTGGGCGAGGGCATGCGGCCATGCGACTTCTGCGGTCATCCGGTCGTGACGGACTCGGTCGACGAGTGGGACTGCCCCGTGTGCGGTGAGGCCGCTGAGGATCAGCAGGCTGAGGCCGGCCGGGGTTCGTAGAGGGCTGCGTCGCGGAGCATCGCGAAGAGGACGTCGGCCCGGCCCCTGGCGAGACGGGGCAGGGCCTGGTGCGGTGCTTGCCCAGGACGATGCGCCCCGGACAGGACCGGCAAGCTCCACATCACGAGGCAGCTGAACCGATCTGCTCTCCCAGGTGGTACTCGAGGTCGCTTCGCTGCTGCATGCCCCGTTGGAGGAGCCTGCCGATCCGCTCGCGCGCCTCCGGCCATGTCAGCGAAGCCCGGAACGTGTCCTGGCCGGCGGTCAGGTCGGCCTCGGTCGGCAGCGTCGACCGGTTGATCAAGGCTTTTACTTCAGCCAGCGGCCGTCGGTCGAAGGAGGCGATGCGCGTGGCGACGCGGTCAACGTATGCGTCCAGCTCGTCGTCGGGGAGCGCCCGGTTGATCCAGCCGTACCGCTCCGCCGTATCGGCGTCGAAGTCGTCGGCCCCCGCGATGACTTCCAGTGCCCGTCCCCGCCCCACCAGCAGCGGAAGCCGTTCCGGGGCTCCGCCCCCTGGTGTAATCCCCACCCCCACTTCCGGCTGCCCCAACACGGCCTTCTCCCTGCTGGCGAAACGCATGTCACAGGCCAGGGCGAACTCGTTGCCCACGCCCCGCGCCCGGCCGCGGATGGAAGCGATGCTGATGACGGAGGACCGGGCCATGCGTGCCGCCACGTCAAGCCATGCAGGCCCGGTGTAGGGCTCCTTGGGCGGCACTATGTCGAAGTGCGCCAGAAAGAAGTCGGGATCCGCACTGTCGAAGACCACCACCTTCAGATCCTCAGCCGCGTCCATCCGATCGACGAGCTCTCCCAGTGCCGCGAAGACTTCGAAGGTCACCAGGTTGATCGGAGGATTTTCGAATGTCACGCGCCAATACGACGAGGAACGCTCGGTCAGCCTAAAAGGTGCGGATATGGCCATCCCTGTATTTTACGGCGTCCTTCCATCCGCCGCACCCTTCAACCGGACGGGCCGGTGCGGCATGCTTTGTGAATGGGTGTGCATGTGCTCAACGTCTCGCATGAGTTCATGCTGCGATTTCGATTCATGCGAGGTGCGAGCACCAGTGAATGCGCCGGTTGCTCATTTTTTGGGGAAAACACATCCGGACCGGATGGCGCGGCGAAGTTCTCCAAGGCCGCGGCCGTCTGGCTGTGACGCCTCCTGCGGGCTGCACGGTGGTGGGTTGTTGGTCAGGGGCGATAGACCTGTCCGGGCTGAGGTGTGGCCGGAGACATCAACTGGGGCACGGTGACGAACGTGTACCCCTGGCGACGCAGGTCCTTGATGATGCCGGGCACGGCGGGGATGGTCCCGGCGTAGCGCTCGTGCAGCAGGATGATCCCGTCGCGGCGGGTCTGTTCGAGGACTCTCCTTTTGATCAGTGCGGTGTCGGTGGTCGCGAAGTCCTTCGCGGTGACGCTCCACAGGATCTGGGACAGTCCGAGGTGCTTGAGGGTCTTCGACACGTCGTCGTTGGTGGTTCCGTGCGGCGGCCGCATCAGCGTCGGCGCCTTGCCGGTCGCCTCCTCGATGTCGTTCTGCACCGGCTGGATTTCGGCACGTATCTGCTTCGCGTCGAGTTTCGTCAGGTCCTGGTGGGACCAGGTGTGGTTGCCGATCTCGTGCTGCTCGGCGGCCATGCGCCGTATCGTCTGCGGGTACTTCGCGCTGTGTCCCTTTCCCTGCAGAAAGAATGTGGCATGGACGTTCTCCCTCTTCAGGACGTCGAGGAGCTTGGGCGTGGGGGCGCTGGGGCCGCCGTCAAACGTGAGTGCCACGCACTTGGCCTTGGCGCAGTCGACGGGATGGCCGTGATGCTTGGCGTCGGTGGCCCGGTCGCGGGCGGCAGCCGGCGAGGTGACGCCGGTGAGGGTGCTGCAGGCCGAAAGGGCAAGCGTCAGGGCGACAACCGCGCCGACGGCCGGAGCCGTACGGTTCACGGAGATGCTCACCGGCCCGTCCTGCCGGCCGTGGCCTGCAGGGACCGCAGACCGCGGTGGAGCGCGATGCCGAAGGCGGCACACCCCAACAGCAGGAGCAACACCTGGGCCAGGGCCGGGCCGAAGAAGGTGCCGGGGAACACGGTGCGGGAGATCAGGGCAGTCATCCGGGAGGCCGGAGGGAGACTTCCCACCACGGCGAGGACGCCGATGACGGCAGCGGCGGCGGCCAGCAGGGGACCCACAAAATTCGACTTGCGATTCATCGATGTTTCCTTGAGCGGAGTGAATTACTTCGACAGGAAACAAGCTAAGAATGTCCCGGCAGGCTTATCTTCGGCAGAAAGTCGGTGACGAAAGATGGACCCCGGGAGTGTCCCCATACTTTGGTATATGAGTGAGAGGACCTTGGTCCCAAAGGTGTCGAAATGGTGCGAGGGAGTCTTCTGCGGCCCGTACGCTGGAGCGTTATGGACTGGGGAAAGACGCGGCGCGCCCGGCGGATGGCCGACCTGACGCTCGCGGCCGGCAGTGCGGCGCTGTGCGTGACGGTGAGCTTCGCGCAAACACGAGGCTTGGGCATCTACCCGCGCCTTGCGTCACCGGCCTTCCCCACCGTCAGCGTGGAGGGAATCACCCCGTGGGCGGTCGCGGGATTCGTCCGCTTCGGGGCGCTCGGCGTGGCAGGCAGTGCGCTGCTGTTGTGGCGGCGCAGGTGGCCGGTCGCTGTCGCCGTCATCCTGATCGTGGCGTCGACGCTGGTCTCGCTGATTCCCGCTGCCCTGGTCGCGCTGTTCACCGTCGCCAGCCTGTGCTCGGCCCGGACCACCGCTGCCGTCACCGTCTTGGCCCTGCTGCCCCTGCCGCTGTACCTCGCCGTGACTGTGCCGGTGTCCGCACTCGCCCTGGCCACCACGGTCACGGGAGGTGTCCTGGTGGCGGCCGCGGTGATCTGGGGCCTGTTCCTGCGCGGCCTGCACGAACGCAGCGAACACAGCCGCACACAAGCCCTGTGGCGGGCCGAGCAGATCCGCCAGCGTGAGCGGGAGTCGCTGGCCCGCGAGATGCACGACGTACTCGCCCACCGTCTGTCGCTGCTGAGCGTGCACGCCGGCGCCCTCGAAGTGAATCAGCAGGTCACCCCCCAACAGGTCTCCGAGGCCATGGGCGTCATCCGCTCCAGCGCCCACCAGGCGATGGAGGACCTTCAGCAGGTCCTCGGTGTTCTGCGCACCCCGCTCCAGCCCCAGGAGCAGAGCCCCGAACCACCCCAGCCCGCCCTCGCCGACCTGCCCCGCCTCCTTGCGGACTCCCGCCGCACCGGCATGCACATCGACCTCGACCAAGACCTCGCCCGTCCGGCGACGGTGCCGGCCACCACCGCACGCACGGCCTACCGGATCGTGCAGGAAGCTCTCACCAACGCCCACAAGCACGCACCGGCACAACCCGTCCGCATCCTCCTGCGCGGCGCCCCGGGAACAGGACTCACCGTGGAGATCACCAACCCCCTGCCCGCCCCGGGCCGACCCGGCCTGCCCGGCAGCGGATCCGGTCTCACCGGTCTCAAGGAGCGCACCGTCCTGGTCGGCGGCACCCTCACCGCCGGCCGGCAGGGCCAGAGCCACCACGTCCGCGCCGACCTGCCATGGCCTGCATGACCCGCGTCCTGCTCGTTGACGACGACGCCCTGGTCCGTGCCGGACTGCGCCTGATGCTCGCCTCCGCCGAGGACATCACCGTCGTCGCGGAGGCCGCCGACGGCACCGAGGTCACCGACCTGGTCGACCGACACCGGCCCGACCTGGTGCTCATGGACATCCGCATGCCCGGCATGGACGGCCTGGAGGCCACTCGGCTACTGCGTGCCCGCGCCGACGCACCCGAGATCGTCATGCTGACGACGTTCACCACCGACGGATACGTCCTGCGTGCCCTGCAGGCCGGAGCGGCCGGATTCCTCCTCAAGCACACCCCGCCGAGCCAGATCATCGACGCTGTCCGCCGGGCCACGGCAGGCGAACCGGTCATGTCCCCCGACGCGCTCGGCCAGCTCATCACCGCCGTCACCACCGGCGAACCGGCTCCACTGCCCCTCACCCACGCCGACGCCCAGCGCCGGCTCGACCAACTCGGCCCCCGTGAGCACGAGGTCGCCCTCGCCGTCAGCCAGGGCAAGACCAACGCCCAGATCGCCGGGGACCTCTACATGAGCATCCCCACCGTCAAATCCCACATCTCCCACATCCTGGCCCGGCTCGAACTCAACAACCGAGTCCAGATCGCCCTCCTCGTCTACCGGGCAGGCCGGCTCTGACCCGGACCCGGGACTGCGGGAAGAGCGGCGCGGCGGACACGAGCGCCACCAGCGGTCCGACCACGACAACGAGCACGGCGACCCCAGGCCGAGGGCGGGCAGCACCACGTAGCGCGGGGACTGCGGGGTTGCCTGCGTGGGGTGGTGGTCCTAGACGGTGCGTTCCAGGAGCATGGCCATGCCCTGGCCGCCGGCGGCAACGATGCTGATCAGGGCAGTGTCGAGGTCGTCCTGGCGCAGAGTGGTCAGGGCGGTGGTGGTCAGTCGGGCGCCGGCCGCGCCGTAGGGCTCGCCCAGGGCGATGGAGCCGCCGTGCGGGTTCATTCGCTCGGGGTCCAGGCCCAGTTCAGTGCAGTAGGCCAGGACCTGGGCGGCGAAGGGCTCGTTGCCGGCGACGGTGCCGATGTCCGCCAGGGACAGGCCGGCCCGGGCCAGGACGGCGCGGGTAGCGGCGACGGGGACGGGCCCCTCGGTCTCGGGGGTGCCGGCGCTGACCGCGGTGGCCAGGATGCGGGCGAGCGGGGTGTGGCCGTGGGCGCGGGCGTAGGTCTCGGACATGACGACGACCGCTGCGGCCCCGTCGGACAGTGGGGCGCTGTTGCCGGCGGTGACCCTGCCGTCGAGCCGGAACCGCGGGGGCAGGGCGGCGAGGCTCTGCTGGGTCACTCCGGTGCGCGGGCAGTCGTCGGCGCTGGCGGTGGTGCCGTCCGGGGTCTTGACCGGGACGATGTCGCCGAAGTGGAAGCCCTGGCCGATGGCCTGTTGGGTGAGCCTGTGGGAGCGGGCGGCGTAGGCGTCCATGTCGGTGCGGGTGATGCCGTACAGATCGGCGGTGTTCTCGGCGGCCAGTCCCACCGGGATGTAGGGGTCGGGGTGCCCGCCCTGTTCGCGTGGGTCGCTCCAGGGCCCCGGGTCTGCCTGCGAGCGCCTGATGGTTCGTTGTCCGGCGGTGTGGAAGGCGGGGTTCTCGGTGCCGGGCCAGGTGTCCGAACTGCCGTGGCTGAGCCGGGACTGCGACTCGACTCCGGCCGCGATGACGACGTCGGCGTCGCCGCAGCGCACGGCTTGGGCGGCGGTGCGGATCGCCTGCAGAGAGGATGTGCAGAAGCGGTTGACGGTCACGCCGGGCACGTGGTCCCAGCCGAGCAGGAGGGCCGCGATCCGGGCGATGTTGAAGCCCTGCTCGCCGCCGGGCAGGGCGCAGCCGACGACCAGGTCCTCCACGTGGCCCGGTTCCAGGCCGGGGGTGCGGGCCAGGGCCTCGGCGAGGGTGCGGGCGAGCAGGTCGTCGGGGCGGATGGTGGCCAGGGCGCCCTTGTGGGCGCGTGCGATGGGCGTGCGGACGGCTGAGGTGATCACGACGTGCTGCATGGCGGTGTCCCGTGGCTCTCGGAGGGGGCGTCGGAAGTCAGTGGTCAGAGGTGGAGGGTGGGCCGGTGGGTGCGCAGCCACTGGTCCAGGTCCAGGACCAGTTCCAGCCCCTCGCGCGGGAAGCGGTCCGCTCCGGTGGCTTCCAGCAGCAGGCTGCGCACGGCGGTGGTGTCCAGCAGGTCGGTGGCGGGGCCGGCGTCGGCCAGCAGGCGCTCCACCTGCCCGGCCAGGGCCGTGCGGTAGGCCGGGTCGCGGACCATCGGGTAGGGGCTCTTGCGCCGGGCCAGGACCGGTTCGGGCAGCAGGTCGGTGACGGCGGCGCGCAGCAGGCTCTTCTCCCGGCCGTCGAAGGTCTTGAACCCCCAAGGGGCGTTGAAGACGTACTCGACCAGCCGGTGGTCCAGGAACGGCACCCGCACCTCCAGGCCCACGCCCATGCTGAGGCGGTCGGCGCGATCCAACAGGCACGGCAGGAACCGGGTCAGGTTGAGGTAGCTGTCGCGCCGCAGCGCGGCCTCGGCGGGAGTGGTGCCGGGCAGGTGCTCGATCTCGGTGCAGGCCGTGCGGTGGAGTTCGGCGCGATGTGCGGGCAGGTCCAGTGCGGCGGCCAGCGCCGGGTCGAGCAGTCGGGTCAGGTCGGCGCGGCCCAGCACGGAGTCCCAGGGAAAGGATTCTGCGGTCGCGGCGCGGGGGGTGAACCAGCGGTAGCCGCCGAAGAGTTCGTCGGCACCGTCACCGGCCAGGGTGACCGGGAAGTCCTCGCGCACCGCGCGGTACAGCTGGAGCAGGGAGGTGTCGAAGTCTCCGAGGGTCAGCCCGTCGCGCAGCCGGCCGACCCGGGCACGGTGGGCGGGGTCGGCGAGCGTGCCGGCAGCCAGCCGTACCCGGCGGTGCGCGCTGCCGAGGTGACCCACCATCATCTCGGCGTAGGGGCCGTCCGGGTCGCGTCCCATGGCGTCCTCGGAGGAGGCCCGGCTGCCGACGTCCACCGACAGGGTGTGCAGGGTTCCGGCCGCGGGGCGGGCCAGCGCGGCGATCGCGCTGGAGTCCAGGCCGCCGGACAGCAGGACGCTCACCGGCACGTCGGCGGCCAGCTGTCCGGTGACCGCCTCCTGCAGCAACTGCCGCACCCGCGCGATGGTGGTGGGCAGGTCGTCGCAGTGCTCGACCGGGGTCAGCGACCAGTAGCGGTGGGTGCGCGCACCCTGCGGGGTGACGGTGACCACGGTGCCGGCGGCGACCTCGTTCAGACCGGCGAAGGCGCTGCGGCCGGGTGTTTTGATCATGGGCTGGGCGGACAGCAGCAGTTCCCGCAGCCCGTCCAGTTCCAGTCGTGTGCCCACCGCGGGGTGCGCCAGCACCGCTTTGGGCTCGGAGCCGAACACCACCGCGTCGCGGATTCGGGTGTAGCTCAGCGGCTTGATCCCGAACCGGTCCCGGGCCAGCGTCAGCCGTCGCGCGTCCGGTTCCCAGGCGGCGTAGGCGAACATGCCGTCCAGCCGGGCGGGCGCCTGTTCACCCCAGGCGGCGATCGCGTGGAGTACGACCTCGCTGTCGCTGCGAGTCGTGAACCGGTGCCCGAGGGCAGTCAGTTCCCCGCGCAGCCGGGCGTGGTTGTAGACCTCACCGGTGAACGCCACCGCCAGCACCGTCCGGCCGTCGCGCGCCAGGAGCATCGGTTGCCGTCCGCCGACCAGGTCCACGGTGGCCAGCCGGGTGTGCCCCAACCCGGCAGCATCCTCGGCCCACACCGCCGAGGCGTCCGGCCCCCGGCACGCAAGGGTCTCAGTCATCTCCTTCAGAGAAGTGTGCTCGGTGCCCTGGGGCACACAGTCCGCGAAACCCGCGTAACCAACCAGCCCACACATCGTCGAACATCCCCCTGGCCCCCAGCGCGGGGCCCGCCGCACGATCCCGATCCGGGGCTTCCGCCCCATCGCGGCTACCGCGCGCGCAAGACGAAAACCCGAGGCCGGACCCGGTAGGCCGGCCACCACCACGGGAACGATCAAGAAGCGCTCGGGTTACTCCCCAGGCCGCCGCGTCGGCCTCCTGCGCTGTGCGGCGCACCCCTGGAGCGCCACGGAGCACGGCTCACGCCGCGGCCGCCGGCCGTAACTGGGGAAGCGTCCCTCACACGCGGTCCGCACGGATCCCTATGGCCGGCCGGCCGGCCGGACGAACGGATCGGCATCGCGTCGGGCGGCGGCCAGCAGGTTGGCGGCTGCGGTACTCCTGCCCACGCTGCCGTGCAGGCCGCCATCAACGAGGCGGCTGCCTACGATCCGATGGTCCGAGAGGTACGGACCGCGGACACCAGGAGTGCTTCATCGACCACCTGGTGACCGTCCCGGAAGACGAGCAACGCGCCACTCGCCCGCCGGCGGACGTCGATCCGTGCCCGGCCGCCCGGCGCACCGCGCAGGGCGACGGACGGGCCGTCGTCGGCAACGCGGGCCGACAAGTCGACTACCGGGCCCGCAGGGCGTCGGACGCGTAGTGCCACAGCCGGTCGGCCGCCTCACGGTCGAGGGCGTGGGAGGCCACGCTCCCCGGAACGCTCTCGCCGTCCGCCGAGACCGGCGCCTGCTGGTTGTCCTCGAAGTACCGGCCGCTCACGCCCTCGAGGAGCGGCGAGGCCGCGAGCAGCACGGACGTTGCCGCGCCCTGGGCCGGGGTCTTGTAGTACGGCAGCGGGGTGAGGTTGCCCTGGTCGTCCATGACACCCAGCGAACGCATGGTGTCGTCGTCGATGTGCCGCTGCAGGTTGGTGAGGATGTACCCGGGGTTGAGGGAGTTGGCGGTGATGCCGTCCCGGGCCCAGCGGTGGGCGCCGACGGTGAACAGCACCTCCGCGGACTTCGACTGGCCGTAGGCCTGCCAGGGATCGTAGGGGCGGCGCTCGAAGTGCGGGTCGTCGAAGTCGAACGGCGCGCCCTGGTGCGCGCCGGAGCTGACCACCACGATGCGCGCGGAGCCGCTCTCGGCCAGCGCCCCGTGCAGTGCCGTGGCGAGGGCGAAGTGGCCGAGGAAGTTGGTGGCGAGCTGGAGCTCCCACCCGTTGCGCGCCACTTCCCGCTGGGGGAGCGCCATGATGCCCGCGTTCGCCACCAGGACGTCGAGCGGCCCCTGCCACTGCTCGGTGAACGCCTTCACCGAGGCCAGGTCGGCCAGGTCGAGGCGCGCGCCGTGTACGGGGCCGCTGCGGCGGTCGCCGGCCGCTTCACGCCGGAGCTGCTCCACCGCCTCGGGGCGCCGGGTGGCGACCGTGACCTCCGCTCCGGCCGCGGTCAGCGCTCGCACGGTTTCCGTTCCGATGCCGGACGCACCGCCGGTCACCAGGATCCGCCGCCCGGTGAGGTCATGGCCCGCGATCACCTCCGCAGCCGTGGTCTGCGCGGAGAACGGGGTGGTCAGACGCTGCTCGGTACTCACAATGTTCCTTTTCCGTGGATTAGAGCGTTATGACGTAATCCTAAAAGCGCCCGTCTGTACGTACCATAATCAAAAGTCCGCGAAATATTACTCATCGTCCAGAGGTCTGATGGATCCGCTCGAAGACGTACTCGACCTGCTCGAAACCCGCAGCCACCTCTCCACCAGCCTGATCGCCGGAGGACGCTGGGCCGTCCGCTTCGACGCCCCCCTGGACATCAAGTTCAACGCGGTCCGCCGCGGCAACTGCTGGCTCGACGTGGAAGGCCACAACGAACCGATCGCCCTGACGGAAGGCGACTGCTACCTGCTCACCCGCCCCAAACGCTTCACCCTGCGCAGCGACCCCGACGCACCGGAACTCGACGCGAGCACCGTCTTCGCCGAGGCGGAGCACGGCATCGCACGCACCGGAACCGGCGACGACGTCCTGCTCATCGGCGGCCGCTTCACCTTCAACCAACCCGGCCAGGACCTGCTGCTGACCAGCCTCCCCCCGGTCATCCACCTACCGGCCGGAACAGCACACGCGGAGACCGTGGAATGGGCGCTCACCGTCATCGAACGCGAACTCCTGCTGCGCCCCGTGGCCTCGGACCTCGTCACACAGCACCTCGCCATGGTCATGCTCGTCTACGTCCTGCGCCTGCACCTGGCACGTGAGCCCCAGAGCGTCTCGGGATGGCTCGCGGGAATGACCGACCCCGCCGTCGCCGCCGCACTGACCTCGCTCCACGACGACCCGGCCCGCCCGTGGACCGTCGCCGAACTGGCCAGGGCCGGCTCGGTCTCGCGCTCGACCCTGGCCGCACGGTTCAAACAGACCGTCGGCCAGGGCCCGTTGACGTACCTGACGCAATGGCGGATCCACCTGGCATCCCAGAAACTGCGCAAGAGCGACGAGACGATCTCCTCCATCGCCCGCAACACGGGATACGGATCCGAAAGCGCGATGAGCACCGCGTTCAAACGGGTCACCGGTATCTCCCCCAGCGCCTACCGCAAACAGCACATCCTCGGCGCGGACACGTAGCTCACGGAACTCCATACCGTCACCGTGGAATGGGACGACCCGCAGAAGTGCCTTTTGAAGAGGCACCGGTTCAGCGGTCCTCGGAACGGACGCGATCCGCGACGCCCAGGGTCAGCTCCTGCGCCTGGTCCTCGAGATTCCATTTCCCTTTGCGGTAGGCGTGGTTGCTGACCCAGAACACCAGGACGCCGTCGCGCAGGGACCGGCTCAGGAGTCCCAGGGACCAGTCGTTGCCGCCGTCGTGCCAGGCGAGAGGGCCGTTCGGAGTGTCACGAATGCTCCAGCCGTAACCGTACGAGCTGCCCGTGTCCGGCTCCGTCGTGCGGGGTTCGAAAAGCTTCTCCCGGGCCCGCGCCAGCAGGATCTTGTCACCCAGGAGCGCCCGGTGCCAGCGGAACATGTCCTCGGCGGTGGAGAGCATGCCGCCGTTGCCCCGCAGGTTCCAGTACGGGCCGTCGGCGGCCCAGGGGTGGTCGAAGGGCCTGCCCTGGCTCCGCCCGTGCCTGTCGTACTCCACCGCGACCAGGTTCCGCGGCCACCGGGGCAGGACGTATCCGGTTCGCTCCATGCCCGCCGGGCCGAACAGGTGCCGGGCCAGGAACGGTTCGTACCCCTCCCCGGACGCCTTCTCGACGATCGCGGCGAGCAGGCTGTACCCGGTGTTCGAGTAGTGGAACTTTGCCCCCGGGGCCGACCGCGGCTTCGATGCCAGTGCCTGCCGCACCAGTTCGTCGCGCGAGACGGGCTCGTAGTCGTCGCCGACCGACTCCACGAGACCCGAAGTGTGCGTCAGCAGCTGGTCGATCGTGATGTGGCGCTTGCCCTCGGGCACCGGCCCCAAGAACCGGCCGATCCGGTCGCTCACCCTCAGCCGCCCCATCTCCTCCAGCTTCAGGATCGCGGCGGCGGTGAACTGCTTCGTGATCGACATGACGTCGTACACGGTGCGGCAGCTCGCCGGCGTGCCCGAGGCGCGGTCCGCCGCCCCGAAGCCCCCGCAGTATGCGAGTTCGCCGCCGCGCGCGGCGACCACGGTGCCGCTCGCCCCGGCGGGCAGGACACGGTCGAGGAAATCGGCGACCGACTCCCCACCGCGCTCCTTCGGCGCGGGCCCGGCCGCCGACCGCCCGGTATCGCCCCCCTGGGCGCACGCGCCCAGCATCAGCAGGCTCGCCAGGGCGGTGACGGCGACGCGGGTGCGACGACTGCGGGACAGACCCATATGGCCCATATGACCTACGACCTCCAACATCGGGAATCCGCACCGAGGTTGACCGTCGCCACCGCCGTTCCTCAAGCTGTCGGGGTGTTCGAGCTTGTGCGAGCCCGTGTATGTCCAGCTCATCAGGGGGACCACCGTCATGACCACCGCACCGCCCACCCCGCCGTCCACCGACGCGGCCGCCTTCGTGGCGGCCCTGCGCCGGCTCAAGGCATGGTCGGGACTGAGCTACCGACGCCTGGAACGCCGAGCGGCTGACGAGGGCCACTGCCTGCCCTACTCCACGGCGGCGACCATGCTCGGCAGGGACCGGCTTCCCCGCGAGGAACTCGTCGCGGCGTTCGTCGCGGCCTGCGGAATCCGCGGCACCGAGGCGGAGGCATGGCTGGACGCCCGCACCGACATCGCATGCGGCCCCGCACCGGCGGACACCACACCCACACCCATCGCACCCACGGCACCCATCGCACCCGTGGCGGCCGCACCGGCGCGCGCCAGGTCGTGGCGGGCCCGGTGGACACTCGCCGTCGCGGCAGCACTCGCCACCGCGCTCCTCGGCGGGGCGACGGCGTCCGGCGCCTTCACCGACGACGACGAAGTGGTGCTGGAGAGGCCGATGTCGGCCCGCCTGTGACCCAGCAGGGGCGACCAGCGTCCTCCCGGAGCAGGCCCGCAGCATCGGCCGAGAGCAAGTCGGCCCCCGAGGATGCCCCTTGCCCCCGCCACGAGGGGCAAGCGCTATCGGGCTTGCCCGACTGCCTGGTCAGACTTCACGGCATGCACCAGCTCCTGGACCTCACCCGCGAGACCTGGTCCGGCCGGCGGGGCGCATGAGCGGCGGCCGCGCCGGTGAGCCAGCCGACGGACACCGCGCCTACAGGGACGCCCTCCCGCTCCCGGTCACCTCGCTGCCTCGCCCTGGTAGGTGCAGGGGCCGACCACAGCGGTGAGGGCCGGCCCGCCTCCTCGCACCTTGTCTGTCACCGGCCTGCCGAGGTGACCCCGCACCTCAGGGCCGGGCCTGGGCCTGCGCCGCGACAGCACAAGCATGTACGTCGGCGGGCTCGGTGGGACGCAGGAGCAGCCGGGCCGCGCGGTGCCGAGCGACACCGGCCACGGACCGGGGGAGAGGGGCGAGGGGGGTGAGGGCAGCCCACCGGTCCTGGCAGGTCGGGCCGCGTGGCGGGGTGTGTTCACCGCGCAACCCCCGGCGTGTCGGCCCGCGTTGGAACGACAAGGGGGCGCGCCCCGGTGGTGCACCGGGACACGCCCCCTTGCCCGAGCGTCCGGGCTCAGCCGTTGATCGGCGCGCCGAACTCGGGGAACCAGTCCTCGCCGGTGGCGAGCCCGAGGGTCTCCGCACTGAAGCCGACCCCGCCGGTGAAGGTGATCCGCACGCCGTTGCCGCGCAGCGAGGTGAGCGCGCCGAACCAGCCGTTCTCGCCGGGCGCGCCGACGGCCAGGTCGAGCCGCCCGTCGCGGTTGGTGTCGGCCAGCGCCAGGGCCTCGCCGAAGGAGTCGCGGGACTCCGCGACGCCGGGCACGCCCGCGGTGTCCTGGTGGAAGGCGTACGAGCCGGTGCCGGTCAGGCCCTTCGCGGAGCCGGGTATCACGGTGACGGAGCCGGTGTAGCCCGTCAGGCCCACGCCCTCGTCGACGGCGCCGGCGACCAGGTCGGCCCGTCCGTCCCGGTTGACGTCGCCGAGTTCGACGGACCAGCCGAAGCGGTCGCCCTCCTCGGCGACCCCGGGCACGCCTGCGGTGTCCTGCGTGATCACGACAGCCTGTCGGCTGTCGACGCCCTGTGCCGAGCCCCGCAGCACGCTCACGCTGCCGCCGTTCCGGCCGTCGGTCATCTCCTCGGGCCCGTGCGGCTGCCCGGACACGATGTCGCCGTGGCCGTCGCCGTCCACGTCGCCGATGGCCAGGGAGAGTGCCGGGGGCAGGTCGCCCGCCGCGCGGCGGTTCGCGGGGATGCCGGGGGAGAGGTAGAGCGCGCCGCCGAATCTGCCGAGCGGGTGGGTGGAGGCGGCGAGGTCGTCGGTGCCGTCACCGTCGACGTCCCCGGCGGCGAGCGCGGTGACGCCGGTGTCGGTGGCGGGCACCGCCGACGCCTCGAAGTCGGCCAGCGCGAAGCCCATTTCGCCGGACTGGCCGGTGCTCCGGTTGAGGTAGAGCCACAGGTGGGTGCCGCTGCCTGTGCTCGCCGCGATGTCGGCGTGGCCGTCGCCGTCGAAGTCCCCGGCGGTGACCGCGGTGCCGAATCCGCTCTGCTCGATGCCCAGCGGCTGGCTCAGCGCCCCGCCCGCGCCGAGTCCCTTCGGGCTGCCCCACAGCACGGTGACGGAGCCCCAGTCGTTGCCGCGCGGGATGTCCTCGCCGGGCGAGCCGACCGCGAGGTCGGTGTATCCGTCCTTGTTGAAGTCCCCGGCCGCGGTGGACGTGCCGAAGCGGTCGAACGCCTCGGCGACACCCGGCACGCGCGAGGTGTTCTGGCTGACGGTTGTCGTCTTCGAGGACTTGATCCCGGCGGACGAGCCGTAGGCGACGACGACCGCCCCGGCCAGGGTGTGCCCGCCGATCGCCGCGCCGGGCGCGCCCACGGCGAGGTCGCCGTAGCCGTCGCCGTTGAAGTCGGCGGAGGGCGTCGGTGTGCGGGCGTGGGCGGCGGCCGGGGGCAGCAGGACGGAAGCCGCGAGGGCGGCCGGCAGCGCGGCGCCGGCAACGATGAGTCTTCGCATGACACCCAGACTCGCCCCCGGGGCCGATGGTTGTACGGCGCTCCCAGCCGGGTGCCGGACGCGCCGTGCGCCGGGGCGGTCCACACGGTGTGGTCGGCCTGGGCATCCTTCGCGTACGTCCGCGTGCAATGGGGCCACCCGTCCTGCCGCGCCGCCGCCCACGCTGTGGCGGCCCGGTTGGCCTGGGGTGAATGATGAGGGCGTGATCTCCGAGGAGCGCGCCGTCGAGCTGGCCGGCGCCGGCCGAGCCGAGCCTGGTCCCGCACGGCGACGACCGAGGCATCGCCCTCCGACCGCGGCCTGGATCCCCCGTGTGAGCTGGCCTTTTTCGCTTGGATCATCGGGCTGCCCACAGGGAGATCCCTGTGGTGTCGCGAATGTCGCGCCCTCCCGGCCACGCATTGCAGCGGGTCCGATCGGGCTATTCAATGGACGATGAGGCGGCACACGCCCACGGCTCGCATCGCCCCGTCGAGGGAGGCCGGGTATGGCCACGCACGCTCTGCAGACCTTCGATCCCACACGCGTACCCCACCTCTCCGGCCGGTTCGCCCCGGTCACGGAGGAAGTGGATGAGACCGGGCTCGAGGTGACGGGGGAGCTGCCGGCGGAACTGGACGGGCTGTTCCTGCGCAACGGGCCCAATCCTCGTTTCAGCCCGATCGGATCGTTCCTCTATCCGATCGACGGCGACGGCATGCTGCACGGGGTGTGGATCTCCGGCGGACAGGCCCGCTACCGCAACCGCTTCGTACGCACCCCCGCGGTGGTCGCGGAAGAGCGGGCCGGACGAGCCCTGTGGGGCGGACTGGAATCGATGATCACCCCCCAGGTCCCGGACGTGGAACCGGAGCTGGCCGGCACCTTCCGCGACCTGCCGGACATCAACGTGGTGCGTCACGCGGGACGCCTGCTCGCACTCGCCGAGTCCGAGTGCCCGTTCCTGATGACCGGGGAACTGGAGACCGCGGGGAAGGAGACGTTCGGCGGCGCACTGCCCGCCGGCATCACCGCCCACCCGAAGATCGATCCGCTCACCGGAGAGATGGCGGTCTTCTGCTACGGCCTGGAGCCGCCCTTCCTCACCTGGTCCCTCATCGGGCCCACCGGCGACGTGGTCCGCGGCCCCACCACCGTCGACGGGCTCGACGCCCCGATGATGATCCACGACATGGCCCTGACCTCGCGCTTCCTCGTGCTGGTCCTCGCACCCGTCTTCTTCGACCTCGCCGCGGCGATGAGCGGTGGGTCCTTCATCGACTGGCGTCCGGAACAGGGCACGCGGGTGGCACTGATCCCTCGCGACGGAAGCCGGGTGCGCTGGGCGTCCGACGACGCCTTCTGGCTGTGGCACACGGTCAACGCGTACGACACCGAGCCCGACGGCGGCGATGTCGTGCTCGAGTACGTGCAGTGGTCGCACCTGTCCATGGGCTCGCCCGACAAGTCGGCCGGAACCAATCCGGGAGGGCTGGTCCGCGCGGTCATCGACCCGGCCGCCGGCACGATGCGCCGCACCCTGCTGGACGACGCGCGCATGGAACTGCCGCGCACGGACGACCGGTTGATCGGGCAGCGGCATCAACAGCTGGCGGTGGCCTCGGAGACGGGGAAGCTGGACCTCCTGCCGGGCGAGTACGACGCCCTGCGCTGGTACGACGGGAGGGACGCCCACGGCACCAGCGTGATGTGGGACGCGGGGGACCTGTCCGTCGGCGAGCCGGTGTTCGCCCCGTCACCCGGCTCCCCGGATCATGAGGGCGGCTACTGGATGACGTACGCCACCGACCGCACTGACGAGAGCAGTTGGCTGCTGGTGATCCCGGCAGACGATCCCGGCTCCGGCCCGGTCGCACGCGTGCGGATTCCGGTACGGGTCCCGCTGGGCCTGCACGGGAACTGGCTGCCCACCGAGGAGTAACCCGGCCCGGGCGGGTGTGTCCCGCCGGGTGGGCCGGCGCCTCACGCGCCGACGGATCCGCACATGCCGTGGCCGCCCCACGGCAGCTCCCCGCAGGCCTGCGGGGCGGCCGCCGGCAGCGGCTCCAGGCGTCTGCCCGGGGCGTCCGGCGCGGACGGAATGCTCGGCCGGAAGGTGACCGGCGTGACGGGGACAGCACCTCAGCCGCCGCGGATCGGGGATTCTGGCGGGCCGGAGTGACAGGGCGGCTGCCTGTCCCCGGCCTTTTGATGAATCATCACATTCGACTGTTCACCGAGGTGTCGGACGCATGAGTGGCAGTTGAATTGATGGCGTTGATCCTTTTTTCCGCCGTCCGCGCGTAGCCATAATCCGCTGCGTGACAAGAACCATGCTGACTACTTTCCGCACCCTGATACTCGGATGCCTGGCCGCCGCACTCGTGACGCTGTCCGTCGGCGTTCCCACGGCTTCCGCCGCCGTGACGGCCGAAAGCGGGCGTCACGATCAGGCGCGCGACCACGGGCACGGGCACGGCCACGGAGCCGCCCGCAAGCCCTTCTCCCTGCTCCAGATGAACCTCTGCCTGAGCGGATACGCCGGCTGCTACGCGAAGACCCAGTACCCGATGATCCTCGACGAGACCGTGAGCCGGATCGAGGCCAACCACGCCCGCGCGGTCACGCTCAACGAAGCGTGCAGCGAGGACGTGACCGAGATCGCGAAGCGCACGGGATACCACGCCCGCTTCGCCACGGTGATCTACAAGGGCGCGCCGCTGGCCTGCAAGACCCCGGAAGGACGGGGCTTCTTCGGCAATGCCGTCCTCACCAAGGACAGGATCCGCTCCTCCGAGGACGCACCGTTCTCCGTGTTCAGCGGAGTCGAGCAGCGCCGCTGGCTCTGCGTGACCACCGTGCGGGGAACCGACGTGTGCACCAGTCACCTGTCCACCGACGGTGAAGGCGCCGACAGCACGAACTCCGTCCAGTGCGCGGAACTCGCCCGCGTGCTGGCCGACCGCGGACGGCCGACCGTCTTCGCCGGCGACGTCAACCGGCGCTCGTCCTGCGCCCCGAAGGGGTTCTGGACCGCGACCGACGCGGCGGCCGTCCAGTCACCCGGCATTCAGCACGCCTACGGAAACCTCGCCACGCCGACCGTGGAAATCGAGCCCACCACCTACACGGACCACGACGCCATGGTGATCCGTACCCGCGCCCGACGCTGACCGGGGCCGCCATCGGTGATGGGGCCGCGTTCACCGCGTCCCCATCACCCTCCCGCGAGCGGCGAACCCCTCCCGCCCCGCCCCGGTTCGCCCTGCCGAACCGACGGACGGCCGCCGGCGGGGGGAGAGGGGTGATGGTCAGCTCTCGTCGGGAGTCAGACGCAGCGAGATGCTGTTGATGCAGTAGCGCTGATCGGTCGGAGTGGGGAAGCCCTCTCCCTCGAAGACGTGCCCGAGATGTGATCCGCAGCGGGCGCAGCGGACCTCGGTCTGTACCTGACCGTAGGACCGGTCCTCGGCCAGCTCGACCGCGTCACTGTCCTTGGGGTCGAAGAACGAGGGCCAGCCGCAGCCCGAGTGGAACTTCTCGGCCGAAGTGAACAGTTCGGCGTCACAGGCACGGCATGAATAGACGCCCTTCGTCTCGGCGTCGGTGTACTCGCCGGTGAACGGCATCTCCGTGGCGGCCCGGCGCAGGACCTTGTACTCGGAAGGGGTGAGTTCTGCGCGCCACTGCTCGTCTGTCTTCTCGATGTCGTACGGCATGATCCGACCTCTCAAGGGTGGTGACGGAAAGTGGGAGAGGTGGCGGGAAGGGGGCGCCTCACGGCCAGGGGCATTGCAGGGCTTTGATTTCCTGCTGCAAGCCATCTGGGATCGGCCGGGCACATCGTCTCTTCCGGACACCTACATACCTTTGAACAGTCACGAAATCCGAGGTGTTCCGGCCGCCCCGGGACGGAAGCAGTGATCTCCGTCACCGCCCAGGACGGTGACTCGATGGCTTTGGCGGGGCCAGGAGGAACAGGCGGCCGATCACGGCCTGGGACTGGGCTCGGTGTTTTCGCCGGGTTCCGCACTCCCGACGGCACCGCCGTGCGGATCGACGGGTCGCGCACTGGAGGAGCCGCAGGACGCCTGCAACCTGACCGGCAACGACCTGCACACGGCCCGCGGCCCGACACCCCCGTACGTAACGCACGCACCTGCCCCGCCACGCCGTCGAACAGGTGAGGTCCTCCGATCCTCAAGGGCACGCACCATCCAGACCGGCCTGACCAGGCACTACTGGCTGTCGTCGTGTTTGATGCCCGCCGCACCCTCGCGTTCGTCAATACGCGCCTGGACCGACCGACCGGACTGGTCGACCGGCTTTTGCAGGGCCTGCGTCGGCAGCGCGCTTGAGCGCGACCAGGTCGAAGTGGGCGGACAGGGCGTGGGTGAACTCCACCCGTACCTGCCTGGCCCGGTGCTGGGTGAACTCCGGCACCAGCCCGGGCCGCACGCTGCAGTTCAAGACCGCTGCCAGGATTGCGGGCATGGTCGGATCGTCGGGGGCCGGCCCCGGCCGGTGAACGCGCTCCGCCCCTTTCTCCCCCGCCGGCGGGGGAGAGGGGTGAGTGGTGTCCCGACGTCGCCGTCACGGGACGTGAATCCTGCCTCCGGACCTCAGCCTGCCGTGCGGCCCGGCCCTCGTCATCGGCCTCGGAGTGCAGCCGCAGGCCCTCGTCGTCGTAGGAGGTGCGAAACCGGGGCGTCATGCCGCAATCCCGGCCTGCGGCCCTGATTGAAGGGGCAGGGGTGCCCCCGCGCGCCGGGCGACGAAGGGGTTGCGGGGAAAGCCGGTGACATCCCTCACGCGCCCGGTCCTCGTCAACGTGCCGCGATAGTACGTGGCATGTGGTTGATATAGGCGGATCTGGCATATGGAAGCAGGCATACGCGGCATCTCGTCCAGGGTCGCCGGGCCGGGTCACCGGCCTCGAGCCGCCGGACCGCCTCTGCCGCCCTTCTGACGGAACGTGAGGCTCCGTCGGCGTCCGGCGCGGCGGCCCCGCACAATCCCGGGCCGGATTCAAGGGTGTCCTCGTCTACTAGGCGAGGTAGTGGGAAGCCCCCGTTGCCGTGCCCTCCCGCGGCTTTTAACAATGACGGCCCCGCAAGGCGTCCCCGCAGGTCAAGCGCAGTGTCTGTGCGAAACCGAGCCCGCCGGGGGCGCAAGGAGAGTCGACCGAACGAGGTCCGCATGAGGAACCACCGGAAGCACCGCAGGAAGACGCGCCGCCGGCCCATGGCCGTCGCCGTCCTGGCGATGGGTGCGGTGGCGGTGCCGTCGGCCGCCATGGCGCGCATGGGCGACGAAGGAGCCGAGGCCATCACCACCACGTCCAGCAGCCCCTGGACGGACGGGAGGAAGGCGTCCTGGGACGGGCACCGGACGGACGGGAAGAAGTCCTGGGACGGGCACCGGGGCCGGGACGTCCGGACCGCGAAGCCCACGGCGACGGCTTCGCCCTCGCCGACCTCTCCCAGGACTGCGGCGCCCGCCCCGGACAAGCCCAGGGCGACCGTCTCGAAGGCGGCCACCCCGCCCGCCCCGACGAGGACCGCCGCCCCGACGAGGACCGCCGCCGCGCCGAAGCCGGCCGCCGCGCCCCCCTCGAAGCCGGCCGCCGCGCCGAAGCCGCCCACCACCACGGCCCCGGGCACGGCGACCCCCGCGTCCGCTGCCGTCACCCGCGTGGTCGCCCTGGTCAACAGCGAGCGCGCCAAGGTCGGTTGCTCCCCGGTCGCCCTGAACACGAAGCTCTCGCAGGCCGCCCAGGCCCACAGCGCGGACATGGCGAGCCACAACACCATGTCGCACACCGGTTCCGACGGGTCCGACCCGGGACAGCGGATCACGCGCGCGGGCTACCTCTGGGGCAGCTACGGCGAGAACGTCGCGTACGGGTACTCCACGCCCGAGCAGGTCATGGCGGGCTGGATGGCCAGCGCCGGCCACAAGCGCAACATCCTGGACTGCGGCTTCAAGGAGATCGGTGTGGCAGTGGCGCAGCCCGGCAACTACTGGACGCAGGACTTCGGCACGGCCCGCTGACGCGCACGGGGCCCACGCCCGTCACGGGCCGCCGGCCATCACGCCGACGGCGGCCGCTCCGCCCGCTCCGGAGGGGCCGCTGCGGGTTCCGTTCTGTCCAGGACGCGGGTACCGCGCGAGTCCGGGGCGCCAGAGAAGAACCAAACAAAGGTGAGGGCCTTGACGGCGGGGACCGAAGAGGCCCGGCCGGTCGTGGTCCGCGGCAAGAGCACCCCAGGGAAGCCGTCCGTCGCGGCCGGCCCGCGTGAGCGGTTCGGCCGCGGACTGGCCCTGGCCGGCCAGGACAGCCTCCGCCGCATCGTGCTCCGGGAGTGCGACCGGCCCGGTGCCGCGAACATCGGCCCGACCGCCCGCTGAGCGCACCGTCCGCGGTGTGCCGCCCGGGTCCGCGGCCGACGTGATCCCAGCACCGACGACAAGGGTGCCGAGAAGAAGTGGCCACGGGACGGTCCCCGCGGTGCCGCCGCGGAGTTCTGGGACTTCGCCGGCGATCACTCCGCCGCGGACAACGACGTGTTCACCATCGAGGACGAGGAGATGGGCGAAGGGATCCAGCACCATCGGACGGCCCCCCGGCAACGGGAGGACGGTGTCCCGCTGCGTGGTGTGACTGACCTCGGCCGGGCAGTGCGCCGTCGAGGGGCCGGCAGCCGGCGTGGAGTCCGAGGTGCACGGCTCACTCGCCGTCGGCCACAGCCCGCCGGAGTCGCCTCATCCGGCCGACTCGTTGAGGTAACCGGCCCGTTCCTCCTGGGTCAGTTCACGGGTGATGCCGTCCCGGGCACGCTGGCGGACCTCGTCAATCGGCGCGCAGGGCAGGCAGGTCCAGACGCGTACGGTGCCGTCGTCGTGCGAGCTGACGAACCGATTGCCGGGCAGGACGTTCGTGTTCTCCACAGAGGCACCGAATCCGTGCAGGACCACGGGCGGGCTGTTGTCAGCGGTGCTCCAGATCCGGGTGGTCGCGTCGTTGCCGCTGGTCACCACCCGACGGCCGTCGGAACCGAACGACGCGCTCCACACCACTCCCTGATGCCCGTTCAATACCCGCGGCCGGCCGGGCTTCGTGAGATCCCACAGCCTGGCCGATCCATCGTTGCCGCCGCTGACGAGGTGCCGTCCGTCGGGGCTGAACGCCACCGTCCACACCAGGCCTTTGTGACCACGCAGGACCTGCAGATCCTTGCCGGTGGCGGGGTCCAGGACGTGGATGGTGCCGTCCAGGCCGGCCGCGGCCACGTGCCGCCCGTCGGGGCTGTAGGCGACGTACCGCACCTTGTCCTGACCGGTGTCGACCACCAAGGGCTCCGCGCCCGCAGTGGTGCGCCAGATCCGTACGGTGCCGTCGCTGCCGCCGGTGACCAGCCGCCGTCCGTCGGGGCTGAACTCCGCGGTCCACACCGGCCCGTCGTGGCCGCGCAGTACGACGGGTTTCGTCGCGTTGTCCACCGACCAGATCCGCGTGGTCCCGTCGTCGCCGGTTCCAGCCACCCGGCGGCCGTCCGGGCTGAATGCCACGCCCAGGATCTCGCCGTCGTGCTCGCCCAGCACGGTCGGCGGTGCGGTGCTCCCGATTCGCCAGACGCGCACGGTCCCGTCGGCGCCGGCGCTGGCGAGCCGACGGCCGTCACGGCTGGGCACCGTCGCCCACACCGGCCCGTCGTGACCGGTCAGGACGCTGTCGCTGCCCGTCGGGGCAGCCTCCCAGATCCGTACGGTGCCGTCCTCGCTGGCGCTCACCAGGCGCCGTCCGTCGGCGGCGAACGCGACCGCGGTCACGGTGCCGCGATGCCCGCGCAGGATCAGCGGTGCGGCACGGTGATGCACGTTCCAGATCCGTACGGTGCCGTCGTTGCCCGTGCTGGCGACCCGGGCGCCGTCCCGGCTGAAGCCGATAGCCTCCGCCGTGCCGTCGTGGCTGCCGAGCACGACCGACTCGGCAGGGGCGTCGGGGTCCCACAGGCGCGCGGTCCCGTCGGTGCTCGCGGTGGCTATGCGCTGTCCGTCCGGGCTGAAGGCGACCGCCTCCACGGAATTGCTGTGCCCGCGCAGCACCACGGTCGTCCGCCGGCCCTTGACGTTCCAGACGCGTACCGTTCCGTCTCCGCCGCTGCTGGCGAGGCGGGTTCCGTCGGGGCTGAACGAGACGCCGAGCGTCCACCCCTTGTGGCCGCGCAGCACGACCGGTTTGCCTCTGCCCGTGGCGTTCCAGATCCGTACGGTGCCATCGTCACTGGTGCTGGCGATGCTGCGGCCGTCCGGGCTGAACGTGGCGCCCCATGCCTGTCCCGTGTGGCCTCGCAGGATCACCGGTTCGGCGCCGCTCGCCCACTTCCACACCGAGACCGTGCCGTCCTCGCCGGCTGCCGCGATCCGGGTGCCGTCCGGGCTGAACACCGGCGTCCACACCTCGCCGTCGCGGCCGCGCAGCACCACCGGGTCTCGCAGCGTCGTGCCGTACCGCCACACCCGTATCGCGCCGTCGCCGCCGCTGGTGGCGAGGTACCGGCCGTCCGGACTGAACGAGACCCCGAGGACCTGCCCGTCGTGGCTGGCGAGCACAGCCCTCACCCGTGACTCGAACACGGCTTGGCGCAGTGCCGCCTCGGTCTCGTCAGTCGCACTGGTCCCGTAGGCACTGGTAGCCAGCAACAGGCCCAGCTCAGGGTCGAGCTCGGCCTGGCCACGCGCGCTCGCCACGAGTTGCCGCGACAACGCGAGCGCCTGCCCGGCCTCCGCCCGCCGGGCCTGTACGAACGCGACGCCCGCGAGAACGGCCAGTGCGACCACCGCCGCCAGGAGCCCACTCACGGTCAGCCGCACACGGCGCCTCACCGCCGCCCGCTCGGCCTGTGCGCGGTCGCGGCTCGCCGCCAGGAACTCGCGTTCGAGATCATTGAGCCGGCTGGTGTCCCGGTCGTCCCACTCGGCCAGCCGTACTCCGCGGTAGAGCACCCCGTCGTCCCTGCCGTGCTCCGCCCACTCCCCGGCCGTATTGGTCAGACGCCGGTGTACGCGCAATTGTTCGCGGCCGGTCTCGATCCACATACGCAGTCGCGGCCATGCAGTGATCAGGGTTTCGTGGGCGAGGTCGACGGTGTCGTCAGCGAGGGTGACCAGACGAGCGCGGGCCAGTCGTTCCAGTACCAGCGCAGTATCCCCGCGGGTGCTTGCGGCCAGTTCGGTGCGCAGAGCCGGCCGACGGGTGTCCTGGGCTCCTTCACCGGGGGTGATGAGCCGCAGCAGCAGATCGCGGGCGACAGAGGCCTGTTCAGGAGAAAGTTGAGTGTAGAGACGCTCTGCGGTTCGGGCGATGGCACCGCTCACCCCGCCGACGGCGTCGTACGCGGCCTCGGTGAGTGCTCTTCCTCTGCGTCTTCGCCAGGTCTCCAGCAGCGCGTGCGACATCAGGGGCAGGCTGCCGGACTCATCGGCGACGTCCTCGATGATGCGGGCGGTCAGGGCGCGTTCCAGGGTCAGTCCGGTGGCTGCGGCCGGTTTGACGATGGCGTCGCGCAGTTCGTCCCGGTTCATCGCAGTGACCAGCAGGTTGGCGTCGCGCAGTGCGCCGGCCAGGGCGTGGTGTTCGGCGCAGCGGCCGTAGAAGTCGGCGCGGACCGCGATCAGCACCTTCAATCGGCTTGCCGGTAGGAGGGCGGCGAGCAGGAGGTCGATGAAGCGGGTACGTTCCGCTGGATCCTGGCAGAGGGTGTAGACCTCCTCGAACTGGTCGACGATCACCAACGTATCCGTGCCGCCGTCGCCGGGTCTGCTCGTGTCAAGGAGAGCGGCGTGGGCGCGTGCGGGGTGGTCGCCGGGTGTCAGGATCTGGATCGCGGCGGGCCGTAAGCCGGAATCCTGGGAGTGCTGGAGGGTGGGGATCAGGCCCGCACGCAGCAGGGAGGATTTGCCGCTGCCGGACGGGCCGAACACCGCGGCGAACCGTCGGCGCCGCAACAGGTCCAGCAGGTCGGTGGTGAGCCGGTCCCGGCCGAAGAAGAGTCCGCTGTCGCCCGGCTCGAACCGGGCCAGCCCTCGATAGGGCGCATCCGCCCCCTCACCGCCCTCCTCCTGCGCGCCGACCGCGGCGGCGTCGTCCACGGCCTGTCTCCACCGGGCTTCCCACTCGACCGCATCGCCCCCGCATGCCGACACGTAGGCCAAGGTCACCACCAGCGTGGGCAACTGCCCGCCCGCCGCCGCCTGCGACAGGGTCGTGCCCGAGTAGCCGGCCCGCTCGGCCATCGCCCGATACGTCATCCCGCCCGCCTCCGCCCGCAGCTTGCGCAACTCGAACGCGAACCGCTGCACCGGACCCGCCCCCGGATCCACTGGCACTTCACGACGTCCCGCCATACCCGCCCCCTCGCCATCCACACCGGACACCTCAACCACTGCACCCCCCGACCCGGCCCGAAACGTCACCCCCGTCCATTGATTGGCCGCCGGAACAGCCCTGCCAACCAATAGGCCAACCGCTGAGATCAGTTGGCGAGCGGCACCGAGGGATGGGGCTGCCGCTGGGGAGACGGTCGTACCTACGGCTCCCCGGCGGAACAACAGATCCGGCCCTGACTGCATGCACCTGTCCGCGCCCCACCCGGTCTTGTCAACCCTGCTGTCTCGCCGGACAGCCCAGGGGAGTCAGGGCCCGGCCGCATCAGTCGCCGGAGGCTGTCCGCCGGCGACCGGAGCTGCTCATGAAGCGAAACCAACCGACGGAGGAAACCACATGAAGTTCCGATCCCGGATCACGAAGCCCGTCTCAGCCGTGCTGTGTGTCATGGCGCTGGCAGTCGGAGCCGGCAGCACGGCCGCGGCTGCGGCCGCCACGGACCGGACCGCGCAGTCGGCCGAGTCGAAGTACGCGGCGCAGGCGAAAGCGGTGGGCCTTTCGAGCCGGCAGGCGGCCCAGGTGCAGGACCGGGTGGACGCCCAGCTGGCGGACATCAAGGTTCCGGCGGAACAGGTGGCGTACAACGAGATCCGGGCGAAGGACGGCAGCGCGATCATCACGGTGTCCGTGCCCGGCGTGGCCAACACCAGCTGCGACTACGAGTACCTGTGCCTGTGGACCGGTCCCAACTGGACCGACAGCAAGCTGGCGTTCTACCAGTGTCGGGACTACGACCTGAGCCACTACAGCGCCTTCAGGAACGACACCCTCACCTCGTACAAGAACAACCAGACCACCGGCACGGTGGCTCGGTTCTACAACTGGGAGGGCCGCAAGGTCTACAAGTTCGGCAGCACGGCGTACCACACGGAGGACAGCCTCTCGAACACCCCCTGGGACAACATGATCGACATAGTCGACGTCTGCTGAGCCCTTGCCGGCCCGATCATCAGAGCAGCCGCGGCTGTATCGCCCGTGGTGGGCGTGAGTTCGAGGGTGGCGGCTCGGTCGGGTGATCTTCGGGTCGGCCGCGGATGCCAGGGGCCTCCTGCACAGCTCGTGGGTGTCGAATCCATGGAGAGCAACAGGAGGCCCCTGGCGCTGCGGTTTTCCGTGCACGCCCGGGACTACCGCCAGGCGGTGCCCGTCGTCGTCACCACCCTGGAGAGCTCCAGGAGCACGGCGCCGGTGCGGCGGTGTGGCGGCGGCCGGGACGGGGCGGCGAGCGCCGTGCGCCGGAACACCGGCACCAGCGGTCAGCAGCAGGGCGGCGGACGTTGTCCCGGCCATCGCCGCAGCATGTATACGCATGTGAGTCCAAGCCAAAACAGGCGGTCGGTACGGCAGTTCTCTGCGCGACCGGCCCGCGGGAATCAGAGAACCGAACGGCCCGCGTGATCAGACTGTCAGCACGGACCAAGGGTTGTACGAGTTCACTTGCGCGCAGCAGGCCTTCGACGTGCGGTGAGGGGGGTGTCCCGTTTTCTCGTCTTGGTTCGCGAAAAGAATCCTTGTTCGCCTGTTCACGCGGGCTGTTCTCCTCGCGCGGTCGGACCGGAAGGCCATCGGTCCCATTCCCGGCCCGGGCCCACGGTGCGCTGACGGCGGCGCGCCGCCGGGTGCGCACTATGGCGCTTGCGTGCGGTTACGTGTCGGGGGTTTCGTCGTAGGGTTCGGCGAGGCGCTGAGCGGGGTCGTCCAGCCACTGCTGGGCCCACCGGCGCAGGTGTGTGATGCGGACGGGGTCCATGCCATAGGCCTCGAACTCGGCGTCGCTGATCCACTCCAGGCTCTCCAGCCGGTCGTGGAGTTCGCGAAGGTCGAATTCGTCGGGGCGCCGGGCGGCGAGGGCTTCCAGTTCGGCACGGGTGTAGAGGTCACGGGCGGCGTGGACGTCGATGGCGTCGCGGGCCAGCCCGCGGTCACCGAGCGCGCGCACCTTCGTGCCGATCAAGTCATCCAGGTCCAGGTCCAGGACCGGACCGATGTCCATGACCACGGGCGGCCGCCACAGGACTTCCTTGAGGAGATCCACCTCGCATGTGGCGTCGGTGGCGGGGTCGGTGGCCAGGAAGCGGGCCTTGAGCGGCGCCACGTCGACGACGGTGATCCGCCAGCCCTTGTCGGCGAGTGAGTCAGCGATCTGCTCGATGATCTCCGTCATGCCGGCGGGGTGTTCGGTGGCGAAGTCCAGGTCCTGACTGGGTCGGTGCACGATGCCGTGCGCTTGGACGGCGTAGCCGCCCATCAGCGCCAGCCCGTACGGGCGCCCGGCGGCGAGAGCGTCGGCGAGCAACCGCCGATGATGCTCGGGCAGGCCGTGCAGACTCACGCGGCCGCCACAGGCCGCAGCCGGGGGAAGCGCTCCTCCCACACGGTGCGCACACCGCGGCCGAGCATCTTGCGCAGCACGGGCCACCGGCTCACCAGCAGGTTGGCGTCAAGGTAGTGGGTGTAGTCCTCGTGCCGGCCGTTGAGCAGCACGATCCGGTACATCCCCAGCAGCAGCTTCTCGTCCCCCAGGTCGAACGTCCGCAGCCCCGACCACGCCAGGTGCAGCGGCAACGTCACCGCACCGTGTACCGGTCCGGCGAGCTCCGCAAGATCACGGGGGAGCTGGTCCGCGGCCGGAGCCCAGCGCGAGGATGCCACTGGGCTCGGTGTTCCCTCGGCCATGACTCCCACTCCTGCGTCCGGACCGGCATGATCGGGCATTCCCAGCCTAGTCTCTCGCAACGGGGCGGGCAGCCGACGCGGACAAGAGCGGCATTCTTGCGGACCGCAACCGTATGCGCTGCGGAGAGCAGCGCAGCCCCGCCTCGGCGTCTTCCCTCCCCATCGACTCACCGCGGCTCGCGCGGAGAACAGCCTCGGCTGGCCGCGAGGCCACCAAGGCTCTGCGGCTCACCTCCGTAGGCCGCGCTTCCCCTGCCGCCGCCACGTGCGCCCGCCGTCGTCCGAGGCGTACAGCCCCTCGCCCTTCACCAGGTTGTACGTCGCTTTCGTCGCGTCCGCGATGCCGTACAGCGTCTTGCCCTGGACGGTGAACGAGGCAAACGGCACCGGGGTCTTGAGCTGGTGAAAGGCCCGGTTCGAGCGGTCGTCGGCGAGCCAGTAGCGGCCCTCCCTCTCGCCGACGAGCAGCCGCCCGTCCGGCAGCGCCCGCAGTACCAGGAACACCAGATCGCGCTTGAGGTCCTGCCACGGGATGCCGCCCCCGGTGAGGTTGCGCCAGTGCGCGCCGTCGTCCGCGGTCACCATCAGGCCCCGGACCGTGCCGCCGCGGAGCAAGGCCAACGCCGTCGTGCCGCCCGCAGCGGTGACGGCGCCGCCGCTGGTGTACGGCTTGGGCATCGGCATGGAGGTGAGGGTGCGGCCGTCGCGTTGCTGCACGACGCGGTTGGGCATCCGCGACTGGTCCACGAACCAGACCGAGCCCCGCTCGGCCAGCGCGAAGTCTACGTATTCCGGTGCGCCGACCGGGGCCGCCACGGTGCGGTTGGCGGGGCGGTAGAAGCGAGCCGGCATCCCCTCGTGGAGGACGATGTCGCCCGGGTGGGTGCCCAGCGCGCGGTCCGACGCGGTGACCTTGTGCCGCTTGCCGCGTACGTCGAGCGCGTACGCGCTCGACGTACGCGGCTGCTGCGGTGCCATCGGACGAAGCCGTCGCGCACGCCGATGTACTGGTCCGGCTGATCCTCCACGTTCGCGTGCCACGCCTGCTGCGCGACCGTGCGGCCGGCCGGCGAGACGATCCGCCAGGCGGCGGCCGCCGGGCCCTCGTCGTCCCCGATGGAGCGCGCGTTGTACGACAGCAGCAGGGAGCCGTCGCCCGCCCGCGCCACCCCGGCCGGTGCGCCGGCCGCCTCGATGACGGCGTCAGGACTCGCGTGCGGGTCGTTGACGACACGCTTGTACGCCGCCTCGCGGTCGCCGCTGCCGACCCCGGAGTCGTTCTGCGCACACGCGGTCAACGCCAGGGACATGACGCTCACGACCGCCGCGGCGACTGTGAGCACGCGCCTTCTCGGCCTCACCATCGCGCCATCCTCGCAGCTCAGCGTCGCGGAAGGGCACCTTCCGGAATCTTGGTCATCTCGATCCGGTGACCCGCCGCCTGATCGGCAGGCCGCGCCGCGAAGCTTCGGGCATCCCCGGCAGGTGGGTAGTGGCTCCGCATTATCGGCGCTGCGCAATTAGCCTTCAGTGGTGCGGTTGTTGAGGCGGCCGGCTGCTGTGGCTCTCACCCGCCCTGCCGGGCCGCACCCATGACCTGACCGCCGCCCGAACCCACCGGATCATCCGGATCTGCGAGCGCCAGGGCGTTCCGATCGTGGCCGATCTCGCCTACCAGGGCGCCGGCCCGTGGCTGACCACCGGCATCAAACGCAGGCCCCTGCAGGAGCTGACCCCCACCGAGAAAACCCGCAACCGTGCGCCGGCCGCGGCAAGGGCACCCGTCGAACGCGGGGTCGCCCGCCTGAAGTCCTGGCGGATCTTCCGCAGATCCCGATGCAGCCCCAACCGCATGACGTCAATCGCCAAGGCCATCCTCACCCTGGAGAGGCAACGCTGAAGAAGCTCATTGAATGCACTCCATGTGACGACGTGAGCCGACCGGTGCACTGATGTCCGGGCGGGGGCTCATGGGACATGGCCCGGCACCCGGCTCAGGTTGCGGGGAGGATACGGCGCGTTTCGTAGGCCCACATCGCGATCTCGACCCGGTTGCGGGCGTTGAGTTTGGCCATCAGGCTGGCCAGATGCGTCTTCACCGTGCTGAGGCTGATGTGCAGTGCATCGGCGATCTCGGTGTTGGTCAGCCCGCGGGCGACGGCGAGGAGCACCTGCTCCTCGCGGGCGGTGACGGGGGAGACCGGCTGGGACACGGGCCGGCCGGCGGGCAGGTCCGCGAATGCCTGGAGCAGACGGACGGTGACGCTGGGGGCAATGAGCGCCTCACCGTCGGACGCCGACCGTACGGCCTGTGCCAGAAGGTCTGGTCCCGTGTCTTTGAGGAGGAATCCGCGGGCTCCGGAACGCAGTGAGCCGTAGACGTACTCGTCGAGGTCGAACGTGGTGATGACGACCACGGCCAGCGGGTCGGCGACGCCCGGGCCGGCGATCAGCCGGGTGGCCTCGAGCCCGTCGAGTGCAGGCATGCGGATATCGAACAGGCAGACGTCGGGGCGTAGTTCGCGAGCCAGACGTACCGCTTCCCGCCCGTCGGCGGCCTCGCCGACCACCTCGATGTCGGGCTGGGCGTTGAGCATGATCCGCAACCCGGTGCGAATGATGGTCTGGTCGTCAGCGACGAGGACGCGAATGGACACGACTCTCGTTCCTCGCTCTCGGCAGTTCGGCTTCGACGTGCCAGCCCCGGTCGGTACCCGGGCCGGCTCGTAGTGTGCCGCCGAGCAGCGTCGCGCGCTCGCGCAGTCCGGTAAGTCCGTATCCGTCGCGACCCCGGCCGGTGCGCCGGCCGTTGTCGCGCACGCTCACCCGAACCGCGTGCCGTTCCGCGGCGACCCGAACGACGAGCTCGGTCGCGTCGACCGCATGGCGCAGCGCGTTGGTCACCGACTCCTGCACGATCCGGTAGACGGCCGCGTCCACGGCCGGGGGCAGCGCGTCCAGTTCGCCGTCGAGCCCCAGGTCGACCCTGAGACGACCACCCGGGGTGCGCACCAGGCGCTCCAGATCCGCGACTCCGGCAGGGGGCGCCAGCTCGGCGCCGACCCCGCGGTCGCGCAGCGCGGCCACCATGGCGCGCATTTCCTCCAGCGTGCGCGCTCCTTCCTCCTCGACCCCCTCCAGCGCCTTGACGGCGGCGGACGGGTCGGCGCCCGCGAGCACCCCGCCCGCCTGGGCGATGATCACCATGGCCGATACGTGGTGGGCCACCGTGTCGTGCAGTTCCCGGGCGAGCTGCTCGCGCTCGCGGGACCGCACCTGGTCCAACTGCCGCTCGCGAGCGGTCACCCAGAACCGCACGGCAGCCCCGAACACGCCGGGCAGCAGCAGGAAGACGAAGCCGATGACGTTCTCGACGACCGGGGTCTCGTCCGTGACGGAGCACAGCGCGCCGGACGCGAGGATCACCGCGCCGCCCAGCACGATCTCGCGTCCCGATCCCCACCGGGGCAGCGCGTACACCAGCACGAGCACGACCGCGCCGGTGTACAGGCCGACGGGCTCGCGCGGAGCGGCGACGAACCAGGCCACCTGAAGCAGGATCACCGAGCCGAACGCCAGCGTGACCATTGCCAGGGGGCGGGTCCGGCGCCACAGAGGCAGCAGGCACAGCCATACGGCGAACACCACCGCCACCGGCCGCCACACGACGTTCTCGCGCAGGGTGGCCTCCAGCACCACACCAGCAAGGCCCGCGGCGAGCAGCGCCCAGTCCCGCCACACCCGGGCGGGCGCGTCGGGCGGCCGGGGTTCGGTCCACAGGGGTCGCAGGTCTTCTCGCAGCACGGTTTTCAGCCTAGGGACCGCGGCGTGCCGCGCATCGGCCGAAAGGACGGTTCCTCACTCCGCCCCGGGGCCGACGGATCCGCGGCCCGCGGGCCGATGCCGCGGAGCGCCGTGGCGACGAGCCTCGGCATCGGCGGCCGTACAAGGACGGCCGACGAGGTGGTTGGAGGACCCGATGCTCTCGAAAGCCCTGTTGCGCCTGGGCGCAAGCGCCGCCCGCCATCCCTGGCGGGTGATCGCGGCATGGCTGGTCGCCGCCACACTCGCCGTCCTCGCCGCCGTCGCCTTCGGCGGGCGGACCGCGGACTCGATGACCGCTCCGGGACTGGACTCCCAACAGGCCGCGCAACTGATCGAGAGGGCCGGCACCGGCCAGGAAGGGATGACCGCCCAAGTGGTCGTCACCCCCCTCGACGGCGCTGCGACGTTCTTCGACCACGGCAGCGCGCGCACCGCTCTCACGCGGCTGCAGACCGAGGTGAAGCGGCTGCCGCACGTCCTCGGCACGAGCGACCCGGCGGGGGCACTCGACGCACGCGGGGACACCATCGCGCACGGCGGCCTTGTCTCGGCCGACGGGCGGATCGCAGTCGTCCGGGTGCAGTACCCCGACCAGAGCCGGCTGTCGGCCAAAGACCTCGACGCCCTCGTCGATCTCGGCGACCGGCTGCGCGCCGAACTGCCCCTGCGCATCGAGATGGGAGGGAACCTCTTCTACGCCTTCTCCGACCCGGACGGCGGCGCAAGCGAGCTGATCGGCCTCCTCGCCGCGGCCGCGATCCTGTTCCTGGCGTTCGGTTCGCTCGTCGCCGCCGCGCTGCCGATCGGTATGGCGGTCTTCGGACTGACCGTCGGGGTCGCCACGATGACGGTACTGGCGGGGGTCACGGACGTCCCCACCTTCGCACCGGTCCTGGGCAGCATGGTCGGGCTCGGAGTCGGCATCGATTACGCGCTGTTCGTGCTCGCCAGGCACCGGGAGTACCTCGCGCGCGGGCTCAATCCGCACGAGGCGGCCGGACAAGCGGTGGCCACGGCGGGGCGGCCGGTGGTCTTCGCCGGCGGCACCGTCGTCGTGTCGATCCTCGGCATGGCGGTCGCGAACGTGCCGTTCATGACGGTGGGCGGGCTTGCCGTCTCGATCGTCGTCCTGACCATGGTGCTCGCGTCGGTGACGCTGCTGCCGGCCTTCCTCGGCGCCGCCGGCCCGCGCCTGGCCCGGGTCGGCCGGATCGGCCGGGCTCTGCAGACCAGGAAACTGGGCCGACTCGCACGGCGGCGCCACCCGGCGGCAGGCTCCGCCCACGCCGCCGGGTGGCGTCGCTGGATCGGGCACGTCAGCCAGCACCCGGTGCCGTACGCGGTCGGCGCGGCGGGACTCCTGCTGACCGCGACGCTGCCCGTGCTCGGCCTGCGCGTCGGCCTGCCCGACGACGGCTCACTGCCCCACAGCCGTACCGAGCGCCGGGCCTACGACCTCGTCGCCGAGGGGTTCGGCCCGGGCGCCAACGGTCCCCTCGTCATCGCCGCGGACCCCACCGGTGATCCGGGAGTGCTGGACCGACTCGTCGGGGCGGTCGCGGCGGATCCGGGCATCGCATCCGTCGCGCCGACGCACATCGATCGGGCCACCGGCATCGCGACCCTCGTGGTGTTCCCGACCACCAGCCCTCAGGACAAGGCCACAGCCGACACCATCGCCCGGCTGCGCACCGACGTGCTGCCCATGGCGATCGGGCACGGCCCGGCCAGGGCCCACGTCGGCGGCGCCGCCGCGAGCCTGTCCGATGTGGGCCAACGCACCAGCCAACGCCTGCCGGTGTTCGTCGCCGCCGTGCTGGCGATGTCGTTCCTGCTGCTGATGCTGGTCTTCCGCTCGATACTCGTACCGCTCAAGGCGGTACTGCTGAATCTGCTGAGCATCGGCGCGGCCTACGGCATCATGGTCGCGGTCTTCCAGTGGGGCTGGGGAGGCGCTCTCATCGGGCTGGAAGCGACGGTTCCGATCGTGTCGTTCATCCCGATGTTCCTGTTCGCCATCCTGTTCGGCCTGTCGATGGACTACGAGGTGTTCCTCCTCTCCCGCGTACGCGAGGAGTACCTGCGCACCGGCGACAACGGCACGGCGATCGTTGAGGGCGTCTCGCGCACCGCCCGGATCATCACTTCGGCCGCCCTCATCATGGTGGCGGTCTTCCTGTCCTTCGCCGTCGCCGACGACCCCTCCACCAAAATGTTCGGGCTCGGCCTCGCCACCGCGATCTTCATCGACGCCACGGTCGTACGCATGGTGCTGGTACCGGCGACCATGACGCTCCTCGGCCGGACCAACTGGTGGCTGCCGAAGTGGCTGGACCGGATGCTTCCCCGCGGCCCGGTCGGCACCGACGTGCAATCAACGGGGGAGGCCCCGCGTCCACGGCTGGTTGACCGTTGACTCAACTCCTGCCCGCCCCTGGCGTCCGCCACCTCAGCGCGTCACCTAGCTAGTGCCGGCCCCGAGCGCCGACCGGTGTGACTCTCTGCGCCAGCCCGGCTGCCAGCCGCTCGAAGGGCTGGTCGTAGCCCCTCCAATTTCGGGCTGCTCCACGTCTGACTGAGACCTCATCAGGCACAGCCGCGGCGACGCAAGGCGCAGCGGGTCGGCTGGCGGCAGCCTGGCTCATCTGCATGGTGTGCCAGGCGGCACAATCGCCTGTGCGTACCGCCACTTGCTCTCGGGAAGGCTCCGATGCCCCAGATGACGCTCCTTCCTCACCAGGTTGAGGCCGTGGACAGGGTGGTGCGCCATCTCCAGCCTCCCGCCGACGGCTGTTTTCCCTCCGAGGGCTTGAGAGCGGAGGTGGTCGCCGCCACCGGGTCGGACAAGACACTGATCGCGGTGGAAGCGGCCCGGCGCCTGTCCGCACGGCGGGTGCTGGTGGTGGTGCCGGGCTGGGGCCTTGACCGGATGATGCAGGCGGCCGCGGCCTGGCGCAGTGTTGGCCGTGAGGGGGCCATGGTCGGGGCGTCCTCGTTCCACCCGCTGGACACCCCCGGCCTCCCGTGTACGGGCGACCCGGGTGAACTGGTGTCATTGGTCGAGGATTTGGAGGTGGTGACGGTGTTCGAACCGTATGAGCCGGGGCGCTTGGGCGCTATGCCGCAGGCGCACGAGTTGGGCCTGGCGGTGTGGGACCTGATCGTCGTCGACGAAGTCCACCTCCCTCCCCGGGTCGTGGGCGCGGCCTGGGCGGGGCCCTGGGCGGTCGTCAACGACCAGGAGCGGATACCGGCAGTACGGCGGCTGTACATGACCACCGCCGAGACTCCGGGGTCCGAGGGCGACCGGTCCGGCCTCGAATCGGAGGGCGAGAGCGGGCAGCAGTCGGGCCGGCAAGGTCAAGCAGACCCTTGGGCGGCCCACCTGGCGGCGGCCCGCCGGTTCCATGCGCGTGAGGGACATCTGCGGGTGCCGCGCGACCACGTCGAAGAAGCGGCGGACGAGAGCGGGGAAGACGGCCTGTCGGTCCGGCTTGGAGAGTGGCTGGACCACATCGAGCGCAGGGCGGACGAGCTCACCGCCGAAGGCCGGATGGAGCTCAGCGAACTCGGCATGCGCTGGTACCGCATGGAACGCGAGGAACTGATCGCTGTGCTGCAGAGCAACGGAAGCGAGCGCGCACGTGCGGCCGCCGAGCACCTCAGAGCCGGCGCCAAGTTCGAGGTCTGGTCCGGCCGCCGCGCATCGGCCCGTCACCTGTTTGATGTATGGGCGTCGCGTGAGCAGTTCATCCTGGAGGACGGCAGGTTCAAACCGGGCCTGGCCGAGGCGGTCCGCGCATTGCACGCGGCCGGCGGTGATCCCATCTGCCTCGGCGCGATCTACCCCGCGGAAAGGTCGCAGAACTGCAGTGTCTTCCTGGCCGGAGACCTCACACGCTGCATCGCCTGCATGTAGGCACCCCAGGCAGCGGCGGATCACCCCTGCGCGAGGGGAGGTGATCCGTGCGCGCTGCGCGCTCGGCCCTCGTGCGGGACCTTCTGCACGAGGGCCGCGAAACCGAGCGCCTCCGCGCACTGCTGGCCCCCGACATAGCCGCCCGAGACGTCGCCCACACGCTCGGCCTCACCGTGCACCAGCTGCGCCTGCTTATGGAGAGCCGCCGTTTCAGCGCCCCGACCGCCCGCGCAACAAGGGCAACTACCCCCGCCCGGCGCGGCAGGGCTACCTGCTTCCCGACCAGCTCCGGAACCTCTACCAGGACCAGGGTCTGCAACATCGGAGCAGACCGGCACCGACACGGCCTGCTCCGAAACCACGGGTCGACGTTAAGCGGGTGCAGCAGAGGTCCTTGGATCGTGCTGTGGGTGTGGACCAAAGGGCGCTCGTGCATGCGATCGAGGGAGCTTTGCAGTACTTCATACCGGTTGAAGCGCTGGCTCCGAATGCCATAATTCAAGGTGGACCAGACAATGACTCCGATACAGGGGACAGGTTATCGGACTGCTGGCGGAATGGAAAGGGATGGGTTGATCCCGGAGACAGAGATTCGGCGAATGGTAATCGGGCCACCGCTATGAACGCGTGTCTCGATTCGGCATACATTAAGGAGAATCCAGGCAGTAGCGTTACGAAGGAGATAAGGCCTCCTGGATATGATTGGGCGGGCCGATATGCAGCGACCCTAGGCCTTTAAACCTCCCGTCGTCATCAATAACTGTCATTTGCTTGGCGCTGCGCTCGGCGGTGACGGAAGGAATCTCGCCAATCTCGCCACCTGTTCGCGAGCGGCAAATTTCTACGTGAAGGGTGAGAAGGGATTGGGGCACAATATGCGATATTTCGAGGAGCAGGTGGTAGCTGCAATTGGATTGGGGCAGCGTGTGAGGTATACGGTTACGCCGCAGTATAGAGGTCCCAGGACTGTTCCGGTGACTTTTGAAATGAAGGCTTCGGGTGTCACGAAATATGGAACTCCTGGGATTAATCTGTATGAGGTTGTGCCGAATTCGGTGTATAGCGAAAAGTATGGATGGCGAAACCTGGGTGTAGTCTTCCATGATAACAAAATCGAGCCGATGGGGGCGATGTCGTGAGCGGGAAGCGGTCTGGCGATTTTTCTCGACTGTTGGGGATGATGGCGCCTGAATTCGGTGAGAGGGAGCCGGTTGATTGGAGCTGGCTGCAGGCGGGATGGGGTGTCGCGGGGTTCCCCTCGGATTACGTGGAGTTTATGTCGAGATATGGGTCGGGGGGAATTGAGGACTCGCTGTACATTGTTCCTCCGAGTGTCCCCGGAGATCCTGATGAAGGAGGAATGGTTTACGTAACCGAAAATGCGAATGGCCTCGTTGGTTCAGAGCCTTTTTCGGTCCTTGCGTGGGGCGTTACGATTGCCGGCGATATCCTCTGCTGGAAGGTTGGGCATTCGGACCCTGACCAGTGGACCGTGAGCGTTTGGAAGCGGAATGATCTCACCTCGCCCTGGCTCGATTTTGACTGTGGCCTGTCAGGGTTCCTTGTTGGGATGTTTCTGTGTGAGTACGCTACGTGTCCGCTCAGTGACGAGACGGTGTGGGGGTGTTCAGCGCCCAAGTTTCTTAGCGATGCGTACATTCGGCGCTGTGAGGAGGAGGGGGTTCTCCCCTGGACAGGCGAACCCGATCCCTATGCTGGCAGATCCATTGATGGATACTCCTGACCCCTTCAAGCTTTTGGGCCATACGCAATTGGGTGCGGATCCTCTGAAGTGACGGTCGGGATCAAGTAGTGAGGCTGTAGTCCTGCTGGTCAGGGCTGGGGTAGAGGCGTTGGTGTTCGCGGACTGCGTGGAAGGTCCAGTAGTCCTCGAAGTCTCCGTTCGTGATCAGTGCGCGGAGTTGGAGGACGGCTTCGGCGCCGTCGAGTCCCCAGCGGGCGCCGGTGATGTCGAGGCGGTCGGCGATCAGGTGGCGGCAGGCGCCTTCGACGGCTCCGGTGGCGATCGGCCAGCCGGCCGCGAGGGCGGTGTCGTAGTGGAGTTGGTCGAGGTGGCCGGTGAGGTAGCGGTGGCAGGTGGTGACTGCTTCGCGGCGGGCGGCGGGGAGTTGTTCGGCTGCGGCCTGGGCGGTCATCTCGGTGGCGGCGCGGTCCGCATGTCCGGCGAGGATCGCGGTGAGTTTGTCCGCGGCCCAGGTTTCGGCCTCGCGGCTGCCGGGTGGGTGGAAGGCGTGCGCGGCCGTCCAGCAGTATTCGGCGACGTGCACGAAGTCGAGCAGGACGTGAGGGTGGATGCCGCGTTGGGCGGCTTCGGCGTGGATCAGGTCGAGTTGGTGGCGGGCGCCGTCGACGAGCACGATCCAGTTCCGCAGATGCTGCGGGTCGCGGGCCTCGGCCTGGGCGAAGGCGCCGGCGATGACCTGCTCCGGAGAGCGGATCACTGAGGCGGTGCACCATTTCCGTACCGCTTTCGGGCCCGGCCGTGGCGGCCGGGTTTCGCTGCGGCCGCCGGGTGGGTGGACGATGTCATGTGGCCGGCGCGAGGCGGGAGTGGTGTCGAAGACGCAGGCCACGGTCGCCATCCGTTTGCGATTCGGTTTCTCGCCCGGGGCCAGGCGTCCGCGTCGCCCGGCCGCCGCACTCTTGGCCACGGCTCGGCGGGTGGCTTCGCGCAGGGCTTCGGGGCGCATGACCACGCCCTTGCCGTCGATCTGAATGATCAGCGGCATTTCGCGGGTGCACGGGGTGGGGATCTTCGCCGTGTAGTAGGCGGCGATGTCGACGGCCGAGGCGACCACCAGTTCTTTGAGGCGGCGCTTGCCGAGCACTTTGCCGCATCGTCGTTCGATCGCGGCGGTGGCCTGGTCGTATGAGCCGCGGACGGCTTCCAGGACCGCGAGGCGGGCCAGTCCTCGTGAGTGTCGGCCGGCGGGCAGCGACAGTTTCTCGTCCGCCGGGTGCACGTTGGCAACGCCTCGGCCGCGGTAGGCGATCCGGGTCACCCGGACCGGTCCGAACATGCAGGTCAGCAGGCGCCGGTGGCCGGTCTCCCGCCAGGTCCGCGGCTGTCCTTCCGGACCGAGTACCAGCGGCCGCTGTCCGTCCGCTCGCACCGTGTCCTCCTCCTTCCTGGCTCGCTGATCGAGGTGGTTCTGCATCAACTGCCGCAGCAGTTCGCGTCCCAACTGCTCTAACTGGGCTTCCAGTTCGTCATGAGGCATGTTCGCTGCCGGACCGTCGGCCAGCGTCGAGATGAGGCGTTCGAAGGCATCGCGGGAGGCGGAGTACGGATCAGGCTCGGGTAAGGCGTCGTACGGTTCCATCGAGGGCTCTTCTTCGGGAGTGATTCGTTTTGGTTGGCACCTACGAATCTACGGAGAAGAGCCCTTGGTCACTGGGAGTTGGCCCGGTCCCGCCCCGGGCCTTGCCGGGCGAGGGTGAACTGCCCCGGCGTGTCCTCATCCAGCCAGCCCCGTTCCACCAGCCGCTTGAGTTTTCCCCGGGTTCCCTCGATCTTCCCGGTCGTCGTCGGCAGACCGATCCGCGGCACGATCTGCTTGGCCTGCATCGGTCCCGGCGCGTCAGAGATGATCTCCACGATGTCCCGGTAGACATCCGGCAACACCGCCACGACCAGGCCCTCCCGCCACGGCGGCACCATCATCACCCCGACGCCATGAGGCACCGACGTCTCGTGCGCCTCCGGCATTCCCCCGCAGGAACGTCCGGTTCGACCTCCGCGGCCGACAACTCCCCCAGTACTTGCGTGACGGTCTCCCGCGTGATCTCCAACCGCGACAGATCCTCCCGCGCCGTCTCCAGTTGCAGGGCCAACTCGGCTGCCTCAGCCTGGAGTTCCTCTACTCGCTGCCGAGCAGCGGCTTCCCGCACCTGCAGCTCTTCCGGCAAAGACGCCATGGCGACCCACCTCCACCACCACGGTAGGGACGAGCAGCCCCGAGCACAGCCCTAATCAGCTCGAAGCCCAGCGACCGAGTGAGACGATCACGGGCCCCCTGGACTCTGGCCGTCATCGAGCACAGCCACAAGACCCTCAAGGATCCCAACGAACTCCATGGTCGGGATCTCCGCCACGAAGACCTCGCCCGCATGCTCCGGATGCTTGATCAGATGTTCCTCGCGCCAGAACTGAAGAGTGAGTGCCAAGCGGTCCGCGTCGCGGAAGAGGTGAGCCGTCACGTTGTCAGTCGTGGGACCCCAGTTCAGGACGCGGAACTGGCTGCGAAGCGCGTAGTCGGCTTCGGTCTCGTCGTCAGCCCCGGCACGGTGCATGAGGCGCCGGTGCGTGGCTTCCGGGGACAGGCCGTCGAACGGCAGTGGAGAGCCCTGCCCAGAACGCAGCCAGGCGGCCGTGTCCAGCACGTCCCGGCGGAACTGCCCGACGAAAACCGAGTTGTCGTCGCAGGTCAGCCACTTACCTGCAGCCCACAGATCCACCCGGCGCAACGCGTTGTCCCACGCCCCGGCCTCGGCAGCGAACCTGTTCTTGTCTCCCAGAAGTACGGTCACGTCGGGACCCTGGCAGGCTCAGTGCTCAATTCGCAAGCGAGCTCTTGCTGAGCGACAAAAGCACGCGTGGCCTCCTCGCCGCTGCCCACTTCAACGACGGCCGCTGGCCTTCACTCCAGAGGATCCGCACCCTATTGAGTTGGCGGTGTTCGGCTGGTGGTGGACCAGAATGCGAGAACGCTGACGGGCCCCGGACCCGCGCCCTCAATCGAACGACACCGTCACCCTCCGCGACGACTCCCCAAGATCTGTGCCAGAACCCGCCTGAAACCTACGCAGCCAGCCCTGCGTACGGAGTGCGAGTGGCCCGGCGAGCGGCAGGGAAATCTGGGGCACGGGCCCTACGGCTTCGCTAACTTGACCTAATGACACCTTTGATCCATACACGTCCAGTGGATGGGCGGCTCGTATGACATCCGCGGCTTCGCTGTTCGCCTGCCGTCCTGCGGACGTGACCCTGGAGCGGGTTCGTGAGTTGGTCGCTATCGGCCAGCCCGAGAGCCTGACCTTGGAGTACAAGGAGAAGTACACCCCCAAGGTCCCTGTCTCCGTCGCGGCGATGGCCAACAGCTACGGCGGCCTCATCCTGGTCGGCGTCACCGAGCGCAGCGTCGACGACCGGATCATCGGCGTGCCCGAGGACGCGATCGTCCAGATCGTCAACGGCTGCCATCAGACGCTGGAGCCGCCCTGGGAGCCGGAGATCATCCCGGTGCCCCTGCCGGACAGTATCGGCCGGATGATTCTGGTCGTCCGTGTGGATCCGGCGAAGGCACCATGCCCACTTCTGGTCCAGGGTGCCGCCCCGATCCGACTGCACGGACGCAACGCGGTAGCGGACCGGGCGGGGCTCGCACGGTTGATCAATGAAACCGCGCCCCAGGCTGCAACTGCCGGACTGAGGTTGCCGCCAGCCGACCTGCCCATGGACGGTCAGGGGAGGCCGAGCGCTGACTTCCTCGTGCGTACAGGGATGTTCGTTCCGGTCGACGCGTCGGCCACCTGGCGCCCGCTGTCGGAGCGCGGCGTGCAGGCATTCGCCGACGCGCTGAACAACTCCCCCCTGCACCGTGACCTGTTCCAATGGTGCGCATCGATCGGCGAGGGCGGTATGAACCCGTTCCACCGGTCGGGCTTCAACCGGGCCCGCAAGGTCCGGCTGCTGTGGCAGGGCGGCCCTGACGGAGCGCCAGTCTTCCCGTTGGAGGCTGTGGCCAGGATCGACCTGCCGGATGCGTACGGGACCCCCGTCTCGCACCTGCAGGTCTCCTTGCAGGTTGTCGCGCGCTTCCAGCACACCTTCGGCCGCACCGTGCCCCTTTCGATTGCCCGCCTGCATGAGCTGATCGACGCGCTGACGGCCACGCTGGTCGATGCCCAGGTCACCGAAGCGCTCGCCGCTCTGGCGGGTGTCGATCCTCTCGTACTGCCTCAGCCGCTTGGCCTGGACTTTCTCAGCAGTACGGACATGCCGGACCTGCTCGCCGGAAACGGGTTGACCTTGGTGGCAGACGCCGGCACCTCCCGAGGGGCCAACCTGCTCGCTGACCCGGGCGTTGACCAGCGCGACCCTGCAGAGCGCCGTGAGCTCATCGACAGCTGGCTCCAGCAAATCAGCCTGGACTCCGGCCTGCTCGGTATGGAGAAGGTTCTGGAACAGCTCCGTAGCACCTCCCCCTGAGCCTCAATCACGACCTCCTCGTCGCACAGACGTCCTGTAGATGCGAGAGAGGCGGTGGGGCCGGGTGCAGCAGATGCACCCGGCGCCCCGCCGCCGTCAGCCGATCAGCTTGTGTAGCAAAGGAAGGCTGCCTCCAGCGGCCCCCAAGCCCGTCCCGACGGCCGCGGGCACGGACTTGTCGTGAAGGAACATGAGGGCGCCCATGACGAGGCCGATGATGAAGGCCGCCAGGAACACCACGGCGGCGTGCACCGACAGCAGCGGGGTCTCCGACGGCCGCCCCGGGCTGGGCGTGCCGGACGGTTCGGGTGGAGCGGGTACGGGGGAGTGCGGGTGTGGATCCCGAGACATCGGGACTCTCCTACGAGGCGAAGGAACAGAGACGGCGGCCACGTGTGGTGGTGGCGTCCGCGTGGGGGTGGTGCGCGCCTCGCGGTCGGCGGTTCTGCTGCTCTCTGCCTGAGAGCGTCCCTGTGGGGCTTCTGCCCGAGCCCAGGGTGGCGTGTTCAGAGTAGTGGCGGTCGGCGCGGGTGTTGCCCTGGGTGTCTGGCGGGTGGTCACCGGTACTGCCTCCGGTGTGAGTTCGGCTGAGGGATCGGGACGGTGACAGGTCGCCGGTGCTTGCGTCTCGTCCTGCTGGGCACGGTTCCTTCACCCCGTAGTGCCGAAAGCCTGGGCACGGACAGCAGTAGCCGGGAGGCAAAGATGTCGGGGGTACGACGAGGGCCCGGAGACCTGGTCCGGGCCTTGCTCTGTGAACAGTTCCTGAGCTGTTCGACTGCGAGTAAGAGAGTCGGAGGCCCTCCGGCTCTCGCGCTCCCTCAGGACTGGTTGGCGACCCGGTCCAGATCGCCTACAGGCGCCAGCACCTGGGCGGCCGGGGTCGGGTGCCTATGGCGGGCCAGCTGGTGCGCGGCGGGACGAGAACGTGGACCAGGACGACGACGGCCTAGCGGGCCGAGCCACCCCACCCCGCGCCACGTACCGGTGAACCGCACCGATTCCTCCACCCAGTTGGCCAACTCGCAGTGGACGAAGCGGATGGGTCGGACCCCGGGTGGCGCGCGAGGGGATTGGGCGCCGCTGGGTGTGGCTCGCGCGTGGCGGCGGGGCCGCGCGCGACGCCGGCCGGTCAAGCTGACCTGCCGTAGGCAAGAGTGTGGCCGCGGTGTCGTACCCGGCGGATACGGTGCTGCTATGGCTGCGCACTTCCAAGGCCCGAACGGGCTCGTTTCTGTGCACGTTGCTGTTCGCGACCCCGCGACGATGGCGGAGCCTGATCCGGAGGCGGCCGACTACGCGCGCGATCTCTTCGCGGCCTCGGCCAAGTACGCAGCCGTCTCCTGGAGCGCGTTGGGAGCTGAACCGCGCTGGCTCGGTATGGATACCAGCACGTGCGCCGCGGCCATCAACCCGAGCCGCTTGTACAACCGAGGTGCAGACGAGTTCGACCGATTCCTGTCCGGAGCGGCCTCGCGCGGAGAGCCGGCGCTGATCATCGCCACCATGGGCAACGAGGACGATGGCGGGCTTCGAAGGAACATCTTCAGTCGCTACGACGCCAGTGTGGACTTCCTCAACTTCACCGGATCGATCGCCGGGAAGCGCCTGCTCGCTGGGGCGGAGGTCTCGCTGGCTCCCGGTCTGGACGCGGCTGACCGGGATCTGGGTCTGCGACTGCAGAACCGCCCAGCCGGTGCCCCGTGGTGGGCCATGGCTCTGCAGTCCATCGGTTTTGAGGGTCCTCGAGGGACCACTGTCCACGAGCCTGAAGGTGAACTGGTGCCGATCCTGGTGGACAGCGTGGGCGAGCCGGTCGCTGCCCGCTGGATGCCCAGTGACGGCTGGCAGATCTGGTACGTGATCCCTGATGCGGTCGACTGGAACACCATGGTCGACTGGATCGTTCAGAAGGCTCTGCCCGAGCATGTCCCGGCAGCGTTGCGCCGCGTCCGGTCCTTGCACAGCATCGATGCCGACCTGGAGACCCCCGCAGAGACGAAAGCACGCGCCGCCCTCGACGAACTGGAGCGCCGCTACCTCGACGACAAGGCCCGCCTCCAGACCGACCTCGAACAGGCTCGGCAGGAGGCCGAACCCATGCGGTCAGGACTGCTGTACGGCACTGGCCGTGAACTGGAAGTCGCGGTCGCGGTAGTGCTGCGCGCCGCCGGCTTCACCGTCACCGAACTGGACGCGGAGCTGGGTACCCAATCGGCTGACCTGCTCGCTGTACTAGATCAGGAGACGTGCCTGATCGAGGTGAAGGCCGCATCCGGCGCTGCCCCGGAGAAGCTGGTCTCCTACCTTCAAAGGCACCTGGACAAGTGGCCGCAGCTACGCCCCGACCAGCCGGTGACCTGCTCCGCCTTGATCGTCAACCATCAGCACCGGCTCGACCCCGCGCAGCGCCCCACCGAGGTGTACCAGCGCAACCAGCACAAAGAGTTCGTCGATGCCCTCACCTTCCCGGTGCTCGCCAGTGGCCAGCTCTTCGGCTGGTGGCGTACGCAAGACTGGCCAGCCGTGCGGACCGCCGTGCTCGGACGTCCCCAGTCCAGTCAGCCGAGCACACCGTCCACGGTACAGAGCACAGCGAATGCCCCGCGGCAGCGCAGGCCGTGGTTCCGTTCACGCGGCGCCAACTCCGCATAGAGGGATGACGGGGCACCCCGCCCCGTACGACAACAGTGGTCCCAGACCGCCTCGTCACCCGGCCGCCGCGCGCCGGTCGTCATGCCTACGACTCCGGTCGGGCCAGTCCCGCGGCGGCCGTCTGTCCGTACGGCTGTGGTGGCCGACCTGCGAGTGCGCCCGCGACGGCGGAGTGCTTGTGCCAGGGCTCCAGGCGAAGGATGGGCTTGGTGAGGCCGTAAATGCTGAGCGGCCGCGGGGTGAGGGTTGCGAGAATCGGCAGCGCAGTAGGTGGCGGGCACTGCGTAGGGAGCAACATGGAGTGGAGGCTGGTCAGTAGCGTGCCCAACCCGTGGGGGCAGATCCCGGTATCTGACGGTGGTCAGGATCTGAACCCCCGTGTACAGGAGTACATGGCGAGGGTGGCGGCGGCTGCGGTAAGGCGTGACTGTGCCTCCCGCAGGCACCATTACGTGCCCAAGGCCTACTTGAGGGCCTGGAGTCCTGACGGCAAGCGCGTTCGGGTCCTGGACACGGTCAACGGCCTCGACCGTCTCTTGGGCCTTCGCGATACCTGCGTCAGGGAGAACTTCTACCGCGTGACGGACCCTCAGCACGGGCCGCACAACCAGGCCGAGGCGATGCTCTCCGTGATCGACGATGAGACCGCACGTCTCCTTCGTCTGCTGCGCGCTTGGGAGCCAGGCGACGATGTGGAGTTCGACGACTTCATGTCCCTCGCCGTGGTCCTCGCCTTTCAGCGCAACCGCACCCCTCAGCGCAAACGCCTGCTCGAGGCCCAGGATGCCTGGATGCGTATACGCGGGGGACAGGAGGTTCCGGAACTGACCTCGACGGAATTTGTGAAGAAGGTCTTCCGCAGTGCCTACCGGGCAGCCGACGAACACTCCACCCGGCAACTCGAACTGTGGGACGACCCTCAAGCACGGCTGATCACCAGCGATCAGCCCGTCCTTATGTCGTTCGGCTCCATCAGTCGCACTCCGTCCACGCTCACGAGCCGATACCTGTGGTGGCCACTCAGCCCCTCTCGCATGCTTGTGCTCAGCCAAGGCCTCTGCGGACGCAAGGTCGTGCACCGCACGCTGGGCCGCAGAGATGTCGACCGCTTGCGTGCGGCGGTCATCAAGAACGCGGAGGCGGCGGTGATCGCTCTGCCCAACGACACTGACCTTCCTGCCGGCCGAAGGCTCGCCCGCCGCCCGCAGCTCTCACTCGCCTGCGAGCCCGTCGATCCGCAAGCACGCAAGTGCCGCATTGAACTCGGCTGTGGATACGGCACACAAACTCTGGATCGGGTGTGCCAACCCCTGTGCGCCATGGTCGGCGGGAGACGCACGGCAAAGTAGCCGTTGACGTGCCCCCACTGGGACTTCAAGGTGTTCCAGCCGCGGGCCGAAGGCATGCCCTTCGCCCGTCTGGCACTGTCGGCGCATCCGTGATCGTTCCACCATCGACGGGTACGGCGACGTCGTCCGGTGCCTCATAGATTCCCGTGCGCACGCGGTGACCACGGAGTCCGCTCAGGGGCCGTTGAGCGTCTGGCAACCGCTGGGCGTTCGGCAGGCCTCGTGGGACTTCTCGATCAAGATGTCGCGTGCATTCAGATGGACGTGAGCGTGAGTACCTGCACCGTACCCGGGCGCGTCCTGCGACGGAAAATGCCATTCCTACATCGGTGCCTTCTGGCAGGCTGTGTCGGGTGACAGGCGAGAGCTATGTAAGCCAGAACGACGAGGCCTGGGCGATGGAAATGCTCGGCCGGATCAACCGAGGCGCACAGGAGGCGCATGAGCGTCGTGACGCGCTCGCGGCAGCGGTTGACGAAATAGCTAAGGGTTTCACGCAGTTGGGCCTCAAGCCTTGGACGTTGAAACAAACGAGCCCAGCGCGCGAGGACATGATGGCACCCGACGTCTTGCTCGGTGGTCGTGCCGAACCAGTCGCGAAGATTCTCAGGTATGAAGCAGCGGTCAACATCCTTAGCGCCGCCGATCAGCTTCGGGGTTTCGCCGTCTTGCTTCGCGCGGAGGCATCGTTGATGGGCGCGGTTTCGGTCGCGCGCGGCATCTTCGAGGCGTGCCTATGGGCCACAGCGGTGATCGACCCGACCATCACTACTGACGTGCGTTTGCAGCGTGCTCTGACGCGTCGCCTCGCACGACTCTCGGCAGGTATTCGTCTCAGGGACATCCTCGGCGATGGCGTCATTGACGCCGACCAGGTCATCGACAACGACGGCCAGGTCGACGACGAGCATGGGAGCAACCGCGATCCTGCGACGGACATCGCCGACATCGAGAGTTACGCAAAGGGCCGGGGCTGGCCTGTGAAGAAGCGCCCTCGTGCCACCGAGATCACGCCGCTTTCGATCGACTGGCTCAGCGAGAACCTTGAGCGCCGAATCGGCATCGAGGGGTATGCCTGGACGAGCGGGTCGTCGATGGCGCACGGCGAGCATGCAGCCGACACGGCGTCGTGGGTTGAGCTGTCCCAAGATCTTGGCACGGCTCCGGCGTGGTTGATCCGATTGTGGTCGACCGGTGCTTGGGCGGGGCCGCGTCTTTTCCTCACAACCCTCGCCGGCTACACAGGGACGTTGAGCCTACAGCGCGAATATCAACGATTCGAGAAGCTGTTCTAGAACGAGGAAGGCAAGAGTTAAGTGAGTGTTTCGTTCATGCTTTTCTGTTAATTAGGATTTCAAGGAGTAATAGGATCGAACGCTCAATGAAGTGACTCGTTGGAAATCGGGTGTGGGGTCCTGGGTGAGACGGCCGCGTCATCGCCCTTGTCGATCAAGGATTCGGCCGGCAAGGGCAGGTCGAGTTGCTGCTCTGCGACCGGCGGGCCAAGAGTGAGCAACCAGCCCTTCAGCCAAGAGCGGCGCACACTGCGATGAGCTGCCTACGCACTGAAATTCGGTGCACCCCGCCGGTCCGCCCCGGCTCAGCGCCTAGCGTCAGGCCGGGATCAACGAGGTCGGCAGTGCTCTGGGGCGAGCGCTGCCGAGGCGTTACTCCGAATTAACGAACGAACGGACCGGACTGCGATGGCGACAGCACTGGACATGACAGCTGCACCGGAATTGGCAGTGCTGCGGGCTCTGGAGCGAGCGGGAAACAGGATGTTCCCACGCTCCGAGCGGGCCAGACTCAAGGGTGTCCCGCCATGGGAGATCTACATCCACCTGCCAGCGGACCCTGGCCGCCTCGACGACCTGCTCAGCGGTGCCTGGGATCTACCCGCAGTAGCGGGATTTCCGGAAAACCTCATCTCTGCTCTGGACGCCTACACCCGAACTCTGCTGGTCTCCGGCCACGCATTCGACCGAGACGATTTGCAACGAGTCCTGGCACGCCACTGATAGCGCTCGTCGGGCAGGTCGACGATGAGACGTTGGACCGGTTCGAGACTCTCTTTACGATGCTCAGCGCATCCTTCTGAGCATCCGTGCGGTGCCGGCGCAGACCAGCGGCCTTCTGGGACGTGAGGGGCCACGAAGTTTCCGGACAGGCGCCCAATAGGGTTGTCCTGAACAAGGAAACGAGGA
>NZ_BMWD01000024.1 GCF_014651055.1 Streptomyces fructofermentans
TAGACCTCCTTGATCTGCTCCTTGAGCCCCTCGTCCCGCACGGACCGGGGTGAGGGCGCCACCCGGCGTTTCTTGCAGGCGTAGTAGGTGGAAGGAGCGATCTTGCAGCCGTGCTGGGTGAGCACGCGGCAGATCGGCTCGACAACGCCGAAGCGGTCCCGGTGCTCGTCGATGAACGCTACGAGCGCGTGTGTGGCCGGTCGAGCTCGGCCGCGAAGAAACTCGCCGCCGCCTTCAAGATCTCGTTCGCCCGCCTGAGTTCGGCAATCTCCTTCTTCATCGCCTTGACCTGCGCGGACTCTTCTGTCGTCGTCCCCGCCCGGGCTCCGTTGTCGATCTGGTCCTGGCGAACCCACTTGCGCAGCGTCTCGGTCGTCCCGATCCCCAGCTTGGCGGCGACCGCCTTCATCGCGGACCACTCGGTGTCGTACTCCGGCCGCACCTCGGCGACCATGCGGACCGCACACTTGCGCAGCTCAAGGGGGTAAGGGCAATGCCGCGTAGTTAGCGTGTGACGCGATCTGTCAAATCGTCTGTGGGGGCGGCGTGTTGTGGAGGTATGGAGACGGGACCTCGGGTATGGCAGGTAGTCGACCAAGATCTATCTGCTGTGCGAGGTCCCGTTGCGAGAGCAGTCTGCCATCGTTCTACCCTCCTCTGCTCAAGTCCCGAGAGGCGTTTTCGCGCCGGGGCATCTGGGAGAGCTGGGCCGCTACCTTCCCGTCGAGCTCGTGGACGAGGTCCTGGCCGAGAGCCGGACCGTCCAGCGGCGGCTGCGTCTGCTGCCCTCGCGTGTCGGGGTCTACTTCCTGCTCGCCCTGTCCCTGTTTCCGTCACTCGGGTATGCGCGAGTATGGGACAAGCTGACCGCCGGGCTGCCGGACGGCGGTCATGCACGCCCCAGCGAGAAGGCCCTGCGGGATCTGCGCCGACGGGTGGGGCCGGCTCCTCTCAAGACGCTGTTCGAGATCGTGGCTGGCCCGTTGGGACAGCCACGGACGCCCGGTGTGTGCTACCGCCGGTGGCGGACAGTCGCCTTCGACGGGTGTTCCTCGGTCAAAGCGCCTGACCAGGAGCGGAACCTCAACTGGCTCGGCAAGTCCCGCACCCGGCTGGGCTGGGCCGGCTACCCGATGATCCGCCTGATGGCGCTGTGCGAGACGGGCACTCGCGGCCTGTTGGGGGCCGTGTTCGGCCCCGCCGAACACGGGGAGGGTTTCTACGCACGGCAGCTTCTCCACCTCCTGTCGCCGCGGACACTGCTGCTGGCCGACCGGGGATTCGACGCGAACGACTTCCTCCAGGCGGTGGCCCACACTGGCTCCCAACTGCTCATCCGCCTCAACCCCCGCCGACGGCCCGCCGTTCTCGCGGCTCTGCCCGACGGCTCCTACCTGACGCTCATCGGCCCGCTGAAGATCCGCATCATCGACGCCGAGATCAGCATGACAACCAGCGACGGACGACACGTGTCCGATCACTACCGGCTGGCGACCACCCTGCTGGACCACCGGTCCGACCCCGCAGCGACCCTGGTCCGGCTCTATCACGAACGCTGGGAAATCGAATCGGCCTTCTACGCGCTGCGGCACACACTCGCCGACGGGCAAATACTGCGCTCAGCAGACCCCACCGGTCTCGAACAGGAAGTATGGGCACAGCTCACGCTCTACCAAGTGCTGCGGACCGCCATGGTGGACGCGGTGGAGTCCGTCGCCGGAACCGACCCGGACCGCGCCAGTTTCACCATCGCTCTGGAAGCCGCCCGCGACCATGTCGTCCGCGGCCCCGATCCTCTCCGGGAGGGCGCCATCGGCACCGTGGGCCGGATCGGCCGCGCCGTCCTTGCGGGACTCCTGCCCAAACGGCGCCCGCGCACCTGTAATCGCAAGGTCAAAGCGCCGATGTCCCGTTACTACTCCCGCCTCACCGACCCCCGGCCTCGCAGCAGCTCCACCATCGAGGCCCTTGACTGCAAGATTCACCAGGCGCCGAGCGCACAGCCTCCACCGAAGACCACCGCGCCGGGAGACGGCCGCCGGGCGGGACGCGGACCCGGCCGGACCGGTGAAGGGCAGAGGAACCGCACGCTCCAGCTCATGCGCACCGCCCCCCAAGCGACCTGGAAGTCCTGTGACCTCGCACGATCACTCGGCTACAGCAATATCCATAGCTTCCGGGCATCGATGACGCGCTGGACGGCCGAGGGGCTGATCCGCAAGGTCGGTAGAGGCACGTACATGCTCGAAGAAGGCTGGACCTCCCCCAATTTGACAGATCGCGTCACACGCTAACTACGCGGCATTGGGGTAAGGGGAAGGGCGTGCCATGACTCGATCCTCTCAAATGATCGAGTCCCTATCGAACCCGGAACGGTTCAGACTGCGAATCTTGCGTTCACGAACACGGTTCGAGGATCGCATTCGGAAGCGCATGCAGATGATTTCTTGAACGAACTTGGAATCGATCCGGGATCGGTCAGAGCCATCTATTCGGAGCGGAACTTCTGCACAACGCCACGGCATGACTGCGCGGGCAGGATGAGCAGATTCACCAACGCGTCCCTCTCTTGGAGCTTTGAGAAGGGCCAGAACGCTTGGGCTACAATCATGCGCGTAGCGTACGGAGGCTGATCGGTGATCAGTATGAGTCGATTATGGAGACGAGTTGAACCTTGCTGAGGCACGTGCAGAGATCCTGAGGATCCTCGCTGCTGACCTTGGTGAGCTGATCGAGGGGGAGTCGCCTACAGCGGCTCCCCCGATCGCGCTGACCAGCTGGGAGATTCCTGAAGGCGACAGGGAGGCCCTCGGGGCCTATGGTCTGCCTGGGCAGCGAAGCGATGAGCTAATGGGAGTTGTCGGGGAATTTCAAGATGGGGCAGCGCCCGCCTTGGGGCATGCAACGACGCGCTTCTACCGAATTGGAAGCTTCGGGTCTGCGACCCTTGGCAGTATGACGGGTCGCGGCTCTGTTTTTACCATGCCCACGAAGGCTCCAAGTCACCCTCAACTTGCACATCTCAATGCGAGTGATCAAAAAGAAGCTCTTGTCAATTCAAGTCTTTCAATTTTCGTGGATTGTGCTTGGAGGTGGCATCGGCTTGTGGGCGTGCTCGCCGAGCAGGAGGTAGCAGCCGGGCAGGCTGAGGTGGCGGCGTGGCGGGCTGCGAAGGATGAGTCGGAACGTGTAGCGATTCCAGATTTCCGTGGCGCACGCCTGGAGCTATCTCGAATGGTCCATAAGGATTTTGTACGACGGGACCCAGGGGCAATTTCTCCGGACGATTCGTTCTGGTCAGAGGTAATCCTCGACGTCTCGTAGCCGATCCGGGCCGTGACCTGGCGTGCGCACCGTGTTGCTGATGTGCCCAGAGGTGCACCCCCCTTGCCGTCAGCGTTGCCGTCAAGCCAGAGGGGTGCTTGTAGGGTTCCTACAAGCCTTGTGAGCTGGGCGGTGTAGCGCTGCGGTCGGTCGGGCGTCCGGAGGACCAATCACACCGGCCCGCCGTGCCCAGGCAGAGCGACACGGACCCTGGACGAACCCACACGACCACGGGCGACTCCGCGTCGCCGAGTTGACTGCTCACGGGGTTCCGCCTTCCCCTCCACACGCCGCAGGTGCACAGCGTGTTCGTCAGGCGCTGTAACGACTCCACGTGCCGCACCACCGCGTCCACAGCCCTGAGGTCCCGTCTCAGCAACCGCTACGGCAGCCTCAAGCGCCGGCGCTTCGGCAGTCCGCGACTCAGGCCTTTTCCGCGACGCTGATCGAATTCCGGTCGAAGATCGACGGGGATGTCAATCCCATGAGACGTCACGGAGACTTCACGGTCCGGTCAATGAGCTGGCTGAGCATCGGAGCCTGACCGGCTTCGTTCACCACGGGCGATAAATCGTCCGGACCTTCTGAGAGCCCGCCGGCACTCCACAAGCGCTTCGGGAACCGCCGGGTTCTGATCCAGTACATGGCGGGCAAATATGAAGTCGAACTGGCCGCCCTTGAAGGGAATCCGGTGTATGCCGCCGCGCACCACCGGGATCCCTCGCGCCGCGACGCTCGCCACGGCCGCTTCGGAGATGTCGAGTCCGAGTGTTCGCCTCACCCCGAGCGGGCTCACGAGTCGCGCGAGGAAGGAACCTCTACCGCACCCGATGTCCAGTACAAAATCCGCGACCCGCGGAAGATCGTGCGTTCTGCATTTACCCCGCTACATGGAATTATGACAGATGGTGACTCGGCATAGGCCACGCGGCTCATTCCTGCAGCGCAAGCCATTCGTCAAAGGTAGTGGGAGCGATGCGCGCATCTTCCCCCGGAAGAAGTACGTTTCCTGCCATCTCCACGCCGAGCACAGATGACCACGTAGGCAGCAACCGTATTGACCGGCCCCGAGCGGCGTTAGTGCGCCGTGCCATGTCAACAAGGTCTTGCGGCTCCGGTCCCGCGAGGTCGCGATAGAGTCCCTGCGGCGTCCCCGTAGCAAGTTCGGCGAGAACATCGGCTACGTCCTGAGGGGCGATCGGTTGCACGAGCAGCGGCGGAATAGCCGCGACACCATCCTGCTCGCTCCAATCCACCATCGTCGCAGCAAAATCATGAAACTGGGTGGCGCGAAGAATGGTCCAAGGAACTTGGCCTTTATTGACGATGTCTTCTTGCATCCGCTTGCCGTAGTAGTGGGCGTTACCCTTTACCCTGTCCACCCCTACAATGGAAAGTAGGATGTGATGACGGACGCCAGCTCGATTCTCTGCGGCAAGAAGATTTTCCGTGGCTGTACCAAAGTACTTCTCAGCAGCCTCTCGATCTGCTCCCTCGTAGCTCATGGTGTCGATGACCGCATTCACACCTTCCAGGGCGGCATCCAGGCCATCCGCGGTCACTAGGTCCACGCCGCGTGAACGGCTAATCTCTACGACCTCGTGCTGAACCCGGAGAGCTGCAGCAGCAAGCCTGCCTATGTTCCCTGTCGCGCCTGCCACTGCAACGCGCATAGTCAATGCCCTCTCTCCTTTTCGCTACTGATTGCGCTAGCGAAAGCGGAGTGCAGTACGTTGACATGATACGACCGGCGTCTTCCCCTTACCACAGCGTCAGAACCCGGTGACGCGAGGGACTGCGACGACCAGGAACCATGCGGTCACAACTCTGCCGGTTCATGGCGAACCTTCGGGTGCGTCCGCTCCCCGATCGACCACAGCTCGCGATGACGGTCGGGCTCCCGGTGCGCCAGGGTGCGGTCACCCCGCGGCGGAGGCGGTGGGGTTCGACTCGTCTGTGGCCCGCAACAGCCGCAGGAACGCCTTCACACCGGCGATGATCTCCTGATTGTCCGTCAGTTTGTGCACGGTGGACTCGAACTCCCGCGCCAGCACCGCCACCCTACGGTCCGTCTCGTCGGCCCGTTCGCAGACGCTCATCGCCAACCCGTCGACAGTACGCCGTAGTTCACCGAGGGCCCTGTACTGCTCCTCCGCCTTGTCCTCCAGGACCCGTGCCCCCGTCTCGACGCGGCTCAGCCGGGCCCTGATTTCGACGACGTCGTCCCGCGGGTGTGTGACGTCCTTGAGAAGTCGTCCCAACCGGCGCTGGAGCTGGCCGAAGTAGGCACCTGCCGGCCGGAAGAACGTGCTGAGCAGGCAGAACGCAGCGAACCAGTAGCCCGTGAAGCCTTCCGTCGACCAAGTGACCGCGAAGACGACCGCCGCCGTCAGGAGGTGCCCCGCAACCGCCGTGCAGAGCATCGCCCGGGCGATGCGCGCGGTTTCCGCGTCCCGGACGGAGGAAACCTCGATGCCCTTCTCGCGGCTGACCGCGATCTCGGCAAGCACGGTGTGCGCCCGGAAGTACAGGTTCCAGGGCAGCGTCAGCAGCAACGTCAGCCACAGCAGGCTGAGGACACCTGCCCCGACCGCCAGCACCACGTGGGGTGGCGCCCCCGCCGCGTACGCCACGACGAGCGCCCCGGCAGCAGCAAGAACAGCCAACAGCACACCCAGGACCTTGCCCATGATCGCCCCCCGATCCACGCCCGAGTACCGAGCAAGACCATCGTCCCTGTCGCGGGCCCGCGAAGCATGAGTAGGCATACTCAGCATCAGTCCCGCGCAGGGGGCGCGGTACCGTCGACAGGAAGGGAGCCGATGACGTGACTCGTCTCGGTACCGCAGCCGCTTGGAACTCCTGACGCAACGAGGGAGCGAAGCCACGCGCGGCGCAGCACCGAATTCGGCTCCGGTCTCGGCACTCAATGCTGGGTCTTCGAGCGTGCTTTCGCCCACCTGCACTGGTTTCGCCGCCTGCGGATCTGCTGGGAGATCCGCGACGACAGCCATGAAGCCCTCCACACCCTGCGATGCGCACTCATCTTCTGGCGAGGCCTGTCACAGCCGGCCCGGACCCTCGCCCTCTCGTAGTAGCCATTCCCGGACCGAAGGAGCCCGGTCAAGGAGCAGCCTGACCTGCATCCCCTGCTCGCGTGAGGTCACCTTCGGCAGTGGGGTGAAGTCGTCGGGAATCACAACAAGCAGGCTCAGCACACGGTTCCCCGTACGCAAAGTGATCAGCAGTTCCCATCGCACGTGACGTGGAACGTCGCGGCGGTGGGACAGGTTGTGCCACATGATCGGCCACAGATAGTGGGTGCCGTCGGACGCCGCATTCGCTCGCACCCACGTCGGGTCCAACCGCTGGCTCAGACCGAGGTCACACGCCCGCGCCTCCAACCTGATCAACGAGGCCGAATCGATGGCCTTCACCTCGCGCGGCAGCGGCAGTGCAGACTCCATCGCCCCATGCTGCCCGACAGCACCCCACGCCGGGCAGCCGACCCCAACGTGTCATTCCATCGGGAGAACTTGGCGGGAGCGGTCGTGCGCGAGTGATCAGAGGGCCTGGCTCAGGATGACTTCTGCTCAGGCCGGGGCCAGTGGGCGCCGTTGAGGTCGCGGCCGTCCGCGAACGGGTGGCAGTACTCGTATTCGATCGTGCCGGTGCCGATCGCCCGACTGTTGTCGAGCGTGGTGTCACTTCACCCTTCGGCCCATCCCCTTCCTCGGACTTGCTGCCCGCCGGGTGGGCCGACAGGTCGGGCCTTCCTACCGCTGCAGGCGCTGGAGGCGGTTCGGTGGCCGGGTCAGGCGAGCAGCAGTCGGCACCAGCCGTCGGCCAGCCACCGCTCGAAGCGCTCGGGCGGCCAGCTGCGGTCCTCGACCAGGAGGCAGTAGAACTCCGGTGAGTTGGTGGCCCACATGACGTCGGCCACCTCCTCCAGGTCCAGCCCATCCCGCAACTGCCCTGTCGCGGCCAGGTCCGCGGCGAGCAGCCGCATGTTGCCCGCACGGCGCCGGGCGATGCTCTGCCAGACCTCCGCGACCTCCGGCGGTCCCGCGCGGGCGACGAGCAGCAGGGGTGCCAGTCGGGCATGCATCTCCCGGACGGCCCGCGCGTACCGGCGCAGTTTGCGGGCCGCGTCCGGTTCGGCGCGCATCTCGCGTACGTAGTCGCGCTCGGCTGCCGGAACGGCGTCGTCGGTGCCGGAGATGGCAGACTCCACCAGTTGCAAGAACAGTGCCGGTTTACGGCCCGCCACCGTGTAGACCGTGTCGACTGCGACGCCCGCGCGCTCGGCGAGCTCCGCCATCGTGGTGGCCGCGTAGCCGCGTTCGATGAACAGTCGCCTCGCGGCGTCCAGAATCGCCTGCCGGGTCGCCTGCGCGGCCGCGCGCCGGCGGCTCGTGTCGTACTGCCTCTTGACCTGTCTCTCCACGCGGTCGATGCTAGCCATATTCATCCGAAATGGCTTCGGTTGAATATGAGGGATGTGGTCCCGTGACGTACGCGTTCACCTTCGAGGTGCCGATCGACCCGGCCACCTACGCACGCATCAAGGAAGCACTTGGACCGGAGAAGCCTCCGGGGCTCGTGGCTCATCTCGTCCACCGCACACCCGGCGGGCTGCGGTACACCGACGTCTGGGAGTCCGAGGCCGACTGGAAGAGGTTCGTCGAGGAGCGTCTGCACCCGGTCGTGGACCGGGTGGTCACCGCTTCGCTGGGTTTCCGTCCGCCGGAGCCCGAAGTCGAGCACCTGGAGATGGTCGACGCCTGGATCGGCGACTGATGGACAATTGCGGCCACCGCCGCACCCGTAGCGACATGTGACACTGCTGCGCGAAGCGGTTGTGCGCCTGTCCGGGCGAGGAACTGCCCGCAACGGAAAGGGCACTTGCAGTGCTCCCTACGACACCGTGCGCGCGAAATCGGGTGCTCCCGCGCGCACGGGGTTCAAGGGTTCCTGTCCTTCTCGGACAGCGGCGTTGAAAGCGCGTAGCACGATGTTGGTGAGCGCCCTGACAGGGCGGACTCGAGCCCACTGCAATGCCGCCACCAGATGCCTGCGCCCCCCACCACGCCTCTGATCACCTCGCTGCGGGCGGCTTGGCGACCTTCCTCCTCCGGCCGGGCGTACCGCGACGGCGTCTCACACGGCGGCGGAGCCGGTATGTGCGGGCCGGGCCTCCCACACGCGTTCTGAACCGGCGTCCCGGGTACGCAAGGCGTGCGGCACCTTGCCCGCTCCCGCCGGCCCCTCAGCCGGCGCCTCCGGCACGCCCGGCCCCGGCACCCCGGCCGCCTCCAGCAGCACCCGCGCCCCACGGTCCGGCGCAACATCCAACCGCATCAGAACCGGCGGCGCGGCGATCGACGGCAGCAAATGCTGCAACAACACCGAGACCCGACGCTCCACGTCACCCAGACCCGTCTCCAACTGGGCATACAACTGAACCCCGTTGAACGAGCTGACCACCATCTCCGCCACCTCGCCCGGCACCACATGCGCCAGCGTCTCACCCCGCTGATGCGCCTCCGTCAGGATCTGCGTCACCATCCCCACCCACAACGGCCACGCACTGCCGTAATGCCGACGACCGATCGGATCCGCCGACAACCGCGCACCCGCCCGCAACAACGGCTCATGCACCAACCGATGCGCCACCGCCATCGCCAGATCCACCATCTCCTGGAGCTTGATCGCCTGCGCCGGCAGCAACTGGTCCGTCTGACGATCCAGCACCCCTCTGGCGAGCGCCTCCTTGGAATCGAAGTGGAAGTACAACGCCCCCTTCGTCACCCCGGCCGTCTTCAGGATGTCAGCGACTGTCGCCGCCGTGTAACCGTGCTCCGCGAAGACCACCGCAGCGGCCTCCAACACAGCACGACGGGTCCTGGCCGCACGCTCCTGCTGAACCATCGGACCTCCCTTTCACTGAACCAGACCGGAACCACACACGTGAGTAAAGAGCCGCCCCGTACAACCCCAATAACAAACCGTCCAGGAGGTACCTTATTCGATGCCTCCCCAAAAGGCAGCGCCACGACCCGATCTGCACAACCACCCCACGCCCGCGACCACCGGCCACCTCGGACATCGGGACACCCGGAGCGGCGGCGTGCCGGTCACGAAGCCCGCGGCGACAACCCAACCGCCTTCCCCGCCAATGGCCTTACCGGCCGCCCCGCTGGCGACGACCAGGCGTCCGCAACCCCAGGGCCGGCAGCACGACCCGACACCGCCGTCACGCGGAGCCGTCCGCGCGCCCCGTGCCGGAGGCCGGGCCGCTTGCGGTAGGGGCCGAAGGCCACAGAGTGCCCGAAGCGGCCTCGGCATCGACCGTGCGCAGCAGACGGTCGTCGATCGCCCCCAGCGAATCGACCACGTGCCGCACACCCGCGTCCCGCATGAACTCGCGCTGGAAACCACGGCCCGGATGCCCCACGAACGCTGCCCCCAGCTCACGCGCCCGCTCCGCGACCCGTGCCACGTCGTCGATGAACAGCACCCGCTCCGCAGCCAGACCGAAGACGTCCTCGGCGATCTCCCTCACACCGGGACGGAACCCATCCGTGCAGACATAGCGCGGCCCGTCGAAGTACGACGCCCACGAGCCCAGATGCTCCTCGAAGTGTCGATACTCCAACCCCCCATAACACACCAACTGCACGCCCGTGGCCCGCAATCGCTCCAGCAACGCGAGCGCACCCGGGACGACACGGACCGGCTGTTCCTTCACATACGCGGCGCGCTCCTCGAAGTACGCCGCCACCACTTCCTTCGGCGATCCCGCCACCCCCAATCCCACCAGCACCCCAGCCGCCTCCACCTGCGGCTGGGACAACACCGCGCGCTCCAACGCGGCCGTATAGACCACTCCCCGACGCTCCACGAACCGCCGAATCACCGGAGTGAACGAGTCCTCCAGCAGCACCCCATCAATATTCACCGCAACCAGCCGCAACCAACCCACACCCACCACACCCCTTCATAGCCACCAACACCCGGCAACGGGAAACCAGTTCCCTGTATCCCGCCGGATCGACGGCGGGTTGCAGGGCGGGTCAACTCACCGGAGAATAAACCGGTCATGCGGTTTCCTCAAGGCGCAATCGCACCGCACCAACCCCACTCGGCACCAACCCCGTCACCGCCCCTCCGGGCCGAGGGGCGCCCTTCACGCCCCGCCACGGGAACCCGCGCACCGCACCCTTCAGGACGGCGGATGACACGACGAAGCGGAACCGGAAGCTGCCGCCCCTCAAAGGGCTCCGGACAGGCACACCCGTAAGGACACGGCCACGGAAACGAACACCGACCGAACGCCCGACCTCTCCGGAGCCGTGCCGTCCTCCGGACGCGCCGCCGCCGCGGTCGCCGCGGCCCAGTCGGCCGTCGGCAAGCCGTACGTGTGGGGTGCCAACGGGCCCCCACCGAGGCCATCTCGGAGTACGTACGCGGGATCGTCCGTGCCACCTTCCCCGACGTGGACGCGGACGCCCTGTCGACCACGGTGTGGGCCCTGGTCCACGGCCTGGCGTTCCTGCACCTCGACGGCAAGCTCGACACCTCCACGCCTGAGGTGGTCGCCGCCCAGGTCCGCTCAGCCGTCCAGGCGCTGTTCGACGCCTCCCCCTCAATGTCCCGGACGCCTGCCGCCCCGCCTGCGCGGACGACCGACTAGGCCTTCATCCGATCTCAATGATTCCCAATGACTCCTGTCAACTCAGTGAGCCGTTAGGTGCGGCCCATGGAATCGTTGATGGCCGCCGTCCGCGAGCGGGACGAAGCTGCCCGTTTTCTCGCTTGGCCGGGTGACTTCGACCTCGACCGAGGCGACCATGTCGAGGAAGTCCACCTCGCTTCGGGCGCTGCTCTTGAGGGCTTCGCCGGCGACGGCGCCGGGGGCACGTACTTCTTCTGCGGTGAAGGCGGCGAGGAACGTCCAATCCTCTATGCCGACTCCGAAGGAGGTGCGGCTCTGGTTGCGATTGGCCTGCGCGAGCTCCTGCGGCTGCTGCTGGTCGCCCCGTGGTGGCGTGACTGCCAAGCGTTCACGGAAGAGGAAAGTCTCAAGCGCGCAGCCGAGTACCTGGCAGACATGCCAGACCTCGTGGCCCGACGAGACCGCGCCGCTGCAGCCCTCGGTCTCGACCTTCCGGATCACATGGAGGTCTTGGGCCGCCTGCAGGAGGTCGCTGTCGGGGAGGGAGGGAACTTCGTCCTCATCCTCACGCCGGAGGGTTACCCCTATGAGCCTCTCATCAGCAGCTGAAACGCGTCGCGGCAGCGGGTGCCATGTCGTCGTGGGGCGCGCTGGACGGCCAATCAGTCAAGTCATGGCGCCGGTTGGTCAGGATCTCGGTCGACTTCATCGAGTGCGAGAAGCTGCCGGGAATGTGTCGGTCGTCGTGCTGAACGGCCGGCAGTCCCGTCCTGCGCAAGGTGCCGGGTCGCGGAGTGCGTACCGCCCGGGAGGAGCAAACGCCCAAGTAGCGGCTGCATGAGCCTGCACGGCTTGAACGATCACCATCGGTGGCCTGCTCTTTGACGCGATGGCTGCCAGGCTCCCGTAAGGGCTCGCGTTGATGGACGGCTACGCGATCCAGGCTCATCGCATCGCGCCGCCCGTTGCGCTAGTCGAACGTGACCTCGAAGGTGGACGTGCTGCCGTCCGCAGCGGTCAGGGTGACCGGCCCGAACGTGATGATCGCGACGGAGTTGCCACCCGGGCCCCGATAGAAGCCGGTCGCCCTGGTGATCCGCACGGCCAGAGCCGCGAGGGTTGCCGCCGCCTGCTCGTCGGCATCGACCTTCGGTTGGGCCAGGGCGTGGTGGCCATGGGCTTCTGCCCAGTCCCGCACGCTCCGAGCGTCGCGGCTCATCTCCGGAAGGATGCTCTCGTTTGCCCAGGCCCACAGCCACGAGCCCGACGAAGGGCTGAAGCTGCCCAGAATCTGCGCGGGCGCCGTCGCGGACTTGTCGGGGAAGGTCCACGTGATGATGCCGGTCTTCTGGTCCAGGCCCCAGCGGTCCGCCGAGCCCAGCCCCCAGGACATGTGCGCACGAGCCAACTGGTCGATGCTGTCCTCGCCCTGCAGCAGCAGCGTGCCCAGATCCGTCGGATCCACCCCCTGAGCAGGGCTTTCCGGCTTGCCGGCCCGTTTGAACAATCCCATGGCGCGCAGTCTGCCAGAAGCCGCCGCGCAGCCGACCGCCCCCTCTGCCCGGATGCGGAGCCGGCCGACCGGGTGGGGAATTTCGGGCTCGGGCGAACATCTTGTGGTCGGGCCGCCACTGCCCCCGGCCGATGGGCCGCCGCGGCCTCGGGCATCATGATCGGATGCCGGACACCGCAGCGCGGGCTGCCCTTCTCGACCACCTCCGTCGAAATCTCCCGGGTCGCGTCATCGATGAGGTCCCGGGTGTGGACGGGCCCATCGAGGATCGCGTACCCGGATTCCGCGTGTTCCGGATTCATCCCGCGTATCCAGGTGACTGGTGGCTGTATGTGACCTCGGGCTGCTGGGAGGCAACTCAGCACGACGGCCATGGCACGGAGTTCTTTCTCGCGGCGCCGCGAGACGAATGGATCAACCTGGAGAGCGTCACCGTCAACGCGTACTACCACTGCGGACCGGCGCACCAGCGACTCGACGTCGGGCACACCGTCCCCATCGGCAGACCGTGGCTCGACGAGTCCGACTGCGACCACTACCTGGTGAGCCTGCCGTATCCCTTCGGCCCCGACTTCGAGGTCTGCGAGTGGGAGGGAGGAGCCCATGCCCGGATCCTGTGGCTGTTGCCGATCACCTCAGCGGAGAAGGACTTCCGTCGGGAAATGGGACTCGAAGCACTTGAAGTCCGTTTCGATGAACATGAGATCGACCCTGTCGACCCGAGACGGGCCTCCGTGGTCTGAACGGGCTCGCGGCATCACTCACCCCTGAACCGGCCGGGCCGGTCCGTCCATCCCCTTGGCGACCTCTTACCTTGGTGCCATGGGAGAGACGAACGCGAGGGTGCGGGTCGAGTCGACGCACGAGGACGTCCACGTCGGTGAGCACTGCACCCGCGCGCACTGCACCCGCGCGCGGTGTCTGCCCGAGCCGTGGATGTGCGATGTCTTCCATCTCGACGGCAGCCTGAGGGACGTTCGGGTCCTCGACACGACCCGCGTCGAGTGGATCGCGGTCCTCGAACGCCTGCGTGCCGCAGCCGACGAGACCGAGGTGGAGCACCCCTACCCCCAGCTCGATCCCGCGCATCCCGCCGTCACCGACCTCTTCCGCATCTGGGCAGACGACCCGGAGGGCGAGGGAACGACCTTCTCCTTCCGGGCCCGCTTCGGCACCGTGTGGTTCTTCGCCCTGCCCTACGACGAGGAGGAGATCGAGTTCTCCGTCTGGCCCGAGGACGTCCTCGACGGGGCGGGGGTGGACGCCGTGCTGCGGTTCCTGGTCGAGATCGCGACGGCCAGCCGACGGCGGGCCCTGCTGACCGGCGAGGTCGTCCGCTACGACCCGGGGTTGCCGACGCTGATCTCCCACGACCCCGCCACGGGACTCACTTCCCACATCTGAGTGGCGTTGTCGACGTTCGTATCGTCCGCCGCCTCACGTCAGCCTGGCCTCGGGCGCTCAGTGCGGCAAGGAGTCCTTGGCCTTCTCTTTCGCGCCTCGCATCCTGCCGCGCGCCTCGAGGGCGGCGCCCTTTGCCGCGAGGGTTTCCTTGTGGAGCGCGTGAGCCGTCTTCCGCACGGCCCTTCCCGCAACCTGTTCGGCCTTCGCCTTGGCCTTCTCTCCGGCACTCATCTCAGCACCTCCGCGTAGTCCCACTGCCTGAGTGCCCTGGAGGCGGACGCGCAACCGCGGGAAGGCCACTTCGTCGGGCGCCCGAGCAAGGGTCTGCGCCTCGGGACGGGGCAGCCGTCCGGGCCGTGTGCATCCACATCGCACCGCAGGGCGAGCGCCTTCCCTGTGGCCGACACGCTCGTGCCGCCGAGTGAAGAAGCGCAGGGCAGCAGTGAGCTGCGCTCCAGTCGCCGACGCGGGAGCGATCCGTCGATCCCGGGCGCGGCCGGGCAGCGAGGGTCGACGAGGGGGCCACAAGCGCTCCCCACCGCACCGACAGCGGCGTCGACACTCGCGTCCGCCGCGCCGTGCCTCGTCACGGCATCCCGCGGGACAGCTGCCGCGACCTGCGGTTTCTCCCGGACACCCCGCATAAATCGTCACCTCCTTGACAGGTGACGACAGCTCTGCCACGATACAGTCACCGCTTGAAGAGGTGACGCCCAAGGCGATCCCCCCGCGGAGAGTTCATCGACGCACGGACACCCGTGCACGTCCCATCACGAAGAGGAATCGACATGCCGCACAGCTACACCGCCCACGTGAAGGTCACCGGCGAGGGCCGCAACGGGGGCCGTGCCCAGTCCGACGACGGCCTCCTGGCCACCGACCTCGCCCTGCCCAAGGAACTCGGCGGCGCCGGCACCGCCACCAACCCCGAGCAGCTCTTCGCCGCAGGCTGGGCCGCCTGCTTCCTGGGCGCCGTCCGCATAGCCGCCGGCGAGCGGAAGATCCGACTCACCAGCACCGAGATCGACGTCGACATGGCACTGAAGGGCACAGACGACGGCTTCTCCCTGGCCGCCGTCCTCAACCTCCAGGTCGGCGGCGTCACCCAGGACCAGGCAACCGAGCTCGCCACCGCGGCCCACCAGATCTGCCCGTACTCCAAGGCCGTACGCGGCAACATCCCCGTCACCATCAACGCCGTCGCCGCCTGAACCACACCCGAACCGAACCCGGCCCCTCCCACGGTCACGGGTCCGCGCACGCACCTCCCGCACGGGGATCGTGCGCAGACTCCCGCCCACTCCGGGCCGAAGCGGCCACCGCACGTACCCGACGACCACCACAGACACGACCGCGACAGAAGGGCAGCAGTGAAGATCATGAGTGAGACCGAGCAGAGGGCCTGGCTTGCCGGCGGTTGCTTCTGGGGCATGCAGGATCTGATCCGGAAGCTGCCCGGTGTCCTGAGCACCCGGGTCGGCTACAGCGGTGGCGGCACCCCGCACCCGACCTACGGCGACCACGGCAGTCACGCGGAGGCGATCGAGATCGTCTTCGATCCCGCCGCCACCGACTACCGCACCCTCCTCGAGTACTTCTTCCAGATCCACAACCCCACCACGAAGCACCGGCAGGGCAACGACATCGGCGCCAGCTACCGTTCCGCGATCTTCCACCTGGACGACGAGCAGCGGCGCATCGCCCAGGAGACGATCGCCGACGTCGACGCGTCCGGTCTGTGGCCGGGCAAGGTCGTGACGGAAGTCGTGCCGGCCGACGAGTTCTGGGAGGCCGAGCCGGAGCATCAGGACTACCTCGAGCGCTACCCCGGCGGCTACACCTGCCACTTCCCTCGCTCGGACTGGAAGCTGCCCGCGAGGGCGGGGGCGTAGACGCCTCCGAGCCCCCGTTGCCGGGCGCCTCTCCGCCTCTCCTCCATCGGGCGGAGAGGCGCGCTTCCGCCGCCTGGCAGGGCGGCACCCTGCCAGGCGCCGCAGAGGCGAGGGCGGGGAGTCGCCCGCCCTTACCGGCGCCGGGATCGACCGCATTCCGGGAGGGGCGGCCGGTGATCATCGGCGTCCGGGCCCCCGGGCCTCTCGGGACCGGCCCGGACCCAGCCCGCACCTCGCAGGAGCACATGCTCGGTACGGAGTTCCCGGCCGCCCCCGAACGGCTGAGCAATGCCGCCGCCGGACCACTACGCGGCGTCCGTCCCAGCTCAGTCGTACGGCGGCCCGCCCGTCCCCGCATCCCTCGTAAGGCATCCCCCGCACCAGCACCCCGTCCGTCGACGGGCAGGTGCGGTACCCCGCGGCCACACTGGCCACGTACCTCATCGCAAGGAGCCACGCCATGACCGTCGTGAAAGCCGCCGCGGTACAGATCAGCCCGGTGCTCTACAGCCGCGCCGGCACCGTCGAGAAGGTCGTGAGGAAGATCGACGAACTGGGGAGCATGGGAGTCGAGTTCGCCGTCTTCCCCGAGACCGTCGTGCCCTACTACCCCTACTTCTCCTTCGTGCAGCCGCCCTACCAGCTGGCCACCGAGCATCTGCGCCTGCTGGAGGAGTCGGTGACCGTGCCCTCCGACGAGACGGACGCAATCGGTGAGGCCGCCCGCAGGGCCCACATGGTCGTCTCGATCGGCGTCAACGAACGGGACGGCGGCACCCTCTACAACACCCAGCTCCTGTTCGACGCCGACGGGACCCTCGTCCAGCGCCGCCGCAAGATCACACCGACGTACCACGAGCGGATGATCTGGGGCCAGGGAGACGGATCGGGGCTGCGCGCCGTCGACAGCGCCGTCGGCCGCATCGGCCAACTGGCCTGCTGGGAGCACTACCAGCCGCTCGCCCGCTACGCCCTGATCGCCGACGGCGAGCAGATCCACGCCGCCATGTATCCCGGAGCGTTCGGCGGCGATCTGTTCACCGAGCAGATCGAGGTCAACGTACGCCAGCACGCGCTGGAGTCGGCCAGCTTCGTCGTCAGCGCCACCGCCTGGCTCGACGCCGACCAGCAGGCCCGAATCGCGAAGGACACCGGCGGGCCCGTACAGGCGATCTCCGGCGGCTTCTTCACCGCCGTCATCGACCCCGAGGGCCGCATCATCGGCGAACCGGTCACTTCCGGCGAGGGCCACGCCATCGCCGACCTGGACCTCTCGCTCATCGACCGGCGCAAGCGCCTGATGGATGCCAGCGGCCACTACAGCCGCCCCGAACTGCTCAGCCTGCAGATCGACCGCACGCCGGCACCCGCAGTCCACGACCGTTCCCGCCAGGGGACCGCGGCCCGGAGCATGGACAAGAGTCGCGCGGCCGACGGCAGTTGACACCGCCTCCCGTGCCGGTGGGACTGAGCGGGCACGGTGTCACGACACGGGGTGCGTGCCTGTCGGCCCTGCAAGAAGATGAGGGGCCGCAGGGCCATGGACGCATGGCGTCACTGTCCGCTCTGCTGGTGGCGTCGCCACTCGCGTCCGGCATCGCGCGAGATCCACAGGCCTTCGCCCTTCACCAGGTCGTAGGCCGGCGTCGTCGCATCCGCAATGCCGTAGAGCGTGGTGCCGTCGACGGTGAGCGACGTGAATCTCGCCGGCGTCCTCAGCTCGTGGAAGCGGCTGTTGGTGCGGTCGTCGGCGACCCAGTACCGGCCGCCCTCCTCGCCGACGAGCAGCCGTCCGTCCGTGAACACCTGGATGACGAGCCATTCCGGGCCGCGCTTCAGGGCGCTGAAGGGGATTCCGCCGCCCAGAACCGTCTTCCAGTGCCCGCCGCCGTCCGTCGTCACCAGCAGGCCGCGCGTGCTGTGGCCCACGGTGAGGGACAACGCCGCCGTGCCGCCCCCCGCAGCGAGGGTGCCTCCCCTGTACGGCTTCGGCACCACCGTGCGGCCGAGCGTGCGACCGCCGCGCTGCCGTACGACGCTGAAGGGTTCTTCGGCGACGGGCTGCTCCAGGCTCCAGACCGTGCCCCGCTCGTCGACGGCGAGCCGGATGGCGTTCTCCCAGGCTCCAACCGGTGGCGCCACGGTGCGGGTGGCGGGGCGGTAGATGAGGATCGGCTCCGGCGCGACGAGCAGGGTGTCGCCGGGGCGGGTGCGCAACGCGGCTTCCGTGACCACGACCTTGAGCCGCTTGCCGTGTATGTCGAGGGCTGTCCCTTCCCTGGCTCCCGCCTCGGACGGCACCTGCAGGAAGCCACCGCCTATTCCCTTGTACGCGGCGGGCCCCGCCTCCGCGTCCGCGTGTTCCGCGTGCTCGCTGACCGTGCGGCCGTCGGGATCCACGATGCGCCAGGCGGCGGCTGCCGGGCCTTCGTCGTCCTCGACGTTGCCGATGTAGTACGTCAGGAGCAGCGATCCGTCGTCTGCGCGGCTCACGCCACTGGGTGCGCCGGCCGCCTCGATGACGTCGGCCGGACCCGGGTGAGGGTCCTCGATGACGCGTTTGTACTCTGCCTCGCGACTCCCGGAGTTCTCGTCGCCGGAACCGCTGCAGGCGGTCAGTGCCAGCGCCGCACTCGCTGCCGCCACGAGCCTGACCGGCCGCCTCCCGCACTCCCTCAACCACGTCACGATCGCATCATCACACGGGGTGGCCGTACCTCAGCGCCGGGCACGGAAAGGTCCCCCTTCACGAAGGCTCTTGGCCAGACCGCCGTCGTGGGGGCCGGTCGTTCTGCGGGCTCCTCCTCACCCGTGCGGCGCAGCGATACGGCCGCCCCCGGGTGGGCCGGCTGCGGCCCCGGCAGCCGCTGAGAGCCTTCCCGGCCTCGGGCGTCTCACCTGCGAGCACGGGCCCGGGCCGGCCGTCGGCCGTTCTGCCTTCGGGCCGGCACCGGCACCCGACATGCCGGTTACCCGGTGTGAGGTTACGTTCACGGTGCGAAAGGAGCACTACATGAACCGGTCTTCTGACGAGCCGCCTTCCACGGACGGCTCGGACCCGGGCGCGTCCGAGAACAACGGCCGCAAGCCCACCCGGCGCACCCTCATAGCCGGCTTCGTCGCCACGGCCACGGCCGCCGCGCTGGTCGGCGGATGGGCGCTGTTCTCCGGCGGAGCGCCCTCGGGCCTCGGCGCGTCCGGGCTGGGCGGAGGCCCGCCCGCCGTCCCGAGCGCCGACACCACGTCGTCGGTGTCGAAGTCGGGGCAGTTCGGTTCGGTGACGACGTCCCCCGGCCTCTCGGCGGAGTTCAGGAAGACGTTCACCGACCACTACATCGAGGCGAACGGCCTGCGCCAGCACGCGGTGATCGGTGGCGAGGGCCCGCCCCTCCTGCTCGTGCACGGCTGGCCGGAGAACTGGTACGCGTGGCGGCTGATCATGCCCGCCCTCGCCCGCCATCACACCGTCATCGCGGTGGACCAGCGCGGCATCGGCCTGACCGAGAAGCCCCGCAGCGGGTACGACACCGGCACGATGGCCAAGGACCTGGCCGCGCTGATGGACAAGCTCGGCCACAAGAGGTTCTCCCTGGTCGGGCACGACACCGGAATGATCGTCAGCTACGCGCTCGCCGCCGACTACCAGGACAGGGTCGAGCGGGTGGCGCTGGCCGAGGTCCCCGGCCCGCCCGGAGTGGTCCCCTCGCCGCCCCTGTTCGTGCCCGAGCCGCTCAACAACAGGCTGTGGCACATCCCCTTCAACCGGGCCGACCCCACGCTGGTCGAGGAACTCGTCGCGGACCGGGAAGACTCCTTCTACGGGTACGAGTTCAAGGTGCAGGGCGGCGGAGTACCCCAGGCGGCCATCGACTACTACGTCCGCCTCCTGTCCAACCCCCAGAGCCTGAGCGGCAGTTTCGGCTTCTACCGGGCCTGGGACGCCACCCTCGCACAGAACGAGAAGCGGGCGAAGACGAAGCTGAGGATGCCCGTGCTCGGGATCGGCGGCCAGGACAGCTGGGGCAAGGCCGTCGGCGACGCCATGAAGGGGGCCGCGGTGAACGTCCAGACCGCTGTCATCCCCAACACCGGACACTGGATCGCCGAGCAGTCCCCGGACCAGACGACCGCGGTCCTCACCAAGTTCCTGAACTCCGGCAGCGGCGCGGCAGACCGAACCGCCACGTCACCCACCACCGCTGGGAAGTGACGCGCCGGCCGCGTGCAACCCCCGACAGCCGCCTTCCCCAGGGAGGCGGCTGTCGCATGCGGTCCCCCAGGGAGACCGGGCGCCGTCGACCGGCGCCGCCGACCGTGCGACCCCCGTCCCGGGCCCGCGCGCCGGATCGGGCCGCCGCTCCGCTGGTGCGCAATGGGAGCGCGGAGCACGTCTCGCCGTGCGCCCCCGGACCCGCGCAACTATCGTGGTGTCCCGACTGCCGGAAGCGGGCTTCGAGCTCGCGGCGCGCTGAGGCACCCCGAGTGATGGCGACGGCCGGACGACTGCCGGCGGTGTGCCCGACCGACCTGGCCGGGTCGGGTGCGGATGTGCACCAGTGTGGTGCTGCCGAGCCGACCGCACATGCTTGCCGCAGAGGTTGGAGTCCACATGTCCCATCACCTCGATTCCCCCGCGGCCAGGGCTGATGCTCGGCTGAACATCTCCGACCTCTACGTTTTCCGAGGCGAGCGCGGCACGGTCTTCGTGATGGACGTGTGCTCCGACTCTGCGGGCACGGACGCGCCGAAGGGATTTCATCCTGACGCGCGGTACGAGTTCAAGATCGACAGCACGGGAGACGCCACTGAGGACCTTGCCTACCGCTTCACCTTCGGCGCTCCGGATCCGGACGGTGCGCAGCCACTGGAGCTGCGCAGGCTCGTCGGCGCAGATGCGGCCGACGACGCGAAGGAAGGCGTGGTGCTGCTCACCGGCACGACAGGGCGTGCACTCAGCGGCGCCGACCAGGACCTGCGGGTGTGGACCGGTCGCGCCGGCGACCCGTTCTGGATGAACCCGGGCGTGGTGGAGGCGGTCGGCCAGGCGTTCCAGCATGGGACCGACGTCGACGTACCGGCTCAGGACGGGGCACCGGTGAAGAGTCTCTTCTCGGGGCAGAAGGTGCGCTCGATCGTACTGGAGGTGTCGGACGCGGACCTGATGTCCGCAACCGGGACCAGGGACATTGGCGTTTGGGGGGTCACCGCGCTGGCCACCGACGCGGGTGGCTGGCACCGCATCAACAGGTGCGGACTCCCGATGATCTCGCCGATCTTCGCGCAGTTCGACGAGGAACTCGCCGAACTGCTGAACCAGACCCCTCCTGCCGCCGACATCGACACATTCACCGACGAGATCAGCAAGCGAGTCGCCGCGGTCGTAGGCGTCCGCAACACCGCATCCGATCCACACGCGTACGGTCAGGAGGTCGCCGACCGCGTTCTCCCGAACATCCTGCCTTACACCATCGGTACGTCCGCGGTGTTCGGCTTCGCGGAGTTCAACGGCCGCTCGCTGAACGACAACGCAGGCGAGGTCATGTTCTCCCTCGCAACGGACAGTGCGCTGAGCATCGATCTGACCAAGGACGCCGTCGACGCCCCTGCGACCTCGTCCTTCCCGTACGTGGCGCCCGCCGTCTGACGAAGTGTCCCGGACACCGATCGCGCGGCACGCCGGAGCAGGGGGCGCCGGAGCAGGGGTGCGCCGGGCGCCCAATCCCCAACCACGTTCGCCTCTGGTGCACTTGGGGCCCTGCGCCGGTGCGCTGCGGAACGTCCGCCGCCGCCGTAGCGGGTGTCGTGAGCGACCGAACCCCAGCGGTCGGCCGACCGCATGCCGCCCGGCAGGCACCCGAATCACGAGCCACTGGCCGAACGCGGTCCTTCGTCGGTTGCCCGCGGCCGGGCGCCGATCTCGTGAACACCTCTCCGGCAAGGGCAGCGCCTCCGAAGCACATGCGCCCGACCGAGCATCCATTTAGCCTAAAGAGGGACAAATCACCCAAATGGCTTGAATGGACCGGAGGCGTGAGTGATGGCGAAGATCCTTTTCATTGTGAGCGGAGCGACGTACTGGGTGCTCAAGGACGGCACGAGGTACGCAACCGGCTACTGGGCGGAGGAGTTTGCGAACCCGTACAAGACACTCACGGACGCCGGACACGAAGTTGTGGTCGCGACTCCGGGCGGAGCGATACCGAACGTCGACATGATGAGTTTGCGCCCGTCGATGGCGGGCGGTGAGCAGGGGGCTCTTGATCTGGAGGCGGTCATCCGCGACGCCGAGGTGATGCGGCGGCCGCTCGAGTTGTCGGACGTCCGGCTCGAGGACTACGACGCGGTGTACCTGCCGGGCGGTCACGGTCCCATGTCCGACCTGGCGTACGACGCCGACGCCGGACGGTTGCTGACGGCGCAACTGGCTTCCGGCAACCCTCTCTTCATCGTGTGCCACGCCCCTGCCGCGCTGCTGGCCACGAGGATCCACGGCGTGTCGCCGTTCAAGGGATACAAGGTCACGGGCTTCACCAACGAGGAGGAGGAGGGCGTGGGGCTGGCCTCCAGGGCGACTTGGCTGCTGGAAACCGACCTGAAGGAGAAGGTCGGCGTCGAGTACAGCCGCGGTCCGATCTGGGAGCCGTACATGGTCGAGGACCGAAACCTGGTCACCGGCCAGAACCCGCACTCTGCCGCGGTGCTGGCCGATCGGATGCTGAAGATTCTCGCCTGAAGGCCGGCCGGACGGGCCTTGGCACACTCCCTTCCGGCGGCCCCGCGTGTCTTGACCGGCTCGGCGGGGACCCCACGCAACGTGGGCGTTCCGATCATGAGCAGACAGAGTCGCAGACCGGCATCACACGCCGGTTTCCTGGCCCGCTCGGCCTTTCAAGTCTTCCAGGGCGACTGCACCGGAAGCCTCGGGATCCAGGATGGCGATCCCGTACAGGGTCCCGAGGCGCCGCATGATCGAAAGGACCAGCATGGAAGCCCTGCCCGACGCACTGGTCGTACCGCCCGGCGAGGCGGCCATGACGTCGCTCTCGGACGGCGCGTTCGAACTGCTCGCCGACGGGGGCGCGGTCAGTGCCAGCCGGCTCACCCTCGATACCGGAGTCGACGGAGCGCCCCCGCACCACCACAAGCGCTCCCACGAGGTCTTCTACATCCTGGGCGGGACAATGCTCTTCCGCCTCGGCAACACACTCACCACGCTGGGGAAGGGCGGGTTCGTCATCATCCCGCCCGGCCTGCCGCACGTCTTCGGGGCAGCGGAGGGCGAGGTCGCCGACGTGTACGTCGTACTCAGTCCCGGCCTCGAACGGTTCGGCTACTTCGAACGACTGGCTGCCATCAGTCGGGGCGAAGCGGAGTTCGAGTCGCTCATCCCCCAGCAGGACCTGTACGACGTGCACTTCGAGGACATTCCCGACTGGCGGGTGGCCCCATGAAGGGTTGCCGGCGCGGGTGCGAACCATCCTTCGGGAGCTCAAAGCCGGGTGACGACGCGGCGGGGTCGGCCGTATGACCAACCCCTTTGAGCCGGACACCGTCGACAGCCGCGATGGCGGGGCACCCGGCCCCTGCGACTCGGCTCGTTGATCGACCCTTCCTCCATCGCCCCGGTGGAGTCGCAAACAGTCACAGCTGCTGAAGGGCGGTGCCATGGACACCGATTCCCGGACCAGGGCCATGATCGAGGATCATTGGCGCGCCTCGGAGCGCGGGAACAGCGAGACCGAACACGCCATCTACGCCCCGGACGCGATCCTCGATTACCCGCAGTCGGGTGAGCGGTTCCGGGGTCGAGCGGCAATCTCGGCGCAGCGCGGTGGGCACCCGGCCGACAGGCATTTCACCGTACAGCGCATCACGGGACACATGAACCTGTGGGTGAGCGAATGTCTCATCACCTACGACGGCGTGCCTTCGCATTCGGTGAGCATCATGGAATTCGTGGACGAGAAGGTGACTCACGAGACGCAATACTTCGCGGACCCCTTCGGTGCGCCCGCCTGGCGGGCCGCACTCGCGGAGCCGATGCCGGGACGGAACGTCGCCGGAGCCTGATCCTGACGCGTGACCGACCGCGGTTCGACATGCACTCGGGCCTTCGTCCGGTCGCGGCCGGGGTGACCAGGTGGCGCATAGGGGCCCTTCTTGCCGGTGGGGGCATCGCAGTCCGCGTCGGACCCAGCGTTCGCAGAATCAAGATCATCAGACGCGGACCCGCGCCGGTCGGATCTCCGTCGGCAGAGAACTCAGCCGTCCCTGCCATCGACGACCACGAGCGAGTCGAGGGGAGGGGTCCTGGCACGGAGGCCGTTGAGCAGGAGGTCCGTCATGCGCAGTGCGCGTGCCCGGTCTTCGGCGATCAGGGTGATTCCGCCCAGGGTCATGAGGACGTCGTAGGGATCCGGTCCGGAGCTGACCAGACCCTCCCTGATGCCTGCGTCCATCAGAGTGGCGAGCGCATCACACAGCAGGGCACGTGTCCGCAGCCGGTCGTCCTCGGAGGTCAGGACGCCGCGAAGCGTGTCCTTCATGCCGTGCTTGGCATGCATGAAGTCGACGAACCGTTCCATCCACGCGCTCAGCGCATCCAGCGGCGCCGCCTCGCCGATCAGCTCGTCGGCGGCCCTGCACAGCCCTGCCACCTCGTTCCGATAGACGGCCTCCACGAGGGACTCCCTGGACGGGAACCGGCGATACAGGGTGCCGATGCCAACCCCGGCCTCCTGCGCAATGGCCCTCAGTGACGCCGCGGCCCCGTCGCGGGCGAATGCCTGCGCGGCGACCGTCAGCAACCGGTCGTGGTTGGACTGGGCATCGGCGCGCAACGGCCTGCCCTCCGGCGCCTCGTCAGACATCGGTGATCACATCCCTTCCTTTACAAGCGGAGCGCGCTCCGCTTAGTATTCGTATTAGCGGAGCGTGCTCCGCTTACATGCTACGTTGCCGAAAGGAACCATCGTGAGCGACCTGGCGGACGACATCCCCTTCGGCGCCACCTCGACCGCCGCAGAGGTCATTGCCGGTACCGATCTGCGAGGCCGGAGGGCCGTCGTCACGGGGGGAGCTTCCGGAATCGGCGCCGAGACCGCACGCGCGCTCGCCGGCGCCGGAGCGGAGGTGACCCTTGCCGTCCGCGACACAGAAGCAGGAGCGCGCTTCGCCAAGACCGTCGTCACACCGCCCGACAGCCGGCCCGTGAGCGTTGCAGCCCTCGATCTCGCCGATCAGGCGTCCGTCGCCGCCTTCGTCGACCTGTGGACCGGGCCGTTGCACATCCTCGTGAACAACGCCGGCGTCATGGCGCCGCCCGAGACCCGGACCGCACAAGGCTGGGAGTTGCAGTTCGCCACCAACCACCTCGGGCACTTCGCTCTGAGCACTGGCCTGCACCCGGCACTGAAGGAAGCACGAGGAGCCCGCGTCGTAGCCGTGAGTTCGGTGGGGCACGTGAACAGTGACATCGCCTTCGACGACATCCACTTCGAGCGCAGGCCTTACGACAAGTGGCTCGCGTACGGGCAGTCCAAGACCGCGAACATCCTCTTCGCGGTGGAAGGCGCGAAGCGCTGGGCCGCGGACCGGATCTCGGTGAACGCCCTCAACCCGGGGAGGATCACGGGGACCAACCTCTCCCGGTACATCGGCGACGTCTCCGCGGCGCCTGCCTCGTTCGACCCCACCAGTACCGATGTGTCCTGGAAGAACGCGGAACAGGGTGCGGCCACCTCGGTCCTGCTCGCCGGATCACCGCTGGTCGCCGGGGTCACCGGCCGCTACTTCGAAGACTGCCACGTGGCGCCGCCGTACGTGCCGGGCGTGCGCCGCGGCGTCGCGGACTACGCGCTCGACAGGGACAACGCAGCCCGCTTGTGGCACGTGTCCCTCGACATGCTCGGTCGGGACGACACGGCAATCGCTTGACCTCAAATACGGCCCGGGCCCGGAGCACCTCGAGGAACGCTCCTGGACCATCGGCTGACAACACCGCGTCACCCTGGCCCGCGCCGCCCACGGCGCCCTCACCGAACAGCGCCTGCCCCAGAGGCCGACGCAGCGAGCCCACCCCTCGCCCGACCCTCGACACCCTCCAGGACCTCCTGGCCTCGGTGCGGTGGTGTGCAGTGGACCGATCCGGCGGTGCATCGCCTCAGCGATTGCGGTCAAGTACGACCACGTCGTTCCCCATGCCGATGACGAGGCCTTCACCGACGGCAGTGACGCACTGGGCCCGCGTCGGCAGCGCGACCGTCTCCCGGAGCCGGGCCTGCGCGAGATCCCAGACGTGGACCGTACCGCTGCCGTCCAGGGTGATGGCGTCCGTACGTTCGTCCCGCGTGATGCAGGCCACCCCCAGAACTCCGGACGAATGTCCCGCAAGGGTGGAGCGCTGGGCGCCGTCCGTCAGGTCCCACACCTGGACCGCGGTGTCGTTCGCCCCCACAGTCAGCGCGTGCGGACGGCCGTCCAGGACGGTGCCGGCGAGTGCCGCTATCCAGTGGTGCCCTGTCTGGACGGTTGCCGTGACGCGTCGGCCCTTCCCTGTGAGCCTCCACAGCCGCAGTGCGGCGTCATCACTGCCCGTGAGGAGGTGAGGGCGGCCGTCGACGGTGACGGGCTCCATGGCCCGCACCGCCGACCGGGTGCGGTCGACGAGGAGCGGGTCCTCCACGTCCTCGTCCGGATCCCACACGCGTATGGTGCGGTCCTGGTCGGAAGTGACCACGTGCAGACGCCCGTTGACGTCCGCCCACGACACGGCCTCCACCCTGTGGTCGGGGCCCGGAAGGTCGCGGGGCCCGCTCCCTGCGGCGAGGTCCCAGACCCGGGCGACGCCGCAGCAGCCTCCGACGGCAACGTGGGGGCTGCCGTGGACCGTTGTGCACGCCAGCGCCTCGACCCGGTGCCCGTGCGACAGGGTGCGCCTTTCCGTCCCGTCGGCCAGGTCCCAGACTCGTACCGTGGTGTCGCCTCCGGTGACGGCGTGCGGACGCCCGTCGATCTCCACGGCGTCCACGGCCTGCACGGTCCCGGTGTGGCCCTTGTGTGCCACGGGCGGGAGGGCGTCGCCCAGGTCCCATACGCGCGGGGGCGCGGAATGGCCGCCGCTCACGGCGTACGGGCGCCCGTCGACCTCCGTGCAGGCCAGCGCGTCCACATGGCCCTGGTGTCCGGTCAGGACAGCGCGCTGCGTGTCCTCGGTCAGGTCCCACACGTGGACCGTGCAGTCACCACCGGCGGTCAGCACGTGCGGACGTCCGTCGAGGTCGACACAGCCCACGGCGGACACCCACGAGGTGTGCCCGCCCAGCACCGCGCGCTGCGAGCCGTCGGTCAGGCACCAGACCCGTGCCGTGCGCTCCCCGCCGCCCCCGGTGACGGCGTGGGGGATGCCGTCGATCACCGTGCAGGCCACCGAGTACACGGCCGAGGTGTGGCCGGTGAGCACGTACTGTTCGACACCGTCCTCCAGGTCCCACACCCTCACCGTGTTGTCGTCGCCCCCCGTCACGGCCACCGGGCGGCCGGAGACCTCGGCGAACGCCACCGCTCGTACCTCTTCGGTGTGGCCGGGCATCCGCGCACGTTCCGAACCGTCGACCAGGTCCCACAGTCGGACGAGGCGGTCCTCTCCGACCGTCACCGCGTGCGGCCGGCCCTCGACGACCGTGCAGCCGACCGCGCGTATCCAGCCCTTGTGGCCTCCGAGGGCGAGCCGCTCGGCCCCGCTCCCCAGATCCCACACCCGTAGCCCGCCCGAGCAGGTCCCGGTGACGACATGCGGGCGCCCGTCGATCTCGACGCAGTCCAGTGCGTAGACCCCGTCGTCCTCGGTGATGACAAGGCGCTCGGTACCGTCGACCAGGTCCCACACGCGGACGTTCGAGTCGTAGCAGCCGGTCACCGCGTGCGGCCGGCCGTCGATGACGGTGCACGCGACAGCATCCACGCCCAGTCCCGTCCGGGTGAGGCGCAGCGCCGGATGAACCATCGTCCCGGTCGCCCAGCGCGGCCGCCAAGGACGGTCACGGGACAACTCCCGGGCGAGGCCGGTCTCACCGTGGCGCGCGGCGTCGACGGCCAGGATGTCCCGCCTTTCGGACAGGCTCGCGGTGGCGTGGACGTGCGCGGATGCACGGTAGATACTCCGCCGCAACGCCCCTTGGGACGAGCCGGGGACGTTGAGCGCGCGAAGCAGCCCCTGCGGGGCCGCGTGCACCAGGTACTCGGAGTCCTGGAGTACCTCGTCCAAGGCGCCGGCCGCGACGGCGTGGGCGGCGAGATGGTCGACGATGTACGGGGCGGCGGCCGGCCAGTCGCGACGCCCGTCTTCCCTGTCGAGGGGAACCTCGGCCAACAACGCGCTCGTGATCGCCCGTTGCGTCTGCCGCTCGTCCGACCGGGCTCCCCGGCCACGCAGCCGGTACGCCGCACCCTCCGATGTCCGCGTCTCGACCAGGAGTTCGCCCGCCCGGTCCCGGAAGGCGCTCACCTCCTGATCCGTCCACGCGTGACCCGACAGGGCACGTGCCAGGACCACCCACAGGGCCAGGGGCAGGCCCGCGCCTTCGGCGAACGCCAACGGCCGCAGCAGCACGGCTTCGTCGCCGGAATCCGGCGTCGGACCGACGGCCCTGTTCCCCTTCGCCATCCCCACACACTCCTCGCAGCCCGGTCACGCCCCGTCCCTCCTCACTGCGGGCGGACGGGTCACCAACTGCCACGGATGCTACAGACGGCCACTGACAGCGACGGCGTGCTCCGGGTCGAGGGGGGCCGGGGGGAGAGCCCGTCGCGCCGTCGTGTACCACCGGCGCACTCGGCGCGGGCTTCAGGAGCGGCACGTCGGCCCGGGCCTCGTGGGTAGGGAGGCGGAGAACTGTCCGGGTGTCTGTCCGTCCGGCACGACATCCGGTGCGCGTCGATGCACTCCGGCGACGTCTGCGGCATCTTCCGCGACCGCTGCCCGCTGCTGCAGCATCCGAAGGGGGTTCTTCCCGATACGAGATGGAAAGCGTCGTACCCGCAGCGTCCGCGACCACGAGCACGAGCACGACCGGAACGAGGTCCTGCACGAAATGGAGCACATCCACGTCCCCGCATCCCACCCGAGAAACGCCGTCGCCGTCCTCCGCACGCCCACCCGCGGCCCGTCGTATCGGGCACTGAACCCGCCCACCTCGGGAGGCGCCCGGTGAAGAGGTTCTTCGGACCGGTGAGGATGGCCGAACCCAAGGTCTCCGATGCCGAACAGGAGCTGTTCGGCGGACCGCTGCGCTACGACATGGGCTGGTCCCTCCACGAGCACGCGGGCCTGGACCTGACCATGATGTCGGCGCTGCGGTCCATGCCGGCCCTCGTCGGCGCCGCCCTGCGCATGGCCTGGAGCGCGGACCGGCGGGCGCTCCTCGCCGTGACGGTCAGCGAGATCGGTCAGGGCATCGCCGCGGCCGTGGGCCTGTTCGCCATCAACGCCGTCATGCACGCCCTGCTCGCCGGGAGCGGCGACGCGGCCCAGCGGCTGCACGCGCTGCTGCCCGGCCTGTTGGCCATCGCCGCCGTCGGCGTGGTCAACTCCGCCCTCTCCGCGTGGTCGACCTCTCGTGCCGGGCGCCTGGAGCCGATGGTCGAGCGGATCGCGACCACTCAGTACCTGGCCGCCGCCGCAAGGGTCGAGTTGGAAGCCATCGACGACCCCGACTTCCGGCGGCTCGTCGACGTCGCCCAGCACGGTCCGGGCGCCGCCCGCCGCATGATCGGTGCCTGCGTCGCCGCGCTCAACGGCCTCATCTCGCTGATCACCACCGCCGGCGTCCTCGCCGTCCTCCACCCGGTCCTGCTGCCCATGCTGATCCTCATCGCCGCCCCGCGGGGCTGGGGCGCCATGCGCGTCGCGCAGGAGCGGTACGTGTCGGTGATGAGCTGGATCGAGCATGTGCGGGCCAGCCGGCTCATCGGCAACCTGCTCACCGAGCGCAGTGCCGCCCAGGAGGTCCGGATCCACGCCGTGGGCGCGTTCCTCCTCAGCCGGTACCAGCGCATGGCCGAGAGCGCCGAGGCCGAACAGGAACGCCTCGCCTCCAGCAAGGCCCTGACCGAGTGGGTCGCCTCCGCGCTGTCCGGCGTGGCCATGGCCGCGACGTACGGGGCCATGTTCTGGCTGATCCTGGCAGGTCACATGAGCCTCGCCATCGCCGGTACCGCGGTGATCGCGGTGCGGACGGGATCGGCGAGCCTGGGCGCTCTGGTCATGAACATCAACCAGTTGCACGAGGAGTCCCTGTACGTCCGCGACCACGGTCGGTTCCTGGCCCAGGCGGCACAGCGCACCATCCCCGAGGGCGGCGGTCCGGTCCCCGAGGAGATCGAGGAGATCGTCCTCGACCGCGTCACCTACCGCTACCCGGACCGTGACACGGCTGCCCTGGACCGGGTGTCGCTCACCCTGCCGATGGGCTCGGTCACCGCCGTGGTGGGCGAGAACGGCTCCGGCAAGAGCACACTGATGAAGATCCTGTCGGGCCTGCTGCTGCCCCAGCACGGCTCCCTGCGCTGGGGCGAGGCGGACATCAGCGACCTGGACCGCTCCCAGGTCTTCGAGCGCGTCTCCCTGCTCACCCAGGACTTCCAGCGCTGGCCCTTGACCGCCGCCCTGAACATCCGCCTCGGGCGCCCCGCCCACGCCGCCGCCCCCCAGGACCTGCTGCCCTCCGTCGACTATGCCGGAGCGGGCCCGGTCATCGCCAAACTCCCCAACGGCCTGCGGAGTCTGCTGGCCCGCATGTTCCGCGGCGCCATCGAACTGTCGGGCGGGGAATGGCAGAAGGTGGGTCTTGCCCGGACGCACTGGCGCAGCTCGACATCGCAGGCGGACAGCCTCCTCATCGTGGACGAACCCACCTCCGCCCTGGACCCCGAAGCCGAGATCGAGGCCTTCGACCGTCTCCGGCGGCTCGCCGCTCCGAACAGGGCCGTCGTCCTGGTCACTCACCGCATGTCCGGAGTCCGCCACGCCGATCGCATCTACGTTCTCACTCACGGTCGCCTCGCCGAACACGGCACCCACGAAGAACTCGTCGCCGCGCAGGGGCGGTACGCCGCCATGTTCGACGCGCAGGCGGCCCAGTACGCCCCCGGCGCCGGCATCCCGAAACCCACCTCGCCGACCGCGCCCAGCGCGCCCACCGTCGCGGATCCCGCATGACTCGCCCCGTCGAAAGGCCCGCCGTGCGCGAACCGGAGCGTGCAACGAATGCCGCTGGTGGTCGCTGGATCGCTGCCCGAGCCCGTCGCGGAGTACGTACGCGTCGCGCGGCAGGCCGTCCCCGGCAGCGCGCTCCGTGCCTTCACGGGCCGACCCCGCCATGTCGCACGCGGCCGACCGGCCGGGCGGCCGCCTCGGACTCCACTGCCCCGCAGTCGCCGTACGACCAATGAGAAGGGCGTGCCTCCGCACATGTTCACCTCGCAGGACGAATGGGACCGCGGCTACACCGAAGGCCACCGCTACCGGCCGCTCACCGACGTCGAACGCTCGCTGCTCGCCGCGCATCTGCCGCCGGGCGTCGGCGGACGGGCCCTTGATGTCGGTTGCGGGACCGGCGAACTCGCCGCGCACCTGTCCTCATCCGGCTACGCCGTGGACGCCGTCGACTGGTCCGAGGCCGCGCTCGCCCAGGCATGCACCCACCATGGGCGGGCCGCCCGCTGGCTCCGCATCGACATCGAGCAGGACGCCGGAGCGTCGCTCGACGCCGACGGCTATGACCTGATCACCCTGAGGTTCGTCGCCCCGTTCCTCAGCGCCCGTGACCGCACCCTGGACGCGCTGAGCCGCCGGCTACGCCCGGGCGGTGCCCTCGTCATCATCACACCGCTCGCCGCCGACACCCCGGCCGACCGGCGCGGGATCGCTCTCGACGAGGACGAACTCGCGCGTCTGCAGAGTCGGTGGGCGGTACCTGAGCGCCATGACGCCGACGGGCTGGTCCTCCTCGTCCTGCGCGGGCCGTGCCAGGACAGGGCCGCACCGCACGTCGCAGCACAGCGCACGCCGTCGGGCGGCCATACCGACGAAGAAGGCGGCCTTCCGCGCAGGCATCACTTCCGTCTCTCGGGGCGCCACTACTCGCAGGTGGAGTCGGGCCGCAGGACGATCGAGGTCCGCGTCGCCACCCCCGAGAAGGCGGCCGTCGGCGTCGGGGACGTCATCGTGTTCCACGACCGGGGCGGCAACCGGGAACTCGACATCGTCGTGCGGCGGGTCACCGCATACGCCTCGTTCGAGGACCTGCTCGAAGCGGAGGACCCCGCCCGCATAGACCCGGACGGACCGCTCGAGGAACTGCTGGTAGACCTCCACCACCTCTACCCGCCGGACCGGGAGGCGCTCGGCGTCCTCGCCTTCGAGTTCGACCACAGGCCCGCGTTGCCCGGACGCCCCATGCCGATGACAGCCTCTCAATACGCGCAGACCGTTCCCCACCACACGGTGTACGGCTGCCTGTACGTCCGTGACGAGCACGATCGGCCGGTGCAACTGCGATCGGTCTACGGATCGCGGCTCTGGCAGTTCCCGGGCGGCAACCTCGACACGCAAGGGGAAGGCCCGCTCGACACCGCCCGCCGCGAGGCGATCGAGGAGACCGGACTCGAACTCGGCCTGGGCGCCCCGAGGTTGCTCCTGACGCATTTCCTGCACGCCGGGCCCCGGATGCCTCTGAACAAGGTGGGCCTCATCTTCGACGGAGGCCGGCTCACCGCCGAACAGCTCCGCCGGATCCGCCTCGATCCCGCCGAGCACGACATGTGGGCCGTCCACGACCTGGCCGAGTGGCGGAAGTTGATGGCGCCGCGCGACTTCGCCCGACTCGACGCAGTCGAACGATCCCGGTACGACGAAGGCCCCGCCTACCTCACCACGCACACCTGATCGGCATCACGCCACCCACCGAGGAGACCTCATGCCCGCCGAGGACACCAACACCCGATCCTGGACCCTCTACGGTCGCCGCCAGCTGGCCCACGCCTATGTGCCACCCATCCCCGACCGCCTGTCCTGGACGCCCTGGGAGGGGGTCGGACCAGGTGCTGAAGTTCTCGGCGACGTCACTGGTCGGCGCGTCCTGGACATCGGCTCCGGCGCCGGCCACCACGCCGTGCATCTCGTCCTGGCCCACGGCGCGCACGTCACCGGGATCGAGCTGTCCGCGACCCAGTACGAACGCGCAGCCTCCACCCACGTGGACGTTCCGGGCGTCAGCTTCGCGCAGGGTGATGTCGTCGAATACCTCGCCAAGGCGGAGCCGTTCGATGCCGCGTACGCCATCGGCACCCTGGCCTTCGTCGACCCCCATCGCGTGCTGCCCTCCCTCCGCGACGGTCTGCGTCCCGGCGCACCGCTGGTGCTCTCGCTCCTGCACACCGACCTGCACGGCCGCGGCCCGTCCACGGACGTGGCACCGCGCGAGCAGATGATCCTGCTGCGCGACGACCCGCCCTTGCCGGTCCACATGTGGGTACTTGCACCGCAGTTGTGGGAGGACCTGCTCACCGGGTACGGCTTCCGCGTCGAGGCCGTCGACCTGCTGCACCAACCCGAGGGGAACACTCCTGTCATCCTGCAACTCGTCCGCGCCCGCCGTTGAGCCGACCGGCCGGCACTCATGGCAATCCGAGCCCGCGGCGCCCGGCCGTCGCCGGCGGCGCACGCCGCAGATCGCTGACGGCTGCTGATGCGGTCGGCTTGGCGACCAGTGGCTATCCCACGGCAGTTCGGGCTGCGTCGAGGAACGCCAGTCGGTTGTCCTCGAGGTAGTCGCGGACACTCTCGCCGTCGGGCAGGCCTTCCCACACCGTCCGGTTGAGGTCGAGAAAGTACGCGCGTGCCGCGTCATGCACGGGCAGGGGGAACTGAACACGGATGAGCCGCTCGGCGACCCACAGTCGGTTCATGACGTCCTGGGCCTGCACATGCCAGGGGTGGGTGTCGTCGAACTCGGAGGGCCGACTGAACGCGGAACGTTCGGCCTCGGCCGTCACCTCGATGAACCTCTCCAGCAGCGCCAGCCGTTCAGCGCGCCTCGCCTCCGACAGGGCGCTCCGCTGCCGAGCCTGTTCGGCGCGCTCCGCCGACAGTTGAGTCCTGTGCTGGACGAGGTAGGACAGCGTGCCGCCGAGGACGACACCGCCCAACGATATGAGTGACACCCAGACCTGACCCGACATGGCGGTCATGGTGCCAGAGCACCGCGCGTCCACGGGCACGAGGATGGGCATCGGGTGCGCACGGCCGACCCGGGCGCCGGGCGCTCAGCAACAGGCACCCTCCTCGTCCCCGCGTACTGGCGGACGAACCCTCACGCCCGAGTACCTCTTTCCGGCCACACCTTGGCCTGACGAACCCCGGTCCGATTCCCAACTCGCCTTTATCCGTTGACAGTTGCATGTCATCTTGATCAACTGCTGCTGCTCTTGATCAGTTTGACGTCGGGTCGGTATCGCAGCGCTCGAAGCCGTGGTCATACGGCGTCGTTCGCGTACTCAGAAACTGAGGATTCATGAAGAATCATGTGTTCGCGCCACGATGGCGCGAACAGGCCTGGTTCGGGAGACCCAGCCGGCACGTGGCCGGCTGTGTCGCGCTCGCCCTGGCCGTCACGCTCCTGGACGGGACCGGTTCCGCGTTCGCGGCCGCCGGCCGGAGCGACAAGCCCGCGCCGAAGAAGTACGCGACCCGGGCGGCGGACATCCCGTCGGCCCGGGTCGCCGCCCGGCTCTCGGGCAAGCGTGTCGAAGCGCTGTCGGAGCGGACCGAGACCTCCACCACCTGGGTCAACAGGAACGGCTCGCTCACCAGCGAGATCACCGCTGGGCCGATCCGCTTCAGGGACGAGAGGACAGGCGACTGGCGCTCCGTCGACCTGGACCTGACCACCGACGACTCGGGCACGGTCGTCCCCAAGGCACACCCCCGCGGTCTGCGGATCTCCGGCAAGTCCGGAACCCGCGCGACGTCCCTCCGGACGGCCCAGGACGCCAAGGCCGTCGACCTGGTCACCCTCGGCGACGGCGACAACGGGATCACCCTCCAGTGGAAGGGCGGTCTGCCCAAGCCGAAGCTCGACGGCACCCGGGCCGAGTACAAGGAGGCCGTGCCCGGCGCCGATGTCGTGGTGGAGGCGACCCGTACCGGCTTCGAGCAGTTCGTGGAGATCAAGGAGAGGCCCGACGACGGCGGGTTCTCCTACACGCTGCCACTCAAGGCCAAGGGCCTCAAGGCCAAAGTGCAGGCCGACGGCAGCGTGCTGTTCACCGGCAAGAAGAACAAGAAGACCGCGGTGATGCCTGCCCCGGTCATGTGGGACGCCACCGTGGACCGCGTCTCCGGCGAGCACACCCGCCGCATCGAGGTCGCTATGAAGGTGGTCCGCAAGGGCGGCACGATCGACCTGGTCGTCACCCCGGACGCGAAGTTCCTGGCCGACCCGAAGACCACATACCCCGTGACAGTGGACCCGTCGACGTCCACGCTGTCCAACGTGTTCGACACGTACGTGCAGCAGGGCGAGACGGTCGACTGGTCCTCCGACGTCGAATTGGACGCGGGCAACCCCGGCACGAAGAACGCCGACGGCACGTTCCGTACCGCGCGCTCCTTCATCTCGTGGAACACCGCGCCAATCTCCGACGCCCTGGTCAACAGCGCCACCCTGTCGCTGTGGAACTTCCACTCGGGCAACACCGACTGCAGCGCCTACCCGTGGGAGGTGTGGTCCACCGGCGCCGCGTCGACCTCCTCGCGCTGGGGCTCTCAGCCGGCCTGGACGGAGAAGAAGGCCACCTCCACCGAGACCAAGGGCAACCCGGGCTGCGCCTCGGCCCCCGACGGCTGGGTGAACGCGAACGTGGCCACCCTGGTGCAGGAGTGGGCGTCCGCCAAGACCACCCGCGGCCACATGGGTCTGCGCGCCACCGACGAGTCGGCGAGCCTGCCGTGGAAGCGGTTCAACTCCGGCAACGCCGCGTCGAATCCGCCGAAGCTGACGGTCAACTACAACTACCGTCCGCGCACCGGCACCGACCAGCAGGCCGGCCCGCCGTTCTTCAAGGACACCGCCGGCACGTGGTTCGTCAACACCACGACGCCGACCCTGCAGGACACCTTCGTCGACCCCAACAACGACAAGGTCGACGGAACCTTCCAGATCTTCGACAACACCACCGGCACGCAGGTCGGGGACGTCCTCGTCTCGCCCTTCGTCGCCTCGGGGCAGCCGGCCTCGGTGAAGGTCCCGTCGGGGCTGCTGACGAACGGCAGGACGTACAAGTTCCGCACGTCGCCCTACGACGGCCAGCACTACAACAACGGCTGGTCCGCGTACGCCAACTTCACCGTCGACACCAGCGCCCCCTCCGCGCCGAGTTCGGTGACCTCGACCGACTACCCGACGAACGCCTGGGTCAAGGGCGTGGGCCAGAACGGCGACTTCACCGTCACCCCGCCCTCCGGTGACCAGAACGGCGTCGAGTGGTCGCTGGACGGCGCGATCTGGGAGAAGGTCCCGACCAGCGGCACCACTCCCGTGAAGATCACCATCGCGCCCGAGAAGGCCGGGACCAACGTCCTCCAGGTCCGGGCGACGGACAAGGCGGAGAACAAGTCCGACGCAGTCTCGTACACCTTCCACGTCGGCCCCGGCGGTGTCACGCTGCCCGACGACGGAACCCGTACCGCGGCCCGCGTGCCGCTGGCCGCGGAGGCCGAGTCCCCGAAGTTCAACGCCGTGACGTTCCAGTGGCGCCGCGGCGACGCCGACGCCTGGACGAACATCCCCGCCGGCGACGTCACGTCCGGTGGCGACCCGGTGGCCTCCTGGCCGCTGGCCCTGTCCTCGGGCAGGACTCCGCAGCTCACCTGGAACGCCACCAAAACCGTCGACCCGGACGGCGTGGTCCAGATCCGCGCCGACCTCTCCGGCTCCGGCGGGGCCTCCGGCGCGTCCGACCCGGTCGGCGTGGTCGTGGACCGCAACGCCGACGGCGCGGCCAACGAGAGCATCGGCCCCGGCTCGGTCAACCTGCTGACCGGCGACTACACGCTCTCCGGCGGCGACGCCTCGTTCTTCGGCATGAGCGTCACGCGCAGCGCCTCCTCCCGCTCCCCCGGAGCCGGCGCGGCCGACGAGCAGGCACCGATCTTCGGCAAGGAGTGGCTGTACAGCGCCGCGGCGGACCAGGTGTCCACCCCGTTCGCCTACCTCCACAAGACCTCGGCGACATCGCTGAGCGTCGGCCTCGCCGGAGACGACAGCCAGATCCACTTCACCGCCAACGCGGCACGCACCGGCTGGATCGCTGAACCCGGCTCCGAGGACTACACACTGACGGGCACCTTCAGCGGCAACTTCACCCTGAAGAGCACCGAGGGCGGCACCACGACGTTCGTCCCCGTCGAGGACGGCGGCACCACGTGGCGGGCCGGCACGACCTGGATCGAGGGCGTGGACAACTCCACGACCACCACGGTCTCGGAGACCATCACGGTCGGTGAGACCAAGATCGCCCGACCCAGGAAGATCGTCGCCGGCAACTCGGCGGCGACCAACTCGGCCTGCGCCGCCGACTCCGCCGTCAAGGGCTGCCGTGTGCTGGAGTTCGTCTACGCGACCTCCACCACCGCCACGTCCTCGGCGCTCGGCGACGTGAAGGACCAGGTGTCCTCGGTCAGGCTGTGGGCGACCGCGCCCGGCGGTACGGCGTCCACCGCGACCACCGTCGCGCGCTACACCTACGACGGCGACGGCCGGCTCCGCGAGACCTGGGACCCGCGGATCTCTCCGGCGCTCAAGACCGCGTACGACTACGACTCGGCGGGTCGGGTGATCTCGCTCAAGCCCGCGGGCCAGCTGGCCTGGTCGTTCACCTACGGCGAGGCGGGCTCCAGCCCGGCGTCCGGTCCCGGGATGCTGCTCAAGGTCTCCCGGGCGACGCTCACACCGGGCAGCGCCGACCAGACCAACGGCACCGCGGCCACCAACGTCGTCTACGGAGTGCCGCTGACCGGCACCGCCGCCCCGGAGAACCTGGGCGCCGCCGCCACCGCCTCCTGGGGCCAGTCGGACACCCCGTCCGACGCCACGGCGATCTTCCCCTCCGATCAGGTGCCCTCGTCGAACGACGGTTCCGCGCTCTCCGCGAACGACTACGGACGCGCGGGCATCCACTACCTGGACGCCAGTGGCCGCTCGGTCAACGTGGTCGAACCGGGCCACCGCCTGTCGGTCACCGAGTACGACCGCTTCGGCAACGTGGTCCGCGGCCTGTCCGCCGCCAACCGCGAACTCGCACTCGGTGCCACCGACGCACTCAAGAACGAACTGACGGACCTGGGCATCAGGTCCCTGGCCTCCGCCGAGCGCGCCCAACTGCTGTCCAACACCTCCGTGTTCGACGCAGACGGCGAGCGGGAGACCGACACCTACGGGCCGCTGCACCGCGTCGCGCTGGCGGCGAACCTGACGAGCGGGTCCACCACCCTGGCGGCTGCGGGCACACAGTTGATGGCGCGTCAGCACACGGTCAGGGAGTTCGACTCGGGACGTCCCAGCGACGGCACCGCCGTCGTCCGTGACCAGGTCACCAAGGTCACGGTGGGCGCGCAGCCCCGGTCCTGGCCCACCCTGACGGCGGACCCGCGGGTCACCACGACGACCTACGACTGGGTCAAGGGCCAGCAGACGAGTTCCACCGTCGACCCGGGCGGTCTGGCCATCACCACGTCCGCAGGCTACGACTCCCAGGGACGGGTGAACCGCGAGTCCCAGCCCGCGTCCAGCGGCTCCGACGCGGGTACGACACTCGTCACGTACTACACCGCCGACGGCACCGGAACCTGCGGCGGCAAGCCGGAATGGGCGGACCAGATCTGCCGCCTCGCCCCGGCGGCCGACGTCGCCGGCGGCGGCTCCAACCCGGCGCAACTGCCCACCAAGGTGCTGGAGTACGGGCTGTTCGGCCAGGCCACCAAGATCATCGAGACGGCCAACGGCGTCACCCGCACCACCACGACGGGCTACGACGCGGCCGGCCGCGTCACGACCCTCACCATCTCCGGTGGAGTCGGCACCGCCGTGCCCTCGGGCACCACGGCCTTCGACGACGCCACCGGCCTCCCGGTCAGCCACACCTCGTCGACCGGCGGCACCATCAGCCGGACGTACGACAAGCTCGGCCGGCAGATGACCTACACCGACGCGGACGGAGGCGCCACCACCACCAGGTACGACGCGCTCGACCGGCCGACCACCGTCACCGACAACGTCCCGTCGACCACCACCTACACCTATGACACCGCCGTCGACCCCCTCGGCCGCCTCACCTCCGTGACCGACTCCGTGGCCGGCACGTTCACCGCCCGCTACGACGAGGACGGAGAACTGGCCACCCAAGGACTGCCCGGCGGCTACACCACGAAGGACACCGTCGACCCCGCGGGCACGACCACCAGCCGGATGGTCACCCGCAACAGCGACGACTCCGTGGTGATCGCCGACAGCGTCACCGAGACAGTGCACGGACAGACCGCCACCCACGCCGGAACCCCCGGCGTCACCGCCTCCCAGGCCTACGCCTACGACAAGGCGGGCCGGCTGACGCAGGCGCAGGACACCGCCACCGACGCGATCTGCACCACCCGCGCCTACACCTTCGACAAGAACTCCAACCGCAAGACGCTGGCCACCGCGACAGCCGCGGTGAACGCCGACTGCACCACCTCCGGCGCCACCACGACGTCGTACACCTACGACACCGGTGACCGGCAGACCGGCACCGGCTACGTCTACGACGCGCTGGGCCGCACCACCGCCAAGCCGGGCACCATGCTGGCGTACCACGTCAACGACCTGGTGCAGCAGCAGACGGCGGGCACCGAGCGCCAGACGTGGACTCTGGACTCGGCCCTGCGCCTCCGCTCCACCACCACGGAGTCCAACACCTCCGGCACCTGGACCCAGACCGCGTCCAGGCTCAACCACTACGACTCCGACGGGGACAGCCCCCGCTGGATCGTGGAGAACGCGGGCGGCAGCGCGGTCACCCGCAACGTGCTCGGCCCCGACAGCAAGTTGGCGGCGACCACCACCAAGACCGGTGGCACGGTGCTCCAACTCGCCAACCTGCACGGCGACATCACGCTGCAACTGCCAGCCGACGCCGCCGTCGCCCCGGTGGTGCTGGACGCCGACGAGTTCGGCAACCCCCGCACGGGGCAGTCCGCCGCACGCTACGACTGGCTCGGCGCGCACCAGCGCTCGTCCGAGACCGTCACCGGGCTGACGCTCATGGGCGCTCGCCTGTACGACCCGGCCACCGGGCGCTTCCTTTCCCTCGACCCGGTCCGGGGCGGCAGCGCCAACGCCTACGACTACGCCAACGCCGACCCGGTCAACCAGTTCGACCTGGACGGCCGTGCCTCGGCCTGGCGCAAGAAGTACGAGGAGGCCAAGGCCTGCAACAGCCTGGGGCACGGGGGCTGCGCGTTCGCGATATCCCTGTCGGGCATCCTGCTGTGGAAACTCCCCGGCAGCAAGTCCCGGAACAACGCCCTGCGGCACTTCATCTGGCAGGCCGCGCTGACCTACTTCTTCGGCTGGCGTGCCGCCAAGCGGCTCGGCGACGCCCACGAGTACGGGCAGACGAGCAAGGACAGCCGAAAGGACCAACGCAACAACGCGGTGGCACGCGCCTTCGCCACCCACAGCTATTACCGGTACTGGATGCGCTACTACGCCAACCGCGGCTATCTGTTCCAGTACCTGTACGCCGCCGGCAGCTGGTACTACAGCCACGGGTACCTGGCCAGGTGATCCGGGTCCGGCCGTGGGACGCTTCCGTCCGATGACCGGATGACATCGCAATCCGTGTGCCGGGGTCGGTCCTCAACGGGACCGGCCCCGGCACCGCCGCCTCACCTCTGCCGACTCCCCCACCGCACTGTGCAGCCCGCCCGCCCCACGCACCTCGGGAGACCCCATGCCGCCCCGGACGCACCTCACCCGGTCGACCGCCCTGCCCACCACGCTCCTGGTGGCCACCGCACTGCTCACCGCGGGCCTGACCGGCTGCTCCGCTCTCTCCCCGTTCAACACCTGCGAAGACACCGCGGAACGGGTGAAGCAACTGCGCTCCCAGCCCATCCTGAAGTCCGTCCCGAAGGGGGCCATCGCCCCGAAGGACCCCACCTTGGTGGAATCCGGCTGCATCGACGACAGTGGCGACGCCTGGCTGTACGCCGACCGGATCTACGCGTTCCCCGGCTCCCGGCAGCAGGTCGTCGACCACTACCTCGGCGCCGCGGAGGCGGACGGCTGGCGCCTGCGGCCCGACCCGGTCGATCCGGACATCGCCGACAGCGTGGGCGGACTGTGCTTCACCAAGGGTGGGGACGGTCACGCCCTGCTGCTGACCGTGCAGTTCACCACGGCAGGTCAGCTGAAGGTCGAGCACGAGTACGACGCGGGGCCGGAGTTCGACTCGGGTTCGGGATTCGAGATAGAGGTCGGCTCCGAGACCGACGGGGCGACGACGGGCTGCTTCGACTGAGCCTCCCCGCCCGGTTCCACGTGGCTACGGGCGGGAGCCGAGCGGCGGTCGTGACTACGGGGCCGCGTCACCGCAACGGCCGGTGGGCCCGGACCGTATACCGCGGTCCGGGCCCACCGGCCTCTGTGCAGACGTGACTTCGTCAGGCGGTGGGGAACCCGGCGGGGCTCCGGACCTCGGACAGCGCCTTCTTGATGGTCACCTTGGCGAAGTAGCCGAAGCCGAAGAGGATGCACTGGACGACGTACCAGAACTTCTCGGCCGAGGTCATCTCGACCAGCCCGTACTCGCTCAGCGCCTTCTTGACCGGCACCTTCTGGAAGTAGGCGGCACCGAGGTAGATGCAGCCGAGGATGTACCAGAACTTCTCCCAGGACGTGGTGGTGCCCTGACCGAGGTGCTGTCGTTCTGCCATGACGTTCACTGCCTTCCGATGAGCATGAGGATCCGGGGAACGCGCCGATCCGGACCCTTGCGGGCAGCCTCGGGGCAACAGGTCCTCACGCAGGCGCGGAACGCCTGGCGGCATGCTGAAGCACGAGGTGAGATGGCGTGGGTGATGAGCACGTCTACGGTGCTGGTCGTCACGACGACCAGCCGCCCCCCGATGTGTGCAAGCCGCAGCATAGGGCAAGAGGCCTTGATCGTCACCTCGGATATGTCGAGGTCAGGAGCACTGCGCGGCGCAGGGCCGGCATACGCGGCCCGGGCGCATCGGGACGGCATCCGACTCGCAGCTCGGTTCGCGGCTTCCCACGCGTCGACGGTCATGGGTCCGGCGTCCGGGCGGTGTCGTCGCAACTCGCCGGGCATGCACTCGCCCGCCATGCGGGAGCCCCTTCTTGGACTGCCGAACTCCCATGACGCCAGGACGAGTTCGAGCGCCGCGCCCCTTCGGAGTCACCGTCCGCCCCAGGCGGGTAGGGCGCGGCCATCCGGAGCCCACGGCTCCGACCGGTCTCCTCCAGGCGCGAGTTGCCGCGTCCCGTCAGGCCGTTGTCATTCCCCGATCGGCACGGCGTTGCCTGTGACGCGCACCCGCGCGTCGTCAGGATCCACCTGGACGAGCAGATCGCTCGGCCGTCCCATGTCCTCGCCCTGCCGGATGGCGATCGCGCCGGAAGCGGCCGACGTACCCAGCGTGCGCAGGTATCCGCCGAAGGCCGCCGCCGCCGCTCCGGTGGCCGGGTCCTCGACGACTCCGCCGACCGGGAAGGGGTCCCGCGCGTGGAAGCGCTCTTCGCTCTCGCGCCAGAACAAATGCACCGTCGTCCAGCCGTACCGGCGCATGACGGCGGCCAGAGCCTCGAAGTCGTAGTCCAGGTCGGCCAGTCGGGCTCGGGAGCCGGCCGCGAGCACGAGATGCTCGTTCCCGGCGAAGGCCACGTGCGGCGGCAGCGCCGGGTCGAGGTCGTCCGCCGCCCACCGCAGGGCCTCGAGCGCTTCCGCCACCTCGTCGGCCCGGGCCGGACGGGACCGCGTGGGGACGCTGGTCAACGTCGCCCGCACCCCGCCTCGGTCGTCCCTCACGGTCTCGATCCCGATCTCACCGGCGGCGGTGTCGAAGACGAGTCCGCCGGGGCCCATGCGCTCGGCGAGCGCCACCGACCCCGCGACGGTGGCATGCCCGCAGAAGGCGACCTCGGCGAGAGGGCTGAAGTAGCGCACCGAGAACCGGCGCCGCTCCTCGTCCCGGGCTGTGACGAACATGGTCTCCGAATAGCCGACCTCGGCGGCGATCGCGAGCATCTCGCGCTCGTCGAGTCGTGTGGCGTCGAGGACGACGCCTGCCGGATTTCCGCCGTCGGGGTGCGAGGTGAACGCCGCGTAGCGCAGGACATCGGTGGCCGTCGAGAAGGTCATGCCCTCAGCCTCGCACTTCCTCTTCATTACTTCCAACGATTGCTTTTCATAGAACCCATCGAGCCATTCGATGACTTGTTAGGGTTCCGCCATGGACACACGGCTGCTGCAGACCTTCACCGCCCTCGCCAGGACGGGAAGCTTCACCGCCACCGCCGTCGAGCTCCGGCTGGCGCAATCCACGGTCACCGTCCAGATCAAGACCCTGGAAAAGGCGTTGGGCACCCGGCTCTTCGACCGCCTGTCCAGGGGTGCCCTGCTCACCGAGGCCGGACGCCGGCTGCTCACCCTGGCCGAGGACGTCCTGGAGTCCGAGTCACGGTTGTTCGCGGCCGCCACCGAGGGCGGCCCGGTCGCCGGGACGGTGGTGGTGGGAGCGGGCGAGACCCTCTGCTCGGCGCACATGCCGGCCGTGATCGTCGCACTGCGCAGCCTCCACCCCGAGGTGGAAGTACGCCTGGAGCCGGGCGGCACCGCCGCGGTCGTGGACGGGCTCCAGACCGGCAGGCTCGACTGCGCGCTCCTGCTTGAGGAGCGGGTCGAGTTCCCGGACGTCACGGCTCAGCGCGTCACCGAACTGCCGTTGGTCCTGTTGTGTGCCCCCACCCACCGCCTGGCGGGCCGGGACCGGCCGGCGACCTGGCAGGAACTGGCCGAAGAGGACTTCTTCCTCCACGAACAAGGCTGCTCCTACAGCGACCGGCTGGCCGAACACCTCCTGTCGGTTCCCGGCGCCCGCCCCCGACTCACGCGGTTCGGCAGCATCGAGGCAACCCGCTCCTGCGTCGCGGCCGGACTCGGCCTCACCGTCCTCCCCCACACCAACGTGGCGGAGTCGCTGCGCACGGGCCACCTCAACGCCGTACCCGGTCCCTCACTTCCCGGTGTCTCCGTCCACCTGGCCCGCCACAGCCGGCGCCTGCCCTCCCGCGCGGCACGCGCCGTCGCCGACCAAGTGCTCAGCCACTTCCACACGTGACCGGGTCGAGTGGACCTCCCCCTTCCCGTCCACCGGCCCGCGTCGATTCAGCGGGTGAATCCCGGGCCGGAAGGTTCCACGATCACGGTCCTACGCTGGCGACATGACGGCATATCCAGGCTTCGGCGTACTGCTGGCAAAGTTGTCCGTTCACAGGAAGCTGGACTCGTCGGCCCTGGCCCGGCAGTCCGGAGTCCCCGAGCCGGAGCTCCGCGGGGTGCTCGACGGCGCCGCGCCGAGCCCGTCCCTGCTCCGACAACTCGCCCCCGCACTGGACCTCCACGCCGCGGACGTGTTCGTGATCGCGGGGGCGGCGGTTCCTGACGACCTGGCTCCGCTGGACCCCGAGGCCGGGCCGTGGGTGCCGGGCGTCGTGCGGTGCGCCGGGCGACTGACGCCGGAGAAGAGGGGCGAACTGCGCCACCTCGTCCATTCGTTGCCGCAGGAGAAGCCCTCGCAGAGGCCCCCGCAGGAGCCGTCGTTCCGGCGCCTCGAAGGCACGCCCCCCGGGACGCCCGGAGCCACCCTCGACCGCATGCTCATCCTCCGGAACCTGCATTGGACGGGCATGGCCAAGACCTTCCTCGTCCTGACCGGCCGGTACTGGGCCGCGTCCACGTACGGAATGGTGGGCGCCGGCCGCAAGGAGCTGACACCCGACCTGGTGGCCGACTTCGGGACCGTACTCGACGTCCCCGCCGGCGACCTCGCCACTCTGACCGGCATCGCCCTGCCGGAGATCCTCCAGGCGCGAAGGCCTGCTACGACCGGTATGGCCGAGCTGATCTGGGACCTGCGGCGCCTGACCGCCGACCAGGTACGGCACATCGGCGAAGTGGCCGCGTCCATGGGGCCGGCGTGAGCAAACCCCACGCGTCGATGGTGGGTTGAGGGCGAAGGACACCTCGGAGTGGCTCGCAGTCCGCGGTCCGGTCGACCACCACCGGGATACCGCTGGTGGCCGAGCGGACCGCGGCGCGTCGGTCACTTGCGCCAGAACAGGTGGTGGGTCACCCCGCTCGGACTGGGCACGACATCGAGGTGGAACCGGTCGAGCAGCTCGTCCGGGGACTCCCAGAGCCGTACTCCGGACCCGAGCTTCACGGGCGAGACCGCCACGTGCAGGGTGTCGACGAGGTCGGCGTCGAGGAACTCCCTGATCGTGGTCGTCCCGCCACCGAGCCGGACGTCCTTGCCCTGCGCGGCGTCCCGCGCCTGTTCGAGGACCTTCGCCGGGTCCGCGTCGACGAAGTGGAACGTGGTGTCGGAGAGCGTGAACGAGGGACGGGTGTGGTGGGTCATGACGAACACCGGCGTGTGGAACGGGGGTTCGTCGCCCCACCAGCCCTGCCACTCGTGGTCCTGCCAGGGCCCGCGCTGGGGACCGAACTTGTTGCGCCCCATGATCTCGGCGCCGATGTTGCGCGCGTAGTCCCGCGTGAGGTAGTCGTCCAGGCCCCGACTCCCTCCGGGGTCGGTACGCCTGGGCCAACTCGCCGTGGCGCCGGCCCACGCGAAGAGCCTCTCGGGTTCGACGTGACCGAACGGCCTCTCCAAAGTCTGGTCCTCACCGGCGCCGATCCCGTCACTCGAGACATTGAAGTTCTGGACTCTCAGCAGCTGGGCCACGTGCTCCTCCTGTGTTGTCGACAGCGGTGGTGAGACCTGTCGGACGGTCGAAACTCATCGCCGAGTCCGCGACCGGTTCGCGACTCGGGCCGCGCTCGCCCGCGGGACCTCTCCCCACCTGTTTGATCACGCGAAAGGCTTGAACGACGATTCCGGTCGGAGGAGTGCCGGATGGGGCGGAACGTCGTCTGCCTGCTCAGGAGAGTTCGAACAGCGCTGCCACGCCGGGATTCCGCTCCAGCCAGATCACCGCATCGCGGTTCTCCTTCAGCCAACGGACGCAGACCGCCCACGCGATGTGCTCGCTGGCCGCATCGCGCAGGACGACGTCCGCCACCAGCGGCGTACACCCGGCAGCGGTACCGTGCGCGCTGCACTCCTTCTTGGCGTTGGCGTGCGGCGCTATGCAGACGATCTTCGACAGCGTGACCGGCTCGGCTCCGGTGTGGACGCGGTCGAACCACTCGATGAACTGGTGGACCGTGCCGATCTTGGCGACGCGGTCGTGCAGCGCCTTCTGCTCGTGGCCGGTGAGGAACCAGCCGAGCGTGACGGGGACTCCGCAACCGCAGCCGCACTCACGCGCGGCGTGCGGGGAATCGAAGTAGGTCACCGGGTTGCGGGTCGGCTCGACCGGCTGCGGCTTGCCGACGTACGCGTCGTACACCGGGTGCCCGGCCGACAGGTAGCGCCCCGCCATCGCCCGACGCCCGCCCGACACCGGAAGCAGGCTGTCGATCTCGATCGCCTGACGCACGGTTCCCTGCGCCGACAGCAGGGCGTACTGCTCCCGGTCCGCCCGCTCCCCCAGGACCCAGCAGCCGCGGTTCGCCCGGAACAGCGCCTCGTCATCCATGTTCGCGTCCCAACCGACATGGTCGCGGCCCAGTTGGTCGACTTCGGGGTCGACATACCGCATCGCCCCGAGAGTGATGTGAATCATCAGGTCCCCCATCGACGCCGGAGGTCAGGCTCATCGCCTGCGGCTCCGCACAGCCTCCCGCATCGCATGGATAGTTGCTACCCCTAGGGGCCTATAAGTATCTTCCAGGCGGAGCCGCTACCGGTGGTCCCACACCCCCGGTCCGCCGCCGCGCCACTCGATCCAGTTCGCGGTCCTGACGTCACACGCCTCCACGTCGTCCATCCCCGCCCGCTGAAGGAACTCCGCGACGTCGACCAGCGTGTACGCCATGCCGACGAAACCCTCCGCGACACGGACCCTTCGGCCACCGTCTGCGGCAGGCGCATACACGACCACGGACGCGTCACCGGCCATGCCTTCAGAATGCGGGCACCGTCCACCGCACGCACCCCAGGAAGCCGCCGGCGGCACAGGGGCCGCACGACCAGGGCCAGGAACGTACCGCCGGTCCTCGGCACCGGCGGCCGGAGCGCGGAATAACCGCTGCGCCTACGCCGCGACCGGCAGGAGAGCCGCCTACAGTCCGGACCATGACCACTCACCCGCAGCGCTTCACCGTCCTGCTGGTCCCCGAGCACTTCGAGGACCCCCAACCCGCCACCGTGGAGGCCGGAGCCGTGCGCTCCGCCCTCGTCGAGGCAACCGGCGAGCAGGGCGAGACCGGCTACCCGCGATACGCCGGAGAAGGCGTGATCGCCGACATCGATCCCCGTACGCGCACGGTCGAGGCCGTGCTGGTCGACGGTGCGGAACTCGACTACGGGTTCCAGGCCAAGATCGCCCCCTGACCGAACCCTCGTCCGTGACCTCCTCCGGCGGGAACGCCCCGGCCCTGGAACTGGCCGACCGACCGGCCTGGCCGGCACCCGCCGCCGCGTCCCGGCGACGAATCGGCCTGCTCCTCGCCATGAGCCACGGCTGGGGAACCTGCCGCCGGTCGGGTCGCCGCCTCCTTCTCGCGGGCGTATGGTTCCCGCCGACGCATCCGGGAGGGCGCCCCTCGGGGCCGGCCGCGTCGCGCCACATCCGCAGGTCGTGAGCGGAATGGCGGCCGTACAGACCATGTGCGGCGCCGGGACGTTCGGTCCCGGACCCTCCGGGTGCCACGGGCGCGGAGGCGATTGGCCCAGCGACACCACCCGGCCGGGCGACGGTGCGGCAAGGGTCCGCGAGCACTTCCTACGCTCGCCCCCGAACCCACCGCTCTTGTCGAAAGGGACACCCTGTGATCCGCACCGTCGCCTCCACCACCGCCCTGCTCGCCGCCGCCCTCGTCGGCCTGCCGGGTGCCACGGCCGCCGCAGTCGGCAACGGCGATGGCCCCAGGATCGTCATCACCAGCGTCAACCAGTACGCGGGTGACGACATCTTCACCGCCGGCCGCGACAACACCGTGGGCTCCCACAACGGCAACGATTCCCAGACGCCCGTGACCAGCCTTCCGGGGACCGGTACCGGCGCGGGGGTCCTGCGCATCGTCACCGGACCGTCCCTGCCCTTCTCCGGAGTCCCCCGTGTCTCCCAGGAGGGCAGCGCCGACTTCCCCCGCACACTGCTCCCCAACTACAGCTTCAACGTCCCGGTCGACGCTCCTTCCTCCGCCCTGTACAGCACCGAGGGGGACCAGGGCCGGCTTCGTATCACCGCCGCCGTCGACGCAAGTGGCAACGTCACCCCCGGCTGCTCGACCGAGGGCAACCTGACCTGCGAGGTCCAGCAGGACGCCCAGGGCTCCTTCCTCAAGATCGAAAGCCGCCGCTGAACGGCGCCAGCGACCGGTCGGTGTCCGGGCGCCCGCAGCCCGGACACCGGCCGGTGCCGTGCGGGCCGCCCGCGCGACCCGGGCGCCACTCGGCGCGGTACGGGCGCGTCGGCCCGGGAAGACCAGGGGCCGTACGCTCCCACCGTGCCTGGCGATCGCCTCGCGCGGCTGTCGCGTCGAAGGGCGACGCCACGGCACTCCGGGTTCAGCGGTCGCCGTAGTAGCTGTCGTAGAAGGCAGAGTGCTCCCGAACCGAGAAGTCCTCGAACTCGCCGTCCCGTTCGAGTTCGCGCAGCCGGTGCAGCGCTGCCGCCGCGGAGGGCGCGGAACGGGTCGCGAGGTGAGCCTTCACGGCTTCGAGCCCGCGGCCCAGCAGGAGTTGGATGTCGATGGAGCACGCCGCGTCGAAGCCGGCACTCTTCGCGTCCCATACGAGCAACGCGTCCTCCAGGTCGCCGCAGTTGAACAGTTGCACGCAGAAGAGCTTCATGAGCTCCGTGTCGCCATCGCCCTGGGCGCGTCGCTCGCTCGCCGTCTCCCGCCGGAGCAGCTCCCGGATCTCGTCGAGGTCCGCCGCGGCAGGGTGCAGCCCGTAGCGGCGCAGGGCCTCCTCGTCGTCCAACTGCCGTCCTCTCCATTGCTGTGCGCGGGTCACAGGTTACGGGCAGTGCGTCGTGGACATCCCGGCCGCCCGCTGGATGGCAGGACACTGTCGGCCGACTGACTTCCTACCGGTGCGACAGCCGACGGAACGCTAATTTGAGGGCATGCCAAGAGCAGAGGAGAGCCCCGTGGGCAAGGTGGTCCTGTACGCCTCGGTGTCGGTGGACGGCTTCATCGCGGACGAGAACGACCAGCCCGGACCGCTGTTCGACTGGCTGTCCAGCGGTGACGTCCCGTTGGACGAGAGCGGCGTGGTGAAGGTGTCCCGGACGTCCTTCGACTACATCCGGCCCTACTGGGACCAGATCGGGGCGACGATCGTCGGCCGCCACGTCTTCGACATGACGGACGGCTGGGACGGGACGCCGCCCAGCGGCATCGACCACGTGGTGGTCGTGACGCACCGGCCGGAGCCCGAGGGCTGGAACCCGGAAGCGCCGTTCCACTTCGTCGACAGTGTCGAGGCGGCCGTGGCCAAGGCGCAGGAGCTCGCGGGTGACCGCCTGGTCGAGGTGGCCGCCGGCGATGTCGGCGGCCAGGTGCTTGCCGCGGGCCTGGTCGACGAGGTGCGTATGGACGTCGTGCCCGTCGTGTTCGGAACCGGCAAGCGCTATTTCGGGTCGGTCCACGCGCAGCACCTGCTGGAGGATCCTGACGTGGTGATCCAGGGCAACCGGGTGCTTCACCTGCGCCACCGGGTGCGCCGCTGACCTGTCCGAGCCGTCGAGGGCCCGGCTGCCGTGGCCCCGACGCGCGCCCGGTCCGCAGACCCGCAGTTCACAGGGGGAACCGCGACCCCGGGCGTGCTCGTGTCCTGGTGTGGGCCCAGCACGTCGATCGGGCGATCTCCGCGGGGGAGCCATGCAGATCATAGAAGTGACCGGCTATGCCGTCCGATCCGCTGTGATCACCATGAAGCGGCGTGAGACACCAATGGAGTTCGTGATCTTCCCGATGCTCCATGTGGCTTCGCCGTCGTTCTACGCCGAGGTCCGCAGGCGGCTCGCCGCCTGCGACATCGTCGTCATCGAGGGGGTACGCGGGAAGTCGGCCGCGCTGAGTGCCCTCACCCTCGCCTACCGGTTCACACCGCGTCGGCGGCGCAACGGCCTTCAGGAACAGCGCCAGGAACTGCTGATCCCCGAGGACGCCCAGATCGTCAACCCGGACGTCACCGCGGCGGAGGCCGTCAGCGACCTGAAGTCGCTGCCGCGCTGGCAGTACCTGCTCCTGATAGCCGTCGCTCCCGTCATGGGCCTGGTGTTCGCGCTGCGTGGTCCGAGCGCATTCCTCGACGAGGACCTGGAGGTGGAGGATCTGCCGTCGACGCTGCGGGCCGAGATGCTGGCCGACGACCCCGTCCACTACGCGCTGACCGACCGGCGGGACAAGCTCCTGCTCGACGCGCTCAGCGACATCCACACGGAACGCGGCGGCGAGGCGATCCGGGTGGCCGTCGTCTACGGTGCGGGTCACGTACCGGCCGTCGTGACGGGGCTCGGCCAACGTCATGGGTATCGGCCCCGCGAGGCGGAGTGGCTCACGGTCCTGATCCCGGCCTGACGCCCGCCCTGACGCCTGTCGTCGGCGGGACGGCTCAGGTGATGAGGCGGCCCGTGTGGGAGAGACGTCGGGCCGCGGCCAGCAGGGCGTGGATCTGCGGACCGACGTGGTCGACGTGGCTCACGGGCTTGTGGAAGGGCAGCCGGATGTCCTGGTGGGAACGCGCGTGTTCCAGGCGCAGGGTCAAGCCGTAGCGGTCGATCCCGAGGGGAAGGGCGCGCTGCACGTCGCCGTCGGGGTGTGGGCGGGCCAAGCGCAGGAGCAGCGGGACCAGTTCGGGGTGGTCGTCCACGAGATGGGTCAGCATGCCCGCCTCACACGTCGCCAGCGGGTCGGGCTCGGCCGCCTCCAGTTCCTGGAGGGTCACATGGGAGCGTCCGTTGTCGTCCTCCAGCACGCACTGCCCGATCTCCATGCAGGTGCTCTCGGTGGACTCGGGGTCGTAGGGCGCTGCCAGCAGCCCGGTCAGCGTGACTCGGGCGCGCAGACGGTCGCGTACGGGCGTGGGCGCGACATCGGTGAGTTCCAGCCTGACCGGCACGCGTCCGCCCGGTGGGGTGCCGGATCCTTCGAACGGAGCGTGCAGATGGACCTGGCCCATGACTCCGGCGCCGTCGAGACGCCGCACCTCGCTGTGCCGGCCTTCGCTCACCACGGTCATCGAATGGGCGACGCCCACGATGGAACGGGCGCGCTCGGCGGCTGTCGGCGCGGGGGCGCTCAGTGGAATGCGACGCATCCGGATCTCCCAGAGGTCCAGTGAATTAGGTAAGGCTAACCTAACTTAAGACCCCTTTCGTTGTCAGGCCGCGAGCCGATTCGCGGGCCGCCCGGCGGTGATCCGGTGGCTGGGTGGGACCGGACGGGCCCCGTCCCCTGCCCGACGACCCGCGGCCGGTGGCCCCGGCAGAGGTCACATCGGGGCGGCTGGGGAGACGCGTCTGACGCACCGCCGTGGCCGGCGCCTTCCCGCGGTTCGGAGCGCACGGTCGGACGGCTGGCGCGGCCCTACAGGTCGGCCACGAGAAGCCGGTAGCCGGCATCGAGGGCTTCGCGGTCGAGCAGGTCGGCATGGCGTCGGTGCCACCGGCCGGACGACAGGTCGTCCGACAGCCGGGCCAGGCCCGGCCGGAGGACTTCTTCGCCGGTCTGGGCGAACAGGGAGATGCCTGCTCGCACTTCCGGGTCGAGGTACGCCTCGGGTCGGCGCCAGAAGGCGGCGAGGAATCCGTCGGTGCAGTCGTGCGGGACGGTCACGGTTTCGATGCGGGCGCCTCCCAGCAGCCCGGCCAAGCGGTCGACCGCGACGGCTCGTTCGTCGCCGAACGCGGCTGCCTCGGGCAGGTACTCCTCCAGCAGCCAGAACTTGTGGTTGATGTCGGGGTCGAAGGTGAGGACGACGATCCGCCGCCGGGCGATGCGCAGGAGTTCGCCGATGCCGGCTTCCAGGTCGCTCCAGTGGTGCACGGTGAGGAGGGCCATCACCGCATCGGCGGAGTCGTCGGCGAGAGGGATCGACTCCGCGAAGGCCTCCAGGGCCGGCGCGGATCCCGCCGGGCGCTGGGCGATCATCACTGAGCTGGGTTCAACGGCCGACAGCGTGTGGGGCGGTTCGTAGGAGCCTGTGCCGGCTCCTACATTGATCACGGTGGCGGCATCGCCGAGGGCTTGATGGATCCTGGCGGCGATTCGCGGGTCCGGCCGCCGGGTGCCGGCGTAGGTCGCTCCGATGCTGTCGTAGATCGCCACACCGCACAGTATGCGCTTCCCGCCAACACCGCGCGGTGGTCGCAGCGTTGTCAGTTCTCATCGAGATCCCGGAGCTGTCCGATCACCGGGTCCCGTCCCGTTGGCGCGGCCGACGCGCCCGGTGTCCGCCCCGCCCTGTCGGTCCGGGACCGAGCAGTCCAGGATCCGCCCGTCCACCGTCCCCACGACCAGGCGCTGCTGGTCGGCCCGGTACGCGGCGGACACCGGCGTGACCGGGTGCCCGTGGGCGCGCAGGGTGTGCCGGGCCCGCACCTCACCCGTCGCCGTGTCCAAGGTCTCCACCTCGCCGGTGAGGTACACGACGTACAACTTCCCCTCGTCGCCGTCGAGGTCGGCGAGCGGCTTGTCGGTGCGGTGCACCCAGCGCGCCTCTCCGCCCGGAAGCCGACGGCTCACGACATACGTGCCCTCGCGCGCTTTCGCGTAGGTGGCGCCCCGCTCGTACGACCGGCCCGCGTGGACGAGGGTGTCCGCCAGCTCGACCGCGGGGCCGTACCAGGGTTGCAGAGCGGACTCAGGGTCCCACCGGAGAGGAAAGAGAGCGCGAACCGTGGCGGGGCCGTGGGCGCCCGGAGGATCGATCGCGTTGACCCACGGAGAGTCGCCGTCCGGGCCGGGGCCGTCCACGTACAGGAGACGGGTGCTGCGTCTGACGCGCAGAGCAGGGGAGTTGGAGCGGCTGGGCGCGAGGTCGAGGTGACCCGCCGGCTGGTGCGTGGGGGCGAGCAGCAGCGCGGCGTGGGCGTCGCGGCCTCGCGGGCGCAGCGCGAGCCAGCCCTCGTCCGTGGCGCACAGTGCGGGCGGTGACGGCATGTCGACGCTGTCCATCGCGCCGCCGTCCGCGGTCGAGATCCGCCGGACCGTGGTCGCGCGGTCGACCTGACGTCCTGTCGCATCGTCCCGCCGGTAGCCCCGGTACGTCACCCACGCCGACTCGCCGTCGGGGGCCGCCTCGACCTGGACGCTCCCCTCTCCGACCCCCGGTAGAGCCCAGCTCAACCCGCCGGACGGGGACCAGCGTTCGAGGTCCGTGTGGCGGCCGGTGGCGAGCACACTTCCGTCGGCCAGCACCGCCAGGTCCCGCACCTCCGCCCGCCGCCGCCATCGACCGTCCGTCAACCGCGCGAGGGTGTCCTCCACCTGCGGGTCGTAGAGGAGTCCGCTCTCCACCATCGGATGGCGTACGGCGTCGGGGTCGACCAGACCGGCCGGAGCGGACAGCCAGTCCTCCACTCCTACGGCCAGCTCGAAACCCTTGCCGAAGCCGCCGTCCTTGTCCTCCGGTGACAGCAGCATCGCGAGCCTGCCGTCCTCCAGCCAGCGCAGATGGCGTACTTGGCGACTCTTGCTGAGCAGATTCGTCACGCGCCCGGTGTCCAGGTGCAGCAGCAGCAGTTGCCCCTGGAAGTCCCACGAGCCGTCGTAGCGGCCGGTGCCGACGGCGACGAGCGGCAGCTCGGGATGGGGCTCGATGGCACACACGGGGTAGCGCGAGGCGACGACGTGGCGGGGGCGGAGGGTGCCCGCCTCGTACACGCCGATCCGGTGGGCGAGCCAGTGGCCGCTGCCGCGCCACATGACGTGCCCGAGGTCGCCGGCGGCGATGACGCAGCCGTGGCGCTCGTCGGTCACCGCCCATACGGGCCGGCCGATCTCGGCGAACGGCTGGTCACCGAGTATCCGGCGGACGGTCAGCTCTTGCGGCACGACTTGTCTCCCCCCAGGGTGGCGCACAGTCTGCCAGGCGGACCCCGATCCTGTGGAGGCGTCGACCGTCTCCTCGCCGCACGGCTGGGCCCGACGGCGGACCCGGCGACGCCGGCCGGCCGCGGCATCGCGGTTCGTCAGAGGGCTTCCACGGCCCGCAGGACGAGTACGGCGATGTCGTCGGTGGGGTGGCCGCGGGGCCAGGAGTGGTGGACGAGGTCGTCGATGAGGCGGTCCGGCTCCGGTTCGCCCGCGAGGTACTGGGCGAGTTCGCCCGCCACCCTGTCGATGTCGGAGCCGGGGATCTCGACGAGTCCGTCGGTGTAGAGGGCGAGGGTCGTCCCCAGGGGCATCGGGGCCGTGGTGATCGGGTACGGCAGGTCGACGCCGACGCCGAGCAGCGGGCCCGGCTCGATGTCGAGCACGGTGGGCGGCCGTCCGGGATGGTGCAGCAGCGGGGCGACGTGGCCCGCGCTGGCCAGGCTGACCTGCCGGCGTGCCAGGTCGACGTGGGCGTACAGGCAGGAGACGAGGAGGTCGGGTTCCAGGTCGGCGAGGACGCGGTTGGTACGGGCCAGGACCTCGTCCGGCCGGGAGCCCGCCGTGGCGTGGACGGCGGTGCGGACCTGTCCCATGAGGGCGGCGGCCGCGACGTTGTGGCCCTGGACGTCACCGATGACGGCGGCCGCCGTGTCCTCGTCGAGGCGGATCAAGTCGTAGAAGTCGCCGCCGATGTCCATGCCGTGCCCGGCCGGGAGGTAGCGCGCGGCCACTTCCAGGCCGGGGAGGGCGGGCAGGCTGCGCGGGAGGAGTGCCTGCTGGAGGGTGTGGGCGAGTCCGTGCTTGGCGTCGTAGAGCCTCGCCCGGTCCAGGGCCTGGGCGATGAGGCCGGCGAGTGAGGTGAGGACGGCCCGTTCGTCGGCCGTGAACGTATGGGGTCGCTGATAGGTCAGGATGCAGCAGCCGACGGGACGGCCGCTGCTGACGAGCGGGAGGAAGGCCCATGCCTGCTTGCCGCTGATCCGGGGCGCGTCCGGGTAGTGGCGGGCGAGTTCGCCGGGGTCGGCGAAGAACGAGGGGGTGCCGCTGACCAGTGCCTCGCCGGCCGGGGTGAGGCGGGTGTCCAGGCGAAGGCCGTCGAGGCGTTCGATGGTCCGCTGGTCGTAGCCGTAGTGGCCGGTGATCTTGAGGCGGCCGGCGTCGGCGGCCGACAGGACCATGCTGTCGGCTCCGAACGCGGGGAGGATCTGGACGGCGATCAGGTCGACGACGTCCTGCACGCCGACGACCTCCGTGAGGGCGGCGGCCAGGTGCACCAGTTGGTACAGCCGGCCGACGGATGCCGCGGGCACCGACGGAGCGGCCGTGGCCCGCGTCGACTCCGCCTGGGGGCTGCGAGGTGTGATCCGGACGCTGATGCCGCTGGAATCGGGGTGGAGTTCCACGTCGAGCCAGTTGGCGGGGGGCCGCAGGACGGGGAAGGAGACGACCTCTCGGCTGATGACCGCGGCGCGGTAGTGGTCCTCCACCTGGATCTGGTCCATCCAGGGCAGGGACTGCCACGGCTGCGTGCCCAGGAGCCGGTCCGGATCGAGGCCGAGCATGTCCGCGGCCCTGCTGGTGAGAAAGGTGATGCGGCCCTGCAGGTCCAGCGCCACGAAGCCCTCCGGCAGCCGTTCCGCGCAGTCCACGGCGGCCTGCGCCGCGGTTGCGCGCCGCTCGGAGGCGGCCGACACCGGAATGACGCGGGGCTGGTCCGGCGGCACGACCGTTCCGCCCGCGTCCTCGATCACCCTCGCCACACGCCGGCCGAGCGAGACGAAGTGCCCTCGCTCGCGTGGCGACACCCGCCCGGAGTGGTTGGCGGGCCAGACCAGGAACAGCACGCCCCAGTTGCGGTTCCTGCCGGCGAGGGGTACCGCGGCGAACGCGAACCGGTAGGGCATCGCCGCCGCGGTGTGCGGATACGAGCGGGCCATCTCCTCCGGCGAGCCCACCCACACGAGACGGTCCTCGCGGAACGCCTCGCCGATCGGGACGGGGGAGGTCACGGCCACGCGCCGCCAGGACACCGCCACGTCGACGGGCAACCCGCAGGCCACCGTCAGGCACAGCAGCCGCCTGGTCTCGTCCAGCAGGAAGATCCCGCCGGCCGACGCACCGGTGCGTCGCACGGCGCCCACGAGTGCCTCGTCCAGCGGCTCCGTGTCACCGGGTGCCCCGGAGCCTTCCGTCACGGGACCGTTCGGATCGGCCGGCATAGCCGTTGAGCCCCTTTCGGCCGGATCACCCCACAGCCCAGACCACGCGCACGCATATCATGACAATACGCCGCGAAAACGATCCTGCTGAGCCGCGGTGCGGTGCTGGAGCCCGGCGTGCGGCTTCGCAGCCGCCCTCCCCGCTGCTCCTCCCCCATCGTCGGCGGCCACCGCCACCCGGTGACCTCGGCGAGCCCCGGCGACCTCGGCCGCCCCTGGCCCTGCCGGGCTGCCGGACCGCCGGGCCACCGGACTGCCGAACCGTTCGGTCGCCGGGCGCGGGCCGCCGGACCGATGGGCTGCTCGGTCGCCGGGCGCGGGCCGCCGGGCCGGCGCTGCGCCTCTACGTCAGCGAGCCGCCGACCCGGAGCCTCGCCCGCCCCCGGCGACGGCGCCGCCTCGCACCCAGGCGCGAAGTGTGCCGCCCATCGCACACATGACCGCCGCGAGGCGGGAAAACCGGACAGGTGATGACCCTGGCATCCGGCCCAGGGGCCCCGGGAGGAGATCGGGCTCGTGGAGAGGTCACCGCTGTCGGAGAACGAGCGCCGAGTGCTCGCACAGATGGAACACGCGCTGCGGCAGGACAGGCACTTCGCCCTGCGGATGGGCGACCAGGTCCCCGTCCAGCGGCCTCGCCGCCGGGGTCTTCCGGAGGCCATGGGTTCGGGGCGCGGCCTGGTCCTGCTCTGCCTGCTGTCACTCGCGCTGATGATCACGGGAATCGCCACCGCCCACACACCGGTCACCGTCGCGTTCGCCGCGGTCTGGACCGCGACCCTGGCGCTGGCGGCCGTGTGGCTGTTCGCCCGCTCCGCGCGACGTCGCCGCCGGTGACCGGCGGCCCGCCGTTCCGCCGGCTCCGGGAGAGCCGTCTCGCTCCGGTGCCGTTCGCCCGGTCCGGACCGCTGAAGACGTAACACCAACGCGCCTCCGCGTTTGACGGTCGCCGTGCCCCCGGCGACCGTGGGAGGAGGAACCGCACGGCGAAGGGACCCCCGCGCCACGTGCCTGCGAGCGGTCTCGGCAGGCCCGACGGTCTCGTCGGCGGTCGGCGGTGCGTGGGATCGCCGCACGGCCTCCCCGCCGCCCCGCGACATGACTTCCCTCCCCCAGTGCAAGGGAGCACAGCCCATGACCGACGCTCGGCCCGAGCACACCGGAGCGGACCGGACTTCCACCGCCGGCCCGTCGGCCCTCCCCCCGCACCGTCTGGACGGCCGCGTGGCCGCGCTCCCCGGCCCGGTCACGGACCTCCGGCGGGTGGGCATCTCCCCGGACCACTGGTACCCGGTGGCGACCTCCCGGAAGGTGCGCCGGAACCGGACCTTCGCTGCGGTGTTCGCAGGCGAGCGGATCGCCCTCTACAGGGGGCGCAGCGGCACGGTCCACGCCCTCGAGGACCGCTGCGCGCACCGTCAGGTACCGCTGAGCATGGGCGTGGTGGAGGGCGACATCCTGCGCTGCTGCTACCACGCGTGGGCCTATCGCGGTGACGGCCGCATCTCGCAGATCCCCTATCTCCCGAAGGGGTGCGAACGCCCGCCGCGCGGTGTGCGCTCCTTCCCGGTCCGCGAGGCTTACGGGCTGGTGTTCGTCTTCCCCGGCGATCCCGCCCTGGCCGAAGAGGCGCCGTTCCCGTTCCTGCCGGAGTACGAGTCGGCGGCCCACCGCACGATGACCTTCTCGCGCACGGTGCGCTGCCACTACTCGTTCATGCACGAGAACCTGCTCGACATGAACCACCAGTTCCTGCACCGGAGCGTGCTCGGCAGGATCAAGCCCGAACTGCTCGGTTACGAGTCCGGCCCGAGGCATGTCGAGGCGCGATACCTGTTCGTGCCGGCGGGAGGCCGCAAGGACCGCGGCGCGGGTCTGCTCTCCGCGGAGGGTGTCGGCGGCCGGGACAGGCCGGACGTCATCACCATCCGTACCGAGTACCCGTACCAGACGCTGCGCGGTGTCCCCGAGGGCAACGACCTGCCGGCGTTCTCGCTCTGGGCCGCCTATGTGCCGGAGGACGCCGAGCAGCGCGTCTGCCATGCCTACGGTCTGCTGACGATCGCGAAGCCGTCCGTGCCCGGGGCGCTGGAGCTCGCGTGGCCGCTGATCCGTCGCTTCACCGAGCGCGTGTTCGCCCAGGACCGGATGGCGGTCGAGGCCGAGCAGCGTGCCTGGGACGAGCAGGACGAGGACCGCAACCACGAGGTGTTCCCGCTGATTCTCGACGTCCGTGACGTCCTGCGCGCCAACGGGGTGCCGTTGCGGGCGGAGCCGTCGCCCGGATGCGGTCCGTGCGGTCTCGCCGGACCGCAGCGTGCCGAGGTCCCCGACCGGGTCGGGGCGGTGCGGTCCTCGGACCTGGCAACGGAGGGCGCCGCCGAGGCCGAGTAGGCGCCTCGTCGCGCGTGTCGGACGCCTCGGCCCGTCGGACACGGCCGAACCGGCGCCCGAGGATGCGACGCCGGATCCGCCGGCCCGGCGGCGCGTCGCCCCGCAACTGACGTGGTCCATGGGTCCGCCCGGCCCATGTGAGCCACGTGATCGAGCGGCGTTCCGGCCCGAACCCGCCGTCCCGTCGACGCCTCACCTGCCGACGGCACATGTCCGGACGTGCTCGGGCGCAATGCCGACAGTGTCCGGACCGGCGCCGACTCGGCATGGCAGGGCCACGGTTGCAGCATGACGACGGGCGCGGCCGGCAACGCGAGGGCGGCTGCGCGGGGTTGGCGGGCGGAGCCCTGTGGTGCAGTTCCGGCCGCGCCTGTTCGCCGGGGGGCTCGACCGGCTACGCTCGCCTCGGCATGAGCGGGCGACCAGGGAGATCCATCGGTGACGGACGCGTATGAGCCCTCACTCGCCGAGACGCTGCGCCGCATCGCCGAGGCCGCCGACCACGTGCCCGGTCCTGTCACCGACCCGCTCGACGGGTGCGGACACCTGCGCGGAGCGGGCGTTTCGCGCGACGAGGCGACGACCGTGCCTGCCGATGCCGGAGGGCCCCGGACGGACCGCCCGGCAACGCCCGCCCGCCGCGCGCGGCACACCACCGGGATCACTTGCCCGCTCGCGCACCCGGTGCCGCAGGCCCCCCGGGCCGGGGGGTCGAGGCGAAGAGGACCAGGTGGCAGGGATCGGGTGGCGGTCACAGCTCGTAACGACGTCCCGCAGGGAGCATGGTGAGTAGGGGCACGACGCACAAGGCGATGCGCCGGCTCGCGGAGAGTTTCACCGCGAGCCTCGACACCCTGGACCTGCAACGACCCGTCGACCCCGAGATCCTGCTCGACGAGCTGGTACGGATCGCCGCCGCCAAGCGCGGTCGCAACGTGGTGCTGCGCCGCGAGATCTTCCCCCCGGACACCGCCACGGGCCTGTGGATGGAGCTGGAGGAGTTCGACATCATCGCCGTCGACCGGCGGGCCGCGGTCTGGCACCAGGTCGTCATCGTCGGCCACGAGATCTGGCACATGCTCAAGGGCAACTGCGGCGTCCATCTCGGTGAACAGGGCCAGGCCGCACGCCTGTTGAGTCCGGACGGCGATCTCGGCGACGCGGTGGCCCTCGCCACCCGCACGACGTTCCACGAGGAGGCCGAGCGGGAGGCCGAGAAGTTCGGGCTGCTGCTGAGCCGAACGCTGACTTCGTGGATGGAGGCATCGCAGGAGGTGGGCACGAGCAGTCTCGCCGACCGTATCGGGGCCTCGCTGGGACACCGTGGCCGCTAGCGTCCTCCGAGCCCGACCACCGCAATCCGCTCGGGCCCGCCGACCGGCAGGCCCGGTCCCCCGCGCACCCGGACCGCACCCCACAGCCCCGGCGTCCGGCGCCGCGTCCGAGCATCCTTCGCTCCCCCACGGCCAGAAGGAGTCCCCGCGCGTGAAGCCCACGTCCATGTACCTGGCTCCGGTTCTCCTCCTGTGCCTCGCCTTCGTCGTCCACCTGCCCGGACGCAGGAAGTGGCGCATCCCGGTGGTGCGTTCCGGATACGCGGTGCTGCTCATCGGAGCCGTGACCCTCTTCCACGCGCAGCCTCCCGTCATCGCGGAGGTGAACGCGTTCACCGGCACAGCCAACTTCTCCGCCCCGCTGGTCTACGCCCTCAACACGGCGTTCTCCGGAGCAGTTCTGGGCCTGGTCATCAACTGGCGGGGCGGCGACCCCGTCAGGGCGCACCGCGTATGGCTGCACTGTGTGAGCGTCTACAGCGCCTGCGCGGTCCTGATCGTGGTCCTGTTCGTGCTCGGAGACGCTCCGGTGGAGCGCCTGACCGACTTCGACAGCTACTACGCCAACACCCCGTACATCCGCGAGATGATCCTGCTCTATCTGGCCGCGCACAGCTTCGCCATGATCACCATGCTGCGGCTGTGCGTGTCGTGGCAGCGCGAGGTCAGCGGCATGCTCCGGGCCGGCCTGCTCCTCGTCGTGATCGGCGCGTTCCTCGACATCGTGGGCTTCCAGGCCACCAAGTACATCTCGGTCGTGGCCCGGTGGGCCGGACACGACCTCGACTTCCTCTCGACCTCCGTCGCCCCGGTCGCGGTGAGCGTCGCAGGGCTGTTCGTCGCCCTCGGATTCATCGTGCCGCGCGCCAGCGGCCAGTGGGAGGCTCTGATCGACCACCGGGCTCTCGGCGTTCTGTGGGCCGCGGTGCGCCACGTCACGCCGCCGCTGCAACCGGCCTCCCCGTGGTGGCAGTTGCCCGCGGAACGGCTCGCCTGCAGGCAGACCGCCATCCACGACGCGCTGCTGCGGCTGCACCCCCACTTCTCCGAGGAGGTGCTCGGCCGGGCGCGTGCGTGCGCTCTCGCCGAGGGCCGCGGCCCTCGGGAGGCCGAGACGCTCGCGGAGGCCGCGGTCGTACGGGACGCCCTCGCCTCCCACGCCGCTGAGCTGGCGCCGACGAACGCGGCCGGAACCTGTGAACTGCGGGCGACCCGGGAGTCCGTGTACGCCCTGGTGTCGCTGTCCCGGTCCCTGTCCCACGACTTCGCCGACCCGAGCCTGCACACTCCTGCGCAGTCACCGAGCCAGGCATGATGGAGGAGAGAGGAAGATGAGCGGCCTCATCAACTACCTCAGTTGCGGCGCGTTGTTGCTCGGGCTGGCCGCCCGGCTGCCCGACCTGTCCCGCGACTGGCGCAATCCGTTCCTGCGGACCATCTGCTCACTCCTGGGCCTGGCGAGTCTGTGCTTCCTGCTGGGCGCGCCGCCCACCGTGGGGGCGATCAACTCCCTGAGCGGTGTCCCCAACCTCGCCGCGCCGCTCACCTATGCGGCGATCACCGCGTACGGTGCCGCGTCCCTGGTGCTCATCGTCCACTGGAGGGGCGGGCCGAACGTCCGTCGGACCGCGCGCAGTTGGGTGCTCGCCTACACGTTCGTGCTCGTCGGCATCGCGACGCTGTTCGCCCTGGGAGACGCCTCGCGGGAGCGTCGCGCGGACTTCGACACCTACTACGCCGACACCGCGTACATACGCGAGATGATCGTGCTCTACCTGGCCGCTCATCTCACGGCCGTTTGCGTCACGTCGGCGTGGTGCCTGAGCTGGGCGCGGGAGGTGGACGGCTGGCTGCGCGCCGGACTGCTGACCATGGGCGTCGGCACGGTGATCAACGCTGGATACAGCATCTCCAAGATCGCCGCCCTGGTCGCCGGCTGGTCCGGCCGGGACTGGTCGCGCCTCAGCACCGAGGTCAGCCCTGGACTGGCAGGCCTGGGCGCCCTGCTGACCGTCACCGGAGTCGTGGTCCCGCTGCTGGGCCCCACGTTGAGCGCGTGGCGGCGCAACCGGCGCTCGTACGTACGCTTGGCGCCCCTGGAACGAGAGCTGGACGACGTCCTCACCCGCCACAGCCTCAGGCTCCGCCGTCCCTACCTGTCCATCCCCGGCATGCTGCTGACCTGGCGTCAGACGAGCATCCACAACGCTCTGTTCCATCTCGACGGATACTTCGACCGCACCCTGTACGAGGACACGCTCGCGGCCTCGCTCGAGGCGACGGGCGACGCGGAGCGGGCAGAAGCCGAGGCCTGGGCCGTGATCATCGTGGCGGCCGTTCGACGTGAGCGTGACGGCCACACACCCGACGACTCCGGTCGCATGGCGAACCAGACACCGGAAGCCTCCACGCTGGAGGGCATCGCCGACGCGCTGGCCACGTCCCCACTCGTCCTGCGGGCCCGCGGTTCCGCAGGCGACCGCGACCGGGCGGTGGCGACCCCGCACAAGTCCTCGCGACTCGGCCCTTCTTCACGGTCCGCCTCCTAGATCGAGGACGGGCCGTCCCAGACGGCGTCCGACCGGCCGACGATCCTTCGGAGTTCGCGTGCGCTCCGCAGCGACATGGCCCCCAGCACGGTGTCGAGAAGGGCGCGGGCTTCGAGCGGGCTGCCGCAGCAGTACCAGTGCGCGTTGCCCCACTCGTGGTCGTGCCACAGCTCGCGTTCGGGACGGCGGACGTAGTCCTTCCACAGGTCCACAGCCGTACTGATGTCGCCTGGGCGCAGATAGTTGCGGGTGCGTTCGAGGCGGACGATCTCGGACTGCGCGTGCGAGGAGAGGCCGTCGACCACTGACCTGGCACCCCGTGTCCGGTGTGCGACGGGGGCGTCGGCACGAATCCGACCCGGCCGTCTACGCGGCATGGACCCTTCGGTTCGTCGTCATGCGGCACATCGTGCCACGATCGCCGACGGCGTCTCGAGCGAATCGGCCGGCACAGGACTGCCGACAACCGTTGCCGCCGCGTTCAGGGCGGGTGCCCGAACGGCGGCCGCCGTCATCGAGGAGGGCAGGACCGCTGCTCCTCCTCGATGACGGCAACACCGCCGACGCCGCCTACAGGCTGCCGGGCGCCGGTCGGCCCGGCCTCACTTCAGGTGCCGGTCCAGGAACCGGCACCCGTCCTCCAACTCGAACCACGGGGTGCCGGTGTGGCCGCCGAGATTGGCGTGCAGCGTCTTCTCCTTGCTGCCGAACGCGTCGAACAGGTCCAGGGCCCGCTGCCGGGGGTTGCCCTCGTCGTCCCACTGCAGCAGGAACAGCAGCGGAATGGTCACCTGTCGGGCTTCCTCCCGCTGCGCGCGGGGTACGTACCCTCCGGCGAAGAAGCCCGCGGCGGTGATGCGTGGCTCGACCACCGCCAGCCGGATACCGAGGGCGGTCCACCCACCGGAGTACCCGACGGGGCCGCCGATCTCGGGGAGTTCGAGGAGGGCGTCCAGTGTGGTCCGCCAATCCGGGACCGCGCGCTCGACCATCGGGCCGATGAACGACTCGAAGATCTCGTCGACCGGCTCCCCGGCCCGCATCGCCCGCCGGAGGTCGGTGCGGGCCTGCTCGTCCGAGGCGGAACGGGGACGATCACCGCAGCCGACGGCGTCGATGGTGGCGACCGCGTAGCCGCGCGCCGCCGTGTACCGGGCCCTCGCAACCAGCCGGGGCTCGGCCTTGGGCAGGCCGTTGTTGTGGGCCATGAGGACCAGGGGGGCAGGTCCGGATCCGGGAGTCCAGAGGGTGCCGGGGATCTCGCCGAGGGTGAACTCGCGCTCGAGGACGCCGTCGTCGAGGCGTTGTTCAGAAGTGAATTGCACGGTCGTGCCTTTCGGGAGGGCTCATGAAAGGCGCTCCCGGACGATCTACCGCCCGACCGTGACTCCGGAGGAGAGCACCCATGTCGATACAGCGTTCACGGGTACCACCTCCTCGTTCTCTCGCACGGCCTCCGGAAGGGTAGCAACGCCGCTGCGGCACCGCCAGCAGGTTTTGCCGAGCCTCGGCGGCCGCGCGCCGCCATGCCGCACCGCGACGACGGCGCACGCGGCGACGGCTCACCGTGTGCAGGCGGCATGCCAGGCACCTTCGCGCGGCACGCCTGGTGCGCGACATCGTCGATCACGCGCAAGGCCGCGACAGGCACGGGAGCACTGCACGGGGATCGTGTCGGTACCCGGCGTCGGGGGACTCACCTGCAGATCGAGCCCGACAGACGTGACCGTATCGTTGAGCCATGTCGCCATGCCGGGATTCGAACCCCCATGCCCTCAGGGGCGGTTCAGCCGTCCACTCCCGTCGCGGGCACTTGGTCCTTCCGCCCCGGTGAGTGCAGTTGAACGGGGAGGGCTGGAGGTCCGGCTGCCGGTGCACCGCTTCCGAGAAGTGACGGCCACTCGGAGCGGCGGGCGGCGCGAAGGATTTCCGGCCCGCATCCGTAAATAGCTGTGGAGTGTTCAACTTCTGGTGCCTTTCGTGCTTCACCGCCTCGTGCGGCGGAGCATGATTGGAGATCGTCAACGAAGACATCGGCAACCAGAAGCGGCCCCACCAAGCACCGGAACAGACCCGCGGGCACCCACGGGTCGGAGCGATCCGCAGATGCGCCGCCTCCCGGACACGAATGCCGGGTTCCGCGCCAGATCAAACTGAACCAAGGAGTGCCATGCGTACAGCTGTCGTCATCGGAGCCGGACTCGGCGGGGTCCTGGCGGCGGCCGCGCTGTCCCCGGCACACGACGAAGTGATCGTCGTGGAGAACGACGAGCTGCCCGACAGACCCGACCACCGCCGAGGTCTGCCGCAGGGGCGCCACGCCCATCTCCTGATGCCGGGCGGCCTCGACGCCATGGAGGAGCTGCTGCCCCGGCAGGATGTGCGCGAGCACCTGCTGGCCGCCGGGGCCCACGAGATCTCCCTCAGTGCGGGCATGCTCGCCCTGTCCAGCGAGGGCTGGTTCCGTCGTTGGACCCACGACGAGCATCACATGATCACGTGCAGCCGGGCGCTGCTGGACTGGGCCGTGCGCGGACTGGTCCTCGACGGTCTCGACAACGTCACCGTCCGCCGGGCCAAGGTCACCGACCTGTTGGGCAGTCGGCACAGGGTCACCGGAGTCCGCCTCGACGGCCCGGCGGGCGGGCCGGAGGAGCTGCCCGCCGAGCTGGTCGTCGACGTGAGCGGCCGCGGCTCGCGGATCGTCACGTGGCTCGCCGGAATCGGCGTCTCCGGCATCGAGGAGCGGAGCGTCGACTCCGGTCTCGTCAACGCCACCCGGATCTATCGGCGACCGCCCGGAGCCGAATCGTTCCCTCTGACGGTGATACAGGCCGACCCCTACGCCGGCCTGCCGGGGCGCAGCGCGGTGATCGTCCCCATCGAGGACGGGCGCTGGATGGTCAGTCTCGCGGGAACCCGTGGAGGTGAGCCGCCCGCCGACCCCGACGGATTCCTGCGGTACACGCTCGATCTCCCGCACGGCATCGTGGGCAGGCTCATCGCGAACGCCGAGCCGCTCACCGACGTCTTCGTCAGCCGCAGCACCAGCAACTCCCGCCGCTACCTGGAGAAGACGCCGTCCTGGCCGGACGGCCTCGTCGTGCTCGGCGACGCGCTGGCCACCTTCAACCCCGCCTACGGACAGGGAATGTCGGTGGTGGCGCTCGAAGCGCTCACGCTCAGACGGGAGTCGACACGCACCGATCCGCGGTCGCCCGGGTACGCGCGGGCCGTCCAGCGGGCGGCCGCGAAGCATGTCGACGCGGCGTGGAACATGGCGGTGGGGCAGGACATCCTCTATCCGGAGGTCCGCGGCGCCGCGCCCACCACGACGGATCGCCTCGCCGGCCGGTACACGCGCCGACTCGTCCGAGCCGCCACCCGGTCCTACCCGGCGGCGTCCGCGCTGTGGGACGTCACCGGACTCAAGGCCGGTCCGACGCGGCTGCTGCGACCCGGCGTGGTTCTGGCGACCCTGAACGGCCCTTCGCTGCCGCCGCTCACCGAGCCGCCGCTGACACCGGCGGAGCGGAAGATCCTGGGTGGGCTTCAGCCCTGACGGGGCGGGACGGCCTGCCGATCGCGATGCCGGGCAGGCCGCGGAGGCGAACCGCCACCGCGATCGGGGGACGCGCAGCCCAGCAGTGCGTGGCGCCGGGGTCCCGCGCCGTGCCCACGGCCGTCGGCGTCAGGTGGCCTGCGGCCAGCCGCGCAGCAGCGTGGCGATCCTTGCCGCGGTGCAGGCGGGTTCCCGCAGGAGGTCGCGCAGGGCGACGGCATCCTCCCGTGTGGGCTTGACGGTGATTCCTGAGGCCTCCAGGTACATCACGCCCGTGGCCGCGGCCACGGCCAGGTTGGAGCGCTCCAGCCAACGGCAGCGGCCGAGGATGTGCACGAGGGCGGCGGCACGGGCGTACGGACCGTCGTAGACCGGCTGTTCCAGGAGCGCTGCGCGGTGACAGGCGACCGCGGCCACCGGTACCCCGTAGTCGTCGGGGGCCGGATCTCCCGCTCCCGCGAGCTCCGCCACTTGCAGGATCCAGGGGACGTCGATGTGCAGGTCCATCAGGCGGCGTGTGCTCCGGGGAGGCGGCGGTCGGCGTCTTCCGCTTCGTCGAAGACGCCCTGGTGCTCACCGAGGAAGCGCTCCGCCGCGTCGAGGCCGCGCTGCCGCAGTCCTTCGGTGTCCTCCTGCACGAGCACGGCGATGTAGTCGCCGAGGCTCAGTCCGCGATCCCTGGCCCGGGCTTCCGCGAGCTGTTTGATCTCGCTGTCGACGCGCGCACCCAACTGTGTCTTCGCCATAGCCGGATGGTAACAGCTGTTACCAACCTTGGGGGCGCGTTCCCGGATCGATCGGCGGCACGCGGACCCGCATGGGCGACAAGAGGCCGGCTCCTGATCCGCGAGCCGAGGCCGGCGCGGCGCAAAAAAGGGGCCTCGAGGAAGAAAAAGGTCGCTCACGCACCGTAATCGAGCATGTATCGCTCACGCCAGGTCACAACTCGGATACACACCGAACACAGGTCCCACACACGGCCCATGATGCCCACACAACACCTCAACGCCCTTGGGGAGAACCATGCGCGCCCGCACCACCACGATCACCGCAACACTGCTCGGCCTCGCCGCCCTCACGGCCGGCTGCGGCGGCAGTGACAACACCTCCGACGCGGCGGCCAACGCCGCTGCCGAGAGATCGACCAGCCCGGAGACCGCGCCGAGATCCGGTTCGGCCGACCCCCGCGACTTCGGAGAGGTCCTCACCTTCACCGACCCCGTGGAAGGCGGGACCCTCGAACTGACAGTCCTCGAGTACGAACAGGGCGTCGGAGCCCGGACGACCGCCGACAACGAGTTCGGGACGGCGGGCTACATATGGGCCGCGCTGGAGATCAAGGCGTGCGCCAAGGAGGGGCCGGCCGAAGTCACGCGTTTCCCGTGGACGCTGTCCTACGCCGACGGCGCGCGCATCGAGCCCAGCAGCGTGACGTACGACGACTTCCCCAAGCCCGAATACCCCTACGAGGCGACATTGAAGACCGGCGACTGCGTCCGGGGCAAGACCGTCTTCGCCGTGCCGGGAACCCAGCGTCCGGAGCGCGTGCTGTACAGCCCGGAGTCACTGCCCGAGCCCGCCGAATGGGTGGTCCCGGAAGCCTGAGAGAGGCGTCCGCGACCCGCGCATCGGGCGCCACCACCGCCGCCTCGCCGACAGGCCCCGGCACGCGCCCCGCACGGCTCCGCGGTCACTCGATCGGACACCGGCCCGACCCCGCCACCCCTCCCCCGGCTCCGACCCTGCCCACCAGGCATTCGGCCGCCGACTCCCGACCCGCGCAGCGCCGACGCGACAGCGTCGAAAGCGACAGGACCGCGCCACCCGCAGCGTCCTCGCGAGGGCCGGCCCCGCCCGACCCCCACGCGCCCGCCGTACCGACCCGGTCCAGCCCGGGGCCACTATTCAACCAATCGGTTGACAATGCCACGGGACGCGCCTTACCGTTTATTCAACCAACTGGTTGAAGAATGCGAGGTGCGAGATGGCCGACGACCGGCTGTCCCGGGTGTTCTCCGCCCTGGCCGACCCGACCAGGCGCGACATCGTGGCCAGGCTCGCTTCCGGTGACGCCACGGTGAATGAGCTGGCCGAGCCGTACGACGTGACCGTGCAGGCGGTCTCGAAGCACATCAAGGTCTTGGAGGACGCGGGTCTGGTCAGTCGTGGCCGGGACGCCCAGCGGCGGCCCTGCCGTCTGGAGGCGGACGTCCTCGACCTGATGACGAAGTGGATCGAACGCTACCGACGCGAGGCCGAGGACCGTTTCCGTCGGCTCGACGCCGTCCTCGAGCGGACGGCGGAACAGTCGGCGGCGGACGCCCCGGCGAAGGAGGCGGCATCATGAGCGGCGCAAAGGCGAACCACCGGCACGAGACGGAGATCGTGGCCGACCCGGCCCTTCCCACCATCGTGATCACCCGCGAGTTCGAGGCTTCACCGGATCGCGTGTTCCGCGCCTACACGGACCCCGACCTGGTCGTCCAGTGGCTGGGACCGCGTCGGCTCACCATGCGGATCGACACGTACGACGCGAGCAGCGGCGGGTCGTACCGCTATGTGCATCGTGAGGACGACGGCACGGAGTACGGGTTCCACGGCGTGTTCCACGAGGTGCGGCCGGACGAACGCATCGTGCAGACCTTCGCGTTCGACGGCCATCCGGACGGCGTCAGCCTCGAGACAACCACCTTCCAGGCCCTCGGCTCTCGCACCCGGGTCACCACCAAGTCCCTCATGGACTCCGTCGAGGCCCGCGACTCGATGATCAGGAGCGGCATGCAACGCGGCGTCCGGGAAGGCCACGAGCGGCTCGACGAGCTGCTCGGCCTTGACCGGAGCGATGCCGACCGACAGACCGGAACGGAAGGCTTGGCATCATGACGAAGGCAGCCGATGAACACCGCGCCGTCGCGGGGGCATTCACGGAGCGCGTGCGCGGGACGAGCCCTTCCGCCTGGGACGATCCCGCACCGTGCGAGGGGTGGGCCGCCCGGGACGTGGTGCGCCACCTCGTCGAGTGGTTCCCGGACTTCCTGAAGGCCGGCGCGGGAGTCGAGCTGCCGAAGGGACCTTCGGTGGACGACGATCCGGTGGCGGCCTGGACCGTGCACAGTGACGGCGTGCAGGCCGTCCTCGACGATCCGGCCACGGCGCAGCGGACGCTGTCGAACCCCCACATCGGAGAGGTGCCGCTGGACCAGGCGATCGACCGCTTCTACACCTCCGACGTCTTCATGCACACCTGGGACCTGGCTCGGGCGACCGGCCAGGAGGAGCGCCTCGATCCCGGCAAGTGCGCCCAGTTGCTGGAGGGCATGCTGCCGCTCGACGACGTGCTCCGGGGCAGCGGGCAGTACGGTCCGCGGGTCGAGGTGGCCGAAGGCGCCGACGTGCAGACCCAGTTGCTCGCCTTCATCGGCCGCAGGCCCTGAGTCCGGTCGCGCCGACGATCCGTCCGCGCACTCCGGCCCGAGGTCACGTGCGGGCGGGTGCCGGCACCTCGTGAGGCCCTCCGGTGCCGGGGCGACGTCGTCGCCCCGGCACCGGAGTTCGCGTCACTGCTCGTCGCGCAGCCGGCCCGCCAGGGCGGTCAGCGGCTCGGCCTCGGCGGTGTGGCCCAGGGCGGTCAGGCGGGAGATCGCCGAGTCGAGGCGGGCCAGGGCGGGAGCGGGGCGCTCCAGGTAGATGCCCTGGACGGCACCCGCGAGTCGGACGCACTCGGCCCACTCGCCCGCGCGGTCCTCGTCCGTGCCCGGCTCTCCCAGCAGGGCGAGCGCCCTGTCCAGGGACGCCAGGGCGTCGTCGTACGCCCCGGCGTAGGCGTTGACCCGTCCGTGCTCGTAGGCCAGGGCGGTGTCAAGGGACCGGTCACGGGACTCGTAGCCGGCGGCACGCGCCTCGTCCGCGACCTTCCCCGCCTCGGCGAGGAAGGCGCGGGCGCCGGGCAGGCCGTCGGCGCCCTGCTGCTGGGCCTGGGTGCGGGCGAGTTCGCGCAGGCAACTGCTGATCTGCTCGAATCGCGGGTCCTGGGCATGGGCGGCGAGGGCCTGGTCCGCGACCTTCCGGGCCTGGTCGAACTCGCCCGACTCGCCCAGGAGTACAGCCGTCTCCGCGGCGATCATGGCGTGGCTCCCCGGGTCGTCGTCCCAGCCGGCCGACTCGGCCGCGAGGGCGACGAACTCCGCCGTGGCGGCCTTGAGGTCCTCCCCGGCGTACAGTGCGCGGGCGCGGGTCAGACGGAGCTGGGCGACCAGCCGGTCGTCCACCTCGCCTGCCACGAGGTCGGGTTCGGCCAGTACGGAGTCGAGGAGGGCGATGCACGCCTCGACGCGCCCCAGGTCGAGGCTGAGCTGGGCCGCGTTGCTGTAGGTGCAGAACGCCTCCGTCCTGCTGCCGCGGCGGAGGTCCTGTTCCGCCGAGCGCGTCAGGTGCCGCAGCGCCTCGTCGTGGCGGCCCATGTGCATGCAGGCGCCGGCGAGGTCGGCGTGGAGGCGCGCGGTGTCGACCGTGCCGAGGGGCCATTCTGCGGCCAGGCGCACCGCCTCGGACAGGCTCGCGTGCGCGGACTGCGGCTCCTGGAGGCCGAGTTGGAGCCGGCCGCGCAGACCGAGCGTGCGGGGCACGTGCCACGCGGGGCCGTGCGCCTTGAGCCGGTCGAGGAGGCCGTCGATCTCGGCCACCGCGCCGGGCAGGTCGCCGGAGATCGCGTACGTGCTTGCGCGCAGCAGCAGGGCGCCGGAGACCTGCCCGTCGTTGTCGTGCCGGGCGGCGAACTCGTGCAGCAGTGCCACCTCGGCCAGGACGGACGCGGCGTGCTCCTCGCTCCCCGAAGCCTGCAGGCGCAGGCCGAGGGCGGTGGCCCGCAGCCGCAGCAGGCGGGCCTCCAGCTCCGGAACGAGCCCAGGCGTCTCCTCGCACAGGCGGACCATCGACGCGTGGGCCGCGGTCAGTTCGGCGGCCTTCGCCTCGGCGGCGCCGTCGCCCTCCGCGGGGATCTCGGCGGTGGCGAGCAGGGCACAGGCACGGGAGAGCGCCGCGTGGGCCGGTGCCCCCGCGTCCTCGTACAGGCCCGCCGCCTCCTCGTGGAGGTCGGCGGCGTCCGTGTACTCGTCCCTCTCGCCGGCCCTGTTGGCCTCGTCGGCCAGCAGGTCCGCGCGCAGCAGGAGGAGCGGGCCCACGGCCGGGTCGTCGGGGTGGGTGTAGCCGCGGGCGGTGTGGAGTGTGCGGAGCCGTTCCCAGCACGCCCGCGCGTCCGGATGCCCCTGATGGTCCAACTCCCTCGCACCCAGTATGAGTTCGGGCAGCGAGTCGGGGACGGGGGCGGTCGTACGGGGGGTGGGCGCGGCACTTGGGGTCGTTGCGGGGGCGGCTGCGGCCACGTCGTCGAGGCTGCGGACGCGCAGGGTCAGCTCCAGGGCGTCCAGGAGCGGGGCACGGTCGAGGCGGGTCCGGCGGACGTCGCTGCGGGCCGTGGTCCCGTTGCGGGTGTCGAAGCGGCCGGCGAGGTCGTCGGCGCGGCCTCGCACCTCGGCACGCAGGTCGGCCACCGTCCAGGTGCGGCCCGAGTATCCGGCGGCTGGCAGGTCGCCGTGGCCCAGGTGCTCGACGCGCTGGAGGAGGACCTCCACGCCGGTGAGGAAGTCGAGCTGGTCCAGAGGCGAATCCACCTCGTCGAACAGGTTCCGGTTCTCGGCGAGGAGCTCCAGGCCGCGGGCCTCGTTGCCGGTCAACGCGCAGAACTCCAGGTGCCGGCCGACCTCTCCGGCCATGGAGGGGTTGCGCCGGCAGCTGCGGTAGCCGGACAGGTGCATGTCGACGGCCTGCTCGACGCTGCCGGTGCGCAGCAGGGGCAGCAGCGCGTGCGACACGGAACGGGCGGGCTCCTCCTGGCAGGACTCCTTCCCGGCGAGCACGGGCTCCCAGGCGCGCAGCGCCCGCTTGTCGTCGCCCGCCGCGAGGTGGAAGAGGGCACGCTCACATATCTCGCAGGCCTCGCAGTCGCTGAGCTGAGTGCGGGTGCGGGCCGCCCACAGTTCGTATGCGACCGCGGTGTTCTCGCCCGTGTGGGCGGCGAGTTGGTAGGCCTGTCCGTAGTAGGGCTGGAGGCCGAGGCCCGCCTTCTCGTAGCGGCTGCGCATTTCCGTGAGCCACTGGCGCTGGCTGGTGAGCGGCATCTCGGGCAGCGCGCGCAGGGCGCCGGCGACCCACTTGAAGCGCCAGAACAGCAGGTGGCGCATGCGTGCGTCGAAGACGTCCGGCTGCTCGTCGAAGAGGGTGAGCAGGCGGGCGAAGACGACCGGTGACTTCCGCGGTTCGGAGCCGTAGGTGTACGCCTCCTGGAGTTCGAGGAGCGCGTTGATGAGCGGCACGGGCTCGGCGAACTGCTCGGCTGCCTCGACGAGTTCCTCGGCGGTGACGGTGCGCGTGCGGCCGTACGGGCGCCGGTCGTTCTCCTCCAGGGCCTGGTTCAGCTCGTCGGTCGTCTGGGGTCGGGGTGCGGTCGGCATCGTCAGCTGTCCTTGCGGAGGGCGTGGGCGAGGAGGTCGAGGAAGGAGCGGTTGATCAGGCTGGACTCGGCGGGCCTGAGCGGACGGCGGGACAGCATCGCGGCCTGCCCGTACAGGGCTTCGGCACTGGTGCGGGCCAGTTCGGGCTCGTCGATGGTGACGGCGGTGCGGACCAGCGGGTTGAGCTGGTTCAGGATCAGCTGGGCACGGGGAGCCTCCTGTCGCAGGGCGCCCAGGATGTCGCCCCACAGGCCGCCCTCCTGCTCCCGCGCGAGGTGGGAGCGGGTGCGCTCGTGCCGGGCCTCCCGGCTGTCGACGAGGAGGGCCGGGGCGGAGGCGGGCTGGAAGGCGCGCAGCGCGACGTCGCAGTCGAAGACGGCGAGGGCGTCGCGGGCCAGGGCGAGGTAGGCGGCGGCGCCCAGTTCCGTCTCCCGGTCGACGGGGTCGAGATGGGCGGTGAGGGTCGCGGGGTCCAGGTCGGCGACGCTGGCCTCGGGCCTGATCTCCGGCAACCGGTGCACCAGTTCGCGGTCGTACGTGTAGCCGCCGTTGACCACACCGAGGCCGGCGGCCGAGGCGATCGCGGCGACCTGCCGGAACTCCTCCACGCTGGACGTGACGAGCACGGTGCGGTGGGTGCGCGCGAACTCGTCGAGGGTGGCGTGCCCGTCGGTGGTCTCGAACGGCAGCCAGGGCAGCAGCATCCGCAGGATCTCGTCGTCGTGCACCGCGAGGGACTTCACGGCCAGGTGGTGCACCTGGAGGAAGCGGGCCAGCAGGTCCGGGTCGCTGGCGGCGGCCCGGGCGATCCACTCGCGCAGCCGCTCGGCGAGGGCGTCCCGGACGGCGGAGAGGGTGTCGTCCTCGTACAGGGCTTCGCGGGACGCGGTCGGGCGCAGGTTCTCGGCGTCGACCACGCAGCGGACGAAGAACGCCCACTCGGGCAGGATCTCCTCGGCGCGCTCGGACAGCAGCATGCCCTTGACGTGCACGCGGTGGCCGTGGCGCCGTCCGGCCGGCACCGTCTCGGGCAGCACGCAGGCGATGCCCTTCAGGCCCACGGCCGGGAGGTCCAGCTCGATGGTGTCCAGCGGTGTGAAGCCGAGGACGTCCTCGCCGTAGGCGGCCAGCGCGCGGGAGCGGGCGCCCGGCGTCGGATACGTACGTGCCCAGGGGGCGGGCTCCGGGTTGACCGGTGCGGCCGGGCCGGCGGTGCCGTCGTCGAAGGTCACCGGGTGGCGGAGCAGGGAGCCGAACTGCCGTGCCAGCGCGTGCACCTGGGTCGGCCGGGTCCACTCTGCGGCGTCGGCGCGGGGCGTCAGGGTGACGGTGGTGCCGGGCCGGGGACGGGCCGAGGAGGGCAGCACGCGGACGGTGTAGCTGCCGTCGCCGCGCCCCCGCCACTCCACGGCGGGTGCGTCGGGGGTGCGGGCCGAGCGGCTGATGACGTGGATCTCGTCGGCGACCAGGAAGCAGGAGAGCAGGCCGATGCCGAACTGGCCGATGAAGTCGCCGCGTTGCTCGGCGATCTTCCCCCAGCCGGGGATTGGCTCGTCCGCGGCGGCTCCCGCGGCGCGCTTGCTGCTGCGGCCGATGGTGGCGAGGAAGGTGTGCACGTCCGCCTCGGTGAGGCCGACGCCGTCGTCCTCGACCCGGACGACGGAGCCGTTGGCGTGCAGGCGGATGCCGAAGGCCTCGGCGGGGGCGTCCGGTTCGAGTCGGTGCCGGGCGGTCAGCGCGTCCACGGCGTTCTGCATGAGCTCACGCAGGTAGACGCGGGGGCTGGAGTAGAGGTGGTGGGAGAGGAGGTCGACGAGGCCGCGCAGGTCCACCTGGAAGGTGCGGTCGGCGTCGCTCGGGTTCGGGGAGGCGTCGGGCAGAGTCATGGGGCAGTCCGGAGGTGAAGGGGCGACGGGTGACGGGCGGAACAGGGGCGGGTGTCCCGGTCGAACGATGCAGTGGCGGGAACGGCCGGTGACGGCGTCCCGCTCCGGAACCGCGGCCGGGACCGGAGGACCCGGTCGGACGCCGCGGCGGGGCCGGGCAACGACCCGCTAGGCGCGGCGGTGGCGGCGGGCGAACTGCTTCTCGGGTTCCGCGAAGTAGACCCAGGGCCACCGGGTGTACGCGCCGTCGAGCGCCTGGAAGACACGCCGCACCGTATGGCGCTCCTCGGCCAGCGACAGCGCCATGGCGAACATGTTGAAATCGTGCTGCCAGCCCGGGCGGCGCACGTAGGCGGGGTGGAGGATGCTGTGGTCCGCGGCCTCCCGCAGCTGCGCCCGGATCTCCGAGGTCTCCAGGTAGTCGCCGCGCTCCGACTCCACCCACTCCTCGATGTACGCCATGGCGACCACACAGCCCAGACGATGCCCCGGCGGCGCGCCGGCGGCGGCCTCCTGGGCGAAGGCCAGCGCCTGTCCCGGCTCGCCGCCCCAGCGCGGCTGCAACTGCGACAGCCGCTCGACGTGGATGTCCAGGTCCAACGGGTCACGGCGCATGCCGGCGTCGAACCGGGCCTGGTTGACCGCGTCACCCAGGGACATGCCGCGGCCGGAGGTGAGCAGCTGACGCCACGGGGTGACCCATTCCGGCCGCAGCTCCGCGGCCTCCAGCAGCTGCTCCTCCGCGATCTTGAGCCGCTCGCGGAAGAGCCGCCACTGGTCCTGCGTGACATGTACGGCGCGCGCGTCGGTGCGTGCCTCCCAGCCCCAGCTGATGTGCCGCGTGCCGGATATCAGCAGGGCCGTCGCACGGTGCTCCTTGTCCTCGTCGGCAGCCGCGCCGATCCAGTCCTGCAGACCGTCCAACTCGGAGAGTTCGCCCAGGACTTGGTGGTCGCTGCCGAGGTCGAAGGGGGCCAGCGCCGCCTTGACCGCCGGCCAGTCACCCGCGTCGGCCGCCTCGATCAGCGCGAGGACCCGTGTGTCCCCGAGAGCACGCAGCTTGTGCATCCCGTTCTTCTGCCTGCTCGGGACAGGAAGGGCGTACGGACCCGCCTCCGGTCTCTCCGTGGCCCCACCGAACAGCTTGCCGAACATGCTGCGCCCTCCCCTGGTCCCGCGTGATCGTTCGGTGCAGCATAAGCGGCACCGGTGACACCGCTTCCACGGGATTTCCACCATGATCGCGAAGAGCCTGCGTCGGGGGTCGGGACCAGGTCAGGGCAGGGTGAGGATGCGGGGGCCGTCCTCGGTGACGGCGATGGTGTGCTCGATGTGCGCGGCGCGGCTGCCGTCGATCGTGCGCATGGTCCAGCCGTCGGAGTCGGTGTAGTAGTCGTCCCGGCCTCCTGCCATCAGCATGGGCTCGATGGCGAGGGTCAGACCGTGGCGCAGGGGAAAGCCTCGGCCCGGCCGTCCGTGGTTCGGGACGTGCGGGTCCTCGTGCATCTGGCGGCCGATGCCGTGGCCGCCGAAGTCGGCGGGCATGCCGCAGCCGGCCTTGCGGGCGACGGCGTTGACCGCGTGGGAGATGTCGCCGATGCGGTGGCCCACGGTTGCGGCTGCGATGCCCGCGTCCAGCGCCTGCTGGGTGGCGGCGATCAGTTCCAGGTCGGCGGGACGGGGGGTGCCGACGGTGAAGCTGATCGCGGCGTCGCCGGTCCAGCCGTCGAGCTCGGCCCCGCAGTCCACGCTGACCAGGTCGCCGTCGCGCAGCCGGTAGTCGTCCGGGATGCCGTGCACGAGGGCATCGTTCACGGAGGCGCAGATCACGGCGGGGAAGGGGACGGGGGCGAAGGAGGGCTGGTAGCCCAGGAACGGGGAGCGTGCCCCGGCTTCGGCCAGGACGGCTCGGGCGGCTTCGTCGAGGTCGCGCAGGCCGACGCCCACGGCTGCTGTTCGGCGGGCGGCCGCGAGGGCCTGCGCCACTACGCGTCCGGCCTCACGCATGGCCTCCAGTGCCGTGTCGGACTTGATCTCCACCATGTGCCATGACTCCCTGCGATGCGATGCAACCCAATACTTATACCGGTATTAGTATCACGGGTATGGTCAGAGTTCCTTTGAGTCCGGAAGAGCGGCAGCGCGGAGAGCGGTTCGGCGCCCTGCTCCGCGAGGCCCGCGGCGAACGCAGCATGGTGGACGTGGCGGCGGCGGCCGGAGTGTCCGCGGAGACGCTGCGCAAGATCGAGACCGGCCGCGCCCCGACCCCCGCCTTCTTCACCGTCGCGGCACTGGCCCACGCGCTGAACCTGTCACTGGACGACCTGGCCACGGCCTGCGCGGCGGACGCCGATGCCGACGCGGACGGTCAGGCCCTTTCGGCGTGAACGCCAGGGTGCCGCGCAGTCCACCCGGCACCCCGTCCGCGACGACACCGATCCGAGGCTTGGGCGGACATCGCGCCCGCGCAGGGTCCAGGAGAGAGCACTTTCGGTGCGGATCGCAGCCGCCGGCCGCCCCGCGACTCACCCACAGAGCCCCTCCCTCGGAACCTGCGCCCGAGCCCTCGGACCTACCCGCGCACGCGCCATGGGAAGATCCAGTTCGACCAACGGGAGTGGATCGCATGGGACTTGACTACAGTTACGAAATCCTGCTGCCGACCGAGAACGTCGCCGGGGCACTCCTCGAACTCACCAAACTGGCGCCCCCGACCCGTGCCGTACCACCGCTCACTGTCACCCTGCCCGGCGGTGACGAGCTCGTCCTGCCCTTCACGTCCCACTTCGAGAGCGAGCCGGTGGACTGCTCCACGACCGGCAGACTCCAACTCGACACCTCGATCATGTTCGCCGTCGACGACGTGGTGGACAAGTTCGACAGTGGCGCCGCACGCGACGAGCTCGGCAGAATCCAGATCGGATACATCTACCTCACGGTCCGGTTCGCGCCTGCGCCGCACCCGCGCTTCGCATCCATGGGGTTCATGGCCGCCACGACCGGGATGAGTCTGCTGTTCGAGCAGTCCGAGAGCGTCAGGACCGTCTTCACCGACCTCGCCGCCGCCAGTGGCGGCGTGTGCTGCCTGCTCGACACCGAGAGCGACGTCCTCCAGGTCTGCTGGCTGAACGGTCGGCCGGTCCGGGACACGGTGCCAGGCCCCCGGTTCGCCCACTACCGCGACCTCGTGGCGTCCTGGCCCGGCCAGGACGAGTGAGGAGGCGTCCCACCAGGGCGAGCGGTGTTTGCCGACCGACATCCTCGGACTTCCGCCGCCCGCCGCCCCCAGGAGCGCATCCGGGCTCTCCCGCACGCTCCTCGGTGAGCCGCCCATCACTGATTCCGACCCGCCTCTCGGCCCGCATGCCGCTCGTCACCGTTCACTGCACACGCGGCCCGGTGACGAGGCGGCCGTCCTTGTCGTAGGGCCAGGCGTTGGCGACGCATCCGTGCAGGCCCTTGATCTGCTGCATCATCACGGGAGCCAGTTGGCCCGGGCCGGCGCAGGTCCTGTGCGTGTGGCCGAGGAAGTGCCCCATCTCGTGGTTGATGATCAGCGCACGGTAGTCGTGGATCGGACCGTCGAAGGTGGGCGAGCCCGAGACCCAGCGCTTGAGGTTCACCACCACCCCGCCGGGGACCTCGCAGTTGTACACACCTTGCGTGTCCTGCTGGATGCCCTCCCAGCACAGGGCGTCCGCCGTCCCCGGTGTCGCGATCGTCACCGTGAGGTCGTGGGGCTCTCCCGCGCCCACCAACTGAAACGAGTGGGCGGGGTTCTCGGTCCAGCCCCGGGGGGCCGCGAGGATGTCGGCGATCTCGTCCGCCGCTCGGGCCGGCGGGATGTCGAGGCCGGACTCGACCTTCACCACGTACCGGAGCGGACGCGGACCGCGCCCCACCTTAGCTCCGCCGGACCGCGCGGTGACGAACGTTCCTGAGCCCTTCAAGGGGACATCGATCTCGGTGGACGTGGGGGTCGGGGTGGACTTCGGGGTCGGAGTGGGCGTGGACGGCGGGGTGGGCGTGGCGGTGGCCGTGCCGCGCCGGTGCGGCGCGGCACTCGGCGTGCCGCTGCGCTCGTCGTCCAGGAAGAACGCGGCGGAGCCGAGCAGGGCCGCGACGGCCAGCGCGCCGACCAGGTACCGCCGGCCCCGACTGCGCGGCCGGCCCCGGCGGTGCGAGGACCGGCGACGGACACCGTGGCGAGGGGCCACGGCGCTGCGGGCCGTCGATGCGTGTTCCTGCTGTCGTGCCGATTGCATGGCACCCGAAAGTGGTCATCGCACGTGATCGTGACGAGTTCGAACGGTCACGAAACGATAACGAGCGGCCGCCCGGGCGTCTCGTCACCCGCCGTGCGCGCACCGATGTGACCCTTCTGCAACAACACCCGGGAAGGGCTTCTTCGCAGGCCAGTGGCCTGACGCGTTCTGCTTAGACTGTCGACGTGCCACGAGTCCTTGTCGTCGAAGACGACCCAGATGTCCGCATGGCTGTCCAGTTGGGACTACGACACCAAGGTCATGACGTCTTTGCCGCCGAGACGGGTGAGGAGGGGTTGGAGCAGCTCCATCCCTTCCACCCGGACGTCGTCGTGCTCGACCTCATGCTGCCCGGCACGTCCGGCCTCGATGTGTGCCGGCGGATCAGGGACCGCGACCAGGTGCCGATCATCATGGTGACCGCCAAGGGCGATGACATCGACGTGGTCGTGGGGCTGGAGGCCGGCGCGGACGACTACGTGGTGAAGCCCGTGCGGGCCCGGGTGCTGGACGCGCGAATACGGGCCGTACTGCGCAGGCAGGACGCCTCGGTGTCCGACTCCGTCCGGCCCAGGGCGGAGTCTCATGGCGAGCTGGTCATCGACAGGGCCGGGCTCACGGTCACACACCGTGGCGAAGCGGTCGCACTCGCTCCCTCCGAGCTTCGGCTGCTGCTCACCCTGTCGGCCTCGCCGGGACAGGTGTTCAGCCGCCAGCAGCTGCTGGAAGCGGTCTGGGAGCACAGCTACTACGGCGACATACGCCTCGTCGACGCGTGTGTGAAGCGACTGCGCGGCAAGCTCGGTGAGCTCGGCGGAGATCCCCGCTACGTCCAGACCGTACGCGGCTTCGGCTATCGCTTCGGTTCCCCGTGAGCAGCCGCCAGTCTGCGTGGGTGCGCAGGCGTGAAACCGTCGCGGCCGGACGGTGCCACTGGTGGGCACAAGTCCGGCGGGCACCCCTGGCGAAGATCCCGCTCGCGCTGCGGGGCCTGCGCGCACGCTTGGTGGTGGCCTTCGTCCTGGTGGCCATGGCCAGTGCCCTGAGCGCGGGAGCGGTGGCCTTCCGGGAGGCGCGCACGGGCGTGCTGCAGCAGAGCCAGGACTCCGTGATCCGGCAGTTCCGGACCAGTGTCGACGCCGCGGTGGTCGCCATTCCCCGGGCTCCGAGCCAGAGCCATCTGCAGAAGGTGGTGAACCAGGTACTGCACGCCAACCAATCACAGGGATGGCGGGTTCTGGCCACCTACGGCAGCATCCGTGCCTCTGCCCCGAACGCCGACTTCGGCAAGCTCAGCCCGCAACTGCGCGAGTCCGTGGACACCAAACGTGCCGCGGTGTTCCAACGGGTGAACGACGACGGGCACCCCTACCTCGTCGTCGGAATGCCGGTCACATACAGCAGCGGCGAGGGCACGGAGTCGAGGCTCTCGGGGATGGCGATGTACCTGGTGGTGCCGCAGGACACCGAACAGGCCTACGTCGAAGCCATGGTCAGCGCCATCGAGCACGCCACTCTGGTGGCACTGGGGCTGGCCGTCGTCCTGGCGCTGCTGGCCGCGCGCGGCGTGCTCCGCCCCGTACGGGCGCTGCGGGAGGCTACACGCCGGATGGCCGAGGGGCACCTCGACGTCCGGCTGTCCGCCGATGGTTCCGACGAACTGGCCGACCTCTCGCGGTCCTTCAACCACACGGCGGCCGCTTTGGAGCATTCGGTCACGGAGTTGCGCCGCCTGGAAGCCCAGGCGCGCCGCTTCGTCGCGGACGTCTCCCACGAGTTGAGGACACCCTTGGCGGCGATGTCCGCGGTCACCGACGTGCTCGACGAGAACGCACCGCACCTGAATCGGGACACCGGCGAGGCGCTGCGGCTCATCAGTGAGGGGACCAGTCGGCTGAGCGGACTGGTGAACGACCTCGTGACTCCTCCCCCTCGTGAACGAGGGGGCTTCTCGCTAGGCCGGGTTGGCGTTGCGGCGGACCAGCCCGGCCCGTAGAACGTTGATCGCACCCACGGTGTCGGCGTGCGCGGTGTGGCCGCACGCCTGGCAGTGGAACTTTTCCTGTGTGGGCCGGTTTTCCTTGGCGGTGTGCCCGCATTCGGGGCACTCGCGTGAGGTGTTGCGGGGGTCCACGGCGATCACTTCCCGTCCGGCGCTTTCAGCCTTGGCGTGCAGGATCGTCAAAAACACCCCCCATCCGGCATCGTTGATCGACCTGTTGAGTCCGGCCTTGGCGGCGCCACCGTTGGGCAGGAACGCGCCTGCCTGGCCGGGGTCGGGTTTCGGCGCGGGCGACCTGGCCATGTTGCGGATCCTGAGGTCCTCGTGCGCGATGAAACCGTGTCGGCGCACCAGGTCCAGAGCGGTCTTGTGCGCGTGGTCCAGGCGCCGGCGGCGCACCGTGCCGTGCAGAGCGGCGACGCGCTCCACGGCCCGCTGATGGTTCTTGGTGCGGTCCTTCGCCTTGCGGCGCGGATACCGGGACAGCGCCCGCTGTGCGGTCTCCAGCTTGGCGGCGGCCGTGTGGGCGTGGCGCGGGTTGGCGATGTGCTCGCCGTGAGAGGTGGTGAGGAACGAGGCGATGCCGAGGTCGATGCCGACCACGCTGCCGGTCCCGGGAAGAGGCTCGGGCCGGGGCTGCTCCGCGGTGAGAACGACATGCCACTTGCGGCGCTCGCGCTTGACGGACACGGTCCTGACCCTGCCGACCACCGGCCGGTGCCGGTTGACCTTGACATGACCGACGCCCTGGAAGCGGACGCGGGTCACGGGGTCGTGCGGGGTGGAGTCCCACCGGCAGCCGTCCCCGTCCTTGGGGAAGTCCACCGTGTCGAACCAGTTCACCCCACGAAAGCGCGGGTAACCGGGCGTCTCGCCGGACGTGACGCGACGAAAGAACGCCTGCATCGCCTTGTCGAGACGGCGCAGGGTGGCCTGCTGCGAGGAGAACGACCAGCGGCCCTGCCGCTGCGGGTCGAACGCCCGGATCTCCTTGAGCTGCCCGGACTGGATCCCGTACGTGACGCTCGTCCTCGAGCCGTGCCGGTAGGCATCGCGGCGTTCCTGCAGTGCCCCGTTGTAGAGGGAGCAGTGATCCCGCAGCATCTCGCCCAGCGCCTGCTCCTGACGCACGGTGGGCCGCATGAGGAACTTGTACGCCCGGATCATTTCAGCCCACCCCCTCCAATCGAGTTCCCTTGATCCTACTTCGCCGGGTCCTGTGGCGGAGCGCCGCTGACTGTGATCCGTCAATACATCGAGAGCCAGAAGCGGCCTGTCTGACCACCACCACGAAGACGAAGAGCACTCCGGCGCTTCGCGCCTCCGCGTCGAGGATGCGTTTCCCTCCCCGACTGAACCCGGGGATACCCACGCAAGATCAGGGATGGAGATCTCCCGGTTCGACGCGGGCGCCGCCGAACTCACCCTGGACGACGTCGACCTGGGCGAGTTCGTCCGGCGCACCCTCGTCGCACGGGGGTGGCAGGACCGGGTGGAAGCCCACCTGCCCCCACCGGGCACCCTTCGAGCGCGTGTGGATCCGCGCCGCCTCGACGTGGTGACAGCCAACCTGGTCGGCAACGCACTGCGTCACGGAGCGCCGCCCGTGCGGTTGACCCTGGAGGTCAGACAGGAGCAGGCGGACACATGGGCCGTCATCGAGGTGTGCGACAAGGGCCCCGGCATCGTCGAGGAGGCCATGCCCCATATCTTCGAGCGCTTCTACAAGGCGAGCACGACACGGACCAGAAGTGAGAGCAGCGGACTGGGCCTGGCCATCACCTCGGAGAACGTGCACCTGCACGGAGGACGCATCAGGGCCGCGAACCTTGCCGGCGGCGGAGCGGCGTTCACGGTCGAACTCCCCCTGAACCGCGACATGGCAGCCGACGACGACTCCGCCGCGGGTGCCCGGTGAAGGGCTCGCCCGGGGCGGCGCTGTTGGTCGGACTCGCAGCCGCGATCACGCTGACAGGGTGCGGGGTCCCTCCGTCCGACGTCATCCAGGCCGGAGAGCCGGCCGGCGGCATGCTCGCCCCCGACCCGAGGGCCTCAGCGTTCGTCTCCGTCCCCCTCTACTTCCTGGACGAAGGGGTCCTGACGGCCTACCCCCGCGAGTTCCGCGATCCCGTGGATCTCGGGACCGTCGTACGGCAGTTGTTCGGTGGACCGACTACGAGCGAGGCCGCGACGGCCACCACGGAGCTTCCCCGCCTCACGGACGCACCGGACGTGCAGGCCGGCAGCGGCAAGAGCGTCGGCATCGGTCTCCCCCGCGGTGTCGCCCCCCTCAGCCGACCGGCCATGCTGCAGTTGGCGTGCACGGTGGCGTACGTGGGCGGCGCGGTTGCCGCACAGCCCTCGGAGACACGGGAGGGCACAGCCCCTGCGGCTCCTCCGGTCCAAGCACGACGCTCCCCCGCGCACACCAGCGTCCAGGTGTTCGGCGACGGATGGACGCTGACCCAGTCGGCAAAGCCGTGTCCCGACCTTCCGCAGCCGTGAGGCGCGGGACCACCCGGCGTCCCGGCGCCGCCACAGGCGAGGGGGGCGCCTCGATGATCGGACCCCGCGGACTCAGATGAATTCCTTCAGGTCCTCAAGCAGGGCTGCCTTGGGTTTGGCACCCAGGATCTGCTTGACGACCTCGCCGCCGGAGAACACGTGCAGCGCCGGAATTCCCGAGATTCCGGCCTTCGCAGGTGTCACCGGATTCTCATCGACGTTCATCTTGACGATCTCGAGCTTGTCCCCGTGCTCGGCAGAGATCTCCTCCAGAACCGGTGCGATCAGCCTGCACGGCGCGCACCACTCGGCCCAGTAGTCGACCAGGACTGGCTTGCTGCTCTTGAGGACGACCTCGTCGAAATCGGCGTCGCTTACGGCCCTCATCGGTACCTCGCATGCTCGAGTATCCCGCCGCGGTACGTCGTGGGATCCCTACTCCCAATCACCTGCGCCGCTTCTCGGACCGCTGAACCGCGCCGCACAGATTCTCCGTGACGAGAAGTGCGGCAGTGCCTGACAGCGACTCGCGCCGGCGGTCGAAACGGCCGCGCGTTTATCAGAAACAGGTACTACCGAAGGTACCGCACAGGGCCCGCGTCGGCCCGTGCTGGCCGACCTCACGAGCAGCCGGGTGCGAAGCATTGCGGCCCTGGAATGGTCCCCCGGGGACCCGGGGGACCATTCCAGGGCCGCTTCCCAGGGGTTCCCCTGGGGCGACACCCACTGCCCCTGCACAAGGCTTGTGCAGTCACCGGCAAAACGTGTCTGGGACACCACCGGCAGTAGGGAGATCTCCACATGTCTGTCACAGCCGAAAGGACCAGCGTCCTACCGTTCACCGTCGAGTTCGCCGAGGCGGACATGGCTGATCTGCGCAGGCGGATCGCCTCGTCGCGCTTTTCCGAGAAGGAGACCGTCTCCGACCTGTCGCAAGGCAGCCCGTTCGACACCTTGCGGGAAATCGCCCGCTACTGGGGCAACGACTACGACTTCGGAAGGGTCCAGGCAACGCTCTCGGCCTTCCCGAACTTCATCACCGAGATCGACGGACTGGACATCCACTTCATCCACGTGCGTTCCCCGCACGAGGATGCTCTGCCGCTCATCGTCACTCACGGCTGGCCGGGCTCCGTCATCGAGCAGGCGAAGATCATCGAGCCGCTCACCAACCCCACGAAATTCGGCGGGGACGCCTCGGACGCCTTCCACCTGGTCGTCCCGTCGATGCCCGGCTACGGCTTCTCGGGCAAGCCGACAGAGACCGGATGGGGCCCCGAGCGCATGGCGCGGGCCTGGCCGGAACTGATGAAGCGCCTGGGATACACCCGCTGGGCGGCACAGGGCGGCGACTGGGGCGCGATCGTCACGGACATCATGGCCGCTCAGGAACCCGAGGGCCTGGTCGGCATCCACACCAACATGGCCAAGACCGTTCCGGCGGAACTCGACGCAGCGCTCATCACCTTCCAGCCCGTCCCGGAAGACACCCCTCCGCTCAACGAAGAGGAGCAGGCCGCGGTCGAGCAGCTGAAGTTCGCGTACTCGCACGTCTACTACGCGTACCTGATGGGATCCCGACCGCAGTCGCTGGCGAGCTTGGCGGACTCTCCCATCGGCCTGGCCGCCTTCATGATCGACCACGACCACAAGAGCCTGCAGCTCATCACCCGGGCCTTCGCCGGGGAGCCCACCGGCCTGACGCGTGACGACGTCCTCGACAACATCACGCTCTTCTGGCTGACGAACACGTCGGTCTCCGCGGCCCGCCTCTACTGGGAGAACACGAAGCCGTTCTTCGGCCGCAGCGGCGTCAAGCTGCCGGTCGCGGTCAGCGTCTTCCCCGACGAGATGTACCTGCCGCCCAGGACCTGGGCAGAGCAGGCGTACCCCAACCTCATCCACTACAACAGGGTGGCTGCGGGTGGGCACTTCGCCGCTTGGGAACAGCCGGAGATCTTCGTCGACGAGGTCCGCAACGGCCTCCGGTCCCTGCGCAAGTGACGGCATTCGCCGGCCCGTGCACGCCGAGGCCTGCGCGGCTGCCGGGCGGAGAGGGCGGGCTGCTCGGTCGCCCACCTCGACCGGAGCTTCTCGCCCTCTTCGACCCCGTTGACGGTCTCGGGTTCCGGCACGGGAGCGGAGTCGGGCAGGCCGGATGAAACGGAAACAGACCATGAACTCCACCGAGGAAAAGGCCCTGCTGGCGGGTGGCTGCTTCTGGGGCATGCAGAACCTGCTCCGGATGGCACCGGGCGTCCTGGACACCCGGGTGGGGTACAGCGGCGGAACCCTGCCCAACGCCACCTACCACGATCACGAAGGCCACGCAGAGTCGATCGAGATCACCTTCGATCCGGCCAAGACGGACTACCGCACGATCCTGGAGTACTTCTTCCAGATCCACGACCCGACGACGAGGGACCGGCAGGGAGGTGACATCGGCTCCAGTTACCGCTCCGCCATCTTCTATCTCGACGACAAGCAGCGAGCCGTCGCGGAGGAAACCATCGCCGATGTCGACGCCTCGGGGTTGTGGCCGGGGAAGGTGGTCACCGAGGTCGTGCCCGCCGGCGCGTTCTGGGAAGCCGAGCCGGAGCACCAGGACTACCTGCAGAAATTCCCCGAGGGCTACACCTGCCACTTCCCGCGACCGCACTGGAAGCTGCCGAAACGCGCAGCAGCGTAGCGCGACTCGACCTGCGTGAAGGACTGAGTTGCATGTCGTATCAGGTCGAGAAGTCGGATGAGGAATGGCGCGCGGAGCTGTCCCCCGTCGAGTACAGGGTTCTGCGCAAGGCTGCCACAGAGCCTGCGTTCACCGGCGAATACACCGACACCAAGACGAAGGGTGTCTACTCCTGCCGCGCTTGTGGCGCCGAACTGTTCACGTCCGAGGAGAAGTTCGACTCCCGCTCAGGTTGGCCCTCCTTCTACGACCCGAAGGACTCCGACGCGGTCGAACTGGTCGAGGACCGGTCGCTGGGCACGGTGCAGACCGAGGTCAGGGCGCCCGGTGCGGTTCGCACCTCGGCCATGTGTTCGCCGGCGAGGGGTTTCCGACCCCTACGAACCAGCGGTATTGCATCAACAGCATTTCCATGCGGCTGACACCGGACGAGAGCTGACGCGAAACGCCGCCGTTGCACCCGTGGTCTCCGTGCGCCGGTGCCGCCGACTTCTCGGCCCAGTGACCACTCCGGTGCGTGCGGCCGGCTGTCGTCACGACACAGCAGAGGGCCGGTCCCCCGCCCCATCCTCAGCGGCTGAGGGCGCGGAGGTGGTGGTAGAGCTTCCGGTGTCCTTCGGGTGTGGGGTGCAGACCGTCGTCAAGCAGTGCCGGATCGCCTCGCAACGGCTCCCACATGTCCAAGCGGTCGACGTGATTGTCGTCGCACCAGACCTGGAGGAGTTCGCGCAGGACCGTGACCCGGGCCTCGGTGTATCGCGCGCCCTCGTGGTCAAGGGTGCGCGTCTCGTCGATCCAGGTGGGGCCCATGACGACGAGTCGCGCACCGTGGCCCTCGATCGAGGCCGCGATCACGTCGAGGTGCTCCGCCATGTGTTGCAGCCCGTCGCGGCGGTTGGCAGCAAGCGGCAGGGAGGAGTCATTCATGCCGGCCGCCACAAGGACGGTGTCAGGTCGACGGGGAGCCAACAACGTCGACACCTGCTCGGCGACTCCCCTGAGCGTGCTGCCAGGAACGGCAAGGTTGAAGACGCGGTGCTCGTTCTCGTTCCTGGCGATGTGGTCAGCCGCCAGGCGGGCCGCCCATCCCCCGTGCGGGTCGCACCGCCCGTAGGCGATTCCGTCGCCCAGGATGGCGATGCGTGCTGCCGGGCGCAGCGGCTTCGCATCCACATAGGCCCAGGCGGGCTCCCCGGAGGAGAGGCGCACCCGCCTGCGGACGTAGTCGTCGACTTCGTAGGCATCGGCCGCAGCCAGATCCTGGTCGGTGAGGCGCAGGAGAGCGCCGTCGACCGTGCCGCCGAGCCTGCACTCCAGCGTCATATGGACATCGAGGCCGCTGGCAGCGATCACGAAGGGATCAGTGATGGTGAGCGGCCTGGTCCTGTAGCCGGCCAGCGACGCCGGTGAACTGGGTACGGCGCGGCCGAAGAGTGCGGCCTGGACCGGTGCATGCGTCAGCGTTCCGAAGGAGAAGAGTGCATGGGGACGAAGCTCGTTCACGGTGAGCCATGGCCCCATTTTTTGAGTATTGACCCGAATACTGCCGATGGTACGGGCTGTCGTGCAGGACCGCGGCCCCGAGTCTCGCGGCCACCTGCCCGCCCGGGGAGCCGCGAGGCACGCGGAAGCCTCGGCGGCGATCCTCCCAGCCGGTCGTCGCCCTACTGCTTGAGGCTCGACATCACGTCACGCATGTCGTTGATCATGGCTGCCTGATAGGACGACAGATCCAGGGTGTCATCCGGCCTGTCGTCGATGTCGTCAGCCGCTCCGCTCGCGTAGTAGGTAATCACGGAGAGCGCGAGAGTGAGAACTGCTGCGCCGTCCAGCACTCGCAGTTCGGTGCTGTCAGCGCCCCGGGCGATCATGTAGGCACGGTCGCCGAGGTAGGGAACGGTCTTCACATTGGACTCGGAGACCACACCCATGCCGGTCACCCGACGCAGCGCCTCGAACTCGGCGCCGGGGTCGTCCTTCGAGTGCAGTGCCACCGTGACATGGACGGTGTAGTTCGTGAATCGGCCCGACTCCTCCTGCTTCTTGGCGTCCGCCTCAAGCCGAAGAGGTATGGAGCACTGGATCTGGTCCAGTGCGGGATGCGCCAACAGCCCTGAATCGATCACGTTGGCGGGGTCTCTCGGTGCGATCGACGCGCCCAGGGACGTCAGCCGCACTGACCGGCAGGAGTCCTTGGTGATCCGGTATCCACGTGCATCCGGCCTCATGTCGCCCAGCCCGAACTGAAACACCGCCGCCGCCCAGAGCACTGAAGCCGCGAGCGCCCCTCCCAGTGCCCACATCCATGGCTGACGTGCTTCAGTGGGCTCCCGGTCGATGCCGCCCACGATCTCGCGGGTCTCGATCGCGTCGAACTCCCCGGCCAACTCCGGCTCGGAAATCATTCTGTGCCTCCAGCGTGCCCTTCACCTGCGGCATGATCATCGCAGAGCTGAGCGGGCTCTCGGACCAGGCCGGCCCGGTGTGCCCTGTGGCCACACCAGTGCCCAGTCGCCATCGGCCGCCGCCTCGAGCGATGGGGTCTTCGCGGGCAGCGATGACGGCAGGCCGGGCGGGAGCAGGGCCCACCGGGCCAATAGCGGCAGTCAGCGTCAGGGACCATGGCGGGCGCGGCCCCGGCCGTAGGAGGTCGGCGCGTGAGGGGGTTGCCGCGCCGTCGAGGGCCGCTCGAAACACCGAAGCTGCGATTCCCGCCGCTGGACTATTTCGCTCCGCGTGCAGGCAGGGCTCCTTGCAGGTGTCTGCGGGACTTGACCCCGAGCTTCGCGAAGACGTTGCCGAGGTGCCACTCGACCGTGCGGGGGCTGATGAACAACTGCTCGGCGATCTCCCCGTTGGTGTGCCCGTCCGCGGCCATCCTGGCGATCTGAGCTTCCTGGCCGGTGAGTTCGACGTCGGAGCCGACGGTCCGCTTGCGTGCGGTCGCGCCTGTCGCAGTCAGCTCCCGAAGAGCGCGCTCGGCGAAACTGGCGGCTCCCATGGCGCTGAATGTCTCGTAGGCGAAGCCCAGTTGGCCTCGGCTCTCCTGGCGGCGGTTCTCGCGCCGCAGCCACTCGCCGTAGAGCAGTCGGGCCCGGGCAAGGTGGATGGCGATCTCGCTGCGCTCGAGATGCGCGATCGCCTTCCGATGGAGGTCTTCGGCATCCGCGCCATCGCTCAGCAGCGCACGGCAGCATGCTTCAGTGCCGAGGGCCCATGCGGTGCCGCTGGCGCGCGTACGTTCGGTGAGCCTCTCCAGGGCCGCGGCGGCGGCGTCCCTGTGACCGCTGCGGGCCGCCGCTTCGATCAGCTCGACCAGGGCCCACCCGAAGAATCCGAAGTCCTCGTACTCGCAGGCACACGTGGCGGCCGCGAGTGCTTCCTCGTGGTGGCCAAGGCCGTTGCAGAGCACCGCGGTCGCATACTCTGCCAGCCCGAGGGCGCGCCCTTCCCCACGAGCACTCCCTTCCTTGATGCCACGCTCGATGGTCTCCAGCGCCTTGGTCTCCTCGTCCCTCCAGGCACTGAGCAGGAGCGACGTATGGCTGATGGGCAGGCTGCCCGTTGCCTCCGAGATCGCTGTCGCCTCGTCGATCAGGTCGGCTGCCGTCGAGAATTCACCGGCATAGACGTGGAAGCATGCCTGGTAGTTCAGTGCGATGGGCAGGACGGCAAGTGCCCCCGCCTCGCGGGCGATCCGGACGGCGCCGATCCCCAACTCGTGCCATGCCTCGTCGTCCCACAGCTCCGGTGCCAGTGGACCGGGCGCAACCGGACAGGCCAGCCACAGCCAGCGCTTGTCCTTCGTCACACCGGATTTCATCTGTTCCCGCACGGCGTCCAGCGCGTACTTGAGGGCGTCGGCGCCGGCAGCGAAGCCGTCGATGACCAGAGTGGCGATGCCGTCCAGGAGCACGTCGACGGTTCGCACCATCCTCGCCGGGCGTCCGGCGCGAGCTTCCTCCGCGATCTTGCGCTGAATGGGGCCCTCACTCAACCGGCCTGCGAAGACCGCTGCTCCGAGAGCTTCCAGCAGGGTGTCCCGGGCCAGGTCGGTGTCGAGGGGCGCCAGGCGTTCAGCGGCTTCCAGGAGGAGACGCGGCGCTTCGGCCCCGCGCACGCGGACGAAGACCAGGCGAGCCCGCAGTCGTTCGAGTCGAGCCTGCTGCAGTGGGTCGAGAGGGCAGGCTTCCGCGACGGCGAGCATGCTGTAGGCCTGTTCGGCGCCGCCTGCTTCGATCTCGGTCTGTGCGGCGGCCAGCGCGCGTGGGGCGCGCAGTGAGGGGTCGGGCGTCAGCTCTGCCGCCCTGCGCAAGAAGGAGGCTGCCGCAGCGATTCCTCCCCTGCTTCGGACTCGGTCGGCCGAGCGTTCCAGATCGGAGGCGACGCTCTCGTCGGGACGTGCAGCGGCGTGGGCGCGGTGCCATGCCCTGCGGTCGGGGTCGCGGAGGGAATCCGTGGCCCTTGCCAGTGCTCTGTGGGCCGTGCGCCGTTCGAGCGCGGTCGCCTTCCGGTAGATGGCGGAACGTACCAGGGGGTGGTGGAACTTCACCCTGATCCCGAACTCGACCAGCCCGGCGGCCTCGGCCGGTGCTGCGGCTTCAGCTGTGATGTCCTGCAAGGTGGCAGCCCGGTACAACAGGTTGATGTCACCTGTGGGTTCGGCCGCGGCGGTCAGCAGGAGTTGCCGGCTGCTTTGAGGAAGTACTCGGAACTGCTGGTGGAAGGATTCCTCGATGTAGCTTTCCAGGGGATGGCTTCCCGGAAGCCAGAAACCGCCGGCCAGCTCCGCGGGGGTGAGGGCATTCGGCAGGTGCAGCAGGGCCATGGGATTGCCGCGGGCCTCGGCGACGATGCGGTCCCGTACGAGAGGGTCGAACGGCACGCGGACGGCCAACGCCAGCAGGGCACATGCGTCGGGTTCGGTGAGTCCATCGACGACCAGCCCCGGCAGACCGGTCAGTTGCCGGCCGGTGGACTCCCGCAGGGCGAAGATCAGGGCTACTGGTTCCGCGAGCAGTCGTCTGGCGACGAACGCCAGCACGTGCATGGATTCGTCATCGAGCCACTGCGCGTCGTCGACGAGGCACAGCAGCGGCTGGTCTTCGGCGGTGTCGGCCAGCAGGCCGAGTACGGCAAGCCCGACCAGGAACCGGTTGGGCTGTGCACCTGCCTGGAGTCCGAATGCGACCGACAGTGCTTCGCGCTGCGGTTCGGGCAGCCGTTGGATCCGGCCCAGCATCGGTGCGCAGAACTGCTGGAGGCTCGCGAACGGGAGCCCCATCTCGGACTCGATGCCGGAGACGGCGGCGATACGGAACCCGTCGGCCCGGGCCACTGCGGAGTCCAGCAGGGCGGTCTTGCCGATGCCTGCCTCGCCGCGGAGAACGAGGACCTCGCTCTTCCCCTCTCTCACTTCGTCCAGTACCTGGTCCAGCAGGGCTAGCTGACTGCTTCGACCCAGCAGCTGGATCTGTGATCTGGCCCCAAAATCACCCATGGTCCGTTCTTCCCTGTCCGCAGCGTGAGCCACCCCGATCAGGTGAAGACACCGAGCAACGCCTCGCGTGAACCCGCTGGTCGATGGCCTGCGACAGGTTCAGAGATCAACAGATCCTCGAGAGGCCGATCAAAAAGGCACATTAGCATGATTCAGGACTTTAGTCCTTTTTGGATGCATCAACTACCAATCGCCACAACGCGATCACTTACTGTGTCCCCGGGTCCGGACCGCCGCGACAGGATGCTTCGGGTCGTCGTTGGTTCAGTCCGGGGACTGTCCCTGGGGCGACGCGGGGACCGACGGGAGCAAGCTGGGCTGACCAGTTCCGGACTCGGCGCCCCGGCGCAGCCGGTCTCGGGCTGACCGAGTATCGCGATGTGCATCCGCCGGCTTGGCACCGCCCGGAACCAGGAGCCGCAGGGAGGAACCGTGGGAGACATGACAGTGACTGAGGAGCTGCGGCTCGGGGACGCGTTCGCCGTCCTGGGCTGTGCCCCGCTCGTGGACGCAATGGGCAGGGTGCACAACCATCGTGCGCACGTCCTGCCGTTGGCAAGCCCTGAGCCCGGCAGGCATCTGTTCGGCCAAGCCGCCACCATCGCCTACATGCCGTGGAGGGACGATGTGGAGCAGTGCTCGCAGACCTTCGCCGACTTCTTCTGTCGCGCCGCGGGGGAATCTCCCGGCGGGAAGGTTCTCGTCCTGTCCAGCGGTGGATACCCGGAGGCCTCCCACGGCGGTGGCACCAAGCTGTCCAGAGTGGCTCGTCACGGGCTTGCGGGTGTCCTGGCGGACGGGCGACTGAGGGATTTCGGCGAGCTTCGGGAGCACGGGTTCTCGACGTGGTGCCGGGGTGAGGCCACCCGGTGGGGCGGCGACACGGTCACGCCGTACGCGGCCGATGTCGCCGTCGAGTTCGCGGGCGTGTGCATCGTGCCCGGCGACTACGTTTTCGCCGACACGTCCGGTGCCGTTGTCGTCCCGGCGCGCAGCCTGGGCCGCGTCCTGGCCGTGGCGCAGGAGATCGAAGCCGAGGATGCCCGGTCCGTGCAGGAGATCCGTTCCGAGCGGTACCCCCGGCAGGAACCATCCTGAGGTCAGGCCCTGCCGAGGCATGGTCAGAAACGCTGGCGGACTGCAGTCCGGGGCCGATCCGGCCTCTTGGTACTCGCGGGCGGTCACCGCGGCGACGTGCGGTATGGGCGGCGGCTGAGGCGGCGAGTGGGTGCGCCGCGGCCCGGTGAGCCGTTGGGACCAGAACCGCAAGGCCGTCCCGGACGGGCCGTCCATGCTCTGGACCCCATTCCCTCGCCGGGTTGGGCGGGTGTGGAGCCAATAATGGCGACTACCTGGCCGAGGCATCCGCCTATGCTCGGCTCGTGCAGCCACTTTCCGACCGCAGCAATCCGTTGATCACGGCGTTCCCGGCCGAGCTCGCAGTCGACGCCGAAGCAGTCCTGGCGGTGATGCCTGATCCTCGGCACCAGCCGCAGGCCTCGTTCTCCGTCGTTGTCGAGCGCCAACAGGTCCTGATCCCCGGACGTCTCTACGACGACGAGCCGCCGGCTGACAGGGTGGCGTCGCTTTCTTCGCGCCAACAACAGCTTCTGCACTGCCTGTACTCAAGGCACTGCGACGGCAGGGTCAGGCAGCGTCACCTGGAGAAGGTCGCTGGTTCCACGGACCCGTGGGTCGTCCCCTTCGTCGTGCAGTTGGTCGGCGAGTACGTCCTGGAGATCCTGGTCGTCATCCGCGACGAGCTCCGTGATCTCGCCGTGCCCGGCACTCGCGGCCATCTCGCCTACGGGCAGTTCCTCGTGGACAACCCTGCCTTCTTCGCGCGCACTCAACGGCGGGTCGTCAGCTATTGGAGCTGCTACTACCGGGGCCTCCACGCGAGTTTTCGGGGCTACCCGGGGTGCACGGTTCTCGACCTCCTGCGGTCCGCTGCCTCCGACAGGGCAGGACATCCCTGGCCCGACCTCACTCCGACCGGCGCCCGAGTGGACGGCTACTGCTAGACCAGGCCGGGCAAGATCGACCCGACGACCGACCCGGCGAACAACCGGGTCAGAGCACTATTCGTCGAGCAAGTCGGCCAGATGCGCCCCGAACCGGTTCTCCAGGTCGCCTGGCTGCCGCATTCCACGTTCGAACAAGTCAGCCACACACTGCCGGGTCTCGGGCCAGGTGGGTCCTGCCCGATTGGCAGTTGGCCATCTCGTTCGACAGTTGGCCGGCCTCCTCGATGAGGCGGTCACAGAGACCGGGCGCTGCACCTGGCGAGCAAGTAGCCGAGCTGACGGGCTGAATGCGGTTTCGGCGAGCCAGGCGTTGCACAGGGGTGGCGGGTGCCCCATCCACCGTGGATGCCGGTGAGCGGCAATCAGGCTGTCAGTGGCTGTCTCTAGTGTCAGCACATGAGAAATGACCTGGTCCAGGAATCATGGGACCGCATCGACGCTTGGCTGCGTGAGCACGCGCCGCGGACCTTCGCCACGCTGAGGCCGCCCGCCGAGCATGAGGAAATCGCGGCAGCGGAGGAGGAACTGGGCGTCATCTTCCCTCCCGACCTGGTCGCGTCGCTGCTCCGGCACAACGGGGCTCTGGACGGGGCGGAAGCCTTCCGGTTCAGCACGCACGACCGGCTACTCGGAACAAGTGAGATCGTCGAGGACACCCGGTGGATGCGCGACATCGCCGAAGATCTGGATGACCTGGACGAGGAGGAGGCCGCGACCTACTGGATCGACGGCTACCTGAAGTTCGGCTCCTACGAGGTGACGGCTGACGGTCTCACGATCGACTGCCGCCGCGGGAGGGACTCCTACGGCGCCATCGGACGGTTCTTCGACGAGACCGGCACCGACTTCGGACGGGCCGACTCACTGGGTGGGTATCTAAAAGAGCTGGCCGACCAGCTGGAGAGCGGCCAGGCCGGGGGCGCCGTCACGTTCAACGGCCGACTGTTCTGGGAGTGGGTCATGCCTCCCGGCCCGGACTGGGGCAGTGACGACGATCCCCTTCCCGGGCCGGCTGAGCAGTTGCCGGAGCTGGACCTGTCCTGCAGCCCCGCCGATGTCCTCCCTGTCGGAAGCCTGGACAGCCTGGAGGAACTCGGGGCGCTCCTCGCGCTCCTGCCCCGTGAGCAGGTGGCCGAAGCCGCACGGAAGCAGCTGCGCAGAGTCGCCGTCGAGACGGGCCTGAACAAGTACCCGGAGGTCAAGTCGGCCTTGGACGCGCTGGAACGGGGCGAAGCCCCGCCACATCCGGAACAGGCCGGCCCGCTCGCCCTGCGACTGCGCTCCGTCATCGTCCAGGCGGACACTCATCGGGACTCTCCTCGCCGGTGGGCTGCGGAGAAGATGGTGCACGGGATCTGGGGCTCGCCCTACAGGTCCGTGTGCGAGAGCGCGAGCATCCGCGGCCGCCTCATCGTCCAATGGCGTGCGGATCTGCACGCGGACCTGGGCAACCCGCCACTGCCACCGATACCTGACGATCACTTCTGGGGGACCCTGCGCAACCCCGCCATCGACTCCAGCCGGCACGCAGCTCAATACGGCCAAGGTCAGGGCTGACCCAAGGAGGTTCTGGTTCCACATGAGCGCCAAGCACCGACTGCTGGCCCAGTACTTCCGCGAGGCTTTCCCGGACTTCCCGACCAGGTCCCTGGCTACAGCACCCTGGCCACCGTCTGGGAGGAGTGGCGTCCCTGCAGGGGCAGGCTGAACCGCTCCTGCCGATGTGCCCCGATCCGCGGACAGGTCGGTCGCCATCCCTCCCGTGTCGTAGGCCCGCAGAAGTCGTAGCAGGGGCTCCCACGCGCCCTGAGTACGATCGCCCATGCCGGACCGAGTACGAAAGCGGTTGCCCGCCGTGCGCGGCGGCGGAAGACTTCCCGAATGCGTCGACTACTGCTGCTCGCACCGCTGTTGCTGTTCACCGCGGGCTGCGGCGTGCTGCAGTCCTCCGAGGGTGAGGCGACGGACGCCGCACGCGAGGTGGCCGAGAAGGCCGCGCAGCGGCTCTACGGGCAGCGACCTCGCACGGCGCAGGACGTCGGACGCTCAGCCGCCGGCATCGACGGGGTCGACGTGCTCCGGGTCACGGGTACCTCGACACACGACGGGGACGGCATAGACGTCGTCGTCCGCACCTCCGGCACCGCACCGGACGGATGGAGCAACCCTCAGGGCCTCACCGTTCTGCGCTGCTTCTCGATACGGGTGTCTCCCAGGTCGGAGTGGAACCAGACACCCCGTGACGTGGACTGCCCTGAAGGTCCTCGCCTCGTCTTCGCCCCGCTGCCCGAGCCGCCCCGACTCCCGTACGAGCAACTTCGCGCGAAGCTCCCCCGCGTACCGGAGGACGGCCGCGTGGACGAGGCCGAGGTTCGCCGTACGCTCGCCGCCCTGGACCTGGGCGCGGAGATCCGTACCGAGGTGAGGGCCGAGGACGGCCGGGTCGGCGTTCTGCTGTTGGTCGGAGGCAACGGCTTCGACGCGCAGGACTGCCTGCTTGCCCGCGTGGCCCCCGGCGCCACGGAGGTGTGGGTGCCGTCCCGGGTCCAGCGCATGCCCGGAGAGGGCGGATGCACCGTCGGCAATGCCCTGGACCCGCAACCGCCGCCGCACTGAACCGGGTGCGTGACTCGGGCGATGGACCGTCCGCGCTTCCTCACGACCTCGTCAAGGACAGCCGTCCGTGTCGACGCGGTCCGTCCCGGGAGCCGTACGAAGTCCCCGGGGTTGTCGTAGCCGTCGGACGCGTCAGCGCGACGCTCCGAGGCCGTGCCGTGCCGTGCCGTGCGGGAAGGGTGCAATCCGCCATTGAGGACGCGATGGCCGGTTGCGACCCGCCCCGCCCGGACAGCGGCGGTCCCGGCAGCGCGCGAAGGGCGGCTGCCGGGACCGGTCGAACAGGCTTACTTGGGCTTGAACGCGTCCTTGGCCTTCTCCTTGGCCGTGCGCAGGTCGCCCTTGGACTCCTCGGCGTGGCCCTCGGCCTTCAGGGACTCGTTCCCGACCGCGTCGCCGGCGATCCTCTTCATCTTGCCCTTGGCCTGCTCGCGCTTGGCCTGAGCCTTCTCGTCCGCAGCCACAACAACTCACATCCTGCCCGACTCGACAAATGAGCCTTTTCAGCGGTGCCGCTCCAGGGTGAGGATGGCCTTGGCGATTGACGTCATTCGATTCGGGCTGCAGCGGGCGTGACGGAAGATCCGCCAGGTCTTCAGCCGGGCGACGCCTCGCTCGACCGGGACTCGTGTCCGGGCGATCGCGCGGTTGACGGTCTTCTGGGTCTCGGTGAGTTCTTGATGGGGTCGTCGTTTGACGGCTGTGGTCAGCCAGGGGCCAGCGCCCAGGTAGGCAAGGTCGGCCACGAGTGGGACGCCCTGGCGCTCGCAGATCCTGATGATCTGGTGGGTGCGGGCGGCGGTCAGATCGTGGGTGCGGCCCGGCAGTGCGGGCGAGAGCCACAGGAGCCGGCCCGTCGGATCGGTCACGACCTGCACGTTCACTCCGTGGCGCTTGTACTTGGCGGAGTAGTCCGTCTGGCCGTCGCCGACGCGGTCGCACTCGACCAGGGTCCCGTCGAGCAGGGCGAAGTCGGGATCTGTCTCCCGCAGCACCTTCAGCAGACCTGGTGCGCGGGCGGCGAGAAGATCGATGACGGCACTGACGTAAGTGTGCGCGGTCCCGACGGAGATCCCGAACCCGGCCGAGAGCTGCGTGAGGGTGTCGTGGCGGCGCAGGTACACCAGACCGACCAGGGCACGCTGGTGCGGCGGCAGCTTGCAGCGGCGGTCACCCTCGCGGGTGACGATGAGCATCGTGACCCACTCGACCACGGCATGCGGCAGGTCGAGTGCGGCAGGATAGGGAACCAACGAGGCACCTGCGCTGATGAGTTGAGACTTCGAACACCTCCCTCAACGGCACGGGTGCCTCGTGCGTTTCGTCCTCGCCACCGTCACCCATCGGTGACCACTCTGAAAACGCTCAATGATCAAGCGGCGGACTCGGACGTCAGCGTAGACCCTGCTCGCTGGCAGGAGTCCTTCGAGGGCCTGATGAGTCAAGTCGCGGGCAGGTTCAAGAGGCTCGAACCCCGGCGTCGGATGCGGCGGCTGGTGTTCGGGCTCCTTTCGGACCTGCCGCGCAAGAACTGCCGGACGATCGCCGAATGGGCCGGGGACACTACCCCGGAAGGGATGCAGCACCTGCTCGGGCGGGCCAAGTGGGACGCCGACGCCGTCCGCGACGACGTGCGCGGCTACGTGGTGGAGCACCTGCGCGACGACCAGGCGGTGCTGGTGGTCGACGAGACCGGTGACGTGAAGAAGGGCACCGACACGGTCGGCGTCCAGCGCCAATACACCGGAACTGCGGGCAGGATCGAGAATGCCCAAGTCGCTGTCTACCTGGTCTACGCAGGTCAGCGAGGGCACGCCGCAGTGGACCGGGAACTGTACGTGCCGCGCTCTTGGACTGCCGACCCTGACCGCTGCCTCGCTGCCGGCCTGGTCGAGAAGGCCTCCTTTGCCACCAAACCGGAACTGGCCGCCCGGTCGCCCGGTTCCTGGACGCCGGCCACCGTGCTGCATGGGTCGCGGGCGACGAGGTTTATGGCGGCAACCCCAAGCTGCGGATGGTGCTGGAGGAACGCGGCACCGGCTACGTTCTCGCCGTGGCCTGCTCGCAAGAGGCCGTCACCAAGGCCGGGAAATTCCGCGCGGACACTTTGGCCAAGAAGGTGCCCAGGCGGGCGTGGCAGAAGCTGTCCGCCGGGGCCGGAGCCAAGGGGCACCGCTTCTACTACTGGGCCGTTATCGACCTCGCCGACCGCCGCCCCGGCAATCGCCAGCTGCTGATCCGCCGCAACCGCAGCACCGGCGAACTCGCTTACTACCGCTGCTACTCGCCAGAGCCGATGCCGCTGACCGAGCTGGTGCGGGTCGCTGGATCAAGATGGCGAGTAGAGGAGTTCTTTCAGGCCGGAAAGGGCCTGGCCGCTTTGGACGAGCATCAGGTCCGCCGCCATGCGTCCTGGTCCCGATGGGTCACCCTGGCCATGCTCGCGCACGCGTTCCTCGCTGTCGCCCGAGCCGACGAACACGCCCGCCGCCCCGCACCCGAAGACCTCATACCGCTCACCTGCAACGAGGTCCAGCGCCTGTTCATCACGCTCGTCGTCCGACCCGTCCACGACGTCGACCACCGGCTCGGCTGGTCCAATTGGCGACGTCGCCACCAAGCCCGATCGCAGGCCAGCCACTACCGACAACAAGCCGCCCAGGCGTGAAGATCACGATCTACGGCTGGAGGACTAGATGCACTGTACCCTCGCCCACACCGCCACGCGGAGGCCGGCGCGCAGATGCTCTGGAATGACCGAGGAGTCTTGCCGTGCCGCCGTCAGGTTGCCGGCGCACCCGCCCACAGGGCGACTGTTCCCCATCACTCCCGCCGCCGTCGACTTGTAAGCCGTCGGTGTGCACTGGGCATTGGGAGACGCCGGTGCCGCTTTGGAGGCGGGGAAAGACCTTCGTCCTGCGGACTTCCCGACCGCGGAACGCAATGCCCGTCTGGGTACCGATATGGCGCTGGCGCCCCGAACATCAAAGGGCCGGGCAAGTTCTGCTCGTCGTGCACAGGACCTCGCCCGGCTCCACCAGTTCAGACACCTCGCCGCCCGATGGGGACGACGCCTCGAACTCCCCGACGCCTCCCTCTCATTGTCCTGCGGACTGATGTGCTGGAGGCACCTCATGAAGGCCCCCTCATGATCCCGTTACGAGCTCCCTGCACCCGATTTCAATCGGTTCGAGGGGCATCTGGTCGGTGTTGCGACGCATCACCGCAGCCAACCGCGCCGTCGCCGACCCGGAGGGCTGATCACCGCCGTCCGATGCGACTTACGCCCGCTCCAGTACCGACACGATGCCCTCGACGGCTGCCGGCCTGCGCCAGCCCGCCCAAACTGTCGTGACGACACCACGCGTTCAGGGTTCGTGCGAGTTCTAGAAGTCCGCCCCGTGGTGCGCCAACAACGCCGAATATGCGGCTTCAGGAGCCCTGGCTGCGTCGAATCCTGTCGGAGCGTGTGACAGGAAGGAGCGTGTCGGACCATCGTGAATCATGGACCCGTCATTCAGGACGGTGACGTGATCGGCCTCTTCTGCCAGGTCAGCGACGTCGTGAGTGGAGAGAAGAATCCTCACTCCATCCGCACCAAGATTCCCGACAATGTCACGGAAGACCCGACGTTGGTGCGGGTCCAGACCTGCGGTGGGTTCATCCAACAGAAGTATGCGCGCGCTGTGCACAAGAGCCCCGGCCAATCCTACGCGTCGCATTTGGCCACCGGACAGCGAAGAAGTCTTCATGTCAAGTCGATCTGAAAGTTCAACGCGCGCCAGGGAACTTTGCGCATTCTGCCAGGCTTCTGCCTTGCTGAGTCCTTTCAACCAGCCTACGTATGCCACCCACTCCCGCACGGTGAGTGAGGGAAGGCTGGCTATCTCTTGTGGCATCCATGCCACAGCCTTCCGGAACTCACGTGTACGAGAGCCGAGGGAATCAAGCGTGACACTGCCGGATTTCGGGTGGAGCACGGACGCGGCAAGCTTGAGCAGTGTAGATTTTCCTGCACCATTGGGGCCCAACAGAATGGACAACCCGCCTGCCAACTCGTAGGTCAAATCCGCAATCACGGGGGGCCGTCGGCGCCGGTACGCGTAGGTACAGGAAGTGATTCGAAGTGTCACGAAATACTCCTTGAAGTGCGCAGCTGTACGAGCAACCCGGCAAGAAAAGCGAGCAGGGAAATCGTTGCACTCACCCAACTTTCGGTCGACTGGAGATTTATCGCCCATGCTTGCGGCTCGCGATTTTTCTTGAACCCCAGGAAAACAATGGAAAGCAGCCACGTGACGGGAATCATTACGGCATAGTCTTTGCAAAATGGGCGCGCACACAGCATGACGCCCACGAGAAAGAAGGTGTTGCGGCCTACGGCCACAGCATCAGGGAAATGGACGAGCATCCCAATGGCGGCGCTCAGGACGAGAGCTCCAACTGCTGCTGTCGCCGACAATGCGGCATCGCGCGCGCCCACGTTCCGGACTCCGGATATCTCGGCGAAGCGAAGTCTTGATTCGAGGCAGTACATGAGAAGTGCCAGTACCGGAACAGGCACAAACAGGGAGAGGACTACGTCAGCCGCGCCGATGACGGACGGAAGAATAACGACGCTGTCTTGCACGGCTAGAAGCAGCCCAGCATAGATCACCCAGGCGATTGGAAGCATCACGGGGCCTCGGCGCGCTTTGAGCCACCACATCAGGTTTCCTTACCGCACGCCGCGCCTATTGTTTCGCTGAACCATTCCGCCTGCTGGCGGTTCGGCTTCTTGAGCACGTCACCGACAATTACACGAACCTGACGCTCGATGCGACGAGTTTCGACTGTTTCTTCTTCTTGCCTGATGCGGGCCTCATAGGCTTTGCGTTCTCCAGCCACCGATGCAGCCCAGTACCAGGCAGCATGCCCGCGCAAAAGGTCAACATTTGCGCAGGGGAATCGCGCCGTGGCAGTGGCTACTTGAAAGCGCACTCCGCCGCTCCTGGAGGTCGCGGTGAGGTTGAGATGCCAGGTCTGCTTGGTGGAGGGAAGCGGGAATCGCCCCTCTGCGTAACTATCGGTAATAACAGAAGGCAGAGGCGCGACGCCCCGCGATCTGAAAGACGCGAGAACTGCGGAAGCATCTCGTTGGACCGAAACCGCTCCGCTCGCCGTTGCTTCAGGCATGCAGACGCGTGGCGCTTCACCAACGCAGCGCATCTCCACCCGGCCTACCAGTAGCGGTGGGTCATGGGGCCATTCGTGCGAAATGGCGTAGGCGCCGCCAGCACCGCCAACCACGGTAAGGAGAGCCACTGCGCCTCGAATGAAAGTGCGCGTAATGGGCAGCCAGAGAACAACAAGGCCCAAGGAGATGCCACCTGCGAGCAGGAGCGGAGGCGTCAAGGCCAACAGGCTCGGAACCTCACCGAAGACCAGGTCGCTGAAGAGTCCAGACACATGCCTAATCCAGTACGGCTGGACTGATCTCGTAAATGCGATCACAATCCATACGGCTACCGCCGCGATGGGGGCTGCGATGACCGGTTTCATTTTCAAGCCGATAGCAAAACCGATGACCGCGTAGGCCAGGCATACGAGCAAAGCCATGACAGGCAGGCGCATGCTGTCCAGGCTGGGAATTACGCCGGCCCGGAGCAAGGAGAGAATTGATGGCGTCACAATCACTAGCCAGCCGGCACCGATTACGGGAATCAACGCGTTCAGTGCCACACGGTAACGTGAGCGTCCTGGGGCTAGATCCCAAACTCCGGCTTGCCGCAGACGGCCACTTTCCCAGATCGCCAAACCGGCAGTAATCGCGTACGCCAGCGGGTAGAGCGTCATCAGCGGATAAGCAACGATGGCGGGAGAAAATTCGTCGAAACTTGACGGCGGGCGAGTTTCATCTATGAAATAGTAGAAAAGTATCAAGAGTAGCGCGACCGGAGCCGCCCGGAGGGCGCTGCCCGACCGCAGGGCTGTAGTAAATTTCATATGAAGGCACCCACTGATCGCCGAAGGTCCAAAGAAGTCGGGGCAGCCAACAAGGAGGCGCCCCGACGGATCGCCTCCTTTGGCTGATGTCCGCCCCTAGTCGGCCTTTGTCGTGTCGCCGTAGACCTTGCCTACGTGGGCCGTTGGTCCAGCGCCGCGCTCCATGCCGCCGACATCCATGAAGTGAAGCAGTGGCCCCCCGTGCCGGTCGGGATCTCGGACCATGCTCCGCCCCTCGTTTCAGGCACATAGACCCAACGTGAAAGTCGCCGCCGCACGAATACCGCGCGAACAAAAGATGATCTTACGGCGAAGGGGGCTGCGGCAGACCCTTCGACGGTAACGATTTGATCAACGGCTTTACCCGTATCTCAGGTGGAGAGAGTATTAATGAGTCGCTTTCATCCGAAAATTTCCTTAAGCGGTCCAATGCGCCCACTTGGCATATCGGGGAAATTCTGCACATGTTCAGGCGACCGCTCGGCTCCACAACGGCTCTGCTTGCTCGTGGAGCTCGCTGGGCCGCGAAGTGTCCACGGCCAACGGCTCGCTGCAGCAGCATTGCCCAAACAGGCATGTGCAACCAGGTGGCGCCGCCCCGACGCCCGAAATAGTGGGGGTTCAGGCAGGAGTGGACCGACGGCACAGGGACGACGGACCGCATGCCGTCGACCGAGGCCAGCCCGCCACCCCACGCCTGCGCGAGGCCGTTGGACGCGCCTAGTGCTCGATGACGTGGTGTGCCGCAGCGGGATCGCTGCCATGTCAGACTCTTGCTTTCGTGTCCTGTACCGTTCCGCGCGACAGAATCTCATTCACGGAGAGCGTTCCGGGAACCGCGATCCTCAGGGCCAGGGGATCACCGAGCAATGCTTCCTCGCTACCGACCCGGTCCCCAGTCGTCGGATCGATGAGCAACGAGTCCCGGAACGTAGCGGCTCTGTGCCTGGTTTCCTGGGTGATCGCAAGGACCTGGTGTCCCAGCCATGTGGTTGTCCTCGAGACCCTCACATCGGTTCGCTTGGCCAGGACGACGAGCGCTGCGGCGCGCAGTTGGGGCGCGACGACGCCGCGCGAGGCTCTCCGCGTGGCGTCCAGCATGGCGGAGACACCCCAGATCACGCGCCCGCCCTCCCAGTTGACCTGCTTCAGCTGTACGAGCAGTCGATCAGGCTCGGTCGAGAAAGGAAGGAGTGCCTGCCACTCTGGGTCCGGCGCGAAGTGGCCCGAACCGTAGGTCTTGTCGCGGATGCCCTTGCCGTCGATCAGTCCTGCTTTACGGGCATCCCGTTCCTGATCCGGGTCGGGGAAGTACGGCCTGCCGTGCATCTGACGTTCGCGGCCCGCGCCATCGGATGCTCTGATCCACTGCTCCGTCACCGTCGGTACGGCAGCATTGGCGACGCCGCCCGGAACGTCGCCGGCCGAGTTGAGTGCCCATCCCCAGCTCTTGCTGTAGAGGTACGGGCCTTGCACTGATTCCGGAGCCAACTGCCTAACTTTGTCTGCCAATTGGGTCAGTACCTCCTCCGACGACCTTCCACCGATCGGATCAAGGGCCAGGACAGGAGGCGTGGCCCTGGCCTGCGCCTCGCCACCATCGGATCCCGACAGCCTCCCCAGCTCGCCGGACGCAGCCAACGCAGTGACCGATGCCACCACTCCGCCGGCCAACAGAACCCGTCGACGGGACATTCCCGCTCGCACGCGCGGAGTTGTCGACTCCGCGGTACCCAGCAGTGCCGTCAGTTCCCGCTCGGCACGGTCCGGGAGTGTCCCGTCCCGCCCGAAACCCGCTTGCGGATCTGGCGGCATCAACTCCCTCACGCGCTTGACGCCTCCTTTCACCGTGTCCTCCCGTCCACTGGCAGACCTACCTCGGATATCTGCATCTCGTCTGCGGCCACCGCCGCTTCGAGCATGCGGCGCGCGCGGTGCATGCGGACCCGGAAAGCCCCGGCGCTGCAGCCCAGGACCCGGGCTGCGTCACGCACGGAGAGCCCGTCCCAGGCCACCAGGAGCAGCACTTCCTGCTCCTGTGCCGGAAGCCGGTCCAACACGCCTTGGGCTCCCAGTCGGTACAGGACCGCGTCCTCCGCTGCGGGTGCGGTTCCGCCATCGTGGTGGGCCCGAATACTGTCCAGACGACCGGCGCGATCACTCGACCGGACGGTGTTGGCCGCGACGCGTCGGGCAATTCCGTACAGCCAGGGCAATTCCTTGCCACGCAGTTCGTGGCGGTTCCGCCACGCGACCAAGAACACCTCCGCCGCCGCGTCCTCGGCCGCGGTCGACGGCAGGCGCCTACGCAAGAACCGCAGGACGGGCAGGTAAGTGCGCCGGTAGACATCCTCAAATCCTTGTGAGTTGTCCATCGGTCTGCTCACGCCCGCCCTCCCTGCACGCTGACCACACCCTGTTTGTGTCCGGCACGACGCTGGAGTTACTCGAACATCCCGCCGTCTCGCCGATCGGCAGCGGGCTCACTCTGGAGCGTCACGTCTGCGGATCAGCGGTCGAGTCGTCGTGAGACGCCGGGGCGGCCGGGTGAGTGAAGAATTGAGGGCAACCGCTCAGCCAGACGAAGACTCTCCGCCGGCAGGGCCCGGCCGCAGCGGGCGGGCCGCTCGGGGCCGGCAGTCAGCACGGTTTCCGCTTCGCCACGCAGGCCTGTGACAGCGGCGCGCGGCATTCGATGCCCTCGGCAGGCAAGACAGTCCGGTCCGTGTTGGAGGCGGCACTCGCGGTGGTGCGGAACCGAACGGGAAGAAGTCCGGAACGAACGCCGAGACGGGGTGGACGGTGGTGTGGTCGTCGGCGCGTAGGCGGGGTGATCGCGTGGAAGTGCCGCACGAACTCACCGCAGGGGGAGCTGCCCTTCGAGGGCGGCATCGCACTTCTCCAGTTGAGTCGTCTTCTCCCGCGGTCCGCCCTCGGCGTCCCGCTGAAACGTGAAGGAGTAGCAGCGATGGGCCCGGGAGTGGTGCACCCCGTACATGCTGGTGTCCTCGAACTCTGCGAAGAAGCGCACTGTGGTGGTCAGTGAATCGCCCGACCGCGCGTAGGAGACGAGCCTGCCGTCGTGCCGTTCGGCGACGCCCCGCACAGCCTCCTGGCCGGGATAGTCGTCAGAGATCTGCGCCAGTACGTCACGCCCGTACGACCGGGCCTGGGTAACCGTCCTCGCAAGAGCCTCCTCCTCGTTGCGGACGTTCGCACTCTCCTGGCGGTGGCTCATGACCATGAGGACCGAGGCCACGAGCAGAGCCACGAGGATCGGCGCCATGACGGCGACGAGGCACCCTGGGGACGGCACGGTGACGCGGACCTGCCGCGCCACCGTGCCACGATCGGACATACTCCTGGTCACTGATCCTTTGGTTGGACGGCGGCGGTGGGGCCGACACTCGTAAACGCCTGGGCGTAGGCACCCGTGCCGGCCTTGTTCGGGTGGTAGCTCTCACGGCTGAGGCAAGCATCCCCTTCATTGCTCGGGGTGTTCGCCCATCCCGACGACGAGAACGGTCAGCTGGGCATGCTCGGCATGCGCTGTCATGCCAGAAGCGATACCCACGTACCGGCCAGTTGTCCCCTGTGTCGCGCACCCGCCCAAGTCCGTAGCGTCAATCCGGTCACGGCAAGGAACGAGGCTTCCCCTTGGCGACATCTGCTTCCACAGCCGGGTCCGGCCCTCCCGCTCGCCGGCGGCGTACTCGCCCAGCAGGCCGCCTCCGGCGCCCGCACGGCCATCGTCACCACGACCTGGGCCCACGACACCACGCGAGCCGCCGAGCTCGCCGCAGGTCTGGCGATCCTGGGCGCGGGCGAACCGCGCCTCCTCGGATACCGCGACGCCCGCAACCCGTCCGCAGCGCCCGGCAGGCCCGTTGGTGCGAGGTGAACCTGGACGACGCTGTCGCGCAGATCGTGGCGCACATCCAGCAGTTCCGCCCCGACATCGTCGTCACACACGACGCACTCGGCCAGCTCACAGGCCACCTGGATCACCGCCGAACCCACCAGGTCGTTCGGGACGCCGTGGAACCTGTCCTTACGACCGCGCGATCGTAGACCAGCACCTGGTCGGCAGGTTCAGCGACCGCGATGTCGTTGTCGAGTGCGCTGGAGAAACGGATGTCGCCGCGTCTCGCTCCGCAGCCTCTCGTTCTGTACAGCAATGCTCCTCTTGCCTGGCGGCTTGCCGGCGACGGGCGAAGGAGGCGCCGCCGCTATGGCGCCTACCGCTCCTCCTCCCGTCCCTGCATGTGTCCTGTACCGAGCCAGGCGCCGAACAACCCGCCCATGGCGAGGGCAACGATCGCCAAGGACTCCGGCGGGACGCCGATGAGAAGCAGGACAATGACGGTCGCCATTACGGCGGCGAAAGCACTTGCGGGGCCTGCCAGCGAGTACGTCCGCCCGACACCGGATCCGGCAGTGCGTGCCCCCGATGGCATAGATGCGCTCGGCCAGCATGCGCTGCTCTCCACGCGAGCCGGGGTAAACCGAAGCACGACGGCACGTGGCCAGCGAGCCCGCCGTCTCCCGCGCGAGCGGAGGTGAGCCGATGGGGAGGGAGGGAACCGAGGCGGGCTGTGCTGCTCTCCGCAGCGCATACGGGTCCGCAAGAATGCCGCTGTTGTCCGTCGGCTGCCCGCCCCGTTGCGAGAGACGAGGCTTGGGGATGCCCGATCATGCCGGTCCGGACGCAGGAGGTGGGAGTCATGGCCGAGGGAGCACCGAGCCCAGTGGCGTCCTCGCGCTGGGCTCCGGCCGCGGACCAGCTTCCCCGTGATCTTGCGGAGCTCGCCGGACCGGTACACGGTGCGGTGACGTTGCCGCTGCACCTGGCGTGGTCGGGGCTGCGGACATTCGACCTGGGGGACGAGAAGCTGCTGCTGGGGATGTACCGGATCGTGCTGCTCAACGGCCGACACGCGGATTACACCCACTACCTTGACGCCAACCTGCTGGTGAGCCGGTGGCCCGTGCTGCGCGAAATGCTCGGCCGCGGGGTCCGCACCGTGTGGGAGCAGCGTTTCCCCCGACTGCGGCGTGTGGCGGACGCGTGAGTCTGCACGGCCTGCCCGAGCATCATCGGCGGTTGCTCGCCGACGCTCTCGCCGCCCGGCGCCCCGACGAATTCGACCTTCGCGAACTCCACGACCGGCTGGAGAGCCTGGAGTGGATCAGTGAGCTTCTTCAGCGTCGCAACTCCAGTGTGAGGACGGCCTTGGCGATTGACGTCATGCGGTTGGGACTGCATCGGGACCTGCGGAAGATCCGCCAGGACTTCAGGCGGGCGACTCCGCGTTCGACGGGTGCGCGCGCCGCGGCCAGGGCACGGTTGCGAGTCTTCTCGGTGGGAGTCAGTTTCTTCAGGGGCCTGCGTTTGATGCCCGTGGTCAGCCACGGACCGGCGCCCTGGTAGGCGAGATCGGCCACGATCGGAACGCCCTGGCGCTCGCAGATCCGGATGATCCGGTGGGCGCGGGCAGCGGTCAGGTCATGGGCGCGGCCCGGCAGGGCGGGCGAGAGCCACAACAGCCGGCCGCTGGGATCGCTGACGACCTGCACGTTCACGCCGTGACGCCGGTGCTTGTGGGAGTAGTCGGCCCGGCCGTCGCCGACCCGATCGCACTCGGCGAGAGTGCCGTCGAGCAGGACGAAGTCGGGATCATGCTCGCGCAGCGTCTTCAGCAGACCCGGTGCACGGGCGGCGAGCAGGTCGACGACTGCACTGGTGTAGGCATGCACGGTGGACTCGCTGATCCCGAACCCGGCAGCGATCTTCGCCAGAGTGATGTGCTCGCGCAGGTACACCAGTGCCACCATCGCTCGCTGGGACGGACGGAGCTTGCAGCGCCGGTCGCCCTCACGGGTGACGATCAACGTGGTGACCCACTCCACGAGTGCATGCGGCAGGTCAAGTGCGGCAGGATGGACGACCAACGAGGCCCCCGAGCAACGTGATTGAGACGTCAGACATCTCGATCAACAGCCCGGGGGCCTCGCTCGTTGCGCTGCACGGGCCGTCACCGATCGGTGGCCGCATCGAAGAAGCTCAGTGGTTGTAGCCTCGGGCAGGGTGCTACCACCTGTGACTAGATCTTGCTCTGCACCCAAAGGGCGCTCTGCCTCATACCGCATGGACAGATCATCCCCGAGTGACCCGGAACTGATCCGTCAGGCACCGTTAACGGGAGGGAATGGGTCGCCGACATGGGGCGCCACGACGACGATGCCGCCGGTCTCGTGGACCAGACCGACGACATCAAGGAGGTGGTCCGGCGAGCTCGGCAGTGCTGCGCTCAGCAGTGCCGCAGACCGCGCGCGCTCGGATCGGCGTCGAAGGAGGACGGTGTGTTGACCCAGTCCGCCGGGACGTAGCCCCACCCGTCGTAGCCAGGAGCGGTCCAGTCACCCTTGGTGTGGTACCAGGTGGTGTTGCCGCCGCCGTGCAGTCCACCATAGGTCCAGCAGTCGAACCAGCTGAAGGTGGAATAGAGCTGCCCCGTTATGTTCGCTTCGTGATAGGCGCCCGAGCGCAGAATGGCGGGGGCTCCGTTCCCGCACCACAGCCGGCCGTCGCTCGCCCGAACTCCGCACTCGGCGCTGGCAGCGGCACTGGCCGAAGGGGCGGCGATCACACCGCCCGCCGTCAGGGCGAGGGCTGCCATCCAGAGGGAGAGATACTTCCTGGTCCTGGTCATCCACTGTCCTTTTCTCACTGGTTTTCGAGTTCGACCGAAAGGTGCCGGGTGCCTGCCCGGCTCTTCCCGCAGGCCCTTCGCAGCACCGTGATGCACTGCTCAGCACTGCGCGACGCCGGGCAGTTGGTTGTCCGGACTGCTTATGTAGATGCTGCTGACATAGCCCCCGTACTGAGGCAGGTAGGCCCACCACTCGTTGGTGTAGGGCGGGACCGAGACGGTCTCCCCTCGCGTCTGGCAGCCGACCAGCACCTCGACCCCGGCGGGGAGCTGGAGGAACGGGTCGCGGGTGGTGTCGGGCTCGGGGCGGACGTTGACACCGGAGCTCCAGGTGCCGAACCACGTGCCCGCCGGTCGTACACCACCGGGAACGTTCAGCGAACGGGTCAGCCTGCCCAGGTCGGTGTAACCCCGAGCAGCGTGATTGAGACGTCAGACATCTCGATCAACAGCCCGGGGGCTTCGCTCGTTGCGCTTCACGGACCGTCACCGGATCGGTGGCCACATCGATGAAGCTCAGTGGTCCTTGGGCCTGGACCTGCTCCGGTTTGCCGGCGATGGGTGCCGGCGCACTGTTGACGCGGAGCAGAGAGGTGGGTGGTCTACCACCAAGAGGTGCACTGGATGCCGCTGTTGCTGCCCTGGCTCAGCAGCCGCGCGCAGACGCGGAAGGCCCGGCTCGACGAGCTGCTGGTCGGGTAGGCCGGCGTCGTCATCCTCTTGCCGCCCGTCATCGTGTCGAAAGAACCGCACTGGATCCAGGTCTGCCTGTTGTCGTTGCTGACGTCCATCCAGACCTGTGCCAGGACCCCGGAGCCCCAGTTGCTGCCCGATCCGGTGGTCAGGACGCCCCACGCGGCCTGTCGGCCTCCGACGTTGCCGGCCTGCATCGAGTACGAGGCGACAGCGTGGGGAAAGTCAATCACCATCGCACCCGCACCCCCCACACCCTGGCCACTGAGACTGTCCGGGATGTCGGTGAAGCCATTCACACCTCCCTCGCAGTCCGACCGTGCTGCCTGAGCCGCGCCGGCGGATCCGGCCACCACGCCTGCCGCCAACATGATCGCGGCTGCTCCTACGCTGAAGATCCGTCTGAGGCTGTGCATGTGTTTCTCCCTGGGTCCAGGTGCTGATGGCTTCCGAAGAGGGGCGCTGTGCCGTGGCGCCCGTGCTGTGACCTGACCGAAGCGCTAACGGCCCCCGCTTCAGCCGCCGGAGCGGCGCAGGGGACGCCCAGCAGGCGCCTCGAACTGTAGGGCGGACCCGGGACGTTGCGACCCTGACAGATGTCAGGGTCACGATCAGCTGCTGGCGCGCGCCGTGGTCCCGCCGGGCCGCCTGGCCTGGGTCACTTAAGGGCTGATCAACTGGCTGCACGTGCTGCTGCCCTGTACCCGAACGGCAGGATCGGCGAGAAGCTGCTCTGAACTTTGACCCGGCCGGATCTCCTCGCGCCAGCGGCAGTCTCATCGTCCTCCAGGTCGCCCGCCTGAAGTCCTGGCGGATCTTCCGCAGGTCCCGCTGCAGCCCCAACCGCATGACGTCAATCGCCAAGGCCGTCCTCACCCTGGAGCTGCAATGCTGAAGAAGCTCAGTGACGCCGAGTTCGGGGCCCATGGCATGGGCACGGTCCCCATCACACACCTGCGCCGGTGGGCCCAGCAGTGGCTGGACGATCTCGCTCAGCGCCTCGCCGAACCCCCACGACGAAACCGCCGACACGTAACCGCACGCAAGCGCCATAGGGCGGCCCGCCCGGCGGCGCGACGCCGTCCGCAGGACTCGTCGGCGGACGTACGCTTCAAGGATGCGGATAGGCGAACTGGCGCAGCGCACGGGCGTGAGTCCGCGCTCACTGCGCTACTACGAAGATCAGGGCCTGCTGACCAGCTCTCGCTCCGAGGCGGGGCAGCGCCACTATTCCGAGACTGCGGTCCAGCGCGTGTCGCTCATCCGGCAGTTGTTCGACGCGGGGATGACCAGCCGGGTGATCGCGACTGTGCTGCCGTGCGTGGACATCCCGGGTGACCTGGGCGTCGCCGAGGAGACGTTCACGGCGATGATGCGCGAGCGCGACCGGATCGACGCCGACATCGCGCACCTGATCGAGACCCGGGACGCACTCGACGTGCTGATTGGGGCCAACAGCCGGCACCGGGCGGAGCTGTCCATGGCCCCGGAACCGACGGTGGAGTCGACCTGATGCTGTGATCTGCATCTCAGCCGGTTGCCCCTGACATCAATGTCAGAGGTGAGGATGGCGACAACGCCCGGAATCACCGGGTCGGTTGTACGGGAGGCAGCGGAAAATGGGGCAGGCATGGGGTTTCAGCAGGCATGGCGGGCCCGAGGTGCAGGAGTTCTTCGACCGTCCCGATCCCGAACCCGGTCGCGGTGAGGTGCTGATCCGGGTCGACGTCGCCGGCGTGAATCCCCTCGACCACCTTCTGCGCTCAGGTCTGGTCGACGGGCTCGACGGCGGGCGTCCGTTTCCCCGTGTCCTGGGCATGGAGGCAGCCGGAACCGTTCTCGCCCGGGGCGAGGACGTCAACGGACTCGAGGTGGGCGACGCGGTCTTCGGCTTCGCACTCACCGGTGGCGGCACGTACGCCGAGATGACGGTGCTGTCCGCGCCGAACACCGCACGCATCCCGGAGGGTCTGTCCGCGACCGTGGCGGCAACGCTGCCAGTGGCCGGGACGACCGCGATCGACGTGCTCGACCAGCTCGGCCTCCCGACCGGTGCCACGGTTCTGGTCAACGGAGTCGGAGGCGGGGTGGGCCTCGCCGTAGCCCAGCTGTCTGTCGGACACGGGCTGCGTGTGATCGGCACCGGGAGTACTGCCAAACGCAAGCACGCCGAGGCCGTCGGGGTGCGGTTCATCGACTACACCGCCGAGGACGTCGCCGCCGCGGCACGCGAGTTGGCTCCGGACGGCTTCGACGGGATCGTCGACATGGTCGGAGGCGCCTCACTACGGAGGGTCGCTCCGCTGGCCCGGCATCCCCGCAACGTCATCGCTGTGGGCGATATGTCCGTGTCCGATCTCGGTGGGCGTTTCGTCGAGCGTCGCGTCGACCGCGAGAACCTGGAGCGGTCGGCCCGGCTGGCCCTCGACGGCGTCCTCGCACCGGTGATCACCGCAGTCCATCCGCTCTCCGACGCCCCGGCCGCTCTCGCCGCGGTCGAGAACGGTCACACCTCGGGCAAGGTTGTCATCAAGGTGACGTGAGAGGTGCCCGGCCTCCTGATGCCTTCGAGGTCCGCCCGCGGACTGACGGCTCCCACGCCCCGCGAGGCTGTTCCTGCTCACGAACCGGTGGACGAGTGCCGACGGGACCGTAGCCATGCCGCAGGACGGGTCGGTGCCAGGGGTTCAGTCCGCCGCGGAGGTGAGGGCTATGAGGGCGGTGCAGGCAGGTCCCCCGGCTCTCAAATCGCGTAATAGGGCCTTCTTCGTCCGGTGAGCAGCGATGAACCGGGCGTAGCGCTCCGCGAATGCGCCGGTCGTGGCGTCCCGGTCGGCGAGGGCGGCCAGGTCTCCCAGGAGGCGGACGATCTCCGGGTAATGGCGGGTTCCTCGCTGTGAGATGAGTTCTCCCACGCGGTGCCAGGCCGTCTCTGGATCGTGCTGCAGGTCGGCAAGCCGCCGGTCCTGGGCCTCGAGCGCCTGCCGCACCGCTCTTTCGCGTTCTTCGGCCTCCCGTTGGTCCTGGCGGGCGATACGCAGCCGCTTCCGGACAGGGACCGCGGCGAAGAGTTCGGCAACGGTGCGGAGAGCGGGGCGGCTGGGCGGTCGGCTTTCCAGGAAGCGGCGGCGCGGCCCGGAGAGGAGGTGAGGATCGCCGTCGTGGCCGAGCTGGGCGAGGACGGTGTCCTTCTGCTGCGTGCCGAGGGCGGCGGTCCATGCCTGGTGGTCGGCGAGTGTGGGGCGGGCCGGCGGGGGTGCGTGCTCGGCAGCGGCCGTGATGAGGTCTTCGTCGATGCGCAGGAACGTGGCGAGGTCGGCCAGGGGCTCGGGCAGGTCGGCCAGTCCTGGTGGCACGGCGGGTTCCAGGTCGTCGTCGTCGAGTTCGCCGTGGTGTGCGCGCAGCAGCCACGCGAGGTAGAGCAGACGCAGGTCTCCCTCGGCGACCTGCCGACGGGCGCGGGCGATGGAGGGCAGCCACTGCTCGTCCCGATCCCCGTCCTCGTGCAGGTCATCCTCGTCGGTGCCGAAGAGGTCGTTGAAGTCCTCGATGTCGTCCTCGGGATCGGACTCCAGGGCGAGAACGACGTATCCATTGCTCTCCCAAGCCTCCGCCGAGCCGGCGGCGCAGTACGTCCGGGCAGTGTCCAGGGACAGGACGGTGGCGGGCCAGCGCAGGATCAGCCGCCGGGTGCCCCAGTTCGCGAAGTGGAGATGCGCGTCGTAGTGGGTCTCCACCAGCAGCCGGGGGTCGCCCTTGAAGTCGCCCCAGCTGTAGGTGTTCACGAAACTGTGCCGGGTCAGGCTCGCGCGTGTCGTCAGTGCGCGGATCTGCGCGAGCTGCTCGTCGGTCAGCGGGGTGTCGGCCTCGAACTGGTAGTGCTGGTACTCCGACATGGCCCTCCTCCACCGTTCCCAGTCACGTCATGGCAGGCCGGCGGCCCGCAGCGCGCGCCGCACCTGGGAGGGCCGGCACCACCACGTCACTCTCGTCGCCGCCTCGTTCGGTATGGCCCCGGGGACACCATCATCTCTCTCGCCGGCCGCGTCGATGAGAGCTGTTTGCCGGAGCGGTGAGTACCAGGCATTGATGGTTGCTGAATCAGCAGGACACCAGGGCACGATCGTCGAAGATCGTTATCTGCCCGTCGAAGACAGTTGGCCCGAGCTCTGTATGTGCCGCAGTGAGATACGCGCTGGCATCAGGACGGTTCGGGGGGTGGCACCGTGAGAGGCGGATCGCGGGCTTGGTTCTGCGGACGTTGCTCACATGGATCCGGCCGGTCCCGCGTGAGGGCCGGGCGGCGCGACGACGACTGCCGCACGGGCAATACGCCCAACCACTGTGCCTCGGCAGCTCGTTCCGCCTCGTTGTCGTACCCCCGTGCAACGATGCTGGAGGGAGGTGAGTGACGTGACTATCGAGTGGGACCGCATCGGGCAGTCGGGCTTTGACCGGCATGTCGAGGCGCCGCTTCGGATGTTCGACGGCAGCGGGCTGACGATCGTGGTCAACGAGCGCGGCGGCGATGACGGCATCGACGTGCGGGTCACCACGGAGGTCGGTCGGCGGATCCTCCGGCTGAAGTACCACCCCGACGGCTTCCCCGGTTCACTCAAGGGCCGCCGCGCTTGCGTCAAGAAGTCGTTCCACCGGGCCATGACCCACAAGCCGGATGAGCGCCCCCTTTTCCCAGGCCGCGACCGTATCGCCCAATCCGCCTGTCTCGTACTCATTCACTCCAGGCAGCACAGTCACCTGATATCGGCGCCGGGACTGCTCACGCAGACCAACCGGCCGTTATCGAGGCTCCACGTGCCGACTCATCCACGTCGAAGAATCAAAACCGACAAACCGATACAGCCCAACAGGTCCACGCGAGCGGGTGTCCTGAACAGAGGGGCGGATCGGGAAGCCCGCAGTGTCCCGATGCGATGCTGTCATCTTCGCCTTTCCCACGAAGATTTGCCGCCCGGGTCCGGCGTCTGCGATCTTGTGCGGGGCGGCGATCTGAAGCAACGCGCTCAGCCATCGACACCACTCGCCTCGGCCCCAACCCGGGCCTACGTGTGGAGCCGTGGCCAGGCTGCGAGCAGTGGATCTGCGGACTGTCCATGACCATGCAAAGAAGGAGAAATAGCGTGAACACCGAGAAGGTTACGGCTCGACGTCTTACAGCCGAAGAAGTTTCAGAATTGGGCCTCCAGGAGGAAATCTACGTCTCGGCAGAGCTGGACGATCTTTCTCTCGACTGCTTCGCTCCTGCCTTCCTCACGAAGCCGGGGAAGTACTTCGATGGTGGTTCCTTCGTCGCAAGGACAATTTTCGGTAAGGAAATTCACGTTCTTCCCGGCAATGCAGAAGAGCGCGGGATCTGGGTTGCCGACAAGGCCGGGGAAGAAATCGAGGTTCTCCAGAGTGCCGGCGTCCTCCTGAACCTCGCTCTCTTCGTGCCCAACGGGACCAAGGAATCTCTGGAGTCGCTCTACACCGCTGCAAGGGAAGCATTCGGCGCGGGAATCGTTCAGCGCTGGAACGAGGAAGTCGTGGCGGTGCCGGACGTCAAGGTCGACCTGTACGAAGAGCCGGCCCGCGGGCGCAAGGGCACGAGCGGCCAGAACCGCGACCGCCGCGCCCTGGACATCTACCCCACCCGGGTGCGGTTCATAGAGCCCAGCGCCGGCTGGAAGTTCATCGTCGAACCACACGAGGAGAACGTCGACGACACCCCGACGATCTGATCTGACAGCAGTTCGGAGAAGGTGCGCCGAGGGCTGCGATCCCTCACAAGCCCGTTTTCTGCACGCAAGATGAGTCCACCAGGGCGGGGCGGGGCATTGGGCCGGCGCCCCGCCCCGCGTCACCCACGCAGGTTGCCAAGCGTTCGGCACCCCAGCGCACGGAACCTGTCGCCAACCAGTTCGCAGACCGGCCCCGCCTATGTCAGCCGCTCCGCGGCCAACAGCGACTCGACTCGCCGGCCCGCAGCAGCGCGGCACCATGGACGCGGACCGCGTCATGCCTCACATCATCCGCTCGGTCGAGTTCAAGGACGAGACCATCGCCGAGCCGGAGATGATCGTCGGCTTCAACGACGACGGCCCAACTGATGTCATGGGCAGCGGACTTGGGGGCGGTGACGCTGTGCACCGCAAAGAGTCGGTGCGCTTTGAATTCAGCGCCACCCAATTCCCACCTCAACGGCCATCCGGTGAGGCTCATCGACGTTCTCACAGCATGTGCGGCAGTCCCAGTCCACCTGCCACAGCAGTCACATCCCCCACCAACAGGCAGGCACAGGGGGTGCGGCCTACGACTCTCCGCACACGGCCAGCGCGGATCGTGCCAGCCCGCGCAGCCAGGCGTGGGCGTGATCGGTTTCGTAGCGCTGGTGCCACGACAAATAGACCGGTGCCGACGGCAGTTCGATCGGCAGGGGCAGCGCGATTAGGCCGAGGTCGGCGACCGCGGAGCGCGTGGTGGCCTCGGGGACGCTGATCAGGAGATCCGAGTCGCGCGCGAACGCGAACGCGGCTGCTTCCGTGGGGGCGGTCGCCACCACACGGCGTACGAGGTCGAGCCCCGCGAGAGCGTCGTCGAGCGCGTTGGTGAGGTTTCCGCGTCGCGAAACGGTGACGTGGTCGGCTGCCGCGTACCCCTTCGCGGTGAGGGTCCTGACACGGGCGAGGGGGTGCCCCTGCCTCATGACGACGACGAGGCGGGTCTCGCCCACGTGCTCGGCGTGCACGTCCGGCGCGCTCGGACGGTTGGCGTTCGCCTCCAGGTCGACCTCGCCGCGCCGCAGTTCGGGCGTGTCGGTGCTCGCCTCCGCAACGAAGCGCAGCCGCACGCCCGGCGCCTGTGCGCGGACGGCCGCGAGCAGTGCGGGGCCGCTCAGAGCGACCAGGGAGTCGTGCCAGCGGAGTGTGAAGGTGCGCTCCAACGTTGCCAGGTCGAGTTCACGGCTCGGCGCCAGCACCCCTTGCACCTGGTGCAGCAGCTCATGCACCTGCTCCCGGACGGCGATCGCGTACGGCGTCGGGGTCATCGTGCGGCCGGTGCGCACCAGGATCTGGTCCCCGGTCGTGCGCCGGATCCGGCCCAGACTCCGGCTCATCGCGGGGGCCGTGACATGCAGACGAGCGGCCGCCCCCGCCACGCTCCCCTCCTCCAGCAGCGCGTCGAGCGCGGCGAGCAGGTTCAAATCCAATTGCATGCGAGTAATCCTAGACGTGCTTGACATGCATTTGAAGTTAATGGTGGGGCTCTATACCTTCGAAAGCAGAGAGCGGGACGGCGCGCACCGCCTGTCCCGACCGGCCCAATCCCCCCTCCTCACACGGGAGTTCCACCATGTCCGAAACGCCTCTGAGCCCTGCCGTTCCCGTTTCCGACGCCGACCTGCTCGCCCGGACCGTGACCGCCGTACGCGCCGCCGGTTCGGCGCTGCGCGAGCGCTTCGGGGACGTCGTCCCTCACAGGACCCGCGAAGAGCTGATGCGCGCCCTCGCCGCCAACGACGACACCGCCCTCGACATCCTGCGCCCCCGTCTCACGGACCTGCGCCCGGACGCCGGCTGGGTGGAGGACGAGCTGGACGGCGGGGCGCTGCCGGCCGGCGAATGGTGGGTCGTGGATCCGGCCGAGGGCAACGTCAACCACCTGCACGCCCTGCCGGAGTGGGCCGTCACCGCCACCCTCGTGCGCGAGAACCGGCCGGTGCTCACCGCGGTCCACCTGCCGCTGACCGGGGAGACCTACACCGCGCTCGCGGGCGCCGGCGCGCACGTCGACGGCCGGCCGCTGCACGTCTCCCGCACCGCCGACCTCGTCCTGGGCATCGTGGCCACCAGCCAGGCCCGGCCGGACGAGGACGAGAAGGTCGTGCAACGCGTCGGCTCCTCGATCACCGCGATGCTCTTCGACGCGCTCGTCGTCCGCACCTCCGTACCCGCGAGCCTGCACCTGCTGAACGTGGCCGCCGGACGCATCGACGCGTTCTGGCAGTTCGCCGGTGCCCGCGCGGACCTGTTGCCCGGGGCGCTGCTCGTCACCGAGGCGGGCGGACGGATCTCCGACGCCGAGGGGCGCCCCTGGACACCGCGGAGCGAGAGCTTCCTCGCCGCCGCGCCCGGCATCCACGCCGGCGCCGTCGCCACGCTCTCGCGCTGACCGCGCACCACAACCTGTCTCCCACGGAAGGACCGGATCACCATGACCAAGATCGCCGTTGTCGGAAACGGCCGCGTCGGCGGCAGCCTGGCCGCAGCTCTCGCTCGGGCGGGGCATGAGGTGACCGTCGCGGACCGCACGCCGGGCACCGCCGCCGACGCCGCCCGGACCGCCGAGGTCGTCATCAACGCCACCCCGGGTGCCGGCTCGCTGGACCGGTTCGCCGCCCTGCGGGCGGAACTGCGCGGAAAGGTCCTCGTCGACGTCTCCAACGCCACGGTCGACGGACCCGACGGACTGCCCGCCGACCTGCTCCACCACGGCTCCAGCCTCGGCGAGCAACTCCAGGAGGCGCTGCCCGAGACGCACGTCGTCAAGACGCTGAACACCATGCTCCACCCGGTGATGACCGCGCCGGCCACGCTCGCACAGGCGCCCGACGCCTTCCTCTCCGGCGAGAACCAGCAGGCCAAGCAGACCGTCCGCGAGCTGCTCGTCGACCTCGGCTGGCGCGAGGAGTGGATCACCGATCTGGGCGGAATCCGCACCGCCCGTGCCACGGAGGCCGCGATCCTCTTCGTACCGCACGTGATCCGGTCCAGCGGATTCGCGCCCTTCGCCATCTCGGTGGCCCGCTGATCCGCACATGTGCGCCGCTCCCGGGCGGCTGCCCCATACGGCGGAGCCGGGCCCGTCCCACGGCCGTCGCGCTCGCGGTGACGACGCCGTCAGTCCCTGTCGCGCAGGAAGCGGTGCCCGTACGCGGCGGCCCGCCGTCGCGCGTCGCGGACGCCGCGGGTGGCGGTCACCTCGATCCGCAGGGTGTCCGCGCCGGGGTCCATGCGCCTGCGGTCCCTGCGGACCAGAACGGCCGTCGCGGCCGCGATCACCAGGACGGCGGCCAGGGCGGGCAGCAGGAGGTGGACCATCACGGCTCCTTTCGCCCGGTCGCGTGCCGAGCGCTCGTACGGACGGGCAGGCGGGTGGACGAGCAGGCGGGTGAGGGGAGCAGCGGGCCCGCCCGACATGCATCGTTGCGCCAGGCCCTCTCCGGTGCCGCCGCGCCCGGGCACGGCGAACTGCCGAGGCCCGGGACCGAACCCGGGCGCCGCGTTCCCCCCGGACCATGCTGCCCCGCCCCGTCCTTCGCCCACACTGCTGGATACCGGCAGTGTTCAGGGGCGCCCGCGTGCCGGTCACTGCGGGAGCGGAGCGGCGAGCCGCCCTACGACGCGTAGGGCACCTAGCGCTCCCGGGTGAAGGGCGGCAGGGATTGGGGCAGCGCAGCGCGCCCTTCAGTTCCACCAGCGCCGCGGACGGCGGCAGTGCCTGGACGACTGGTGAGAGGTCCGCGAGCAGTTCGAGGACCTCCCGGTAGCGGTCCTCGGGCAGCCGGTCGGGGCAGCGCACATGCATCACGCTCGGCCCTCTCATTGCAGTTCCTGCCACCATGGCACCCACCGCCTCTCCCCACCCACAACATCGAACTAGAATTCGAACACGCGAGGGGTGCGACTCCCGCAGCAACCGGAACCGGGATGTGACTGTGCACCGGACGTGTTCAGTGACCACCGGACCTGTCGTGGGTGTGCATTCCACTTGGCGAGCAGAGGGCGCTCAGCGGAGGTGACATGGGCTGCTCCCCGAAAATGCTGACCTCGGCCTGGGCAGCGGAACCTACGCTGGGAACCCCTTCAGCCCACCCAGGGAGCAGCGTGCGGCCGTTCGTCTATCGGATCACCAAATACGACCCCGCCGACCGGGACGAGCGCGGTCACTACACCGGTGCCGAGGACACGGTCAGTGACCACGGGCCGGTTGAGGAGGCTTATCTGGCGGCAATCGCCGCCTTCGCGGAGGCGGCAGGCATCGATCGGCTGGAGATCCGCGAGCCACAGATCGGAGGCTTCGTCCACTTCGGCCTGGAGCCACAGGTCGACGGCTACGGCTTGACCGGCCTGTTCCCGGCCGGGCCGGCCGGGTTCCACGACGGCGCTCTGGTGCCGATCGGCGTCGGCCTGGAGCTCGTCCGGGCCATGCTTCGCGACAACGGTGCCTGGTGTCGCCTGGAGGCGGGGGGAGCGTTCACCGTGCACGTCGGCTGGGACCAGTACCTCTACATCGGCAGCAAGCTGCCCTGCGAACCCGCACTGGCCCGTACCCGCACGCTCGGCCTGTTCCCGGAACGCGTGGACGCCTCACCGTACGACTTCGCCCCCGACGACCCGGCGTACGTGCAGCGCCCGGCCGACGCCGACTTCTGGGCCCGCCTGCACTGGACCGTCAGTACCCACCGCGCGGTGTTCCTGGAGGAGGTCGCCGTCAACGCCTCCCGGTGGCACCGCCTGACCCGCGACACCATCGAGACCGTGCGCTCCAAGCTGGCCCCACGCTCCCAGTTGGCGGTCTGGCCGGACCTTCTCACCGACGTCGACACGGCCGTGGCCGCTCTGCCCGATGAAGGCCTCGTGGAGATCGTCTGGGAGGACGAGGACGGGCAGATCACGAGCACGGTCGTGGACGAGACCCAGTTCGAGGCAGTGACCTCCCAGCTCGCCACCGCGCGTGCTGCTGGCGTCGTATCCATGTATGCCGGTGAAGATCTCCCGCTGCTCACAGCTGTGCTGCCCGACAGCGACGGTGTCCTGCGCGCTCGCTGGCAGACCGAGCCGACACCCAGCGACCGGGACTGGGCATTCCTGAAGACCCTGAGGCGCGGCCAGCTCGTCACCGGCACGGTGACGTCCATCGCCAGCTTCGGCGTCACCTTTGTGGACATCGGAGGCTTCACCGCGATGATCAACATCCCGGAGTTGTCCTGGCGTCCCCTCAACCACCCGTCCGACGTCGTCAACGTCGGCCAGGAGGTCACAGCCGAGGTCCTCGGCGTCGACATGGTCCGGGAACGGGTACCGCTGTCGCTCCGAGCAGTGCAGGAAGACCCCTGGCCGCAGGTAGCGCAGAGGATCGGCGAGGTGGTCATCGGGCCGGTCACCAAGATCGTGCCGTTCGGCGTCTTCGTCCGCATCGAAGACCGGGAGGACGGCTTCCAGGGGCTCGTGCACACCAGCGAGCTGGATGAATCGACCAGAGACGTCGCCGAGGTCGGCGACGCCCTCACTGTCAAGATCATCGACGTCGATCTCGCGCGTCGTCGTATCGCCCTGTCACATGTCCAGGCTGGTACCTCTGGTACACAAAGTCAGCCGCGTGCCTGACGACACGAGGAATCCGGTACGGGCCGAATGGAGCATGATCGCGTAGAGCAACTTTGTCGCTTCGCGGCGGCCTCAGGAGAACAGGGCCGTGTCCGCTGCTTCCCGGGCTTACCGCCACCAGGCGTCGAGCGCCTCGTAGATCTCCTCCCGCTTGGCAGGCAGTTCGAGCGGGCGTGGACAAGTCTCACCCCCGCGCGGCACGGATGAGGGGTCTGGTGCAGGGTCTGGCGTCGTTCACCAGACCCTGCACTCAGCCTGAGGCGCCTTCCAGCGGAAGGTGGTCCCGGAAGCACTGCGAATCCAACCACTCCTCCTTCACGAACAGCGGACGTATCAGGCGCGCTGCACCGACCTGCTGCGAGCGCAGAAGAACCGCGAGATCAGTCAGGGAAAGCGAGTCGTCAGGCGTGTAGAGCACCCATTTCCCATGCTCCGCAGCGTGATCCAGCAGGAACTGCTGCCCCTGCTCCGGATCACTTCCCGCCAACGGGAAGCCAGACAGAAGGACCTGCGGACCTAGGACGCGTACGACGCATCCGGCCGGCTCAGCGGGCTCCCGGGCCGCCGGCACCGCCGGCACCGTCGCGCCGTCACGCCGTCACGCCGTCACGCCGTCACGCCGTCACGCCGTCACGGCAGAACTCCGCCGGCCGAACAGCCGATCGCGGCGTCGGGACCGCCGGCCGCAGGTCCGCCCGGCCGCTCCGTCGACCGTCCCGATGGCCGTCGAGCGTTCCGCGCCCGGCGCCGGATCGCGTGCCACGTTCCGTACGCCTCGCTCAGCAGGCCTTCTCCACCCTGAGGTGGCGCGCTTCCCTGAGCGCCCGCAGTTCGGCGGTGAACTGGGCGCCCGCCAGCAGCGCGAGGTTGGACAGCCACAGCCAGATGAGGAAGACGACCACGCCGGCGAGCGAGCCGTACACCTCGCTGTAGGTGCTGAGCGAGGAGGCGTACAGCGCGAACCCGGCCGACGTGACCAGCCACAGGCCGGCGGCGAGGACACCGCCGGGCAGGCTGTGGCGGCGCCGGCGGGCGGGCGGCGGGCCGGTGTGGAAAACGACCACGACCAGCAGGGTGACGAGGGCGACCAGGACGGGCCACTTCAGCACGCTCCACACCACGGCGGCGGTGTGGCCGAGTCCGACGAGGCCGCCGATGGCCTCGGCCAGCGGGCCCGTCAGCAGCAGCGTCGCCGCGCTGATGACGAGCAGGACGAGCAGGGCCACAGCGGTGAACAGGAGCCGGTGGGCGGTCCGCAGGGCCGAGCGGTGGTCCTCTACGCCGTGCATGCGGTGCAGCGCGCGGCGGCAGACGGCCAGGTAGTTGGAGGCCGACCACAGGGCGCTGCCCGAGCCCGCGACGAGCACGGTCCACGCCGCGGAGCGCTCGCGCAGCATGCCCTCCAGGACGTGGTGGAGCTGGGCCGAGGACTCCCCGGGGGCGTAGGCCGTCACATGCTCCGCGAAGCCCTCGGCGGTGTCCGGGCTGATCAGGCCGAAGGCGGTCACCGTGACGAGCATGGCCGGGAGGAGCGCCAGGATGGAGTAGTAGGTGAGGGCCGCGGCCCAGTCGGAGACGTCGTCGTTCCACATCGACACGGGGGTGCGGCGCAGCGCGACGGCCCATTCGGAGCGGGGCCCGGGAGCGGCACGGCGGCCGGTGCCCGGGCCCGCGGAGGGGCCGACCGACGCGTGTCCGAGGCCCCGGGGGCGTCCGGCGGCGGGTTCAGCCGACATGGGTGGCCTCCCCCGGCCGTGCGCAGGGGCGCACATGCCTGAGGTGGGTACCGCGCTGCGGCGGGGGTGTCATCCGGTTCTCCACTCGAAGAGCGATCTGTTCACCGTTCGCCTCTCACCGGCGGACGTACCTGGTCACGGCGGGGGGAATGCCCGCCCCGAGCCGTTGTCACTCCGCCCGCGTACCGGTGAATGCCTCCTTCTCGTGCTCCCGCGCTCCGCGTTCCGCGCGGGTCCCTGCCGGGACCGGGCGTCGCGAAGTCGCTCCTGTGGTGCGGATTCCCGGACTTTCCCCGGAAACTCCTCTTCGCGGGCGTCCGTGTGCGGCGTCACGGGCTCGCGGCGCGGCCGAGCGGTACGCGGCCTCCGTCGGGGAGGCGGCGTGGGGACGGGTGATCGGGCCGGCGGCGGAAGTCCGCCTCACACTCTCCAGGACCGCAGCCGGTCGGCGACGTCCCGGACCTCCGCACGCGTGTCGCGGATCGTGCGCACCAGGTCGGACAGCGCGCCGTAGGGAGGGTCCATGCCCTCGCCCGACTGGTCCATGTACTGGGCGGCGACGAACGCGGCGTACAGGCTGTTGCGGTGCGGCAGCGGCTCCAGCCGCACGATGGTGTGCATCAGGGCGGCGGCGCGCCAGGCGGGGTCCGGGTCCGCCGCCGCGAGCGTCGGCAGTCTCGTCCGGTGCCGTGCGACGGCGGCGACGAGCGCCGAGTAGTCCGCGACGGACATGTCCTCCTGGCCCAGGGCGACCTCCTGGACGTCGAGCAGCCAGGACACGTCGACGTGGAAGACCATCAGGCGGCCGCGGACCCGCCGTGGCGCTCGGACGGCGGCACCTCGTCGGGGAAGGCGTCGTCGAACTCGCCGCGCAGCCGGTCGGCCCACGCGGCGGCGCCCGACACGAACTGGCGCCGCTGCATCTCGCGGACACCGAGGTCGTGCAGGTACTGCTTGAGGCTCTTGCCCTCGGCCGCGGCCGCGGCCCGCACGCCTTCGAGCTCCTCGTCCGTGAACGACACGTTCAGTGATGGCATGCCTCGAGGGTACCTAGTTGGTACCGGCGAGGCGAGCGGGATGCGCGATCCGTCTCCGGGCCCACCGGCGGGGGCACGCACACCCGCCGGGCCGTCAGTCGCGCAGCAGGCGGCGGGCCGTGAGCGCGAGGCTGAACTCGACCATGTCGGCCGGGCGGGCCAGGGAGCGTCCGGTCAGCTGCTCGCAGCGCTTCAGCCGGTTCAGGACCGTGTTGCGGTGGCAGTACAGGCGGACGCTCGCCCGCTGCGCCGATCCGTCGCAGTCGAGCCACACCTCCAGGGTGTCGAGCAGGATGTCCCGGTCGGACGGCTCGAGGCGCAGCAGCGGGCCCAGCACCTCCGCCGCGAGGGCCCTGCCCAGTTCGGGGCAGGACATGACCATGGCCGCCGGGAGCTGCTCCGTCAGCCGTACGGTGCCTCCGCCGTCCGGGCAGATGCTCAGGGCCATGTCCGCCAGCCTCCGGGCGTCCCCCACCGCGGCCAGCCCCACCACGACGGGGCCGATGCCGACCCGCGCGCCCGCCGGGCTGCACAGCCGCACGGCGGGCTCGGGCAGGTCCTCGTCGCCGACCAGGACGATGCCGTGGTCGACGTCGACCCCGGTGTGCCAGTGCACCCGCACGTCGCCGGGCACGACCGCGGCCCGGGTGGACGCGCCGCCCGCCTGCCGGCCCGTCCCGACCGCGACCACCGCGTACCGGCCCTGCTCGGGCAGGTCGAGCGCGGCGGCCGTCTCGGCCACGTCGGCGATGCGGCTCGTCCCGTCGAGCAGGGCGGCGGTGAGCAGGCGCACCCGGTGCTCCTGCCGCCAGGCCTGCTGCCGCTCCACCTTCCGGTAGGCCTCCGCCACGAGGGTGCAGTGCTCGTCGACGAAGTTCCACACGTCGGCCGCGACGTGCACGAGCAGCCGCACGTCCTCCGGCGCGGTACGGGACGTCTCCTCGACCAGCACCTGCCAGATCAGCGAACCGCCGAGCCGGAAGGCGTGCAGGAGCGCGTCCAGCGGCAGCCCCTGCTCGGCACGCGAGGCGCCGATCCGCCAGGAGCAGCGCAGCGCCTCGTCGCGGGCGTTGCGCGGGTCGAGGAGCGAACTCACGCTGTGGCGCAGCGAACGGTGCACCTCCTGCCAGGTCGCCGCGGGCTCGCTCTCCAGGGTGGCGCGGTACGCGGGCTCCCGTTCGCGCAGCACCGCCACCAGGCGGTCGGTGAGCTCGGGCAGGTTGTTGAGGAGCACCCGGGCGGACCGGTGGAGCACGCGCAGGGCGTCGGCGTCGACCAGGGACCGCCCTCGCAGACCGTGCGTCGGCACGACAGTCGGCGGTCCGTGCTTCACCGCAACTCGCGACCGTACGGCGTGATGCATCACGTTCTCCCGGGGCGTCGGCTCCGTGGCGGCGCTCTCACGTCGGACCCTGCGCACGGCCGCTGGGCGGCCGCAGGTCCTCATGGTGATCGGCACCGGTCCCGTCCTGCCCCGTAGAATGACATACCGTCCGGTCGGTCCCTAGAGCTGTGCACCGTTCTTTTCCGCCTGTTCGACCATCCGCGACAGTTCGACGCGGGAGCGGACGCCGAGTACGGCGAAGACCTTCCGCAGGTGATAGTCGACCGTGCGGGGGCTGACGGACAGGTACAGGGCCACCTCCCGGTTCGTCGCTCCCTCGGCCACACAGCGCGCGATCCGCAGCTGCTGCGGGGTGAGACCTTCCAGCTCGCCGGCGCTCGGCGCGGCCGGCGCCGCCCCGTTCGCCCGCAGTTCGGCACGCGCCTGGTCCGCCCAGATGCGGGCGCCGCAGCGCTCGAAGGCGACCAGCGCGTCCCGCAGGCACGCGCGCGCCTCCCGGAGCCGGCGCCGCCTGCGCAGCCACTTGCCGTACAGGAGCCGCGTACGGGCCTGTTCGAAGTCGCCGCCGGCCCGCGCGTGCAGGACGAGGGCGCTCTCGTACAGGGCGTCGGCCCGGTCCGCGTCGGCCACCAGGGCCCGGCACCGGGCGAGCTGCGCCGGTGCCTGCGTGTCGGCGCCGAAGCGGGCCCACAGCGCGAACTCGTCCACGACGGCCGAGGCGTGGTCCCGCTGCCCGGCGAGCACGGCGGCCTCCACGTAGCACGGCATGGCCAGCATGCGTACGGCGAAGTGGCCGCCGTCCGGGCCGGGCCGCACGAGCGGGCCGAGCCTGGCGGCCGCCTCGGAGGGCCGGCCGCGCCCCAGTTCGGCGCGGGCCAGGGCCCATTCGGCGAGCGTCGCGGCCTGCAGGAGCCCATGGCGCCGTGCCGTCGCGAGCGCGGCCGCCGCGTGGTGCGCCACCAGGTCGGGCTCGTCGGCGATCGAGGCCGTGAGGGCCAGCACTGCGTGGTGGTGCGCCGCCACGTTGCTCTGCCCGTACAGGTGCGCGGTACGCAGCCCCTCCTCGGCGTGCGCCCTGGCCCGCGCGTGCCGGCCCGTCCTCAACTCGGCGTAGGCCAGCAGTTCCAGGGCCCGCGGCACGGAGGCCGTGGGCCCCACGGAGCGGGCCGCGGCGAGCGTCCGCGCGCCGATCCGGCACGCCGCGGGCACCTCCCCCAGCAGGAGGGCCGCGGCGCCGGACCACAGCAGGCGCTCGGGCGCGTCCTCCTCCCAGGCGTGCTCCACAACCCTCCGCAGCCACGGGACGGCCCGGACGAAGTCCCGTTCCAGCATGGCCCGCATGCCGTTCAGGTAGTCCCGCGGCAGCGACGGCCCGGCCGCGCGGGCACCCTGCGCGGGGGCGTCCGGCCGTACGGCGGTACGGTGCGCGACCGTGGCGAGCGCGGCGCCGGCGGGAGCGGGCGCCCGTTCCACGACCGCGGGCACCCGCACCGGCACGACCGTGCGGTCCGCCGCGTTCAGGGCGCGCAGGCACGCCACGGCGTCGCCCGTGGCCCAGGCTGCCTCCGCGGCGGCGAGGCCCGCGAGCAGGGCGCGCGCCGGATCGTCGGGGGCCAGCAGGGACCGGGCGAGGAGCAGCGTCTCCCCGGCGTCGTCGGCGGGGCCGTCACGCAGCGCCAGAATGCCCCGGACCCATGCGGACCGGCCCCGGACGACGGCCGGGGCCGCGGTGTGCCGGGCCCTGCCGACCAGGTGCCTGGCCTCCCGCGCCCGGCCCGCGAGCAGCGCCTGCTCGGCCGCCGCCGTCAGGTGGCCCACCCGCTCGGGCCCGTCGGCCGTCAGTTCCGCCGCCCGTGCGTAAGCCGCCGAACGCTGTCGGCGGGAGGCGGGAACGGACGGGTCCGACGCGGCTGCGGACAACCGCCCGGCGATCGGCGGGGCGTATCCGGCGACGGACCAGGCCCGGTGCAGCAGGGCGACGAGCCCGTGCCCCTCGCGCTCCAGGACGTGGGCCAGTGCCCCGTGGGCCGCGCGCCGCCGGTCGGGGCGGGCGCAGGCGTGGACGGCCCTGCGGAGCACCGGGCTGGTGAACCGGAACCGGCCGTCGGACATGACCAGGACGTCCGGGATGCCGTCCCGGGCCGGCGCGTCCTGCGCGCGGCCGAACCGCGCGGCGGCCCCGAGGACGAGTTCGATGTCCGCGCCGCCGCCCTCGGGATCGTGCTCGTGCGCGGCCGCCACCAGCAGCAGGAGGTCGGCGGCGCCCGCGGTGAGCCCCGACAGGTGGGCGCCGGCCACCGTCCGCAGCGTCTCGGCGTCGGCCAGCGGCCCGGGCAGTCCCCGCTCGCCGGACAGTTCGGCGGGCGACAGCCGGTCCACCAGTGCGCGCAGCAGCGCCGGATTGCCCTCGGCCTCCTCCAGCAGCTCCCGGCGGACGGCCGGGTCGACGGGTCCTGTGGACGTGTCGTCGAGGAGCGCGTCCGCGGAGGCCGGGTCCAGCGGCGCGAGCGGGAGATGGGGCAGGGCCGCGAAGTCGGGGTCGGCGGCGTGCTGCCTGGCGACCGTGAGGACCAGCCGTACCGGTCCGGCCGCGTGCAGTCGCCGGGCCGCGAAGCCGAGCGCGGCGCGCGAGGGCGGGTCCCACAGGTGGGCGTCGTCGACGCAGACGAGCAGAGGAGAGCCCGCGGCGGCGACGGTCAGCAGCCGGAGCAGCCACTGGGGGGTCGTCCCGGGCTCCGGGACACCGACGGCTCCCGTGCCCGGCAGGCCGCCCGCGGCGCACCGCAGCGCGTGCGCGCCGCTCCGGGGCAGTCCGGACTCCGCGCGACTGGCCCGGACGTACAGCACCGGCCCGGCGTCGAAGGACCGGACCGCCCATTCGGCCAGGGCCGTCCGGCCGAGGCCCGGATCCCCGGACAGTACGAGCACGGGGGTGCTCGCACCGGGCCGGCGGGCGATGTCCGCGGCCCGGAACGGGATGTCCGCACCGGCCCGGGCCGCGGGGTCCGCACCGGCCCGGGCCGCGGGGTCCGCGCCGGGCCGGGCCGCGGAGTCCGGCCCGCGGCCGTCACGGGCGGTCGCACCGGGCAGGTCCAACACGGCTGTCAGGGCGGCCAGTTCGGCGTCACGGCCGTGCAGTGGGGGAGACTGGCGCACGTTCGTCCGTCCGGTCATCCACCTGACGTTACGGTCGCGTGCCAGGGGCCGGAAGCAGCCCGTCCGTCCACGGCTGTTGCCTCGTCAACCTCTCCCACCTGCGCCGACACAGTCCCGGCCGGGTTCCTCGCGTGTGGCCCTGCCCAGCGGCGGCACGGCAGGTCTGTGCGCCCGCACAGCGCCGGTGGGCGGCCGCGTTCCGCACGCGACCGCCCACCGACAGCTCATGCCGTACCGATGTCACGAGGTGTGGGGGCAGTTGCCCCGGTACTCCTCGATCGTCGTGCTCGGCCGCGGCAGCGGGCAGATGAACTGCTCGTAGCGGGTGTCGTTGTCCACGAACCGCTTGAGCCACGAAATGCTGTACTTGGCGATCGTCGTGTTGGACGAGTTCGGCGTGAAGTGCGTGGCGCCGTTGAGCTCCAGGTAGGCCCGGTCGGTGGACGACGGCAGGCTTCCGTAGAACGGCTCAGAGTGCGAGGAGACGGGCGCGATCGTGTCGCCGTCCGCTCCGAAGATCAGGGTGGGTGTCCTGACCTCGGGCCACGACTTGTCCAGGTTCCAGGGGGTCAGCGGGATCGCCGCCTGGAGGGACGGACGGGACTTCGCGGCCTCCAGACTGCCGCCGCCTCCCATCGAGTGCCCCATCACCGCGAGCCGAGTGCTGTCGACCCGGGTGCGTACGCTGCTGCGCTCGGTGAGGTAGTCCAGCGCCGCGAGCAACTGGCGCCCGCGCGAGTCGGGTTGGTCCAGGGTCGTGAGGGTGTCGATGGTGAAGACGACGAACCCCTGGGAGGCGAGGCGCGCGCCCAGCCACGAGATCGAGGACTGGGTGCCGGTGTAACCGGGTGAGACCACCACGGCGCCGAACGTGCCGTCCGCGGTGCTGGTCGGGTAGTAGACCGTTCCGCCGCCGAAGCTGGTGACGGCCAGCGACGACACCGTCGTCTGGGACACGCTGTAGGAGCCCCGGAGAGCCTCGATGCTCGACGTGGTGGGTGCGGGGCCACGCTCGTACGGATTGTCCGCGGCGTGCGCCCCGGGGCTCGCCAGGGAGCTGAGGCCCACGACGACGGCGAGCGCCGCGAGGGCTCCGGTGACCCGCTTTGCGGCCCATCCGGCGCGGCGGGGTGCCGGTGCGGACCCGGGGGGAAGCGAGCTGTTCTGCGAGTGCTGCTGCACGACGAAGTCGTCCTCTCGGTCGTGACGAACCGCCGGACCGGGCGCGGCACACGGGAGTCCGCGTGGCATGTCCGGAAGCTCTGCCGACGGCGCCGACCGGTGGTCGGCCGTGCCAATGTCGAGGCGGGGAGGGGGTGCGGCCATCGGCAATATCACCGGTCTTCGGGGCCGGTGCTCCGGGCCGGTCTGCTCTCCGGGCCCTTCTGCCGGGCCGGCCCGCCGGGCCGCTGGGCGGGGCCGATGCTCCGAGCCCGTCTCCCCGGCAGATGCTTCGAGCCGGTCTCGTCGCGGGGGTCCGGCACCGGGTCCCGCGCAGGCCCCCGCGACCGCCCGGCCGGCCGTACCGGCGGCGCGGCACGCGGCGGCGCCTCGTCGAGCCGCCGGGGCCGGGTGGGAGGTGGGACGCGGGCTCGGCGACGGGCCGGCCGGGTCGCCCGGAAGCGGCGCAGACGGGCCCGGCGGCAGGACCGGGCGCGGTCCGGCGGAAGGCACGGACACAGGCCCGGCCGGAGCCTGGCACGGCTCCTGACGGATCGTCATGCACCACCGACGGAGGTGCGGACGCACGCTGGACCGCGCGCCGGGTACGAGCCTGACGGAAGGTCACGCCCTCCCGGCGGGGGCAGGCGGAACAAGCCGGAAGGACCGGCAGGGGCCGCGTCGGAAGGCCGGGCGGGGCCCGGCGAGCGGCTGGACACGCCTGGGCGACGGGCCGGACGGCGGGGCGACGGCTCCCCGGCAGCGACCGGAACCGTGGCGCGGGCGGCGGTGCCCCGGCGGACCCGCCCCGTACGGCACACCGAGGCCCTCCCTCGCGTACCCGGACGCCGGGGCGTCCGCGCGGAGCTTGCCGGCGCCCCGCCCCGGATGCCCCGGACCCCGGCACCTTCCTGCGGACGCACGGCACTCGGGAGTCGCCCTCGCGGATCACGCGTGTGCCGCGGGTTTTCAGGGGCAACCGGAAGCCGATCGGGAGGAGAGGTGTCATGTATCTGGCACGCGGAGCGAGCGACGCCCCCGGGGCCTGGCTCTGGGCCCTGGGCGCGATCCTGCTGTACGCGCTGATCAGCTTCGGGCTGGACTACCGGTCCCGCGCCCGGCGCGGTTCCCGGCACCCGGCCCGCGACGCCCTGCACGACCTCAAGGACCGCGAGGAGCCGCAGTCGCCCCGGGAGCACTTCGTGAGCCGGCTGATCATGCTGGCGGGCGGCGGCGCGACCGGACTGGTCGCGTACACCACCTCGGGGGTGCCGCGGATCGTGGCGGTGACGTCGACGGCGATCGTGGCCGTGACCGTGTGGGCCTACTACGACCACCGCACCGACACCGCCGCCTCCCGGGGACGGTGACCCGCCCGGCGTCCGGCTGGGGCGCCCGACCCGGCCATTGACGCCGCCCCGCCCCGCCCCGGACGGCACGGCACGGCCCGGCACGGCCCGGCACGGCCCGGCACGGCCCGGCACGGCCGAGCGTCGGTGCGGCGGTCCGCCGACGCCCCGGTCAGGCCCCCGGTCCTCGCGGCGACGCACGGAGGGGCGACGACCGCGGCACGGGCACCCCGCGAACGTGCGCAACGCGGCGCAACCCCGCCGGGCGGGACGGGTCCGAGTAGGGGTCCCTCCCCCGCTTACGCCGTTCGGCCGCCCCGGTCCGTCGAATCACGCCGGGTCCTTCGAGTACTCCGGCGCATCCGGGGCACACGGTCAGGGACCGGACGTCCTTCCCCCCGGGGCGCCGGTGGACCGCTCCCGCGCGGCAGACGAGACAGGGCGACTCCTCGCCGCGCGGTCGAGCGGAGCGGTGGCCGCACCACGGGCGCGCGATGCCGGGCGCGGCCACCGCCTCGCCCCCTGGTTTCCCTTCGCCCCGACCGTCCTGCCCCTCTCCCCCCTCTCCCCCCTCACCCCGCTCCCCCGCTCTTCCTCCCCCGACCGGCGGGCCCGGCGCCGCTCATCAGGCGCTTCGCGTCCGGCGCGGCGGCGTCCCGACGCCTCTCGGCATCCCCGGAGCCTCCCGGCCGTCCCCCGGCCCGCCGCAGAGATGTTGCCCGCCCGAACACCCTGTGAAGTAATCGGAGAATCCGCAGGACGGATGTTTGCGGTGCCGGGGCCGCGCCGGAAGGAGCGGCTGGTATGCACGGATACTCGACCGAGGACGACGACGTCACCGCGGCGCCCGGCGGGCTGCTCGACCTCCTGAGGGTCGCCGCCGTCGTGCTCGACAGCGAGGGCCGCATCGTGCTGTGGAGCCCCGAGAGCGAGCAGCTGCTCGGCTACCGCGCCGACGAGGCCCTCGGGCAGCGGGCCGACCACCTGCTCGTGTCGCCGGACAACCGGCTGCGCGGGCGTGAGCTGTTCGCGCAGGTGCGGTCCGGGGACCGCTGGGCCGGGGTCTTCCCGCTCCAGCACCGGGACGGCACGGAACGGCCCGTCGAGTTCCGCACGATGCGGCTGCGCGACGGCCAGGGCAGTCCCCATCTCCTGGGGCTCGCGGCCGACGCCAGGACCGTACGCAGGGTGGAGCGCGACCTGGCGCTGTCCCACAGCCTGGTCGACCAGACCCCGGTGGGCATCGCGGTCTTCGACAACGACCTGCGCTGGGTCGGCGTCAATCCGGCGCTGGAGCGGATCAACGGTCTGCCGGAGGAGGCGCTGCTGGGGCGGCGGGTCGGCGAGGTCCTGCCGGACCTCGACGTGGACGCCATCGAGTCCCGTATGCGCCTCGTGCTGGCCAGCGGCAAGTCGCTGCTCGACCAGCAGACCGTCGGCCGGACGGCCGCGCACACGGAGGAGCGCGCGTACTCGGAGTCGTACCACCGCATCGAGGACGCCGACGGCCGCGTCCTCGGGCTGGCGATGGCCATCATCGACGTCACCGAACGGCAGCAGGCAGCCACCGAGGTCGCCCAGGCCCGCGAGCGGCTGTCCGTGATCGCGGACGCGGCGGTGCGCATCGGCACGACCCTCGACCTGCACCAGACGGCCCGGGAACTCGCGGACGTGGCGGTGCCGCAACTAGCGGACCTCGCCGCCGTCGACGTGCTGGAGGCGGTCGTCGCGCACGGCACCACGACCGCGGTCACCCCTGATTCGTACGCCGAGTTCCGGGCGCTCGCGGTCGCGGCCGGATACCTCACCGACGCCATACACGCGGCGGACCCGGTCGGCGAACTCGCGGCGTACAGCCCGACACGGATCATCACCCAGTGCGTGAGCGAGGCCCGTCCCGTCCTGGTCGAACGGGTGGACTCCGCGATGATGCGCCGCATCGCCCGCGACTCCCACGCGGCGCAGACCCTGCGCACGGCGGGCGTCCACTCCTACCTCGCCGTGCCCCTGGTGGCCCGGGGCGAGGTGCTGGGAACCCTCAGCCTGTACCGCACCGTCAACTCCCGCGCGTTCGACGAGCAGGACCGCATCCTCGCCACCGAGCTCGCCGCGCGCGCGGCGATCTGCGTGGACAACGCCCGCCTGTACGGGCGCGAGCGGATCGCGGCCCTGACCCTGCAGCGCAGCCTGCTGCCGCCCTCACCCGTGGGCCACGAGAGGCTCGACATCGCCGCCCGCTACCTGCCGGCGCTGAGCGAGGTCGGCGGGGACTGGTACGACGTGCTCCCGCTCAGCCGGGGCCGGACCGGCCTGATCGTCGGCGACGTGATGGGCAAGGGTGTCCAGGCGGCCGCCGTGATGGGCCAGTTGAGTACCGCGACCCGCGCGCTGGCCCGGCTCGACCCGTCGCCCGCCGAACTGCTCGGCCATCTCGACGACATCACGGGATCGCTCGGCGAGACCATCGCCACCTGCGTCTACGCCGTCTGCGACCCCGTCAAGGGAACCTGCGCACTGTCGAGCGCGGGCCATCTGCCGCCCGTGCTGGTGCGTCCGGACGGCACCGCGGAACTCCTGGAGGTTCCCGGCGGCGTACCGCTGGGCGTGGGCGGAGTGCCGTTCGGCACGATGGAGCAGGAACTGCCGTCGGGCTCGCTGCTGGCCCTGTACACCGACGGCCTCGTGGAGAACCGCACGAAGCCCATCGACACCGGCCTGGACACGCTGACGCGGCTGCTGCTCAGGGCGCAGGGGTCACTCGAGGCGACCAGCGACATGCTGCTGAGCACGCTGCGCCCGGAGCCGGACGACGACGTGGCACTGCTGCTCGTTCGCACCCTGGGGTGAATCCGCGGGCCGGGTGCCCGGACCGTGCCGCCCGGCCCGGGCACCCGGTTGGACGGCCCTCGGCGGGGCACCCGTTCAACAGGTCGCCGGGCACCCGCCGCTCGTCCCGAACGGGCCCGACCGCCCGGAGCGCGCGGGGCCGGCGATCGTGGCGCCGCCGATCACGCCGGGCCCGACCCGGGGTGACGGCCCCCGACCGCCGGACCGGTCACGGTCCCGCGGTGACCACTCCCCCGCCCGGCGCCCCGACCGCGCGCCAGACGTCCTCGTGCAGCTCGGCCAGTCCCTGGTCGGCCAGCCCCTTGAGGTGCTTCACGACCGTCGACGGCTGGTATCCGACGACGGCCGACAGCTCCTCGGCGGTCCTGCCTGCCGTCCCGGAGCCCGCCAGTTCCTGCCAGGTGCGGACCGCGTTGCGGCTCATTCCGCTCTCGCTCACCCTCCTCGAGAGGGCCTCGTCCGTCCCGGCGCCCGCCTGCTGCGGAGGGACGGTGGGGGCCTCCGCAGCCGCCGCCCGCGGTTCCGTGACGGGTGCGGCCGCGCGCGTCGAGCGGGCCGGCCCGACAGGACGCGGGGTCATGTCCACCTTGCGATGCCTGCGGCCCTTGCGCTGTCGGCTCATCGGTTCCTCGTTTCGGCCTTGACGATGTTCACGGTTGGACAACGAGACAGCGGCACCGAAGTAGTTCAGCCGTTCGACGGACATTCGGGTGGCCACCGGAGCGCAGACCGACACCACCGGGGCGGGCCCGGCCGCACCGGTCGGCTCCCTGCTCCACATGGCCCCCGTCCGACCGGGTGGACGCGGCGAAGAAGGGTAAGTGATCCGCACACGCTCGCCCGCACCGCTACGGGAGGAACCACATGGCAGGCCTGGTCGACCGGATCAAGCAGTTCGCACGGAGTCCGCAGGGCAGGCGCGCGGCCGAGCAGGTGCGCGTCGCCGCGCAGGACCCGCGTCGGCGCGCGCAGGCGCAGCGGCTCCTGGGCAAGCTGCGCAAGCGCCCCTGACCGCGGGCCGGCGACCCGCGACCGCGGCGGACGACCGCGGCGGACGTCACGGCCCACGGCCCACGCCCCACGAGCGGCGCCCGGCGCTCGGCACCCGGCCGCACCTTCGGCCCGTGGAGGACCGCCCCGGCCCTCCACGGGGCGAGTCGCGCAGGACACGCCGCGCTCACCGGGCGCCCGCGACTGCGGCCGAACAGCGGCGGTCCGACCGCCGTCGCACCCGGTCGGGGAGCCGGAGCCGCACCGGGCAAACCGCACGTCGGACGCCCGTACATGCGTTTGACGGCGTCCCCGCGGGGTCGAAACGCCGATGGTTCGGCCATCATGGGCGCGACACCGTCCGGGTCGTCAGTCCCACCCCTCCCGTGCGCTCTTCCCGCACGTGACGAAACGGCCCGCAGCACATCGGAAGCAGACACACATGGCACTCCCCACGGCCCGCACGGCGGCCGCCCCGCGGGCACTCCCGGCCCGCGTCACCCCGGAGCCGGCCCCATGAGCGCGGGCCGCATCCCGGGCCTGATCCTCCCCGTCGTCCTGCTGTGCGCCCTGCTGGTGGGCCTCGTCTGGTACTGGATGCACCGGGACGACGAATGAGCGGCGCCCCGGCCCGGGACCACCGCCTCCGGCCCCGGGCGCGCCGCCGGTCGCGCGGGGCACACCACCCGCTCGGGGAAGGTTCACCCCTCGCCCCGAGACGGCAGCGCCGTAGTACGCGACCCGCCCGATGATCAAGGCCATCACTGCGAGTGCAAGGTCACAGCCCTGCCCACTGCTGCACGTTTGCCACCCTGCCCTAGCATCCGAGCATGACGGTCCTGCCTGACGACGGGCTCCCCCTGGCCGCCGAGTTCCCCGAAACGACCCATGAGCAGTGGCGCCACCTGGTGTCCGGAGTGCTGCGCAAGTCGGGCCGGGAACTGTCTGGCGAGGCAGCGGAGGACGCCCTGTCCACCGCGCTGGAGGACGGGCTCCGCACCCGGCCCCTCTACACCGCGCACCACTCATCGCCCGACGCCGGCTTCCCCGGTTTCGCCCCGTTCGTCCGCGGCGGCAGCGCCGCGGGCACCCTGGCCGGCGGCTGGGACGTACGGCAGCGGCACGCGACCACCGAGGCCGGCGCGGCGCTGGCCGACCTGGAGAACGGCGTCGGCTCGCTGTGGCTCGTGGTGGGCGACGACGGCATTCCGGTCCCGTCGCTGGGCCAGGTGCTCGACGGCGTGTACCTCGACCTGGCCCCCGTCGTCCTCGACGCGGGACGCGACGTCGAGCCCGCCGCGCGTGAACTGCTGCGGCTGTTCGAGGAGCGGGGTGTCGCCCACGAGGCGGCGCGCGGCAACCTGGGAGGCGACCCGCTCGGCCACGAGGCACGCACCGGCGAGGCCCTCGACCACACCGCGGTGACCCGTCTCGCCCTGCTGTGCGCGCGGACGTATCCGGGGCTGCGGGCCCTCACCGTGGACGCGTTGCCGTACCACGAGGCGGGCGGCTCGGCCGCTCAGGAACTCGGCTGCTCGCTGGCGACCGGTCTGGCCAACCTGCGTGAGCTGACCGCGGCCGGACTGACGGTCGGCCAGGCCTGCGCGCAGATGGAGTTCCGCTACGCGGCCACCGCGGACCAGTTCCTCACCATCGCCAAGCTGCGCGCGGCCCGCAGGCTGTGGGCCCGGGTCGCCGAGGTGTGCGGGGCGCCCGAGGCGGGTGCCCAGGTGCAGCACGCGGTGACCTCCCCCGTGATGATGACGCGCCGCGACCCGTGGGTGAACATGCTGCGGACGACGATCGCCACACTCGCGGCCGGAGCCGGCGGCGCCGACTCCGTGACCGTGCTGCCCTTCGACCACGCGCTCGGCCTGCCGGACGCGTTCGCCCGCCGGATCGCCCGCAACACGTCGACGATCCTGGTGGAGGAGTCCCACCTGTCCCGGGTCATCGATCCCGCGGGCGGTTCCTGGTACGTCGAGAAGCTCACCGACGAACTCGCCCACGCGGGCTGGGAGTTCTTCCAGCGGATCGAGAAGGAGGGCGGCCAGGCCGCCGCCCTGCGCTCGGGACTCGTGCGGGAGGCCCTGGCGGCCACCTGGGCGGAGCGCAGCGCGAAGCTCGCGCGGCGGCGCGAACCCGTCACCGGCGTCAGCGAGTTCCCCCATCTCGACGAGCGCCCGGTGGAGCGCAGGCCCGCCCCCGAGCCCCCCGCCGGCGGTCTGCCGCGCGTGCGGCGCGACGAGGCGTTCGAGGCGCTGCGGGCCCGCTCCGACGCCCACCTCGCGGCCACCGGTGCCCGGCCGCGGATCTTCCTCGCGGCGCTCGGTCCGGCCGCCGCGCACACGGCCCGCCTCACCTTCGCCTCGAACCTGTTCCAGGCGGGCGGCATCGAGCCCGTCACCGACGGCGCCTTCGAGGACAGCGGCGCCACCGAGGCGTGTCTGTGCTCCAGCGACGCCCTGTACGAGGAGCGCGCCGCCGAGGTGGCCGGGGCCCTGCGGGAGGCGGGCGCCGGGCATGTGTCCCTCGCCGGCCGTCCGGGCGAGTACCCGGGTGTCGACGCCTTTGTCTTCGCGGGCTGCGACGCCGTCGCCGTGCTCGGTGCCGCCCTCGACCGAATGGGAGTGTCCTGATGGGAATCCCCGACTTCTCCGGTGTCCCCCTGGGGACGCCCACCGCCGACGGCGGTCCCGACGAGTGGCGTGCGGCCCTCGACAAGGAGACCGGCGGCAGCGGTGTCGGCTGGGAGACGCCCGAGGGCATCACGGTCGAGCCGCTGTACACGGGGCGTGACCTGGAAGGGCTGGACTTCCTCGGCACCTTCCCCGGCGCGGCCCCCTTCCTGCGCGGCCCGTACCCCACGATGTACGTCAACCAGCCCTGGACCATCCGGCAGTACGCCGGCTTCTCGACCGCGGAGGAGTCCAACGCCTTCTACCGGCGGAACCTGGCGGCCGGTCAGAAGGGCCTCTCCGTCGCCTTCGACCTGCCGACCCACCGCGGCTACGACAGCGACCATCCCCGGGTGACGGGCGACGTCGGCATGGCGGGCGTGGCCATCGACTCCATCTACGACATGCGGCAGCTCTTCGACGGCATCCCGTTGGACAGGATGACCGTGTCGATGACGATGAACGGCGCCGTCCTGCCCGTCCTCGCGCTGTACATCGTGGCGGCCGAGGAACAGGGCGTGGCGCCCGAGAAGCTGGCCGGGACCATCCAGAACGACATCCTCAAGGAGTTCATGGTCCGCAACACCTACATCTATCCGCCGAAGCCGTCGATGCGGATCATCTCCGACATCTTCGCGTACACCTCGCAGCGGATGCCCCGCTACAACTCCATCTCCATCTCCGGCTACCACATCCAGGAGGCAGGGGCCACGGCCGACCTGGAGCTGGCGTACACGCTCGCGGACGGCGTCGAGTACATCAGGGCGGGCCGGGAGGCGGGGCTGGACGTCGACGCCTTCGCGCCGCGGCTCTCCTTCTTCTGGGCGATCGGCATGAACTTCTTCATGGAGATCGCCAAGTTGCGCGCGGCGCGCCTGCTGTGGGCGAAGCTGGTGGGGCAGTTCGACCCGCAGAACGCCAAGTCGCTGTCCCTGCGCACCCATTCGCAGACCTCGGGCTGGTCGCTGACCGCGCAGGACGTGTTCAACAACGTGACCCGTACGTGCGTGGAGGCCATGGCCGCCACGCAGGGCCACACCCAGTCGCTGCACACCAACGCGCTCGACGAGGCCCTCGCGCTGCCGACCGACTTCTCGGCGCGCATCGCACGCAACACCCAGCTGCTCCTCCAGCAGGAGTCCGGCACGACCCGCGTCATCGACCCGTGGGGCGGCAGCGCGTACGTCGAGAAGCTCACGCACGACCTCGCCCGACGCGCCTGGCAGCACATCCAGGAGGTCGAGGCGGCCGGCGGCATGGCGCAGGCCATCGACGCCGGCATCCCGAAGCTGCGGGTGGAGGAGGCCGCGGCCCGCACGCAGGCCCGCATCGACTCCGGGCGCCAGCCGGTCATCGGCGTGAACAAGTACCGCGTGGAGACCGACGAGAAGATCGACGTGCTCAAGGTCGACAACTCCTCGGTGCGGACGCAGCAGATCGAGAAGCTGCGCCGGCTGCGGGCCGAGCGCGACGAGGGGCGCTGCCAGGACGCGCTGGACGCCCTGACCCGGGCGGCGGCGGGCACCGGGAACCTGCTGGAGCTGGCCGTCGACGCGGCCCGCGCCATGGCCACCGTGGGCGAGATCTCGGACGCCCTGGAGAAGGTCTACGGACGGCACGCGGGGCAGATCCGTACGATCTCGGGTGTGTACCGCACCGAAGCAGGCGAGTCCCCGTCCGTGGCGCGCACGCGGACTCTCGTGGACTCCTTCGACGAGGCCGAGGGCCGCCGTCCGCGCATCCTGGTCGCCAAGATGGGCCAGGACGGCCACGACCGCGGCCAGAAGGTCATCGCGAGCGCCTTCGCCGACCTGGGCTTCGACGTCGACGTCGGCCCGCTGTTCCAGACGCCCGCCGAGGTGGCCCGTCAGGCGGTGGAGGCCGACGTGCACATCGTCGGCGTCTCCTCGCTGGCCGCGGGGCACCTGACCCTGGTGCCCGCGCTGCGCGAGGAACTGGCGGCGGAGGGCCGCGAGGACATCATGATCGTGGTCGGCGGGGTGATCCCGCCGCAGGACGTGCCGACGCTGCTGGAGATGGGCGCGGCGGCCGTGTTCCCGCCCGGGACGGTGATCCCGGACGCGGCGTACGACCTCGTCGAGCGGCTCTCGGCCGGTCTCGGGCACGACCTGTGATCGAACTCGACACCTACGTCAAGGGTGTTCTCGACGGCAGGCGGGCGCTCGTCGCGCGCGCCATCACGCTCGTCGAGTCCACCCGGCCCCAGCACCGGGCGCTGGCGCAGGAGTTGCTGACCGAGCTGCTCCCGCACAGCGGCAGGGCACGGCGGATCGGCATCAGCGGGGTCCCGGGCGTGGGCAAGTCGACGTTCATCGACGCGTTCGGGACGCTGCTGACCTCGCTCGGTCACCGGGTCGCGGTGCTCGCCGTCGACCCGTCGTCCAGCCGGACGGGCGGCTCGATCCTCGGCGACAAGACCCGGATGGAGCGCCTGGCCGTCGACCCGGCCGCCTTCGTCCGGCCCTCCCCGACCGCGGGCACGCTCGGCGGGGTCGCCAAGGCGACCCGCGAGTCGATCGTGGTGATGGAGGCGGCCGGGTACGACGTGGTCCTGGTGGAGACGGTGGGAGTCGGCCAGTCCGAGACCGCCGTGGCGAACATGGTCGACTCGTTCCTGCTGCTGACCCTCGCGCGCACCGGTGACCAGCTCCAGGGCATCAAGAAGGGTGTGCTGGAGCTGGCCGACGTGCTCGCGGTCAACAAGGCGGACGGTCCGCACGAGCGGGACGCCCGGTCGGCGGCGCGCGAACTGGCGGGCGCGCTGCGGCTTATGCATCCGGCGGACGCCGCGTGGACGCCGCCCGTGCTGAGTTGCAGCGCCCGTGAGGGGACCGGGCTGGACGCCGTGTGGGAGCGGCTGGAGCAGCACCGCGACCTGCTCGACTCGACCGGACGCCTCGCCGCCAAGCGGCGCGACCAGCAGGTCGACTGGACGTGGACGATGGTCCGCGACGAACTCCTCGGCCGCCTGCACGCCGATCCTGCCGTACGGTCCCTGGCGCCCGGTCTCGAACAGCAGGTCAGGGAGGGCGGGTTGACGGCCACGCTCGCCGCGGAGCGGATCCTGCGGGCGTTCAGCGGCGGACCCGGGCAGGACGGCGGCACCGCGTCGGGCTGACCTCCCGCGTGCCCTCGGCGGGCTCGGCACGGGGCGTTGCCCGTGGCGCGCCTGAGGGTCTTGCCGGTGGCGCGCCGCACGTGCGCGTTGCCCGGTCGCCGGTGCCGTCGGTGGCCATGCCCTCGGCCGGGTCGTGCCGAGCCGCACGGAGAGGGCAGAACTGGCGTTCCCTGACGCGTCGTTCGACATGGATGGCACGACCTGGCCGCGCACTGGCCGGTTCTGATCGAACTGGCCGGATGACCACTGCGGGCGCGTCCCGGCTCTACCTTCGAGAGAAGGCAGGACCACGGAAACGACGCGAGGATCCCCACACGTGCACGACGCCCCGATCTACGCCCAGCTGATCTCAGAACGCGGCGACATACCGATGCTGGTCCGCAGCGAGGCCCATCGCCTGCAGCGCGACTTCGAGTGGATCCTCAGCTGGGATCCGTCGACGGGCGGACCGCTGCCCTCCTCGGCCGCGCGCCTGGCCGCCGGACACGGTTCCCCCCTCGCCTCCGGAACCGAACCCGACCAGCGGCTCGATCGGCTCGATCATCCGCCGGAGCCCTCCCGCACCCCGGCGAGGCGGCGACGCGCGCTGCCCGGCACGGGCTGACGGCGGTCCCGAGACCCCCGGCGGACCGGTAGGCGACGGCGGATCGGGCACGGCCGCACGGCGGGGGCCGTCCCCGTACCGGCGTACCGGCGTACCGGCGTACCGGCGTACCGGCGTACCGGCGTACCGGCGTACCGGGATGATCCGGCGACCATGCGCCGTGGCCGTCGGCGGGTGTCCGCCGGCCATCCGCCGGGGTGGCCCGGGACAGCCGCGAGCCGGGGGTGGCCGGGGCAGCCGGTGGCCGGGACGGCCTCAAGCCTCAGACCTCAGGTCTCGGCCCCGACCGCCGGCCAGGCGCGGCGCCCGGCGAGGTCGAGGACCAGGGCGGCGATGTTCCAGGCATCGTCCTCGCCCCGGTGGTGCCGGCCCTCCAGCGGCAGGCCCGCGATGCGCAGCGCCTGCGCCATCCCGGGGCGTTTGCGCAGCCCGTGCGCCCGGGTGAAGACCGCCTTGGCGTTGGTGTGCCGGTGGCCGAAGGGGTACGGGACGTCCGCCGCCGCGCACTGGCGGGTGAACTGGTGGCGGTCGTAGTCGCCCCAACTGGCCCACGGCCGCTCGCCCGCGCCGTGCCGGGCCGCCAGCAGCCTGCAGGCCTCGGCGAACCCGATGCCTGCCGCGACCTCCTCCTGCGTGAGACCGGTCAGCTCGGTGCAGAAGGCGCTGACGGTGGAGCGGGCCGGAGCCACCACGAACCGGTGCTTCCCGACCCGTTCGGCCTTGTCCAGGTCGACGACCGTCAGGCCTATCTCGATGATCTCCGAGACGGCGCCCGGCGGGGGCTGCCCCTCCCAGCAGGTCGCCTCGACATCGACGACGTTCAGCAGTCCCCCGAAGCTGTCCATGGCGGCGAGCCTAGGCGGGCGTACCGGCCCGGAGCACCTGGTTTTCCGTGCCCCGCGGCACCCGCCCGGTGCCGGGCGGGGCGCCGGTGTCCTGCGGGGCCGCCGTCCGGGAGGGAGAATCGGCGCATGTCAGATGACCGGGCACCGGCGGACCGCTGGACCGTCGCCGCCGACGGAGGACGGCCGGAGGGGCGTACGTGCTCCCACACGGAACGGGCGGCCGACGGCCTCGGCGCCTTTGACGGCCGTGGCTGCGAGGAGTGCGTCGCGGCGGGCAGCACCTGGGTGCACCTGCGGATGTGCCTGGTGTGCGGCCACGTGGGGTGCTGCGACAGCTCGCGCGGCGCACACGCCACGGCCCACTACGAGAGGTCGGGCCACCCGCTGGTCCGGTCGGTGGAACCCGGGGAGACCTGGGCGTGGTGCTACACCGACGAGGTCTTCCTCCTGCCGGCCGGCCCCTGACCCGCACGCCTGCGGGCGACCGCGTCCCGGGACTCCGGAGGGGCGGGCGGCCGGGGCGCGGGACGGGCCGCACCGCGCCGAGCGGCCCTCCCGATCAGCGCGCCGCTCCCCCCGCGCGTCCCTTCCGACGAGCCCGTACACCCTCCGCGGGCCCATCCCCGTACGCCCCCGTCGCCCGGCGGAGCGTCACGGGCCACCACGACCGTACGTGCCATCCTGAGAGTGGTGATCATGAAGCGGATCGGAGGAAGAACGGCAGCGTGAGGACAGTGACACGGCCGGGCGACACCCGGATCCGGGACCGGTTCGCGGCATCCGATCCCGGACTGCTGCGGCTCATGGCCGGGCTGCGGACCGTGGGTGCCATCGCGCTCACCCTGGCGGTCCTGTGGGGGTTCGGGGCCAACGTGAACTACATGGTGTCCGGCGCGATGGCGTCCATGGTCTCCACCTTCGCCGTCAAGGAGAAGCGCCGGCGCGGGCAGGCCGTGACCCTCGCGCTCGGCCTGCCCGCGGCGTTCGCGGCCGTGACCCTCGGAGCCCTGCTGAACACGAGGGTCGTCGCGGGCGACTTCGTCTTCCTGGCCCTGATCTTCGTGGCGGTGTACTGCCGCCGGTTCGGCGAACGCGGCACGGCGCTCGGGCTCATCGCGTTCCAGCTCTACTTCGTGGCCCTGTTCGTCGGTGCCGTCCCCTCCGACCTGCCGAAGATCTTCGCGACCCTGGCCATCGGTTTCGCCTGCAGCGCCGTGGTGCGCTTCGGTCTCGTGGTCGAGACCCCCGAACGTGTCCTGATCCGCCTGCGCAAAGCCTTCCGGGCCCGGCTGGTCTTCCTGGTGTCGGCCCAGATCGATCTGCTGGACGCCGGACCCGACGGCGTCGAGAAGGCCCTGGAGGGGCTGCGCCGGAGCACGGCGCGCCTCCACGAGAGCGCCATGCTGATCCAGGGGCGCCTGGAGGAGGGGACCGACGACGACACGACGGCCGCGCTGGTCCAGCGGCGTGTCGCCGAGGCGGAGATCGCCGCCGAACGCCTGAGCATGCTCCTCCTCACGGCCCGCAGCGAGGAACGGGCCGAGACGCTCACCCTCCATCTGCCGAACGCGCCCGTGCCGGAGACCACCCACCGGCTGGGCGCCCCGGAGGACGTCGAGCGGCTGGCCCGCCGCGACCTGGAGGCCCTGCGGCTGCTCGTGGCGCGCTCCGGCTCCGACGAGCACGGCAGCGCGGTCGCCCACGTGCGCAACCGGCTGCTCGGCTACCGGGACGAGGAGAACCTGCCGGACGCCTCCGCCGCCGTCCAGGACATGTTCCGCGGCATCGGCGAGCTGGCGCGCACCGTGCTCGGGCTTCGGCTGGCGCTCGACGGACCGCAGGACGAGACGTACGACGCCCCCGCGACGACCCGGTCCCGCGAGGAGCTGGACGCCGAGGACGCCTCCATCGCCGGGGCCATCGAGGCCGAGGAGGAGGAAGAGCCCACGGGGCTGCGCCGGCCCTCCACGCGTACGGCGGTCCAGGTGTCCGTGGGTTCCGCCCTCGCCATCATCGGCGGCGAGCTCCTCTCCGCCCAGCGCTGGTACTGGGCGGTGCTGACCTGCTGGGTCGTCTTCCTCAACACGGGGTCGACGGGGGAGATCCTGGTCAAGGGCTCCCGCAGGCTGCTGGGGACCCTGCTCGGCGTCATCGCGGGCGCGGCGCTCGCGCAGGTGGTGGGCAACCACACCTGGACCGCGTTCGTGCTCGTACTGGTGCTGATCTTCCTGATGTACTTCACGGCCCCGCTGTCCTACCTGCTGACGTCGTTCTTCGTCACGGCGATGCTGGGGCTGCTGTACACGCTCCTCAACACCTACAGCCCCGCGGTGCTCGTCCTGCGCATCGAGGAGACCGCGCTCGGGGCGGCCTGCGGCATCTTCGCGGCCGCGTTCGTCCTGCCCGTGCCGACCGACCACCGCACCGACGAACTCCTCGCGTCCGTGCTGGAGCGGCTCGGCGAGGTCAGCAGCGCGGCCGTGGATCAGCTCAGCGGCGGGTCCGTGCTGGACCTGCTCGACAAGTCCCGTGAACTGGACACGGCGCTGGACGAACTGCGCGCGTCCACCAAGCCGCTGACCCACCCGGTCACGCCGCTGCGCAGCCGCCGGCAGACCGCCCGCTACCTGGTCGCCCTGCTGGAGACCTGCGCGTACCACGCACGTGTGCTCGCCGCGACGGCCGAACTGCTCCCCTACAGCAAGAAGGTGGCCGCGGACCCCCGGCTCAAGGGCGCGGGGCGGCACATCGCGCACAACATCGACGTCCTCGTGGCCCGGGTCGAGGAGGGTGCGAGCTCCGAGGCGGCCGAGGGCGGCGCGAGCCTCACCTCGCTGCTGGAGACGAAGGACCGGGCGGCTCTCCCCCGGCACGACCGGGTCACCGACCGGGTGCTGCGGCACCTGCAGCGCCTGGACGAGGGAGTGATCGGACTGGCCAGGCCCCTCGGGGTGTCCGTCGCCACTCCCGAGGGGCATCCGTCCAGGACCGCGGCCTCCTGATCCGGCGGGTCAGCCGGAGACCTCCGGGGCCCACACCCTCTCCGCGTAGTCCGCGAAGTTCCTGCCGAGGATCTTCTCGATGCGCTCCGAGCCGTATCCGCGCGCCTCCAGGAGGCGGACGAGCTCACGGAACTGGTCCACCCCGCGCAGGTCGAGCACGAAGGGCAGGGTGTCGCTCCGCTCCCCCGCCGCGCCGACCCCGGCCGCGCTGCGCAGGGCGACGTGTTCGGCGAGGTGGGTCCGGTAGGAGTCGAGGTCGTCGATGGACGTGATGGTTCCGTCGGTGCCGATGCCGACGTGGTCCTCTCCGCACACATTGACGGCGTGCACGATGTGGTCGACGACGTCCGCGGCCGTGGCGTGGCCGGAGACGTTGAGGAAGGGCATGAAGTAGATCCCGACGAAGCCGCCGCGCGAGGCCACCAGCCTCAGTTCCTCGTCGGTCTTGTTGCGGGGCAGGTCGGCCAGCGCGCGGCAGCCCGTGTGGTTGATGGACACGGGTGTGCGCGAGAGCTTCGCCGCCTCGAGGCAGGTGCGCTCGCCGCTGTGGGAGAGGTCGACCATGAGGTGGTGCTCGTTGAGCGCCTCGACGACGTTGCGGCCGAACCCGGTCAGGCCGCGGTTCCCGGGGGCCATGGAGCCGTCGCCGATGTGGTTGGCCTGGTTGTAGGTGAGCTGGACGACGCGTACGCCCCGGTCGGCGAAGGTGGCGACGCGGCCGGTGTCCTCGCCGACGGCGACGGCGTTCTGGAAGCCGTAGATGACGCCGATCCGGCCCTCCTCGCGGGCCCGGTGCAGATCGGCGGCGGTACGGATCTTCGTGAGGTCGGCCGCGTTGTCGCGGATGATCGCGTCCCACACGTCGAGTTCGTGCAGCGTGTGCTCGTAGGGCGGCAGGTCGCCCAGGGTGTAGCCCAGCGTGATGTTGACCGCGGTGAGGCCGGAGGCGTGGGCGTCCGCCAGGGTCCGCGCGTCGATGGTGAGTTGCTCGCTCGACTGGTTCAACTCGGCGGCGGCGTCGGCGGAGCGCGGCGCGTTCGGGTTGTCGAGCTGCCCCAGCGCGTTGATGATCATGGGCATGGCGGTCATCGGGTCTCCTCGACACGGTGGGACTGTCCGGCGGGGCCGTTGCCGGGGACGAACGCGGCGCGCTCGAAGCGGCGGCCCCGCTTGACCGTGAGCGTGATCGTGCGCAGATTGCCGATGTCCTGGAGCGGATCGTCCTCCAGGACGGCGAAGTTGGCGAGTTTGCCCGCCTCGACGCTGCCCATGAGGTGCTCGGCCCCGGCGCTGCGGGCGCCGATCAGGGTCGCCGAGCGCAGCACGTCCTCGGTCGGGATTCCGCAGCGGTGGACGAGGAAGGCCAACTCCTCGTACAGGGCGGGGAACGGGTCGGCGGGGTCGGTCTCGTAGTCCGTGCCCGTGCAGATGTCGACGCCCGCACGGTGGGCCTGCGCGGTGAGGGTCGCGGCGAGATCCGTGTTGGCGGCCGCGCGGGCCGCGTCCTGCGGGCCCTCTCCGGCCAGGGCGTCGCTCGCCCACATCGCGGAGGTCGCGTCCAGGACGGTTCCGCGCTCGCGCATCAGGGCGAAGAGCTCCTCGACGCCGGGGTCGTCGCCGCCCGCGAACCGTGCGTGGTCGACGGCGGGCTTGTTCTTGTAGCTGGTCAACCGCCCGTCGGCGCCGTCGAAGGCGAGCAGGGTCACGTGCGAGACGGTGTCCACGCCGGACAGGACCACCTGCCGGGGAGTGGCTGGGAAGACGGTGGCGTGGGCCCAGACGGGGATGCCCTGCCGGTGCGCCTCGGCGGTGATCGCCTCGACGGTCGCGTGGTCGAGGTCGGCGTAGACCTTGATTGCGGCGGCGTGGGTGCCGCGCGCGAGGGCCACGGCGATGCGCAGGTCGCTCTCCTCGGTGACGGCCTGCATCCAGGGCACGGTGCCCGGGATCTCGCCCTGGGAGACCTGGTGCGTGCGCGGGTCGTCGAAGAAGCCGGGTCCCGCCATCAGCGCGGCGTAGCGGATGTCGGGGCCGGGGATCTCGCCGACGAGGGAGGCCCTGGCGAGGTCCCCGACCTGGCGCAGGTCGTCGGCCATGTCGCGGATGGCGGTGACGCCGCTGTGGACGAGTCGGTCGAGCACCGCTTCCGCGGCCGGCCGGTCGGGAGGGGTGGCGATGTGCTGGTGGGTGTCGATCAGACCGGGAATGACGAAGCGGCCGCCGAGGTCGTGGACCTCCGCGTCCGCCGGCAGGTCGGTGCCGGCCTCGGAGTCGTCCAGCACGGCGCGGATCGTGGCGCCCTCGACCACGATCGAGGCCGATCTCCTGGGCGGACGTCCGGTGCCGTCGAACAGGGTCGCGTTCCGGTAGACCGCGACCGCGCCCTCCGGCGGGGGCGCGTAGGGGGTCGGAGCGCCCGGGGCCTCGTGGGTCATCTTCACCTCATGCTGTACTCGCCACATGCATTGTTACGCTGTACGTAACACATGTCTTGCTGGTTGAAACATGGGCTACCGTACGCCCGTACCCCCGACGCCACAAGGAGTGGTCGGATTGCCCGAAGCGCCCCGCACGGCCGTGGACAAGGCCCTGGACCTCGTGGAGGCCGTGGCCCGCGCGTCCCGGCCGCCACGCCTCACCGATCTGGCCGAGGAGGTCGGACTGCACCGCGCGACCGCCTATCGCGTCCTTCTGGACCTGGTCCGGCGCGGCTGGGTGCTGCGCGCGGGCGACCGCTATCTGCCGGGCACCGCGATCCTGCGGCTGTCGTCGCAGGCCGCCCGGAACTCGCTCGGGGCCCTGGCGCGACCGGTCCTCCTCGACCTGTCCGACCGCACGGGCATGATGGTCAACCTCCAGGTGCCCGAGGCCGACCGCTCCCGCGTGATCGACGTCGTGCGCCCCGACCGCCTCGCCATGATCAGCCGCCTGATCGGCGAGGCCCTGCCCGTGCACCGCTTCGCGGGGCCGCTCGCCCTCGTCGCCGCACTCGCCCCCGCCGACCGCGCCCCCTACCTCCGGGCGGCCGAGGAGGCCGGCCACCTGCTGACGGGGCCCGAGGGACTGCTGGCCGACATCGAGCGCACCGAGCGGACCGGCTTCGCGGTGGAGTACGGGCGCAACGAGCAACCCGTCGCCTCCCTCAGCCGCGCCGTCGTCCCCCGCCCGGGCGCTCCCGTCTGCGCGCTGACCCTGGTCGGGCTCGGCCCGGAGTTCGACGACGAGCGGCTGCCCGGGCTGCGAACCCTGCTGCGCGGGGCCGCCGACGAACTGGCCCGGGTGCTGTCCTCCCCGGGGGAGCCGGCCGAGTCCTCGCCGCCCACGCCGACCGACGAGTCGCCGGACGGTGCACGATGACCGGGGTCCTGTTCCTCGACGGCGCCCGGACACGGGCCGCCCTCGAACCGCGACGCCTCCTGGACGCCGTGACCACGGCACTGATCGCGATCGCCCGCGACGAGGTCTCCGCGCCACCGCGCATCGCCGCCCGCGCGCCGGGCGGCCTGCTGGGCGCCATGCCCGGTCACGTTCCCGGGCTGGGGCTCGCCGCGAAACTCGTGTCCGTGTTCGCCGATCCGCTGCAGCCCGGACGCAGCGGCCACCGGGGCTTCGTCGCCCTGTTCGACGCCGTCGACGGGCGTCCCGTCGCCCTCATGGACGCCGAGCCCCTCACCGAGGCGCGCACGGCGGCCACCGCTACCGTCGGCGCCCGCGCCCTGGCCCGCCCCGGCGCCTCTCGGGTCGCGGTCGTCGGAACCGGCGCCCAGGCCCGCGCGCAGGTCGGTCTGCTCGCGGCGCTCGATCCCGCGACCCCCGTCGTGGTCGCGGGCCGGGACCCGCGACGCGCCGAGGAGGTCGCGGCGCTCCACCCGGCGGCGCGGGCCGCGGCGGACATCGAGGAGGCGGTCCGCGGGGCCGACACCGTGTTCTGCTGCACCGGGGCCGTCCGTCCGGTGATCGACCGCGGCTGGCTCCTGCCCGGCGCGCACGTCGGCTCGGTCGGCGGCTCCCACGGTCCCGAGGTGGACGCCGGCACCGTCCGGGACGCGGCCCTCTTCGCCGAATGGCCCGGCGCCGCCACGACCCCTCCGCCCTCCGGCGCCCACGAGTTGCAGGGCCTGCCTCCGGATCGGCGTGTCACCCTGCTGGGTTCCGTCCTCGGCGGCGACCTCCCGGGCAGGCCGGACGAGGAAGGGATCACCCTGTTCAAGTCCACCGGCCACGCGGCGCTGGACGTGGCCGCCGCGCATGTCGCGCACGCCGTCGCCACCTCGCGCGGCTGGGGGACCCTCCTCGACATGTGACGGGGCCGCCCGGTGTGGGCACCCTGGGCGGGGCCGCGCCCGCCAGGGCCGTTCGCCACGGCGGGAGTCCACACGCATGGCGTGGCGTCGGGCCGGCACCAGGAGTTCCTGGTGCCGGCCCG
>NZ_BMWD01000025.1 GCF_014651055.1 Streptomyces fructofermentans
ACGAACTGCACTGTCCATTGCCACCTCTGGGCTGAGGTGTTGCAACGACCGATAGAACCCAGAACGTGGCCCCCGAGAAGGGCAAGGTCGCCATGGTCGTACGGGCCGACAACGTCGCGTACGGCAAGAAGGCCTGCGCCTACCTCGGGGACGGGATCACCTCGGGCAAGGTCGTGCAGATCATGGGCGACCTCGCCTCGGTCAACGGCCGCGACCGCTCGGAGGCGTTCCGGGACTGCGTCAAGGAGAAGTACCCGAAGCTGAAGGTGCTGGAGATCCCAGCCAAGTGGGAGTCCGACACGGCGGCCTCCAAGCTCGACACGCTCCTCAACGCCCATCTCGACATCAAGGGCATCTACCTCCAGGCGGGCGGCGTCTACCTCGCGCCCACGCTCCAGACCCTCAAGTCCAAGGGGCTGCTGAAGAAGGCCGGCGAGAAGGGCCACATCACGATCGTCTCCAACGACGGCATCCCGCAGGAGTACGACGCCATCCGCAAGGGCCAGATCGACGCCACCGTCTCGCAACCCGCCGACCTGTACGCCAAGTACGGCATGTACTACATCAAGGCGGCCATGGCGGGGAAGACGTTCGAGCCGGGTCCCACCGACCACGGCTCCGAGATCGTCGAACTGCCCGGCGGCATCCTGGAGGACCAGCTCCCCGCCCCGCTGGTCACCACGGAGAACGTCGACGACCCCGAGCTGTGGGGCAACACGGTCGGATGAGCACTCCACTCGTTGAGGCGCGCGGGATAGTCAAGCAGTACGGTCCCACGGTCGCCCTCGCCGACGGACGGCTGACCGTGCACGCGGGCGAGTCCCACGCCCTCGTCGGCCGCAACGGCGCGGGCAAGTCCACCCTCGTCACGGTCCTCACCGGTCTCCAGGCCCCCGACGCCGGCACGGTCCGCTTCGACGGCGGACCCGCGCCGGCCCTCGCGGACCGGGACGGCTGGCGGCGCAAGGTGGCCTGCGTCTACCAGAGGCCCACCGTCGTCCCCGAACTGACCGTCGCCGAGAACCTGTTCATCAACCGCCAGCCCACCGGCCGCGGCGGCCTCATCAGCTGGCGCCGCCTGCGGACCGAGGCCGCGGAGGTCCTCGACACCTGGGGCGTCCGCGTCGACCCCGACGCACGGACCGCCGACCTCAAGGTCGAGGACCGCCAAATGGTCGAGATCGCGCGGGCGTTGAGCTTCGGAGCCCGGTTCATCGTGCTCGACGAGCCGACCGCGCAGCTCGACAAGCGGGAGATCGAACGGCTCTTCACCCGGATGAGGGCGCTCCAGGACTCCGGCGTCACCTTCCTGTTCATCTCCCACCACCTCCAGGAGGTGTACGAGGTCTGCCAGACCGTCACCGTGCTGCGCGACGCGCGCTGGATCACCACGGCGCCGGTCGCCGAACTCCCGCGCGCCGCCCTGGTGGAGGCCATGGCGGGAGAGGCCGCCGGTGCCCGCACGGCCGGCCGCGCGGCGGTCCGCGACACGGCCCCGGTCGTCCTGGAGGCCCGCGGACTCACCTCGGCCGCGTACCAGGGCGTCGACCTGACCGTGCGGAGCGGCGAGGCCGTCGGTCTCGCGGGGTCCAGCGGCAGCGGCAAGGTCGAACTGGCCGAGTCGTTCGCGGGACTCCACACGCCCACCGGCGGCAGCGCCCGGCTGGACGGCGAGCGGCTGCCGTACGGCGACGTCGCCGCCGCCCTGCGGGCCGGCGTCGGCTGCGTCCCGCGCGACCGCCACGAACAGGGCCTCGTCCCCGGCATGACCGTCGGCGACAACACGACCCTGAGCGTCCTCGACCGCCTCGGCCGGCACGGATTCGTCGCGACCGCCCGCAGACGCGGCGTGGCCCGCGAACTGATCCGGCGCCTCGGCATCCACACCGAGGGGCCCGACCAGCCCGTCTCCGACCTCTCGGGCGGCAACGCCCAGAAGGTCGTCATGGCCAGGGCACTCGCCTCCGACCCCCGGCTGCTCGTCCTGATCAACCCCACCGCGGGCGTCGACGTGAAGTCCAAGGAGTCCCTGCTCGCCCGGATGGACAGCGCTCGCGACGACGGCACCGCCGTCCTGGTGGTCTCCGACGAACTCGACGACCTGCGCCGCTGCGACCGCGTACTCGTCCTCTTCCACGGCCGTGTCGTGGCGGAGTACCCGTCCGGCTGGCGGGACCACGAACTCATCGCCGCCATCGAAGGAGTCGACCATGGCTGAGACGAAGACGCCCGCGATGGCGTCCGACGCACCCGCGCCACCGGCCGGGAGCGCCACCGACGCCAAGGCCGTCCTGCTGCGCCGAGCCCGCGAACTCGCTCTCGTCCCCGCGCTGTTGCTGCTGCTCGTCCTCGGGGCCTTCGTCAACGACGCGTTCCTCACGGAGCAGAACCTGATCTCCGTCCTGGGCGCCTCGGCGGCCCTCGCGATGGTGGTGCTGGCCGAGTCGCTCGTCCTCATCACGGGCAGGTTCGACCTCTCCCTGGAGTCCGTCGTCGGCATCGCCCCGGCCGTCGGCGCCCTGCTGCTCCTGCCCGCCGCCCAGTCAGGATGGGGCACCGAACTGCCCGCCGCCGTCGCCCTGCTCGTGGTCCTCCTGGTGGGAGCGCTCGTCGGCGGCCTCAACGGTGTCCTCGTCGTGAAGTTCAGGCTCAACGCGTTCATCGTGACGCTGGCCATGCTGATCGTCCTGCGCGGCCTGCTGGTCGGGGCGACCGAGGGCAAGACGCTGTTCGGCATGCCCGACGCGTTCTACGCCCTCGCCACGACCACCTTCCTCACGGTGCCCGTGTCGGTGTGGCTCGCCGCGGCGGCGTTCGGCGTCGCGGGCCTCGTCCTCAAGTACCACCGCTGGGGACGCGCCCTGTACGCCATCGGCGGGAGCCCCGACGCGGCACGCGCCGCCGGCATCCGCGTCGAGCGCGTGATGCTCGGCGTGTTCGTCGTCGCCGGAACGCTCGCGGCGGTGGGCGGCCTGATGCAGACCGGCTACGTCGGCGCGATCAACGCCAACCAGGGCCAGAACATGATCTTCACGGTGTTCGCCGCCGCGGTGATCGGCGGCATCGGCCTCGACGGCGGCAAGGGCACCATGTTCGGCGCCCTCACGGGCGTCCTGCTGCTCGGCGTCGTGCAGAACCTGCTCACCCTGGCCCAGGTCCCCTCGTTCTGGATCCAGGCCATATACGGAGGGATCATCCTGGTCGCCCTGATGATCGCCCGTGTGACGACCGGCCGCGCCCAGGACTGACAGCCCGGACCGCCCACGATCCCTGTCCCGGACCGAAAGGCCTTCTGTGTCCTCATCCTCCGGCCGCGTCATCGCCGTCGACACCCACGACATCCGCTTCCCGACCTCGCGGGAGCTCGACGGCTCCGACGCGATGAACCCGGACCCCGACTACTCGGCCGCCTACGTCGTGCTGCGCACCGACGCGGACGACGCTCTGGAGGGGCACGGCTTCACCTTCACCATCGGGCGGGGCAACGAGGTCCAGGTCGCCGCGATCGAGGCGCTGCGCCCGCACGTGCTGGGCCGGCCGGTCGACGAACTGTGCGCGGACCCGGGCTCGTTGGTCCGCGACCTCACGGGGGACAGCCAACTGCGCTGGCTGGGACCCGAGAAGGGGGTGATGCACATGGCGATCGGGGCCGTCGCCAACGCCGTCTGGGACCTCGCCGCCAAGCGCGCCCGCAAGCCGCTGTGGCAGCTCCTCGCCGACGCCACCCCCGAATGGCTGGTCGCCCAGGTCGACTTCCGCTACATCGCGGACGTCCTGACCCCCGAGGACGCGCTGCACCTGCTGCGCCGGGGCAGGGAGGGCTCGGCCGCCCGCACCGAGCTGCTCAGGGAGCGCGGCTTCCCCGGCTACACCACCTCGCCCGGCTGGCTCGGCTACTCGGACGAGAAGCTCACCCGGCTGGCCCGGCAGGCCGTCGCCGACGGCTTCACCCAGATCAAGCTGAAGGTCGGCGCGGACCTCGCCGACGACATGCGGCGCTGCCGGGCCGCCCGCGCCGCGGTCGGCCCGGGCATCCGGATCGCCATCGACGCCAACCAGCGCTGGAACGTGGGCGAGGCCATCGAGTGGACCAAGGCCCTCGCCGAGTTCGATCCCTACTGGATCGAGGAGCCCACCAGCCCCGACGACGTCCTCGGCCACGCGTCCGTCAGGGAGGCCGTCGCCCCCGTGAAGGTCGCCACCGGCGAGCACGTGCAGAACAGGATCATCTTCAAGCAACTGCTCCAGGCCGGAGCCGTGGACGTCCTGCAGATCGACGCGGCACGGGTCGGCGGGGTCAACGAGAACCTCGCGATCCTGCTCCTCGCCGCCAAGTTCGGCGTCCCCGTCTGCCCGCACGCGGGCGGCGTCGGCCTGTGCGAACTCGTCCAGCACCTGTCGATGTTCGACTACGTGGCGCTGGCCGGGACCGTCGAGGACCGTGTCATCGAGTACGTCGACCATCTGCACGACCACTTCCTCGACCCGGTGGTGATCGGGGAGGGTCACTACATGGCGCCCACCGCGCCGGGGTTCTCCGCCACCATGCGGCCGGAGTCCATCGCGGAGTTCACCTTCCCCGGCGGGGCGTTCTGGGCCGCCGACCTCGCCGAGCGGGCGCGCGGCGAACAGCGGACGGCCAAGGGCCGGAAAGGAGAGGCGGCATGACGAATCATCGGAGTCGCCCAGTGGTGCGGGACTTCGCGGGACTCAGGGCGCTGGTCACGGGCGGGGGCTCCGGCATCGGCCGGGCGACCGCCGAACTCCTCGCCGCCCGCGGCGCCCTGGTCGCCGTGCTCGACCTGGACCCGGCGGCGGTGGAGAAGCCCCTGCTGGGCTTCCGGGCCGACGTCACCGACGACACGTCCGTACGGGCCGCCGTCGCGGCGGCGGCCGCCGGGCTCGGGGGACTGGACGTCCTCGTCAACAACGCGGGCATCGGCGCCCGGGGGACGGTGGAGGACAACGACGACGGCGAGTGGCTGCGGGTCCTGGACGTCAACGTCCTCGGAATCGTCCGCACGACCCGGGCCGCCCTGCCCCATCTGCGCGAGTCCGCGTACGCGGCGATCGTGAATACGTGCTCCGTCGCGGCCACCGCCGGCCTGCCGCAGCGCGCGCTGTACTCCGCGTCCAAGGGCGCGGTCCTCTCGCTGACGCTCGCCATGGCCGCCGACCACGTCCGCGAGGGCGTGCGCATCAACTGCGTGAACCCGGGGACCGTCGACACCCCGTGGGTCGGCCGCCTGCTGGACGCCGCCCCCGACCCGGTCGCCGAACGGGCCGCTCTGGAGGCCCGCCAGCCCACCGGGCGGCTCGTCTCCGCCGCCGAGGTCGCGGGTGCCATCGCCCACCTCGCGAGCCCCCTCTCCGGCGCCACCACCGGGACGGCGCTCGCGGTGGACGGCGGAATGCAGGGACTGCGGCTGCGGCCGGTGGCACAGTGACCGGCATGCGCATCCGTACGCTCGGCCGCGGAGCCGTCGCAGTCACCGAACTGGGCTTCGGCGCGGCCGGCATCGCAGGGCTCTACACGCCGGTGTCCCCGGAGCAGGCCAGGGGCGCGCTGGACGCCGCCTGGGACGCCGGAGTCCGCTACTTCGACACCGCGCCGCACTACGGGCTCGGGCTGTCCGAACGGCGGCTGGGCGGAGCCCTGCGCGGACGGTCCGGGTACACCGTGTCCACCAAGGCCGGCCGGCTCCTCGACCCGTCGGGCGCCACGGACGGGGACGACCTCGCCAACGGCTTCGCCGTACCCGCGACCCACCGGCGCGTCTGGGACTTCAGCGCCGACGGGGTCCGCCGGTCCCTGGAGGAGAGCCTGGAGCGGCTGGGGCTCGACCGCGTCGACCTCGTCTACCTCCACGACCCCGACGACCACGCCGAACAGGCCTTCCGCGAGGCCTACCCCGCCCTGGAGCGGCTGCGCTCGGAGGGCGTCGTCGGCGCGATCGGCGCCGGAATGAACCAGGCCCCGATGCTGACCCGCTTCGTCCGCGACACGGACGTCGACGTGGTGCTGTGCGCGGGCCGCTACACCCTCCTCGACCAGCGCGCCCTGGCCGAACTGCTGCCGGCCGCACTGGAACGGGGCACGTCCGTGGTCGTCGGCGGGGCGTTCAACTCCGGCCTCCTCGCCGACCCGGTGCCCGGCGCGAGGTACGACTACGCCGCCGCGCCGCCAGCCCTGCTGGAGCGCGCCCTGCGCCTGCGGCGGATCGCGGAGCGCCACGGCACCACCCTGCGTGCCGCCGCCCTCGCCTTCCCGCTCGCCCACCCCGCCGTCGCCGGCGTGCTCGTCGGCGCCCGGTCTGCCGACGAAGTGCGCGACACCGTACGGCAGTTCGGGACGACCGTGCCCGAGGACCTGTGGCGGGAGCTGCGGTCGTCCGGGCTGCTCCCCGAGGAGGCCCCGGTGCCCGCCGCGCCTGCCCCCGGACCCGCACCCGGCGTCTGTGCCGCTCCCGCACCCGGCGCCGAGTCGGCCGCCGAATCCGCCGCCGGACCCGCCCCCGACGAGGAGCCCGCGTGAGGGTCGCCCTGCACACGAGGATCCGCGCCGACCGCGTGGAGGCGTACGAGGCCGCCCACCGGGAGGTCCCCGAGCGGCTCACGGAGGCGATCCGTGCCGCCGGTGCCACGTCCTGGACCATCTGGCGCAGCGGCACGGACCTCTTCCACCTCCTGGAGTGCGAGGACTACGCCCGGCTGCTCGCCGAACTGGGCAGGCTGCCGGTCAACATCGCCTGGCAGGCCCGGATGGCGGAGCTGCTGGACGTCGTCCACGACTACTCCGGGGCGGGCCCGGCGGCAGGTCTGCCGGTCGTCTGGGAGCTGCCGTGACCGTCGACGCGCACCACCACGTCTGGGACCTCTCCGTACGCGGCCAGGACTGGATCAAGGGTCCCGAACTCGCGCCCCTCGCACGCGACTTCGCCATCGAGGAGCTGGCCCCGCAGGCGCGCGCGGCCGGGGTCGGGCGGACCGTCCTCGTCCAGACCGTCACGGTGGCGGACGAGACCCCGGAGTTCCTCGCGCTCGCGCACGGGAGCGACCTGGTCGCCGCCGTCGTCGGCTGGACCGACCTCACCCGCCCCGACGTCGCCGACGAACTCGCGCGCCTGCGCGAGCTGCCGGGCGGCCATCTCCTGCGCGGCATCCGCCACCAGGTGCAGAGCGAGCCCGACCCCGAGTGGCTGCTGCGCGAGGACGTCGGCCGCGGCATGTCCGCCCTCGCCGCGGCGGGTCTCGTGCACGACCTGGTCGTCCTCCCGCACCAGCTCCCCGTCTGCGTACGGGCCGCCGAGCGGCACCCCGGACTGACCTTCGTACTGGACCACTTGGGCAAGCCTCCCGTCGCCTCGGCCGAGACCGAACCCTGGGCCACCGACCTCCGGGCGTTCGCGGCCCTCCCGAACACGGTCGCCAAGCTCTCGGGACTCGTGACCGAGGCGGCCCCGGGGGCCTGGACGACCGGGGACCTGGCCCCCTACGCGGCCACGGCGCTGGACGCCTTCGGCCCGCACCGCCTGATGTTCGGCTCCGACTGGCCGGTCTGCACCCTCGCCGCCACATACACCGAAGTGGCCCGAACGGCCCGCGAACTGACCTCCCACCTGCCCCCCGCCGACCGCAACGCCCTCTTCACCACCACGGCCACCCGCGTCTACGGGCTCTGAGGGAGTGCCGGTGCCTGGCCGGGACGGTCCACCGGGCACCGGCAGTTGCCGCTGGCTCATTCACGCTCTGTTCAGAGGTCGTCGCGCCACCTACGGTTCCGGGCCATGAGGGCGATTTGGGCATACTGGGGCTATCTGGCAGCTGCGGCTCTGATCGTGGCTTGGGGACGCGGAGCCGCAACCGGAGTCATCCTGGTTCTGTCGCTGGCGGTCTTCGCGTACGCGGCGTTCCAGACTCCCGTGTGGTGCGGAGCGGTGAACAGGGGAGGTGGCACATACTGCCGGCGCAACGCCTCGGGCATCCTGATGGGCTGCAGTCTGCGTCAACACCGTTGGCAGAAGATCAAGTTAATTGTTCTGCGCAGCAAGGCGGGTGATGTGTCGCGGGCGCTCTTTCCCACGGCCAAGGAGAAGTTCGGGGCCTTCATCGCCCTGGGAGGCCTCGCTTCCGCGGCTGCGGCGGCTGTCCTCCCTGTCTTCACGGGCTGAAGAGGTGGCCACGGGCCGAGGCGGTGGAGGCCGCGTGGGCTACGACCGCCGGTCCGGGGAGTCCAGGCGTGTCGGGGGCAGGAAGTCGCGGACGTATGTCCTGTCCCAGCACGCGCCCGTGGTGCGGAGTTCGTGCCAGGTCGTGTAGCGGTAGCGGAAGAGGCGGGCGCGGATGTAGCGGGGCGGGGCGTCCCGGGGGAAGGGGGAGCGGCGCAGCAGGCGCAGCGTGTCGCGGTCGTTCTCCAGGAGCCGTTCCACCAGGACGGTGAACCAGGTCCCGGCGTAGGCGGGGGAGAGCGCGGCGAACCACATCATCCAGTCGAGCCGCAGGTGGTACGGGGCGAACTGGCGTGGCCAGCGCCGCGGATCGCCGGGCTTGCCCCTGAACTCGTACGCGAGCCAGTCGGAGTCCTCGCGCGGGACGCCGTCGGACGTGCCCTCGACGACCACCTCGTACCGGACGCGGCTGATGCTTCCGAACGCCCCGTAGGTGTTGACCAGATGGAGGGGGTCGAAGGAGCGGTTCATCACCTGGCGCGAGGAGATCATGTTGCGGACGGGCCGCAGGCCGAGGGCCAGGAGCAGCGCGGCCACCGTGAGGACGAGTGCCTCGTACCAGATTGGGGCGGCGGGTGTGTCGGGAGCCGCGCCCGGCAGGCGCAGGGCCGAGAACGCCAGCACGATCGTGATCCAGTTCAGCCAGGAGAAGTTGCCGGAGACGATCAGCCACCCCTGGGTCAGGATCATGAGGGCCGCCGCAGCCGTCGCCACTGGCTGCGGGGTGAACAGCAGTACGGGGACGACGAGTTGGGTGAGATGGTTCGCGGCCACCTCGACGCGGTGGACCGGCTTCGGCAGACGGTGGAAGAACCAGCTCAGCGGCCCCGGCATCGGCTGCGTCTCGTAGTGGTGGTCCAGGCAGGTCAGCCGGCGCCAGCACTCGTCGCCCCGCATCTTGATCAGGCCCGCGCCGAATTCGACGCGGAACAGCACCCAGCGCAGCAGGAACAGTGTCACGACCGGCGGGGCGACCTCGTCGTTGCCCAGGAAGACGACGAGGAAGCCCGTCTCCAGAAGCAGTGACTCCCATCCGAACCCGTACCAGGTCTGGCCGACGTTCACGATCGACAGGTACATCACCCAGGGGACCAGCCAGAGCAGCATGGCGCCCCACAGGGGCAGCAGGCCGTCCAGGCCCGCCACCAGCGCCGCCGACACCGCGCAGCCCGTCCATGCCCAGCCCGCGAAGAAGCGGTCGGAGTAGTGGAGGTGGAACACGCCGGGCGCCCGCCGGAACGGCACCCGTTCCACGAACCGCGGCACCGGGAGCATGCCGCGCTCGCCGATGAGCGGCCGGAACTGGAGCGCGGCGCCGAGGAAGGCGACGACGTAGACCGCGGCCAGCGCCCGCTGGAGGACCAGGCGGCTCGTCCAGTACTCGGGGGCGGTGAACCACTCCACGTCCCGTGCTCCCTTCCCTCCCGTGGTGACCCTGTGTGATCCGGCTTGCGGCCGGAGGAGAACCGACGCAGACAATGGTGGACATATTGCCCGACTCGGAACAGGAGATGGTGGTGCACATACCCGCCGGAAGTCTCGTCACGGCCTGCACGCTCGGTGCCGCGCTCCTTCTCACGGGCTGCGGTGAGGGCGACGGGGAGCCCGCCGGCGCGTCCGGAGGCGACGCCCCGCTCCGGGCGGCAGCGGCCCCGGACCCGTTCACGGATTCCGCCGCCGCCCCGACCGGCTCCGCGCCGGCCGCCACCGGCGCCTCGGAGTCCGGTGACGTGGAGCTGGATGCCCTGGAGCCGGATGCCTCCGACCACCTGCCGGGTCCGGCCGAAGGCGACCCGCAGGAGCCGGGCCCGGACGAGTCGGCGTCACCGGTCGACGGGGTCCAGCCCCTGGAGTCGTTCGAGGCCGATCCGGCCCTGGGCGACGTGCTGCCGGACGCCTCGCCGGACGGGACGTACGACCTCTCGTCGGACCTGTCGCCGGACGCGACGCGCGACCCGCTGTCGGACCCGTCCGACCTGTCGGGAGGCTCGGACCTGTCGGCCCTGCCGGACCTGTCGGCCGACAGTCCCCCGGACTGCGCCACGCCGAGCGGGACCGCCGCCCCGGGCGCCGCGGACGCCCCCGGCGTCACTCCGACGGCCGAGTCCGCCGAGTCCGAGGCGTCCCGGGAGTTGGGAGAGTTCGAGGAGTTCGAGGAGGCGGCCGCGCCCGAACCCGGGGTCTGCTCCACGGGGAGCGCGACGACCGACGGGCTGTCCCCCGACGCGTACCCGTACCCCTCCGCCGACGGGACGGCCCCGGAAGCCGGGATCGACCCGGACGACGAGATCGGTCCCCTCACGGTCCCGGAGATCCCCGACATGATCGACGGCGGCGGGCTCGTCCCCGACTGAGATCCGCCCCGCGCGCCGGTGCGCGAGCCCGTCCGGTGGGGCCCGGTGGACCGCTCGGGTCCACCGGGCCCCACGAGTCGAAGAATCGGTCGAATCCTGACAAGGTGGGCCCATGGTTGATCGGGGAGCGAGCGCCCTGTCACTCCCGGAGGACTGGCCCGCCCACCCGGACCCGATCCTGGCGCTCAACCGCATGGGCAGCTTCGACTGGGACCTGGACGCCGGAACCATGCAGATGGACGTCCTGGCCCACGAGATCTTCGACGTGCGCCCGGACGAGTACACCGGCCGCCCCGAGTCCCTGTCCCCACGGGTGCCCCCGATGGAGGCCCGGCGCCTCGACGCCCACGTGTCCCAGGCCATCAAGGACGGCAGCGAGAACTACGGCGCGTACTTCCGCGTGCGCCGCCGTGACGGCTCCCTGCGCTGGACCCACACCCAGGGGCACATCCTGCGGGACCGCACGGGCCGGCCCCACCGCATCATCGGCATCGTCCGCGACGCCACCCGGGAGCTCTCCGAGGCCGAGGCCCGCCGCGAGCAGGCCGCCCAGGACGAGGCGCTGCGCCAACAGACGAACGTCGTCCAGATCACCACCGCGGCCCTCGCGCACGCCCACAGCGTCCAGGACGTCATCGACGTCCTGAAAGACACGCACGGCGTCGTCCACCTCGGGGCCAAGAGCGTCGTCATGGGCCTCCTGGAGGCGGGCCGCATCCGGCTGGTGGCCGAGGGACCCGAAGGCAGCTTCGTGCCCGGGACCCGCATCACCCGCGTCGACGAGCAGTACCCGATGAGCGAGGTCGTACGCACCCTCGCCCCGCGCTTCATCGAGTCGCCGGAGGAGTTCGCCGAGTCGTACCCGATGCTGTGGCCGCACATCACCGGGCTCGACATCACCTCGGCCGCCTATCTGCCGCTCATCGCGCAGGGCAGGCCGATCGGCGCCATGGGCCTGCTCTACAGCGACCGGCACGGCTTCTCCGCCGAGGACCGCAACGTCCTGGTCGCCCTCGGCAGCAGCATCGCGCAGAGCCTGCAGCGCGCGATGTTCTACGAGCAGGAGAAGGACCTCGCCCAGGGGCTCCAGCAGGCCATGCTGCCGCGTTCCATCCCCGGCGTCCCCGGTGCCGACATCGCCGTCCGCTACCGCTCGGGCTCCCTCGGGCGGGACATCGGCGGCGACTGGTACGACGTGATCCAGCTCCCCGGCGGCCGGGTGGGCGCCGTCATCGGCGACGTGCAGGGCCACGACACGCACGCGGCGGCCGTCATGGGCCAGCTGCGCATCGTCCTGCGGGCCTACGCGGCCGAGGGCCACACGCCCGCGACCGTCATGGCCCGCGCCTCCGTCTTCCTGCACGAACTCGACACCGACCGCTTCGCGACCTGCCTCTACGCGGAGGCGGACATGTCCACCGGAGTGATCCAGGTCGTCAGGGCCGGCCACATCGACCCGCTGATCCGCGACACCGACCGCGGCTGCCACCGGGTGCCCCTGGAGGGAGGGCTGCCGCTCGGCCTGTCCGCCGAGTTCGGCCGCCTCGAATACCCGGTGAACACGCTCGAACTCGACCCCGGGCAGACCCTGCTCCTGTGCACCGACGGCCTTGTCGAACAGCCCGGCGTCGACCTCGACGAAGGCATGCAGACCCTGCGGGCGCTGATCGCGACGGGGCCCGACGACGTGCGCGACCTCGCGGACCGGCTCATCGACGTGGCCGAGGAGCGCGGCGGCGAGGACGACGTGGCCCTGCTGCTGCTGCGCCGCCTCGGGCTCGACGCGCAGCGCTCCGGCGGTCGGCTCCAGCAGCACGTCGGCCCCGGCGACCCGGAGGCGCTCACCGAGTCGCGGCACATGATCCGGGCGGCCGTACGGGCCTGGGGTGCCCGGCAGCGCGCCGACGAGATCGAACTCGTCGCGGACGAACTGATCACCAACGCCCTGATGCACACCGAGGGCTCCGCGATCGTCACCCTCAGGGTCCTCACCGGGCCCGACCGCAGGCTGCGGGTCGAGGTGGAGGACGCCTCCAGCGCCCTCCCGCGCCGCCGCGAGGCGGGTGAGTCCGGGGTGTCGGGGCGGGGTCTGCTCCTGGTCGACCGGCTGGCCGACGTGTGGGGCGTGGAGGCGCGGGGCGGCGGCAAGTGCGTGTGGTGCGAGTTCCTGGTGCCGGACCGCGAATGACGCGCTGGCCACCCGCGCGGCGTCCCGTGAAAGGGCCTCCCGCGCGCCGGATGGCACCCTGGAGGCATGCCGGAACTTCCCGAGGTCGAAGCGCTGAAGGACTTCCTGGCCGACCATCTCGTCGGCCACGAGATCGTCCGGGTGCTGCCCGCCGCGATCAGCGTCCTGAAGACGTACGACCCGCCGCTCGCAGCTGTCGAGGGCCACGAGGTCACGGCCGTGCGCCGGCACGGCAAGTTCCTCGACCTGGAGACGGACGGCGGCCCGCACTTCGTGACGCACCTGGCCCGGGCGGGCTGGCTGCACTGGAAGGACCGGCTCCCCGACGGCGTCCCGCGCCCCGGCAAGGGGCCGCTCGCGATGCGCGTGGCCCTGGAGACCGGAGCGGGCTTCGACCTCACCGAGGCCGGCACCCAGAAGCGGCTGGCGGTGTACGTCGTACGGGATCCGGCGGAGGTCCCGGGCATCGCCCGCCTCGGCCCGGATCCGCTCGCCGACGACTTCGACGAGGAGCGGTTCGCGCGACTGCTGGCCGGTGAGAGGCGCCGTCTGAAGGGGGCGCTGCGCGACCAGGGCCTGATCGCCGGGGTGGGCAACGCCTACAGCGACGAGATCCTGCACGCCGCGCGGATGTCCCCGTACAAACTCGCGTCCTCCCTGACCCCGGAGGAGACCCGGCGGCTGTACGAGGCGCTGCGCGGCACCCTCGCCGAGGCCGTGGAGCGTTCCCACGGGCTCGCCGCCGGCCGGCTGAAGGCGGAGAAGAAGAGCGGTCTGCGTGTCCACGGCCGCACCGGACAACCCTGCCCGGTCTGCGGCGACACCATTCGCGAGGTCTCGTTCAGCGACTCGTCGCTCCAGTACTGCCCCACCTGCCAGACGGGCGGGAAGCCCCTCGCGGACCGCCGGACGTCCAAGTTCCTGAAGTAGGGCGGCGAGTTGGGCGACAAGCGGAGCGGCGGGGCGGGCGCCGTGCCGCCCGAGCGTCGTGACCGGTCGTGATCGACCGTCAGGAGGGCTGCTCTCAGGGCGCCTTGAGGGTCACGAGCCGCTTCCCTTCGGACGTCCGCACCTCGTAGCGGGCGATCTCGTTCGGGTGCAGTGCCGCGGCGCCCTGCATGGCGCCGCCCGGGGGCTTCTCGCCGCTCCTGGACCGCCCGGTCCAGCTCATCACGACCTGCTCCGAGCTGTCCCGGCCGACCGCGACGAGCACACAGCTGCGCGGGCCGTCGGCGTCCTTGATCTTGAGGCCCACCTCGCTGCCCCAGGCGCGGTTCAGAGTGGTGACCTCTGCCCACACCCCTGAACCCGGATCGGTCGCGGCCACCGTCGTGTCCTTCGCGCTCCCGCCGCCGGCGAGCACCGCCGCGGCGGGCGCGCCCACGGCGAGCGCCACCGAGGCGGCGACCGCGAACAGCCAGCGCCTGCGCCCGCTGCGGCGGGCGGCGGCCACGTCGTCGAGCAACCGGTCCAGCAGGGCCGGTCCGGCCAGCGTCATCGGGTTCACCGAGCCGGGCGTCGCGTCGGCGTAGGCCCGGAGTGAGCGGGTGGTGGCCCCGAATTCATGTATCTGGACCGCACACTGGGCACAATCCATGAGGTGGTCCTCGAAGCGGAAGGCATCCGCCTCGTCCAGCACGCCGAGCGCGTATGCGCCGACGTCGCGGTGGCGTTCCAGCGACCTCATAACAAATCCTCATGCCGGTGGGGTGTGTGCGGGGAGTAGCTGCTTGCCCACCGATACGCACGAGACCGCCGAATCACTCAAGTCCCGCGGGAAACCAACCGGGAGATTCGGAGCGGCCGGGCCCGCGGATTGGTCGAGGTTCGAAAAAAGTCCGGTCAGCGGCCCCGGCCGGCCCGTCCGGCCGGCCGGAACCGCTCGAAGTCCGCCTAGAAGAGATGGATGGCCAGATGTCCGAGCGGCAGTCCGAGCTGCCACGCGGGCGTCCAGACCTTCGGGCCGTCGTCCTCCCCGAGGACCGCTCCGCCGCCCGGCACGGCGTCCAGGTCGGGTGCGAGCAGCTCGGTCTCCTCCAGCCAGCGCCAGGCGGCCGTGGCCAGCTCCAGGTCCGGGGCGGGGCCGTCGGCCTCCAGGGCCTCGGCGGCGAGCCCCGTCATGCGGTCGCGCACCCAGTCCTGCCACGGCTGGTCGTAGGCCGTCAGCGACAGCCACGTCTCCAACTGCGAGACGACCCTGATCCCGGACAGTTCCCCGCTCGTGTCCGACAGGAAGATGGTGAGCGCGAGGGCGTCGCGCCCGGCGCGGAACTCGAAGGACGTGGACGGCATCAGGTCGCCGGTCCGCAGCAGTTCGTCGGCGATGTACTCGGCGTACAACCACGCCATGGGAACGGTGAGTTCACCGCCCCCGGTGCCGTCCGTGCTCTCTTGACCTCTGTGCAGCATCCTTTCCTGCCTTCCTCCGGTGCGTGCGCGTAGCCCGACCCCGGGCCCCAGTCCGGAACACGGATGAGGACAGCTGATTGCTCAACCATGGTCCACGGCAAGGCGCTTTACGGAGGCTTGACCCGGCCTACGGTTTCACCGCAGGTCGGCCGCGTATCCCGGAAGAACCCGGCGCAGGGCGCGCAGCGCGTAGTACGCGCGGGACTTCACGGTACCGGGAGGTATGCCGAGGGCTGCGGCGGCCTCCGCCACACTCGCCCCGCGGAAGTACACCTGCACCAGGACTTCCCGGTGCTCGGGAGTGAGTGTCTTCACAGCCTCCCGCACATCGAGCGTCGCCACTGAGCGTTCGGCGTGGTCGGCGGCGACCCGCGCGCTCTCCAGGATCGCGTCGCCGACCTCGGCGGGCCGCGCCTGCCGGGCCCGGCGCGCGTCGATGGCCAGCCGCCGTCCCACGGTCAGCAGCCAGGGCCGTACGGAGTCGAAGGCGTCGGCGCGCAGCGCCTCGGGATGCTGCCAGGCGCGGACGAACGTCTCCTGCACCAGGTCCTCGGCGCGCTGGCGGTCCCCGTCGGAGAGCCTCAGCATCAGGGCGAAGAGCGGTGCGCCGTGCTCCCGCTGCAATTCGGCCAGCTCGTGCTCGGCGGTCGTCCTGCTGGTCATGGTGGTGGCGGCCGTCATGGCCGTATGCCAGCGCAGCGCGGACCGGCGGGACAGGCCACGGACACGGCTCGTCGGCAGACGGTCGAACCCGTCGACGAACGGTACGACGAACGGTCAACCGGGACGGAAGCCTCCGCCTTTGCCCTCCGTCCCGCCCGTTCGGACCCGTCCTGATGCGCCGGTCGGGTGTAGCGCGGTGGCGCCTTCTTGACTCCCTTACGGACCCGTACATGGACTCATAGCTGTTCATATTCAGATATGACCATATGAAGAATGAAGGACGGGGAATGAGGCCGAGGATGCCGAGGGAGCCGAGGACGACTGGAACGACTGGAACGAGGGCGGAGCCGTACGCGCGGCGGGCGGCGCGCGACCGGCCGGCACCGCGGGCACCGGGCACGGCGCGGGCACGGCGGACCGCGGCGGCGCTCGCGGTCGTCGCCGCCGTGGCCGCCGCGGGCTGTCAGTCGGGGGAGGGCGGACGCGGCGCGGAGCGCCCCGAACGCCCGGCGGGCGGAGCCGAGGCGACCGGCTTCACGCTCGTCGCCTCCGGGGACGTCCTGCCGCACAGCTCGATCATCGACCGGGCCCGCGTGGACGCGGGCGGCGGCGGATACGACTTCCGTCCGATGCTGTCGGGGGTCAGGCCGGTCGTGGCAGCCGCCGACCTGGCGATCTGTCACATGGAGACGGTGTACGGCGCCGACGGCGACTACACCGGCTACCCCACCTTCAAGTCCCCGCCCGAGGTGGCGGCCGCGCTCGCCGCGACGGGATACGACGCCTGTTCGACGGCCTCCAACCATACCCTGGACGACGGCTCCGCGGGAGTGCACCGCACACTCGACGCCCTGGACCGGGCCGGAGTGCGCCACGCCGGGTCCGCCCGCAGCGCGGCCGAGGCGGACGCCCCCACGCTGCTGCGCGCGGGCACCGCGGACGTCGCGCACCTCGCCTACACGTACGGCACGAACGGGTTCCCGATGCCGTCCGGCGAACCGTGGGCCGTCAACCTCATCGACGCCGACCGGATCGTCGCGGACGCCCGCGCGGCGCGGAGCGCGGGCGCGGACGTCGTGGCCGTGTCCCTGCACTGGGGCACCGAGTGGCAGGACGAGCCCGACGAGCGGCAACGGGAACTCGCCGAGCGGCTGACCGCGTCCCGCACGGGGGAGCGCCCCGACATCGACCTGATCCTCGGCACGCACGCGCACGTCCCGCAGGCGTACGAGAAGGTCAACGGCACCTGGGTCATCTACGGGATGGGCGACCAGATCGCCGGCCTGATGACCAACTACGAAGGGGCGAAGGACCCGCGCGGCAACGAGAGCACGATCGGCCGCTTCGCCTTCGCCCCGCCCTCCCGGCCCGGCGGCCGGTGGGAGGTCGAGAAGGCCGAGTTCGTGCCGCAGTGGTTCGACCTCGACTCCGGCCGTGTCGTGCGCCTCTCCGACGCGGTCGACCGGGGCGCGGACGCGGCCGCCGTGCGCGAGCGGATCCGCGGCGTCGTGCTCAGCCGGGGCGCGGCCGAGGACGGGCTGACCATGGTCCGCTGACGCCCGCCGCCCGTGCGGACCGTCCGCCCGCACGGGCTCCGGTACGCGCCCCGCGGCGCCAGGCGGCTCCGTACGGGCCCACCGGGGGCGAGGTCGGACACGGGGGCGGTCACGGCCGGTGGCGGCGCTCCGGGCGTGAGGTCACGGCACGACGGTGACCGGCCAGCGTCCCGCCTTCACGAGGCGGACCGCCACCGAGCCCACGATCCGGTGCCCGGCCTGCTCGGACGCGCCCACCACGACGGCGTCCGCCGTGAGCTGGTCCGCGGCCGAGACCAGCCCGTTGTACGGGTCCCCGTGGAAGGTGTGGAACTCCCAGCGCACGTCGAATATGCCCTTGACCTGCGCGGTGGCCTGCCGGATCTCCCGGATCAGCTCCTCCGCGATCTGGTCGGTGGTCTCGGCGACCGGAGCCCCGAGCGCGGCGCCCGCCGCCATCACCGGCTGGATGTACACCAGGGCGAGCAGGGCCCCCTGCCGTCGCGCGAGCCCCGCGGCGTAGGCCGCGGCACGCAGCGAGGAGGCGGAGCCGTCCACGCCGACCACGATGACCTTGGGCCCGTCGGTGCCGCGTTCGAACTGGTGGGAGTGCTGTGGTGTCACGGCGCCGAGGCTATCGGAACCGCCTGGTCCCGCGGCCGGCCGGGCCCGGCCGGCTCCTGCCGGTACCGGACCTCGCCGGACCGGGGCCCCCGCCGGCCGGAGCTGGTCCCAACGGGTGCTTTCGTTCGCCCGCACCGGTGTCCGTGCGGTGCGGCGGGCCCCGGCCGGGCGACTCATAACTCATGAACAAGGATCAGTTCCTCTCGCGGCGAAAGGCGTTGCTCGCCGGCGCCGCCGTCCTGGGAGCGGCAGGAGCCGCCGGTGCGGCACAACTCCTCGCCGCAGACCCCGGATCCCCGGTCCGGTCCGCTGCCCCCGCCGCAGGTGCCCAGGCGAACCGGCTGGCCCGGAAGCCGTCCGCCTACCGCCTCCAGCCCATCGCCGGCTACGGCCCGGTCCGCCGCGGGCCCGCCCCCACCCTCGTACGCCACGAGCCGTTCCTGCGCGTGGCCGGCCGCGGCCGGACCATGGTGCTGACCTTCGACGACGGCCCCGACCCGCGCTACACCCCGGAGATCCTGCGCACCCTCGCCGCGCACGACGTGCACGCCATGTTCTTCGTCTGCGGCGAGATGGCCGCCGACAACAAGGACCTGGTGCGCAGGATGGCCGACGAGGGGCACGTCGTCGGCAACCACACCTGGTCGCATCCGCTGCTGACCCGGCTGAGCAGGTCCGCCGTCCACTCGGAGATGGAGCGCACCAGCGACGTCGTCGAGGACGCCTGCGGAGAGCGGCCCGTCTGGTTCCGGGCGCCCTACGGCGCCTGGAACCGGGCGGCCTTCCAGATCGGTGCCGACCTCGGCATGGAGCCCCTCGGCTGGACGGTCGACACCCTCGACTGGACGGCTCCCGGGGCCAGGACCATCGAGAGCCGGGTGATGGACGGCGCGGCCCCCGGTGTCGTCGTCCTGGGGCACGACGCGGGCGGCGACCGTTCGCAGAGCGTGCGGGCGCTGCGTGAGTACCTGCCGAGGCTGCTCGACTCCGACTACCGCATCACCGTGCCCCGGCGGCAGTACACGTAGCCGAGGCCCGGGGCCCGGGCCCGGGACCCGCGGCCCGGGCCCGGGCCCCGGGACCGGAGATGGCGAAGGCCCACGGAATTCGAATTCCGTGGGCCTTCCTCGTTGCCGCTCCCGCGTGGTGACCACCGCAATTCCGGGAGCCGGGAGATTCCCGGGGTGTCCCGCCCGGGAGAACACTCCGCGCACTTCGCTGGAAACGCTCAGCGCACCTCGGTCATCCGGGCGAACACGACGACGTTCCCGTCGTATCCGTTCTGCTTGGAGAATCCGCCTCCGCAGGTGATGACCCGCAGTTCGGGAGTCCCGTTGCTTCCGTAGACCCGGTCGCCCGGGAAGTTGTTCTTCTCGAACACCTCGATGCCGTAGATCTCGAACACGGCGGTCTTCCCGTCCTCGCGCTGGACCTCGACGCGATTCTCCTTCTTGAGGGCCCCGAGCCCGTAGAAGACGGCCGGACCCTGCTTGTTGTCCACGTGGCCGACCATGACGGCGGTGCCCTTCTCACCGGGGGAGACCGCGCCGGAGAACCAGCCCGCGAGGTTCGGGTCCTCCGGCGGCGGGGCGTCCACCCAGCCCGCCGTGTCGAGGCCCACCGGCGTCACGGGGGCGTCGACCTGGATGGCCGGAATCCGGATGCGGTCCACCGCGGAGAACGCCAGCGGGCCCGGCGCGCGCGGTGCGGTGCCGCCCGACGCGCGGCTCTCCGCGGCCGCCGCCGTCGCCGGCTGCGGGGGCCCCACGTCGAACTCGCCCGAACCGTTCCGAATGAGCGCGAGGCCGGTCAGCAGAACAAGCGCTATGACACCCCAAGGAGCACGCTTCCTGGGGCGCTCCTCCTCTTCGGCAAGCCCGGACACCGACATTCGCAAACCCCTCTCGACACGGCCGTCGCCGCGTCCGTCGCGCATACGAGAACGCTAAGCGCAGCGCGCGCATCGGGCGACGGGAGACGGGCGAACGGGTGTCGGGGCCACCTTCCGTGAGCCATCCGAGTTGCCGCCTCAAGGAATTTTCTGACGGTCTGTGACCTGCGGCAATATCCGATTGTGTTCCTTTCTGTCGGCGTGTCCGGTCACCAGGACGGACCATTCCCGAAATGCGGCCCTGTGCACGGCAACTGAGGGTCTGTCTGGGAGGCGTTTTCTCGCCGATCCACCCGGGGACGGCTCCCGGGGCGCCTTCCGCGGAGGATCACATGCGTACCACTCGTGCTCTGGCGGTCTCTGTTACGGCGGTCGCCGCCCTCGGACTCACCGCTCCCACGGCCACGGCCTGGGACACCTCCAGCAACATCGTCGCCATGCCCAGCGTCATCGCCCGGGGCGGGCAGCTGACGGTCACCGTCGACGGCTGCCCCACCGGCGGCCACATGACGTCCAACGCGTTCCCGCGGACGGAACTGTCCCCGATCCACAGCAGCAGCGAGACCTCGAAGGGGACCGCGACCGTCAACAGCACGGCCGCGCCCGGCGCGTACGACATCACCGTCCAGTGCCACGGCAAGCCCGCTCTCACCAAGACCGGCGCCTTCACCGTCATCGGCGGTGTCCGAGGCGGTCTCGGCGGCAGCAGCTCCACCGGAGCCACGCCGACCGACATCGCGATCGGCGGAGGCCTCGTCGGGCTCGCGCTCGTCGGTGGCGCGGTGTTCTGGATGCGCCGCCGCTCCGAGAGCAGGATCTGACCCTCCTGCCGGTCGGGGACCGGATCCTCCCCCGGAGAACCGGGTCCCCCGGAAGCACGCCCCCCGCCCCCGGAGGACCCGACCGCACGTGAACAGCCCTCCGCCCCGGACCTCGACGGGATCCGGGGCGGAGGGCTGTCCGGCGCGTCAGCCGCCGTGCTCGCCGCTACGCCTGCGCGTCCAGTAGTAGGCCGTGCCGACCGAGCCCGCGATGAGCGCGGCGCCGAGGCCGATCTCACCCAGGTCGAATCCGCCGAGGGTGCCGCCGACCCCGGCCTTCACACCGTGGTGGAGCGGGAGGGGAGTGGGGTTGCTCGGGTGGCCGTGGGCGATGGTCAGCTCCGTGTACCCGTCGTCCTTGCCGCACTGGAACGTCACCCTGTACGAGGCGCCCGGCCGCGCGTCCCAGTCGACCGGGACCACGGCCGAGGACTGGCCCTTCGGGATCGTCACCGCGTCGAAGACACCGGACGTCACCTTGGTGTCCGAACGGCAGCCGTCGACCGCCAGCGTCACCCGGCCGCCCGCGGCGATCGTCGAGGGCGACACATGGAAGCCGAACGGGGTGACGTCGTGGTGGTCCCTCTCGTCCCCGGCCGCTGCGACCGGCGCGGTGAGAGTGAGGGCGGTCAGGCCCAGCAGTACGGCCGAGGCGACGCGTATCGCGCGCATGGTGAATCCTCCGGTCCCGAGGCGCAGCCGCGGACCTTTTCCGCTGCGCCGTCATGCACCTCGATGATCAAAACGCTAGGAAGGTGCGGGCGCGGGCGCGATCGGTGTAGCGCGAATGGGGCAACCGTGTGGGCCGTTCCGGGGACACGGCGCGCGCGGACGGGGGACGCGACCGGCGTGTCGCGCGCGCCGGGCGGGCGATCGGAGCGCGGCTCCGTCATGAGCCGCCGGCGTCCGGGAAGAGCGCGAGGAACGGATCGGCCGAGGCCGCGATCCCCCGGCTGTAGGGCGCGTCGAAGTCCCAGATGAGGAACAGCAGGAACGCGATCAGCGCGGCGAAGAGCCCCGCGAGGACGACTTCGCGCAGGGTGCGCCGGATCTGCAGGGCGAAGATCAGCCCGACCGTGACCACGGCCCCCGTGATCAGGCCGAACCACACCACGCCCGGCATGGTCGGGGCGGTCGACTCGGAGCGTGCGGTACGGGCCGTGTCCGCCGCGGTGACCTGGTCGAGGAGCGGCTGGTAGGCCTGCGCCTCGAAGTCCGTGGCCGGTTCGTAGTCCGTGACGTCGTTGCGGACACGGGAGAGCAGCTCCGCCCCGCGTTCGGTGACCCGGCTCTCCTCCGCCATGGTCCTCCACTCCGTGGTGACGACGTGGCCGACGTAGGCGTTGACGTCGTCCCGGATGCGGTCGCGCACCTCGGGCGGGTAGACGCGGACGCGTTCGGTGATCTCGTGCAGCGCCTGCGCCTCCGCCTGGACGTGGTCCTGGGCGACGCTCCGGGCCTCCCACACACCGGCGATGGCCAGCCCCAGCACGATGGCGTACACCACGCCGATCATCATCGTCATGTACTCGATCACGTCCGGTGTCTCGGACGGGTCGTCGTCCTCGCGGGCCGTGTGGTGCCGCACGAGCGTGACGATGAGGACGACGACGCTGGCCGCCACCATCGCGAGGGCGAGAACAAGCCATTCCGACAAGGATTCCTCCAGGGGTCAGCGCGGGCGCAGCGCGGCGACGGCGAGCACCGCGGGCGCGGTGACGAGCAGGGTGAGCGAGACCAGCGACGGGCCGCTGCGGGGCGGTGCCTTGCGCGGCCGGATCCGGTACGGCGGATAACTCACCGGGGCGGGCGGCGGGCTGGGGCGCACGGTGGGGCGGGGCTTCGGGGCCGGTACCGGTTCCGGGGCGGGCGGCGGCGGTGGCGCCGGTGCCGCTCGGGGCGGGGCGGGAGCCGGTGGCGGGGCGGGAGCGGGGCGCGGCGGGGGAGCGGGCGCCGGTGGAGGTGCCGGAGTGGGGGTCGGCTTCGGCTTCGGGGTGGGAGCCGGTGGCGGCTCGGGCGGCGGCGGGGGCGGTGGAGGCGGCGGCTCCGGGGGTGGCGGCGGGGGAGGCGTGGGGCTCGGCGCGGGGGTGGGGGTCGGACAGGTCCCGGCGATGGAGACGGCCGTGGTGCCGCCGTACCCGGTGGTGGCGTACGCGCAGGCGTCGGCGGACGCGGGGACGGGCGCTCCGCCGGCGATCCAGGTCAGGGCCAGCAGCATCAGCAGCCGTATGACGAGGGGGAATCGGTTTTGCCGGGGAGTTCGTGGTGGAGTGGGCACGACGGAGATCATCGGTCCCCGCGCGCCCGCGCACGCGAGAGTGGCGCCATGGTTGCCCCGAACGAGGGACACGCCGTCATCACGCGGTTGCCGGACCTCCGGGCCCGGGGCCCTGCGCTTCCGAGGGCCCGTCCGCCGCCGCCCGTAGGGGACGGGCTCCACCGGTCCTGCGCCTCCCGTACGGGCGGGTTCCACCGGTCGTGCGGTCGTTGGGCCGGGACGGGTTCCACCGGTCCTGCGGGTCGTTCGGCCGGGTCCGGCGAGGGGTCCCCGGGGGCCCATCGGCCCCGGGGTGAACGGGCGTCACGCGTGTTACCTGAAAGAAATCTGCGTGCTCGTTGAACACTCACCGCACCCCGCCCCGTACCTAGGGCCATACGCGGTGCTGAGGAGCGCCGCCACATCTATTGCAGACAGCGGGAGTTACCAATGAAGACCTCCTGGCGGAGCGCCTCACTCGTAGCGTCAGCTGCGGCAGTGCTGGTGCTGACGACGGCGTGCGGTCAGGACAAGGCGAACGACGCGGCCGGCAGCCAGAACGTGGGTGCGGCGCCCGCGGCCAACGGTTACGGCACGGCGGGTACCGGCACAGGTGCCGATGCCAAGGAGGAGCAGGGCACCGCCGCTCAGGCGCAGAGCGCCGGGCAGCTCGCTGTCGCGGACACCGCCAAGCTCGGCGAAGTGGTCACGGACAGCGCGGGCATGACGCTCTACCGCTTCGACAAGGACTCGGCCGAGCCCCCGAAGTCGACCTGCGAGGGCGACTGCGCCACCGCCTGGCCGCCGGTCCCCGCCTCGGGCGCCACCGCCCCGGTGGGCATCGACAAGGCACTGCTGGGCGAGGTCACCCGCACGGACGGCACCAAGCAGCTGACGATCGACGGCTGGCCCCTGTACCGGTTCGCGAAGGACACCAAGGCCGGTGACACCAAGGGCCAGGGTGTCGGCGGCACCTGGTACGCGTCGGCGCCCACCGGCAAGAAGGCCGCCTCCGGCGGCGGTGGCGGCTCCGCAGCGGACCTGCCCGGCCTGTCGACCCGCAACGACCCCGAACTCGGTGAAGTCGTGGTCGACAAGAACGGTATGACGGTCTACCGCTTCGAGAAGGACACCCCGTGGCCGATGAAGTCGGCCTGTGTCGGAGCGTGCCTGGAGAAGTGGCCGGTCGTCGAGCCGGTCGCCGCCGCGAACACCAAGGGCATCGACAACAAGAACGACGGACGCCGCGGCTACGTCGTCCTCAACCGCCCCGACGGCCTCAAGCAGCAGAGCATCGACTGCTGGCCGCTCTACACCTTCGCGGGTGACAAGAAGCCGGGCGACACCAACGGCCAGGGTGTCGGCGGCACGTGGTACGCCATCTCGCCGGAGGGCAAGCCGCTCGGCAAGCCGAAGTAGTCGACCGCTTCCCCAGGGTTGGTCGCCGAACAGGCACCGGACGCGGCACGGCGCCGGGCACCGAGAGGCAACGGACACGCAGCGCGGAGGGGAGGCGGGGCACGGAGCGCGGACGGTTGTGGACCACAGAGAAGGAGAGCGCCGGAACATCGGACAAGTGCACACAACCGCCGTTTCACCCCCTTCGCGTCAGGCGAGGGGGGTGAAGCGTTTTTTCACATCCGGGCGGTTCTCGTCTTGACTCTTGGTGACCGTGCGGGGATTCCGCCGGTTCCTTTGGAACGCTTAGGTCCGATTTCGCCGGGCGGTCAATTCGGCGCGCCCGAAAGGGGGGTGACGTGTAACGGACGGTCAATTTCCGTTTCCACTCGCCCGGTTGGCGGGCGATCAGTAGCCTCTGGTCGAACACCGGATCGCCTACGCCTTGGAGAGATAGATGGAGCGTCCCGCCTGGGCCCCACGTGGCATCGACATCTCGGTGCCCAGCGTGAGCCGTATCTACGACTACTATCTGGGCGGATCGCACAACTTCGAGGTCGACCGGGAAGCCGCACGCAGGGCAATGGAGTTCATGCCGGGCCTTCCCAGGATCATGCAGGCGAACCGGGCGTTCATGCGCCGGGCGGTGCGTTTCGCCGCCGAGGAGGGCGTCACCCAGTTCCTGGACATCGGGTCGGGCATCCCCACCTTCGGCAGCGTCCACGAGGTGGCCCGCGCAGTCCGCCCCGAGGCACGTGTCGTGTACGTCGACCACGACCCGGTCGCCGTCGCCCACACCGAGGCCGTGCTCTCCGGCGAGGAGGGCGTCGACGTCGTCGCCGCCGACCTGCGCAAGCCCCGGGAGATCCTGGGCAGTTCCGTGGTCCGGGACCTGATGGACCTGAATCGGCCAGTCGCCCTGCTGCTCGTTGCCATACTTCACTTCGTGGAGGACGAGGACGATCCGTACGCGGCGGTGGCAGAGTTGAGGGACGCGCTCGCGCCCGGCAGTCTGCTCGTCGTCACGCACGCCTCGTACGAGGGAATCCCGCTCCCCCCGGAGCGGGCCGAGGGTGCCGTCGATGTCTACAAGGACATCCGCAACCCGCTGATCATGCGCTCGCGCGACGACATCGCGCGGTTCTTCGAGGGGTACGACATGGTGGAACCCGGACTGGTGCCGATGCCGAAGTGGCGGCCCGACTCGGCCGCCGAGGACGAGGATCCTTATTCCTACTCGGGTTTCGCGGGCGTGGGGCGCACGGCGTGACCGCGGAGCCGGACGGGCCGGAGGACAGACTGCGCAGGTTCGCGACGATCTGGAGCCGGGCGGTCTTCCCGGTCACCGCGACGTCACTGACCCGCCCGGAGTTCGAGCAGCGGCTGGTGCCGCTCGCCCGGCGGCTCAGCGAGGCGCTCCGGGCCAGGACGTTCGACTCCGCCGAGGGCCAGGCCGTCGGAGCCGCCCTCATCGACGCGCACTGCACCGAACCCGAGGCGCTCAGCCGCACCCTCGACTGCGTGGACGCCTATCTGGTGCTCTACTGCGGCGGCGACGGTTCCCAGGAAGCCCTGCGCACGCGATCCGCGCGGCTCCAGCACGCCATGGCCGCCGGGTTCGCGCGGGCCCTTCGCGAGCGGACGCTGACCGAGCAGGAAGCCATCGCCCGCGCCGCCCTCCAGGCCCAGGGAGTGGTCGCGGACGCGCTGCACGCGACCGAGGCACGCTTCCGCGCGGTCTTCGAGGGCGCGGCCATAGGCATCGGCATCGCCGACCTCGACGGCAACCTCCTCCAGGTGAACAACGCCCTGCTGCGCATGTTCGGCGGCACCGAGCAGCTGATGCGCGGGCGCAAGGTCACGGACTGGACGCACCCGGAGGACGCTCCGCAGGTCTGGCGGCTCTACGAGGAACTGGTGCGCGGCGACCGCGAGCACTACCACGTGGAGAAGGCCTTCTACCGCCCCGACGGGACGGTGCTGTGGACCAACCTCACGGTCTCGCTGCTGCGCGACGCGGACGGCGCGCCGCAGTACCAGCTCGCCCTCATGGAGGACACCACCGAGCGGCGGCTGCTCAACCTGCGGCTGCGGTACGAGGCGACGCACGACGCGCTCACCGGACTGCCCAACCGCACCCTCTTCTTCGAGCGCCTCGACAAGGCGCTCTCCGCGGGCGAGGACATGCGCTTCGGCCTGTGCTACCTCGACCTTGACGGCTTCAAGACCATCAACGACAGCCTCGGGCACGCCGCGGGCGACCGGCTTCTCGTCGAGGTCGCCGACCGGCTCCAGTCCTGCGCGACCGCGCCCGGCGAGATGGTCGCGCGGCTCGGCGGCGACGAGTTCGTGGCCCTGACCACCGGGCCGGACACAGAGCGCGAGGTCGACGCGCTGGCCGACCGGATCATGAACGCCCTCGTCACGCCGGTGCGCATCGACGGGCGTGAACTGACCGTCCGCGGCAGCATCGGCATCGTCGAGGGCCCGGCGGGTGAGCGCGGTCCCGCCGAGGTGCTGCGCAGCGCGGACATCACGATGTACCGGGCCAAGTCGGCGGGCGGCAACCGCTACGAACTCGCCGACCCCGAGGCCGACGCCCGCGCCATCACCCGGCACGGGCTCACCACCGCCCTGCCGGCGGCGCTCGACCGGGGCGAGTTCTTCATCGAGTACCAGCCGCTGGTCCGGCTCGGCGACGGCGGCGTGCACGGCGCCGAGGCCCTCGTACGGTGGCTGCACCCGCAGCACGGCGTGCTCGGGCCCGACCGGTTCATCCCGCTCGCCGAACACACCGGCCTGATCGTCCCGTTGGGGCGCTGGGTCCTGGAGCAGTCGGTGCGGCAGGCCCGCGAGTGGCAGGACCGGCACACCGGCGCGGGGCCCGTGCGCATCAACGTGAACCTCTCGCCCTGCCAGCTCACCCACCCCGGTCTGGTCTCCGACACGGTCGACATCCTGGAGCGGGCGGGACTCGAACCGTCCGCGCTGTGCCTGGAAGTCACCGAGTCCGCCCTGATCGGCGCCGACGACGACCTGCTGAAGCCGCTGCGGCGCCTGGCCGAGATGGGCGTCGACATCGCCCTGGACGACTTCGGCACGGGCTACTCGAACCTCGCCAACCTGCGGCGCCTGCCGGTGAGCATCCTCAAGCTCGACCGGTCCTTCACCCAGGGCATGCAGCAGTTCCCCGCCGACCCCGTCGACCTCAAGATCGTCGAGGGCATCGTCTCCCTGGCGCACAGCCTCGACCTGTCGGTGACGGTCGAGGGCGTCGAGACGGGCGCCCAGGCCGAGCAGCTGCGGATACTGGGCTGCGACACCGCCCAGGGCTGGTACTACGCCCGCCCGGGCCCGCCCGACCGGCTGCACGAGCTGGCGCTGGTGGACGCGACGGGCTGAAGCCTCGGACGCGGCGTGGTCTCCTGGAACGGAGGCCGCGCCGCGTCGCCGTTTCGGGCGCCGACAGGACGCGCGTCCCGGGAACGGAGCTGAGGGCTATGAGCACGGAACTCCAGGGCAGGACGGCGGTCGTCACCGGGGCCAGCAAGGGCATCGGGCTCGCCGTCGCCGGGGCGCTGGCCGGCGCGGGCGCCAAGGTGGTCGCGGGGTCGCGCGGCAGATCGCCCGGCCTGGACGCGCTGGCCGAGGAGGGGGACGTCACCTGGGTGGGCGTCGACCTCGCCGAGCCCGACGCGGCCGCGCGGCTCGTCGACGCGGCGGGCGGGCGGATCGACGTCCTGGTCAACAACGTGGGCACGGCCCCGGCGCGGACCGGCGGCTTCCTGTCGGTGACGGACGACGAGTGGGCCCGCACGGTCGACCTGAACCTGCTGACCGCCGTACGGGTCACCCGTGCGGCCCTGCCGGTGATGCTCGCCGCGGGACGGGGCTCCGTCGTGACGATCGCCTCGGTCAACGCGACCCTGCCCGACCCGCTGGTGATCGACTACAGCGCGGGCAAGGCCGCCCTGGTCGCGTTCTCCAAGGCGCTGTCCAAGGAGGTCGGCCCCAAGGGCATCCGGCTCAACACGGTCAGTCCGGGCCCGGTGGAGACCGAACTGTGGCTGGGGGGCGGCGGAGTGGCCGAGACGGTGTCGTCCGCCGCGGGGCTCACCCCCGAGGAGGTGGTCGCCCAGGCGTCCGGCGCCACCGTGACGGGCCGCTTCTCCAAGCCCGCCGAGGTCGCGGACCTGGTGCTCTTCCTCGCCGGCGACCGGGCGGGCAACATCACCGGAAGCGACTTCCTGATCGACGGCGGATTCATCCCCACGTGGTGACGGCCCCGGTCCGGCCCCGGCGGGGTCGCCTTTCCGGTCCCGGTCCCGGTGACCCCGCCCGTCAGGCCGTTGCGGGCCCCGCCCGGTCCCGGTGGGTCCCACCCGCCCGGTCGCGGTGACGCCGGCCGTCGTCCGGCCCCGGTGCGGACGGCTTTCCGGCCGGATGACGTAGACCGGCCGCCCGGCCGTCGCAGGCCCCGTCCGGTCCCGGTGACGGCACTCGTCCGGCTCCGGTGCCGCCGACCTTCCCGTCCCGCCGGGCAGGCGGACCGGGCCCGGTGACGTCGGCCGTCCCGTCCTGCTGACGGCGACGGTCAGGCCATGGTGGGACCAGCCGCCCCGGCCCTCGTGGCGGCGGATCTCCGGCCCCGGCGGAGCCACCCGTCCGATCCTGGTGACGTCGGTCGTCCGGCCCTTGGCGGGACCAGTCGCGAGCCGCCGTGACGCCGGCGGTCCGGATGGGGTGGGGCGCCTGCCCAGCCCCGGTGGCGAGGGTCGTCCGGCCCAGATGGGGGCACCCGTCCGGTCCCGGTGACGTCGGCCGCAGGGTCCCCGTGGTGCCGGGTGGGCCATGCCGGCCGGCCGGGCTGAGCCGGGCGGCGGCCTCGCCGTGGGCCCGCGGGGAGGGCGGTCAGCGTTCCAGGAGCATTCGCTGGAGCTCCCGCGCGGCCCGGGGCGGCGCCACGTCGCTGCGGTGCGCCAGCGCGATCGTCCGGTGCAGCCCGGGCCTGGCCAGCGGCGTCACCCTCAGGCCACGCCCCGACCGGGTGGCGACCATCCTCGGTACGACGGCCACGCCGAGCCCGGCCCGGACGAAGCCGAGGACGGCGTCCATCTCGCCGCCCTCGACGGCGAAGTCCGGCTCGAAGCCCTCGGCGCGGCAGGCGGCGACGGTGAGCTCCCGCAGGTCGTAGCCGTGCCGGAACATCACAAGGCGCTCACCCTCCAGATCGGCGACGGCCACGGTCCGCCGGCCCCGCCCGGGCGGCGGCGCCTCGGGCGACGACACCACGACCAGGTCCTCCCGCAGCACCTCCACCGTGGTCAGCGCGGGCGACGGCGTCGGCAGCGGCAGCACGACGAGGGCGAGGTCGAGCGCTCCCCGCGCGAGTTCCCGTACGAGGTCGTGCGAGCCGCCCTCCTCGATCAGCAGCCTGATGCCCGGGTACCGGTCGTGGAAGGCGCGCAGCACGTCCGGCAGGAGGCCCGTGCAGAGGCTCGGCGTCGCGCCCAGCCGCACCCGGCCGCTGCGCAACTGGGCGAGCTCCTGGACCTCGTGCCGGGCGGTGTCCGCGTCGGCGAGGATGCGGCGGGCCAGCGGCAGCAGGGCCTCGCCCGCGTCGGTGAGCGTGATGTTGCCGCGCGCCCGCAGGAAGAGGTCGGCCCCCAACTCGCGTTCCAGCGCCTTGATCTGCTGGGACAGGGACGGCTGCGCGACATGGACCAGGTCGGCGGCCCGGGTGAAGTGCCGCGTCTCGGCGACCGCCACGAAGTACTGGAGCTGCTGGAACTGCATGACACGAGCGTACGCCCTCCATAGGCATCCGCTATGGAAACGAACCGCATCATGTCTTGGACTGATGGACCCGGCCGGGCCTAGCGTGCTGACCCATGGCTCTGGCAACGCGGACGGACCGAAAACCGTCCATGGGACGCACCATCTGGGACTCGTCCCTCGGCAAGAAGACCGTGATGGCCGTGAGCGGGCTGATCATGCTCGGCTACCTGGTCGTCCACATGCTCGGCAACCTGAAGATCTTCTTCGGGTCCGGCGACTTCAACCACTACGCGCACTGGCTGCGCACCATCGGCGAGCCCTTCCTGCACTACGAGTGGGCCCTGTGGATCATCCGCGTGGTCCTGGTGGCAGCCGTCGTCGCGCACGCCGTCTCCGCGTACCAGCTCAGCCGCCGGGACATCAGGGCGCGCCCCACGAAGTACGTGCACAAGAAGCCGCGGGCCGGCTACGCCACACGCACCATGCGCTGGGGCGGGATCATCCTCGGCCTGTTCATCGTCTGGCACATCCTCGACCTGACGACGGGCACCGTGCACCCGGACGGCTTCCAGCCGGGCCACCCGTACCAGAACGTGATCGACACCTTCTCCACCTGGTACGGCAACGCGGTCTACATCACCGCGGTGCTCGCGCTCGGCCTGCATGTGCGGCACGGCTTCTGGAGCGCGGCGCAGACCCTCGGCGCGGGCAGCCGTACCCGCGACCGCGCCCTGAAGGCGACCGCCGACGTGCTGGCGCTGCTGCTGACCGCGGGCTTCGTCGCCGTACCCGTGGGTGTGATGACCGGAGTGGTGAACTGACATGAGTACCGACTACACCTCCTACGCGACCGGAGAGCCGGTCGCCGACACCAAGGCTCCCAAGGGGCCGGTGAACGAGCGCTGGGACACGCGCCGGTTCGAGGCCGGACTCGTCAACCCCGCGAACCGCCGCAAGCACACGGTGATCGTGGTCGGCACGGGGCTCGCGGGCGGCGCCGCCGGGGCCACCCTCGCCGAACAGGGCTACCGCGTCGTGCAGTTCTGCTACCAGGACTCCCCGCGCCGCGCCCACTCGATCGCCGCGCAGGGCGGCATCAACGCGGCCAAGAACTACCGCAACGACGGCGACTCCGTGCACCGGCTCTTCTACGACACCGTCAAGGGCGGCGACTTCAGGGCGCGCGAGTCCAACGTCCATCGCCTGGCACAGATCTCGGTGGAGATCATCGACCAGTGCGTCGCCCAAGGGGTGCCCTTCGCCCGCGAGTACGGCGGTCTGCTCGACACCCGCTCCTTCGGCGGCGTCCAGGTGTCCCGCACCTTCTACGCCCGCGGCCAGACGGGCCAGCAACTGCTCCTCGGCGCCTACCAGGCGCTGTCCCGCCAGATCGCGGCCGGCACCGTCGAGATGCACCCGCGTACCGAGATGCTCGACCTGATCGTGGTGGACGGCCGGGCCCGCGGCATCGTGGCCCGCGACCTGATCACCGGCAGGATCGACACGTACTTCGCGGACGCCGTCGTCCTCGCCTCCGGCGGCTACGGCAACGTCTTCTACCTGTCGACGAACGCCATGAACTCCAACGCCACCGCGATCTGGCGGGCCCACCGGCGCGGCGCGTACTTCGCCAACCCGTGCTTCACCCAGATCCACCCCACCTGCATCCCGCGCACCGGCGACCACCAGGCCAAGCTGACCCTGATGAGCGAGTCGCTGCGCAACGACGGCCGGATCTGGGTCCCGAAGGCACGCGGCGACGACCGGCCGGCCAACGAGATCCCCGAGGACGAGCGCGACTACTACCTGGAGCGCATCTACCCGTCGTTCGGCAACCTGGTCCCCCGGGACATCGCCTCCCGCGCGGCCAAGAACGTCTGCGACGAGGGCCGGGGCGTCGGACCCGGCGGCCAGGGCGTGTACCTGGACTTCGCCGACGCCGTCCGGCGGATGGGCCGCGCGAAGGTCGAGGAGAAGTACGGCAACCTCTTCGACATGTACGAGCGGATCACCGCGGAGAACCCGTACGAGGTCCCCATGCGGATCTACCCCGCCGTGCACTACACGATGGGCGGGCTGTGGGTCGACTACGACCTCCAGACCACCGTGCCCGGGCTGTTCGCGATCGGCGAGGCCAACTTCTCCGACCACGGGGCGAACCGGCTCGGCGCGTCCGCCCTCATGCAGGGCCTGGCCGACGGCTACTTCGTCCTGCCGTCGACCATCAACGACTACCTCGCCCGCAATCCGAACCACGACGAGATCACCGAACAGCACCCCGTCGTGCAGGAGGTGCTGGCGGACACCGAGGACCGGCTGAACCTGCTGCTGTCCGTGGACGGCGACCGCACCCCCGACTCCTTCCACCGCGAACTCGGCGAGCTGATGTGGGAGTTCTGCGGAATGGCCCGTACGGACGCCGGTCTGCGCAAGGCGCTGGAGCGCATCCCGCAGATCCGCGAGGAGTTCTGGCGCCGCATCAAGGTGCCCGGCACCGGCGAGGAGTTCAACCAGTCGCTGGAGAAGGCCAACCGGATCGTCGACTACCTGGAGCTCGCCGAGCTGATGTGCCTCGACGCCCTGCACCGGGAGGAGTCCTGCGGCGGCCACTTCCGCGAGGAGTCCCAGACCCCGGACGGCGAGGCCGCGCGCGACGACGAGGCGTTCTCGTACGCGGCCGCCTGGGAGTTCACCGCGACCGGCGGCGCACCCGTCCTGCACAAGGAAGACCTCGTCTTCGAGTACGTACACCCCACTCAGCGGAGCTACGCATGAAGCTCACCCTGCGCGTCTGGCGTCAGAGGAACACCGGCGCCCCGGGCGCCATGTCCACCTACGAGGTGGACGGCATCTCGGCCGACATGTCCTTCCTGGAGATGCTCGACACGCTCAACGAGGAACTCATCCTCAAGGGCGAGGACCCCGTCGCCTTCGACCACGACTGCCGCGAGGGCATCTGCGGCGCGTGCTCGCTCGTCATCAACGGCGACGCGCACGGGCCGGAGCGCACCACGTCGTGCCAGCTCCACATGCGGTCCTTCAGCGACGGCGACACCATCGACGTCGAACCCTGGCGGGCCGCCGCGTTCCCCGTCGTCAAGGACCTCGTCGTGGACCGCTCGGCCTTCGACCGGATCATCCAGTCCGGCGGTTACATCACGGCCCCGACCGGAGCGGCACCCGAGGCGCACGCCACGCCCGTGCCGAAGCCGGACGCGGACTTCGCCTTCGAGCACGCCGAGTGCATCGGCTGCGGGGCCTGCGTGGCCGCCTGCCCGAACGGCTCGGCCATGCTGTTCACCTCGGCGAAGATCAACCACCTGAACGTGCTGCCGCAGGGGGCGCCCGAACGGGAGACCCGCGTCCTCGACATGGTGGCGCAGATGGACGAGGAGGGCTTCGGCGGCTGCACCCTCACGGGGGAGTGCGCGACGGCCTGCCCGAAGGGCATCCCGCTGGTCTCCATCACCAGCATGAACAAGGAGTGGCTGCGGGCCACGCGGAAGGCCGGGAAGCGGTAGGCCGGTCGTCGACCATCAAGGACGTTCGCCGATTCGCGCGGACGGGCGGGGCCGGGGGTGGTGCTCATTCCCGGCCCCGTCTGGTTTTCCGGCCCCGCCCCGCCCCGCCGCTCCGGTCCCGCCCCCGCAGAAGCGCCCGCCGCACGCCCGGGCCCGTGCGCGCCGGCCGCAAGGCCGGGCCCCGACCCGGGCACGCCCCACGCCCGGGACCCGCACCCGGCCCGTGGCGCCCGGCCGGACGGACCTGCTCGCGCACGGCCTGACCTCGCACCCGGTGAAGCCGGCAGGCGGTCGCGCCCGGCGCACGGGCGCAGCCGGTGTCCCGCCCGGAGCCGTGCCCCCGGGCGGGACCACGCACCATCCCGTGCCGTTCCAGGGCCCCGAGGGCAGGCGGCCCCGGCGGCGGACGGCGGACGGCGCCCGGCCGGGCCCCCCGGCGCGGCACAGCGGTCCGTGCCGTTCAGCATCCCCACATCCGCTTTCCCGGCACGCGTCACGCGCCGGTCAGCCGGGATCGGAAGAACAGGAGCGGCGGCACCGCCCGCCGCACCCGGCCCGTGACCAGGAGAGAGCCATGACCGGCGTTTCCACGCTCGACCGTCCCCCGCAGCCGTCCGCCCCCACCCGCTACACCGTCACCCTGGCCCGCGACGAGGCCGACGTACGGGCCGCGCAGCGCCTGCGCCACGACGTGTTCGCCGGAGAGATGGGCGCCCTCCTGAACAGCCCGAGTCCCGGGCTCGACACCGACGCGTTCGACGCGTACTGCGACCACCTGATCGTGCGCGACACGACGACCGGGCAGGTCGTCGGCACGTACCGGCTGCTGCCCCCGGAGCGCGCCGCGGTCGCCGGACGCCTTTACTCCGAGGGAGAGTTCGACCTCTCCGCGCTCGACCCCATCCGGCCGGGCCTGGTCGAGGTCGGCCGCTCCTGCGTCCACCCGGACCACCGGGACGGGGCGGTCATCGGCCTCGTCTGGGCCGGGATAGCCCGCTACATGACGGACCGGGGCCACGAGTGGCTGGCCGGCTGCTGCTCCGTCCCGCTGGCCGACGGCGGCGCGACGGCGGCCGGAACCTGGGACCGGGTGCGCGCCAAGCACCTGTCACCGGAGGAGTTCCGGGTACGCCCCCTGCGGCCGTGGGTGCCCGAGGGCGTCACCCCCGCCGCGCGCACCGAACTGCCGGCGCTGCTGCGCGGATACCTCCGCCTCGGCGCCTGGGTCTGCGCGGAACCCGCCCACGACCCCGACTTCGGCGTCGCCGACCTCTACGTCCTGCTGTCGATGCGCCGGATCGACCCGCGCTACCTGCGGCACTTCCTGTCGCTCGTACCGGCGTGACGGGCCCGCCGCACACCGGATCGCCGCGGCGTCCCCGCCGCGCCGCGGAGCCGTCCCCCGAGGGGCCGAGCGCCTGGCTGCCCGGTGCCCCGTGCACCCCGCGGACCTGCGTGGAGCCGGCCCGGTCGCCGGCGGCCGTGCCGCGTGCCCTGCTCAGGCTCGTCGCGCTGCTGTTCCTGGTCGCCGCGGGCGTCGCGCTGACCCCGGCGGCAGCGCGGCTCCCCGCCGGGCGGCGCGACCGCCTGACCAGGGCGTGGTGCCGGGCCGTCGTGCGTTCCGCGGGCGTCCGGGTACGGATCACGGGGACGGCCCCGCCCACCGGCGGGCTGCTGCTGGTGGCCAACCACGTGTCCTGGCTGGACATCCCGCTGCTCGCCGCCGTCCGGCCGGGGCGGATGCTCGCCAAGGCCGAGATCAGGGGATGGCCCGTGGCGGGTGCGCTCACCGCGCGCGGCGGCGCCCTCTTCATCGAACGGGACCGGCTGCGCACCCTGCCCGGCACCGTCGGGCGGATCGCGGACACCCTGCGCGGCGGCGCGGCCGTCGTGGCCTTCCCGGAGGGCAGCACGTGGTGCGGCAGGGCGCGGGGCCGCTTCCGCGGCGCGGTCTTCCAGGCCGCCCTGGACGCGGGCGCCCCCGTGCAGCCGGTGCTGCTGCGCTACCGGCAGGACGGGGGAGCGGAGACGACCGTCACGGCGTTCGTCGGCAGCGACCCGCTGCTCGCCTCGGTGTGGCGGGTCGTGACGGCCAGGAACCTGGTGGCCGAGGTGGTCGTACGGCCCGTCCTGGCGCCGGGCACGGCACCCGACCGCCGGTCCCTGGCCCGCGCGGCGGAAGCGGCCGTCACCGGAACGGCGACGACCGCCGCCACCGGGGCGTGTGCCACAGCGGCGGCAGGGACGGGGCGGCGGGGCGCCACGGGCGCCCTCGCGCCCGCCGCCCGCCTCCGGCCGGCGGGCCCGAACACGGAAGTGCGCGCACATCCCTGACGGAGTGTCACCTCTGCGGGGTACCGTCCCCGCATGTATCCCGGAGCGTACGACCCCGCCAGGCCGGCCGTCGTCACCGCGGACGGCGGCCGGACCCTCACCTACGGTCGCCTGGAGGAGCGCTCCCTGCGGCTCGCCGACCACCTGCGCGGTGCGAGACTGCGTCCGGGCGACCACCTGGCGCTGCTCTGCGAGAACGACCCCCGTGTCCTGGAGGTCTACTGGGCGGCCCTGCGCTCGGGCCTCTACCTGACCGTGGTCAACCACCACCTGACCGCCGAGGAGGCCGCGTACATCGTCGGGGACTGCGGTGCGCGGGCCCTCGTCGTCTCGGGACGGCTCACCGAACTCGGTCGCGCCGTAAGGAAGTCGACCGGCGGCCCGGAGCTGTACCTCGGCCTCGACGACGGGACCTACGAGGAGGCCCTCGCCGCGGCCTCGCCCCTGCCGCCCGCACACCAGCCGCGCGGCGCCGACATGCTCTACTCCTCCGGCACCACCGGACGCCCCAAGGGCATCGCGCCGACCCTTCCCGAGGGCGACGTACGGGAGGTGCCGAGCATGTACCAGCTCCTCTTCCAGCCCATGTACGGCTTCGGCGAGGACACCGTCTACCTCTGCCCCGCCCCGCTCTACCACGCCGCTCCGCTGCGCTTCTGCTTCGTCGTCACCGCGACCGGCGGCACGGTCGTCCTCATGGACTCCTTCGACGCCCGGGAGTCGCTCGCCGCCGTCGAACGCCACCGCGTGACGCACAGCCAGTGGGTGCCCACGATGTTCGTACGGATGCTGAAGCTGCCGCCCGAGGTGCGCGGCGCGTACGACGTGTCCTCGCTGAAGGTGGCCATCCACGCCGCCGCGCCCTGCCCCGTCGAGGTGAAGCGGCGGATGATGGACTGGTGGGGGCCCGTCCTGCACGAGTACTACTCGGCGACCGAGGCCAACGGGATCACCTTCATCGGCCCCGACGAATGGCTGCGCAAGCCCGGTTCCGTCGGCCGCGGCGGCTTCCTCGGCGAACTGCGGATCTGCGGCGAGGACGGCAAGGTGCTGCCGGTCGGCGAGACGGGCACGGTCTACTTCGAGCGCGAGGAACTCCCCTTCCGCTACCACCGCGACGACGCCCGCACCCGCGAGGCCCAGCACCCCGACCACCCCGCCTGGACCACCACGGGGGACATCGGGCACGTCGACGAGGACGGGTACCTCTTCCTCACCGACCGCCGCGCGTTCACGATCATCTCCGGCGGGGTGAACATCTACCCCCAGGAGATCGAGGACTGCCTCACCCTGCACCCCAAGGTCACCGACGTGGCCGTGGTCGGTGTGCCGGACCCGGAGATGGGCGAGGCGGTCAAGGCCGTCGTGCAGCCCGCCGCCGACGCGGCCCCGGGCCCCGGACTCGAACGGGAACTCATCGGTTTCGTCCGTGACCGCATCGCCCACTACAAGGCGCCCCGCAGCGTCGACTTCACGGACGAACTGCCCCGCACGCCCACCGGGAAGCTCGCCAAGTCCCGCCTGCGCGAGACCTACTGGCCCTGAGGCTCCAGGGCGCCCGGTGCGAACGCGCGGGCGAGGTGGGGGGCCGTCGCGCTCCCCGCCGCCCGCGCGACAGCGGCCGGCGGCCCCGCCGCCACGACGAGTCCGCCCGCGTCGCCCCCGCCGGGCCCCAGGTCGATCACCCAGTCCGCCCCGGCCACCACCGTCATGTCGTGCTCGACGACCACGACTGTGTGACCCGCGTCGACCAGGCCGTGCAACTGCCGCATCAGCACCTCCACATCGGCCGGGTGCAGACCCGTCGTCGGCTCGTCCAGCAGATAGAGCGTGTGCCCGCGGCGCACCCGCTGGAGCTCGCTCGCCAGCTTGATCCGCTGGGCCTCGCCGCCGGACAGCTCGGTCGCCGGCTGCCCGAGCCGCAGATAGCCCAGCCCGACGTCGAGGAGCGCGGCGAGGCTGCGGGCGACCGCCGGGGTGTCCGCGAAGAACTCCGCGGCGGCCTCGACCGTCAGGTCCAGCACCGCCGCGATGCTCAGACCCCGATGGGTGACTTCGAGGGTCTCGGGGTTGTAGCGCGCTCCTCCGCAGTCCGGGCACGGGGCGTAGGTGCTCGGCAGGAAGAGGAGTTCGACGCTGACGAACCCCTCGCCCTGGCAGGTCTCGCAGCGCCCGCCCGCCACGTTGAACGAGAAGCGCCCCACGCCGTAACCGCGCCGCCGCGCCTCGTCCGTGCCCGCGAAGACCTTGCGCACGACGTCGAAGAGCCCGGTGTAGGTCGCCAGGTTCGAACGCGGCGTACGGCCGATCGGCCTCTGGTCCACGCCGACCAGCCGCCCCACGCCGGGCAGTTCCCCGGTGACCTCGCCGATCAGCGTGGACTTCCCCGAACCCGAGACGCCGGTGACCGCGGTCAGCACACCGAGCGGGAACTCGGCGGTGACCCCGCGCAGATTGTGCCGGGTCACCGGCCCCACCTTCACCTGGCCGCGCGGCACCCGTACGTCCCGGGGCCGCGCCCCGCCGCGGGCGAAGAGGTGGCGGGCGGTGGCCGACTCCGCGACCCCCTCCAACTCCGCCACCGGGCCGCTGTGCAGCACCCGTCCGCCGTGCTCGCCCGCCAGCGGCCCGACGTCGACCAGCCAGTCGGCGCCGCGCACGACATCGAGGTGGTGCTCCACCACGAACACCGAGTTGCCCGCCGCCTTGAGCCGGTCGAGGACCGTGAGCAGGGCCTCCGTGTCCGCGGGGTGCAGTCCCGCGGACGGCTCGTCCAGGACGTAGACGACGCCGAACAGGCCCGAGCGCAACTGCGTGGCCAGCCGCAGCCGTTGGAGCTCGCCGGCCGAGAGCGTGGGCGTGGGCCGGTCGAGGCTGAGGTAGCCGAGGCCCAGTTCGGCGACCGGGGCGATCCGGGCCAGCAGGTCGGCCGTCAGGACGCGTGCCGTCTCGGATCCGTCGTGGTCCGCGAGTATGGCGGCCAGTTCACCGAGCGGCAGCGCCGCCAGTTCCGCGATCGTGCGCCCCGCGAAGGTCACCGCGAGCGCCTCCGGCCGCAGCCTGGTCCCGCCGCACACCGCGCACGGCGCGCTCTCCAGGAACCGTTCCGCCTTCGCCCGCAGCGTCTGGCTCCGCGAGTCGGAGAAGGTCTTGAGGACATACCGCCGGGCGCTCATGTACGTGCCCTGGTACGGGCGTTGGATGCGGTCCGCGTCCCGTACCGGATGCACGGTCACGACCGGCTGTTCGTCGGTGAACAGGATCCACTCGCGCTGTCCGGCGGGCAGTTCGCGCCACGGCCGGTCCACGTCGTACCCGAGCGCGGCCAGGATGTCGCGCAGGTTCTTCCCCTGCCAGGCGCCCGGCCATCCGGCGATCGCGCCCTCGCGGATCGACAGCGAGGGATCGGGCACCAGCAGGTCCTGTGTCGTGCGGTGCGTCCGGCCGAGCCCGTGGCACTCCGGGCAGGCGCCCGCCGCCGTGTTCGGGGAGAAGGCGTCCGAGTCGAGACGCTCGGCCCCCGGCGGGTAGGCACCCGCGCGGGAGAACAGCATCCGCAGGGAGTTGGACAGGTTCGTCACCGTGCCCACCGAGGAGCGCGAGGTCGGTGAGGACCGTCGCTGCTGGAGCGACACAGCGGGCGGCAGCCCGCCGATGTCCGCGACCTTCGGCGCCCCGACCTGGTGGATCAGCCGCCGCGCGTACGGCGCGACCGACTCGAAGTAGCGGCGCTGCGCCTCCGCGTAGATCGTGCCGAACGCGAGCGACGACTTGCCCGACCCGGACACCCCGGTGAAGACCACCAGCACGTCACGCGGGATGTCGACGTCGACGCCCCGGAGGTTGTGCTCGCGCGCGCCGCGCACCCGGACGTACGGATCGTGGGGGGTGTGCATCGGGCGGACTCCTGGGGGCCGGGGGCAAACCCCACGATTCTAGGAGCGGCCCAGTTCCGCGACCCGGGCCAGCCGGCGGTACGAGTCCAGGAGGGCGTCCCGGTCGTACGTACTGGTCGTGACCAGGACCTCGTCCGCCCCGGTGTCCTTGATCAGGGTCTCCAGCTCGTCGGCCACCTGCTCCTCGGTACCGGCGACGTGCCCCGCGAGACCGGACTCGTACAGGCTCCGCTCCTTTCCGGTCATCGCCCGCGACTCCACGTGCCCGGCGGGCGGCAGCGGCGGGAACGTGCCGTGCGTGCGGGAGTACGCCATCGACCAGGCCTCGGGGACCAGCAGCCGTCGGGCGGCCTCCGGTGTCTCCGCGACCGCGACCGTGCCGGAGATCACGACGTACGGCCGGGGCGCCCAGACGGACGGCCGGAACCGCGCGCGGTACTCGTCCACGCCGCGTCGCATCCGGTCCCGGTTCCTGAAGTCCCCGATCACCATCGGCACCCCGGCCCGGGCGGCGATCGTCGCGCCCTCGCCCATCGCCAGCACGAACGGCGGCACGGTCAGGCCCTCGGAGGGCCGGGCGCGCACCCCGGTCGACGACGTGCCGCGGAACCAGCCGAGCAACTCGTCGAGCTGCGCCGCGAAGTCGTCGGCCATGTCCTTGTCCCGGCCCAGCGCCCTGCGGACCCCGTCCGTGAACCCCACGGAACGGCCCAGGCCCATGTCGACACGCCCCGGGAAGAGCGACTCCAGGACGCCGAACTGCTCCGCCACCACCAGCGGCTGGTGGTTGGGCAGCATCACACCGCCCGTGCCCACCCGGATCGTGCGGGTCGCGGCGGCGACCGCGGCGGCCAGCACGGTCGGCGCGGACCCGGCGACCCCTGGCACGCCGTGGTGCTCCGACACCCAGAACCGGTGGTAGCCGAGGCCCTCCAGGTCCCGGGCCAGCCGCACGGTGTCGCGCAGCGCCTCGGACGCCTCGTGGCCCTCCCGGGTGCGGGAGCGGTCGAGGACGGAGAACCGGGTCGCGGCGATCACTTGACTCACCCCTGGTTCAACGCGTGGAGCGCGTCAGGATTCCCGTCCGGGCGGGTGCCGTGACCCGGCCCGCCCGGTGCGCTGCGGATGCCGGGGCCCGGTCCGCTGCTTAGGTTCGGGGGGTGGTCCCTGCGGCCGGGGCCGCCGACGCCGAGCCCGCCGACGCCGAGCCCGCGACACCCACCCGCGCCGAGCCCGCGACACCCGCAAGGAGGAACCGTGGACGTCACCTTCGAGGTGTGGGCCCTGACCGTCGCGGGACTGTGCGTCCTCATCGGTCTGGACTTCTTCATCGGACGCAAGCCCCACGACGTCTCCTTCAAGGAGGCCGGCATCTGGAGCGGGGTCTGGGTGGCGCTGGCCACGGCGTTCGGGATCGGGCTGCTGGCCGTCTCGGGAGCCGGCCCCGCCGGGGAGTTCTTCGCCGGGTACGTGACGGAGAAGTCGCTGAGCGTCGACAACCTCTTCGTCTTCGTACTGATCATGTCCAAGTTCGCGGTGCCCTCCCAGTACCAGCAGCGGGTCCTGTCGGTCGGCGTGCTGGTGGCGCTGGTGCTGCGCGCGGTCTTCATCCTGCTGGGCGCCGCGCTGATCTCCACGTTCTCCTGGATCTTCTACATCTTCGGCGCCTTCCTCATCTGGACCGGCTGGAAGCTGCTCCAGGACGCCCGTACGGGCCACGACGTCGAGGAGTACGAGGAGAGCAAGCTGCTCAAGGCGGCGGAGCGGCGCTTCGGCGTGGCCGACCGCTACCACGGCACCAAGCTGTGGATCAGGGAGAACGGGCGGCGCGTGATGACGCCGATGCTGGTGGTCATGCTGGCGATCGGCTCCACGGACCTGCTGTTCGCGCTGGACTCCATCCCGGCCATCTACGGCCTGACCGAGGAGCCGTACATCGTCTTCACGGCGAACGCGTTCGCCCTGATGGGCCTGCGCCAGCTGTACTTCCTCATCGGCGGGCTGCTCAAGAGGCTGGTCCACCTCGCGTACGGGCTGGCGATCATCCTCGGCTTCATCGGGGTGAAGCTCGTGCTGCACGCGCTGCACGAGTCGGGGGTGGGCGTCCCCGAGATCGGCATCCCGTTCTCGCTGGGCTTCATCGTGCTGGTGCTCGCCGTGACGACGTTCACCAGCCTGCGCGCCACCCGGAGGGGCACCCCGGCGGACGGGCCACGGTGACCCCCGGTGCAGACGCCCGGAGCAAACGGGTCCCCGGCGTCGGCGGGCGGGCGGGCGCGTGCCGGGGCGGCCGGCATTCCGGGGCGGTCGGCGTCCCGGGGTGGGAGGCGTCCTAGGGTGGCCGGTGTGACGAAGAACAGAGGACCGCGCACCGGAACGGACGCGCGCAGACCCCTCGCCGTGTTCGACCTCGACGGCACGCTCGCCGACACCGCGCACCGGCAGCGGTTCCTCGAGCGCAGCCCCCGTGACTGGACCGCCTTCTTCGCGGCGGCGCCGGACGATCCGCCGCTGGCCGAAGGGGCGGCGCTCGCCCTGGAGCACGCAGAGGAGTGCGAGGTCCTCTATCTGACGGGCCGGCCCGAGCGCTGCCGCAAGGACACGCTGGCCTGGCTCGCCGCGCAGGGGCTTCCCGGGGGGACGGTCCGGATGCGGCGCAACGACGACCGCAGGCCCGCCCGGCGCACCAAGCTGGAGATCCTGCGCGCACTCGCCCGCGACCGGGAGGTCCGGGTGCTCGTGGACGACGACGAGTTCGTGTGCGACGACGCCGAACGGGCCGGCTTCACGGTCGTACGGGCGCGCTGGGCGGCGGCGTCCGAGGCGCTGAAGCAGGCGCAGGAGGACGAGGGGCGCACCTGAGCGCGGACGCGCGCCGGGGCCGCCACGTGTCGGCGTCCGCGGCGCGGCCGTGCCGCGGACGGGGCTGAGTGGAAGCCCGTCCCGTGGCCCCGGGCCGGACGGGCCGGCCCGGGGACGGAACGCCTTCGGTCGGGTCAGCCCGCGTCCTCCAGGCGGAAACCGACCTTCAGGCCGACCTGGAAGTGCTTGACCTGGCCGTCCTCGATCTGCCCGCGAACCTGTGTGACCTCGAACCAGTCGAGTTTGCGCAGGGTCTGCGAGGCCCGGGCGATCCCGTTGCGGATCGCCTGGTCGACACCCTCGTGCGAGCTCCCGACGATCTCGGTGACCCGGTAGGTGTGGTCGGACATGCGGGTACTCCTCTCCGCCGTGGCCCGTGTGCCACGCGTCATTCCACGGTGCCGCACGTGGCGGAGGACCGCGAGACGTGGACCCGTGCCACGGGGCCCACGCCGTCCGCGCGGCGCGGCGGAGGGTGCGTCAGCGGGCGGTGCTGAGCGACAGCGCGAAGCGGCCCCGGGAGTCGGTCCACCAGTGGGTGAGGCCCAGTGCGGCGGCGGCCAGCTCCGCGCGTACGCCCTCCTGGCGGAACTTGGCCGACACCTCGGTCCGCATCTCCTCGCCCCGCGCGAAGTCCACCGCGAGATCGAGCGCCGGGATCTTCACGGTCAGGGCCGAACGGGCGCGCAGCCGCATCTCGATCCACTCGCGTTCGGGGTCCCAGAGGGCGACATGGGTGAACTGGCCGGGATCGAAGTCGGCGCCGAGTTCGCGGTTCACGACCGACAGCACGTTCTTGTTGAACGCGGCCGTCACCCCCGCGCCGTCGTCGTAGGCGGCGACGAGCACCGACTCGTCCTTGACCAGGTCGGTGCCGAGCAGCAGGGCGTCCCCCGGCGACAGGAGGGACCGTACGGACGCCAGGAACGCGGCGCGCTCGTCCGGCAGCAGGTTGCCGATCGTGCCGCCGAGGAACGCGACCAGCCGCGGCCCCGGGGTGTCCGGGAGTTCGAGGCCCGCGGTGAAGTCGGCGATCAGGGCGTGCACGTTCAGCCCCGGACGCCCGGCGGCCAGCGCCTCACCCGCCTGGGTGAGCGCGCTCTCGCTCACGTCGACCGGCACGTACGTGTGCAGGTCCGTCAGCGCGTCGAGCAGGTGCCGGGTCTTCTCGGAGGAGCCGGACCCCAGCTCGACCAGCGTGCGCGCGCCGGTCGCGGCGGCGATCTCGGGCGCCCGGTCGACGAGGATCTCGCGCTCGGCACGCGTCGGGTAGTACTCGGGCAGTGCGGTGATCTCCTCGAAGAGTTCGCTGCCGCGGGCGTCGTAGAACCACTTCGGCGGCAGCGACTTCGGGGTGCGCGCGAGGCCGGTCAGTACGTCGGCGCGCAGCGCCGCGTCGGTGGCGTCCTCGGGCAGGGTGCGGGTGACCAGGAACGGGCTCACGTACGGGGCTCCTTGGGTGGGACGGATGCCAGGTGTTCGTCGACGTCCTTGAGCGGGGTGAGCAGGACGTCCTCTCGGCTCGCGGCCAGCAGGGTGCGGTCAGGCACCTCCTGCCAGTGCGGATCGTCGTCGTACGGTTCGGAGGCGACGACCGTGCGCCGCCCGGGCTCGGAGAGGTACCAGAGGGTGTCGCCCCAGGCGGTGGCGGCTATCACCTCGCCGTTGGTGAGGAGCAGGTTGAGCCGTGATCCGGGCGCCGCGGCGGCGACGTCCAGGACCGTGTCGGCGAGCGCCTGGCCCTCCTCGTCGCCGCCGCGCAGCCGGTGCAGGACCAGTGCCCAGACCAGGGCGGCGTCGCAGCGGGCCTCCATGGACAGCAGCTCGTCGGGCGGCAGCGTGCGCGAGAGGGCCGCCAGGGAGCGCGGCCAGCCCGCTACGGCCCCGTTGTGGCTGAACAGCCAGGGGCCCGCGGCGAACGGAGCCGCCGCGGCCTCCCCGTCCGCGCCCGACAGGGTCGCGTCGCGCACCGCGGCGAGCATCGCGCCCGACCGCACGACCCGCGCGAGATCGGCGAACGACTGGTCGCCCCAGATCGGGCCGGCCCGCCGGTAGCGCGCGGGCACCGGGTCGTCCTCGGCGTACCAGCCGACCCCGAAGCCGTCGGCGTTGACGGTGCCGTGCCGCTGGCGGCGAGGGGCCCAGGACTGCCGGTAGAGGCTGTGCGCCGGTGCGACGAGCAGGCTGCCCAGCGTCTCACGGGGCCCCAGGAACGCGAGGTGACGGCACATCAGGCGGCTTCCGGATCGGCGTCGCGTGCGGTGCGGAACCCCGAGAAGATCTGCCGGCGGACCGGGTAGTCCCAGTTGCGGAACGTCCCCCGGCAGGCCACCGCGTCGACGGCGAACGATCCGCCGCGCAGCACCTTGCACTCCGGCCCGAAGAACACCTCCGAGTACTCCTTGTACGGGAACGCCGAGAACCCCGGGTAGGGCAGGAAGTCGCTGGACGTCCACTCCCAGACGTCGCCGATCAACTGCCGTACGCCCAGCGGGGACTGCCCCAGCGGGTAGCTCCCCGCGGGCGCCGGACGCAGATGGCGCTGGCCGAGGTTGGCGTGCTCGGGCGTGGGGTCCGCGTCGCCCCACGGGTAGCGCGTGGAGCGGCCGGCCGCCGGATCGTGGCGTGCCGCCTTCTCCCACTCCACCTCGGTGGGCAGGCGCCGGCCGGCCCAGCGGGCGTACGCGTCGGCCTCGTACCAGCTCACGTGCAGCACCGGCTCGTCGAGGGGTACGGGTTCGACCGTGCCGAAGCGCCTGCGCAGCCACTCGCCGCCCTCGCGTCGCCAGAACAGCGGGGCGTCGACGGAGTGCGCCCTGATGTGGGACCAGCCGGCGGGCGCCCACCAGCGCTCGTCGGTGTAGCCGCCGTCCGCGATGAACGCCTGGTAGGCGCCGTTCGTCACGGGCACCGTGTCGATGTGGAACGGCGGTACGAGGCGCTGGTGCGCGGGCCGTTCGTTGTCCAGTGCCCAGGGCTCGGTGGAGGTGCCCATCGTGAACGGCCCGCCGGGGACCAGTACTTCGGCAGGACCCGTGAACGCGGGGGCCGGCATGTGGTCCGGTGCGGTGAGCGCGGTCGGCCCCCTGCGGAGCTGATGGGTGATCAGCATGGTCTCGTCGTGCTGCTGTTCGTGCTGGGCGATCATGCCGAAGGCGAATCCGGCCTCCGTCAGCGGAGTGCCCCGCAACGCGGTGCTCTCCAGTACGTCCAGCGCCCGGCCGCGCACCTCGGCGGCGTAGTGCCGGGCCTCGGCGGGCGGCAGCAGCGGCAGGGAGGGCCGTTCGGCCCGGGGGTGCTCGAACGCGTCGTACAGCCCGTCTATCTCGGGCCGCATCGCGTCACGGCCGGCGACGTTGCGCAGCAGCCACAGTTCCTCCTGGTTGCCGATGTGCGCGAGGTCCCACACCAGCGGGGACATCAGCGGCGAGTGCTGCGCGGTCAGTTCGGAGTCCTCCACGCAGGAGGTCAGCAGCGCGGTGCGGTCCCGGGCCGAGGTCAGGGCCGTCAGCGCGCGCTTCCTGAGCGCCTCGGGGTCCACGGCGTCGATGTGGGTGTCGGGGCCGGTCATGGGCGGATGTCCTTCCCGTTGAGCAGGTCGTCCGTGCCGCCGGGAGTCCGGTGGGTGCGGTGGACACGGTCGAGCAGGTCGTCGGCGGGGCAGCGGCCCCTGGCCACGTAGCGGTCGGTGAACGCCGCCACGGCCTCGCGCACCGCGGTGCTCGCGCCGATCCGCGGCAGGGCCTCGGCGGCGGCCGCGAAGCAGACCGTGGCGGCCTCGCGCAGTTCGGGGTCGGCCAGGCCCGTACGGGCGGCGGCCGTCCACAGCGGGTTGCGCGGGGCGGGCTCGGTTCCGGCCCGCTCGGCGAGCGGCTTGACCGCACGGTAGGCGGTCTCCGTGGCCTCGGGGTCGTCGAACAGTGCCGCCGTCACCGCCAGCGGCACCACCCAGCCGTGGTCGCCGGGCTGCGCGTCGATCATCCGCAGTTCCAGGTGGCCGCGCGGGCGCACCGGAGGGAACAGCGTGGTCTGGTGGTAGTCGAGGTCCTCCCTGGCGGGCGGTGTCGTCGAGCGGGTCCAGTCGCGGAAGGTGAGGTCCTCCGGCACCTCCCACGGGCCCTGCGGCGCCCGTACGCACATGACCGGCGCGTCCAGGACGTGCCGTGCCCAGGACGTCCTGGGGTCGATGTCGAGGGACGGGGCGCCGGTCCTGGCCTGGTCCATGGCGCTCCACAGGAACTGGCGGGTCGACCGCCAGCCCGTGAGCCGTCCCCCTGCCATGGGGGAGTTGGCGAACGCCGCCACCAGGACCGCGCCGAGCTGGTGCGCCAGCCACCAGCGGCGCCCGAGTCCGAGCGGTCCGGGCTCCTCGTACCCGGCGTCCAGGCAGACCTGGACGGAGGCGGACGTGCACATCATGGCGCGGCCCTCGGGGCCCGCGCGGTCGAGGCACACCTCCATGGCGTCGTAGCGCGGCTCGCGCAGGAAGCGGGTCGGCTCCCGCCAGGGGTCCTGGCCCGCTCCGCTGAGGGTGAGGCCTTCCCCGGCGAGCAGCGCGCGTACGGCGTCCAGGTCGGCCGAGACGGACCCGACGCATTCCATGAGGGAGGCCGCGGGTGCGGAGCTGAGCTCCAGCTGGCCGCCGGGCTCGACCGTGAGTGCCGAGGCCAGGGGCAGGGTCCGCAGAGCGGCGTACGCCGCTTCGAGACGTTCGGGCGGTACGGGAAGGCGCGGCGAGCGCGCTTCGTGAACGAGCCATTCGACTTCCACGCCGAGGTACCTGGGCGGGCCGGTCTTGAAGCAGATGCCGCGGACCAGCGCCTCCACTTCGGCCTCGGTGACGGCGGAGCGGCGCTCCGTACAGTCACTCACCGAATCTGACATGTCGGGATCCTCCTGAGACTCCATCCATGCCGTCGGCCCGGACTCGGATGGCCCGGGCCGACAGTCGCTCGTCCCACCCAAGACCCTCGCGTCCGTTCGCACAAGGGTGCGTATCGGCGCTTATGGGGCCTGGAAACTCCGTTGCGGCGCAGTACCAGGATCGCTCACCATGCGTTCATGGGCACGACGGGGGAGATCACGGGGACGGCGTTCATGGCGTGCACGGGGGTGACGCCATGAGTGCCCGCCTGCGGGGAATCGCGCGCGAGACGGAGGAGATCGTCGCCGCCGGCGCGTACCGCGCGGCCGACGGACGCGCGGTGTCGATCGCCGCCGCCGTGGCCGCCGCGCGGGCGGGGACGCGGATGTACGGACCGGGCCCGCTGCCCCGTCCCGTGGACGGACCGGGCCCGGCCGCCACCGCCGCGACCCGCACGTTCTTCGAGGTCACCGGGGAGAGCAGTCTGGAGGCGGCCCGCCGGCTGCCCGGCCCGAGGGCCGTACTGAACTTCTCCTCGGCGCGCAATCCCGGCGGGGGGTACCTGAACGGGGCGCAGGCGCAGGAGGAGGCCCTGTGTCGGGCCTCCGCGCTCTACACGTGCGTCAAGGAGGCCCGGGCCTTCTACGACCACCACCGCACACACCGCGACGCCTTCTACACCGACCGGGTGATCCACTCGCCCGGCGTCCCGGTCTTCCGCGACGACCGGGGACGGCTGCTGGACGAGCCGTACACGGCGGGATTCCTGACCGCCGCCGCGCCCAACGCCGGGGTCGTGCTGCGGACCGCGCCGGAGCGCGCGCCCGAGCTGCCGCGCGCCCTCGCGGTCCGGGCCGAGCGGGTGCTGGAGACGGCCGCCGCGCACGGCTACCCGCGGCTGGTGCTCGGCGCCTGGGGCTGCGGAGTCTTCCGGAACGACCCGGCGCAGGTCGCCGGCGCGTTCCGCGCCCTGCTCGGGGACGGCGGCAGGTTCGCGGGCCGCTTCGAGCACATCGTGTTCGGGGTGCTGGACCGGACGAGGGACGCCGTGGTGCGCCGAGCGTTCGAACACGCTTTCGCTGGAGTCGGGGCGGAACGCCCGCCGTCCGGCGAGCACCGGTCCTGACCGCGGGGCCGGCCGTCACGGAGCGGGGCCGTGGGCCGGCCGTCACGGAGCGGCGGGGACGGTCGCGGGACAGGGTGGGCCGGGCCGGAACGGGCCACCCGACCGCCACGGACGCCGTGCGTCTGGCGTTCGGGGGTCGCACCCGCTTCGGTCCGGGACGCGGCCCGACCGCGCCGGACCCTGCCCGGCCGCGCCGGACCGCACCCGACCGCCTCGCACGCCGCCGCCCGCGTCACCGCCAGCCGTAGCGCTCCCGCAACCGGTGGACCACGAGGTTGAACCGCATCCGGTCCAGCGCGCAGGCTTCCCGGCGCATCCCCTTCTCGTGCAGCCTGAGCACCCGGTCCACGTTCACCCAGGAGTCCCGCCCCGAGCGGTCCCAGGGCCCGCTGCCGATCGGCACCCACTCCCGGTCCCCGTCGTGCCGCTTGCTCGACAACTGCACCGCCAGGAAGGTGCCGGTGTCCTCGCGGGCCACGACCAGCACGGGACGGTCCTTGCCGCGGCCGTCGTTCTCCTCGAAGGGGACCCACGTCCAGACGATCTCGCCGGGGTCCGGATCGCCGTCGTGCGCGGGCGAGTACTCCGTGCGGACACGGCCCACCCGACGGGCCTGGGCCTCGGTGGTCGCGGAGGGGCCGAAGCGGCCGGGCACGTCTTCATCGGTGGAGGCAGTCACGGGGTCACGTTAGAACGTGCCCCCGCGCGGCCGGTCCCCGGGCGTACGGTTCGCGGCCTCCGTACGCCCGACACCTCACCGTTTCACCCCTTCTTGCCGCCGCCCCGGTTGCCCGGGCCGCCGTCGCTCCTGTCGTCGTCCGACCCGTCCACCGGCACATGGACAGGGCGGGGCGCGGGCACGCTCCCGACCGCCGGACTCCCGTTCGCGGCCGTCCCGTTCGGGCCCGCTCCGTTCGTGTTCATCGAGGCCAGGAGCTGCCGGGCCAGACCGAGTCCGGTGCCGCCCATCGTGAGCGCCTTGGCGAACATGTCGGACATGCCGTCGGCGCCGTTGAGCAGGACCATGTGCTCGACGTTGCCGAACGCGCCCGCGCCCGCCTCGACGATCTCCGGCCACTTCTCGGCGAGTTGCTGCGCGACGACCGCGTCCGGGTTCTCCGCGAGCGCGGCGGCCCGGGCCTTGATGGCCTCGGCCTCCGCCAGTCCCTTCGCCCGGGTCGACTCGGCGACCGCGAGGCCCCTGGCCTGCCGGGCGGCGGCCTCCGCCTCGCCGGTGGCGCGGGTCGCCGTCGCCGCGGCGGCGCCGCGTGCCTTCGTCGCCTCGGCCTCGGCGCCCGCGGCCGTCTTGACCCGGGTCGCCTCGGCGGCGGCGGCCAGTTCGGTCTCCCTCGCCTTGGCCTGCGCGGCGGAGATCCGCACGTCCCGCTCCGCCTCGGCCAGCGTGCGCTTCTCGTACGCCTTCGCGTCCGCCGGCTTGCGGACGTCCGCCTGGAGCTGCTGTTCCCGGCGGTGCGCCTCCAGTTCGGCGACACGGGTCTCCTGGACCACGACCTCCTGCCGGGCGCCCGCGTCCGCGAGCGGTCCGGCCTGCCTGGCCTTCGCGGACGCCTTGTCGCGCTCCGCCTGGTACCCGGCCTGGAGGATCTCGCTGTCCCTGGTGGCCTCCGACATCCGTGCCGCGGCCTGCTGTTCGGCCTCGGTGGCCAGCCGGTTGGCCTCCGCCTGGGCGATCCGGGCGTCCCGCTGGACCGCCGCGGCGTGCGGCATCGCCAGGTTCTTGATGTAGCCCGTGGGGTCCTCGATCTCGTGGATCTGCAGTGAGTCCACGATCAGGCCCAGCTTCTCCATCTCCGTGCCGCAGGCGGCCCGTGTCTGGCCGGTGAGCTTGTCCCGGTCGCGGATCATGTCCTCGACGGTCAACCCGCCGACGATGGACCGGAGATGGCCCGCGAACACGTTGTGCACCCGTTCCGCCATCAGCTTCTGCTGGTCGAGGAAGCGGCGGCCCGCGTTGGCGATCGACACGAAGTCGTCGCCCACCTTGAAGATGACCACGCCCCGCACCTTGAGCGGGATGCCCTGATGGGTCACGCACTCCACGGACAGCTCGGTCTCGTTCAGGTCCAGGGAGAGTTTGCGCACCGCCTGGACGCCCGGCAGCACGAGCGTGCCGCGCCCGGTCACGATGCGGAAGCCCATGCCCTCCTCGAGGCCCTCGGTCCGGTGCTTCGAACCGGAGATGATCAGTGCCTCGTTGGGTTCCGCGACCCGCCACATGAGTTTGAAGACCACTACGACGAAGATGAGCGCGAGGACCGCTGCCCCCGCCACGACGCCGACAACCATCGGCCCGCCCCCTGTCGGATGGTGCCCTGTCGGCACCGGACGAACGGCAGTGTGCGCCCGCGCGGGCACGGGGGTACAGACACCGGCCCCGTCTTGTTGCAGCCTTGACGCCTCCCCGGGGCGCACCTGTCGCATACCGGGGAGTTCGACTCAACCACCTTGCGGGTAAGGCCCGTTCAGCCGTCGTACGCCGCCGAGACGTACACCGTCCGGGGCGGCAGGTACTCCACCACCATGACCACCGTGCCCGTCTCGATGCGTTCCTTCCCGGCGGCGGCGTACGCCAGGAAGTGCTCGGCGCCGCCGCGGACCCGGACGATCACCTCGCCGACGAGTCCGGGCCCGACCGTGCCGGTGACCCGCCCCATCAGCCCCACCATCGACGCGTCGTCCATCTCCCCAGACTACGGGCCGACGGCCGGTCCGGACTCCGCCGGTACGGGCTCGGAGGGAGCGGGCGGCCAGTGCTCGTGCCACCGCAGGTCGGCCTCCAACTGCGCGGCCAGCGACACGAGAAGCGGTTCGCTGTCCGCCGGGCCGAGGAGTTGCGCGCCCACCGGCAGTCCGTCACGCACGAAGCCCGCCGGTACGTTCACGCCGGGCCAGCCCAGCACGTTCCACGGCCAGGCGTACGGGCACGCGGCGATCATCGCCCGGTCCGTCCGGAAGCCGCTCAGCTCGTGCAGGGCGCCGATGCGCGGCGGGGGCGCGGCCGTGGTCGGCGCGAGGACCACGTCGTACGTCCCGAAGAAGGCGCCGATCCGGCGGTGCAGGCGTGCCTCCGCCCGTCGGGCCGCCCGCAGCGGGACACCGCCGAGCAGCCGCCCGAGCCGGGCCGCGTCACGGGTGCGGCCGTCCAGCAGCGCGGGATGGGGCGACTCGCGGACCCGCTCGGCGATCCCGGCGGTGGCGCGCGGAACGAACGTCAGACCGATCTGCCCGTACGGCGGATCCGCCTCCTCCACCTCGTGGCCCAGCGCGGCCAGCCGCTCGGCGAGGGCGACGACCCTGGACCGCACCTCGGGCATCAGCCGGGCGGGCACCGCCGTGAAGGGGGGCTTGAGGGACAGCGCGACGCGCAGGCGCCCCGGGTCCCGGCCCACCGCGTCCGACACCCGCAGGGCGGCGGGGCGGTGCAGATCGTGTGCGTGGCTGCCGCTCGCCGCGTCCAGGAGCAGGGCGGCGTCCTCCACGTTGCGGGCGAGGGTGCCGTTGACCGTGATCCCCTGGAAGGACTCGGCGCGCGGCCAGGTCGAGATGCGGCCGCGCTGGGGCTTGATGCCGATCAGATGCGTCCAGGACGCCGGAATCCGTACCGAGCCCGCCCCGTCCGAGCCCAGTGCCGCGGGTACCAGGCCCGCCGCGACCGCGGCCGCCGAGCCGCCGGACGAGCCGCCCGGCGTGTGCCCGGTGTGCCACGGGTTGCGGGTCTCGCCGAAGGCGGGCCCCTCGGTGAAGGGCCACTGGCCGAACTCGCAGGTGTTGGTCTTGCCGACGACCACGGCACCGGCCTCGCGCAGGCGCCGCACCGCCTCGCCGTCCTCGGCCACCGGGGGGAACTCCCCGCGGCAGCCGAACGCCGTCGGCATGCCGGCCACGTCCATGTCGTCCTTCACCGCGACCGGCACCCCGAGCAGCGGCCGGCGTCCGCCCGCCGCGAGCTCCCGGTCCGCCGCGTCGGCCTCGGCCAGCGCGGCTTCGGCCCGTACGAGCCGGAAGGCGTTGAGGGTGCCCCGGGTGGCCTCGATCCTGGCGAGGGCGTCCTCGACCAGGGACCGCGAGGTCACCGTCCCGTCGGCCAGGGCACGGGCGCATCCGGCCAGGCCGGCGGCACGGTCGGGAGTCGCACGGGTCATGGGCCACCTCCGTGAACGGGTCGTCTACCGCACGGTAACGTCCGGACGCGCCGCGCGGTACGGGACGGGCGAGTTCCTGCCGCCGCACGGAGGACCGCGGTGGCGCGCCGGCCGGTCCGTTCAGGTCCGTGCCGGTCCGTGCCGGTCCAGGGGGTTCGGCGCGGCGGCCGGGCGGGCCTTGACTTCGAGAGTGCTCCAGGATCTAGCGTCGGCGGTGGCCGGGGACGGTCCGGCGGCCAATCGACGGTGACGGAGACAGGACATGCGGGTCGGGGTCCACATCAACAGGTTCGACCATCCGCGCGGCGCGGTCGCGCTCGGGCCCGAACTCGCCGCGGCGGGCGCCGCCGCCGAGGCCGCGGGCGTGAGCTGGCTGTCGGTCATGGACCACTACTTCCAGATGGAGGGCAACGGCGGCGCCGAGAACGCCATGCTGGAGGCCTACACGACGCTCGGCTTCCTCGCCGCCCACACCTCGACGGTGACGCTCGGCACGCTCGTCACCGGTGTGTCCTACCGGCACCCCGGACTTCTCGCGAAGATCGCCACGACACTCGACGTGCTGTCCGGGGGGCGGGCCGCCCTGGGGATCGGCGCGGCCTGGTACGACCGTGAGCACGAGGGACTCGGAGTGCCGTTCCCGCCGCTCGCCGAGCGTTTCGAGCGGCTGGAGGAAACCCTGCGCATCTGCCTCCGGATGTGGGACCCGTCGGCGAACGGGCCGTTCGAGGGGAAGCACTACCGGCTCGCGGAGACCCTGTGCGTACCGGCTCCGGTGAGCGCCCCGCGCCCCGAGATCATGATCGGTGGCGGCGGCGAGAAGAAGACCCTGCGGCTGGTCGCGCAGTACGGGGACGCCTGCAACCTGTTCGCCTCGTCCCCGCGGGAGGTCGCGCACAAGCTGGACGTGCTGCGCGGGCACTGCGAGACCGTGGGACGCCCGTACGAGAAGATCCGGCGCACGATCCTCCACGCGGGTTACCAGGACGAGTCGGGGCTCGACGACTTCACCCGGGAGATGGGGGAGTACGCGGGACTCGGCGTCGACACGGTGATCCTCGCCCCGAGCGTGGACGACCCCGCCGCCTGGATCGGGCGCGCGGTGGCGCCGGCGGTCGAAAGGCTGGCCGACCTCGGCTGAACGGGTGCCGGCGCCGGCCCCGATGCTCGTGCCGATGCCGGTCCCGGCGGTTCCGTGGCGGGGGAGTCCCGGCCAGCCGGCGGACAGGCCCGGTCGCGACCGGCGGTGACCGGCCCGGACAGGCGGTGATCGGCCGCCGCCGAGTGCTACGCGGGCAGCCGGCCGGTCCGTCGGACGAAGTGCTCCAGGACGCGGGCCACCCCGTCCTCGTCGTTCCCGGGAGCGTGGAACCGTGCCGCCGCCCGGACCTCGGGGTCGGCGTTGGCCATGGCGTAGGAGCGGCCCACCGCCCGGAGCATCGGCAGGTCGTTGGGCATGTCGCCGAAGGCCGCGATGTCGTCCGGGTGGATGCCGAGGCCTGCGCTCCACGCGGTCAGCGCGCTGGCCTTGGTGACGCCCGGTGCGCTGAACTCGACCAGCGCGAGCCCCGTGGAGTGGGTGGTCTCGGCGTCGGTGCCCGCGCCGAGCGACGCCCTGGCGTGGAAGTCGTGCAGCCCGAGGTCCGGGTGGTGGGCGAGCACCTTGAACACGGGCCGCCCGGGGGACCGTGCGAGCAACTGATCGGCGGTGCCCACCGGTTCGACGGCCGACTCCCCGTACGACCAGGCCGGATAGCCGGGTTCGTGGCCGAAGGCCGACGCGTACTCGAAGGCGAAGGTGACGCCGGGCACGGCCGCGCGCACCCGGGACACGAGTCCGGCGACCGAATCTGCGGGGAAGGGCGACAGCCGGACGGCCGTGCCGTCGGGCGCGTACACGGCGGCGCCGTTGGCGGTGATCGCGAAGTACCGTCCGATGCCGCTGTGCAGGGACGGGAGGCTGCGCGGCGGGCGGCCTGTGACGAGGACCAGCCGGATGCCGGCGGCCTCCGCCGCGGCGAGGGCGTCCGCGGTGCGCCGGGAGAGGGTCCCGTCGCTGCGCAGCAGTGTTCCGTCCAGGTCGGTGGCCACGAGTCCGGGCGGTCCGGCGAGTGCGGGAAGAGGTGTCGTCGTCATGGGGGACCGGCGGCCTTTCGGGCCGGACCGCGGCACGGTCGGCCGAGCGATGGGCCGGGGGCGCCCTGGGGGGCGCTCTCCGGGAGGGGTTCCGTCATCCCGCGCACCGGGAAGGGTGCGCGGCATGCCGAGGGGGCCGGAGCCGGCCGTCGGGCGGGCTCCGGCCCCCTCGGTCCGTGCGGGGTGCCGCGGTACGGGGTGTCAGGCGGCGGCGGGCGCGGTGGCCTGGCCGTGGATGAGGCCGATGACCTCGGTGAGCTGGGCGGCGACCTCGGCGTCGTCGGCCGGGTGGGTCGAGGCGAAGCGCGTCACGGAACCGGGGATGGAGAGCTTGATGTCCTCCAGGACCCTGGCGCCGGCGATGCCCGCGGCCTTGCGGGTCTCGTCCTGCGCCCAGACTCCGCCGAACTGGCCGAAGGCGGTGCCGACGACGGCGACGGGCTTGTCGCTGAGGGCGCCGGCGCCGTAGGGGCGGGACAGCCAGTCGATGGCGTTCTTGAGGACGGCGGGGATGGTGCCGTTGTACTCGGGCGAGAAGAGCAGCAGGGCGTCGGCGGCGGACGCGGCCGCGCGCAGCCGTGCGGCGGCGGCGGGAACGGCGCCCTCGACGTCGATGTCCTCGTTGTAGAAGGGGATGTCGGCCAGGCCCTCGTACAGCTCGACCTCCGCGCCCTCGGGGGCGAGCTTGACGGCGGCCTCGGCGAGCTGCCGGTTGTGCGAGCCGACTCGGAGGCTGCCGACGAGCGCGAGGATGCGAACAGACATGGGAACTCCAATGGGGGGCTGAAACATTGCCGTAACGATCCGGACCGGGGTCCGTTTAAAAGTTCTACCAGGCAAACGGACCGCGGTCCAGTTTTCTTCCCGAGGCGTTAGGCTGGCTGCATGTCCGCGTCACTGCCGCCGTTTCCGAAAGCCGGGGAGCCGTCCAGCGAGCCGCTCCTGCTGGAGATCGCCTCCAGTGCGGACGAGCCCTGCCTGCGGGCCGACGCCGCGCGCAACCGAGCCCGGCTGCTGGAGGCCGCCGCCCGCCTGGTCGCCGAGCACGGGGCGGCCGGGGTCACGATGGAGGCGGTGGCCGCCGCGGCCTCCGTGGGCAAGGGCACGGTGTTCCGCCGCTTCGGCGACCGCACCGGGCTCCTGATGGCCCTGCTCGACCACTCCGCGCGGCAGCTACAGGCCGCCTTCCTCGGAGGCCCGCCGCCGCTGGGCCCGGGAGCGCCGCCCGTCGAGCGGCTGCACGCGTTCGGCCGGGCCGTCCTGCGACAGTCCTCCGAGCAGCTCGAACTCCAGCTCGCGGCCCAGCCGGAACCGGCCCGCCGCTTCTCCTCCCCGCCGCTTCGGGCGCTCTCGGGGCACGTCACCCTGCTGCTGCGGCAGGCGGTGCCGGACGCGGACTGCGTGCTGCTGGCCCAGACGCTGATCGGATACCTCGACCCGGCGCTCATCCACCACCTGACGAAGGAGTGCGGGATGCCGCTGGAGCGGCTGGAGGCCGGCTGGTCCGACCTCGTCGCCCGAGTCACCCGCACGGAGCCGCCGCGCTGAGCCCGACCCTCCGCTGTGCCCGGGCGCCCCGACCGACCCGCACCGGATCGCCGCCCCGCTGAGCCCGCGCGTGGGGCCCGACGCCAGGACCGCTCGTGGGCCCCACCCCGGCTCCGGCAGCCGTGCGCGCCCCGGTCCGGCGCCCCCGACCGCTCCGACCTGCGGTCGAGCCGTCACCGCCGGCCGCCGTCGCGGCGAAGGGGCCCGCGCCCGTGTGAGGGCCGGGGAAACCCCCGCCGCCCAAGGCCTTCCCCCGGCCCCGAGCCCTCGCGGGGCTTCTGCAAGGATGCCGTGTGTCATGGTGCAGATACCGAGAACGTCCGCTCCTCCGTCGCCCGCGCAGCACTCCGTGCCCACGAGTGCCGATGTGGCCCGCGTTGCGGGAGTCTCGCGAGCGACCGTCTCCTACGTCCTGAACAACACCAGCGCCGTACGGATCAGCGAACCCACACGCCGGCGCGTCCACGAGGCCGCGAAGGAACTCGGGTACGTCCCCCACGCGGCGGCCCGCAGCCTGCGCGCCGGACACAGCCGCATGGTCCTGATGCCCACGCCCGACGTGCAGGTCGGGCCCCTCTACAGCCGGTTCTTCAACGAGCTCCAGTGGGCGCTCAGCCGCCTCGACTACACCGTCGTGCAGTACGGCGGGGTCGGCCTCCAGAGCGACGAGGCGGTCCGCGCCTGGGCTGAGCTGCGCCCGGTCGCCGTGCTCGTGCCCGGCAGCGGACTCGGCACGCAGGGCGTCGCCGTCCTCAAGCGCTCCGGAGCCCGCGCCGTGGTCACCCTCGGACCCGAACGCGTCGAGGGCGCCCACGCGCTGCTCATGGACCACCACGGCGTCGGCCGCAGCGCGGGCCGGCACCTGCTGGAGCGGGGCCGCCGCCGGATCGGGGTCGTGGTGCCCGACGACCCCGGCCTCGGGATCTTCTCCAGACCCAGGCTCGAAGGCGTACGGCAGGCACTTGAGGGAACCGACGCCTCGGTGACCGAGCTGCCCCTCGCCCACGACGAGGAGTCCGCCGCCCGCCTCGCCGCGCGCTGGCGCTCGCTGGCCCTGGACGCCGTGTTCGCGTACAACGACGAGTACGCGATGCTGCTGATGCGCGCGCTTCAGGACGAGGGCATCGGCATCCCCGACGAGACGGCCGTCGTCGGAGCCGACGACCTGATGCTCGGCCGGCTGCTCCGCCCCCGGCTGAGCACCGTCCACATCGAACTGCCGTCGGCACGGGAACTCGCCGAACTGGTCGACCGCGCGGTGCGGGAACCCGCCGCCCCGCCGGAGGCCAGAGAGGTGCTCGGAGCGACGGTCGTGCACCGAGAATCGAGCTGAACACCTGGGAGGCACGCCATGCGGACCGCGGTCGGGATCATCGGCGGGGGCCCGGCGGGCCTCCTGCTCGCCCGGCTGCTGCACCGCGCCGGAATCGACTGCGTCGTCCTGGAGAGCAGGACCCGCGCGTACGTCGAACAGCGGCAGCGCGCCGGAATGCTGGAGCAGGGCACGGTCGACGCGCTGCGCGAATGCGGCGCCGCCGCGCGCCTGGACGCCGAGGGCCTGGTCCACCACGGCATCGAACTGCGCTTCGACCGGGAGCGCCACCACCTCGACTTCCCGGCGCTCACCGGCGGGCGGACCGTGACGATCTACGCCCAGACGGAGATCGTGAAGGACCTCGTCGCGCTCCAGCTGGCCGACGGGCCGCCGCTGCTCTTCGGCGCCGACGTGCGGGCCGTCGAGGGCGTGGAGAGCGGGACGCCGCTCGTGCGCTTCGCCCACGAGGGCCGGGAGCGCACACTCAGCTGCGACTGGGTGGTGGGCTGCGACGGATTCCACGGCGTCGCCCGCGACGCGGTCCCGGCCGCGGTCCGCCGCACCTACGAGCACGAGTACCCGTACTCCTGGCTGGGGATCCTGGCCGACGTGCCGCCGTCCTGCGACGAGCTGATCTACGCCCGCGGGCCCGGCGGCTTCGCGCTGCACAGCATGCGGTCCCCGACGGTGTCTCGGCTCTACCTCCAGGTGCCGAACGGCACCGGCGCGGACGACTGGCCGGACGAGCGGGTCTGGGACGAGCTGGACGCGCGCTTCGCGATCGACGCGGACTGGCGGCTGCGGCGCGGACCGATCACGTCCAAGACGGTCACCGCGATGCGCAGCCATGTGCGCGAACCGATGCGCCACGGGCGGCTTCTGCTGGCCGGGGACGCGGCCCACATCGTGCCGCCGACCGGCGCCAAGGGACTGAACCTCGCGGTGTCCGACGTACGGCTCCTGGCCCGCGGTTTCGCCGAACTCCACCACGGCGGTTCCACGGCACTCCTGGACCGCTACTCGCGGGACAGCCTGGAGCGGGTCTGGCACGCCACGCGGTTCTCGTACGACATGACGCGGATGCTGCACAGGCAGCCGGACGGCGATCCCTTCGACGAACGCCTCCAGCTCGCCCGGCTGCGCAGGATCACGGCTTCCCGGCCCGCCGCGGCCGAGCTGGCGGCCCACTACACGGGACTGCCGCTGCCCGCCGCCGCCGGGCCCGGGGACCCGGCGGCCCACCCCCTCCGGGGCGTCTGACCACGTGCCGTCCCCGCGGCGTCCGCACGCGGGACGCCCGGACTCCGGGGACTACTCGGCGGCGTTCTTGGCCTGCTGCTCCGCCACGGACTTGCGGACCTCGTCCATGTCGAGCTTCCGCGCCTGCTCGATGATGTCCACCAGGGCGGGCTCGGGAAGCGCGCCCGGCTGGGAGAAGATCGCCACCTGGTCGCGCACGATCATCAGGGTGGGGATCGACTGGATCTCGAAGGCCGCGGCGAGCTCCGGCTGCGCCTCCGTGTCCACCTTCGCGAACACCAGGTCGGGGTTGGCCTCCGCCGCCTTCTCGTAGACCGGGGCGAACTGCCGGCACGGGCCGCACCACGCCGCCCAGAAGTCGATCAGGACGAACTCGTTGTCCGTGACCGTCTGGTCGAAGTTCTCCTTGGTCAGCTCAATGGTGCTGCTCATGGCGTTGAATCCCTCTTCCTGGGGGGTCGGCTCCCGGACGTGTTGCACAACGGCACGGACGGACGCGGTATTCCGGGCGCGTACCCGTGTGGCCGCGCCCCACACCAGCCACCAGACTGACCCCATGACGGAATCGGAATCCATCGAGTACGACGTCGTGGTGGTCGGGGCCGGACCCGTGGGGGAGAACGTCGCGGACCGCGCCCGCGCCGCCGGCCTCTCCACCGCGGTGGTCGAGAGCGAGCTGGTCGGCGGAGAGTGCTCGTACTGGGCGTGCATGCCCAGCAAGTCCCTGCTGCGACCGGTCCTGGTGCGGGCGGACGCCCGCCGCGTGCCGGGTCTCAGGCAGTCGGTGCAGGGCCCTCTCGACGCCGCGGCCGTGCTCGCCAACCGGGACTACATCACCGGCAACTGGAAGGACGACGGGCAGGTCGACTGGCTCCGGAGCACCGGGGCGGACTTCTACCGGGGACAGGGCAGGCTCGCCGGGACGCGCCGGGTCACGGTCCACGGCCCCGAGGGGGAGCGGCACGTCCTGACGGCCCGGCACGCCGTGGCCGTGTGCACGGGCAGCCGCGCCGTGCTGCCCGACCTGCCCGGCCTCGCCGACGTGAAGCCGTGGACCAGCCGGGAGGCGACCAGCGCGCAGGCCGTGCCCGGACGGCTCGTCGTCGTCGGCGGCGGTGTCGTCGCCGTCGAGATGGCCACCGCCTGGCAGGCGCTCGGGTCCCGGGTGACGGTCCTCGTGCGCGGCGGGGGCCTGCTGCCGCGCATGGAGCCGTTCGCCGGGGAGATGGTCGCCGAGGCGCTGGAGGAGGCCGGCGCCGAGGTGCGTACGGGCACGTCGGTGGAGGCCGTGACACGGGACGGGACGACCGTCGTCGTCACCACCTCCGCGGGTGACCGGATCGAGGCGGACGAGATCCTCTTCGCCACCGGTCGGGCGCCGCGCACCGACGACCTGGGCCTCGAGACGGTCGGGCTCAGGCCCGGCTCCTGGCTCTCGGTCGACGACAGCCTGCGGGTCACCGGCAGCGAGTGGCTGTACGCCGTCGGGGACGTCAACCACCGCGCGCTCCTCACCCACCAGGGCAAGTACCAGGCGCGCATCGCCGGTGCGGCCATCGCGGCCCGCGCCGCGGGGGTGCCGCTGCTGGAGACCGACCCCTGGGGCGCCCACGCGGCGACCGCCGACACGGCGGCCGTGACGCAGGTCGTCTTCACCGACCCGGAGGCCGCCTCGGTCGGCCTCTCCCTCGCCGAGGCGGAGCGGGCCGGCCACCGGGTCAGGGCCGTCGACGTCGAGTTCTCGTCGGTCGCCGGCGCGGGCCTGTACGGCGACGGCTACCGGGGCCGCGCCCGCATGATCGTCGACCTCGACACGGACACCCTGCGCGGTGTCACCCTCGTGGGCCCCGGCGTCGGCGAGCTGATCCACTCCGCGGCCGTCGCGGTCGCGGGCGAGGTCCCCGTGAACCGGCTGTGGCACGCGGTGCCGTCCTACCCCACCCTCAGCGAGGTGTGGCTGCGTCTGCTGGAGGCCAACCGGGACGCGTGACGGCCCGATCCCCAGGGCCCGCCGGAAGGCACACCCGGTCCGGCCGACGCGTCCCGTCGGCCGGACCGCTGTCTTCCGGCTGCGCCCGCCGCACCCGGTGCCCCCGCCGGACCTGGCTCCTCAGTCCTCCCCGGCCAGGGGGAAGCCGAGTTCGGCCGCGGCCAGGTCGGGCGTGGCCTGGGCCCAGCGCTCCGCCACCGCCTGGTTGGAGGACAGCGAGCGGAGCTCGGCCCGGTCGAGGTAGAGCGTGCCGTCCAGGTGGTCCGTCTCGTGCTGGACGATCCGCGCGGGCCACCCGGAGAACACCTCGTCCACCGGCCGGCCGGACTCGTCCCGCGCCAGCAGGCGCACCCGGGCGTGCCGGGCCACCACCGCCTGCCAGCCCGGCACGCTCAGACAGCCCTCGAAGAACACGGCACGCCCGGTGCCCACGGGCTCGTACACCGGGTTCACCAGTACGCGGAAGGGCAGCGGCACCCGGCCGCGTGCCTCCCGGACGGCGTCCGGCACGGGCGCCGGGTCCTCGACGACCGCGAGCCGCAGCGGCACACCCACCTGCGGCGCCGCGAGGCCGACACCGGGCGCCGCGCGCATCGTCTCGCGCAGCGCCGCCACGAAGCGGGACAGGAGCGCCGCGTCCAGTTGGCCGTCGAAGGGCTCGGCCGCGCGCCGCAGCACCGGATCACCGGCGGCGACGATGGGCAACGGGCCCGTACGGGTGAGGAGTTCCTCCACCTGGTCGCTGAGGGACGTGGACCTACCGGGGGATGCCATCGGGCCAGCATGCCAACCGGGCCCGCCGGGAGCGAGGCGGCGCTCTGCGCGTGTCCCGGGCGGGCCGCACGTGTCCCGGCGGGCCGCACGCATCCGCTCCGGGCCCCTGTGACCCAGGCGACGCCGTGCCCCGGGAACTCGGCCGCCTCCTCCACCGACTACTGGAGCGCACCGGCCGAGCACGGCCCGTCGTCCCCTGCCCCACTGGAGAAGCCAGCCGATGTCCACCGCTCCCACGACCGAGACGGACGAGAAACCGCCCCCCGTCGTCACCGCCCCGCGGCCCGGCCTCTGGTCGCCGCTGCGCCCCCTCGTCCTGCGGCTGCACTTCTACGCGGGACTGCTGGTCGCCCCGTTCCTGCTCGTGGCCGCCACCACGGGACTGCTGTACGCGGCGTCGTTCCAGGTCGAGAACCTCGTGTACGCGCACGAGATGACCGTCGACCCCGGTGACGAGAAGCTGCCCGTCTCCGAACAGGTCGCCGCCGCCCGCGAGGCCCACCCGGAGGGCACGGTCTCCGCCGTCCGCCCCTCGCCCGAGGCCGACGCCACCACCAGGGTGATGCTCTCCGGCGTGCCCGGCGTCGACGAGAACCATGTCCTGGCCGTGTTCGTCGACCCGTACACGGCCGAGGTGCGCGGGGCGCTCGAACAGTACGGCTCCACGGGAGCACTGCCGGTGCGCACCTGGATCGACGAGTTCCACGCCAACCTCAGGCTCGGCGATCCTGGCCGGCTCTACAGCGAACTCGCCGCCAGCTGGCTGTGGGTGATCGCCGCCGGCGGTCTGGCGCTGTGGTTCGGACGGCGCCGCGCCCAGCGCCGGATACGCGGCACCAGCGGCCGCCGGCGCACCCTCGGGCTGCACGGCACCGTGGGCGTCTGGGCGGCCGTCGGCTTCTTCTTCCTGTCCCTGACGGGGCTGACCTGGTCGACGTACGCCGGGGCCAACATCGACGAGCTGCGCACCTCGCTGCGCCAGGCCACCCCGTCGGTGTCCGCGGCCGTGGGCGGTGAGCACTCGGGCCACGGCTCCGGCTCGGCCGAGGGGGGCGTCGAGCACGGGGTCGGCATCGACGTGGTGCTGGACGCGGCGCGGGCCGAGGGCCTCGACGGCCCGGTGGAGGTCGTCGCGCCCGCCGACGCGTCCTCCGCGTACGTCGTCAAGCAGGTGCAGCGCGCCTGGCCCACCAAGCAGGACACCGTCGCCGTCGACCCGGCGTCCGGCGAGGTCACCGACACCGTGCGCTTCGCCGACTACCCGGTGCTCGCGAAGCTGACCCGCTGGGGCATCGACGCGCACACCGGCGTGCTGTTCGGCTTCGCCAACCAGCTCGTCCTGATGGCCCTCGCCGGAAGCCTGATCCTGCTGATCCTCTGGGGCTACCGCATGTGGTGGCAGCGCGGCCGGGCCTCCGCCTTCGGCCGTCCGATCCCGCGCGGCGCGTGGCAGCAGGTCCCGCCGCACGTCCTCGTCCCGCTGATGGCGGCCGTCGCGGTCCTCGGCTACCTCGTACCGCTGCTGGGCATCCCGCTGGCCGCCTTCATCGCCGTGGACGTGGTCCTGGGAGAGATCGCCCACCGGCGGAACCGGCGGGGCGGGTCCGGCGCCGCGCCCGAGCGGGCGGACGGCTCGCCGGAGGAGCCGGGCGGTTCGTCGACGGAGGCGCGCGGTCCCTCGAACGACTCGAACGAGGCGGGCGGTCCTACGAGGAAGGCGGGTGCTGCGGAGGACGGTTCCGAGGCCGCGGAGGAGGCTCCCCGTGAGCCGGACGACGCCGCGGAGCAGGCTGTGAAGTAGCGCTCGGGAACGGGTCCGGGACCGCGTCCGGGAACGGGTTCGGGTCCGGCGGTGGCACGGGAACCGCCCCGCGGCGAGAATCGTTCCTCCGGGACAGCACGACCCTGAGGAGCGCCCACTTGTCCGCCAGACCGACGGACCCCCCGGGACACAGTCCCGGACCGCCCCGCCCCCTTTCGCCCGGCAGCGGCACACGGCGGGGTGGTGTTCGATGAGTGCCGCCCTCGGCCTGCTGGCCGTCCTCCTGCTCACGGCCGGCACCGGCTACTTCGTCGCGCAGGAGTTCGCGTACGTCGCCGCCGACCGCCTCGCCCTCGCACGCGAGGCGGCGGCCGGCGACCGCAGGGCCGCCCGTGCCCTGACCGTCCTCGAACGGCTGTCCTTCATGCTGTCGGGCGCCCAACTGGGCATCACGGTGACGGGTCTGGTGGTCGGCTTCCTCGCCGAACCGTCGGTCTCCGCACTGCTCGAACCGGCCCTCACCGGCACCGGCGTCCCGGCCGGCGCCGTCACGGGCATCTCCGTGGTCCTCGCCTTCGCCCTCGCCACCGTCCTGCAGATGGTGCTGGGCGAACTGGCCCCGAAGAACCTGGCCCTCGCTGTCCCGGAACGCCTGGCGAAGTCCCTGGCCGGCTCCACGCTCGCGTACCTGAAGGTCGTCGGCCCCGTCGTCCGGCTCTTCGACGGGGCCGCCAACGGGCTGCTGCGGCGCCTCGGCATCGAGCCGGTGGAGGAGCTCCACCACGGCGCGACCCTGGAGGAACTCGGCCATCTCATCGGCGAGTCCCACGAGCACGGCAGACTGCCCCGCGAGACCGCCGACCTGCTCGACCACGCGCTGGAGTTCTCCGACCGGACCCTCGACGAGGTGATGGTGCCGCGCGCCGACACCGTGTTCGTCCGCAAGGACGCCACGGCCGCCGAGGCCGTCGACCTGATCGCCCGGCACGGGCACTCCGCCTACCCCGTGATGGGCGACCACCCCGACGACATGGCGGGTGTCCTCGGCGTGCGCGAACTGATGCGCGCCGGGGCCGACTCCAAGGCCTGGGAGCTGGCCAGGGTCCCGCTGCTGCTCCCCGACACGCTGCCCCTGCCCGACGCCGTGGCCCGGATGCGGGAGCACGGCGACGAGTTCGCGGTCGTGCTCGACGAGCACGGCGGCGTGGCGGGCATCGTCACGTACGAGGACATCGCGGAGGAACTCGTGGGCGACATCGCCGACGAGTCCGACACCGTGACCGAGGTGGCCGTCACCGACGGGGAAGGCTGGCTCGTGGATGCCGGGCGGCGGCTCGACGAGGTCGCCGACGCCACCGGCGTCGAGCTGCCGGGCGACGAGGACTACGACACCGTCGCCGGACTGGTCGTCGACCGGCTCGGCCGCTTCCCGGCCATCGGCGACCGCGTCGCCGTCGCGCTGCCCGAAGGCGGTCGCGCGGTACTGGAGGTGCGCACCCTGGACCGGCACGTCGCGGACCGGGTGCGCCTGTCGCGCGAGGAGGCCCGCGCATGAGCCTCCCCACAGCTCTCTTCGTCACCGTGCTGCTGCTCGCGGGCAGCGGGTTCTTCGTCGCCGCCGAGTTCGCGCTCGTCGCGGCCAAGCGGCACCGGCTGGAGCAGGCCGCCGCCGAGGGCCGGCGCGGCGCCCGGGCCGCGCTGGCCGGAATCCGCGAGTTGTCGCTGATGCTCGCGGGCGCCCAACTCGGCATCACCATCTGCACGCTGGGCCTCGGCTCGGTGTCCAAACCGGCCGTGTCGCACGCGCTCGACCCGCTGCTCAGGAGTACCGGACTGCCGAACGGACTGAGCTACGGCGTGTCCTTCGCGGTGGCGATGATCGTCGTGGTGTTCCTGCACATGGTGGTCGGCGAGATGGCCCCCAAGTCCTGGGCCATCGCGCACCCGGAGCGCTCGGCGATGCTCCTGACCCCGCCCTTCCGTGCGGTGATCCGCCTGGTGCGCCCGCTGATTGCGGTGCTCAACCGGGTGAGCACCGCGCTCGTACGGCTCTGCCGGGTCACGCCGCGCGACGAGCTGGCCTCCGTGCACAACCGGGAGCAACTCGCGCACCTCGTCGAGGAGTCGGAACGGCTCGGCCTGATCAGCGCGTCCGACTCCCGGCTGCTCACCAGCTCGCTCACGGCGCCCCAGCAGCCGGTGGCCGACCTCCAGGTGCCGGCGGAGAGGATCGCCTCCGTGCCCGCGGACGCCGACCTCGACACGGTGCTGCGAACGGCCCGGACGGTCGACCGCACCCGGCTGCTGGTGCGCGACGGGGACGTGGTCCTCGGCTCGGTGCACGCGCGTGACGCGCTCGTCGCCAGGGCACGGGGACGCACCGCGAGCGCCCGCGAACTGGCTCGCCCCGTACCGGAACTCGCGGCCCACGACACGCTCGCGCACGCCGTCGAGCAGCTCAGGCAGCGCAGGGCCACCCTCGCGGTGGTCCGGGACGACACGGGCGCGCTGAGCGGCCTGGTCGTCCTGGACGACCTGCTGGCACGCCTGATGGAACCCTCGGCCGCGCCCTAGCCGCGGCTGCGACGGCGCCTGTACCGACGGTGCTCCTCCTGCCTCCCGCCAGACCCGCGGGGCGGTGCACGGGGTGGGACCGGCACCTCGGACGGGCCGGCCGGCGCCGGTGCGAAGGCGCAAGCCGTGGCCGCCGTTGCGGGACGGCGTACCTTTCGTGTGCACTGGCTCGAACACGCGGGAGGGGACCTCTGGTGGCAAGCCCTCTGATCGAGACCAAGCTGTACCGCCCCCGGCTTCGGCACGGCGTGGTGGCGCGTCCACGGCTCGGTGAACTCCTGAGCCGCGGGTCGAAGGCGAGGATGACACTCGTGTCGGCCCCGGCCGGCTTCGGCAAGACGACCGTGGTGGCCGAGTGGATCGAGGCCGCGGCCGACGGACGACGGAGTGCGGCGTGGCTGTCCCTCGACGCGCGTGACAGCAGCCCCGCGTCCTTCTGGACCTATGTGGTCACCGCCCTGCAGCGGGCCGTACCCGGCGTGGGCGCCGATGCCCTGCCGCTCCTGCAATCGTCCCGGACACCGACGGAGGCCGTCCTGGCCGCCGTGGTCAACGAACTGGCAGCCCTGACCGACCCGCTGGACCTGATCCTCGACGACTACCACCTCGCCGACTCCCCGGAGATCCGGGCGGGCATGACGTTCCTGCTCGACCACCTCCCGCCGCAGGTGCACCTGGTGCTCTGCACCCGCGCCGACCCGGCGCTGCCGCTCGCCCGGCTCCGGGCCCGAGGCGAGCTGGTCGAACTGCGCGCCGCCGACCTCCGCTTCACCGCAGGCGAGGTCGCGGCCTACCTCGGCGACTCCGCCGGCCTGGACCTGGCCGCGGTGGACGTCGAAGCGCTGGAGCAGCGCACCGAGGGCTGGATCGCGGCGCTCCAGCTGGCGGCGCTCTCCCTCCGGGGACGCGAGGACGTCTCGGGCTTCGTCGCCGACTTCGCCGGCGACGACCGGTACGTCGTCGACTACCTGGTCGAAGAGGTCCTGGAGCGCCAGAGCGGCGACGTGCGCGACTTCCTGCTCCGCACCTCCGTCCTCAACCGCCTCCACGGCCCGCTGTGCGACGCCGTCACCGGCCGCCGGGACGGCAGAGCCATGCTCGAAGTCCTCGACCGGGCCAATCTGTTCGTCGTCCGGCTCGACGACAGACGCCACTGGTACCGCTACCACCAGCTCTTCGCGGACGTCCTTCGCACCCATCTGGCCGACGAGCGCCCCGACGAGGTCGCGGCCCTGCACCGCCGGGCCGGCCAGTGGTACGCCGACGCCGGCGAGCAGGTGCCGGCGATCGGGCACGCTCTGGAGGCGGGAGACGTCGACCGGGCGGCCGACCTCGTGGAGCGCGCGATCCCGGCCCTGCAGCGGGACCGGCAGGAAGCCACCATCTGCGGCTGGATCAAGGACCTTCCCGACGAGGTCGTGCGCGTGCGGCCCGTGCTGGCCGTGGGACTGGTCGGCGCGCTCATGACCCGCGGCGAGACCGAGGGAGTGGAGGACCGCCTGAACGAGGCCGAGCAGCTCCTCACCGGCGGCGAGGAGGGCGGACCGGCCGCCTGGTCGGTCGTCGCGGACGCAGCCGCGCTCGCCCGGCTGCCCGGCGCCATCGAGATGTACCGCTCCGCCCTCGCGCTGATGCGGGGCGACCCGTCCGCCACCGTGACCCATGCGGGCCGGGCCGTCGAGCGGGCGGCCGCCGACGACCACCTGGTCCGGGCGGCGGCATCGGCACTGTCGGGCCTCGCCGACTGGGGCAGGGGCGAACTGGACGCCGCCCACGCGGCCTACTCCTTCGCGGTCGAGGGCCTGCTGCGGGCAGGCTATGTCGCGGACGTGCTGGGCTGTTCGATCACGCTGGCCGACATCCGCATCACCCAGGGCCGGCTCGCCGACGCGCAACGCACCTACGAGCGGGCGTTGCGGCTGGCCGCCGAGGGGCCGGGCATCCTGCGGGGCACGGCGGACGTGCATGCCGGGCTGTGCGAGGTCGCGTGGGAACGCGGGGACGCCGAGGCCGCCGCCGGGCATCTCCGACGGGCACGGGAACTCGGTGAACCGGCCGGGCTGCCGCAGCACCCCTACCGGTGGCGGGTCGCGATGGCGGGAATCCTGGACGCCGAGGGCGACGCGGGCGGTGCCCTGGACCTGCTGGCGGAGGCGGAGCGCGTCCACACCGGCGACCTCTCCCCGAACGTACGCCCCGTCCCGGCCACCCGGGTACGACTGCTGCTCCGGCGGGGCGACGTCGAAGAGGCCCTGGACTGGGCCCGCGCACAGGGCCTCACCCCCGACGACGACCTGTCCTACGTACGCGAGTACGAGCACATCACCCTGGCCCGGGTCATGCTCGCCACCGCCGAGGCCGGTGCCTGCGCCTACGGCGACGCCGCCCTGTTCCTCCAGCGGCTCCTGACGGCCGCCGAGGCCGGCGGACGCACGGCCCGCACCATCGAGATCCTCGTGCTGCAGGCCCTCGCCCACGACGCCCGCGGCGACTCCCCGGCCGCGGCGGACGCCCTGGAGCGGGCCCTGACCCTGGCCGAACCGCACGGCCACGTCCGCGTGTTCACCGAGGACGGCCCGCGGATCGCCGCACCTCTCACCACCCTCGCCGGACAGCGGCCCGACTGGGCGTACCCGCGCCGACTCCTCGACGCCGTACGGCATTTCGGCGGGCCTGTCGGCGGGGGCACGGGTGAGCCGTCCGCCGCCGCGCCGTACGGGCTCGTCGACCCGTTGAGCGCCCGCGAGTCGGAGGTGCTGCGACTGCTCGCCGGGGACCTCGGGGGCCCGGACATCGCGCGCCGGCTCCATGTGTCCCTGAACACCCTGCGGACGCACACCAGGCACATCTACGCCAAGCTCGGCGTCACCAACCGGCGGGACGCGGTGCGCCTGGCCGGGCGCCTCAACCTCATCTCCCGCGCACCCGGCCGATGAGAGGTGGTTCCCGGGCCCCGTGAGAGGCCGGCCGCACAGTCACCATCCGGGTCACCACATGTGGTGACGACCGCTCACCACACCTCCTGCGACCTTGCAGCCAACGCGCGAAATCGACGCACGGCACAAGGAGCACGCCATGAACCCCCCGACGGCCCGATCCCAGGACGGTCGTCCCAGCTGGTACGAGATCCGCCTCCAGGGCCGGCTCGACCCGCGGTGGGCGACCTGGTTCGACGGCATGACGCTCACCGCCGGCAGCGACGGGACGACCCTGCTGCGGGGCCCCGTCGTGGACCAGACGGCACTTCACGGGCTGCTCCAGAGACTGCGTGACGTCGGCCTTCCCCTGGTCGCGGTCACCCGGGTGCAGCCCGGCCCGCGGGAGAACGGCCCGACGCCGCCCCGGTCCCGCGCACCCGAGAACCCGGACTCAGGAGACTGACATGACCACCACCGAGGGACCCGCCACGGCCACGCGGCCACGGACCGACCGGACGAGGAACCACGTCCGTGCCGCAGGAGCGCTCTACCTGGTCACCTTCGCGGCATCGATCCCCGCGCTGCTGCTGATCGCCCCCGTCCTGGACCACACCGACTACATCACCGGCGACGGCGCCGACACCCGCGTGCTGTGGGGCTGCCTCCTCGACATGGTGAGCGCCCTCGCCTGCGTCGGCACCGCCGTCACGGTCTTCCCCGCCGTGAAACGGCACGGCGAGGCGCTGGCACTGGGCTTCGTCACCTCGCGCCTGGTCGAGGCCGGGATCATCCTGGTCGGCGTGGTGAGCCTGCTGTCAGTCGTCACCCTGCGCCAAGACCTCTCCGGGGCGACCGGCGCGGACACCGCGGCACTGGCGACCACCGGGCAGGCGCTCGTGGCCGTGCGCGACTGGACGTTCCTGCTCGGCCCCGGCTTCATGTCGGGCGTCAACGCGCTGCTGTTCGGCACACTGCTGTACAGGTCCGGGCTGGTGCCCCGCTTCATCCCCGCGATGGGCCTGGTCGGGGCCCCTCTGCTCCTGGCCTCCGGCATCGCGACCTTCTTCGGCCACCACGACCAGCTCTCCGCGTGGTCGTTCCTCGCGACCCTGCCCGTCGCCGCCTGGGAACTCGCCGTCGGTACCTGGATGCTCGTCAAGGGCTTCAGGCCGCCGGCCGTGACCACCGAACAGGCTTGAACAGTCCCCGGAACGCCCCTCGTCCACCGGGGTCCGCGACGCCCGGGGGCGGACCATCGCCCCGGAGGGGCCGGGCCCGTCCGGACCCGGCCCCCGGTGTCACCGCGGCAGGTTGGCGCGGACCCGTCGGGCGGCGGCCGTCAACCGTTCGAGAGCGGGGCCGGCCTCGGCCCAACTCCGCGTCTTCAGACCGCAGTCGGGATTGATCCATAGCCGGTCCGCCGGTACGGACAGCAGGGCCCGGTCGATCAGATCCGTCAGTTCCCGCTCCTCGGGCACACGCGGCGCGTGGATGTCGTACACCCCGGGCCCGACGGCCCGCGGGTACCCCGCCGCGGCCAGTTCGTCCGCGATCCCCATCCGGGAGCGGGCCGCCTCCAGGCTGATGACGTCGGCGTCCAGCGCGTCGACCGCGTCGATGATGTCGCCGAACTCCGCGTAGCACATGTGGGTGTGGACCTGGGTGTCCGCCCGGACTCCCGAAGTGGCCAGACGGAACGCCTCGGTGGCCCATTGCAGGTAGGCGGGCCGGGCCGTCGCCCGCAGCGGGAGGGTCTCGCGCAGTGCGGGTTCGTCGACCTGGACGACGGCGGTGCCCGCGGCCTCCAGGTCCGCCACCTCGTCGCGCAGGGCCAGCGCCACCTGCCGCGCGGTCTCGGCGAGGGGCTGGTCGTCGCGTACGAAGGACCAGGCCAGAAGCGTGACGGGCCCCGTGAGCATGCCCTTGACGGGCCGAACGGTCAACGACTGGGCGTAGGACGTCCAGTCGACCGTCATGGGTGCGGGGCGCGAGACGTCGCCTGCCAGGATCGGCGGGCGGACGTAGCGGGTGCCGTAGGACTGGACCCAGCCGTGCCGTGTCGCGAGGAACCCGGTGAGCTGCTCCGCGAAGTACTGCACCATGTCATTGCGTTCGGGTTCGCCGTGCACGAGGACGTCGAGCCCCGCCTTCTCCTGGAACGCCACGGTGTCCCGGATCTCCGCGCGGATCCGCTCCTCGTAGGCCGGGCCGTCGATCCGGCCCGCCCTGAGGTCGGCGCGGGCCACGCGCAGCTCCCGGGTCTGCGGGAACGAGCCGATGGAGGTGGTGGGCAGCGGGGGCAGCCGGAGCCTCGCCTGCTGGGCGACCGACCGGAGGGCGAACGGCTCGGGGCGCCGCGCGTCCTCGGGTGCCACCACCGCGCACCGGGCCCGTACCGCCGGGTCGTGGGTCAGGGCGGAGCGCGAACGGGACGCCAGCGCGGCCCGGTTGGCGGAGAGCCGCGGCGTGATGTCGCCGCCGGTCAGCCCCTGGGCCAGGGTCACCGTCTCGGCCACCTTCTGGCGGGCGAAGGCCAGCCAGCGGGCCACCTGCGGGTCGATGTCGCGCTCGGCCGCGGTGTCGAGCGGTACGTGCAGCAGCGAGCACGACGGAGCCACGTCCAGGCGCCCGGTGAGCCCGAGCAGGGTGGCGAGGGTGGCCAGCGACCGCTCCAGATCGTTGATCCACACGTTGCGGCCGTCGACCACACCTGCGACGAGCCGCTTGCCGGGCAGTCCGCCGACGGCGGCGAGGGCCTCCAGGTTCGCTGCGGCCGGTCCGGTGAAGTCCATGGCGAGACCGTCGACCGCGGACCGCGCGAGCACCGGCAGTGCCTCACCGAGCCGGTCGAAGTACGAGGCGACGAGCAGGCGCGGCCGGTGGGTGAGCCCGCTCAGTTTTCCGTACGCGCGCGCTGTCGCGTCCAGCACGGCCGGGGACTGGTCCTGGACCAGGGCGGGTTCGTCCAGCTGGACCCAGTCGGCACCCGCCGCCCGGAGTTCGGCGAGCACCTGCGCGTACACCGGCAGCAGCCGGTCCAGAAGTGCCAGCGGCCGGAAGTCCGCGGGGGTGCCGGGGACCGGCTTGGACAGCAGCAGGAAGGTGACCGGTCCGACGAGTACGGGCCGTGCGCTGTGGCCGAGCGAGACGGCCTCGCGAAGCTGCCCCACCGGCCCCCGGGCGTCGGCGGCGAAGACGGTGTCGGGCCCCAACTCGGGTACGAGGTAGTGGTAGTTGGTGTCGAACCACTTGGTCATCTCCAGGGGTGCGGCCGTGTCGGTGCCGCGTGCCATGGCGAAGTATCCGTCGAGCGGGTCGGCGTCGAAGGCCTCCCGGTGACGGGCGGGCACGGCTCCGGTCATCACGACCGTGTCGAGCACGTGGTCGTACAACGAGAAGTCCCCGGTGGGTACTTCGGCCACTCCGGCGCCTGTGAGCCACTGCCAGGCGGTGCGGCGCAGGCCGGCCGCGGCCGTGCGCAGTTCGTCGCCGGTCAGTCGGCCTGCCCAGTAGCCCTCGACGGCCTTCTTCAGTTCGCGGGACGGGCCCTGCCGGGGCCAGCCGTGCACGGTGGCACGGGCCTGCGGGGTGGGGGAGCGGTCGGTCACGTAACTCTGCCCTTCGCGAGTCGCGGTGAGGTCCCGGGACACCCGACACGAAGGAACGGCAGACCGGCGACGCCGCGTCCGCGCGGCCCGCCGTTCAGCCGGCCCTCCCACGAGGCCGCCGAGACCGCCGTGCGCACAGGTGTCGCACGGGCAGATGGCAGGTCTTCGGACTCGCGGGCACGCCATTTCCTCCTGTCGGAGGAGACGGCACCTACTGGCCGTCGCTTCCCGGATCCGCCGGGCGGATCCAGTGCGTATGACGGCGGTCGTTCCCGCTCACCGCTGCGGGGCAGTCCCGGATTCCCACCGGGTTCCCTCTTGCGACGCCTCCCGCCTGGCGGACGGGGCGAACCAGCTGCGGGGCCATCGTAAGCACACAACGGGCCCGCACCGCACGTCCCTTGTCGTTCCGGCGCGGCTCCGTGCCGCCCCCGGGAGGCGGTTCGGAGGCCGATACCGCGAACGGCCCCCAACGCGCTCTCGCCGCCCCGCCCGTGCGTGTCACGGGCGGGGCGGCGTGCGGTGCGGCGGAGCCTTCCGCCTCACAGGGTCGTGAAGTCCCCCGCGAGCGCCGAGGCCAGACGCATGTGGGGTTCGGCCTCGTCGGGGCGTCCCTGGCGCTGGAGCGTGCGGCCCAGCATCAGACGCGCGTAGTGCTCCACCGGGTCGCGCTCGACAAGCAGGCGCAACTGGGCTTCGGCACGCTTCAGTTGGGCCGAGTGGTAGTAGGCGCGGGCCAGCAGCAGGCGCGGTCCCACCTGCTCCGGCACCTCCTCGACCAGACCGTCGAGGACGCGGGCCGCCGCCGCGTACTCCTTGGCGTCGAAGAACATCCGGGCGCGCTCCCAGCGCTCCGCGGCCGTTCCGTGGTCGTAGTACGTCGTGTCCACTTCTGACCTCCTTCGAGTACGGGAACCGACAGGAGATGTTGAATATTCCACTACCTCTGGGGAGGTGATCCCGCTCTCCCCGACGGTGCGCCCTGCGGGGCCCGAGGGGTGCTGTCGGGCGAGGTGTCCGTGAGCCCTTCCAGAGGTGCCGCCAGCAGGAGCCGGAGGTCCCGGGTGAGCGCCTTGGTGCGGTCGTCGCCGAGTCCGCCGAGGGGTTCGAGCAACTGCTCCAGCAGCCCCTGTACGACCACGACGGCCCGGCGCGCGACCTCCCGCCCCTCGGCCGTGAGGGACAGCTGCATCGCCCGCGGGTCGGCGGGGTCCCTGGCGCGCTCGACCAGCCCGGCACTCTCCAGGGCCCGGGCGAGCTTCGACACGTACAGGGGTTCGAGGCCCGTGTGGTCGGCAAGTTGCCGCTGACTCGGGCGGGTGCCGGTCCGGTGCATGCCGTACAGCGACGCCACCAGCGAGTACTGCGCGTGGGTGAGGCCCAGGGGGGCCATCGCGCGGTCCACCGCGACCCGCCACTTCATGGACAGGCGCCACACCAGGAAGCCGGGCGTCGCGCCCTCGGGGTCCGTGCTCACGGATGCACTGTACATGGACATTGTGTACATGGCTGCTATGGCGAGGGAGCTACGCCGGTTCTGAGCCGTCCGGACTCCCACGGGCGGGTGACGGACTGACGCGACGCGCGTCACGGGGCTAGGTTGTGGGCCATGAGCAATCTTGATCGCGAGGCAGTTCCCGCACTGTGCGGCGGCCGGGGTTTCGTGGTGGCGGAGCCGGTGCGCGAACTCCTCAGCCCCCGACGGGTCAAGCTCGGAGAGTCCAGCGAGGTCCGCCGCCTGCTGCCCAACCTGGGCCGCCGCATGGTGGGCGCCTGGTGCTTCGTCGATCACTACGGCCCGGACGACATCGCCGACGAACCCGGTATGCAGGTCCCGCCGCACCCGCACACCGGCCTCCAGACCGTGAGCTGGCTGCACGAGGGCGAGGTGCTGCACCGCGACTCCACCGGCAGCCTCCAGACGATCCGCCCGCGCGAGCTGGGACTGATGACCTCGGGCCGGGCCATCAGCCACTCGGAGGAGAGCCCCGCCTCGCACGCGCGCTTCCTGCACGGGGCGCAGCTCTGGGTCGCCCTGCCCGACAGCCACCGGCACACCGAACCCCGCTTCGAGCACCACGCCGAACTGCCCGTCGTCACCGCACCCGGCCTGACGGCCACCGTCGTCCTGGGCGGGATCGACGGGGCCGCCTCGCCCGGCACGACGTACACGCCGATCGTCGGCGCCGATCTCGCCCTGGCCCGCGGGGCCGACCTGCGCCTCCCGCTGGAGCCGGACTTCGAGTACGCCGTCCTGTCCATGTCCGGCGAGGCGCACGTCGACGGTGTGCCGCTGCTGCCCGGTTCCATGCTCTACCTGGGCTGCGGCCGCTCGGAACTGCCGCTGCGCGCCGAGTCGGACGCGGGCCTGATGCTCCTGGGCGGCGAGCCGTTCGAGGAGGAGCTGATCATGTGGTGGAACTTCATCGGGCGTACCCAGGACGACATCGAGCAGGCCAGGGCCGACTGGACGACGGGATCGCGCTTCGGTGAGGTGAAGGGCTACGACGGGGCGCCGCTGCCCGCCCCGGCGCTGCCGCCGGTGCCGCTGAAGCCGCGGGGGCGGGTGCGCTGACCCGGGCGGCGGCGTACTTCAGGGCACGGGCGCTGCCGATAGCGTGATCACCTGACGCGTGGAACGCCCACGCGTCCCGCCGGCCCGTGCGACGGGTGCGGCGGCGAGCCACAGGGACTGCGATGAGTGAACCGACGAAGCCCACGGTCGAGGTCCCGCCGGGCGAGGCGCCGACCGAGCTGACGATCCGGGACCTGGTGGTCGGCGACGGACCCGAGGCCAGGCCCGGACGGGTCGTCCAACTGCACTACGTAGGGGTCGTCTTCGCGTCCGGGAAGGAGTTCGACTCCTCCTGGGAACAGGACAGGCCGTTCAAGTTCGCCGTGGGCGGCGGCAGGGCCATCAAGGGCTGGGACCGGGGAGTGCGGGGAATGAGGGTCGGCGGCCGCCGCGAGATCGTCGTTCCCCCGCGTCTCGGCTACGGCGGCCAGTCACCCTCCGCGTCGATCCCCGCCGGCTCGACGCTCGTCTTCGTCGTCGACCTGCTCTCGGTGGTGGGCGGGCCGCCAGGAGCCAAACCGGCCTGATCGACCGGCTCCCTGGGCGGCGCCGGTTGTGCCGGATAGCCTTTCGGCAGTACGCCATCGGGGGCGCGGCGCTGCGGTGTGCCCGGTCGGCGAGAACACGTGGACGGACGAGGGGGCGCTTTCCGATGTCGCAAGAGGTGCAGGAGCCTGGCGGTCCGCGCGGTCGGGCATCGCACGAGGAGCGTCGCCGTCCGCGTCGTACCCTCGGCACCTGGCGGGTCGGGCGGCGCTTCCGGCACTGGACCCGGCCGACGGCGCGATCCTGGCCGGACGTGCACGAGGACGTCGCCTACCTCACCCGGAAGCTGGGCCGGTGGCACCCCGGCACCGTCGCCGCCCGCACAAGGGTGGGCAGTTGGCTCACCCTCGAAGGCCGGCATGCCGAGGTGCTGCAACTGACCGAGGCGGAACTGGCCGAAAGGATCGCGGAGTTCGGGGCCGACGACCCCGACATCCTGATGTGGCGCACTTCGGTCGCCTGGCGCCGCCGCAGGGTCGGCGACCTGGACGGTGCCGTCGCCCTCGCGCGGACCGTGGTGGAGGACAGCGTCCGGGAACTGGGTTCCGACCACCCCCACACCCATCAACGCCGGGCGGGCCTGGCCCGGTTCCTCGCCGAGAACGGGGAACCGGCAGAAGGAGTACGCCTGTTGCGCGCCCTGTACGCGGAGTCCCAGGCCTTCGGCCATGACCGGCACAGCGGGACGCGCTCCATCCGCATGACCCTGGTCACGGCACTGGAGCTCAACGGGGACGTCCGGGAGGCCCTCGATCTCCTGGACGAGGAGATCGAGGTCGAGCGGGGGACGCTCTACGGCATCGACGAGAACCTCGGCGACCACGAGATGAAGCGTCTGGAGGAGCGCCGCACGATCCTGGTCGCCAAGGTGCGCTCCGTCTAGGCACCGCCCTTCCCGTGCGCGGTCGGGGGCCGCCGGACGCCCGGGTCCTCAGTGGTTCGAGGAGGCTCCCCGCCGGGCCGGCCGGCGGGCCAGCAGGCGCAGGCACGCCACCGGACGGTCCCGTACCGGACGGCGGGCCACCGAGGCGCCCCGTGCCGACACCGACGCCAGTCGCTGGTGGTGCAGGTCCAGGACGAAGCGTGTCAGCCGCAGGTGCTCCTCGGGGCAGTGGTCGAGGATCACGGCCGCCTCGTCGAGCGTCGCACGCGCGGTCCCGGCGGTGGCGGACACCAGCGAGCGGACCGCCGGCACGTCGCGTCCCGACTCCAGGTCGGCGCGTGTGACGCCGTGCCGCTCCAGGTCTCCGGCGGGCAGGTAGAGGCGCCCGCCCCGCAGGTCCTCCGACAGGTCGGTGAGGATGTCGGTGCGCTGGGCGGCGTCGGCGAACACCCGGCAGGCGGCGGCGAACTCCGGGCTGCCGCCGCCCTGGTGGGCCAGACCTGTGGTGATCATCAGGAACGGCCAGGTGAGCTTCTCCACGTACCGCTGGTAGTCCGCCTCGGTGTCGAACCCGGTGAAGTCGAGGTCGATCCGGGCGCCGTCCAGGTACGAGTCGACCCACCGGCGCGGCAGTTCACGGACCGAGGCGGTGTGCAGGAAGGCGCGCAGGAGTGCCCGGCCCTCGTCCTCCGGCCCCGGCGCGTGCCCCGCGCCCAGGGCCGTGCGCACCTGGTCGGCCCAGGCGTCGAAGCGCCGGGTGCGTTCGGCTACCGTGCCCCGGTCGCAGACGTCGTCGGTGTACGAGGCGAAGGCGTACCCGGACAGGACGAACGGCTGGTGGGCGGCCGGCACGAGCATCCGCACCGCGAGGTAGCCGGCCGGCTCCCGGCGGCGCATGTAGCGGGCCGCCGAGTCGAAGTCGTCCCGCAGAGCGCCCCGCGTCACCCCGGCCGCTTCCAGACAACTCCGCCAGGTGCGCACGTACATCCCCCATGAGACGGTCACTTTTCATAACCAAAGGACATGCAGGCTATCAGTGGGGTTCACCGGCGATCACACCGGAGGCACCGGGCGCCCCCGCTTCCGCCCGCGGCCGAGGCGCCCGTGCTCGCCGTCAGCGCCTCCGCCGCAGGGTGAACGCGGCGCCCGCCGTGAGCACCAGTCCGAGGGCCCCGCCCACGACCAGCGGCAGCGCCGGAGTCCGGCTCCCGGTGCCCGAGGCGGCCGAGACGGGCTCGGCGAGCGCGCTGGTCGCCGCGTCCGACGGCTCCGCCGCCGCGCCGGTGGCCTCCGACGGTGACGCGGACGGCGTGGGGGAGGCGGGGGCCTTCGACGAAGGCGCCGCCTTGGTCGGCGAGGCCGAGGGCTTCTTGCCGCCCGTGCCCTTGGTGCCCGACGCGCCGCTCCCGCTGCTCCCGCTGCTCCCCTTCGACCCGGCCAGCACCACGTCCGAGCACGAGTAGTACGTGTCCGGTGTGCTCGTGTTCTGCCAGATCGTGTAGATGACGTGCCGCCCCGTCCGGTCCGACGGCAGCTTGGTCGCGATGCGGTAGGCGCCGTTGACGAGCGCCGGGTCGGTGGCCGTGGCGAACGGCTGCGACGGCAGGTCGGACCAGGTCAGGGGCTTGGCGGGGTTGTAGCCGGGTTTCGTCAGGAACAGCTTGAACGTGCCCTTGTGCGGAATCGTCGACCGGTACGTGAGCGTCATCCCGGCTCCCGCCGTCAACCGGGTCGAGGGCCAGTCGGAACGCGCGAGGTCCAGGCCCCGGTAGGCGGGGAGGCCGCCGCTGCACAGCTTGCCGTCCGGGACGACCTGCCGGTCCCGGCCGCCGACGCCCGCACGCCGCAGGTTGTCGAAGGCCGCGACACCGGAGGCGGCGGCCGCCCGGCAGGCGGCCGTGCCCGCCTGTGAACCGCCGGGGGCGCAGGCCGCCGCCCGGCTGACGGGATCCGTCGGCGCCCCGTGCGCGGCGGCGGGACCCGCCGACCACACGGTGAGCAGAAGCGGAGCCGTCGCGATAAGGGCGGCGGTGCGGTGTGCGGTCATGAGCCGGGTTCCTCCTTGCGCGGCGGGCGGGAGGGACCCGCTGTCCCTGGAGTACGCGGCGTGCGCGGGCCCCGTTCAAATCCCCGTACGGGTCATCAGGACGCGACGCGGGCCGCCCCGCCCGCTGGAATGGAGCGGTGACCGCGCCCCCGGACGACTGCCTCGCCCGCAACGAGTGGATCTGCGGCGACTACCTCTCCTCCCGCCGCGAGATCCTCCTCGACGCGGTCGCCCAGCACCTCCGGATCACCCTGCTCGCCGTCCTGGTCGCGGTGCTCCTCGCCGTGCCGCTCGCCGTGCTCGCGCGCCGCTGGGGCTGGGCGGCGGGCCCGGTCCTCGCGGTGACGACGGTGCTCTACACGATCCCCTCGCTCGCCATGTTCTCGCTGCTCCTGCCGGTGTACGGGCTCTCGTCCGCCCTGGTCGTCGCGGGCCTCGTGCTGTACTCGCTGACCCTGCTCGTACGGAACGTCCTCGCGGGCCTGCGGGCCGTGCCCGAGGAGACCAGGCAGGCCGCCCGCGGCATGGGGTACGGGCCCGTGCGCCTGCTGCTCACCGTGGAACTGCCGCTGGCGCTGCCCTCCTCCATGGCCGGGCTCAGGATCGCCACCGTCTCGGCGGTCTCCCTGGCCACGGTCGGCGCGATCGTCGGCTTCGGAGGGCTCGGCAACCTCATCTACGCGGGAATGAACACCTACTTCAAGGCGCAGGTCCTCACCGCGTCCGTGCTGTGCGTGGTCATCGCCGTGGCGGCCGACCTGCTGCTGCTCGGCGTGCAGTGGCTGATCACGCCGTGGACCAGGGCGGCCCGGCGGTGAACACGGTGACCGGGGCCTGGGACTGGCTCACCGACCCGGCGAACTGGGCGGGCGCCGACGGCATCCGGCACCGCCTCGTCCAGCACCTCGTACTGACCGCGGTCTGCCTCGTCGCGAGCTGCCTCGTCGCTCTGCCGGTCGCCCTCGTCCTCGGCCACCTCGGAAGGGGCGGAGCACTCGCCGTCAACATCTCCAACGTCGGCCGCGCGGTCCCCACCTTCGCCGTCCTCGTCCTGCTGCTCCTCACCCCGGTCGGCGACTGGGGCGAGGGCCCGACGATCGTCGCCCTCGTGCTGTTCGCCGTACCCCCGCTGCTCACCAACGCGTACGTCGGAATGCGCGAGGTCGACCGCGACGTCGTGCGGGCGGCGCGCGGGATGGGCATGACCGGACCCCAACTGCTGCGCAGGGTCGAGGTGCCGCTGGCCATGCCGATGATCCTCAACGGAGTGCGGATCGCGGCCGTCCAGCTCGTCGCCACCGCCACCATCGCGGCGCTCGCGGGCGGCGGCGGCCTCGGACGGATCATCACCGCCGGTTTCAACCTGGCCAGTACGCCGCAGGTCGTCGCCGGAGCCGTCCTCGTGGCCGTGTTCGCGCTGCTGGTCGAAGCGGTGTTCGAGACCGTCGAGCGGCTGGCGCCCGTACGGGGCTCCCGATGAGGCGCCGGGCCGCCTTCGCGGGACTGCTCCTGCTGACCGGCTGCGCGTCCGGTCCCTCGCTGGAGAACCGCGGCGACGTCACGGCGCCGCCCGGCGACAGCAGGCATCTGACGGTCGGCTCGGCGGGCTTCACCGAGAGCGACCTGCTGGCCACGATGTACGCGCTGCTGCTGGAGCGGGCCGGGTACCGCACGTCGATGCTCACCGTCGCCAACCGCGAACTGTACGAACCCGCGCTGGAGTCCGGGCAGATCGACGTCGTGCCCGAGTACGCGGCCACCTTCGCGGACTGGCTCAACGCCAAGGCCGACGGGCCGGACGCGCCCCCGGTCGGCTCGCCCGACCTGGACATCACGATGCGGGCGCTGCGTGAACTGGCCGCGCCGCGGGGCCTCGTGGTCCTCGACCCCGGCAGGGCGGTGGACCAGAACGCCTTCGCGGTGACCGCCGCGTACGCCCGGAAGCACCGCCTGCGGACGCTCAGCGACCTGGGGCGCTCCGGGCTGCCCGTACGGCTGGCCGCGGGGGACGAGTGCGTGCGGCGGCCCTACTGCGAGCCGGGGCTGCGCAGGACGTACGGCATCGACATCACCGCCGTCGACCCGAAGGGGGTCGGCACCACGCAGGCGAAACTGGCCGTGCAGAGCGGCCGGGACCAGATGCTGCTGACGACCACGACCGACGCCACCCTCGACGAGTTCGGCCTCGTCCTGCTGGCCGACGACCGCCACCTCCAGAACGCCGACCACATCGTGCCGGTGGTCAACCGCTCCCGCGCCGGGAGCGAGCGCGTCGCCACCGCCCTGGACGCACTCAACAAGGTCCTCACCACGGCGGACCTGGCGTCCATGAACCGGCAGGTGGACAGCTGGCGGCGGCTGCCGGAGGACGTCGCCCGCACCTATCTGAAGGACGAGGGACTGCTGGAGCGGCCGTCCGGCGCACGGCGGTGAGGAGTCCCACCGGCCACCGGCTCAGGCGTCCGCCACCGAGTCGAACGCCACCTGGTCGCGCGGCACGCCGCGCGCGTCCGCGTCCACCGAGCGCCGCAGCGCCTCGTGGAGCTTCGCCGGCGTCAGCACGCCCAGGAACCGCGCCCCGTCCGGTACGGCCACCCAGCCCGCGTCGTGCTGGAGCATCACGCCGAACGCCTGCTTGAGCGGGGCGCCGACCGGCACCCAGGAGCTCATCCGGTGGGCGAGTTCGCCGACCGTTCCGCCCGCGCCGAGCTCGCCGACGCCGACCCAGCCGTGCAGGTCGCCCCCGGCGTCCAGGACGACCGCCCAGCGCGCGCCGTCCGCGCGCAGCCGGTCGGCCGCCCGCCCGGCCGGTTCGTCGACGCGTGCGACCGGCGGCTGCTCCAGGTCGGCGGGCTCGATCTGCGTCACCGACAGCCGCTTGAGGCCCCGGTCGGCGCCGACGAACTCGGCGACGTACGGGGTCGCGGGGCTGCCCAGCACCGCTCCCGGGGTGTCGAACTGCTCGATGCGCCCCTGCCCGTACACCGCGATGCGGTCGCCGAGGCGTACGGCCTCCTCGATGTCGTGCGTGACGAGCAGCACCGTCTTGCGCACCGCGGCCTGCATCCGCAGGAACTCGTCCTGCAACTGCTCCCGCACCACCGGGTCGACGGCCCCGAACGGCTCGTCCATCAGCAGGACGGGCGGATCGGCGGCGAGGGCCCGGGCCACGCCGACGCGCTGGCGCTGGCCGCCCGACAACTGGTCCGGGTAGCGCGAGCCGAACGTCTTCGGGTCCAGTCCCACCAGGTCGAGGAGTTCGGCGGCACGCGCCCGGGCCTTCGCCCGCTTCCAGCCCACGAGGGTCGGCACGGTCGCCGTGTTGTCGAGGACCGTCCGGTGCGGGAACAGGCCCACCTGCTGGATGACGTACCCGATCCGCCGGCGCAGCCGTACGGGGTCGACCGCGGCGATGTCCTCGCCGCCGACGAGGATCCGTCCCGACGTCGGCTCGATGAGCCGGTTGACCATCATCATGGTCGTCGTCTTGCCGCAGCCGGACGGGCCGACGAGCGTCACGAGTTCGCCCTCGGACACCTCGAACGAGAGGTCGTCCACGGCGGTCGTACCGTCCGGGTAGCGCTTGGTGACCTGCTCGAACCGGATCATGTCCTCACGCTAACCGCGGGGGTCAGTGGCCGCTCACCAGGACCACCTCCAGGGTGCGCGGACCGTGCACCCCCTCGACCCGGTCCAGTTCGATGTCGCTGGTGGCCGAGGGGCCCGAGATCCAGGTCAGCGGGCGGGCCGGATCGAGGCGCTCCAGGGCCTGCGGGACGGAGGCGACCACCTGCTCGGGTACGCGTACGACGACGACGTGGTGGTCCGGGACCAGGGTCACGCGGCGGCGGCCCTGGTCCGGGCCGCCGTCGAGGACGACGGTCCCGGTCTCCGCGACGGCCACCGCGCACGCGGTGACCACGCTGTCGACGCGGTCCAGCTCGGCCGCTGTGCTGGTGGCGAGGTCCGGCACGCGGGTGGCGTCGACGGCCGACAGCCAGTCCGCGGGCAGGCCGGGCGGGACCACGACCGACCGCGAGCCCCGCTCCGCGAGCAGCCGGGCGAGCAGGTCCGGCAGCTCCTCCCGGGTGCAGCGGTGCACGAGGGCCCGGTAGTCGGCCAGGTTCTCGGCCAGCAGGTCCGCGCTCTCCTCGGCCGTGCGCCGTCCGTGCTCGCGCAGGTATCCGCGCTCCACGGCCCGCTCGTACGGTGTGTCGTCGGCCGGAGCGTCGGCGAGCGCGCGCCGTACCCGGGCCAGGATCAGTTCCCTGCTGCTCACTTGGTCTCCTTGGCCGGGCCGTCCGCGGTGCCCGGTCGCGGGCCGTTCTCGTCGCCCCCGGTGCGCCGCCACCAGTCCCGGAAGCTTTCCGCGGGTACCTGCGGCAGGTCGCGGGTGCCGCTCCAGGCGCGTCCGGGGCCGGGCAGGGTCCGCGGATGGAAGCGGCGGGTCCGGGACGCGAGGCGCTGTCCGGTGCGCAGGGCGCCCGGGTGGCCGAAGGTCCAGCGGGCGGCCCGCATGGCGGCCCGCTCGGCCGCGTGGCCCTTGGCAGGCTTGAGGACGACCTTCGTGCCCTCGTGGGTCACCGGGCCGCCCTGGACGATCCGTTCCCGCAGGTGCACGAGCACCTCGGGGATGTCGATGGCCACCGGGCAGACGTCGTAGCAGGCGCCGCACAGCGAGGAGGCGTACGGCAGTGAGGCGTCGATCTCGCTCTGGGTGCCGCGCAGTTGGGGGCTCAGGATGGCGCCGATCGGTCCCGGGTAGACCGAGCCGTACGCGTGTCCGCCGGCCCGTTCGTAGACCGGGCAGACGTTGAGGCAGGCGGAGCAGCGGATGCAGCGCAGGGCCTGCCTGCCGACGTCGTCGGCGAGAGTGTCGGTGCGGCCGTTGTCGAGGAGCACGAGGTGGAAGTCCCGCGGGCCGTCCCCGTCCGTCGTACCGGTCCAGGTGGAGGTGTACGGGTTCATGCGCTCGGCCGTGGACGAGCGGGGCAGGGTCTGGAGGAACACCTCCAGGTCCCGCCAGGTCGGCACGATCTTCTCGATGCCGACGACGGAGATCAGCGTCTCGGGGAGGGTCAGGCACATGCGGCCGTTGCCCTCCGACTCGACGACGACGAGCGTGCCGGTCTCGGCGACGATGAAGTTGGCGCCGGAGACGCCGACCTTGGCGCGCAGGAACTTCTCGCGCAGGTGCAGCCGTGCGGCCTCGGCGAGTTCGGCGGGTGTGTCGGTGAGGCCGTCGGGGGCCGGGCGGCCCCATGCGCCCATCTCGCGGGCGAAGATGTCGCGGATCTCGCCGCGGTTGCGGTGGATGGCGGGCACCAGGATGTGGGAGGGGCGGTCCTTGCCCAACTGCACGATGAGTTCGGCGAGGTCCGTCTCGTAGGCGTGGATGCCCTCGGCCTCCAGGGCCTCGTTGAGCCCGATCTCCTGGGTGGCCATCGACTTGACCTTGACGACCTCGCTCTCCCCGGTCGCGCGTACGAGGTCCGTGACGATCCGGTTGGCCTCGTCCGCGTCGGCGGCCCAGTGCACGGTGCCGCCGGCCGCCGTGACCGACTCCTCCACCTGTACGAGGTAGCGGTCCAGGTGGCGGAGCGTGTGGTCCTTGATCTGCTTGCCCGCCTCGCGCAGCAAGGCCCAGTCGGACACCTCCGCGACCGCGGCGGCGCGCTTGGCGCGGATGGTGTGCGTGGCGTGGCGCAGATTGCCGCGCAGCGTCAGGTCCTGGACGGCCTCGTGCGCGGCCTTCGGGAAGGCCGGCATGCCGACGAACGTCCCGCTCATGGGGTCGGCTCCGCTCCGGTGGTGGTCCCGCTCATGCCAGGGGCTCCTCTTTCGTGCTCGCCAGGATCTCCGCGATGTGCACGGGGCGCATGCCCGTGCTGAGCCGCGTCATGGTGCCGCCGATGTGCATGAGGCAGGAGTTGTCGGCGGCGCACAGCACCTCGGCGCCCGTCGACTCGGCGTTGCGCACCTTGTCGGTCCCCATCGCCGCCGACACGTCGGAGTTCTTCAGGGCGAAGGTGCCGCCGAAGCCGCAGCACTCGTCGGCGCCGGGCAGTTCCCTGAGTTCGAGTCCCTCGACCGCGCGCAGGAGCCGGGTGGGTCGCTCGCCCAGCCCGAGGCTGCGCAGGCCGTGGCAGGTGGGGTGGTAGGTGACGGTGTGCGGGTAGTAGGCGCCCACGTCCGTCACGCCGAGCACGTCCACGAGGAACTCGGTGAGTTCGTACGTCTTGGGCACGACCGGCGCGAGGGTGGCCGCGAGGGTGTCGCCGCGGCCCTCGGCGCGGGCCCGCTCGCCCATCCGCGGATACAGCTCGCGCACCATGGCCCCGCAGGAGCCGGACGGTGTCACGATGGCCTCGTAGCCGCCGAAGACATCGGAGAAGTGACGGGCCATCGGCTCCGCCTCGTGGCGGTACCCCGTGTTGTAGTGCGCCTGCCCGCAGCAGGTCTGCGCCATCGGGAAGTCGACGTCGACACCCAGCCTGGTCAGCAGTTTCACGACGGCACGGCCGGTGTCCGGATAGAGCGTGTCATTGACGCAGGTCAGGAACAGAGCGACTCGCATCGCAGCTCCTCGGGGTCGATCATCGGATGAGTGCAGGGTACGCGGCGGGCACGCGCCGGGGGAGACGTCGCGCGCCCGCCGGGCGGGGTGCGGTGTCTCACCGGCCGGCGAGTCTCGCCTCGGCGGCCTGCCACGCGGCGCTGTCGCCGCGCGGCTCGTACCGCCGCAGGGGCTGGGTCGCGGCCAGCAGGCGCCGCATCGCCGCGCGGTCGCCGACCGCGCCCTGCGCCCGTGCCTGCACGAGGACGTTGCCCAGGGCCGCGGCCTCCGCGGGGCCGGCCACGACGGGCAGGCCGCAGGCGTCGGCGGTGAGTTGGCAGAGCAGTTCGTTGCGGGTGCCGCCGCCGACGATGTGCACCACGTCCACCGGATGGTCGGCCAGTTCCTGGGCCTCGCGGACCGCGCGGCGGTGGGCCAGCGCGAGCGAGTCGAGGATGCAGCGGGTGGTTTCGGCGCGTGATCCGGGTACGGGTTGGCCGGACGCGCGGCAGGCCTCGGCGATCCGGGCCGGCATCCGGCCCGGGGCGAGGAACGCGGCGTCGCCCGCGTCGACCACGGACCTGAGCGGCGCGACCCCGGCGGCCTCGCGCAGCAGCGCGGGCAGGTCGGGGCCGCCCCATTCCCGCAGGCACTCCTGGAGCAGCCACAGGCCCATGATGTTCCGCAGGTAGCGGACGGTGTTGTCGAGGCCGAGTTCGTTGGTGAAGTTGGCCGCGCGGCTCGCCTCGCCGAGGACGGGGGCGTCCAGTTCGAGGCCGGCCAGGGACCAGGTGCCGGTGCAGATGTAGGCGAAGCGCTCGCCGGTGGCGGGCACGGCCGCGACGGCCGACGCCGTGTCGTGCGAGCCGACCGTCGTCACCGGCACCGGTCCGGTCAGTCCCGTCTCCTCCAGCACCGGCCCCCGGAGCAGGCCGGCCGGATCGCCGGGCCGCCGCAGCGGTGGGAAGAGGTCCAGGTCGACGCCGAGGCGCGCGGCGATGTCGTACGACCAGTCGCGGGTGCGCGGGTCGACGAGCTGGGTGGTGGAGGCGTTGGTGAGTTCCGTGCCCCGCTCGCCCGTGAGCCAGTAGGTCAGCAGGTCGGGGATGAGCAGCAGGCACTCGGCGTCGGCCAGTTGGGACGTGGCGCGGGCCGCCACCAGTTGGTACAGGGTGTTGAAGGGGGCGTACTGGAGTCCGGTCGCCGCGTACAGGTCGGCGGCGGGCACGGTGGCCCACACCTTCTCCGCGACGCCCTCGGTGCGGGTGTCCCGGTAGTGGACCGGGTTGCCGAGGAGCGCCCCGTCGGCGTCGAGGAGGCCGTAGTCCACGGCCCAGCTGTCGATGCCGACGGAGTCGACCTGCCCGGCGGCGCGCAGCCCGTCGAGGACTCCTCCGTACAGGGCGAGGATGTCCCAGCGCAGTCCCTCGGGCACCCGCACCGGCCGGTTGGGGAATCGGTGCGCCTCGGTCAGCTCCAGCGTGCCGGGGCCCACGCGGCCGACCATGACGCGCCCGCTGGACGCGCCGAGGTCGACCGCGGCGTACGACTTCGCTGCGGTCATCCTCGTCACCGCAGGAACGCGGCGGCGACGCCGGCGTCGACCGGGACGTGCAGTCCGGTGGTGTGCGTCAGGTCGCCGCCCGTCAGGGCGAAGACGGCGTTCGCCACGTGCTCGGGCAGCACCTCGCGCTTGAGGATGGTCCGCTGGGCGTAGAACTCGCCGAGCTTCTCCTCCTCGATGCCGTACGTGGCCGCCCGCTGGGCGCCCCAGCCGCCGGCGAAGATGCCCGAGCCGCGCACGACCCCGTCGGGGTTGACGCCGTTGACCCGGATGCCGTGCTCGCCCAGCTCGGCCGCGAGCAGCCGCACCTGGTGGGCCTGGTCGGCCTTGGTCGCCGAGTACGCGATGTTGTTGGGGCCGGCGAACACGGCGTTCTTGGACGCGATGTAGACGACGTCGCCGCCCAGGCCCTGCGCGATCATCACGCGGGCCGCCTCGCGCGAGACGAGGAAGGAGCCGCGCGCCATGATGTCGTGCTGGAGGTCCCAGTCCGCGGCGGTGGTCTCCAGGAGGGGCTTGGAGATGGAGATGCCGGCGTTGTTCACGACGAGGTCGACGCCGCCGAAGGCGAGCACCGCGTCCTTGAACGCCTCGGTGATCTGCTCCTCGGAGGTCACGTCGGCGGTGACGGCGACCGCCCTGTCGGGCCCGCCCAGCGCGGCGGCGACCTCGGCCGCGTTGTGCGCGTTCAGGTCGGCGACCACGACGCAGGCGCCCTCGGCGACCAGCCGTTCGGCGATGGCCCGGCCGATGCCGCTGCCGGCGCCCGTCACCAGTGCCACCCGGGTGGCCAGCGGCTTGGGCGCGGGCATCCGGCGCAGCTTGGCCTCCTCGAGGGCCCAGTACTCGATGCGGAACTTCTCGGACTCCTCGATGGGCGCGTAGGTGGAGACCGCCTCGGCCCCGCGCATCACGTTGATCGCGTTGACGTAGAACTCGCCGGCCACGCGGGCGGTCTGCTTGTCCTTGCCGAAGCTGAACATGCCGACCCCGGGGACGAGCACGACGGCGGGGTCCGCGCCGCGCATCGCGGGGGAGTCGGCGTCGGCGTGCCGCCCGTAGTAGGCCGCGTACTCGGCGCGGTACTCCGTGTGCAGCTCCTTCAGGCGGGCCACCGCCTCGTCGAGGGGCGCGGCCGGCGGCAGGTCCAGGACCAGCGGCCGGACCTTGGTGCGCAGGAAGTGGTCGGGGCAGGAGGTGCCGAGGGCGGCGAGGCGCGGGTGCTCGGCGCTCGCGAGGAAGTCGAGGACGACGTCGGAGTCGGTGTAGTGGCCGACCTGCGGGCGGTCCTGGGAGGCCAGCGACCTGATCACGGGCGCGAGCGCCGCGGCCCGGTCCCGGCGCTCGGCGGGGGCGAGCGCCCCGTACCCCTCGACGGCGGGGCCGAAGGGCTCGGGCCTGCCGCGTTCGGCGAGGAAGGCCTCGGCGGTGCGGATGATGTGCAGCGAGTTGCGCTCGCACTCCTCGGAGGTGTCGCCCCACGCGGTGATGCCGTGCCCGCCGAGGACGCAGCCGATCGCCCGCGGGTTGGCGGCCTTGACGGCGGCGATGTCGAGGCCGAGTTGGAAGCCGGGGCGGCGCCAGGGCACCCAGACGACGGTGTCGCCGAAGCACTCGGCGGTCAGTTTCTCGCCGTCGGCCGCGCAGGCCAGCGCGATGCCGGAGTCGGGGTGCAGATGGTCGACGTGCGCCGCGTCGACGAGTCCGTGCATGGCGGTGTCGATCGAGGGGGCGGCCCCGCCCTTGCCGTGCAGGCAGTAGTCGAACGCGGCGACCATCTCGTCCTCGCGCTCGACGCCCGGGTACACGTCCTTGAGCGCCCGGAGGCGGTCCAGCCGCAGTACGGCCAGTCCCGGCCCGGTCAGCGTGCCGAGGTCGCCGCCCGATCCCTTGACCCACATCAGGTCGAGGTCGCCGCCGGTCACGGGGTCGGTGCCGGTGCCCTTGGCGGAGGTGTTGCCGCCCGCGTAGTTGGTGTTGCGCGGGTCGGCGCCGAGCCGGTGGGAACGGGCGAGGAGGTCGGCGGCTTCGGGGTGGGGTGCCATGTCCTGGGTCCTTTGAAGAGAGTGTCTGCGTCTGCGTCGGCTTGAGCGGGGCGCGGGACCGCGGTGCCCGGGAGCGGGCGGCCGGGCGGCGGGGGCGGCCGTCCGGACTCACGCCGCGGTGCGGTGGCCCGTTCGCTGGGCGGGAGGTTCGGGGCGCCTGATCAGGCGCCCCAGCCGGCCTGCTGTCCGCCGACGCGCTCCTCGGCGATGCGCGCTGCCCAGCCGGAGGCGTGGTAGGCGGCGATGGGGTCGGGGTCCAGGCCCAGTTCCTGGCGGACCTCGGCCACCAGCGGCCGCACGTCCGTGTTGTACGCGTCCATGACCACGGCGTTCGCGGCGAGGACGTCACCCGAGCGCTGTGCGGCCGTCAGGGCCTCGCGGTCCACGAGGAGTGCCTTCGCGGTGGCCTCCTGCACGTTCATCACCGAGCGGATGATCGCGGGGATCTTCGCCTCGATGTTGTGGCACTGGTCGAGCATGAACGCCACGTCCGGGGTGAAGCCGCCGCCGCGGATGACCTCGTACATGATCCGGAAGAGCTGGAAGGGGTCGGCCGCGCCCACCATCAGGTCGTCGTCGGCGTAGAACCGCGAGTTGAAGTCGAACGCGCCGAGCTTCCCCTCGCGCAGCAGCGTCGCGACGATGAACTCGATGTTGGTGCCGGGCGCGTGGTGGCCGGTGTCGACGACGACCTGCGCCTTGGGCCCGAGCTTGAGGCAGTGCGCGTACGCGGTGCCCCAGTCCGGCACGTCGGTCGCGTAGAAGGCCGGCTCGAAGAACTTGTACTCCAGGAGCATCCGCTGGTCGTCCCCGAGGCGCTCGTACACCCGGGCCAGGCCTTCGGCGAGCCGGTCCTGGCGCTCGCGGATGTCGTCCTGGCCGGGATAGTTCGTGCCGTCCGCGAACCACAGCTTCAGGTCCTTGGACCCGGTGGCGTCCATGATGTCGACGCAGTCGAGCAGATGGTCCACGGCCTTGCGGCGCACGGCCGCGTCCGGGTGGCAGACGCTGCCGAGCCGGTAGTCGTCGTCCTGGAAGGTGTTGGAGTTGATCGCCCCCAGCTTCACGCCGCGCTCCTCGGCGTGCTTGGCGAGAGCCGTGTAGTCCTCGACCCGGTCCCAGGGGATGTGCAGCGCCACGGTCGGGGCGGCCCCGGTGAACTCGTGCACCTTCGCGGCGTCGTCGAGCTTCTCGAAGGGGTCGCGCGGCACTCCGGGCTGCGCGAACACCTTGAAGCGGGTTCCCGAGTTCCCGTACGCCCATGACGGCGTCTCTACTGCCTGGGTCTTGAGAGCGGCCTTCACCGCGGCGAGCTCGGTCACTTCGGGGCTCCTGTGACATCGGTTCTGGCAATCGGAAGGAACAACGCCTGAACAGCTTCGGTCTGAAACGATTCAGAAGGCTGAAGCTATGAGCACCCCGAAGGGCTGTCAACCCCCCGGGCGCGGACGGCTCTTCGTGACTCGGTTGTGACCTTGTCCTATCGAAAATTTCGGACAGTACCCATTGACGTGACCTGGGCTACATGCCTAACGTCCCGGCAACCTAGTTGAAACCTTTCACGACGTCGTGAGGCCGCACTGCCCGCGTCGTTGAGGAGCCCTCATGACCCTCCGGTCCGACGCGGGTCCGGCCCCCGTGCTGGCGCTCAAGGACATCTCGAAGTCCTTCGGCGCCGTACGCGCCCTGCGGGACGTGTCCCTCGAACTGTTCCCCGGCGAAGTGCACGCACTCGCCGGCGAGAACGGCGCGGGCAAGTCGACCCTGATCAAGACGCTCGCCGGCGTGCACCGACCCGATGCCGGCCAGGTGCTCCTGGACGGCGAACCCACCGTCTTCCACGGTCCCGCCGACGCCCGCGACGCGGGCATCGCGGTGATCTACCAGGAGCCCACGCTCTTCCCCGACCTCTCGATCGCCGAGAACATCTTCATGGGCCGCCAGCCGCGCCGCGCCCTCGGCCGCATCGACCACAAGGCCACCCACGCCGAGACACTCGCCCTGATGCGGCGGCTCGGCGTCGAACTCGACCCCGACCGCCCGGCACGCGGCCTGTCCATCGCCGACCAGCAGATCGTCGAGATCGCCAAGGCGCTCTCCTTCGACGCCCGCGTCCTGATCATGGACGAGCCGACCGCCGCCCTCACCGGCAGCGAGGTGGCACGCCTCTTCGGCGTCGTCCGCGCCCTGCGCGAGCAGGGCTCGGCCGTGCTGTTCATCTCGCACCGGCTGGAGGAGATCTTCCAGATCTGCCGCCGGGTCACCACCCTGCGCGACGGCGCCCTCATCTCCAGCGAGCCGATCGACGGCATGACCGAGGACGACCTCGTACGCCGCATGGTCGGCCGCGACCTGGACGAGCTCTACCCGAAGCAGGACGTCGAGGCGGGCGAAGTCGCCCTCAGCGTGCGGCGCCTGACCCGCGAGGGCGTCTTCACCGACGTCTCCTTCGACGTCCGGCGCGGCGAGATCGTCGGCCTCGCCGGACTCGTCGGCGCCGGACGCACCGAGGTCGCCCGCGCCGTCTTCGGCGTCGACCGCTGGGACGCCGGGGAGGTCGAGATCGACGGACGGAGCCTGACGAACGGCGCGCCCTCCACGGCCATGGCCGCGGGCCTCGCCCTCGTACCCGAGGACCGCCGGGCCCAGGGCCTCGTGATGGACATGTCCATCGAGCGCAACATCGGCCTCACCGGCCTGCGGTCGACCGTCAGGGCGGGGCTCATGGACCGCGGCGCCGAACGCAGCCGCTCACTGGACTGGGCGGTCAAGCTCCAGGTCAAGTACGCCCGGATCGCCGACACCGTGTCCACCCTCTCCGGAGGCAACCAGCAGAAGGTCGTCCTCGCCAAGTGGCTCGCCACCGGCCCCAAGGTGCTCATCGTCGACGAACCGACCCGCGGCATCGACGTCGGCACGAAGGCCGAGGTGCACCGGCTGCTCAGCCAACTCGCCGCCGACGGTGTCGCCGTCCTGATGATCTCCTCCGACCTGCCCGAGATCCTCGGCATGGCCGACCGGGTCCTCGTGATGCACGAGGGCCGGCTCACCGCCGAGATCCCGAGGTCCGAGGCCACCGAGGAGTCCGTGATGGCCGCTGCCACCGGGAGGGCCGCGTGAACCGCGCACACGCGGCCACCGGGCCGCGGACGGACACGACGCCCGCACCACCGCAGCGTACGGGCGCACCGGCGCACGAGAGGAGGACGGCATGACGGTGACCGCACCCAACCCGGCACCCGCGGCCGAGGTGCCCAAGTCGAGCGGCACCCGCCTGGTCGACCGCGTCTTCAAGATGCGCGAACTCGCCATCCTGGCCGTCTTCCTGGTGATGATCGTCATCACCCAGATGGGCAACAGCGAGTTCCTGTCCGAGCAGGGCATCAAGGACCTGCTGCTCAACGCGACCATCCTCGTGCTGGTCGCCACCGGCCAGTCGCTGGTCGTCATCACCCGCAACGTCGACCTGTCGGTCGGCTCGACGCTCGGCATCAGCGCCTTCGCCGCCGGCACCTACCTCCAGGGCGGCGGGAACCCCGTCGTCGCCGTGGCGCTCGCCGTCCTGCTCGGCATCGGCTGGGGACTGGTCAACGGACTCCTCGTCAGCCTCGGCCAGGTGCCCGCGCTCGTCGTCACCCTCGGCACGCTCTACATCATCCGCGGCATCGACTCCATCTGGGTCGGCTCACGGCAGATCACCGCGGCCAACCTGCCCGACGGATTCGTCGACTTCGGCTCCGGCGGCATCTCCGCGGTGCCCTGGCTCGCCCTGATCGCCCTCGCCGTGCTGATCGCGACCGCCTACTACCTCAAGCACTTCGGCAGCGGCCGCGAACTGTACGCGCTCGGCTCCAACCCGGAGGCCGCCCGCCTCGCCGGCATCCCCGTGCGCAAGCGCATCCTCGCCGCGTACACCTTCTGCGGAGCCCTCGCCGGGCTCGCCGGCGCCCTGTACCTCGCCCGGTTCGGCAACGTCGACTCCGGCACCGGCAACGGCTACGAACTCACCGTCGTCAGCGCGGTCGTGGTCGGCGGCGTCGTCTTCACCGGCGGCTCCGGCAGCGTCTACGGCGCCGCTCTGGGCGCGCTGCTCCTCACCTCCATCAACAGCGTGCTGCCCGCCCTCGGCGTCAGTTCCGTCTGGGTGCTCGCCATCAACGGCATCCTGCTCATCCTCGCCATCGCGGTCGACCGGATCGTCGCCCTGCGCGTGGCGACCGCCCTGAAGAAGAGGAACGCCCGCCATGGCTGACTCCGCCCTCACGCGCGCCGTCCGCCGCTCCGCCCTGGTGCGGTGGGACGGGGCCGTCGGCGCCCTCCTGATCGTCGTCCTGCTGCTGTCCTTCACCACCGTGGACGGCTTCGGCAACGCCCTCAACCTGTCGTTCCTGATCGGCAACACCCTGCCCATCGCGCTGATCGCGCTGCCGATGACGCTGCTCGTGGTGTCCGGGGAGATCGACCTCTCGGTGGCCTCGACCGCGGGTCTGTCCGGCGCGGTGATGGGCGCCCTGTGGAACCAGGGCATGACCATCGAGACGATCATCCCGATCTGCCTGCTGCTCGGCGTGGTGTGCGGACTGGTCAACGGCCTGCTGGTCACCCGGCTCGGCCTGCCCTCCCTGGCCGTCACCATCGGAACGCTCGCCGCCTACCGGGGCATCGCGCAGATCGTGCTCGGCTCGGACGCGGTCACCGACTTCCCCACCCAGTACCTGGACTTCGCCTCCGGACGCATCGGCGACACGTTCGTCCCGTACGCGCTCCTCCCCTTCCTCGTGCTGCTCGCGATCGCCGTGGTCGCCCTGCACGCCACCCCGTTCGGGCGCTCGCTCTTCGCGGTCGGGGCCAGCGAGGAGGCCGCCCGGTTCGCCGGCATCCGCGTCAAGCGGCAGAAGCTGGTCCTGTTCACGGTGACGGGGCTGATGGCCTCGCTCACCGGCATCTTCTGGGCGCTGCACTACGCCAGCGCCCGCTTCGACAACGCCACGGGGCTCGAACTCTCCGTCGTGGCGGCAGTACTGCTCGGCGGCATCGACTTCGACGGCGGCAAGGGCACGCTCGGCGGCGCGATCGCGGGAGTCTTCCTGCTCGGCGCGCTGCAGAACGTGATGAGCCTCCAGGACGTCTCCGCCCAGTCGCAGATCGTCGTCACCGGCGTCCTGCTCGTCCTCTCCGTGCTCGCCCCCCGGGTCGCACGGCAGATCTCCGTCGCGAGGGCGGGCCGCAGAGCCGCCTCCGCACCCACCTCTGCACCCACCTCCCCGTAACCTCCGTCGAAAGGCTCCACCACCATGTCCTCCACCAAGCTCCGCCGGGCCTGTGCGGCCCTGGCCGCCGTCACCTCGCTCGCCCTGGCCGCGACGGCCTGCGGCGGCACCTCCAAGGACGACGTCAAGGACGAGGGCGGCTCGAACGCCACGGCCGGCAAGGCCGACCCGAACGCCGCGACCAAGAAGGGCCTGACCGTCGGCTTCCTGCCCAAGCAGGTCAACAACCCGTACTTCACCACCGCTGACAAGGGCGGCGAGAAGGCCCTCACCGAGCTGGGCTCCAAGTACAAGGAGGTCGGTCCCAGCAGCGCCACGGACACCTCCGGCCAGGTGAGCTACGTCAACACGCTCACCCAGCAGCAGGTCGACGCGATGGCCGTCTCCGCGCAGGACCCGGGCGCCCTGTGCACCGCGCTCAAGCAGGCCATGAAGAACGGCATCAAGGTCGTCACGTACGACTCCGACACCAAGGCCGACTGCCGCAACGCCTTCGTCTCGCAGGCCAGCGCCGAGGCCCTCGGCCGCACCGAGGTGCAGCTCCTCGCCGAACAGCTCGACTACAAGGGCGAGATAGCGATCCTGTCCGCCGCGCAGACCGCCACGAACCAGAACACCTGGATCGAGTTCATGAAGGACGAACTCAAGGATCCGAAGTACAAGGACATGAAGCTCGTCAAGGTCGCCTACGGCAACGACGACGCCCAGCAGTCCTTCCAGCAGACCCAGGGCCTGCTCCAGGAGCACCCGAAGCTGAAGGGGATCATCTCCCCGACCACGGTCGGCATCAAGGCCGCCGCCCAGTACCTGTCGGGCTCCAAGTACAAGGGCAAGGTCAAGCTGACCGGCCTCGGCACCCCGAACGACATGCGCAAGTACGTGAAGAACGGCACCGTCGAGGCCTTCGAGCTGTGGGACCCGGCGCAGCTCGGCGCGCTCGCCGCGCACACCGCCGTCGCGCTGTCGTCCGGCCAGATCACCGGCAAGGAGGGCGAGACCTTCAAGGCCGGCGACATGGGCACCTTCACCATCGGCAAGGACGGCGTGATCGACCTCGGCAAGCCGACCGTCTTCGACAAGAAGAACATCGACCAGTTCAACTTCTGATCCGACCGACTGCCCGGAGCGGCCTTCATGCAGCGCGTCTGCTTCCTTCTCAAGGTCCGCGAGGACCGGCTCGACGAGTACCGCGAGCGGCACGCCGCCGTGTGGCCCGAGATGCTCGAAGCACTCTCGGCCACCGGCTGGCGCAACTACTCGCTCTTCCTGCGCGAGGACGGCCTGCTGGTCGGGTACCTGGAGACGGAGGACTTCGCCGCCGCGCAGGCGGGCATGGAGGCCGCCGGGGTCAACGCCCGGTGGCAGGCCGAGATGGCGCCGTTCTTCGAATCGCTGGACGGCGCCCGTCCCGACGAGGCCATGAGGCCGCTCACCGAGGTGTTCCACCTCGCCTGACCGCGACCACCCCGCGACGGAACGGGCCCCGCCACCCACTACAGCCTCACCCCGGCCCCCCGGCCCCCGGCCCCCGGCATCACGCGGCGCCCACCCGGCACTTCCGCACCCCGCTCTTCGCACCTGTTCGCCCTCCTCCCACCCGCCAGGAGCCCCGATCATGAAGAGACGCACCCTGCTCGCCGCCACCGCGCTGCTGGGCAGCGCGGCGGTGCCCTCAGTCGCCGGCACCGCCCGGGCCGCCGCGCCCGGACCCTCGGTCACCCCGGCCGGCACCACCACGCTCGACGGACAGGCCCTCTTCTTCGTCTCCTACGACGGCCTCGTCAACAACAACTCGTTCCAGAAGAACGGCCTGCTGACCCACAGGGGCCACCAGTACGCCGCCTGGTACACCGCGGACCGCAACGCGGTCGTCGGCCGCCGGGTGCTCGGCGGGAGCACGTGGTCGACCGTCAAGGTCGGCCACACCCTCCGGTACGACGACTCGCACAACGTCATCTCCATGGGCGTCTCCCGGACCGACGGCCGGCTGCACCTCAACATGGACTCCCACAGCGACGGCTTCACCTACGTGAAGTCGGTGGCCGGACTCCTCGACAACCCCACCGGCCTGAGCTGGACCGCGAGCCGGTTCGGGACGCCGCAGTCCACGCTCGACGGGCTCGCCCTCACCTCGCAGTTCACGTACCCGCAGTTCGTCGCCACACCCGAGGGAAGGCTCCAGCTCAGCTACCGCGCCGGAGTCTCCGGCAACGGCCGCAACGCCCTCGCCGAGTACGACGGCACGTCCTGGACCGCGCTGGGGGAGTGGTCCTCGGCCACCGGCACCTACACCGGCGCCCACGGCTCCAGCACCCTGCGCAACATGTACCTGCACGGCATCGACTACGACAGGAGCGGACGCCTGCACGCCTTCTTCACCTGGCGCGAGCAGAACGCCGCCGTGATGTGCAACGCCGGCGGCCTCACCAACCACGACACCGGCTACGTCTACTCGGACGACCGCGGCCGCACCTGGCGCAACGGCGCCGGAACCCCGGTCGGCACCACCGGCGGCTCCGACCGGGTCGCCGTGACCGACGGCGGACTCGTCGTCGACCCGCTCGACCCGGACCACTCCCTCATGAACCAGGAGAGCCAGGCCACCGACTCCGCGGGCCGCCCGCACGCCATCATCAGCTACGTGCCGGGCCGCTTCGGCCAGTGCACCACCGGCTACGTCCGGGACCGGACCGCGAACGGCCGGGCCTTCCACGTCCGCAGGACGGCCGCCGGCACCTGGCGCAAGACCGAGATCCCGGTCGCCCTCAACTCCAGCCAGCGCACCAGGCTGGTCCTCGACAAGTACGACAACGCCTACGCCGTGCTGCCCTTCGGACGGATCGCCGCCGCCTCGGCCGCCTCCGGGCACACGGACTGGACGACGCTGTTCGACGGCGGCGGCCTCAACGCCTTCGGAGAGGTCGTCGTCGACGAGACACGGATCGCCCAGGACGGCGTACTGTCCGTCCTCCACCAGGTGAAGTCCACCGGTACGACCCCCTCGGCGCTCCGCGTCGCCGATTTCGCACTGCCCGTATGACGGAATCCGTCCCCGGTGGGCGCGCGGGTAACCTGAGCGCGTGCCCACCACTCCCCGCTCTTCCGGAGGTAACCGCCTGATGGCCCAGTCGGTGGGTATCAAGGACGTCGCCCGAGTCGCCGGAGTCTCCGTCGGCACGGTGTCGAACGTCATCAACCGCCCGGACACGGTCGCCTCCGAGACCCGTGCCCGTGTGCTCTCCGCCATCGACCGGCTCGGCTACGTCCGCAGCGAGTCCGCACGGCAACTGCGCGCCGGGCGCAGCAGGATCATGGGCCTGCTCGTCCTCGACATGGGCAACCCGTTCTTCGTGGACGTGGCCCGCGGCGCCGAGCGGGCGGCCCGCGAGACCGGACTCGGCGTGATGGTCTGCAACAGCGCCCAGAGCGCCGGCGAGGAGGCCGACTACCTGTCGCTCTTCGCCGAGCAGCGGGTCCGCGGGGTGCTGCTGACCCCCGCCGACGCGACCGGGCGCAACATCGCCGCGTTCCGCCGCCACGGCATCCCCTTCGTCCTCGTCGACCGGGTCGCCGAGGGCACCACCGAGTGCTCGGTGTCCGTCGACGACGTGGCGGGCGGCGCGCTGGCCGTGCGGCACCTGGTCGACGCCGGCCACCGCTCCATCGCGTACGTGAGCGGACCGCCCGGACTGAACCAGGTCAGGGACCGCCGCACCGGCGCCCTCAACGCGCTCGCCGAGGCCGGGCTCGGCCCCGAGTGCCTGCGGGAGCTGCCCACCGAGCGGCTCGACGTGGCCGCCGGACGCGACGCGGGGGCCCGGCTCCTGGGCCTCGCCGTGCGCCCCACCGCCGTCTTCTGCGCCAACGACCTGCTCGCCCTCGGCGTCCTCCAGGCCGTGTTCGCGGCCGGCGTGGGCGTCCCCGACGACCTCGCGATCGTCGGCTACGACGACATCGAGTTCGCCGCGGCCGCCGCCGTACCGCTCACCTCGGTGCGTCAGCCCGCCGTGACCATGGGCGCGCTCGCGGCGGAACTGCTGCTGGAGGAGACGGAGGCGGAGACCGCGTCCACCCCGCACGAGCACCGGCGCGTGGTGCTCCAGCCGGAGCTGGTGGTACGGCGTTCCAGCCTGCCGCGACGCTGAGCGGTCGGTCAGTATGTTTCCGGCAACGGCCTGATCCGCCGGTCAGTACGGAATTCTTGATCCCCGGGGTCGGATCGCCGAACAACTTGTGTTGAACTGGGTCGCAGCCAGCAATCCGTCCGTCTCGGGAGCCCTTCTTGAGTGCCAGCTACCGTCAGCCCGGAGTCGTCCTCACCGACCGCCGCTTCACCGTGCCCCTCGATCACGACGCCCCCTCCGGGGAGACGATCGAGCTGTTCGCCCGGGAAGTGGTCGCGAGCGGGAGAGCGGACAAGGACCTGCCCTGGCTGGTCTACCTCCAGGGCGGCCCGGGGTTCGGCGCCAACCGCTTCGTCGGCAAGCAGGCCTGGCTCGGCCGCGCCCTGGAGGACCACCGCGTCCTGCTGCTCGACCAGCGCGGCACCGGCAGCTCCACGCCCGCCAACCGGCAGACCCTCCCGCTGCGCGGAGGCCCCCGCGAGCAGGCCGACTACCTCGCCCTGTTCCGCGCCGACTCCATCGTCCGCGACTGCGAGACGATCCGCCCCGCCGTCACCGGCGGCGCCCCCTGGACCGTCCTCGGCCAGAGCTTCGGCGGCTTCTGCGCCACCCACTACCTCTCCACCGCGCCCGAGGGCCTGAGCGCGGCCCTGATCACGGGCGGCCTGCCCACCCTCGACGGGCACGCCGACGACGTCTACCGGGCCGCGTACCCGCGCATCGAGCGCAAGGTCGCCGCCCACTACGCGCGCTACCCGCAGGACGTCGAGCGGGCCCGACGGATCGCCGAGTACCTGCTGAGCCACGAACCCGTCCTGAACGGCGGCTACCGGCTCACCGTCGAGGCCTTCCAGTCCCTCGGCATCCTCCTCGGCGGCGGCGAGGGCAGCCACCGGCTGCACTACCTCCTGGAGAACGCCTTCGTCCGCACCGCCCAGGGACCGGCCCTCTCCGACGCCTTCCAGGAGGACGTACAGGCCGCCCTGTCCTTCGCGGGCCACCCGCTCTACGCGCTGGTGCACGAGGCCTGCTACGCGCAGGGCGACCGGCCCACCGCCTGGTCCGCCGAACGGGTCCGCGCCGAGTTCCCCCAGTTCGACGCCGGCAAGACCCTCGCGGGCGACGGCCCGCTGCTGTTCACCGGCGAGTCCGTGCACCCGTGGACCTTCGACTGCGACCCGGCACTGCGCCCGCTGCGCGAGACCGCCGACCTGCTCGCCGAGCGCACCGACTGGGCCCCGCTCTACGACGCCGGCCGCCTCGCCGCCAACGAGGTCCCCGTCGCCGCGGCCGTCTACCACGACGACATGTACGTCGACACCGCGCACTCGCTGCGCACGGCGGGCACGATCCGCGGACTGCGGACGTACGTCACCGACGAGTTCGAGCACGACGGCGTACGCGCCGGCGGACCCCGCGTGCTGGACCGGCTGCTGGCGCTGGCGCGCGACGACGTCTGAGCGCAGCGTCGCGGCGTTCGCGGCCCGGCCCGGTTAGTGTGCCGGGCATGACCGAGCCGACGAACGATCAGCTGCGGCCCATGCCCGACGACTGGCAGCGCGCCCTCGCCGTGGTGGCCCACCCGGACGACCTCGAATACGGCTGTGCCGCCGCCGTCGCGGCCTGGACGGACGGCGGCCGCGAGGTCGCCTACGTGCTGGCCACCCGGGGCGAGGCCGGCATCGACACGCTGGATCCGGACCGCTGCGGCCCGCTGCGGGAGCGGGAGCAGCGGGCCAGCGCCGCGGTGGTCGGGGTGTCCGAGGTGGAGTTCCTCGACCACCGGGACGGTGTCGTCGAGTACGGCACCGCGCTGCGACGGGACATCGCCCTCGCGATCCGCAGGCACCGGCCCGAACTGGTGATCACCCTCAACCACCGGGACACCTGGGGCGGCGTCGCCTGGAACACGCCCGACCACGTCGCCGTCGGACGCGCCACGCTCGACGCCGCCGGGGACGCCGGCAACCGCTGGATCTTCCCGGAGCCCGGCCTGGACCCCTGGAGCGGCGTCCGCTGGGTCGCCGTCGCGGGCTCGGGCAACCCCACCCACGCCGTCGACGCCACGCCGGGACTGGAGCGCGCGGTGCTCTCCCTGCTCGAACACCGCAGCTACATCGAGGCGTTGACCGACGAGGAACCCGAGGAGTACGCGCGGTCCCTCCTGACCGGATTCGCCGCGGGCGCGGGCGAACGCTTCGGCGGCCGGCCGGCCGTGGCCTTCGAGCTCTTCAGCCGGTGAGCGCCGCACCGGCCGAACGCTTCGAGGAGCACCGGAGCATGCTCCGTGCCGTGGCGTACCGGATGCTCGGCTCGTTCAGCGAGGCCGACGACGCGGTCCAGGAGACCTGGCTCAGGCTCAGCCGCACGGAGATCTCCGAGGTGGAGAACCTGGGCGGGTGGCTGACCACCGTGACCGGACGCATCTGCCTGGACATGCTGCGCGCGCGGACCGCGCGGCGCGAGGAGCCGCTGGACAGCCATGTGCCGGACCTCGTCGTGCGCCCGCTCGACCCCGAGGAGGAAGCGGTACGCGCGGACTCCGTGGGGGCGGCGCTGCTCATCGTCCTGGAGGCGCTCGACCCCGCCGAGCGGCTGGCGTTCGTCCTGCACGACATGTTCGCGGTGCCGTTCGACGACATCGCGCCCGTCGTGGGGCGCAGCACGGCGGCCACCCGGCAGCTCGCGTCCCGCGCGCGGCGGCGGGTGCGCGACGCGGCCCCGGTGCCCGATCCCGACCTCGCCCGGCAGCGCGAGGTGGTCGAGGCGTTCCTCGCCGCCGCGCGCGCCGGCGACTTCGAGGCGCTCGTCGCCGTGCTCCACCCGGACGTCGTCCTGCGCGCCGACGCCGGCCTGCTCGTCACCGGCCCGGCGGTGTCCAAGCTGGTCAGGGGGGCGCGGGCGGTGGCCGGGCAGGCTGCGATGTTCGCACGGTTCGCCGCGCACACGAGGACCGTACTCGTCAACGGCTCGGTCGGGACGGTCACGGCGCCCGAGGGCAGACCGCTGTCCGTCGCCGCGCTGACCGTCGTGGACGGCAGGATCGTCGCCATGGACATCCTGGCCGACCCGGACCGGCTGGCCCGGCTCGACCTCGGACTCCTCGTGGAGTGAGGCACGTGAGGCAAGGGAGGCCAGTGATGTCAGTGATGTCAGTGAGGCCTCTACGAGGTCCGCCTCCTGGTCGCGCCGCCGGATCCGCCCGCCCGCGGGACCGGCGGCGGGCCCCCGTACGGGAGTTGGGCCCCGAACCGGCCAACGGCCGCCCGCACCGCGAGTGATCGTCCCCATGCGTCCTGCGTAGGGTGGGAGGCATGTACGAGCATCACGGCACGGCGGCGCCCGCCCGCACCGAACTCCAGGCGGACTGCACACGGTGCTTCGGCCTGTGCTGCGTGGCCCTGCCCTTCGCCGCCTCGGCGGACTTCGCCATCGACAAGGACGCCGGGAGCCCCTGCCCGAACCTCCGCGCGGACTCCCGCTGCGGCATCCACACGGAACTGCGGGAACGCGGATTCGGCGGCTGCACGGTCTACGACTGCTTCGGCGCGGGCCAGAAGGTCTCGCAGGTCACCTTCGGCGGCGCGGACTGGCGCTCGGCCCCGCCGGAACGGGCCCGCCTGATGTTCGAGGTGTTCCCGGTGGTGCGCCAGCTCCACGAACTCCTCCGACACCTCACCGAGGCGCTGGCCCTGCCGGCGGCCCGCCCGGTCCACACCGAGCTGCGCCGCGCGCTGGACCGCACGGAGGCGCTGACCCGCCTCGCCCCGGAGGAGATCGCCGAGGTGGACGTCCCCGCGGTCCGGGGCGAGGCCAACGCGCTGCTGCTGCGCGCCAGCGAGCTGGCCCGCGCGGCCCAGGGCGGCCGGCGCAAGGAGCACCGGGGCGCCGATCTGATGGGCGCGCGGATGCGGGGCGCCGACCTGCGGGCAGCCGGCCTGCGGGGCGCCCGCCTCGTCGCCGCGGACCTGACGGGCGCGGATCTGCGCGGCGCGGACCTGACGGGCGCCGACCTGCGGGACACGGACCTCACGGACGCCGACCTGACAGGGGCCCTGTTCCTCACGCAGGCGCAGGTCGACGCGGCGAAGGGCGGCCCGGGCACGCGCCTCCCGAAGCCGCTCACGAGGCCGGGCCACTGGCCGAGCTGAGACGCAGGCCCCGGCCACCGACTGCCCGCTGCGTCCACCGGGCCACCGTGCCACCTGGCCCGGACGTCGCGCGGAGGCCTGCCGGTCGTCGCGGCGGGGGACCAGTAGACGAGACGCAGCGTCAGTCCCGCGGCATCAACGCGAGCCGCAGCCGGCACCCAGGGTCCGCGCTCAGCTCGCACTGGCGCAGCAGCAGCCCTTGTACGAGCGTCGCCCGGGTAGTGCGAACTGTCGCCCGCTGCTTGCCCGAGCGTACGTGCCGAGCGACTCGCGGAGCTGGCTCGTAGGACTCGGTCAGCGAGGAGTCGCTCCTCACCGAGACGGAGGAGCAGGGCCTCAACGTGCGCGACGTACCAGCGGGGTGGCCTTCACGGCGCGGACTCACCCATGAGCCGGTCCAAGGTGCGCCGGCCCCGCGCGGTGACCTCCGGGTGGTCGTTGTCCGGGCCCCAGGCCAGGCAGTCGACCGCGTCCAGTGCGGTCAGGCAGCGCAGCGCATGCCGTTCGGCGCCGGTCAACTCCCGTCCGTACGACCGGAGGAACGCCCTCCCGCGATCGGGGTGGTCTAGCCACTCGGTGACGGTGAGGATGACGAGGTCCTGCACGCGGGCGGCGGGCCGGGTGCGTTCGAAGTCGACGAGGGCGAGCCCGGTGGGGGACCACAGCCAGTTCCTAGGCTGATTGTCGCCGTGGATGTAGCCGACGGGTACCGGTCCGACGCGGCGGAGTTGGGCGGCGTGGTCGCGGATCACCCGCCGCTCGTCCTCGGTGAGCCGGTCTCCGGCGCGGGCCAGGTACTCCTGCGCCCCGTCGGCTGCGGCCTCCAGGGACGCTTCGGCCTCGGCCCGGTCGGCGCGGTCGAGTTCGCCGGCCTCGTGGAGGCGGGCACACAGGGAGCCGGCCTGCCGGTGCACGTTCCGCCACTGGGCGTCGGTGGGCGCGAGCCCCGGTGCCGGGACGCCGGGCACCGAGGTGAGCAGCACAGCGAGTTCCTCCGCACAGGAGTCGACAAGGTGGGGTGCGCGGCCGTGGCCGAGCGCCGGGACGATGTGGCGGTAGGCACGGGTTTCGCGGGTGAAGAACTTCAGGGAGGGCGAGACCTTCACGTACCACCGCGTCCCGCCCCGGCCCGCCAGCTCCCACACTCGGGAGCGGTACCAGTCGTGCGAGGCGTCGCGGACATCCGTGACGGGTCCGATGTGCCTCTCCGCCCAGCGCCGAACCGTCGGGGGCAGGGGTTTCGTCTGCCCTGAGCCCTGTACCTCGTGTTCGGACGCATGGGCGGGCTGCGGGTCGGGGCGGTCGTCGGCGGGGATCCGGGAAGGGGGCACAGGCGTCTCCTCGGCGATGCCGTCGTCCCGCCGCAGGGTGGCGGCGGAACGACGGACGCGGCGCAAGTGGTCAGCGGTCCTGGGAGAGTTGAAGGAGTTCGGCGAAGGTTCCGCCGGCGTGGACGAGGTCGTCGTACCTGCCCTGTTCGGTGATCCGGCCCTGCTCCATCACGATGATGTGGTCGGCGATCCTGGTGTTCTCCAGGCGGTGGGTGACCACGATGGTGATGCGGCCGGCGGCGATGGCCTTGATCCGTTCGAAGATCTGGTGCTCACCGCGCGGGTCCATCTGGGAAGTCGGCTCGTCCAGGATCAGCAGCCCCGGCAGGCGGTACAGGGCCCGGGAACACGCGATGCGCTGCCACTGCCCGCCGGACAGTTCCGAACCGCCGAAGACCTCACGGGACAGCAGGGTGTCCAAGCCCGCGGGAAGGTCGTCGACGGCTTCGCGCAGGCCGACTGCGTCGATCGCCTCCCATACGGGGCCGTCGTCGTGGGTACGCGGCTGGCCGAGGGTGACGTTCTCCCGGAGCGGCATCGGCCACTGGGCGAAGATCTGCGGCACCAGCCCGGTCTGCGCCCACACGCCGGCGGGGTCCACCGAGGCCAGATCGGCGCCGTTCCAGGTGACCTTGCCCTTGTCCGCCAGGTAGATGCCGGTGAGCAGGCGGGTGAGCGTGGACTTGCCCGAGCCGTTCGCGCCGACGATCGCGAGGATCCGACCGCGCTCCAAGGTGAGGGTGACGCTGTCGACGGCGGGCTTGGCCTTGCCCGGGTACTGGTAGGAGACCTCGTCCAGCCGGATCTGCTCGACTCGGCCGTCGGCCCTGCCCGGGCCGCGCTTGGGAGTGCGGGCGGCCGCGTCGTCGAGGAATGCCTGCATGTCGCTCAGGTAGAGGCTGGTGTGGAAGACCGCTGCGCCGTTGATGACGACCTGGGAGAGCGCGGAGAGTGTGGTCTGCACGGCGATGACGGCTGTGGCCGCGACCGCCAGCTCGATCCTGCCCGAGACCGCCAGCCATGCCAGCACTCCCCAGGTCGCGATGAGGAACAGGCCGCCGGCCACGGCGGAGGTCAGAGCGATCCGCAGGGTCCGCGGCGCGGCGGCCAGGGTGCGGCGGTCGCAGCGGTCGGACAGGGCCCGGTACCAGTGGACGAGGTAGTCGGTCATCGAGTTGGCTCGGACCTCGTCCCCGTACTTCGACGTGGTCGCCCACCAGCGCATCATCCCGCGTACGTTGCGGTCGGCGATGTTGGCGTAGTGGATCTCGTAGTCGACCCGGGCGGTCAGCACTGCCCCCACACCGGCCGGAAGCACCGCGAGCAGGAGCAGTGGAAGCATCAGCGGGTTCAGCACCGACAGGACCCCGCAGGCGGTGACCATCCGGATCAGCGCGGACAGGAACCGCTGGGCGTCGGCGACCATCACCTGGCTGCGGATCACTCCCATCTCCGCCGCCTCGTGCCGGTCGGAGAACCCCTCCTCCGCGTACGCGGCTGCCTCCACCCGGCACACCGCCTCGACCAGGGCGCTGTCCGTCTCCGTCGTCAGCCGCGGGGTGATCCGCCGCTCCGCGTACGTGGCCACCGCCGCCGCGCCGCGGCCCAGCGCGGCGGCGAAGGCGACCACCAGCAGTGCCGGGACGGCTTCGTGCAGCCGGTCGCCGGCCGATCCGTCGCCGAGGATCGGGCTCATGGCGTGGGCGGTGGCGGTCAGCAGCACCGCGGCCGAGATACCGGTGACCGCTTGGCAGCCGAGAAGCAGCTGCACGGCACGCCGGTCGGTCCGCCACGACAACTGGGCGATGCGGCGCAGAACGGACGGGATCTGCCCGCACATGCGGCGGAAGGACGCCTCGGCGAGCGGATTGACGGAGTACTGCCCGCTGTAGGTGATCTCCGCCGGTGGTGGTTGAGGAGGTGTTGCGGCCTGCTCTTCGTTCGTATCGGCCGAGGTCAATGCGGGTACCCCATGACGGTCGTCCAGCGTGGTCGTGAGGCTCAACGACCCGGCCGGGATATCGAACGCATGTGTTTCGGCCGGTCCTGGAATCCCGGGATGGAGCGGGCGGCGGCGCGTGGGGTATGCATGGACCCGGACCGCGCAACAGGTGGGCGAGTGTGGGCGGTTGGCCGAATCGCCGAGGGTGCTGTCTGCGGGCCGGTGCTGGTCTGGATCAGGTTGCCGCTGATCGGCAACTGGTCTCAGGACTCACCGATGGAGCCGTCTCGCGCGGCATGGGAAGGCCACCATGGTTCGGTGACCGGCACGACATGGGTGGGCGCCCACGTCGTGCGACTCGCGGGTCTGTCCGCGTGCACCAGCCGGGCGAAGTTGCGGGTTCGGCCGGACCGGGTTGGTTCGGGAGGCGGCGAGCCTGGGCCGTGACCTCGGCATCGACCTGGGCCATCGTTCCTTCCCTTTAGGGGTGCCTCGACCACGTGACGGAGCGGGTCTCGGCGCGGATGCCCGACGCCGTGGAGGCCGAGCTGTTGGATCTCCCCGGGGAAGTCCGCGTCCTGAGTGCTCTGGTCGTCGCATGCGGTACTTCGGGGCTGGCTGTGCGGGTGCCCGATGTGTTGTTGCCTGTCGACCGTCAGGGACGGGAAGATGCCTACCGCCTGGATTGATCCGGCAGAGCGAGGGCTGGGCCGTGCTTTCGGTCTGCGCATTCGTGCGTCCCGCGTGAGGCTGCCTGCATGTGAACGGGCGGATCGCGGATACGGGTCCCAGGACGAAGTCGGTGGCTCCACGATGAGAAGCCGTAGATGTGGCAGGACGTCCCCGGATCCCTGCCGAAAGGACTCTGGTGCATGACTGACGAATCCGTGGACCGCGACTCGCTGCGGGTCCTTTTGGACGCTACCGACTGGACCACGGAGCAGGCGCGCCAGGTTGACTGGACCGCTGTTGAGGGAAGCCTCGGGCGTTCGTTGCCGAACGACTACAAGCGGCTCGTGGAACGGTTCGGGGAGGGCACCTTCGACGACGGATACATCGACCTGCACGCACCCGAGGACCTACCTTCCTGAGCTCACTCCCAGGAGCAGACCAACGTTCTCCCGTGGGCCAGCAACGAGCGGGAGCTCCTGCTCTGCTGGATCACCGACGGCGCCGATCCGGATCGCTGGCCGGTCTGCGTGATGGAGCCCGGCGAAGACGGAGATCGGTTCGACTGCACCGCCACGGAGCTCATCTCGGGGATGCTCACCGACCCTCGGCACCCCTACACAATCCCCGCCGACTACACCACACACTGGTTTGTCCCCGAGGGCAGCCCGTACCGACAGGCCCCGCCCGGCTTCTGACGCAGGGCTGCGCCGAGGAGAGCCCGCTGCTCGCCGCAGAGGCATGGTGGGACGCCGGGACGCATCGTGGTCGCCCATGGGCCGCTCGGGCGCCCCGCCCAGTGGCCGGTACCTCCGCCGCGCGGCGACCTGCCGGCTCCAGGCCACGGCCTCGACCTGCATGTGCTCGATCGACGTGAACTCCCGGTCTCGCCGAAATGAGTCGCGGACATGGCGCGTCGGCCTTTCGACCCATAGCTCTCCGTTCGGCCTCGCCGCCCGGGCCGATGCCGAGTGGCGGGTTCGGCTGATCCTCGGGTCGTGGAGATTGGGCTTGTCGACCTCGGTCCTGAGGCTGTCCGGGAGGATTCGGGGTGGGGCGCCGCCGAAGCAGGGAGAGGCCGTTGGGTCGCAGTCAGGGTCGGCGCCATTGGTCGGGATGCTGGCCAAGTCGTGGCCGGGGGTCAGCCCTCGTCCAGCCAGATCACAATCCCCGTGAGGTCGCTGAGCACAGCCGCGGCACCCGCCCTGATGGCCGCCGCGCATCGGTCCGCAGTGAACGAGGCCGGGTCGTACGTCGAGGACATGCCGAGCCCCTCTCCGCGGAAGGACGCGCCGGACCAGTCGACCGCCGTCACGTTCTCGGTCGGCTCGGCCAGTTCCGCGCCGACCACGAGGAACGGCTGGTCCAGGTGGTTCGGGGTGACCGTCGCAAGCGGATCGATGAGGTCGTTGCCCGCGGTGACTATGAGGTCCGGAGCCATCTCCATGGCCTCGGCGACGCTTGACACGTACTGCGTCGGGGAGTCGGCGACCACCGTCCTGAGATCGACGTGCTCGTCGTCCGCCCAGTCGTCGACCGCCTTCACGAGCGCCTTGGTCGGACGGTCGTCGCCCGCGGTGAGCAGCACCACGCGGTAGTCCTCCGACGGGTGCACCTCGCTCCAGGAACCCGGCCGGGGCGTGATGGTCGCCTCGGGAGCCGGCGGTGCGGCGCGGTCGACGAAGTCCGGACCCAGTGTGCCGACGGCGGCGGGTTCGGGGTGCGGCCCTGACCATGCGTCGCCAGAACTGCAACCAGTGGCGAGAGCCGCGCTCGCGGCCAGCGCCAGGAAGAACGGAAGGTGGGCGCGCAAGGCGATCGTCCTCGGGGTGGTGGTGGATGGTGCGGCTCCATACTGCTATCCGATTCCTTGCCCGCTTCCTCCTCCGGTGCCGTTCTCGCACCTGTTCTTCCACGGTTCGCCGGACGGTCGGAATTCGTTCATTTGTGCCATGCAGCGTGCACGGGCAACCTGAAGGAGTCACATGGCACAGCGGATCCGCCGCACCCTCGTGGGTGTCGTCGCGGCACTGATCGCATTCCTGAGCGCCGCCCAGCCGGCGTCCGCACATGGATTCACCTCGGTCGTCCACGCCGACGTCACCGCGGGCGACGAGGGACACATACGTACGGCGCTCAAGCTCGAGTACGACCTCTTCGTCGTGTCGGCCGCAGACTCCGCGAACGACGATCCCCTGTTCAAGGCGGGGACCGCGGCGTTCGAGGCGGGTGACCCGGCGGCGCAGGCGGCAGCGCTCGATGCCCACGCGGAATCGGCGACGGCGTACGTCACCCGGCGCTTCTCCGTCACGGCGGACGGCACGGCGTGCACTCCGCGCCGGAGCGGTGGCTTCACGATGGGCAGCCAGGACGGTGTGCCTTACGCCGAGTTGCTGGTCGACTGGGCCTGCGCCGCCGGGGGTCGGGTGCACGAGGTGCGCAGCGGCCTCTTCCCCGACGCGGAGGACTTCGTCACCGGTACCAAGACGATCGTCACCTACGAGCTCGACGGCCGCACGGGCAGTGCCGCACTCGACTCCGGTCAGCCGTCGTTCTCGACCGCGCAGGCGTGGTACGAACGATTCTGGGAGTTCTTCCGCCTGGGCGCCGAGCACCTGTTGGGCGGGATCGACCACATCCTGTTCCTGCTGGCGCTCATCGCCGGGTCGCGGCGTCCACGCGAGATCGTGCTCGCCGCCACGAGCTTCACCCTGGCGCACTCGGTGACCTTCATGCTCGCCGCCCTCGGTCTCGTCAGCGCGCCCGCACAGGTCGTGGAACCCGTGATCGCCCTGTCGATCGCCGTGGTCGCCGGCTGGTACCTCTGGCGGATCTGGCGGCGGGGTGATCACGCCACGGACCTCGAACCGTCCGGAGACGGGCACTTCGGCCTGGACGGCGCGGGATGGAGTCGCCTCGGTGTCGTGTTCTGCTTCGGCCTCGTGCACGGTCTGGGCTTCGCGGGCGCACTGGGCATCGACGAGCCGTGGTCATGGACGCTGCTCTGGTCCCTGCTGGTGTTCAACATCGGCATCGAGGTGGTGCAGTTGGCCGTCATCGCCGCCGTCTTCCCCTTGCTGATGCTGCTGCGCAAGCGCTCACCGGCCGCGGGCCTCTGGGCCACGGGTGCGCTCTCCGCGGGCGTGGCCGCCATGGGGCTGCTGTGGTGTGTGCAGCGTGTCCTCGGTCTCTGACCTCGACCTTCGGCGCATGTCGGGTGATTCGAGACCAGTTCGGAAGTTCAATCAAAACCGACATCGAGTTTGCGATCGGTTCATCAGGGCCCAGCACCTTAACCAGGTCATTACATGCACATCCCCGTGCACAAAAGGAACGAAGACTCGATGAAATTGAGCACCTCCCCACAAGCCTCAGAGCTTGTGCGGCGTCGCGTGGCCACCGGGGTCACCGCGGCAGTTCTGGGCCTCTCCGTCGCACTGGGCAGCGGCCTGGCGGCTCCCGCCGCCGCCGTTGAGCCCGCGAATCTCACCGGCATCATTCTCGGTGTCGGCGCGAACGAGACCCAGCGCACCGTGACGTGGTACTCGTCGGCCGACACGGCTCAGACGTTGCAGGTCTCTCCGACCTCCGCGCTCGTGAACGGTGAACTCCCGCCCGGGTCCGCCACCTTCGACGCCACCGGTGCGGCGAACATCGCCGCCAGCGGCGGCTTCAACCGCCACGCCACGATCACCGACCTGAAGGAGAACACGGCGTACTCCTACCGTGTCGGCTCCGAGGGAAACTGGTCGCCGACCTACTCCTTCAAGACGCAGGACTTCGAAGGCGACTACGACTTCCTGTTCCTCGGCGACCCGCAGATCGGCTCCTCCGGCAACACGCTGAAGGACCAGGCGGGTTGGGAGGACACGCTCAAGGTGGCCACCGCGGCCAACCCGGACACCGAACTCCTGGTCTCCGGCGGCGACCACGTCGAGAGCGCCAACAACGAGAGCCAGTGGAACTCCTTCCTGGCGCCCGACCAGCTCCGCCAGTACCCGCTGGTCGCCACCATCGGCAACCACGACGTCGGCGGCAAGGCCTACGAGCAGCACCACTTCACGCCGAACACCGACCGCTCGGCCCCGTACTACGACAACGGGAACCCGGCGGGGACCAAGTCCGGCGGCGACTACTGGTTCATCCACAAGGATGTCCTGTTCATCGACCTCAACAGCAACAGCTACAACCCTTCGCAGGGCGGTGGCGGAGATGCCGCGCACGTCAAGTACGTGACCGACGTCATCAACAAGCACGGCTCCGAGGCGAAGTGGAAGGTGCTCGTCTACCACCACTCCATCTACTCACCCGCGACGCACTCGAAGGACAGCGACAACAAGGTCCGTCGGCAGGACTTCACGACCGCGTTCTCCGACCTGGGCGTGGACATGGTCCTCCAGGGACACGACCACAGCTACTCCCGCAGCTACCTCATCAAGAACGGTCGCAAGGCCGACCCCGCGGAGCAGCCAGGCGCGACCGACGTGTACCCGGGGCCCGGCGGCGTCCTGTACGTGACCGCCAACTCGGCCTCGGGTTCGAAGTACTACGACATCGAGAAGCCGAACGCCGCCGACAAGGACCCCAACGGCGTCGGCCCCGACCCGCTGGACCCGAACAAGCACTGGTTCAACTCCGTGGAGAACCAGGAGCACGTCCGCAGCTACGTCAAGGTCCAGGTCAGGGCCGACAAGCTGGTCCTCGAGAACCTTCGCAGCGGCACGTGCGCGGCGCCGAACGCGTCCGTCGAGGCGGGCAGTTGGTGCAACAACACCCCGGAGAACCAGCCGGTCGGCTCCATCGTCGACAAGGTCACGGTGCACCCGTACCACGGCGACAGCCAGTCCCTCCAGGTCAACGTGCCCAACCCGGCGCCCGGTGAGTTCGGCTGGACGATCGACGGCTACAACGGCCTGGTGGACCTCGGCACCGCCAAGGAACGCAACGGCAACCACTTCGAGGCCACGGGCAGGATCAACCCGCTCCTCGTCACGGACAGCCGCCGATCGCTCTCCCCGTGGTCGGTCTCGGCCAACGTGAGCGACTTCCAGGACGCCGGCAAGACCTTCTCCGGCGCGAACCTCGGCTGGACCCCGTACGTCCTCGACGGCGGAGCCGGTGCCAAGGCCAGTGACCCCGTGGCATCCGGCTACGACGACAAGGGCAAGGGCCTGTCCGTCTCGCGGGGCCTCGGCTCCGCCGATCAGGGCCACGCCCGCGGCACGGCCCGACTGGGCGCCGACCTGGATCTGAAGATCCCGGACAGCGTCGAGAAGGGTGCCTACCGCGCCACCCTCACGATCACCGCACTCAGCAGCTGATCGAACCGGTTCCACCTGGCGGGGCAGGCACCTTCCGGGGCCTGCCCCGCCTCTCGTTCCAGGAGAAGCCCCTCATGCACGCGCCCGTCACCCACCGCCCCACCCACACCATGAGCCACGTCCGCAGCGTCGCCCTGGCCCTGCTCGCCGCCCTCGCGTTCACCGGCCTGTTCACCGGGCCCGCCCGCGCGGCCGACGGCGACGCCACCTGGACGGTGCGGACGGCGGCGAACAGCTACGGCGACGACCGCTCCAGCTTCAGCTACGCCGTCAATCCCGGCGGACAGGTGAAGGACGCGATGGTCGTCGCCAACCACGGCAGGACCCCGCTCCGGCTCGCGGTCTACGCCGCCGACGGCTACACCACCGAAGCGGGCGGGCTCGACCTCCTCACCAAGGACAAGAAGTCCGTCGGCGTCGGCGCATGGGTCCACGCCGAAGAGGCCGACATCGTCATCAAGCCCGGCAAGGCCGCGAAGGTCCCGTTCACGGCCGCCGTGCCGGCCGACGCCACACCCGGGGACTACGTGGGTGGCATTCTGACCTCGCTGAAGCAGGCCGACGACGCCCAGGGCATCAACGTGGACCGCCGTCTCGGCATCCGGGTCAAGCTCCGGGTCGGCGGCACGCTCAAGCCTCGCCTCGCGATCGAGAACGCCCACGTGGAGTATGAGGGCTCGCTCAATCCGTTCGCCAAGGGCGACGCCACCCTCACCTACACCGTCCACAACACCGGCAACACCATCCTGTCCGGACGGCAGGCGGCGTCGGTGTCCGGTCCGTTCGGCTTGCTTCGGTCCGGCGCCGACCCCATCGCCGCGACGCCCGAACTGCTCCCGGGCGAGAGCCGCGACGTGACGGTGCCCGTCCATGGTGTCACTCCCGCCTTCAGACTCGCCGCGACCGCAACCCTGACACCGGCGCTCACCGACGCGTCCGGCTCCGTCACCCCGCTCGAGCCCGTCGAGGCCACGACGCACGCCTGGGCGATCCCGTGGACGCTGTCCCTGCTCGTCCTCGTACTGGGCGCGGGGATCGCCGCAGCGGTGCTCCTCGTCCGCCGACGGCGTGCACAGCGCAAGGTGCGCGAGGACGCCCTCGTGCAGAACGCCGTCGAGCAGGCGCTCCGCGACCGGGAGACGCAGCAGAACTGACTCCGGGGAGCCGGGGAGGGCCGCGGCGAACGAGCCGCACGGACGTCGCCGCCTCCCGAGGACCGAGTGACCGGCCGGCGACAGCGACGCCGTTACTGGTCCCGTTCGAACTCGCGCTGCTGGTAGTCGCGCGGAGACAGTCCGTGGAAGCGGGAGAAGGCGGCGCTGAACGTGGGCAGGTGGGCGTATCCGGTCCGGCGCGCGACGGCGCTGGGCGGGGCGCCCCCGGCGAGCAGGTCGCGAGCGATGCGCATGCGGGCGGCATAGCGCCAGCGGCCCAGTGTCATACCGGTCTCGTCGCGGAAGGCGCGGTGGACCTCGGCGCCGGCATCGACATCGTGTGTCCCGCCGGGCTCGCCGATGCGACGCAGGCACTCCATGGCGACGGCACGCGCGCGCGGATCGGTGGGCATCGGCACCGACAACGCCCGCTGCGCGGCGACCTGTTCCGCGAACAGGTCGAGGACGTGGCGGGGGTCGTGGTCGTCGGGACGCAGTCCGGAGCGGGCGCTGATCGAGCAGGACATCAAGCAGTCGTCCCAGGCGGGCGAGAACCGCACCTGCAGCGGTTCCGTCAGTTGGAGGTCGGCGGTACTCGCGTTGCCCAGCGGCAGGGAGACGGAGTTCTCGCGGAGGCCGGTGACGTGCTCCACTTCCGCGGGGATCCAGGTCGCCACCCCTCGCTCCCGTTCGTAGCGCCGGTCGCCGATGTCCAGGTACCCGCTGCCCCGGTACACCCAGCTGAGGACGTGGATGTCGTTGGTGTGCGACGGCGTGCTGGCCGCGGGCAGCATGTCGGGCGGGGCGGGTGTGTCGGTCCTGCGCACCATCCGGATCAGGTCGTCGGTCTGCCGTGCCGCGGCCGCGCGTTGCGTGAGCCCCCTGGCGCCGGGTCGGGCGGAGAGCTTTCGTCCGAACTCGTGGGGGGTCAGTCCGAACCGTCCCTTGAAGGCCCGCGTGAGGCCGTTGCGGCTGGCGAAGCCCACCCGAGCGGCCACCTGGTCCACGTCGTAACCGGCGGCGAGGAACTCGACGGCGGCGCCGAGTCGGCAGAGCAGCCGCCACTGCTCGAACGTGAGCCCGGTGTCGGCGAGGAAGTCGCGGCGGAGGGTGCGCGCGCTGCAGAGCACCCGCGCCGCCCACTGCTCGACCGTGAGGTCGAGCGCGGGGTCGCGGGTCAGTTCCTCGGCGACCGCCCTGGCGCCGGGGGCTCGCGGCATCGCCGGCGGTGCGAGCCCCTCCGGGCCCGGATTTCGCCCGGCCGCGACGGGCGCCGGCGGGCGCGAGCCCGGACGCCGCAGGAGCGCCTCGATCGCCTCGGGGGAGTACCCGCTGCCGTTGAACGGGGTGACCTGCAGGTTGAAGAGCTGGATCAACCAGTCCTGCCAGCCATGGGGAACGTCGAACCGCGTCGGTTCCGACGGCCCCCAGGCGCCGATGCCGGCGTGGGGCCACAACGGGAAGGCGACCGTGCCCGGTGCAGTGGTGACCGCCCGCTCCGTCCAGCCGTCCGCGGGGATCCAGGCGCCTTCGCCGCTCTCCAGGCGGAGCACCGGCCCGCCGTCGAGGCGTACTTGCGCCGCGCCCGTGCGAACCCAGAGCAGCAGCGGTCGAACGGGGGCATCCGCCGGACGCAGCCGCGCGGCCGGAATCGGCGGCGGATCGCCGACGCCCGCCGCGAACGAGGAGGGAACCACCATGTCCTAACCATGCGGCAGTCTGCGCACACTATCGAAGGTAAGGTTTGCCTAACTTTAGCAGTGCGCGCCTTTCCGATGCCGGTGGGCGGCTCCAGCCCTCGTAGCGACCGGAAAGGTCAGTCCCCGCATGCCCAAGACCTCGCGCCGACTCAGCGTGCGCCCGCCGACCCTGCGAGAGGTCGAGGTGGTCCGGACGGTCGACATCACGCCCGGAATGCGGCGGGTCACGATGACCGGCGAACAGCTGCGGGCGTTCACCACCGCGGACGGCTTCGCGCGGCCGGCCTTCGAGTCCCCGGGCTTCGACGACGACCTCGCGTTCTACTTTCCGTACCCCGGTCAGCGTGATCCGGTGCTCCCGGTCCAGGGCGAGGCCAAGTTGATCGTGCCCAAGGACCCCCGACCTCTGTCGCGGGCCTACACGGTCCGCCGTTGGGACCCCGAGGCCGGTGAGCTGGACGTGGACTTCGTCCGGCACGGGGTGGGCGCGGGAACGACGTGGGCCTACCGCACCCGGCCGGGTGACCGGATCCACCTCAGCGGCCCGAGCACGTCCAAGACGTTCCCGACCGGCGCCGACTGGCTGCTCGTGGCGGGCGACGACACCGCCCTCCCCGCGATCGGCCGCCTGCTCGACGAGCTCCCGTCCGACGCCCGGGCGCAGGTGTTCATCGAGATCGCCGAGGAGGCCCACCGCCAGGAACTGCGCGAGCTGCCCGGGGTCGACGTGACGTGGCTGGTCCGCCCCGGCGCACCCGCCGGGAACGTGTCCCTGCTCACCGAGACCGTCCGCGCAGCGCGGTGGTGGTCCGGCCAGGCGTTCGCATGGCTGGCCGGCGAGCACACGGCCGTCCGGGACATCCGCCGGCACCTGGTCGAGGACCGTGGCATGCCCAAGGAGGACATCGACTTCGCCGGCTACTGGCGTCGCTCCCACGTCGTCGCACTGGAGACCGACGGGGCGGTCCCCGATCCGGAGAGGACGGTCACGCCGTTCCAGAGGCTCCACGACCTGACCGAGCTGGTCGCGCCGATCGCGATCCGCACCGCAGTCGAGCTGGGCGTTCCCGATCTGGTCTCCCGCGGCGTGACCGGGGTGGCCGAGCTGGCCGCCAAGGCCGGCGCCGACGAGCGCGCGCTCGGCAAGCTGCTGCGCTACCTGCACACCCTGGACGTGGTGACCGAGACGGAGCCGGGGCACTACGCCCTGACGCCCGTCGGCGACGTCCTCACCCTGGAGTTCATCGCCGACCGCCTGCACTCCGCCGGAGTGGTCGGTCGCGAGATGCTCGGGATCCACGGCCTCACGGAGTCGCTGCGCACCGGCCGACCCGCCTACGCCTCGGTCACCGGCCAGGCCTTCGCCGACGTACGGGCCGAGCAGGACTACGAGGACCGTCACCTGGAGCGCCTGGCGAAGTTCCAGCCGGCGCTGGCCGAACCGATCGCCACGTCCGACCTGCTCGCCGGAGTCCAGCACCTGGTGATCCACTCCGGCGGTGCCGGCGCCCACGCCCGTGAGTACGTCGCGGCCCACGAGAACCTGCGCGTGACCATCTGCGCCCTGCCCGCCCAGGCCGACTGGCTGCGCCGCGACCTGCCCGCCACGATCCCCGACGAGCGGCAGCGCACGCGGGTCGGCGTGCTGGAGCAGTCCGTCTTCGAGCCCGGCCCGGCAGCCGACGCCGTGCTCATCAGCCGCGCCTTCAGGACACTGCCCGACGCCGACGCCGCCCACGCACTGCGCCGGGCCGCGGAGAACCTCGTCCCCGGCGGACGGGTGCTGCTGATCGAGGAGGTCTTCGACACCGACGACCTCGACGAGCACGACGGCGAGGCGGACCTCATCGGCCTGGTCTGCCACGGCTCGGGCCTTCGCACCGCGGCGGAACTGGACGCCGTCATCGCCCGGGCCGGCCTCACGCGGAGGTCGGCGCACACCGTCGGCCTCGGCACCACCGTCCATGAGCTCCTGCGCTCCACCACCGACTGAACCACTCCACACCGAGAAGAAGAGAACACCCATGAGCAACGCCCCCCTGATGAGACGCGGCGCAGTCCTCGCCGCCGCACTGATGAGCGCGTCGCTCGTCCTCACCGCCTGCGGCGGTGACGGCGACGACACCGGCGACAAGGCCACCGGGACCCGCGGCGACAAGACCGCCGGGAGCCGCAGCGTCAAGGCCGAGAACGGCACCGTCAAGGTTCCGACCGACCCCGAGCGAATCGTCACCATCGGCAACACGAACCTCCCCTTCCTCGACCTGGGGGGCAAGCCGGTGGGCGTCACCGAGGCGTCCGACTCCGAACTCGACGTGCTGCCGAAGGAGCAGAGGACCGCGTACGAGGCAGCCGAGGTCGTCGGCAGCAACGGTGGCGAGGTGGACCTCGAGAAGCTCGCCGCTCTCAAGCCGGACCTGATTTTGGTCCAGTTCCACTCGAACGACTGGGACAAGGTCGGCAAGAAGCTCGAGGCGATCGCCCCGACCGTGTACTGGGGGCTCGACACCGAGTGGAAGGCCTTCGCCGACGCCATCGCGGAGGCCGGCAACGTCTCGGACGAGCTCAGCCGGCAGAAGGCGGAATTCGAGGACAAGGTCGCCAAGATCCAGAAGACCTACGGCAAGGTCATCAAGGACACCTCGTTCGTCGACGTCTCCCGCGGGGACTGGAGCGATCCCGGAACGTTCTACATCGCGGACATCGGCTGCTCCGAGATCGCCCGGGACGACATCGGCCTGGACCTCCCCGAGGCGGCCGAGGGCAAGGACCCCCTGGCCTACGAGTCCCTGCCGTTCGAGCAGATCGGTGAGCTGTCCAAGTACGACGTGGTCACCTACCCGGTCGACGCGGACGGCCGGCCGACAGAGCCGTTCGCGCCCGTGGTCAAGACCAACACCTGGAAGGCGCTGCCCGCCGTACGCTCCGAGCGCGCGCTGGGAGTCTTCTGCCCCGGCAACAACTCGTACGGGCCCGTCATCCAGTACCTGGACTCGCTCGACAGCGCACTGGCGACCCTCCCCGCCCAGCAGTGACAGCCCTCGCCCTTCGGCAGGACGGTCCGGGCACCGAGACGGTGCCCGGACCCCGTCGTCGGCTGCTCGGCCTGGTCGTCGCACTGGTGGTGCTGTCCGTCCTGCTGGTGCTGAGCGTCATGATCGGGTCGACGTCGATCGCGCCGTCGACGGTGTGGGACGCGCTGTTCCACTCCTCGGCCGACATCGACGAGTTCGCGATCCGCGACTTCCGGCTGCCGCGCACGATCGTGGGTCTGGTCGTCGGCGTCGCCCTCGGCCTGTCGGGCGCGTTGATCCAGGCGCTCACCCGCAACCCCCTGGCCGAACCGGGTGTCCTCGGCGTCCATGCCGGTGCGTCCTTCGCGGTGACGGTCGCCGTGGGCCTGCTCGGCGTCCGCGACGTCCGGGGCTACATGTGGTTCGCGTTCGCGGGGGCACTGGTGGTCACGCTCCTGGTGCTCGCCCTCGGGTCGACACGGCAGGGCCACTCACCGGTGGTCATGGTGCTCGCCGGGGTCTGCGTGGGTGCCGTGTTCGGCGGCGCCAGGGAAGGGCTCCAGCTGACCGACCCGGACGCCTTCGACGCGATGCGGAACTGGAACGCCGGGTCGATCGCGGGTCGCCCGCTCGACGTCGTGTGGCCGATCCTGCCGTTCCTCGCGGTGGCGATCGTCCTGGCCTTCGCGGTGTCGGGCCCGCTCAACGCCCTGGCCCTGGGCGACGAGTTGGCGGTCGCCCAAGGCGTCAGGCTGGTACGCACCCGGGTGCTCGCGGTGACCGCGCTCACCCTCCTCGCCGGCGGCGCCACCGCGATCGCCGGACCCATCGGATTCGTCGGACTCATGGTGCCGCACGTGGCCCGCTGGATCGTCGGCCCGCACCAGCGCTGGATCTTCGCCTACAGCATCCTCCTCGCCCCGAGCCTGCTGCTGGTCTCCGACATCCTCGGCCGCGTCGTGATGAGGCCCGGCGAGATCCCCGTGGGTGTCGTCACCGCCTTCGTCGGCGCCCCCGTTCTCGTCGCGCTGGTGCGTCGGAAGAAATCGAGCGGACTATGAACACGGACATCGCCCGGGCGGACCTCGGGCGGCGGGTGCTGGTGCTGAGGCGCCGGCAGGTCGCGGTACGTCTCCAGTGGCGCTCGGTCGTCGTCTGCGCGGTGCTCGCGCTCGCGGTCGCCGCCACGGCGGTCCTCGCGCTGATGACCGGCTCGTACTCGCTGAGCCCCGGGCAGGTGCTCTCCGCGCTGACCGGCGGGGAGACCGACATCGTCCGCGACATCGTGGTCGAGTGGCGGCTGCCGCGGGTGGCCGCGGCGCTGGTGTTCGGCGCGGCCCTGGGTGTGAGTGGGGCGGTCTTCCAGTCGCTGCTGCGCAACCCGCTCGCCGACCCCGGCATCGTCGGGTTCTCCCAAGGCTCCTACACCGGCGCACTGATCGTGATCCTGGTCGTCAACGGCACCTACGTGCAGCTGGTCGGCGGGGCGCTGCTGGGCGGGATGGCCACCGCCGTGGCCGTGTACCTGCTCGCCCACCGACGAGGAGTGCAGGGGTTCCGGCTGATCGTCGTCGGCATCGGCGTCTCGGCGATGCTCAGCTCGCTCAACACCTGGCTGATCCTCAAGGCCGACCTGGACCAGGCGATGTCCGCGGCGGCCTGGGGTGCCGGGTCGCTCAACGGCGTGTCCTGGGACCAGGTCGCCGTCGGCGGCGCCTGCATCGCCGTACTCCTGCTGCTGACCGGGATGCTGAGCCGGCCGATGCGGCAGATGGAGCTGGGTGACGACGCGGCCGCCTCGCACGGGGTACGGGTCGCGCCCGTACGCCTCGGCCTGATCCTGGTGGCAGTGGCACTGACCGCGACGGTCACGGCCGCGTCGGGGCCGATCGCGTTCATCTCCCTGGTCGCCCCGCAGATCGGACGCCGGCTCGCCCGCACCGCCGGGATCACCCTCACCCCCGCCGCCTTCGTCGGCGCGCTGCTGTGTCTGGCGTCGGACTACCTCGCCCAGCACGTCGCCCCCACCCCGCTGCCGGTCGGCATCGTCACCGTCGTGCTCGGCGGCGGCTACCTCGGACACCTGCTGTTCAGCGAAGCCAGGAGACGCCTGTGAGCGCAACCCCGCCCGGCACCGCGCGCCTTCGCGTGGAGTCGGCGACGATCGGCTACGACCGGCGGATCATCTCCGAGCACCTCTCGGTGGCCATACCCGACCAGTCGTTCACGGTCGTCGTCGGCCCGAACGCGTGCGGCAAGTCCACCCTGCTGCGCAGCCTGTCCCGGCTGCTGAAGCCGTCGGCCGGGCAGGTCGTCCTCGACGGCTCGGACATCCACTCGTACAAGACCGGAGAGGTGGCGCGGCGGGTCGGAGTGCTGCCGCAGACCTCGATCGCCCCGGACGGGATCACCGTCGCCGACCTCGTGGCCCGGGGACGGTACCCCCACCAGGGGTTCATCCGGCAGTGGACCGAGGACGACGAGCAGGCCGTGCTCAGGGCGATGCACCAGACCTCGGTCACCGACCTCGCGGGGCGTCCGGTGGACGAGCTGTCGGGCGGGCAGCGCCAGCGCGTGTGGGTCGCGATGGCGCTCGCGCAGCACACCGACATCACGCTGCTCGACGAACCGACCACCTTCCTCGACATCACCCACCAGATCGAGCTGATGGAGCTGTTCACCGACCTGCACCACCTCGGCCACACCCTGGTCGCCGTCCTGCACGACCTGAACCACGCCGCCCGCTACGGCACCCACCTGATCGCCATGAAGGACGGCGCCGTGGTCGCCGAGGGCACACCGGACGAGGTCGTCACGGCCGAACTGGTCGAGGAGGTGTTCGGGCTGCGCTGCCTGGTGGTGCCCGATCCGGTGGCCGGCAGCCCCCAGGTGGTGCCGCTCGGCCGCGAACGAACCCGACGACGGTCCGCCGGCGACCCCGACGTAGAAGGTGCGAGAAATGGCTGACCCGTTGGTCGAGAAGCTGACGACCGGTGAGTGGAGCCCGGAGAGGTTCCGACGACACCTCCGGGAGAGGGGCACACCGCTGGTCGAGCGGGTCTCCGCCGACGAGGTGGACGTGACGTTCGTCGACGAGCCCGGAGACGACATGACGGTCACCCTCGCGGTCGTGATCGGCCCCCGGATCGGCTTCAACCCGATCGGCACGGAGTTCGCCCCGGTGGCGGGGACGCCGTTCCGCGTCCTCACCCTGCGGATGCGCTCCGACCTGCGCTTCTCGTACGTGTTCTCACGACGTGGGCCGACGGGCGAGGACACCCGGCTCCCGGACCCGTCCAACCCGCCACCGAGGTTCTCCCAGTGCTCGGTGGAGCGGTTCTCAGGGGCCTCGGTCGCCGTGCTGCCCGACGCGCTGCCGCTGCCCTGGCTCGACCGGGCCGAAGCACGGCCCGCCCCGGCGCTGGAAGCAGCCGTGCTGGCGAGCGAGTCCCTGGGGGACGAACGCAGCGTCTGGGTCTCGATGCCGCCGGGGGACTTCTCGGACCAGAGCGCGCTGCCCTTCGTGATCCACCTGGACGGGACACCGGAGCACAGCGCGCCCAGCGTTCGCGACGCCCTGGTCCGGGCGGGACTGATCCGCCCCTGCGCGGTGGTCCTCGTCGGCCAACCCGCGGCGCAGCGCGACAAGGAACTGCTCTGCAACCCGGCGTTCTCCGACATGCTGGTCCAGGAACTGCTGCCGTGGCTCCACCGGAGGTATCCGCTCTCGCGGGACCCCGGTGACGTCGCGCTGGCCGGCGAGAGCTTCGGCGGCCTGTGCGCCGGCTGGACCGTGCTCCACCACCCGACCACGTTCGGCAACGCCATCCTCCAGTCCCCGTCGTGCGGGTACCACCCCGACCTCAGATGGGGCACCGGGGCGGGCGAGCTGCTGCGCCGCACCCCCGTACCGACACTGATCGCCGACTACTCGGCCGCGGAAACGGCACCGGTCCGCGTCTTCCACGACGTCGGTGAACTGGAGAGCTCGAACACCCACAGCCGCTGGCTGGACCACGTACTCACCGGCAAGGGCTACGACACCCTCTACAGGGAGTTCGCCGGGGGACACGACTACGCATGGTGGCGAGGGATGTTCGCCGATGCCCTGCTCTGGTGCTTCCCGCTCGCGGGCGGGGATCGGAGCCAGGCATGAGGAACTCCTCGCGCTTCTCGGGCTCCGACACCGCGGGGCTGGGGCGGGGACCGCTGACCCGCCGGCTGCCGGTGCTCCTGCTCGCCCCCGCCGAGCCGCTCGGCGCCCGGCCGTTCGAGTCCGGGCCGGATACCACCCCGGGCCGGTTCCTGCTGCGCGTGATCTTCTCCGTGAGGCGGATCAGCGTTCCCGCGATGCTGCTGGCGATCGTCTGGCAGGTGGGCGAGTCCGCGGTCCCGGTCGTGATGGGACTCGCGATCGACCGGGCCCTCGCGACCGGGGACACGGGACAGCTGGTCCTGTGGCTCGGCGTGCTGGTGGCCCTCTACCTCGCGCTGACCTCGGCGGCGAGGTTCTCGCTGCGACTGACCGCCCACGCGGTGCAGGTCCTGCAGCACCGGCTCCGCGGCACCCTCTCCACGGGCGTGCTGCACCCGGTCGGCGGCACCGCCCGCGCGCCGGGCGGCAACGTCGTCTCCGTGATGACGAGCGACGTCGCGCGCCTGTCCAACGCGGTGATCCTGACGATCATCCCGGTCTCCAGGATCACGGCCATCGCATTCATCGCGGTGTCGCTGCTCGCCACACACTGGCTGCTCGGACTCGTGGTCCTGCTCGGGGCGCCCGTCGCGGTCTGGTCGATGGGCGTGCTCAGCGAGCGGCTCTCCCGGGACACCCGCGAGTACCAGGAACTGCTGGCCTCCACCGTCGGACAGGCCACGGACCTCGTCGCCGGCTACCGGGTCATCAAGGGGATGCGCGCCGAGGCCGAGGCGACCAGCCGCTACCGGCGGGCGAGCCGGGCGACACTTGCCGGCGCCAAGCGCAACGCGGGCCTGCTGGGGAGGTTCCTCGTCGGCTCGGGCGCGGTCAGCGGCACGTTCGTCGCCGCGGTACTGGGGCTCGCGGGTTGGTTCGCCGTGGACGGACAGCTCAGCATCGGCGGCCTGATCACCGCCGTCGGCCTCGCCCAGGCGCTGCTGCCGCAGATCCAGGCCATCGCGAGCACGTCCATCCCCAACCTCGCCGGCGCCCGCGCCTCGTCCGTACGCGTCCTCGACATACTGCGGGACAACGCCACGCCGACGGCCGGGCCCGATGAGGCGCCCCGGGCCGAGGCGACCGCGCCGCCGGAACTGGACGTGGTCGTGCCGGGCCTCTCCGGACCCGGCACGACGATCCGGGTCGAGCCGGGCGAACTCGTGGGCGTGCGCGCCGACGACCGGACCGCAGCCCGCGTCGTCGAGGCACTGCTGGACCCGCGGTCCGAGGGCGGGGTCGAGGCGCGGCTCGACGGGATCGCGGCCAGGGAACTGTCCCCGGTCGAGTACCGCTCCCGCGTCACCGTCGCACCGCACCGCGCCACGCTGTTCAGCGGCACCCTCCGCGACAACATCGCCGTCACCGCGGGCGCGCCCGAGCGGCTGGAGTCCGCGCTGCGGGCCGCCGCCTGCGACGACTTCGCGGCCGACCTCGACGCCCCGGTCGGTGAGGGCGGCAACCGGCTCTCGGGCGGCCAGCGTCAGCGGGTCGCGCTGGCCCGCGCCCTGGCGAGCGACGCGCCGGTGCTCGTGCTCCACGACCCGACCACCGCGGTCGACTCGGTGACCGAACACACGATCGCGGGCCGCCTGCGTGCGGTCCGGGCAGGCCGCTCGACGCTGCTGATCGCCTCCAGCCCGGCGCTGCTCGCCGCCTGCGACCGCGTCGTCGAGCTGCCCGACGACGTACCCGCACTCTCAAGGACGGCACTGTGAACGGCACTTACGGCCCGGCCGGGACCACGGCCTCCGATGCCGGGCCGCCCGGGCTGCCCGTCGCGAGCGGCCGCGAGACGCTCCGGGAGGTGTGGCGGCTCAGCCGCGGGTACCGGCTCCGGCTCGCCGCGACCGGGGTGCTGGGGATCGTCAGCACCGGTGTCGACCTGATCGTCTCCGTGGCGATCGGATACCTCGTCGACCGCGTGCAGGACGGCACCGCGGACCTCGCCACCGTGCTGACGGTCACGGCCGCCATGGTGCTCTCGGCGGTCCTCGGCGCCGCGGGCACCGCGCTGACCATCGTGCTCGCCACCCGCGTCTACCACTCCATCCTCGCCGCGCTGCGCGAGGAACTGGTGGGCCACGCGATGGCGCTCCCACAGCACCACGTCGAGCGCTTCGGCACCGGAGACCTGATCTCGCGCTCCAGCGACGACGTCACCGCGGTTGCCGACGCCGCCCCCGCGGTCATCCCGGTGCTCACCGTCACCGCCTTCACCATCGTCGTGTCGCTGGGCGGGCTCGCGGCACTGGAATGGCCCTACGCGGCCGCCTTCGCCGTCGTGCTGCCGGTGTACGTGCTGGCCGTGCGCTGGTACCTGCGCATCGGACTGGGGGTCTACCGCGCCGAGCGCACGGCGATGAGCGCGCGCGCCCAGCAGATCCTCGAGTCCCAGCGCGGCTACGCCACCGTGCTCGGCTTCGGGATCGCCGAGCAACGGCACCGGGCTGTGATGACGAACTCCTGGCGCGTCGCGAGGCAGTCGCTGCGCGCACGTACCGTGCTGAGCATGCTCAACGCCCGGCTCAACGTCGGGGAGTGCCTGAGCCTGGCCGCCGTCCTCGTCGTCGGCTTCGTCCTCATCGACCACAACGCGTCGACCGTCGGCGGCGCCACCACCGCCATGCTGCTCGTGCTGCGCCTGCTCGGACCGGTCAACCAGCTGCTGCTGGTCATCGACACCCTCCAGTCCGCCCTCGCGTCGCTCAGCCGCATGATCGGCGTCGTCACGATTCCGATCAGCCCGGCGGACGTCCCGGCACAGACCGCGAACACCGGCGTACGGCTCGACGAGGTCACCTTCCGCTACAGCGACGGGCCACGGGTGCTCGACGACATCACCCTCGACATCCCGCCCGGTCAGCGCGTGGCCGTCGTCGGCGTGTCCGGGGCGGGCAAGACCACACTCGCCGGCGTGGTCGCCGGCACCCACCTGCCCCAGGCCGGGAAGGTGACTCGCCCCGGCCGCACCGCGATGATCACCCAGGAGGTCCACGTCTTCGCCGGCACCGTGCGAGACAACCTCACCCTCGCCGCGCCCGGGGCCGCCGACCACGACCTCCACGCGGCGCTGGAAGCCACCGGCGCCGCGCCGATCCTCGATGTCCTGCGCGACGGCTTGGACACCCCGATAGGTGTCGGCGGGCACCCGCTCACCGACGCACAGGCGCAGCAACTCGCCCTCGCCCACCTGCTGCTGACCGACGCCGACCTGGTGATCCTCGACGAGGCGACCGCAGAGGCCGGCTCCGCCCACGCCGCACAGCTCGACCGCGCCGCCGACGCCGTCCTCGCCGGGCGCACCGCGGTCGTGGTCGCGCACCGTCTCTCCCAAGCAGCGACCTGCGACCGGATCATGGTGATGGAGCACGGCCGGATCATCGAGACGGGCACGCACGGGGAGCTGGTTGATGCCGGTGGCGTGTACGCCGGGTTGTGGACGGCCTGGGAGGCCGGCCGGTGACACCGGCATGACCGGGCCGGGGTTGGGCGCAGTCCGCGGAGCTTGGAGGTCCTGAGGCCGGGCGTCGGGTGGACGTTCGGTGCCAGGCCTCCGCAGTCCGCCTGTGATGCCGGCGGGCGGCCGACGACCGCCAGTGCAGCGGGCCTCTTGGCTCCTGACACATGTCCGTCGGTGGCGACAGCCCTCATGGACGAACGCGGATGATGGTCTTGCCCTGGCGTCGTTCGGTCGGGTTGAGGGCGGCGACGGCATGGTCGAGGGTCGACACGTCACCGATGTTGGTTCGCAGGCGGCCGTTCCGCACCCGCTGCACGATCTCAGTCAGTTCGGCTCGATCGGCCTCGACGACGAAGTCCACCGCCAAGCCCTCGGCGGGTCGCGCTTCGACCGGGCCGACGACGGACACCAGAGTTCCGCCGGGCCTGACCAGGGCGGCGGACCGCTTCTGAACGTCACCACCGATGACATCGAAGACGAGATCCACGTCGCCGACGTCTTCCAGGGCGTCCTTCTCGAGGTCGACGAACTCATGCGCGCCGAAGTCGAGCGCCTTCGCACGGTCGGCGGCGCGTCCGGTGCCGATGACATGGGCGCCGGCCTCACGTGCGAGCTGGGTCACCATCGTCCCGACCGCCCCGGCCGCGCCATGGGCGAGAACGGTCTGGCCGGATTGAAGGCGGCCGTGCTGGAACAGCCCCTGCCACGCGGTCAGACCTGAGATCGGCAAGGACGCGCCTACCGTGAAGTCGACATCGCCGGGCAGCGGGGCGAGGTTGCGTGCTTCGATCGCCACGTACTCCGCGAGGGTGCCGTCACGGTGCCAGTCGGCGAGGCCGAACACCCGCTGCCCGACCGACAGCCCCGTCGTACCGTAGCCGAGAGCGGTGACCACTCCGGCCAGCTCGTGGCCGGGGATCGACGGCGTCTTGTCACGGCCGGCCCGATCGGTCCAGGTGGACGGCCATTCCAACTCGGTCGGGACGAATCCCGAGGCATGGATCTGCACGATGACGTCGTTGATCGACGCGGACGGCTCAGGTCGCTCCGTCAGCGTCATCCCGACCGTTCCAGCGGCCTGGTCGCTCACCACGATTGCTTTCATGGGAATTGCCTCCTCGGGCATTTGTCCCTTTGGTGCAAGGCCGCGGCCGGGAAAGCGCGTTCAGCGTCCTCTCGGAGCGGCTGATTGGACATCGGCGACCGATCTGGAAAGCCCTGGCTGGACCGCGATTCACCCGTCGTCGCCTTACCTCCGACATTAGGAGCGGGGCGGCGCAAGGGTGTGGGCCATTTTCGCGGCGAGATCTTGGGCCACTCGAGGTCCGACGTGTACGCCGCGCCGACCGGGCCGTCCCTGGGTGTCGCTTGCACCTGAGGGATCGCCTCGTTCGGTTCTCCGGGCAACTTGGCGGGTGCCCTGGGGCTGTCGTGGCGGCGGGGGTTGCATGCCTCCTCCGGCCCGGCCCGCTGTGTGGCTCGGGCTGTCCGTCCTTCCGGTGCACCCTCACGCAGGCCCGTACGTGATCCCGATGCGCAGAGGCTGACACTGTCCCGTGAGGAATCAGCAGGACGCGACGGGTCACCCTTCACTACTGTCGCAAGAAAAGGATGTGGACATGGCACTGGTCAAAAAGGGATCGCGGCTCATCAATGTGGACGGCACCACTTTCCGATGGCGCCTCCGCGGACGGCCGACCTACGACCAGGGACTTGCCCACTCGCCTCTGACCTACGCGGTCGAACACGCGGGTAGGCCGGGCACGACACTGGTGGTCACCACCAACCAGCCGCATCCGAGCAACTGGTTCGAAATGCAAGGCAGCCCGATCCTGCCTGCCCAGGTGGCTGACGACATCCGCACCGCTCTCGCCGCGGGCTGGACGCCCAAGAGCCCTGGCTCACCATTCCACCTCGACCAGTCGGCGGGCTTCGTCTCGTCCCACTGACCCACCCTGCGCTCAAGGACTCACCGATGCGGTGATCGATGAGTCCTTCTGCTCCGCTCCCCACATTCCGAAGGAACAGGCTTGTGCCGCTGACCTGGCCTTGGGCTTGGGCTTGGGTCAAGCGGGCGTTGAGGCGTGCCTTGTGCCCTCATCGCCGGAGGTCGGCTCCGTCGCGCCCGCTGGGATCCATCGACAGGAGGTCTTCGTGCAGGCCCGACAGGGCCCGTCCAGTCGGAGAGCCGTCGTCGCCCGACTCCATGACCACCCAGCCGGCCTCCACGCCTGACACGTTTGGATTGCCGCCGGCGTCCAACTGCAAGCAGGGCCATGACCGTCCAGACGGCACATCACTCCTCGTGGGGCACGTTCTGGCGACGGGGTGTCGATGTAGTTGTTCCTGACCTCGACGAATCCATGGATATCCGTGCTCACGAGGCCGGGCCGAGCATGACAGGCGTTCCAGGTCACTGACCAGGGGGTTTCGCTGCCACCTTCCCCATCCCGGGTAGCCCGGGGGGGCCTCGCCGCCGAAGCGGCCGCGTGCGCCCACCCGATCCAAACCGTGGCCCGCGGCGGAGGCTGCGCTCGAAGACCACCTCCGGAACCGGTCCGCGGAAGTGCGCCACCGCTGGCTGGATCGGAAACCACGTCAGTTGGCTGCTCTGGACACGCTTCCACTGGCACCGTCGTCGTGGCCGAGCCGGGCGGTCGCCCTTGGGGGTCCGGACCGGGGTTGCCCCCACCGTGTGTTCTATTCAGAGAATCGGAACGGTCCAGTGCGCCTACTGCCCCGGGGGCGTCACCCAGGGGGCGAAGCGCTGATCGGGGTCTGCATCCTCGCGCCAGTACCGCAGGACCGTCTCCTGGACGATGTCGAGGCGCTCTGCGGCGATGAGGCACGAGACCGGTTCCTGTCCTCCGGCTTCGGCCTCGAAGGCGACCACGATGGGCGGTACCCCACCGAACTGGCGGGTGACTTTCAGGAGTTCGTCGGGCGACGGGGATCGGAAGGCCGGATCACGAAAGCCGGACGGACAACTCACGAAGATCGGATCGCCGAAGATCAGTTCCAGGCCGTGGTGGTAGGTCAGGTCGTGGTCGGCGGCGAGCCTGAGCTGTCCGCTGTCCCACGCGATGACGTCCCAGTCCCACCAGGACCCTTCGGGTAGCTGGATCGCGGTACGCGTTCCATCGGCGTCCACCAGCGGCCTCCGCATCCCGTTCGAACGGATCGACAGGTTACACAAGGGCTGGGAGCGTGCGACTTGACGTGCCAAGACCCTGAGGTGTCCGGGCGGAGAGCCTGCCAGTGGCGGATAGGGCGGGACCTGCGACGCGCCCCAGGCGTCCGCGGTACGTTCCGCTGCGGCCAGTGTGGCCTTGCGCAGCGCTGGGGTGAGGGCGTGACGGACGACGGTCACGGGTGGGCCGTAACCATCAGATGGTCGGGGAGCCGCGGAACCGACCGCCTGAGAAGGCAATGCGGAGCCGAGCCGTCGCCGGGGCGGGAAGCGTCGCGCGGTAAGTCGGACGGGCCGGTGCGAGGGCGGTTGCGCCCAGGGCTTTGACCCGGCGCTCGATTCCGGCGGAGCCGGTGCCGTCGAGGATGAACGGCTGCACGCACGCCGGACAGGCGGCGCTGGTGGCCGGTTGCTCGGCCCGTGCCGGTCGGGCTGCCGACCGCTTGGACGGTCCGGTCGGCGACGCTGCCCGATTCCCGGACAAAGCGCGCCCCCGCCTGCCCTGACTGAAGCCGAGGACGCGCCTCCGAGTACGACTTCATAAAAGTTTCACCGGGCGTACAACTGTTTGCCCCTCTCGTGAATCTGATCAGCGAGTCAACCAGACTCCAAGATCATCTTTGGGTATCGGCGTCGTCGCGAGCCGCAAGGCATGACGACTGTCCGGCCCCCCCTTTCCAGCAGAGGAATGCATGCGCATACGAGCCACCGTGGCCGCTGTCACCGGCGCCCTGGCCCTCTCCGCCCTTGCCGTTCCCGCCGCGCAGGCGGACGGCAACGCCTCGCTCGCCTCGATGGCGCCGGGCAAGTCGAAGTCATCGAAGGTCACTCCGTTCGCCGCCGCTTCGCCGGCGGACGAGGTGGTCGGCGACACCCAGATCACCAGCGTCTCCGTCAATGGCGGCAAGGACATCGTGGTCGGCGTCAGCAAGAAGAAGACCTTCACCATCTCGGTGACGGCCACCGACCCGTCGGGCATCTACGACGGCTACGCCCAGCTCTGGCACGGTTCGGACATCGACAACGTCGATGGCGTGATCACGCCGGACGCCGAGTGGGGTACGTGCACCGCCACCGGCGCCACCACCGGGACCTGCAAGGTCACGCTCGTCGCCGACCCGAACGAGAACATCTACGCCAACCTCCTGGCCGGCACCTGGAAGGTGTGGGCCGGAGCCATGGGCAACGACGGCGACTACGTCATCACCGACGCGTACAAGACCGCCCGGGTTCAGCGCGCCTCTACCCTGACGGTCAACGCCGCGCCGGAGCCCGTCACGAAGGGCAAGACCGTCACGGTCACGGGCAAGCTGGCCCGGGCCAACTGGGACGACCTTGCCTACCACGGCTATACCGGCCAGTCGGTGCAGCTGCAGTTCCGCAAGAAGACCAGCGACACCTACACGACGCTGAAGACCATCAAGTCGGACTCGGCCGGCAACCTGAAGACGACCACGAAGGCCACGGTCGACGGCTACTTCCGCTACAGCTTCGCGGGCACCACGACCACCCCGGCCGTCAAGGCCACGGGTGACTACGTCGACGTGCGCTAACCCCTGAAGTAGGCACAACGCGGGAAAGCGGCGGTCGCCCCACCTCCACCAGAGGTGCGGGACGACCGCCGCCACCATCGAACCCCGCAACACCAACGCACCGACCAGGTGCAGCCCTCACCGGCCGGCTCACCCGGCACGTGGAAACCCTGTGCAAGGACGAGCGCACTGCGCTCAGCGTCCGCCTGCCCCGCCAGCTGTGGCTTCGGAAGCGAGGCCGGAGAAGACCCCAGCGGCGAGAGTGTCCGCCATCTGCCTCCGGCTTTAACGAGCCGGCCACGGGCTCGGCGACCTGCGAGTCCATGAGGACGTCCGCGCCCCCGGATCGCCGCGGATCTGCGAAGAAGCGCAGCACCGTCGTAGGCACGGTGATGAGCCGAGGCCGCTGCACTCCATTGCAGACGTCGATTCTCTGACCCGCGCTACGTAGTGATGCCGCGGACCGTGTGGCGATGAAGCTGGAAGGTTCGGATTTCACTCGGTCATTCCTCCACGGCCATGTCGCCGTAGCGCCGCGCGACTTCGTGGAACGCCCGTTTGGGCTTGCACGTACCGTCGCCGGTCACCGCCACGACCCCGAAGCCGGCCTTGTCGAGGTCGAGACACGGATCGTCGTGATGCGGGAAGTCGGGCATGGCGTAGGTGAACACGAAGCAGCCGTGCACGCCCTCCGCGTCGTACTGGTCGATGAGTTCACCGAGGTAGCGGGCCTGGACGTCCTCATCACGGGGATAGTCGCCGCGGATGCGCGGGGGCACGGCGAACCAGTTGACGATCCAGAAGGAACCGGCTCCCCGGCGGTCGGCTCCGGTGAAGGCACCACACCCGAACTCGGTGATGACCACGGGCCTGTCATGATCGCGAACCAGGCTGCGCAGGCGGTCCGTGTAGGTGGCCTGGTTGCGGCCGGAGCGGTAGAGGCTGACTCCGACCAGGTCGAACAGCGACCAGTCGACGTGCTCCCACGCGGCCGCGGAGTAGGTGACCGGACCGCCGAAGCGACGCCGCGCGGTGATCACGGCGATGGTGAGCAGCCTGTGGAGCCGCCGGTCGATCCTGCGCCGCAGCACGCGGCGGAAACGCACGATGAGCTTCAGGCGCAGGAAGGACCGAGGTCCGGGAACGATTCCGGGCACGGTGTGGGAGAACTCGCTGCCGACCAGGAGCGTTACCCGGTCCGGGTGCTCCCGGCGAAGTTCTTCCGCCGCCTCGGCGATGGCGTCCAAGTGCTCCAGCAGCTTCGGCTGAGGCAACTCGGGAACGTGGGGCCGGATGTACACGCCGAGACCGGTCTCGAGGGCGGTGCGGGCGGCATCGATCAACCGCTTGCCATCCCCGACGAGCATCACCGTGGTGCAGTGCAGATCCCGGGCGATGATCTCCAGGTCCCGCCGCACGTCATCGGTGCTCGCCTCGCCGATCAGGTAGGAGATGCCTCGGACAGTCAGCATGCGTTCGGCTCCTGTCGACGCAGACGGTGGGCGGTCTCGGTCCAGCCGACGCTAGAGGGGCATTCGGCGGTCGGGCATCCGTCTTTCGTCCAGGCCCGCACGACTTCCGTCTGACGTGCACTGACCTCCAGCCACGCCGACTGGGCTGTGTCAGGTTCCGCGGTGGCGGTCTGGTGTGGTCAGTCTTCTTGCGGCTGCGCGGCACTGCTCATGTCCCTCACGCCGTGGAACCGGTGGGGGCGGCAGGGTGAACGGCCCACCGGTCAGCCTGGCTTCGCCGTACCGGCTGCTACTCGGTCCCGGTCCTACTGCTGATGGAGGAACGTCGCACGTCAGAAGGAGGCGCAAGGTACTTTCAGAGCATTTCACCGACTCCCGACGACGAAGTCCGCAGCCGCGACGAACTGGTCTCCTTCGTTGAGGGCCTGCGCGAGGACTACCTGCGCAGGGGGCACGAATGGGAGAACCAGACCCTCGACAGTTTCCTTGAGGCTCTGGCGGCATGGGTGCATGCCTCGCCGGGCTGGTACCAGAACTTCGGGAAGGAGCCTCCTGAAAGCGGTGACTGGACCTTCCTGGCACGAGCGCTTCAAGCCGCCACTGTCTATGAGTGAAGGTTCGCTTCGAACGCTCGGGTTGCGGCGCTGAGCCAGTCGCGGCCGGCGTGGGCGAGGTTGCTGTCTCGGCGGATTCCGCGTTCGACGGCGGACAGAACGGCCGACCAGATTCCGAGACTGCGGGCAGCGGCGGTGAGAGTGACGCTTCTGAACTGCCACGGAGGGCGCACGTCGGCGGATCGCGGGGGCGGCGACTGCGGTGGTCAGGCAGCGGAGGCGATGGTACGTCTCAGGTGTGAGGTCTCGCTGATGCTGCGGTGACAGTGCATCGTTGACCCGTCCGCACCCTGACCGGCGACTCCTACCCCTCCCCGCGAGGCAAGCTCCTGGCGGAGAACCGCTCTGGTCTGGATCGCCCTTCCGGGAGCGCCCGACAAGCTCGCCCAGATCGAACGGCGGGTGCCGCCGACCGTTGATCTCCACACCTACTGTCACGACCGGTCCCCGGAGTCGGCTGTCAGGGGCAGGTGAGAAGGTGCGGCCATGAACATCGACGAATTCTGGACCGTCATCGAAACGGCACGCACCGACGCTGCTTTGACCTCCGGAAACCCGGACGACGCGTTCGCCTCGGCCCTGGTCGAGCGGCTCGCGGCGACCTCGAAGCAGACGATCCTCGAATACCAGCAGCGCTTCGATCAGCTCCGCGGGGCGATTTATCGCTGGGACTTGTGGGCTGCCGCCTATCTGATCGGTGGAGGCTGCGCCGACGACGCCTTCATGGACTTCCGCGCCGGCCTGATCGCGCAAGGCCGAGAGTGGTACGACCGGGCCGCCACCGCACCCGATGTTCTCGCCCAGCATCCGGACGTCATCGCTGCGGCGGCCGAAGGCAGCGACGAGGCGCTGTTCAACGAAACCGTCAACTACGCAGCCTCATACGCCTATGAGCGCATCAACGAAACCGAGGACGACTGCACCTTCTACGACGACTACGACCGGTTCTGCGGACCGCGAGCCAATCACGAGCCAACCGACATGGGCGAGGGATTCGACTTCGACAACACGTCGGAGATGCACGCCCGCCTGCCCGGGCTGGCCCAGCTCTTCCTTGATCACGGAGACGACTGAGTTCGCGATCGGTCGCACCACCGGCGTCATGCTCAACGCCTCCGAGTTCGTGGTCCACGACGGCCGGGAGGAGGGCACCCGCACGAACGACTCAGTGCCCGCAACGGACTCTGTCTCGAGCGCGATAACTACCTGAAGCCCGTGATCCGCGAGCCGGGTGCCCTGCCAGGTGTCACCGCACTCGACCGGGCTCGGGTCGCCGGCAGGTTCGCGCCCATTTGCGATGCCTGGCGGGAGGTTGCTTGAACTGAGCCTGACTGCCAAGTGACGGAGCGGCTTGCAAGGTGCCCTCGACAGTGCGCTGCACCTCACCGAGACTGATCGCCATGGGGGACAGCACGATGTGGGTCGCGGCATTCACCGGCGGCACGGCTGTCTTGGCAAGCTGGGTGACGAACCTGGGGAACGTACGGGCTGCCCGGGTCCAGGCCGAGGCATCGATGGAGGCTCAGCATCGAGGACGAGTGCGGGAATTGCGACGCGCTGCCTACCTTGAGCTGATGCAACGCTCCCACGACACTGCGGAGTTGTATTGGAGGGTCTCGGACGCCTTTTTCCAGATACCCGATCCTCAGCGGCAGTTGGTACGACTGGAGGAGTTGCGCGTTGAACTACGAGAAGCCTACGCACCACTCCTCCAAAGCGTCCGGGTCGTTGTCCTGGAAGGGCCGGCCGCCACTGCCGAAGCAGCTCAGGCCGTTCAAGACGCTGCGCAGAAAGTGAACCAGTGCCTGTGGCACATCACCCGCGGGGACGCGGACGCCCGCGACCGCTTCGACGCAGCAGAGGCCGCCTATCGGGAATGGCAAGCGCGGTTCGTCGAGCGAGCGCGCGCAGCAACTGAGGCGTCATAGGGGTGTTACCAGCAGCCGTTGATCATGCACCTTTCGGCATGGGCGGTCGTTGGCCCGAAGGTAGGGACATCGTGTCGGATGAACCATGTTCGCTGATCGTGCCGTTGTGATCCCGACCTTCGGGAGGTCCAGGGCCAGGCTCAGAATTGCTGTCTGACGCGGGGGCGTTGGCCGCCCATGCGGCGCCGGGCGCCCGTCTCCACTTGCTCTGCAGCCACCTGACCCGTATTGGCCAGACCATTGAACAGGGCCGCCTGGTCCGCCTGTTGAGGTCGATCGCGCACGATGGGAGGCCTGGAGCGAAAATGTAACTCTTGGATAGAATCCTTGGGTTGATGTCTTGACTTCAATCCAAGGGTTGCCATCTTGGATTCATGTCAATCACTGGGAAGCCTCGTCTCATCCCGACCGGCAAATGCTGGTGCGGCTGCGGGAGGGACGTCGGACTCGGCAAGTTCTTCGCCGCCGGCCACGACAAGATCGCCGAAGCAGCGCTCATGGCCCTCAAGTACGACGGGTCCGTGGCTCAACTGCTTCACGCCCACGGCTACGGCTCACACCACTCAGTCCGCCACGCCGCCGTCACCGATCCGGACTGCTCGTGGGAGAAGTGCGCCGACTGCAACTACAGCGGTGCCCCTGCCAGCATCGCCAACCACCGCAAGAAGGATCATCCCGAGCGGCACGGCCTCGGATAGACGATCCGTGCTCCCGCCGCCCCATCCGGGCAGTGGCAACGACTCCAGCCGATGTCGGCACCGAGCGCGAGCGGCGAACCGCAACCAGAAGGGCAGGACAGCCCTGTCAGGCACCGGAACAGAGGTCATCGGGTGACGACCTTTAGAGCTCGGCCCCCAGTTCTGTACAGGGAGGCGAAGTCTCGTGCGAAGGGCGAGGTCAAGCGACTCCGGAGCAAACGTTGCCCGGCACACTTCAAGGACTTGAGTGGAAAGGGGCATACCTCGAGGATGAATGCCACGGGCCCGTTCCCCGCTCGATCGGGCACACGAAGGTCACGGCTACGCTCCCAGCATGACTGACATAACGCCAACCGATCCCGAGAGCGAGCAGACAGTCGGGCGGGTACCTCTGTGGCTCGACCCCGCTGACATTCGATGGATCGCCCGCCATTGCTGTTGCCCGCCTGATGCTTCGCAGGAAGAGCGGGACCGCTGTGGCCGTATCCGCTTCCGGGCCAGCAATGCGCTCTACAAGCACGGTCACGGACGCTGACAACGTCAGGTCCAGGGCGTTGTTGTGAAAGACGTGTTCGGTGTCGCGGCATGGGGCTGTTGAAGAAGGCCCGTTGGGCGTCGACAAGATCATATTTCAGCAGGCCCATGGTCACTAGCACGGCCTCCACGCCGTGGCATGCAGTGTCTTCGAGGAACTGCTGGAGCGCATCCTCGTCGCAGGTTGCTTCCTACAGGGGCCGCACGGGTTCTCGCATTGCAGCGATACGCGCCAATCGTTCCGCGTTGAAGCCCACCGGACTCACCTTCCTGGTTGGGCCCGCAGGCTATCCCCATGCAGGCGGGCCGCACTGGCCCGTTTCAGGCGTTCTGGACGGACGGGTGGATGGAAGGTGGAGGCGCGTTGGTGCGGAGCACCACCACTGCCCTCACTGCTGAATGGCGCGTAGCGTGTCGAGGCATGACGCGGCTGCCGGACCTGCCTCAGAACACGGCGTTGCTGGACCTGCTGCGGGAGCAGGGCGTTCCGCAGAAGCGCGGTGCCCATGTCCATGAGGGGTGGGAGCTGCACACTCACCCGGATCTGATCGAGAGGCTTGGGGACCTTGCTCCCCAGTGGCCGGTCCTGCTGACGTTCGGGGTGCCGGTGCTTGCGGGCAAGGGCATCGCCGCGGTCGTCGCCTGGGGGATGGACGTGCTGCTGGTGCGCCTACCTGAAGCGCCAGCGGAGCCCTTGGAGCCCGCAGCTTCCCGCCCGCCCCTGACGGATGCGGGCCAGGGCTGGTACTCGCTCTGCCCGTGGCAGAGCGAGCTTCCCTCGGCAGAGTCCAAGCGCCAGTTGTCGCTGGTGATCCAGCATGCGCTCTCGTACGGGGCGAGCCTGTCGGACGACGACAGCATCGACTGGCAGGGGCGCCCGGTACAGGCGCCGGGCAGGCGCAGGGAGAAGGCAAAGGGCAGACGTCCCAGCAGGGACAAAGGCAGAGGGTAGGGCGGACGCGGACTCCGGCGGTAGGGTGCGGAGCGGGTCCTGATCAACGGGTTGCCCCTGACGAGGTCTTGAACCAGAGAGTCCGGCGTCCACTCACGGGCCGACCGCCCCCGGAGACCTGGCTGGTCTGCGGTGTCGACGGCGACGATGCCGCCCGGGCGTGAGTCGTTCGTGATGAACGCCACGTTGTCCAGGCGGGACAGGTGGTCGAGCTCGATGCTGATGCCCGCCGCTTCCAGCGGGGTCTGCCCGGAGAACGGATCGGTCGGGTGGGGTTCGCGAACCCAGATGACCCGCTCGGGGTCGAGCTCGCGGATGTGCCCGTACAGGGTCGTGAACTCGCGGTGCTTGATGTACTCGCCGCGTTGGTCGGGGATGGGCAGGACCCGGTCCGGCGGGAGGAGGTCGAGTCGGGTGATGGTGCCGCGATTGGAACGGGTCACCTCGCAGAACTTGCCCCGCTTGGACAGGAGGGTCTGCGCCGACAACTGCTTGCGGAACTGGGCGTCCGACTCAAGCGGGTTCGCCTTCTTCCCGTTGAGGAGGCGCAGGAGCGGGTGGTCCTCGATGACCTCCTCGAACTCGCCGTCGTCGGTGAGACCGCGGCCGATCTCCAGTGGCAGGCGGGCGGCGTGCTTGCCCATCGTGTCGATGGCCTTGTAGACCCAGACCACGCGCTCGTAGCCCTCGGTCACGACCCGGCCGAGGTCCCAGCCGTCCGCGCGGCCTGCTGGTGTAGCCACCAGCCGAGTTGATCGTTTTCGTCTCGTCCGGCTGCGGGCCCGGGGTGATCAGGGAGCGCAGCGCGGGGAACCAGCGGCGTTTGGCCATGTCATGCCCCCTCGCCGCTCACCCATGCCGCGACGGCCAGGAGCACGCCGAACAGCAGGGTCCAGGGGTTCAGGGAGTAGGCCACGGCGGCGATCAGGGCCAGGCCCACGGCGAGGCTGCCGTAGCCGCCGACGAGCCGCAGTGCGTGCGGCACGGCCGGCTCGGTGTAGAGCACGGCTCCACCGGCTGTCGCGGCGACCAGCCCGATCACGAACAGGGCCAGGGGCGGCGACCCTGCGAAGAGGGCTCCCAGCAGGCCGACCGTCCCGACGTCGGCCAGGAGGAGGCCGATCAGGTCGCGGGCGATGCGACGCCGCGGTGCCCGATGGCTGGGGAGCGGTTGGGGCTGCGTTGGAGGATTCACGCCGCGGACCGTAGGAAGGTCCGCGGGTTTGCGTCGCGGGCTAGTCGCTCAGGTCGATCACCGCGTAGCAGATGCCGACCCACGCCAGCACGGCGACGAGGACGGCGGCCGCGGTGCCGTCACCGCCCGAGTGGTGGTAGGTGAGGCCGCCGGAGGCGGCACCGCAGGCGAGACCGGCGAGGAAGATGCGCATGGGGGTAGTTCCTATCGTGCGGGGCGGGAGATGCCGGAGAGGTAGGCGCTGATGCCGCGCCGCTGGATGGTGCCGCCGGGGACGAGCTTGGCGTTCGGGGGCGGCTCGGGGACCTTCCGCTTGGCGCGCACCGACTGGTCGCCGCCGATGAGGTGCCGGTTGTCGACGAGCGCTTCGCAGTCCTGGCCGGACACATCCTCGAACGGTCGGCGGCAGCCGCGGCAGTAGACCTCAAGTGCGTCGATGCGGGTGCCGGGCGCGGCGGTGAACGAGCCGCGGAAGTCGGCCGCCTTCGCGATGCGGGCTTCCACCTTGATCTCCGCTGCGACGATCCACACGTGCGCGCGGGTGTCGACTTCCACCGGTGCGGGAGCGGCCGGCGGCGGCGCATCCAGCGGCCTGTCGAACAGGTTCGCGAAGAGCTCAAGCTCCAACTGGTCACGCACGATCGTTGTTGTCACGTACAAAGCCCTCCGTTACCGCAGTGGCCCCCCAGCGTCAACGCCGCGATGTCATATGGACGTAGTGACCCCGCTGTGCGTTACAGGTGCCGTGAAATGAGGTGCCGGATGGCATGGGGAAGCCCCGCCCATCCGCCTCGGGGGGTGCGGATGAGCGGGGCCGTGCGGGGGGAGCAGCCGATCAGGATGTGCGGCTGCTCCAGTAGTTCACCCAGTCATGGGCGTGTTGGGCCATGGTCTTCTTCCATGCCTGCGGATCGGCGCGGGCGATCTCTTCCCAGGTGGTCGCGTTGGCCTGGGAGAAGACCATCACCGCGGTGGCGGGGGCGGCCGCCCAGGAGGCGAACTGCGTGCGCGCCCAGGTGTCGGCATCCTGTGCGCTGTGTCCGGCTTCCATGAGCCGCAGGATGAGCACGGCCGGGTCGATCCAGGCTGCGCCGCGGGTGGGCCACGCCCAGTCGACAATGTGCGCGCGGTTGGTGATCAGCACGTTGTGGGGTGCGAGATCGGTGTGCAGGAGCGTGTCACCGGCGAGCACGCTGACATCCGAGGCAGGGGCGTAGGACCCCCAGCGCTGCTCGGCGCGCTTCAGTTCGATGTCGGGCCAGCGTGTGGTCTGGAGCTCGGCCACCGCTCGGGCGACGAGGGGAAGGTCCGGGGAGCCGGGGGCGTAGTCGGCGTGTCGGCCGGCGAGCTGCTGGTAACCGATCAGGTCCCAGCCGCCGGCGTTCACGTGCCAGAGCAGGCGGGGGCACGCGTCGGGCAGGTACGGGTTGATCGCTGCCTCGCGCTGCTGGGTTCGTACCTGCGGGTGGTCTGCGGGCACACCCTTGACGAACAGGGTCGTCGCAGCGGTGCGGAGAGTGGCGGCGATGCCGGAGTTCACTCCGCCCTGGGCGGTCACCGCGCTGAGGACGGGACCCGTGTGAGCTTCGACGGCGGTGCGGGCTGCTGCGGGGAGGTCGGTCCAGTGGATGCGGTCGACAGGCATGTGGTTCCTGGGGGTGGGCGGACGAGCCGCCCCCGACCCTAGGCGGGTGAGGGCGGCTCGCGGCGCGTGTCGGTCTAGTAGGGCTGGTCGTCGTCGGCCTGGCAGGAGCAGCCGAGGCTCTCAGAGAAGGTGCCGATCTGCGGCGTGATCCGGACTTCGTCGTCAGCGATCGGCCTGGACGTGATCGCAACCGGGACCGGGCTGGCGGCCGGGCGGCCGGTGATCGCGACCGGAACGGGCCCGGCCGTTCGGGACGGGATCGCTTCCGTGGTGCTGGGCTCAGTGGCAGTTGCCATGGGTCACCTCACGGGTTCGGGATGCTGGCAGTACATGTTTCGTGGTGCCTTCGCCTCCTGGTAGAGCCTGGCCATGGGGCGGCACGTGGTGCATCCGCCCGGATTGCCGTCGGCGTCCTTCTGGCCGAACGCGCAGCCTGCGCAGCCACCGGTGCGAAGTTGTAGGCCGTCGGCGATGCCGCCGAGGCGTTTGAGTCCCTCGATGCCTTCCTCCATCAGCGGGATGTGGGGGTCGCGGCCGATCTTGCAGATGGAGGCGTGGCCGAACGGGTCGGCGTGGAAGAAGGTGTGTCCGGCGTTGCAGCCGGCGAACGGCTTCCGCTTGCGCAGGTACTTGGCGGCCTGCTCCGGGATGGGCGTCGAGTCGCCGTCGATGGTGGGCGACATGTTCGTGAAGACGAACACTTGGCCGTAGGGCTCGGCCAGGCGCTCCATCGCGTCGAACTCGGCGGCGTTGTCCTTGGTCAGGACGATGTTCAGTTGCAGCCGTAGGCCTGCCTCGCGGGCGGCGTCGAGCCCGCGGACGAACCGGCCGAACGCGCCCCGGTTGCGGGTGAATCCGTCGTAGGTCTCCGGCGTCGCGCCGTAGACGCTGAGCGACAGGTGGTGGGGCGGCCGCTCGGTGAGTGTGTCCAGGATCTTCGGCTTGTGGAGCTGCGAGCCGTTCGTCGAGATGGTCAGCATGAGCCCGAGGTCGAAGGCGTGCGAGTACGCCTCGGGGAACTCGCGGTCGATCAGCGGTTCGCCACCTGTGATCTGGAGCCAGAGCACGCCGGCGTCGCGCATGATGTCGAGCAGCCGGACCTTGTCGTCCCACGGCACTCCCTCGAACCGTTTCAGCCCGAGGTAGCAGTGGGGGCAGTCGTAGTCACAGCCCTTGTTGATCTCCCACGAGGCGCGGGCGTATCCGTAGGGGCTCGGAATCCGTACGAGCACGGTGTCGGCCAAGGGCTGCCCGGCTATGTCGAGCGACCAGGCTTGGCGAGCGGCGTCGACCAGCCAGTCTGGGGGGAGCTGGCCGTCGTCCGCGGCCCGCTTCACCTCCACGTAGCGGGCAAGAGGGATCTGGACCCCTGCGTCGTCTCCGGGGCGGACGATCAGATGCTCGTCAAGGAACGGGCTCGCGATCAGGGCGTGCACAGGGCCTCCAGGTCGCTTCGGCTTTCTCAACGGGGCGGGTTGTACGGGAGCGGGATCAGGTGATGGTGCGCAGGAACGTGCCGAGGAGCTGTTCGTGCGGGATGGGGCCGGGCTGGAACCGGTCCAGGAAGTCGGCGAGGGGCCACGTAGGGACAAGGCGGTCACCGCGGCACGGGCGCAGCCAGTACGGGCCCGGAGGCTCCGTCTGCCGCATGGGCGGCAGCGCGAGTTCGTACGGGGCGCCCAGGCAGCTGCCGTACCGGTGGGGCCCCCACGTGGCGTGTGTGCCCGGGGGGACGAGCCAGATGAGCCACTGTCGTTCGGGGTCTTCGATCACCGGGCCGCAGGCGTCGGGCCGGTGGCCGGGAACGTGCTGGATCTCGTCGAGCAGTTCGACGACGGCGCGGCCTTCGGGCCCGGCGGCGGTGACCACGGCGTCGAAGAACCGGCCGCCCAGCGGTAATCGGAGTGGGCGACCGTGCTGGAGGTCCATCAGGTTCCGCACGCGTGCGGCCAGGCCACTCATGTCCGGCGCGACCTCGTCGGCCGCAATGTGCTCGCCGCGTTCGAGGAAGTCGACGGCGCCGGCCGAAGCCGGGCCGCGGGGGTTGCCTGCCCGGTGGGGCAGCGGGGCGTGTGTCATACCGAGCCGTCCCAGGTCGCGGGGAGCAGTGCCTGCACGGTCTTGCCGACGATCTGGCCGTCGTCGTCCACACGGGTGCCCCAGCACAGCCGGCCCCGGTACTGGGCCACCCACCACAGCCCCTTCGGCCGCCCCTGCACCTCACCGCTCTGGGCGGCGGCCTCCTCGAACCCGGGGAACTCGGGGAGCCCGTCCTCCACCTCAATGGCCAACTCGTCGGTCTCCGGGAGTCCGAAGACCCGCAGGTGCACGTAGCCGCCCTGGAGGGGCTTGCCGTGCTTGACGGCGTTGTCGACGAGCTTGTCGGCGACGCGCGCGGCCTGGTCGATGTTGCCGGGCCAGCGGGACATTGTGAGCCACGGGCGCATACGCAGCCGGGCGTTCGGGCCCGCGTGCACGGTTGCGGTGAGCGGCCAGAACTGAAGGAAGCGGGGGTTCTTCTCCACGAGCGGCAGGAGTACGGCCGTGCTCGCACGCGGGGGTGCGGATTCCCCTTCTGCGGGTGCGGTTGTGCGGGGCTTAGGCGAGTTCACGGGGGGTGGCTCCCTGCTTTACGACGGGGGTTCCGTCCGTTCCCGTGCAGGCCCACCGGGGGTGGGCGGTTCGGCAGTCGGGACCACTGGACGAGTCACTGGGTGATTACGTAAAGCGAACCGTCATTGCGCTCCCGTGGGTACCGGTCGGGGGCGGTGCGGCTGCCAAACGTGACTCAAGATCGTCTTCACGGCCGGGTGACGCCTGTTCCCCGGGGGTGGGAGCATTGCGCCAGTTGGCCTCACCTGTTGGGCAGTTGGGTCATAGGTTGGCCATACCGCGGGAGTACCGCGATCCAGGTTGACAAACGTGACTCAAGATCATCAGTGCGGCGGGGGATCATCATGGCGCGCAATCGGAATGAACGGTTCGACGCCTTACTGCGGGAAGCTGGCTGGTCACGGGCTCAGGCCGCCAGCGCCTTCGTGCGGGTCGCGCACGAGAACAGCGCGACGGAGTACACCAGCCTCACCCGGCAGCACGTCCAGCACTGGGTGGCCGGTCATCAGCCGTCCGGACGCGCGCCCATAATCATGTGCGAGGCGCTGTCCCGCTGCCTGAAGCGTGTCGTCACACCGGCCGAAGCCGGGTTCGCAGCGCCCGCCTCGCCAGCGCAAGGGGCGTTGGACTGGAGCGTCGATCCTGTGATCGCGCTGAACGACCTGGGGAGCACCGACTTGGATCCGAACCGGCGCAGCCTGCTCCGTGGCGGCGTGTACTCGGTGACAGCCCTGGCGCTACCTGCCGACGCCTGGTGGGCCGAGATGGCGCAGGAACCGACACAGGACCAGCGGAAGGGGCAGCGGGTCGGCCGCGGCGACGTAGAGAGCGTGCGTGAGATGACGCTCGCGTTCTCACGCATCGACCAGCGGCGCGGCGGCGGCGCCGGCCGGACCGCACTCGTGGAGTACCTGCACTCCGACGTCAACCGCTACCTGGTCGGCTCCTTCCCGAACGACCAGGTCCGCCGAGCCATGTACTCCGCCGCGGGCGAAGCCGCCTACCTCGTCGGCTGGATGGCATTCGACAACGGCGAACACGAACTCGCCGAGCCCTACTTTGCTCTGGGCCTGAAGCTCGCCGCCCGCGCAGGCGACGCCCCCCTGTCCGGGCACATCCTGCGCGCCATGGCGCACCAGGCGCTCGACCTGAGCTTGCCCCACAAAGCACTGGAGCTTTCCACGGCGTCGCTCGCCAGCCAGCGGTACCAGTCGGCGACCCCGCGCGAGCGGGCCCTGCTGGGCGTCGTCCACGCGCGCTCTCTCGCCGCGACCGGCCAGGAGCAGCCCGCCGCGAAGATGTTGCTGCGCGCCGAGGACGACTTGCGCAGCGCACACGAGGGCATCGAAGAGCCGGACCGCACGTTCTTCTTCGGGGAGGCGTCGCTGGCCCACGAGACGGCCTGTGCGCTACGTGACCTGAAGGACAAGAGGGGCGCGGTCGGCCAGTTCGGGCGCAGCGTCCGAACCCGCGGCCCGGCCTTCAAACGGACGCACGCCGTGACGCTCGGGTACCTGGGGGCCACCCAGATATCCGCGGGCAACGTCGAGGAGGCGTGCGCGACATGGGCGCGGGCCCTTGATGCGATGGAAGACGGGATCTACTCCGGTCGCGCCCGACAGCGCGTGGTGGAGATGCGGCAGCTTCTCACCCCGTATCGGCGCCGCGGCATCCCTGTCGCCGCCGAACTCGAAACGCGGGCAGCCGACTACCTGCGCACCGTAGATTGATCACGTCACCAGGATCGAGGGGAACGCCATGATGCAGATCGAACCCATCGGCGCGGTTGTCGGAGGCCGCACGGAAGTCGCAGACGACTACTGGGGCGGCGTCCACTGCATCATCCGGCTCGACGCCGGCTTTCCCCTCGAAGTCGTCCAGGGCCTTGAAGAGTTCTCCCACCTGGTCGTTACCTGGCACTTCAGCAAAGCGTCCCCCGACGATGTCGCCTTGCACGCGCGCAGCCCGCGTAACGACCCGCGGTGGGCGCCTTCCGGGACGTTCGCGCACCGCAACCACCGGCGGCCGAACCAGCTCGCGACGAGCTTCCCGAGGCTCATCAAGGTCGACGGACTGGACCTCCATGTCACCGATATGGACGCCGTGGACGGCACCCCCATCTACGACCTGGCTCCCTACTTTCCGGAGATGGGGCCCCGGGGCGATGTGCGCGAGCCGGGGTGGCCGGGCGAGATGCTCAAGGACTACTGGGCTGGCAGCTAGCCCGCGTCCCTGCCCGTGGAGGCCGGGCCGCGGGCTTCCGCTACTGCCGCGTGGGCAGGGCCGCCGTACAGGGGCACCGCGGCGAGCGGGTCCTTGTCCCCGAGCCCGTGAGTACGGTCGTACACGGTGTCAGCGGTGTGCGAGCCGTCCGCCCACCGGCCGGCTGTGTTGCGCTCCTTGAGCGGGACACCCGCCGCGATCATGTTGGTGTTCGCCCCTGCTCGCCACGAGTGCGAGCGGACCCGCTGCCCGTCGATGTACGGCACCCCGGCCTGCTCGGCGAGGAGTTGGAACCGCTCGTTCAGGGAGCCGGGGCGCATCTTCGTCCCGCGCTTGCGGCCCTCCGGGTACGAGCGCAGGGCGCCTTTCACCGTCAAGGCCCGGAACAGGGGATCGGTGGGGCGGTCCGCGCCGAGCTCGCGCAGGACGTCGAGCCACGCGCGGGCCCGGCGGACGAGTTGGAGGTCTTCCGGGTCCCGGATGAAGCGTCCGGATCCCTTGCCGGTCTGGTCGGTCTTGGACGTGGCCGTGATGACGTAGAGGCCCGTGTCGTGGACGCGGACCCGGCCAACGAGCTGATCGGCGAGCTCCATCTCCCGGTGCAGGTTGACGTACGCCAGGGCGGCGAGGAACGCGTCCCGCTTGCCGATGGGGGTGTCCTCGTCGATCGCTGCGATGATCCGCAGGTTGTACGGGAGCGTGACGGCCGCAGCCCGGTCGACCGCCCCGCCGGCCTTGACCCACGTGTTGCGCCAGGCCTGGACCCGGCCCTGTGCGCGGGAGCGGTCGGGGCGCATGCCCACCGGCTGCCAGTTGTAGATGCGCGAGAGGTACTGCTTGACCGTGTCCGGCTTGAACTCCCCGGCCTTGCCCCTGCGGATCAGGTGCAGGGCGTACGAGGTGTACGTCCGGGTCGTGCACGGGTGCGCGAGGAGCGGCGGCGTCTGCTGCGCGCACCAGGCCTCGAACGCCCGGACCGTGGAGTCGCGGTTGGTGAGGGTGTTCTCCGCCAGGTCCGGCTGTTCGAGGTCTTCGACGTCCTCTTGGGTCAGCCGGAAGTCGGCTTCGGTCCACGCGGGCCGTTCGTCGGCGAGCGGCGGCAGCTCGCCGGGCGCATCCTTCGGGTCTTCCCGGGCGTTCGCAGAAGGCCGCAGAGGTGACGTGGGATCGGCTCGGCGCTTTTTACGCGGGGCGGGGAGTGATTCTGGGTGAGTGATGACGGGATCGGTGAGAAGGAGCCGGGCACCCGGCGGATCGCTGTACTCGGCGAGATGCTGGAGCTGGGCGACACCGCGGCGCAAGCCCACCGGGACATCGGCCAGGAGACGGGCAGACTCGGCGTGGACATCGTCATTGCTGTCGGCGACGTCCTGGCCAAGCAACTCGCCCTCGGTGCGGCCGACGCCGGCGTCGACACGCCATCGTGGGCGAGGATTACTATGCCACCGAGCCACTACGAAACGGTGATCCAGGTCAGGTGACAACGTGAGCGAGTTCTGGGAGTCCTGGGTGGACCCGGGCGACGTTATTTCGGGTCTCCCTCTTGACCCATATTTTGTGCACGAGAGGCGTCGTCGCGAGGTGGTTGAGGAGATGGCCCGAGCGGGTTTTGATGTGCAGGAGGTGGACCTCTCGGGAATCACCACGGAACGTGAACTGCTTGTCATGCTCGGACGTTCCTTCTCCGCTCCGGATTACTACGGAAAAAACTGGGACGCATTGCGAGACGTGCTCTTCGAGCAAGGAGGACGAGCGGCGTTCAGGATCGCCCTCGTCTTCTCCTCCAGTGACGCCTTTCTCCGTGCCCAGACGCACGGTTTCGTCCGGTCCGTGACGCTGTTGCAGATGCTGGCGCGCGACCTGTCAGACGTGGACGAGGGGTGCGGCCAACTGGAGATCTTCTACCTGGCGGACTGGGAGTGACGGAGAGGTGAGCGAGTAGCGGTGGCCGAGCCCGAGCGGCCACCTGGACGACGTAGTGCTTGCTGCCCGGCCGCCGGCCGCCGGGCGCGGTCGACCGGGATCGGGCCGCCTACTGCGCCTCTCCGGGCTGCCCTGGCACAAGAGGAAGCGATCACCGCCCGCGGCCAAGCGCCCGCCCGTCCGCTTCCGACGGCACCGGCGACTACCTGCTCACCACCGGCGACATTGTGTTGCTGCACACCAACGGCCTCGCCGAAGCACACGCCACTGCTGCCGGCGGCGAGGACCGGTACGGGGACGACACCCTCTTCGGCCTCGCCCGCAGCCTCGCCCCCACCACGGCGTCCATCGCCGTCCACGCGGTCCGCGCCCTGCTCGACGCCTTCGGCACCGGCGTGGACGACGCGGTCCTCGACTCGCCATCCTCGTGCCCCGACCTCTCAGTGAAGAGCAGCAGTGACCCAGCACTTGCCTGCGCACCCGCAACACCGCCGCCGGCACCGTCATGGAACTCGCTGGGGAACTTGACCACCGCACCGCTCCCCAGGCCCACGACGCACTCCTCGCGCTCGACCTGCGCCCGAAGCAGCGGCTCGTCCTCGACCTCGCGGCCATCACCTTCTGCTACTCCAGCGGCCTCAGTGTCCTGATCGCCGCGCGCAATCTCGCCCCGGCCACCGACGCAGCCATCGCCCTGGCCATGGTCCCCGAACGCGTCGGCCGGATCATCCGCATCGTCGGCCTGGACCAAGTCTTTCCCATCCACCCCACTGTGCAGTACGCCGAGGATGCCTGGCGATCCTCAACATGCCCCACCGCGACAGACCTCCAGAAGAAGGCCGCCTCGGCGCGCCCCATGGGCCTTCGCCCGGGGGCGGAGGCGACCAGGTCGGTCAGTCTGCTCCCCGGATTCGCGGCGACGTCCCGAGACGAGGACGACCGCCTGGCCGACCACCGCCTGCTCCCGCACTTGCGGGGATGGTCGCGGGCCGGCGTCGACGACGGCCGCAGGCGGCCGCATGCGGCTCAACCGACGGCGGCCGCCAGGGCAGGCTGCAACTCTGCAGGCGGCCGCCGCCGGTGCGGCACCACCGTCGAAGCCGTGGTCGTGACAGCAGAGGTCGACCCGTTCAGTGACCTGAGAGGGTCTCGGCGGGCGGCGGTGCGGTGGTACGTCGACGCTTGATGATGCCGATGGTGAGGTCGATGGCCAGGAATGCGGCCAGTGGGATCCCGAAGAGCGGAAGGGCCCAGCCGACCGCCACCACCAGCAGGACACCGACGGCGGTCTCCAAGGGGGGAAGACTGCGCCAGGTCCCGCGGGCCGGTGGGGTACCGAACGGGGTGCGGCGGTCGGACCGGGTGGGGCGGCGCTGCCACCACATGCGGTAGCCCCAGAAGATCGCGCAGATCAGACCGACGGCCAGCAGGGCGAGCAGCACCTGGTTGACGATCCCGAACAGGGTGCCCATGTGCAGGCCGATACCCCAGCGTGTCAGCTTCGCCAGCACCGGCCAGTCGGCGAAGTCCACATGGTCGACGACCTTGTTGGTGGAGGAGTCGACGGCGACGCTGTCCCGGCCGACCGGCCACAGATCGCGCGTCTGGGAAACGGTCCAGGCGGTGTCGTGGTCCTGCGGTACGCCGATTTCCACGGGCCCGCCGATACCGTCACGGCGCGCGGTCTCCAGCACGCCGTCGATGGCGCTCGGATCGACCTTCTCCGCAGTGCTGTCGTCCTGCGCACCCTCGTGGTGGTGACCGCCCGAGGCGCCGGCGGGGGGATCGGCCAGCGAGGTGGACACCGAGGGCGTTCCGGAGCGCAGCGAGTCCAGCGCTTGGCCGAAGTGAGCGCCGGCGTAGCGTGACCAGGTGAGGCCGGTTACGGAAAGGGCCAACAGCAAAACCGCGAGCCACAGGCCTGTTACCGCGTGAAAGCTCCGGGTGCGCCGTACGCCACGCTTCGCGGAGCGATCGGGAAGCAGCAGGTTCCGGGCTGTGCGGTTGGCACGCTGCCGCCGCCACCAGAGGGCCAGGCCGCCGAGAACCAGGACCCACAGCCAACTCGCCGCGAACTCGGAGTAGTACCGGCCCACGGTCCCCAACTGGAGGTTGCGGTGAAGGTCGTCCAGCCACGTCATGAGCGGGGTGCTGCCGTACCACGTGGTCAGCCGGCCCGTCACCTTGCTCGTGTACGGATCGACGTAGACCGTGTGCGCCTTCTCGCCCAGTTCCGGCAGGGCGAAGTCCACCTGTGTGGTGTCGTCGCCGCTTCCCGGCCGAACGGCGGTCAGGGTCCCGTCCGGATGCTCCGCCCGCGCGGCAGCCACCTGCTGCGCCAGAGTTTGAGCGCTGACACCGGTCTGGGCGGCGGTGAGTTCCTTGTCGTAGACGATCGAGTCCAATTGCGGGGTGAATATGTAGAGCAGCCCCGTCACTGCCGCGACGAGGAGGAAAGGCGCCACCAGGACGCCGGCGTAGAAGTGCAGCCGGGTCAGCAGCGCGCCGAAGCCGCTGGGGCGCCGCGCGGCAACGGGTTCGGCTTCCGGCTTCTCGTCGGCGAGGGCGGGAGCGTCCGGCAGGTCGGGCGCTTCGGAATTGACGGTCATGCGGTGACCTCGTGCTGTGTCGGCGGCGCGCGGGGCACCGTCATTCGGTCAGGAGGGGCGACGCATGGTCGATGACGCGCTGTGGTGCCGCTCCATCGGCCCGTGCGAGGCCCCTGTTGCTCAGCAGTCGGTCCGGACCGCCTCCGAGTTCCCGCGGTGACCCGGATTCTTTCCACGGATGCACGGAGGGCGAGACCCGGCCACACGACACGGGGCGCGGTACGGCTGAGGGGCCACGAAGTTTCCGGACAGGCGCCCAATAGGGTTGTCCTGAACAAGGAAACG
>NZ_BMWD01000026.1:0-46747 GCF_014651055.1 Streptomyces fructofermentans
GCGCACCGCGCTCAAGGTCATGGTCACCGGCTGACGTGCCGCCCGGCGGACGGGCGGGCCCGCGTACGGCCCGCCCGCGCCCTGCGGCCGGGTCCGCTCCGACCCGGCCGGTACGTTCTAGGCGTGCGAGCGGCGGTTGCCGGTGACAACCCGGTAGAGCACCAGCAGGATCAGCGATCCGACGATGGCGGCGATCCAGGTCGAGAGTTCGAAGAAGCCGTCGATGGAGTCGACGCCGAAGACGACCTTGCCCAGCCAGCCGCCCAGCAGGCCTCCCGCGATGCCGATCAGCATGGTGACGATGATGCCGCCCGGGTCCTTGCCCGGCAGCAGAAGCTTGGCGATGGCCCCGGCCAGCAGGCCGATCAGAATCCACGCGATGATTCCCACAATTCCTCCACCGTCCGTTCGAAATCCGTTCCTGGTCCTCCGTGTACGCCGTTGATGCGAAAACAAACATCCTCCGCCGCGATTCCCCGGCACCGCGTCCGGCACGTCGGTCTCCGCACCGGCGCTCCCGGGGCACGGCGACACCGGACGGGCCGGTCGGGACCAGCCGCTCGACGCACGACGGGCGCCGAGGCCGCGGCCGCGCCGGCCCGCGGGGCGCCCGGCCGAAACGCGCACAACTGGCCGACAACGGCAGGTGGTCGAGCGCCGCGACGGTCGGCGCGCTGCTCCGGGCGCACCCCTTATCCGCCAATGGCGCGACGTCGCGGGACGGAACGACACACCGAGGAAGCGCCGGCCGTGCCACGCCCGGCACCTCGCGCTGTCATGCATAAATGCACGAAGTCACCGTCCGTGAGCGCTCGTTCACGGACTCTCCGCCCGGCGTCCACTTCCGGCCGCGCCGCTTCCGGCGTGTGCCGCCGGGGGCAGACGGTGCGTTCGCCGGATGCCTAGCCTCCCCGGTCATGCGATCCACACACACCAGACGCCTCGGCCTCGTCGGCATCCTCACCCTCGTCCTCGCGCTGTTCGGCCTCGCGCCCACCGCGAGCGCGGCCGAACCGGGCCCCGCCGAACTGACGTTCACCACCGACTCCGCCACGACCACTCCGGGCGGCACGGTGAACCTCTCCATGACGATCACCAACAACAGGACGTACGACATCTGGTTCGTGTACCAGACCATCGAGCCGACCTGGCTGACCACCCAGCGGCCCGACCTCAAGTACGGCTTCACGGGCTGCAACCTGGCGACCGCCGCCGGCAGCGTGCCCTGTTCCGGCACCGGTCCTGCCAACCTGGGCGGCAACTACGGCGCCACCGTGCCGCCGGGCCAGAGCAGGACCGTCACGTTCACGCTCCAGGTGGCCGCGGACTCCGGCTGCAACGGCAACATCGGCTTCTACTCGTACTACTACGCCGAGTTCAGCGACAGCACGAGCACCAGCGCCGGGCCGGTGTTCACCCCCGAGACCCGCGTGCTCTGCGCCTGACCCGGGACCGCACCCGGGCCTCCGGGCGGCAACCGGCGTGGACCGGCTCCTGATCGGCTCAGGGGCCGGTGCACGACCCTCGGCCCGCGGCGACCCCAACTCCGGTCGCCGCGGGCCGAGTCGCGTTCGGCGGCTACCGGCCCCCGGGCCCGCGACGGGTCGCGAGGGGCGGCCGGCCTCCGCGGAGCGGCCGCCTCCGGCGACCTCGCCCCTCAAACGCGTGTCCTGAAACCGATCACTTGCCCCACGGGGGCACCGGTCTGGACCACTGGCACGCCAAACGGCGGACCATATCGTTCCAGATCACCCGCAGCCCGGGCAGGAGCCAGTAATCCAGCCCATTGGGGGGATCCCGCCGGACGACTCCCGAGATCGTCCGATGGCCGTACCAGACCCGTTTCCGACCAAATGGATGCCTGCTCTTTTCCGTCATGTTTCGCAGCAGGCGCACGAAAACTACACAGAGACCTCACTATGTGACGCGACGAAGCGTTGACGACCTACGTCTGAGGGGGGCGACGGCGTCACGCGAGGGGGTGCGTCCGCTCCACTGGAGCAGTGCTCACCCCTGCCCGGGGAGGGGACTTCACCGCATGAAGCGGACCAGAGGCACGATCGCGCTCGCTGTGGGCGCGCTCATCGCCGCACTCGGCCTACCGGCCACGACGGCGCACGCCGACACCACCACACCTCGCATCGACCTGCGGGTCCTGGTCGTGAGCGACGGCGGCCCGGCCACCGACGCCATCGCAGCCGAACTGGAAACGGCGGGCACCCCGTACACGGAGGTCGACCTGCTGCGGTCCGACCGGCCCGTGATCGACGGCGACTTCCTCGCGGACACCGCGGACGGCACACCGCGCGGCAGGTTCCAGGCCGTCGTGCTGCCCAACGACAACCCGTTCCCGGCGGACTCCACCGAGATGGCCGCCCTGGTGGACTACGAGCAGGCCTTCGCGGTCCCGCAGGTCGACGCCTACACCTACGCGCGTCCGGAGGCCGGTCTCCAGTACCCGGTGTACGGGGGCTACTCCGGAAGCCTCGACGGCGTCCGGGCCCAGGTCACCCCGGCCGGCCGGGCCGGACCGTTCGGCTACCTGGACGGCGCCGTCCCCTTCGAGGACAACTCGCCCACCGTGGGCGAGAGTTACGCCTACCTGTCGACGCCGGTCGCGGGAGCCGACTTCACCCCGTACGTCGACGCCGCCATCCCAGGACAGTCCGCACGCGGATCACTCGTCGGCGAGTACCGGCACGACGGACGGCGCGAACTCGTCGTCACGTTCGTCTACAACCAGTACCAGCAGCAGTTCCGACTGCTGGCGCGCGGCATCGTCGAGTGGATGACGGGCGGCGTCCACCTCGGCGCCTCGCACAACTACTTCGCCGTGCACGTCGACGACGTCTTCGCCGGCGACGACCGCTGGGACACGGAGCTCAACTGCACACCGGGCGACGTCGACTGCCCGCAGGGCGAGGGCACACCGGACCCGATCAGGATGACTCCGGCGGACGTCGACCACGCGACCGCCTGGCAGGACAGACAGGACTTCACCCTCGACCTGGCCTACAACGGTGCCGGCAGCGTCGACCACCGCCAGGACAACAACGGCGCCGACCCGCTCGCCGACAGGTTCATCGCCGAGCGCGCGCAGTTCCGCTGGATCAACCACACGTACTCGCACCCGTTCCTGGGCTGCGAGCAGGACACCACGGTGGTCCCCTGGCGGTGCGCCACCAACGCCGACGGCAGCACCAAGTGGGTCGGCCGCAACACCATCTCGGACGAGATCGCCACCAACCGCGTCTGGGGCCAGACCAACGCACTCCCCCTGGAGAACGGCGAGTTGGTGACCGGCGAGCACTCCGGCCTCCAAGTGCTCCCGCAGCAGTCCGCGGACAACCCCAACCTGGCACCCGCGCTGGCCGACAACGGAATCACCTGGCTCGGGTCCGACAACTCCCGTGAGCCCCAGCAGCGCCAGGTCGGCCCGGCCACGACCGTTCCGCGGTACCCGATGAACGTCTTCTACAACGCCGGACGTGCCGCCGAGCAGGTCGACGAGTACAACTGGATCTACACCGGCCGCGCCCAGGGCGGCAGCGGCATCTGCGAGGACCACCCGGACACGTCCACCTGCCTGCCCGCGCCGCTCGACACGGCCACCGGCTACGCCGACCACATCGTGCCGCTGGAGACCCGCATCGGCCTCGGGCACGTCCTCGCCAACGACCCCAAGCCGCACTTCATCCACCAGTCGAACCTGGCCGAGGACCGCATCGCCTACCCGGTCCTGGACGGCATCCTCGACGGGTACGCCGGCCTCTTCGCGGACAGCACCCCCGTGGTGAACCTGCGGCAGAAGGACATCGGCGCCGAACTGAAGCGGCGTGCCGCCTGGAAGGCCGCCGTGGCCGCCGGCCAGGTCACCGCCCACCGTGTCGGCGACACGGTGACCGTCGAGGCACCCGCCGGCGTCGCCGTTCCCGCGACCATGCCGACCGGCACCTCCCGCGCCGGCTCCGGGTTCGGCAGTGCCTACGCGGGCGGGCTGTCCGGCTGGACGACCTCCGCGGGGACACCGCTGACGTTCGACCTGCCCGCCTCCGCCACCCCGCCCGCCGCCACGGAGGAGTCGCCCGGGCAGAGCAGCGCGACCCGCTCGGCGCCACGCACCCGGGTACCGGCCGGCGTACGCGAACCCGTGCCCTACACGCCGGAACCGGCCGACCGCTGACCGGCGCACCGCCCCGCCGGTCCCGGCGGCCCGGACCGGCCACCTCCCACCCCACACCTCGCCCGTGGAGCACACCGATGCACGTTCCCCACGGCGCGCGACGCCCCGGCGCGACGCGCGTCACCCTGCTCACCGAAGGCACGTACCCGCACAGTCACGGCGGCGTGAGCGTCTGGTGCGACCAACTCGTCGACGGGATGCCCGACATCGACTTCGACGTCATCGCCGTCACCGGAACCGGACGTGAACCCCTCGTCTGGGACATCCCGGAGCAGGTGTCCCGGGTCGTGTCGGTCCCCATGTGGGGACCCGCACCCGCGGGCCGCCCGCCCCGCGGCCGCCGCCGCAACCAACTGACCGCCGCCTACGAGCGGTTCGTCACCGCGCTGCTCGACCCGTGCGCCGAGGACGGGTTCGGCCCCGCCCTGTACGTCATGGCCGCGGCCGCGGCCGACGGGCTGCTCGGCCCGTTCCTGCGCGGCGACCGCGCGACCGCGGTGCTCACCTCCGTGTGGAACCGCCCGGGGCTGGCGGTCCGCGAGGCCCGGCCCACCCTGCACGACGCGCTCACCGCGACCGCGCTGCTGGAGCACGCGCTGCGCCCGCTGGCCACGCCCCTGCCGGAGCACGGGGTGGCCCACGCGGTCAGCGGCGGCGTGGCCGTACTGCCCGGACTGGCCGCGCTCGAACGGCACGGTGTGCCCCTGCTGCTGACCGAGCACGGCGTCTACCTGCGCGAGCGCTACCTCGGATACCGCACCGCCCCGTACCGCTGGCCGGTCAAGGCGGTCGTCCTGGGCTTCTTCCGGCTGCTGGCCGAGGAAACGTATCGGCGCGCCTCGCTGATCACCCCGGGCAACCGCTACAACCGGCTGTGGGAGGAGCAGGGCGGCGCCGACCCCGAGGCGATCCGCACGGTCTACAACGGCGTGGACCCGAGCGCGTTCCCACCGGCCGGACCGGAACCGGAGAGGCCCACCCTGAGCTGGGCCGGTCGGGTCGACCCCATCAAGGACCTGGAGACACTGGTCCGCGCGTTCGCGCTCGTCCGGCGCCGGCTGCCCGACGCCAGGCTGCGGCTGTTCGGCGGAACACCGCGCGGCGGCGAGGCCTACCGGGAGCGCTGCGAGGCGCTGGCCGCCGACCTCGGGCACGCCGACGCCGTCACGTTCGAGGGCCGCGTCGACGACATCAAGGACGCCTACGCCGCGGGCAACGTGGTCATGCTGTCCAGCATCAGCGAGGGCTTCCCCTTCACCCTGATCGAGGCCATGTCATGCGGCCGGGCGACCGTCTCCACGGACGTGGGGGGCGTACGCGAGGCCGTCGGGGACACCGGGCTCGTGGTTCCGCCGCGCGACCCGGCCGCCATGGCCGCGGCCGCGCTGGAACTTCTCGGAGACCCGGCCCGCCGCCGGTCGATGGGCGAGGCCGCCCGACTGCGGGTGATCGAGCAGTTCACGCTGCGGCAGACCGTCGACACCTTCCGCGCCATCTACCTGGAGCTGTCGGCGCTCGGCCGGATCGTCCCGCGCGACCCCTGGACGGCGGACACCGGCGTCGTCGTCGAGGCGGACCGGGCGCAGGACGCGAGACCGAGGAGCCTGGCCGGATGAGCGGACCGATGGCCCTCGAACCGGGCGGCACGGAACGCGACACGCTGGCCCTGCGGCTGGCCGACGACCGCACCCTGGCCCTGCGCATGCCGGACCGGGGCGTGGACCCGGACGCGGTCGACCTGCTCGCCGCCGAACTCGCCGACCGCGTCGGGCCGGCCGTCCACCCCTACGAGGTGGCCGCTCTCCTGGAGTCCGAGGGGCTCACCGGCGAGGTCATCCAGGAGCGGTACGGGCATCCCGACCTGTTCTCGCTCGCCTCCGCGCTGTACGAACGCGTGCCGCGCACCTACCCCGAGCCGGCCCCGCCGCCCGACCCGTGGCGGCCCGACCACCTGCGCTGCGCACTGCGCGGGGCGCTGTTCGCCCTGCCCGGCCTCGCCTATCTGCTCACGGGTCGGCTGTGGCACGCGGAGCGCGACACCGACGTGCTGATCGCCGCCGGGCTGGCCTCCTGGGCCTGGGGCCAGGCCCTCGGGCACCGGGCGTTCCTGCGGATGACCACCGGGCGGCGCGAGGCGGGCCGCACGCTCCTCAAGGGGGCGCCCCTCGGTGCCGTGGTGGCCACGGCCGCCGGCTCGCTGTTCGCCGGGAGCGCCACGGCGGCCGGAGTGGCGGCGGCCCAGTCGGTGTACCTCGCGGCGGCCGGAGTGCTGCTGGTGCTGGCCGGGGAGCGGCTCCTGCTGGCCGCGCTCGTCCCGGTGATCGCGGGCGCGGCGGCGCTGCCCTGGTGGGAGCCGGGCACCGCGCTGCGGGCGGCCCTGCCGCTGCTGTCGCTGGCCGGGGCGGTCGCCGCGGCGGCCTGGATGCTGCGGTCGGCGCTCGCGGCCTCCCCCGTACCGGGCGGAGCGCGGCCCCCGGTACTGCGTTCCCTGCCGTACGGGCTGTTCGGCCTGGCCGCCGGCGTGCTCGTCCTGGTCGAGGGCCATCGGCACCCGTACGCCGTGATCGTGCTGACCGTGAGCATGGGGCCGGCCGAGTGGCTCCTCTACAAGTACCGCGGGATGTCGGTGGCGGCGCTGCGGGCGGTCACCACACCGGCCGCCTTCCTGCTGCGTTCGGCCGGCGTCCTCGCCCTGTGCCTGCTCGCCTACCTGCTGCCGCTGCTGCCCGCGGCCCGGCTCACCGACTCGGCGCCGGTCCCCCTGATGCTGCTCGCGGCGGCGCTGTGGACCGCGCTGCTCCTCCAGGCCTTCGGGATGGCCTGGCCACCGGCGGCCGTGTGCCTCACGGCCGCCGCCGGGAGCGCGGCGGCCACCGTTCTCCATCGCCCGCCGGGCGACACCGCCGCGTCCCTGTGCTGCGGTGCGGCCGCGCTGTGTCTGGCGGTCTGCGCACTGCGCCTGCTGGGCCGCCCGGCGGCGCACGCCTGACCGCACTCGCCAGGCGGCCCGGACCGGCGCCCGGCACCGAGGGCGCCGAAGGGCCGGAAGAGCAACGCGACTTGGCCCGCGGGACGCAAGCCACAACGGAAAACAGAGCGACAAAGAGCCACAGCGACAAGGCAACAAAGCAGTCAACGGACAGACACCGCACGCGCAACCGACCGGAAGGAAACACGAGTTGACCTCCGCACCGCTCGTCGCCGTCACCGGAGCCGAGGGCTTCATCGGCTCCCACCTGACCGAGGCGCTGGTCGCCTCCGGGTGCCGGGTGAGGGCAATGGCGCAATACAACTCCTTCTCCTCCTACGGCTGGCTGGAGACCCTCTCCCCCGAGGTGCTGGACCACGTCGAGATCGTCCTCGGCGACGTCCGCGACCCCGGCTCGGTCCGCGGTCTCGTCGAGGACGCCGAGTGCGTCTACCACCTCGCCGCACTGATCGCGATCCCGTACTCCTACCGCGCACCGCACAGCTACGTGGACACCAATGTCACCGGCACGCTCAACGTGCTGGAGGCGGTGCGCGCCCTGGGCACCCCGCGGCTCGTGCACACCTCCACCAGCGAGACGTACGGAACGGCGCAGACCGTACCGATCACCGAGGACCACCCCATCAACACCCAGTCCCCGTACGCCGCTTCGAAGGCCGGGGGCGACCGCCTCGCCGACAGCTACCACGCAAGCTTCGGCACGCCCGTGGTGACGCTGCGACCGTTCAACACCTTCGGCCCCCGCCAGTCCATGCGGGCCGTCATCCCCAGCGTCATCGGGCAGGTGGCGGCGGGCGGGACGACCATCACGCTCGGCGATCTGCGGCCGACCCGTGACTTCACCTACGTCAAGGACACCGCACAGGCGTTCCTCGCGGTCGGCACCGCCCCGGCCGAGGACGTCGTGGGACGCACCTTCAACGCCGGTACCGGCGGCGAGATCTCGGTCGGCGACCTGGTGTCCCTGATCGGCAAGGTGATGGACACCGCGCTGGACGTGCGCGAGGACGCCGAGCGGATCCGGCCCGCGAACTCCGAGGTCATGCGGCTGGTCGCCGACGCGACGAGGCTCGGCGCCGCCACCGGCTGGAGTCCGGGCCACACGCTGGAGCAAGGTCTCGCCCGCACGGTCGAGTTCTTCCGGAACCCGGCCAACCTCGCGCGCTACAAGACCGGCATCTACAACATCTGACCCGTCGGGCACGTCCAAGAAGGAGGAGTCCCATGCACGCAGTGATCCTGGCGGGAGGCAAGGGCGTCCGGCTGCGGCCGTACACGACCGCGCTGCCGAAGCCGCTCGTGCCCATCGGCGACCAGCACGCCATCCTGGAGATCGTGCTGCGCCAGCTCGGCGCGGCCGGCTTCACGAGCTGCACCATCGCGATCGGCCACCTCGGCGAGATCATCCGCGCCTACGTCGGCGACGGCTCCCAGTGGGGCATGGCCGTCGAGTACGCCACCGAGGAGAGCCCGCTCGGCACGATGGGCCCGCTGCTGACCATGCGCGAGAGCCTGCCCGAGACGTTCCTCGTGATGAACGGGGACGTACTCACCGACCTCGACTTCGCCGACGTCCTGCTGCGACACCGGGGTTCGGGCGCACCCCTGACGATCGCCACGTACGCCCGCAAGGTGCACATCGACTTCGGGGTGCTCACCACCGACGCCAGCCGGGTCGTCGCCTTCACCGAGAAGCCCAGCATCGACTACCGCGTGTCGATGGGCGTGTACGGGCTCACACGGTCGACGCTCGACGGCTACACGCCCGGCCTGCCGCTCGGATTCGACGAACTGGTACTGGACCTGCTGCGGGACCACAACCCGCCGCATGCCTACGACTTCGACGGGTACTGGCTCGACATCGGGAGGCCCGACGACTACGACCGGGCCAACGCCGAGTTCACCACCCGCAAGTCGCTGCTGCTCAAGGGAGCCTGACCACCGCATGCGCATTCTCGTCCTGGGCTTCACCGGTTTTCTGGGCAGCCGGGTCGCCGAGCAGGTGCACGCCCTGCCGGGCGCGCGGCTGTTCGGCGCCGGCCGCTCGCCCGCCGCGGAGTTCGGCATCGACCTGGCCACCGCCCGACCGGACCGGCTGGCGACGGTACTGGCCTCCGTGGCGCCCGACGCCGTGATCAACTGCGCGGGCGCCACCGGGGGCGACGCCACGACCCTCGCCGAGGTCAACACGCGGGGTGCCGCCGTGCTGTGCGCGGCGCTGCGCGAAGGTGCGCCCGCGGCGCGCCTGGTCCACCTGGGTTCGGCGGCCGAGTACGGCCCGGGCACCGAGGGCAGCCTCGTCACCGAGTCGGCGGCCACCCGCCCGGTCTCGGTGTACGGCGCGACCAAGCTCGCCGGCACCGTCGCGGTCAGCACGTCCGGTCTGGACGCCGTGGTGCTGCGGGTGGGCAACCCGGTCGGCCCCGGTGCCCCGGCGACCGGACTGCCGGGGCGGGTGGCGGGGCTGCTGCGCGAGGCGGGCACGGACCCGGAGGCGGTACTGCGGCTGGGCGACCTGTCCGCGTACCGCGACTTCGTGGACGTGCGCGACGTGGCCCGGGCCGCCGTCCGCGCCGCCACCGCGCCCGGACCGCTGCCGCGCGTCCTCAACATCGGCAGCGGCCGGGCCGTCCCGGTCCGCGACCTGGTCGGCGGGCTGGCGCGGATCGCGGGGTTCCGTGGACGCGTCGAGGAGGGCGGCGCAGGCTCCGGCCGCTCGGGCGGGGTCTCGTGGCAGTGCTCCGACATCACGGCCGCCGGCGAGGCTCTCGACTGGCGGCCGGCCCACGGCCTCGACGACTCTCTGGCCGCGCTGTGGGAGGAGCCGTGCCGGCTCTCCTCCCGGCGGCTGGAAGGCGACCCGGCGCGGTGAACCTGCTGATCCCGCTGTATGTGCACCCGGCGGAGGACCCGGGTGCCTGGCACCGGCTGATCACGTCGGCCGACCGTACGTACGCGGTGGTGCTGAACCCCGCGGACGGTCCGGGACCCACCCCGGACCCCGCGTTCGTCTCGGCGGCCGAGGCGCTGCGGGCGGCCGGCGCGCGGCTCCTCGGGTACGTCGACACCGACTACGGGACGCGGGAGCCCGACACGGTCGCGGACGAGGCCGGCCGGCACCGCGAGTGGTACGGGGCGGAGGGCTGCTTCCTCGACCGGGTGCCCTCGGACGCGGAGTCGCTGCCCGCCTGCCGCCGCCTGGTGCGGGCCGTCCGCCGGCTGGGCACGGCCCCCGTGGTGCTGAACCCCGGTGTCCATCCCGCCCCGGGGTACGCCCGTCTGGCGGACCTGGTCGTGACCTTCGAGGGCCACTGGTCCACCTACGTGTCGGCGTTCAGCAGGCCGAAGTGGACCGCCCGGCATCCGCCCGAGCGCTTCTGCCACCTCGTGTACGGCGTCCCGGAGGCTCTCGTGCCGCTGGCCGTGCGCACGGCGCGCGAGCGCGGCGCGGCGGTGTCCGGACCCGTGACGGGCGAACTGCCCAACCCGTGGTCGCGGTTGACGCCCGCCCTGGGCGGGACGGCGCCCTGACGGCGCCCGCCGCCGCTCCCCCGGGAGCCCGGGAGCCCGGGAGCAGTGTCCCGCGCTCCGGGCTCCCGGGCTTTCGGGTTCCGCTCCAGCCGCTCCAGCCGCTCCAGCCGCTCCAGAGAGTGTGACCTTTCCTACTGAATCGGCGCGGGGGATGACTTCGCGGCTTTCGGGGGAAGGCGGAGGCGGACGGCCGGGCCGTTCCACCCCCACCCGCGGGTGGAACGGCCCGAAGACCCGGAACCCGTGGGGCCCGGAACCAAGGAACGGCACAGGAGGCAGTACATGTCCGATGAGCGTGGGGAGTCCGCCGGAACGGCGCTCGTTCTCGGCCCGAACGAGGCCGACCAGCGAAAACAGCGCCTTCGCAGACGACTGGAGCGGCTGCTCGGCATAGCCGCGACGGAAGGCAACGAACTCGTTCCGCTGCGCAACGGCGACGCCATCTTCCCGGCGATGCTCAAGGCGATCCGGTCGGCCGAGCACACCGTCGACATGATGACCTTCGTGTACTGGCGGGGTGACATCGCCAGCGAGTTCGCGGAGGCCCTCGCCGAGCGTGCCAGGGCCGGAGTCCGGGTGCGCCTGCTGCTCGACGGGTTCGGTGCCAAGGAGATCGAGCCGACGCTCCTGGACGCGATGGACGCCGCCGGTGTGGTGGTCGCGTGGTTCCGCAAGCCCACGCGGCTGTCGCCGCTCAAGCAGAACCACCGCTGCCACCGCAAGGCGCTGATCGTCGACGAGCAGACCGCGTTCACCGGCGGGGTCGGGATCGCCGAGGAGTGGCGCGGGAACGCCTCCAGCCCCGACGAGTGGCGCGACACCCACGTCCAGGTGCGCGGGCCGGCCGTCGACGGGATCGCCGCGGCCTTCGCCCAGAACTGGGCGGAGTGCCACGACGAGCTGTACGACGACCGCGACCGCTTCACCGCGCAGCCGCAGCCGGGCTCGTCCGCGGTGCAGGTGGTTCGCGGCTCGGCCAGTTTCGGCTGGCAGGACATGCAGACCCTGATCCGCGTCGTGCTCAGCTCGGCCGAGAAGCGCTTCCGGCTGTCGACCGCCTACTTCGCCCCCGACGCCTACTTCGCCGACCTGCTGGCGGCCACCGCCCGCCGCGGGGTCGCGGTCGAGATCGTCCTGCCCGGTCCTTACACCGACCAGCGCGCCTGCCAGCTCGCGGGCCAGCAGTTCTACCAGCAGCTCGTGGACGCCGGCGTGGACATCCGCCAGTACCAGCCGACCATGCTCCACACGAAGATCATCACGGTGGACGGGGTCGCCTCGCTGATCGGTTCGACCAACTTCAACCGCCGGTCCATGGAGCACGACGAGGAGATCATGCTCGCCGTCCTGGACGAGCGGTTCACCGCCGAGCTCGACCGGGACTTCGAGGCCGACCAGCAACGCAGCGAGGCGATCGATCCGCTCCGGTGGAGGCGGCGCCCGATGACCCAGCGCCTCGGCGAACTGGCCGTGACCCCCATCCGGCGCTTCCTGTGACGTGACCCCGGTCCCCGCTCCCCGGTCCACCGGCCGGGGACCGGCTCGCTCCCGCCGCCCGGACGCCCCGGCCCCGGCGCGCCGACGCCGCCTCACGCCGGGGCAAGGGCGGTCCCGCGGAACGGCGGCTCCGGTTGTGCCCGTCCGCCGCCCGACCCGGGTCCCGGTGGCCCCGCGCGAAGGCCCCCGGCCCCTTTCGGGTCCGGGGGCCGGGACACGCGCCGGTCAGAACTCGCTGTCGATGCCGGTGACGACCGCCGGACCCAGCGGGGCGTCCCGGTCCGTGAGCCCGTTGTCGCGCAGCGCCCCGGACACGAGCCGTACCGCCTCGGACTCGGCGCCGGCCCGGTCGTCCGCGTCGACTTCGACCCGCACGACGAACATCCCGTCGTCCTGCACCGTCAGCAGGCTCAGCTCCTCGCTCTCCCCGAGGTCCGTGTTCTTCGGATCCTGCGGACGGAGCCTGCGCTCGATGCCGGCGCGGGCCTCGTCGGAGACGCCGTGCACGAAGGTGCCGGGGACGGTGATGACGTACGTGGTCATGGGAACTCCTTACGGGAACGCCCTCGGCGTCGAGGGCCTCGTGGGGGCGGCGCAGGCCGTTCGTGGTCCCTGCCCCGGGAGGGCTCCGGGCCGACGGGTACGGCGGGCGGGCGCGGCGAGCCCCCCGCACCTGCCTCTCCCGCACCGGCCCGGCATCCCGCTCAGGCCGGTCGCGGGGCGGGGCGACCGGTGGGGGCATCGGCTTCGGACGGTCTCCTGAGTCGCATGAATGGCATCTTCCCCGCCTTCGGCCGGGAATGCTGATCACGCCACCACAGCCCCTCGCGGCGGTCGCGTCCCACCCGGCCCGGACCGCGAAAGACTTCGGCCGGATTGGTGGCCGGATCCCGTACTCGGCGCGGCCGAACCCCCTCGGGTGGGTAGCCCTTCCGCGGACACCGATCGCGGGGGTGGGGGGAGATGGCCCTGGTGACACGGAGGGGGCGTCGGTCCAGGACCGGCGTGTCGCGCCGCTCGCAGCGACGCCGCACGATCCGGGCCCTGCGCGCCGAGGGGCGGTACGGGCCCCGGCTGCGCGACGTGCTCCCCGCGCTCGCGGTGGTCGTCGTGGCCTTCTGCGCGGTGGTGGCCGGACTCGCCACGGCCTACCGCGCGCTCGGCCCGGGCATACCGGTCGGCGCGCTGGTGGTGCTCGCCGTCGTCGTCCCCGCCGTCGTCCGCCACAACCGTCCGCTGGCCCGCCGCCGACTGGGCTACTACACGCCCGAGGAGCTCGCGGACCTCGACGCGCACGGCCTCGCCCTCGCCGTGTCCCGCATGCTGCGCAGGGACGGCTGGCGGGTGCTGTCCGTGCCGGACACGCCGGACAGGCCGCGCGTGCGGGCGCGCGACGGCAGCGGCCACCGCATGGAGGTGGCGTTCCGGCCGGTGGCCGAGCCGCTGCCCGACGAGGACCCGCCCACCCGGTCCGGGCGGCGCGCCCAGGCGGGGCCGCACGTCCGCCTGGTCGTGCACCGGGGCACGTTCAGCCACCGCGACGTGCAGTGGGCGCGACGCCAGGGCGGGGTCCGCCTCATCGACGGTTCGCACCTGCGGCGCTGGGCCCACGGCACCCACCTGGACGAACTCACGGACGTGTCCTGACCGGTGCGCCCGCCCCGCGGCCGCACCGGCCCGCCCCTCACATGCCGGTCGCGTCCACCACGGTGCCGAGGTCGACGAACTTGAAGCCGGTCGACGTACGGCTGCCGCCCTCGCCGTCCGGTGCCGCGGGGGTCTCCAGGCCGTCCTGCACGACGAGCAGGCCCCGCGGATAGCGCGCTCCCAGCGGTGCGTTCAGCACGGCGGCCCCGTCGCACTCCTCCACTCCGTCGAGCGTCCGCGTGGCGGCGCCGATCCGGAATCCGCCCTCGTACTCGTTGCCGTCGCCCACCTCCCGGTCGTACAGGGCGAAGCTGTTGTCGCCCTGGCCGGAGGCGAGCAGGTGGCCGTCGCCGTCGCGTTCCAGGAACAGGGTCAGGCCCTCGACGTCGGCGGCCAGCCGCTCGCCGCCGTATCCGGGGTCCGCGCCGGGCACGCATTCCTCGGACACCTCGTCGTACGTGCCCGGCACGCCGAACTCCCTGACCCGGTCCACCAGTACCGGCCGGTCGGTGAGGTCTGCGCGCAGGCGCCAGATGCCGACGTCCTCCTGGCCCGCGTAGAGGGTGCCCGTGGCCGGGTCGACGACCATGCCCTCGACCTGGGGCAGTTCGCCCGGCTCCGCGCACGGACTCCAGGCCGTGCCGTCCGGCAGCGTGAAGGACGAGGGCAGCGCGAGCGTGCGCACCTTGCGGTAGCCGACGGCGCCGTTCGCGGCCGGGAGCAGTTCGAGCAGCGCCAGCTCGGTGCGCTCACGGCGGCTGACGAGCGCGTACGCGCGGCCGGTGGCCGTGTCCTTCCAGGCGGCCAGGCCGTAGGCGGTGCGCTGGTCGTTGATCTCCGCCTGGTCGGCGGAGAACACCGGTGCCGCCGCCGGGTCGGTGATGTCGGTGAGCGGCCCGCCCCGCCGCGCCGGGTCGATGCGGTAGATCCTCAACCGGTCGTTCCCCCGGTCGCTCACGACGGCCACGTCGGCGCGGCCCGCGGCGGTCCGCAGGCCCGCGACCAGGTCGACGTTGTTGAAGCGGCCGGGCGCGTCGCCCTCGGCGGGCGGTCGCGGGGCGGCGAGCGACTGCACCTGCCGCGCCCCCAGGTCGTAGACCCGCAGTCCGCCCTCCTTGGCGGTGGCGACGACGAGACTGCGCCCGGGGTCGGCCGCGTTGCGCCAGATCGCGGGGTCGTCCGCGTCGGCGTTGCCGCCCGCCTCGTCGTCGTACAGGGCGGCCGTCTCGCTCCTGGCGGTCACTGTCGGCAGGCCGGGCGCGCCGGCGCCCGCCGGGGACGCGGCGAGGAGGGTGACCAGCGCCGTGCCCGTGGCGAGGGCCGCGGCTCCGCGCGCGGTGCGGTGGGTTCTCACGGTCTCTTCCCAACCTTCGAGGATGTGTCGAGGACATGACGATGATGCCCGGGCAATCCTGCGCGCAGGCGACGTGCACCTGTCCGGGCAGTCATCTGCCGTACGCCCTCGCGTCGGCCGGAGTTCGCCGGGCGGGACCGGGCCCCGCATTCCGCGGGCCGCGTCGGCGGCCCGGCGCGGCGTGCGGCCCAGCGCCGGCGCGGGTCGGGCCGCGACGAGGGCGGCCGCCGACCGCCGGCAGCGGGCAGCGGGCAGCGGGCAGCGGGCAGCGGGCGGAATCGTGCCCCGGTGCCGCACCCGGCACCGTTCCCGTCGGCGGAGGGATCGCGGACCGGACGCGTCGGGGCTCATCGGGCGCGTCGGGCGCGTGAACACCGGCGGACCGTCGGGGTCCGGGCCGCCCGGGTCCCGAACCCGGGTCCCCAACAGGTCCCGTGCGGCGCGGAGGACTGCCGCACGGGCTCGGACAGCGGGCCACCCGGTGGCGGCGGGCCCGTCCGGTGGCGCCCCTCACTGACCCAGCGGGCTCGGCGGACTCGTCTCGGACACCGGAGCGGGCAGTGGCGGACGGGCGGTCGCCGCCGCCTCCCGCGTCAGGGCGTGGCTGACCTTGCGTGCCAGTAGCGGGTCGACCGGGAGGACGTGCGAGGCGAACCAGCGCGCGGCCGACGGGTCGGGGGACGGCTCGACGAACTCGGCGCCCGCGTAGTCGTCCAGCGGCGGGTCGTACACGTAACCGGACACCACACCGTGGCCGACGAGGCGCTCTATCAGGACGTCGCGGTCGTGGACGAGGAGCGGTACGCGGAAGAGGGGCAGCGGACCGTACTGCGCGCCCCGCTCGCGAAGCGCCGGGGAGGCCCAGGCGGTGCCCGACAGCAGTGAGACACCTGCCCTGCGCCGGGCGAGGTCGTCGTCGAGCAGGGCCATGCGGACCGCCAACTGGCCCCGGACCAGGGCCCCGTGGCGGGCGCGGAAGCCGTGCAGATCGACCCTGACCCAGGGCTCGTACGCGGTCAGGCTCGGTGCCTCCCGCGCGCAGCCTGCGAGTTTCGCCGCGTGCAGCGACATACGGAACTCGTCGCGTTCCAGCACCCCGAGCCGCTGCATCGTCCGCCACACGGGGCGGACCAGGTGGAGGGTGCGTACCCCCGAACGAGCCAGTGGGCGCAGGGTCGTTGCGAGGTCGGCGCGCAGCCGGCGCGGCTCCAGGAGGTCGTCCCGCAGCAGTTCCAGCTCGCGCCGGGTGCGGGCGTCGTCCACGGCGAGGAACCCGCCGGCCGTGGCCGCCACGTGCTTGGAGAGGCTGAAGACCGCCGCCCTGCCGAAGGTGCCGATCGGCTGCCCGTCGACATGGGTGCCGATCGCGTGGGCCGCGTCCTCGAACAGCGGAATACCCAACTGCTCGCACTTGCGCCGCAGTTCCACGACGCGGTCCGGTACGCCGTAGAGGTTGGTCGTCAGTACGGCGTCCACGTTCCGCCAGGTCGACTCCGGAACCGCGGCGGGGTCGATGTTCCCGTCGCGCACGGACACGGGGGCCGTGACCGGGCGCAGTCCGGCGGCCAGGACGACGAAGAGGATCACGTCGTCGTTCACCGGCGACATCAGCACGCGCGCACCCGGCCTGCACCAGCGCCGCAGGGCCAGGTAGAGAGCCAGCCGCGCAGACGGCGTGTAGACGCATTCGCGTCCGAGCCGCCGTGTCATCGCCGCGGCGAGCCGCGATCCGTACGGCATCGTCACCTCTTCGGTTCGTCGGGTCGTCGGGTCGGCCGAGGTACACAGCACGCTCTCGCGAGCGCCGTTCGGGGTGCGCCGTTCCTGGGTCCCGCCCCCGGGCTCCTTCGGCGGCGGCGAGGCCGGGGGCCGGGTGTTCCGCCGTGGGCTCAGCGGGCGCGCGGGGAGGCCTTGCCGGAGGGGACCCGGCCCGACGTGCGCAGTGTGCCGACCGTCCTCAGCAGCCGGTCCGCCGGCCGGCGCAGGGCGGGATGGGCCAGGACCACGTTCCGCAGGCCTCGCACGGGCCTGCGCCAGAGCCGGTGCGCGGCCGCCACCGGGTGGGGGCGCGTCGCGAAGCCCTCGCCCACCCGCAGCTCACGGGTCTTGAGCCAGTCCTTGTACTCCTTCTCGCCGCGGCCCAGGTCCATGATCCGTACGCCCTGCCGGCCCGCGGCCTCGGCCATCCTGAGGTGCATGATGAGCCCGGGCGAGTAGTAGCGCAGCTCGGGGTCGTACGCGGTGAACCACGCGGCGAACACTGTGCGCGAGCGCGGACCGAAGTGCGCGGCCACGGGCCGGTCCCCGGCGTAGACCACGGACAGGATTCCCGTGAAGTGCTCCTCGCGGACCCGGAACAGATGCTCCACCAGCTCGACGATCCACGGCCGCGCGAACCGGTCCATGCGGCCCGTCCTGCGGTACTGCGCGGACTTCCAGTCCATGAGGCGGCGCAGCGCCTCGGGATCGCGCTCGTCGAACACGAAGCGCATCTCCCCGAGGTCGCGCCCCAGTCGGCGCTCCTTCTTCAGCGTGGTCTTGGCGAGCCCCGGGTACGCGGCGCGCAGCCACTCCGCGTAACTGCCGCCGCCGTCCTTGAGGTCGACCACGGGTGAGGCGAACGTGCCGGTGACGTAAGGGCCGAACGGCTGCTGCTCCTCGACGAGGTGGTCGAACTCGAACACGGACAGCCCGCAGGCCCGCAGCAGTTCCTGCGGGTCCCAGGTGACCCCGGAGCGGTGCACGAGGGCCTGGCAGTCGGAGAGGCCGAGGCCGATGGCCCGTCCCACTCCGAGGGAGTTGTGCTCGTACGGCAGGAACCCGACGGGTTCGCCGCCCTCCCGCAGCACGGCGACCCTCGCTCCGCCGCGGCAGGTGCCCACCCCGGCCGCGAACTCCGGTGCCAGGAAGGGGTTCGCGTAGTCCGGCGACTCGTCCATCAGCCGGTGCCAGGCCCGGCGGAGCGCCTCGTCGAGCTCCTCGGGTCTGTGGATCGTGACGTCCATCTCAGATCGACCGCCCTTCCGCGGGCTCCGCGTGAGACCTACCGGATTCGGCGCAAGTCCGTAAGGCGTGTTGATCGCTGTTCGTGGAACGCATGGACGATCGCCCCCATCTCCCCCGTGGCGCTCTGCCGGCGCCCCAGCCGTCCTGCCGTCGTGCCGCCCCCGGGCCGTCCGCGGCCCACACCGTCCACGTCCTGCCCCACGGTCAACGACCGCGACTCGAGGTGTTCGGCGTTGCTCAAACGTCGCGAAACAGTACGCACCCTGTCAAGGGTGTCGGCCGTAACGAAAACGTGGGATCGGGACAGGTTCCGTCCTGCCCGGCCGCGGCGGTACCGCGCGGACGAGCCCGCCACCGGAGGCCACGGGCCGATCAACAACGGCGGCACACGGCCCTCCATGTGCGCGATTGGCGACACTTCACATCAAACATCGGTACGCCGCCTTCCCGCTCACTACCGTCCTCTTCCTGTCACACCGCGTAATCGGTGGTGCGGCACCGAGGGCGACCACGCGGAGGTGACCGGTTGGATCCGGCGACATTGGTGATGCAGGCCCTGGCCACGGGCGCCGGCGCGGGACTCGGCAACGCGGCGTCCGCGTCGGTCTTCGACGCCTACCGCGCGCTGCGGCAGGCGTGCGTCCAGCGTCTGCCCGGGCGGCTCGGGACGTCGGGGCACGAGGAGGACCCCGCGGACGTGACCGAGGCCTGCTCGCCCTTCCAGGCACAGGAGTTGGTGCGCGCGCTGGCGGCGGCCGGCGCGCTCGACGCGCACCTCGTGGACCTCGCCCGGCGACTGCTGGACCTTGCCGACGCGGCGGGGACGCGGTCCGGCGCCCACCGGGTCGACGCGCGCGGAGCCCGAGGGGTGCAGGTCGGCGACCACAACACGCAGCACAACACGTTCAGTTAGGCGTCCGGCGCACACCGACGCCCTCCGGAAGGCAGCACAGCGATGAGGATCGACCGCCCCAAGGGCGCGCAGGTCGGCGACGGCAACGTCCAGCACAACACCTACGTCCCGCCCCAGGCGGGCCCACGCCACCGTTCGCCGTCGATGTCCGTGTCGGCCGGCGACCACGCCCACGTCACCCAGAAGAACACCAGCCTCAAGTTCTCCATCCCGGTGGTCGGCCCGCTGCTCGCCCTCGCCGCCGCCCACCCGGTGGTCGCCGCCGGCGCCGCCGCGCTGGTTCTCGGCGGCGGGGGCCTCGCGGCGAACGCGGCCCTGTCCGACTCCGGGTCCGGGGCGTCCACGGCACTGGTGCGCGGCTTCACTCTCAAGAACAGCCCGGACGGCGCCTCCACCGGCTACGACTTCTCGCACACCCCGCCGGTGGTCGCCGACACGGCCACGGACGCCATCTACATGTCGGGGAGCCTTCTCGTGGCGACCAACGGCAAGCTGGCCCAGTGGAACACGTCGGAACTCCCCACGGGGGACGACTGCCGCGCCCTGCTGGCCGAGCAGCCGGTGCGCAGCGTCCCCGTCGGCCCGCAGACCGTGGTCTGCTACCTGGACCGCAACGGCGACCCCGGCTACATCTCGGTCACCTCCTCCGACATCGAGGCCACCACCGTCGACACCGCCCATCTGCGCTGACTCCGGCCGGAAGCCGGGCGACCGCATCAGAATCCGTAACTCGTCGTGTAGGCGCACTCGGTGTAGATGAACCCCGGTGACAGCTTCGCGGTGTCGGAGGCGGGGCTCTTGCCGATGCCGCCCTGCGCCTTGTGCACGAAGTAGGTGGTGCCGACGGGCAGCCGGATGGTGCGCTGGGGGTAGTTCTTGCCGCTGTCGTTGCACGGCTTGAAGCCCAGACCCAGCGTGCTGCCCAGGGAGTAGCTCTTGCAGCTCCCGCACGCCTTGAGCTTGAAGCTGCCCGTCACCGGTCCCGTGTAGAGGACCGTGATGTCGTCGGGGCTGTCGTTCTTGACCGTGACGGAGATGCTGCCGCCCGAGGCGGTGGTCGGCAGTCGCTTGCCGGCGGCGGGCACGGTCTGGGCGACCTCGGCGGCGATGGCGATCTTCTTGGCCCGCGCCCGGTTCTTGTGGTTCGGGTTGTCCTTGGCGAAGGCGTTCATGCTCGTGACCGCCGCGCTGAAACTGCCGTCCTTGTACTGGTCGACACCGCAGGCGTAGCCGCCCGTGCTGACGCTCTTCTCCGCCCGGCCCGCCTCCTTGTCCAGGGCGTCGCCGAGTTCGCCCTGCTTCCCCGGCAGCCCGCGGACCTGGGTGGCGAGGCCGTCCAGGCCCTCGACGGCCTTGCACGGATCGTCCCCGCCCACGGACTTCACGCCCTTGTCCACGGCGGACTGCACCGCGGGCCCCACCTTCCCCGCCGGCTCGGACTCCGGGAACGTGGTGAGGAGTTCGCCGAAGTGCGTCGTCCAGTCCGCGACGCGGCCGCTCAGCGACTTCGCGCCGCACTCGTACAGCGAGGTCGCCAGGCGGTCGTCGGGCCAGGTGGCCAGGTCCCCGAGCGCCTCCTTGCCCATCGTGCGCGGGACCGTGCGGAGATACTTCAACGGCTCGACGGCGGAGCAGTAGTTCTCCGCCTCGTAGGGCGAGGCGACACCCGTGTAGAAGGTCTTGAGGCTGGCGGGCACCCGCTTCGCGGCCCGCGAGTCCGGGTGGTCGGCGCGCAGGTCGCGGTAGGCCCGCAGGGCGCGGCGGTAGTCCCCCTCCGCCGTGCCGAACATCTGCTCCCCGGACGCCTTCACCAGTTTGTCGGCCCGCTCCAGGCGGTCCAGGAGCATCTGCTCGGTGGCCTCGTCGCGCGCGTCGCCGTAGAGGACGACCCCGCCCGCGGGAGCGGCCAGCAGCACGAGGCCGAGCACGGCCGCGATCCAGGCGGCCGGCAGCCATGACAGCCGGGTACGCAACCCGGTATAGGCACCGTGCGCGGCGGCGAGCACGAGCAGGACCAGGTACAGGACGACGGCCGGGCCGGGCACCCCGTCCGGGTCCGCGGGCAGGGCCACCACGAGCAGCAGTGCCGTCGCGACCCAGCAGACCCCCATCAGGGCCCAGCGGCGCGTGAGCGCGTAGCCGAGCCCCAGTCCGGAGAGGTTCAGCAGCCCCACGGCGACGGCCCGCAGCGGGTCGGCCGGAGCGGGTGGCGGTGCGGTCGGCATCGGTGGTACGACGAAGTTGTCACGCGAACCGTACGGGTCCCAGGACATGACGGCTCCCCCAGTCAATCACGCCTGACGTTATGTGCCGCACAAGCGTACGGTGAGCAGGCTCACGACAACAGTGGGTTCACGCAAACCTGCGTACCCGTTCGCCGCATTTCCCGGTTCCGCGCACCCGGACCGCCTCCCGACGCGCCCCCGGACCTCAACTCCCCTACAGGGGACGGGAGTCAGGCAGCGGCAGTCCGCGGCGCCGGTCGCGGTCCGGTCGCCGCCGCCCGGACGGGGGCGTCGAACAGGCCCTGCTGAACCGGGTGGGTGTCGGCCGTGCCCTCGGGGTGCCACTGGACGGCTGCGAACCAGCCGGGCGCGGCCAGGAGTTGCAGCCCTGCGGACGGCGAGCACGGGAAGCCCATACTGCCCGGCAACCTGCTCACCCGATGGCGCCACGGAGCAACTCCGGTGCGCGAGAGCGCGTTTCGGCCCAGGATGCCTCGCGAATCGCCACCTCCGGCCCTCAAGTGCCGTGCAGCCCCACCGGCTTGTGTCGATCCGAGGACAACCTCCGCACCGGCGACTATGATCCGTGGCCATATATTGGGGGATCCCGGTAACAGATATGCCAGCAAACGCACATACTCGGCAGAGGTCGTTCACAGCCGCCCATCGGCACACGGGCCGCGCACCGACCGACCGCCGCCGTCACGCCGGTGGACTCCACCCGGCACCACCGCCCTCGCGGGCCGACCGCGCAGCTCACCGTACGCGCGCCCGCCACGACCGCAGCCGCCTGCCCGCCCCGCAGCCCTGAGCCGAGTGGGCCGGCGCCGGACCAGGGACCCGTGACCCACCGGACCACCCGCCCCATCACGCACGAACGACATTCACCCCATTGCGAAATAATTCAACACGCTCGATGAAAGGTTACTTTCGTGATCAACAGTGACGACGCGACTGATTACGAGAGCGTTCTGCTCGACCGGCGGGGCCAAGCCGAGGCCTTCGACGCCATCGGCGACCGCTACGACGAGGCGTTCCCCCACAAGGAGGGCCAGCTCGCCGCGGGCCAGTGGCTGATCGGCTCGCTCGAATCAGGCGCGCGCGTACTGGACCTCGGCTGCGGTACCGGGGTGCCGACCTCCCGCCAACTGGCGGACGCCGGGCTGCGGGTCGTGGGCGTCGACCTGTCCGCCCGCATGGTCGAACTGGCCGGGCAGTACGTGCCGGAGGCCACGTTCGAGCAGGCCGACATCGCCGACCTGCGCCCGGGCGGACCGCGCGACCTGGGCCGATTCGACGGCGTCGCCGCCTTCTTCTCGCTGCTCATGCTGCCACGCGCGGAGATCCCCCTCGCACTGCGGACGATCCGTCAACTTCTGCTCCCCGGCGGCCGGTTCGTCCTGTCCATGGTCGAGGCCGATGTCGACGACTTCGCGATCCCGTTCCTCGGGAACACGATCCGGGTCTCGGGCTACCTGCGGGAGGACCTGCACAAGGTCATCGAGGCCGCCGGATTCGAGATCGTCGACGAGTCCTCGTACACGTACGCCCCCGCGGTCGCCGACGTACCGCCGGAGGAGCAGGTCTTCCTCTGCTGCAGGCGCAGCGACTGAGCACGCGCGGCCCCACGATCACGACCGCGCCACCCACCCGACGGGACGAAACGCGTGACGGAGCACCACACACCCCATGACGGCGGCGGCGAGCCCGCCCGGCCTCCCGGCGGTCCGCCGGGCAGGACCGGCCCCGCCGCACCGCTCGCGTCCGCGGACCCGCACGCCACCGCGTCTCCCCCGTCCCTGCCGTCCCTGCCGCCCCTGCCGTCCGGCCCCTCCGTCCCGTCTCCCGGGTCGTCCCCGCCGCACGGCCGGCCCTCCGAGGAACGGCCGGGGCAGCCACCGCACCCGCCCCGGCCGCCGCTGCGGCCGGGTGCGGCCCGGCCCGCACCCGCCGACGGACCCGAGGCCGAGCACGCCCGGGACGTGGCACACCCCGGAGCCGCGCTGAACGCCCTGGACGGGCCGCAGACCGACCGGCTCCTGTACCTCGACGTGGCGACGCGCCGCATCGCCCGCGGCATGGACCTCGACGAGACGATCGGTGAGCTGCGCCGGGCGGCCGTCCCCGCGTTCTGCGACGCGCTCTGCGTCCATCTGCACGACCCGCTGCCGGTCGGCGACGAGAAGCCCACCGCGCCCGTCGTCCTGAGGCTGCACAGCGTGGACCGCACACCTGACGCAGCGAGCAGCGGCGGGGCCCGGACGGCGCCGCTGCGCAACGTCCCGCTGCACTCGACACCGGTCGAGCGCGTCCCGCTCACCGCCACGGGCAGGCTCGCGCGCCTGCTGCTCGCCGGGCGGCCCGTGTTCGGCGACGCCCCCGGCACCGGACCCGCGATGGCCGAACTCCTCGGCCCCGCCGCCGGGGAGCCGGGTGCACTGCCGCCGGGACGCCGGTCGATCATCGCCCCGCTGCACGGCCGGAACCACGTGATGGGCAGCGTCGTACTGCTGCGCCGGGCCGAGCGCCCCGCCTTCACCGACGACGACCTGCTCGTCGCCTCGCAGCTCGCGACCCACACCGCGCTCGGCGTGCAGAAGGCGGTGATGTACGGCCACGAGGCCTCCGTCGCGGACACGCTCCAGCACACCATGCTCCCGTCCTCGCTGCCCGAACCCACCGGTGTCCGGCTGGCGAGCCGGTATCTGCCCGCCTCGAAGACGGCCCAGGTCGGCGGGGACTGGTACGACGCGATCCCGCTGCCCGGCAACCGGGTCGCGCTGGTCGTCGGGGACGTCATGGGCCACTCCATGACGTCCGCGGCGATCATGGGCCAGCTCCGCACCATCGTGCAGACCCTGGCCGGACTCGACCTGCCTCCGCACGAGGTCCTGCACCACCTCGACGAGCAGGCCCAGCGCCTCGGCAGCGACCACATCGCGACCTGCCTCTACGCCATCTACGACCCGATATCGCACCGGCTGCTGATGGCGAACGCCGGCCACCCGCCCCCGGTTCTCCTGTGCCCGGACGGCCACGGCGAGATCCTGCGTGTGCCGCCCGGCGCTCCGATCGGTGTCGGCGGTGTCGCGTTCGAGTCCGTCGAGATGCCCGCGCCCGTCGGAGCCACCCTGCTGCTCTACACGGACGGCCTGGTCGAGTCCCGGGTCACGGACGTGGGGACGGGCGTCGAGGCACTGCGCGCCCGGCTCTCGGACCCCGCGGGGCCGGGCGCCGGCCCCTCGCTGGAACTCCTCTGCGACCAGGTGCTGAGCACCCTGGGCCCCGGTGACCGGGACGACGACATCGCCCTGCTCACCGCCCGCTTCGAGGGCTTCCCTCCGGACAGCGTCAGGTACTGGTACCTGGAGCCGCAGCCCCTCACCGCGCGGCAGGCCCGCCGCCTGACCCGCAGGGCGCTGCGCATGTGGGGCCTGGACTCCCTGCTCGACTCCACGGAACTCATGGTCAGCGAGGTGGTGACGAACGCCGTGCGCTTCGCGACCCGCCCCATCTCCCTGCGGCTGCTCCGCACCGACGTGCTCCGCTGCGAGGTCACCGACGACTCGCCGCAGGTTCCCCGGATGCAGCGGGCGGCGCCGGCCGACGAGGGCGGACGGGGCCTGTTCCTGGTCGACCAGCTCGCCCGGCGCTGGGGGGCGACACGGCTCAGCGCGGGCAAGGTCGTCTGGTTCGAGCAGCAGATCCCGAAGAAGCAGTAGGGCGGGTCCCCGGAAGCCGTACGTCTGCCCCTGGGGACGCCGTACGTCTGCCCTGGGCCGGACGGGCGACCGCGACGGCGACAGCACCGCCGCACGGACGCCGAACCGCTTCAGCACCGGAACTCACCCGAACGGCCGTCCCGCGGTGCGTCGGCCGCCCCCGCTGCACAGGCTGACGGCAACGTTCCAGCCACTCCGGGAGGGGCTCCATGAGTTCCATGGACATGCCGGCCGACGCACCGCGGGACGAGGTGCGGCCCGCGAGAACACGAGCGGTGTCGGCGCCCCGGCTGAGCTGGCTCACGCTCGCCCTGATGACGACGGCGTCCGTGGCCAGCCTGCGGGCCGCCCCCACCATGGCCGTGTACGGCCTCGCCTGCGTGTTCCTCTACCTGGTACCGGCGGTGGTGTTCCTGCTGCCGACGGCCCTGGTCTCGGCGGAGCTCGCCTCCGGCTGGAACGGCGGCGTCTACCGCTGGGTGAGCGAGGGGCTGTCGAAGCCGCTCGGATTCCTCGCCGTGTGGTGCCAGTTCGCGATGACGATCTTCTACTATCCGAGCCTGCTGGCCTTCGTGGCGAGCACGATCGCGTACATCATCGATCCGGCCCTCGCCTCCAGCGGCCTCTACACCGCGATCGTCATCATGGTCCTCTACTGGACCGGCGTGTGGGTCTCGTCCCGGGGCACCAAGGCACTGGCGGGACTGTCCAGTTGGGGACTGGTCATCGGCACCCTGGTGCCCGGCACGATCCTCGTCGTGCTCGGCATGGTGTTCCTGGCCGAGGGGAACCCGTCGGCCGCGCCCATGACCGCGAGCCATCTGCTGCCGCAGTGGACGGGTCTGGCCAGCCTCGTGCTGATCGTCAACAACTTCCTGTCCTACTCGGGCATGGAGATGAACGCCGTCCACGTGTCGTCGCTGAAGAACCCGGCGAAGGAGTACCCGAAGTCGATGTTCCTGGCGATGGGCCTGGTGCTGCTGATCTTCATCCTGCCCGCGCTGGCCATCAGCTGGGTCGTGCCCGCGGACCAGACCAGCCTCACCGCCGGCGTGATGCAGGCGTTCGAGGCGTTCTTCTCGTACTTCCACATCGGCTGGATGACACCGATCGCGGCGGTCATGCTGATCTCCGCGTCGCTCGCGGGCATGCTGACCTGGCTCGCCGGACCGTCCAAGGGCCTGCTGGAGATCTCCCGCAGCGAGGGCTACCTGCCCCCGTACCTGCAGCGGCTGAACCGGTTCGGCGTCCAGCAGAACATCCTGGTCACCCAGGGCGTCGTGACCACGATCATCGCCCTCGGGTACGCGTTCATCCCGAACGTGTCCAACGTCTACTGGATCTTCTCGACGATCACCACGCAGGTGTACCTGATCGTGTACCTGTTGATGTTCGTCGCGGCGATGAAGCTGCGGAGGAACCAGCCCGACCACCCGCGCGGCTACCGCGTCCCCGCCCTCAACGTCCTGTGCACCGTCGGCCTGCTCGCCTCGGCCGCGGCCATGGTCATCGGCTTCGTGCCGCCCTCCCAGTTCGGCGGCGGCAGCGTGCTCGTGTACGTCTGCATCATCGGTGCCGGACTCGGCATCCTCGGCCTGCTGATCCCGTGGGCGTTCCTGCGCTTCAGGAAGCCGAGCTGGCAGACGGAGGCCGCGCGCGAGGAGGAGGCCACGTCATGAGTCCCACCCGGTTCGCGTCCGAGCACAAGTGGATCTACCTCGGCTCCATCGTCGTGCTCCTCGCCCTCGTCGTGATCGGCCTCGTGCGCTACATGGGCATCGCCAGGAACAACGAGGCGGCACAGAAGGCCAATCGGCTGGCCGACGCCGCCGAGGAGGCCGGCTACCCGCGCCCGAACATCTCCGTGATCGAGGGCGCCCTCGGCACGGACGGAGGCCTGGTCTGCGAGGACCCGGCCAGCGCCCTCAAGTCGGCCCTGTGGAAGATCAACGTGTCCAACGGGGCGGCGTTCGTGGGCCAGCGGCCCGTCATCGGCGACCGAAAGGCGCTGCGGGCCGAGGCCAAAATCCTGGAGATCTACTGCCCGGACAAGCTGGACAGGATCGAGGACAGGCTGGACGACCTGAAGACCGACGACACCGTGAGGCGGTGACCCATGTCCGAACTCGCCGAGACGATCGCCGGGTTGATGGAGCGCGCCCGGACGGACCTGGCGGAGCTGGTCGCCATCCCCTCCGTCGCCGACCCTCGCCAGTACCCGCCCGAGGAGTGCCACCGCGCGGCACAGTGGGTGGCCGACGCCTTCATCGGGGCGGGGCTGCACGACGTCCACCTCGCCGAGACGCCGGACGGCAGCCACGCCGTCATCGGCCACCGTCCGCCGCCGCCCGGCGCGCCGACCGTGCTGCTGTACTGCCACTACGACGTGCAGCCGCCGCTGGACGACGACGCCTGGACCACACCGCCGTTCACGCTCACCGAACGCGACGGCCGCTGGTACGGGCGCGGCACGGCGGACTGCAAGGGCAACATCGTGATGCACCTGACCGCCCTGCGCGCGCTCGGCGACGACCTCCCCGTCGGCGTGAAGTTCGTCGCCGAGGGCTCCGAGGAGCAGGGCACCGGGGGCCTGGAGCAGTACGTCGTCCAGCACCCCGAGCAGTTCCTCGCCGACGCCCTGCTCGTCTGCGACACCGGCAACGCGGAGGTCGGCACGGGCACCGCCACGACGACCCTGCGCGGTCTCGCCGATGTCGTCGTCACGGTCGACACCCTGGCGGGCGAGGTCCATTCGGGCATGTTCGGGGGTCCGGCACCCGACGCGCTGGCGGCGCTGATCCAGATGCTCGCCTCGCTGCGGGACCCGCGGACCGGCGCCACCCGGATCGACGGAATCGACTGCGAGGGGAGTTGGCCGGGCGTCGGCTACGACGAGGAGCAGTTCCGCACCGACGCGGGCGTGCTCGACGGCGTCCGTCTCACCGGCACCGGCACGGTCGCGGACCGGTTGTGGGCCCGTCCGGCCGTCACGGTCCTCGGCATCGACTGCCCGCCCGTGGTCGGCTCGACCGCGGCCGTGCCGCCCACCGCGCGGGCCCGGGTGAGCCTGCGTGTCCCACCGGGCACCGACGCGGCGGCGGCCCGCGAGGCCCTCACGCGGCATCTCGCCGGGGCCGCGCCCTGGGGAGCGCGTGTCACGGTCGAGACCGGGGGCACCGGATCGCCGTTCCGGGCCGCCACCGACGGGCCCGCGTACGCCGCGCTCGGCCGGGCCGTGAACGAGGTCTACGGCAAGCCCATGGCCTTCCTCGGCCAGGGCGGCTCCATCCCGCTGTGCAACGTGCTGGCCGGGACGTATCCGCGCGCCGAGATCGTCCTCATGGGCGTGGAGGAGCCCCGCTGCCTCATCCACGCGCCCAACGAGAGCGTGGACCCGACCGAGATCGAGCACATGGCGCACGTCGAGGCGCTGTTCCTGCGCGAGTACGCCGCGTCGCACCGCCGCTGACCGCGCCCGGGCCGGCCGCCACGGCCCGCCGGGTCCGCGAGTCCGCCACCGAAGGCCGGACCCGCGGCCCCCGGACGTGGACCGGCCGGACTCGCGGCCCCCGGGCGTGGACCGGCCGGTCCACGCGACCGTCGGCACGGTCCACGGGTCGGCGGTCCGCGTCCTCACGGGACCGCCGATACCGGTCCGCGGGTCCCGGACCGCCCTCCGGCCCGGCCCGGCACGCAGGACAGGCGGGGCCGCTCACCACGCCTCGGTGCCGTCGCCACGCACCGGCGGGGTGCGCCCCTCGTCCTTGTCCGCTCCCGCACGCAGCTTGAGGGCGAGCAGCGGGAAGACGAGGACGGAGATCATCGCGGCCCCGACGAGCGCCGCCGCCTCACCCGTCGTCAGCACCTTCTCCTCCAGGCCGATCGTGGTGATGGCGACGACCAGCGGCAGACACGTGGCGCAGTACAGGGTCAGGGCCCGCCGGTCGGCGCCGCCGAGGTCGCGCGGGGCGAGGACGTACACCGGAAGGCCCCGCACCACCACGAACAGCACGAGGAAGGCGGGCAGCAGGGCCAGTGTGCCGCCACCGCCGAGCAGCGCGTCGAGGTCGAACTCGATCCCGGTGACGACGAAGAAGATCGGCACGAGGAAGCCGAAGCCCATCGCCTCGACCTTGCCGAGGATCTCCTCGCTGCTGTCGGGCACCGCACCCTGGAGCACGAGCCGGGTGAGCAGACCGGCGGCGAAGGCGCCCAGCAGGACGTCGAGTCCGAACGCCTGGGACAGCGCGAGCATGCAGACGAGCAGCAGCATCACGAACCGGACCGCGAACTGGCCGCTGCTGTGCAGGGTGTTGGCGATGACCCGGGAGAACCACGGGGGCCTGGGCCGCAGCGCCCACACCACGGCGGCCGCGGTGATGGCGGCGAACCCGGCCAGCAGGGCCGTCGACTCCCCGGGTCTGCGCCCACTGAGCAGGAGCGCCATCGCGATGATGGGCCCGAACTCGCCGACCGCGCCGAAGGCCAGCATCACCGTGCCGAAGCGGCCGCGCAGATCGCCGCTGTCGCGCAGGATCGGCAGGACCGTGCCGAGCGCGGTGCTGGTGAGTGCCGTTCCGATGACGACGGTCTTGTCGAGGTCCGCCCCGGTCAGGGCCAGTGCGACGCCGAGGCCGGCGAGCAGCGAGATGATCCAGGCCCGTACCGACCTGCGCAGCGTGTCGCCCCGTACGGCCGCGAAGTCGATCTCGTACCCGGCAAGGAAGATCAGCATCGAGAGGCCGAGGTTGGACAGGACGTCGATGACGTCCTCCTGATGGGCCCAGCCGAGCACGTCGGGGCCGATGAGGATGCCGAGCAGGATCTCGAAGATCACCAGCGGCACCCGCACCCATCGGCCCAGTCCGTGGGCGAGGAGGGGCGCGAGCACGGCGACGGCCATGATGAGGAGGAGTGTGCTCGGGTGGGACATGGCTCGTATCTAGCATGAATCGGGATCAATACGTTGTCCTGGGCCGCCCGGTCGAACATGTCGGAGGGCGCGGCGCCCGCGGGGGCATACCCCGGTGGCCGGCTCGCGGGCCGTGTCAGGCGTCGGCCGTCCGCTGCCCCTTCGGTTCGCGCTTCCACCACCGCAGCACCAGACGGGCCGTCAGGAAGGAGACGACGGACGCCATGACGATCAGGGGCATCTGCTCGTACGCGTCGTCACCCAGCAGCAGCACCGCGAGGACCGCGCTGGTGAGGGGCAGGCCGGTGACGGCCACCGCGGACGCGGCGATGCCGAGCCCGAGCGCCGGGGTGACCCCGAAGCCGGGCAGTCCCGAACAGGCCATCGCGGTGGCGACACCCAGCAGCACGCTGGGGAAGATGGGACCGCCGCGCAGGCTGCCCAGGCAGATGCCCCAGGCCAGGCCCTTGCAGACGACGAGCGCGACGAGGGCGCCGACCGACCAGGCGTGCGGGTCGGCGGCGATGGCCCCCAACTCGGCCTGTCCCGACAGCGCCGCCTCCTCCGGGGAGCGGCCGGTGATCAGGGCGTACGCGGCGATGCAGCAGCCGACCGCGACCGCGCACAGGACCGTCCGGACGCTTTTGCTGTGGGCGGTCCACCGCACCGTGAACCGACCGAGCCGGTGGGCCGTCGTGATGACGAGCGCGACCAGCACGGCGGCCGGGAGGCCCCAGAGGAAGTCGCCCGCGTCGGGCGTCGCGTCGGGCGGCACGGTGGTCAGCGACAGGGCGCCGATCGACAGGCCCGTCCAGTGGCCGAACCCGGTGAAGACGAGCGCCCCGGTGCCGCTCGCCGTCATGCAGGGCAGCAGCAGCATCGCCACCCGGGGGCCCGCGAGGCCGGCCGCCTCCAGGACGAACAGGGCGGCCACGACCGGGCCTCCCAGGATCGTGGAGATCGCCGCGGTCGATCCCGTCGTGGCCACGACCGTCATCGACCGCTGGTCGCCCGCCGCCCTGGCGAGGCGCAGGATCAGCAGCGCGAGACCGCTGCCCAGCGCCATGAGCGGGGCTTCCGGACCCAGCACGACACCGAGCGGAAGGGTGGCGAGGGCGGCCAGGATCACACTGGGCAGCTCCCTGGGGCCGATCGGCGGGCCGCCCAGTCCGTCGGCGGGCACGTGACCTCCGGCGCCCGGCATGCGCGTCACGACCGGCGCGAGGATCAGGCCTGCGAGCAGCAGCGCGGGCAGCGGCCACCACCAGGGAGGCCCGTCGTAGCCCAGCGCCTCGGGAAGGTTCTGCCACACCTGGTTCTGGAGTTCGTGCTGGGCGCTCACGAAGAAGAAGCAGGCCAGGCCGACGGGCAGGCCGAGCACGGCAGAGAGCAGGAGCAGACGCAGGTAGCGGCCGGTCAGCAGCACCTCCCACCCGGTCTCGGCACCGGATGCGGCGGGCTTCTCCGTGGCGCCGCTCACCGTGTCGTCGCCCAGGGCCCGTCGAGGCGTTCGCGGCTCCCCCGGCGCGCGCTCCCCGTGGTCCCGTGCGGACGAGGTGCGGTGGTGGGCCCCATGCGTGCTCCTTCGGGGAGGTTCCGGACGGTGCGCGAACGAGGTCCCGCCCCGTCCCCCATGCAAGTCCGGTCCGCGGCGCGGCGCCCGTCGACGGGGCCCAACGGGTGACGCGGAGCGCCGCGCGGGCGGTCCGGACCGGGTCGGTGCCGACGCGCGCCCCGACCGCGCGCGCTCTCACCCGAACGCACCGCGCCGCGAGCGCATCGCGCCGTCAGCGGTTGTGCTGGCTTGCATCTGCACGACGTCCACGTGCACGCGGAGGGAGCCCGCCATGCCGGAGAGCGACACCAGCGGCAACGGGGGGCCGGGCCGTCGCGACGACGAACTGGCTCAACTGCACGCGCGCATCGCCTCGCTGGAGGCGGCCCAGCGGACCGCGAAGCCCCGCCGGCACCGCGGGAGGTCCTTCCTCGCCGCCCTGCTGATCGTCCTCGGGTGCGTGCTCGCGCCGTTGAGCGCCGTGGCCTCGTGGGCCTCCGACGTCGTCGGCGACACCGACACGTACGTGGACACCGTCGCGCCCCTCGCCTCCGACCCGGACATCCAGAACGCCGTCGCGAACCGTGTCACCGACGCGGTCATGGAGCGGCTGGACCTCCAGACCCTCCTGCAGGACGTCGCTCCGAAGGACCGGCCCCTGCTGGAGAAGGCGCTCGGCAAGCTGGGCGACTCGCTGGAGGACGCGGTCCGCAGCTTCGTCCACGACAAGGCGCAGGACGTGGCCGCCTCCGACACCTTCGAGCGGATCTGGACGCAGGCCAACCGCCGTGTCCACTCGGCGGTCGACAAGGCGCTCACCGGCAGCGGCGGGGGCGCGGTCAAGATCAACGACGACACGGTCACCCTGGACCTCGGTCCGGTCGTCGAGGACGTCAAGCAGCGCCTCGTCGACGAGGGGCTGACGGCGGCGGGGAAGATCCCCGAGGTCAGCACCGACTTCACCCTCGTGAAGTCCGAGGACGTCGGCAAGGTCAAGACGTACTTCCGGATTCTGCAGCTGATGGGCAACTGGCTGCCGGTCATCGCGGTCCTGCTGGTGGCGGTGGGCGTCTGGCTCTCCGCGCACCGCCGCCGGGTCCTCGTCGCGGCCGCACTCGGATTCGCCTTCGCCACGGCCGTGCTGGGCGTGGCGCTCACGGTCTTCCGGGCCGTCTACCTCGACGCGCTGCCTCCGGGCGTCTCCCAGGGCGCCGCGGGTGCGGTGTACGACACGCTGATCCACTATCTGCGCACGGCGATCCGCACCGTGGTGACCCTCGGCGTGGTGGTCGCCCTGGCCGCCTGGCTGACAGGACCGGGCCGCTGGGCCACGGCGCTGCGGACCCTGTGGGGCGCGGGCATCGGCGCGACGCGCGCAGCCGCCGACAGGCTCGGCATGCGGACCGGGCCCGTGGGCCCCTTCATCCGGCGCCACCGCCGCTGGTTCACGTGGATCCTCGTCCTCGGGGCCGTGCTGGCGTACGTCTTCTGGAGCCGCCCGACGGGCTGGGTGGTGGTCGGCCTGGCCCTCGCGCTGCTGTTCGCGTTCGCGGTGGTCGGCTTCCTGGCCGCCGACGGGGACGCGGGCGGGGACGCGGACCGGGACGACGACAGAGACAGCGGCGGCGGCGACGGCGGCGGGAAGGGCCCGGAGGGCGGCAGGCCCGTGAAGGGCACCGAGGTGGGCGCCGGCGGCTGACAGCCCCGCGTCCGGTGCAAAGACGCCGCACCCCGGACGGCACCCGCGGACGATCCGGCACCCGTCGCCGGTCCGGCACCCCGGTCGACCCGGTGCACGCACTCACCCGCTCACCCGTTTGCACTACGCCGTGTGGCCGTACGGCGGTCGCGGGCGAAGGCTCGGATTTGCCCGCCGGCCCCCGCCACGGGGCGCACCGGGACGAGGCAGCGGAAGGAAGGGCGACATGAGCCAGCAGGCGGAACAACCGAGGGGACCGTCCCGGGAGGGCACTTCGCGGGCGACGGCGGGGTCGCGGGAGCACGACGCCTGGGTGACGGGCGGGGTGACCTTCGCGGGTGTCCTGCTGCTGTGCGGCGGCGTGCTCGCCGTGCTGCAGGGCATCGCGGCCATCGCCGAGGACGACGTGTACGCCCGCGTCGGCACGTACGTCTACGAACTGGACCTCACCGGATGGGGCTGGATCCACCTCGTCATCGGCGTGCTGGCCGCTGCCACCGGCGCCGGCCTCCTCAAGGGCATGCAGTGGGCACGCTACGCGGGCGTCTTCCTCGCCTCGCTCAGCCTGATCACCCAGTTCCTCTTCCTGCCGTACGCGCCGGTCTGGTCCGTCATCATGATCGGTATCGACGTGTTCGTCATCTGGGCGCTGGCCAGTCGCCCGAGGAACGCGGTCTGACCGGTCCGCGCGCTCAACCCTCGGCCGGCACCACGGTGTTCACCTTGCCCCGGGTGTCGGCCCGCAGGTATCCGCCGCCGCCGTACTCGTCGCTCAGGTACACGCTGATCCCCGCCGGAAGGTCGAACGCGGTACTCCGCGGGAGGGCCATGAGGTAACGGTTCTCCACCTTGGCGACCTTGAGCCTCCTTCCCGCCTCGGCCAGCAGCGCGGGGAGCACGTCCCAGTCGTAGTCGTCGAGGCGCATCGGGCGGTCGTCCCCCACCAACGTGCCCTTGCCGAGGCCCTTCTCCACACCCCGGCCGACCCGGTAGGTGTAACTGTCGTACTTGGTCTCGCTGCCCTCGACCATGACGTGGGCCATCACGTAGTCCGGGTACACGACGAAGCGGCCGAACCGGTCGCCGCCCGACTCCTTCTCCAGGGCCCGGATGGCGGTACGGACGCCGTCGGGGGTCAGCAGACCGGTCGGCCCCTCCTCCTGCGCTCCGTCCTCCTTCGCGCCGTCCGTCCGCCGGGGCGTGGGCGTCGTCGAGGGCTTCCCCGACGTCCCGCCCCCGGAGTCCTCGGAACCCTGCGCGTCGTTCGAGCCCTGCGAGCTCTTCGAGGGAGTGGCGCCGGTACCGCCGTCGCCGCCCGGCAGGAACCACCACACCAGCACACCGGTGAGCACGGTGCCCGCGACCGACAGCGCGACGACCAGCCACCGGCTCCGCCCCGCACGGCCGGAGGGCCCGGAGGGGGCGGCAACGGGCGTCGGCGACCCGCCGGGGCCTGTCGGGGAAACGGGCGGCACGTCGGCCGGGGGCGGGGCCAACCGGTACGACGTGGGTTCCCCGTCGCCGTCGACGACGGCCGCGAGCATGCGGTCGAGCGTCCCGGCGTCGGGGCGCGCCACCGCGTCCCTCACGAGCACGCCCATCAGCACGTCCCCCAGCGGTCCGGCCCGCTCCGGTGGCGGCACCTCGTCGTGGAGCACCGCGGCGAGGGTGGCCAGCGTCGTGCCCCTGCGCAGCGGATGGTGCCCCTCCACCGCGGCGTACAGCATCATCGCCAGCGACCACAGGTCCGAGGCCGCGCCGGCGTCCTGGCCCGAGATGCGCTCGGGTGCCATGTAGTCGGGCGTACCGATGATGGACCCGGTGGCGGTGAGGGCCGTGGAGTCCAGGATCGCCGCGATGCCGAAGTCCGTGAGTACGGGACGGCCGTCGGGGCGCAGCAGGACGTTGGCGGGCTTGACGTCCCGGTGGTGGATGCCCGCCTCGTGGGCCGCGCTCAGGGCGGCCAGCACCTCGCGTCCGGTGCGTGCGGCGCCGGCGGGGTCCATCGGTCCCCGGTTCAGCAGGTCGGCGAGCGAGCCGCCGCCGACCAGTTCCATGACGATCCACGGGTAGGTGCCCTCGCCGCCGTCGACGATGTGGTGGATCGTGACGACATTGGGGTGGTCGATCCGGGCCAGCGCCCTGGCCTCGCGAAGCACCCGCTCCCGCAGCAGGCGGGCCCCGTCCGGGTCGTACTCGGCGAGTGCCGGATCGGGCGGCCGCACCTCCTTGACGGCCACGCTCCGGTGCAGCGCCAGGTCGGTGGCGCGCCAGACCGTGCCCATCCCGCCCCCGCCGAGCCTCGCCTCCAGCCGGAACCGTCCGTCGATGACCCGTCTGCCGGTGTCCGCGTCGTTCATGCGCGGGAGCCTAGAGGAAAATGCGTTCGACCACGATCACCGGAGGCAGCGCCGCCTGTGCGCAACTCGCTGCGATCCTCGGCAGTCAGGCCCGCACCATCCGCGTACCGCACGACACCGGCATACCGCAGGGATCGCCCGACATCACGCCTGACGACGTACGCATCCGGCGCGAGTCGGGGGAGCGTCGAAGACACTCCCCCGGACATGTCCCGACTTCACTGTCGGGGAATCACATCTCTGCGAGTTCTTTCATCTCGTCGATCACCCGGTTGTCTTCGAAAACTGGATACCCGCCTACCAGGTGACTGATCCCGGACGTCACAAATTCCTGGACTTCAGACACATACTCCGCCAGATCACATTCAGGCGCCACGGCGCCCGCTCCGTGCGAGGGAGTAAATTTCACCCTACTGTCCTGCAGTTTGATTCGAATCACGTAGGAGTTCTCGGTGAAGTCGATTTCCGCGGAACCGTTCGAGCCGAGATCACGGACTGAAAGCGACAGGGTGTACATGATGTCCACCAGCGGGAGTTGCGCTGCGGTCAGAAATTCTTGACCACCCACCTTGAAATCAACTGGGTATATGAAGTACCCATAGCGCAAATCCGTCGCACTTACGGTGGAAAGATTGATGATGCCGGACTTCCAAGCGCGCTCGACAGCCGCCGGGAAGTCGCATCCGTTGTTCGATGTGAAGCCGATCTTCAGCAACACTCTCCTCCTGACCCGGGTGCGCGGTCGGGCAACCGCCGGACGCGTGGCGCGAGTACGGCGGCGCGGCCCGGCGCCCCTGTCGCGGGAGCGGGCTACGGGGTGGCGGCCGTCGACCTGCCGAGGTAGGTGAGGGGTCCCGGGTCGGGGACCTGGATCTCGTGGAAGCCGAGGCGGTCGTAGAAGGCCCTGGCGGACGTGTTGGCGGTGACCATGCCGAGGTGGACGGCCGGAACGCCGCGCTCGTGCAGCGCGGCGAGGAACGCGTTCATCAACTCGCGACCGTGGCCGCGGCGTTGCCGGTCCGGGAGCAGGTCGATGTGCAAGTGGGCCGGGTAGGCGGCGAGTTCGGGCACGAGCATCCGCTCGGGGGTGTGCAGGAGGCGGAGCATCTCCTCGCTGGGGGTGCGGGGCGTGCCCGCGGGGTCCGGGTGGCGTCCCGCCACCAGGGGAATCCAGGTCTCCCGGAAGTCCTTGACGAAGCGCTCGGTGTCGGCGGTGCCGAGGACGTAGCCGACGGGACGGCCGGCTCCGTCGTCCAGGACGAAGGCCAGCTCCGGCTCCAGGCGGCAGTAGGGATCGGCGAAGATCGACGGCATCAGTTCCAGGTCGGGGTACACCTCACGCGAGTCCCCGCCCTCGTATGCGGTCCGTACACAGATGTCCGCGACGCCCGCGCGGTCGGTGGGCCGGTAGGGACGAACGCTCGGCCGCGACTGCGGCTGCAAGGGCGACATGTCGTCATCCTGACCGCTCGGGAGCGCTCCCACAACACCTTTGCGGGAGCGCGTCAGGCACCCCTACCGAGCGGGTACCCCTGGTGCGCCAAGAGGCACGACCCCACTCGACGGCGCACCCCATTACCAGACATGAACGGCAAGGACTACGAGAACACCCCGATGCACACGCGGTCTTCACGACGTGGTTAAGCTCCAGTGCTTCATCCGGATCTGGAGGGGACCTCTCTTGCGCAAGAACACTGTCGCGGCCGCGCTCGTCACGGCCTGCGCGCTGGCCGCCGTCGTCGCGGCACCTGCCCACGCCGCCGAGTACCAGTCGGCGCTCAAGGTGCGCGGCGTGCAGTACGACGCGCCCGGCAGCGACTCCAACCGCTGCACCACCGGGAACACCGACGAGGAGTACTTGACCATCAAGAACTTCTCGGCCTCGGCGACGGTCAACCTCAAGGGCTACGTCGTCAAGGACGCCACGGGCAACCGCTTCGCCTTCACCGCGAACCACTACCTCCAGCCCGGTGACTACGTGAAGCTGCGCGGCGGGAACGGCAACGACTCCGACGCCTCCAACGTCGTCTACCGCGACAACTGCAACTTCATGTGGAACAACGACCGCGACACGATCTACTTCTACAAGCCCTCGGGCAGCCGCGCCGACGTCCACGCCTACAGCAAGACCGGCTCGGACCCCGACCGCGACGGCTACGTGCGCTTCCACGGCTGATCCCGGCAGCCCTTCGGGGACGCCTTGGGGGGGTCCCCGAAGGGCTGAGCCCGAGGACCCCCGTCGGGCCCCGTGCCCGAGGGCGGTCGCTCAGGCCCGGGCCGTGCTCGCGACGTCGAGAGCCGCTATGTGCCCGAAGGTCATCGCCGGGCCGATGGTCGAGCCCGCTCCCGCGTAGCTGTGCCCCATGACGGCCGCGCTGGCATTCCCCGCGGCGTACAGCCGGGGGATCACCGACCCGTCGGGGCGCAGGACCCGCGCGCGGGCGTCGGTGCGCATGCCGCCCTTCGTGCCGAGGTCGCCCGGGACGATCCGGAAGGCGTAGAACGGCGCCAGCCACAGGGGCGCCAGGCACGAGTTGGGGCGGACCGCGGGGTCCGTGTAGTAGTGGTCGTACGCGCTCTGCCCGCGCCGGAAGTCGGTGTCCGTACCGGTCAGGGCGAGGCCGTTGAAGCGGTTGACGGTGGCGCGCAGCGCGGCCGGCGGCACACCGATCCGCTCCGCGAGGGCGTCAAGGGTCCACGCCTTGTGGGCGGCACCGGACGCGTACCACGACTCGGGCAGGGTGAACGTCGGTGCCACGTCCTTGAAGAGGTACCGGTTGCGGTAGTTCTGGTCGACGATCAGCCAGGCCGGGATGTCCGGGTCCGTCGCGTGGCGTTCGTACATGATGTGCACGACATCGCTGTACGGGGCGGCCTCGTTGACGAATCGGGCTCCGGCGGCGTTGACGAGGAGGCCGCCGGGCAGGGTGCGTTCGGCGAGGCAGAAGTAGGGCTGGTCGGGCAGCGGGATGGCGGGACCCCACCATGCGTCGTCCATCAGGTCCAGCGCGGCACCGGCCCGCTCCCCCGCCCGGATTCCGTCGCCGGTGTTCTCCTTGGCGCCCACCGTCCACTCGGTGCCGATCGGCTGGCGCTGGTACCGCTCGCGCATGGCCGCGTTGTGCTCGAAGCCCCCCGAGCCGACGATCACTCCGTGCCGGGCCCTGATCAGTCCGGCCGACCCGTTCCTGGTCACGACCGCTCCCGCGGCGGCCCCGTTCTCCAAGTACAGGTCGGTGAGCGGGGTGTTGAGCCAGACCGGCACCTGTGCCGTGAGCAGGCCCGCGCGCAGACCGGCCGCCAGCGACTGCCCCATGGTGAGGGGTTTCTGGCCGAGGAGGGCGGCCCTGGTCCCGCGGGCGAGGCACTCCGTGGCGACGGCCGCTCCCCGCGCGCTGACCGCTGCGAGAGCGAGCCATTTGTAGTCGGCGCTGAACACGACCATGCCGCTCGGCACCGCCATGTAGGGCGGGTTCAGCCGGGCGAGTTCGGGCCCGAGGATGTTCCCGTCGAGCATGGCCGGTTCGATGGAACGGCCGCCCGGCAGCCCTCCGGCCAACTCGGGGTAGTAGTCGCTGTACCCCTCCATCCAGCGGAAACGGAGCGGGCTGTTGGCCATGACGAACGAGATCATGGCGGGGCCGTGCCCCAGGAAGGCCTGGCGCCGTTCGGCGGAGACCTCGGGGCCGACGACGGCCGCCAGGTAGGTGGCGGCCTTCGCGGGGGTGTCGGGCACGCCCGCGGCGAGGATCACCGGGTTGTTGGGAATCCAGATGCCCGCGCCCGAGCGGGCGGCCGACCCGCCGAAGGTGGCCGCCTTCTCCACGACGACGCAGCTCAGCCCTTGCTTGGCGGCGGTCAGCGCGGCGGTCATGCCCGCCGCTCCGGAGCCGATCACGACGACGTCGTACGTTCCCAGGAGCGGCACGTCGGCCGCGTCGGCGGCCGTGGGGAGACCGGCCGCGAGCGTGAGCCCGGCTCCCGTCGCGGCGCCGAGCACCCGGCGCCGCGAGGGGCCCGGCAGGACGGCGGGGTCAGTACGTCTGGCAGGGTCCGCGTTGGTCATGGCAGAGCACTCCAGCGGGGCGAAGGAATGGGAGAGCGTGCTGTGCCCCGGGGCGGCGACGGTCGTGCCGCGCACCGGTTCTGATGCGGAGTCAGGAATGTCGCGCGGTGGTCTTGGGAAGTCAAGGCATGCGCCGGGCCCGGTGCTGCCCGGGCCACCCGGAGCCCCACGCGGGGAGGTCCGGTCGGCCGCTGTGCCGGTGGCCGTCCGGAAGGCCTGCCCTGGTCGCCGGTCCGGGTGGCCCGTCCTGCTCCGCCGGTCCGGGGCGCGGGGCCGGGCGCCTGTCGGACCGGCTTCCCCCGAACACGCGGAAGGGGCGGTCGGACCTGCCCGTTCCGGCAGGTCCGACCGCCCCTTTCACCGCACGTGGCGGCTAGAGCAGTGTCACTCCGCTCCCGCCCTGATGCGGCGCAGGAGCACGAAGCCGAGGATCACGAGCACTCCTCCGGCCGCGGCCGGCCAGAGCTGGGTGCCGGTCTCCGCGAGGCTTCCCGATTCGCCCGCCGCGGACGCGTCGTTGGCGTCCGTCGGCTCGGGACCGGGCACCGCGGTGTCGACGTCGTCACCCGATCCGCCGGCGGCCGCGTCGGTCTCGGCAGCCGACGGGGACGGATCCGACTTGGGCTCCGTGGTGGGCTTGTCGCCGTTGTCGTTGCCGTTGTCGGCACCGTCGTCACCATTGTCGTTGCCGCCGTTGCCGCCCGCGGGCTCGGTCGCCTGCGGGGCGCTGGTGGCCGGGTCCGGCGTCTCGTCGTCGCCGCCACCGTTGCCACCGTTGTCGGCGCCGTCGTCACCGCCGTTGTTGCCGCCGTTGTCGGCGCCGTCGTCGTCACCGCCGTTGCCGCCGTTGTCACCGCCGTTGTCGCCGTCGTCCGGCGCGTCCGGGGTCTCGGTGGCCGTCGGCTCGGGGTCGGGCTCGTCGCCCGGCTCCTCGCCGCCACCGCCACCGCCGGCACCGGCACCGCAGTTGCGGCCGCCGTTGATGCACTCCACCATCTCCTTCATCAGGTCCTCTTCGAAGACGTTGATGAAGTCGCCGTGGTCGGTGATCGGCTTGTGCAGGTTCTCCGGGAAGGAGTCCACGGCGAACAGCGGGGTCGTCTTGCCGCCGTCCTGGATGCTCGGCGCGTCGACGTCGTAGACGATGCGCTGCACCAGCTGCGGGATGGCCTTGAAGCCGCCCGCGCAGTTGCCGGCCGCGTCGGCGAACGCCACGTGGGTGCGGTGGTTGGCGCTGTCGATGTTCCGCCCGTCCCAGCAGCTCTGGAACTTGAAGGTGCGGACCACGTCACTGCCCTGCGGGCAGAGCGGGTACTTGTCCTTCAGCTGACGGTCCTCGAGGCCCGTGCAGCTCCAGGAGGCGTTGGCGTTGGCGGGACCGTTCACGAACGCCTTGGCGTCACCGGTGATGATGCGCAGCAGCTTCGGCATCTCGGCGACGTCGCCGCTCGGGCTGCCGACGAACTTCATCGTGACCTGCTTGGGCGTGATGATCTCACCGGCGTTGCCCTCGATGGCACCACCCGGGGAGTTCGCGTCCTTCTCGTCGGCGCCGTTCTGCAGGCGCAGCACGGGCCAGAAGTACGAGGACTTGTCGCCCTTGTTCTCACAGGTCGTGTCCGCGCCCGCGAGGTCCTCGTCGCTCGCGAAGGCGTCGTTGTCCTGGTTGCCGACGTAGTCGTGGAAGTGGTGGGCGCCGTTGGTGACACCCGGGGCCACGATCACGTTGTCGGAGTTGAACACGCCGTTGGCGTTGACACCGCAGCTGGTGGCGAAGCTGCCGGTGGAGGCGTTGTCGCCGCCCTGCGGGTTCTGCACGTTCGGCTGGACGGACTTGATGTCGACGAAGTCGGCGGCCACGGGGCCGTTGCCGGCCTGGCCGCCGTTGCCGGGCTGGGCGCCGCCCTGGTCGCCGCCACCGGGCGCCTGGCTCTGCTCGCCGGGCGCCTGGCTCTGGTCACCCGGTGCCTGGCTCTCCTCGCCCTGCTCGCCGTCCTGCTCGCCGCCCTGGGCGTCCTCGTTGTTGCCGGAGGCTCGCAGCACACAGGGGGCGAAGGCCTCGAGGCCCTCGGGACGGTCGCCCACCCGGTCGATGGCGATGAGGATCCGCTCGATGGTGGCGGCCCTCTTCTCCTTCAGCGGGTTCATGATCGAGGAGTCGGCGAAGTTGCTGTCCTGCTCGATGGCCTTCTCGGAGCTCTGCAGCCGCTGGTAGGCCTCGGCGATCTGCTTGTCCAGCACGGAGAGTTCGTTGTCGACCTCCGTGCGCGCCCCGTCCGGCACCGCCGTCAACTGACTGCCGACGTCCGGGCAGTCGATGGTGGCGGCCCCCGAAGCAAGGGCCTGGGCGTTCCGGGTCGGGCCCTCCGTGGAGCCCTCACTGGCGGTGGCGTAGACGTTCACTGCCGCCAGCCCACCTCCGCCCAGCATCAGTGCGACCGCCGCAAAGGTCGCGCGACGTGCGCCTGTTGGGCGTCTGCGCGTGTTGCGTCTCAAGGAAGTACTCCTACGCTTCGTTCCCGGCTCGGCATGGCAATCCCCCCGCTCAATACGCGGAGGAGCACTCTGGTGTTCAAACGCCCCGGGAATTCTTGGAAATTACTCATGGACCCGGCCGCCCCGGGGGCACCGTCCGGTCACTGCGCGTCATCCCCCGAGGTACGGCTCACGCATCGGCCGACCGCCCCGGAGGCACGGAGGATACCGGGTCGCGGAAGCCGGGAGTCCGGCGCCCCCGAGGCGCCTCGCCGCCGGGGCCGCGACCGGCCGGGCACCCGCCGCAGCGGTGCGCCACGCCGGGCCGCCCCGCCCGGCGGACGACACGACTCGCCGGGCCCGGTCGTCCCTCGGACCCGCCCGGGAGCCGCTCCAGGCCCCGCCCGGCCCCGCCCCGGGTGCCCACTCCAGACCCCGCCCGTGCGCCACCCCGGACCCGCCCCGGGTGCCGCCCCGGGTGCCGCCCCCGCCGCCGCCCCCTTGTCCCGCCGGTTTCCGACACTCCATCAGGTCATCCGTCCCGGACCCTTGACTCTGTTTGCGCTACTCGGGATTCTCGACCCATCGCTTGTATGAGCCATGACAACCACGTCGCGGGGCCGCGCCCCCGACGGTCCGGGCTCCTCGACCCCTACGGTCCGGCTCCTCGCCCCCACCGACCACCGACCGAAGCGTGAGTGATGACCATGACCCGACCACCGTCCCTCAGGCGCAGACCCCTCACCGTCGTGTCGCTGCTCCTCCTCGTGATGGCCGTGACGCTCGGCCCCACACCCAGCTCAGCGGCCGGGACGGACTGGTGGAACCCGGTGGCCCGGCCCGCGCCGGACTCCCGGATCGACGTCACGGGCGAGCCCTTCAAGGGCACGAACGCACAGGGTGAGGTGCGCGGGTTCGTCGACGCGCACAACCACCTGATGGCCAACGAGGCCTTCGGCGGCCGGCTCATCTGCGGCAAGGCGTTCTCCGAACTGGGCGTGGCCGACGCGCTGAAGGACTGCCCCGAGCACTATCCGGACGGATCGCTCGCGGTCTTCGACTTCATCACCAAGGGCGGCGACGGCAGGCACGACCCGAACGGCTGGCCCACGTTCAAGGACTGGCCCGCGCACGACTCGCTGACCCACCAGCAGAACTACTACGCCTGGGTCGAGCGCGCCTGGCGCGGAGGCCAGCGCGTCCTCGTCAACGACCTCGTCACCAACGGTGTGATCTGCTCGGTCTACTTCTTCAAGGACCGCAGCTGCGACGAGATGACCTCCATCCGGCTCCAGGCCAAGCTGACGTACGACATGCAGGCCTACATCGACAAGATGTACGGCGGCACCGGCAAGGGCTGGTTCAGGATCGTCACCGACAGTGCCCAGGCCCGCCAGGTGGTCCAGCAGGGCAAGCTGGCGGTGGTCCTCGGCGTCGAGACCTCAGAGCCGTTCGGCTGCAAGCAGGTCCTCGACATCTCCCAGTGCAGCAGGGCCGACATCGACCGCGGCCTGGACGAACTGCACGCGCTGGGCGTGCGCAGCATGTTCCTGTGCCACAAGTTCGACAACGCCCTGTGCGGTGTCCGGTTCGACGAGGGCACCCTCGGCACGGCCATCAACGTCGGGCAGTTCCTGTCCACCGGCACCTTCTGGAAGACCGAGAAGTGCACCGGCCCGCAGCACGACAACCCCATCGGCGGCGCGGCGGCTCCCGCCGCCGAGAAGGAGCTGCCGGCGGGCGTGGACGTGCCGTCGTACGCGGCCGACGCCCAGTGCAACACCCGTGGCCTCACCGAACTCGGCGAGTACGCGGTGAAGGGCATGATGCAGCGCAAGATGATGCTCGAGATCGACCACATGAGCGTCAAGGCCACGGGGCGGGTCCTCGACATCTTCGAGTCGCAGTCCTACCCCGGTGTCATCTCCTCGCACAGCTGGATGGACCTGAACTGGACCGAGCGGGTCTACCGCCTCGGCGGCTTCGTCGCCCAGTACATGCACGGCTCCGAGGGGTTCGTGGCGGAGGCGGGCCGCACGGAGGCCCTGCGCGACAAGTACGGCGTGGGCTACGGCTACGGCACCGACATGAACGGAGTCGGCGGCTGGCCCGCCCCGCGCGGCGCGAACACCTCGAACCCCGTGCGCTACCCGTTCCGCAGCGCGGACGGCGGTTCCGTCATCGAGCGGCAGACCACCGGCGAACGCACCTGGGACATCAACACGGACGGGGCCGCGCACTACGGCCTCGTGCCGGACTGGCTGGAGGACATCCGGACCGTCGGCGGCCAGGAGGTCGTGGACGACCTGTTCCGGGGTGCCGAGTCCTACCTCGACACCTGGGGAGCGTCCGAGCACCACGCGGCGGGGGCGGACCTCAGCACGGGCGCGTCCGCCACGGCCAGTTCGTCGGAGTGGAGCCTGTTCACGAGCTACGCGCCCGGCCGGGCCGTGGACGACGACACGGGCACACGCTGGGCGAGCGACTGGAGCGACGACCAGTGGCTGCGGATCGACCTCGGGGCCACCCACCGGGTGGGCCGCGTGACCCTGGACTGGGAGCGCGCCTACGCCTCCTCGTACCGGGTCGAACTGTCCACCGACGGCACGGACTGGAAGCCGGTATGGTCCACGACCAGTGGTGACGGCGGCCTGGACACGGCCCGGTTCACCGGCACACCGGCCCGGTACGTACGCGTCCTGGGGCTGGACCGCGGCACCGAATGGGGCTACTCCCTCAAGGAAGTCGGTGTCCACAGCGACTGAGAGCACACCCGAGGTGGTGTCCTGGGCCGGGGCCGGCCGGATCGTCCGAACCGATCCGGCCGGCCCCGGCACGGCTCCCCCGGTCCACGACGAGTACGAAGGACCACCCACATGGCACGGAGGCCATCGGCCGAGCGGCGCCGGCAGTTGACCGAGGGCGCCATCCGCGCGATGACCCGGGACGGCGTCGCCGGCACGACCACGCGTTCGATCGCCGCCGAGGCCGGGGTGTCCCTGAGCGTCTTCCACTACTGCTTCGACTCCAAGCGCGCCCTCGTGGAGTCCGTCATCGAGACGATCACCGGCCACTCGGTCGCGGTGGTGAGGGAGGCGATCCGCCCGAAGGCCACACTGGCGGAGACCATCGGGGCGGGTTTCCAGGCCTATTGGGACCATGTGCGCGCCCATCCCGCGGAGCACATGCTCACCTACGAGCTGACGCAGTACGCCCTGCGGCAGACCGGCTTCGAGCATCTGGCGCGCAGGCAGTACGAGTTGTACGGCGACACCTACGCCGAGCTGATCGAACAGCTGCGGCACGAGATGGACTTCGAGCTCCGTGTGCCGGTGCCCGTGCTGGCCCGGTACCTCGCGGCGATGACCGACGGACTGACCCTGCACTTCCTGGTGCTGGGCGACGACGGCACATGGCCCGCGGTACTCGGCACGGTCACGGACCATGTGGCGGGCCTCGTCCGAGACGGCGACGGCGACGGCGACGGCGACGGCGACGAGGCACGGTCGGCCACCCGTTGACCCGGGGTGACACGGCCGGGGTCCCGCCCGTCCCCGGGGGACTCAAGTCCCCTCCCGCGACGGCACATGCAGCAAAACTCCTCCCGCGCACGCCTGTACGGCGGATTCACCTTGACGGTTGAATTCGAGACATCGACCGAACGGGTCCACTCCCCGCCGGACAAGGTGTCTCCCCGCACGTGGGCGGCCCGCAGCGGCCCTGGCGCGGGGCGTGGAACCCGTCGGCGCACCCCGACTCGGGACGGATCATGGCTGGGATGATGCGAGTACCATCCGGCCCCAGCAGCACTCGTTGCATGAGGAGAGGTAACTGCCATGTCCGACGGCGAACCGACGACCACGGAACTCAAGACGCAGTACGCCGCTCAGGTGGCCGCGGACCTTGAGCGCAACGCCAAGGAGCAGGAACGTATCGGCGCCGAAGTTGCGGCGCTTCAGGCGCAGTTGGGCGGTCTGCAGCACGACCACGCCCTGTTGGTGAATCTGCGCCAGACGCTGGGCGGGGAGGACTCCCCCGCGGAGCCGGCCGAGGCCGCGCCCAGTACCCCGCCCGCGAAGGCTCCGGCTGCCGAGCCGCTGGTGCCGCGCCAGGCGTCCGGCGAGGACAAGCCCCCGAGGCGCAAGAGGGCGACCGCCGTGAAGTCCCGCAAGGGCACGGTGAAGAGCGGTGGCACCAAGGCGTCGGCCTCCACGTCCGCCGCCAAGGCCGGCACCGGCAGGGCCGGAACGACCAAGTCCGGGGCGGGCAAGACCGCCCGCACGGGGCCGTCCGCGTCCGAGTCGGCGTCCGAGTCGGCCGACAAGCTGCCCACGCTCGTGGAGCTGATCCGCGACCATCTCGCCCGGCAGCCCGAACCGCGGTCCGCCGCGGAGATCACCACCGCGCTCACGGCGGCCCACCCCGATCGCGACATCAAGCCCAAGGTCGTGCGCACCACGACCGAGGGGCTCGTCGCCAAGGGCCACGTGCAGCGCACCAAGCAGGGCAGTTCCGTCTTCTACACCCCGGCCGAGGCCGCGGAGGCCGTCGCCCCCGCGAAGGAGAAGGACGCGGCCACCGCGTGACCGTCCGGCGCCGCTGCGGGCGGAGCC
>NZ_BMWD01000026.1:46806-89245 GCF_014651055.1 Streptomyces fructofermentans
GCCGACGGCGCAGACCGCTCCGCCCGCAGCGGCGCCGGACGACCGCGCGTGGCGCGCGGCAGGCCCGCCGCCCGCACCGCCGGGGGTCCGGCCCCGGACCGAAGTCGCCCCTTCCGGCGGGCGGTCCGGACGGGGCGCGGGACGCGCGCCGGGAGATCGTTGTTACCGTTCACCAATGCCTGACTCCTCACGTGACACCGCAGCGGGCGCCGGCTGGGGCGGTACGGAACCCGGCGTCTACCGGCACTTGATGCCGGCCCGGGTCGAAAGGCTCTCGTGGCTGAACCCGAGGACGATGTGGCCCGCCCGCAACGGCGTGCTGGCCTCCTGGTTCGGCGATCCCACGGGGCGCACCCGGGACCGGTGGGTGGAGCAGGCGGCGGCCGCCGGAGCACCCGCCGACAAGCTGATCGTGCGCGACGACCCCGACCACTTCTCGTTCATGGTCCTCGGGGACACCGGGGAGGGCTACGAGCCCCAGTACGCCGTCGTGCCGGGCTTTCTGAAGGTCGGTCAGGACACGCGGTTCACCGTGCTCGCCAGTGACGTCGTCTACCCGGTGGGCAGCGCCGACGACTACGGCACGAAGTTCTTCCAGCCGTACCAGGACTACCGGGCGCCCATCTACGCGATACCCGGCAACCACGACTGGTACGAAGACCTCCAGGGGTTCATGGAGGTCTTCTGCGACGCCCCGCCGCTCCCCCCGGCTCCCGCACCGCGGCGGTTCACCCCCGCCTGGCTGCGGTCGCTGCTGTGGCACACCCCGCGCCCGCAGGACGGGCAACACCTGGCCGAGACACGGAAGTTGCGCTCCGACCCCGCCCAGCAGGCCGTCCAGCCGGGCCCCTACTGGGCCGTCGACGCCGGTCCGATACGCGTCATCGGCATCGACACCGGCCTCCTCGGCACGATCGACGCCGAGCAGGGCAGATGGCTCCGCGAGGTGTCCGCCGGGGACCGCCCCAAGATCCTCGTCACCGGCTCCCCCCTGTACGTGGACGGCGAGCACCACCCGTGCCCGATCGACGGCGGCGGCACGGTCGACGAGATCGTGCGCGACCCGGACCACCACTACGTCGCCGCGGTGGGCGGGGACATCCACAACTACCAGCGCTATCCGGTGCGCGTCGGCGACCGCACGATCCAGTACGTGGTCGCGGGCGGCAGCGGGGCGTTCATGCACGCCACCCACACCATTCCCCGGGTCTCCGTCGCCGGAGTCACCGAGGGCGACTTCCGCTGCTACCCGCTGCGCGGCGACTCGCTGGCCTTCTACAGCGGTCTCTACGGACGGCGGCTGAGGCTGCGGCGGTTCTTCACCCTCACGGAGAGCGAGGCGACCGCGGTGGTGGCCGCGCGGCTCGGGGTCCGTCCCACCCGGGCCGGGGGCGGCGCCGCCGCGGTGACCCGGCGCATCCGGATCGTCGCCTCCCTGCTGGGGGCCGGCGGTCGCCCCGATCGCGCCTCCCGGCTGAGGCTGCCCGTGCGCAAGGTGTACACGCAGCTCTTCTCGCCGGGCTCCGCGACCGGCAGTCCGCCCTTCTTCAAGAGCTTCCTGCGTCTGGACGTGTCCCCGGACTCCGTACGGCTGCGCTGCTTCTCCGCCACCGGGAACAGGGCGCAGGAGGTGGACCCGCCGGTGGAGGACGAGGTCGTCGTCCCGTTGCGGTGACGGGACGCCCGTTCACCCGATTGGCGCCGCCGGGTGGACAGGCAGACGATGGAGTGGAGGGGTCCGGCACGGGGTCGGCCGTGGACGCGGGACGGCATCCACCGGCCTCCTGAAGCACTGTGCGACACCAGATTGGAGGGAGCCGTCATGATCGAGGTCAAGACGGTCGACAAGCCGGACGAGCGGCGTGACTTCCCTCGCGGCCACCTCGAAGCCGTCCACCTCACCGGGCTCGACTTCGCCGTGGGCACGTTCGAACCGGGCTGGCGCTGGTCGGAGTCGGTCGGCCCGATCGCGGGGACCGAGAGCTGCATGATCCACCACAACGGCTTCGTCGTGCAGGGCCGGATGCGCCTGCGCATGGACGACGGCGGCGAGAACGAGGTGGGCCCGGGCGACATCTTCGTCTGCCCTCCGGGCCACGACGCCTGGGTGGTCGGCGACGAGCAGGTCGTGGTGTACGACTTCGCCGGAGGCATGGCCCAGGACTACGCGAAGGCCTCGGGTTCCTGAGGCCGCCGGTCCGCCCCGGGGCGCCCGGCACGGACGGCAGGAGCCCTCCTCGTCCGGGTCCGCCCGGCCCGGATCGGGACGGCGCCTCGGCGGCGTGAAGCCATCCGGACACAGCAACTCCCCCTCCGCAGGGCGCCATTCACGCCCCGCGCGTCTACCCTGAGGAGCCATGGAGGGGGTTGAGCGCAGCGGGTCCGCCGGTCGGCCGTCCGAGTCCAGTGCGTCGTTCGGGCCCCTGGTCGTCGCCGCGCAGCCGGCCCTGCTGCGGGCCGCGCGCGTCGAGTTGCCCGAGGAGAGCGCGGACCCCTCGCTCCTGCCCTCCATCACCCTGCTGGAGCGCGCGGCCAACCGCGGTAGCGCACCCGACGAACTCCCCTTGCCGTCAGGGCAGTTGCTGGCGGGGCAGTACCGGTTGATCCGCCCGCTGGGCTACGGCGGCATGGGCGAGGTCTACCTGGCCCTGGACACGCGGGTCGACAACCGCGAGGTCGCCATCAAGGTCCTGCACCCGGAACAGGCGGCGTCCTCGTCCGGCGCGCTCGCGCGGGAGCGGCGGGCGCTGGTCGACCTCGGCCACGACGACATCATCCGCGTCTTCAACTACGGGCACCACGAGGAACTGGGTGACTTCCTCGTCCTCCAGTACGTGGACGGGCTGACCCTGGAGGAGGTCAGGGCGCGGGCCCGCGTGAACCCCGACGAGTTCGGCGGAGGCCGCTTCCACGAGTTCGTCCTCGCCTACGGCGTGCGCATCCTGGCCGCGCTCGGCTATCTGCACTCCGACCGGCCCGGCCGGGTCTACGGCGACCTCAAGCCGGACAACGTCATGCACGACGGCACCACGACGAAGATCATCGACGTGGGCAGCGTCAGGCCGGCCGGTCTGCCCGGTCACACCACGGAGGGGTTCCGCGCCCCGACCGCGGGACCCGACGGTGAGTCCACCGGCCAGGACGACCTGTACAGCCTCGGCGAGACACTGCGGCGCCTCAGCGGCCTCGGCCGCACGCCCGACGACCTGGCGCGGCTCGGCGGCCTCGACACGATCGGCCGGCCCGAGGAGCCCGAGGACCCGGGCGCCCCGCTGGCGCCCGCGATGACGGCTCCCGCTCCCCGCGGTCTCGGACTGGTCTCCCTCGCCCGGGTGCTGCACCGCGCGACTCGGGCCGAGCGGGTCGAGCGGTTCGCCACCGCACGCGAGATGGAGGAGCAACTGCGGGGTGTCTTCCGGGAGTTGCGGTCGCTGCGGACCGGGGTGGAGACCTTCGAGCCGTCCCCGATCTTCTCCCGGTCGCCGTACGCGCTCGACGCGGAGCTCGGCTCCGCGCCGCACCCCGCGCGCTGGGCCGTGCCGGACGCCCCGCCGCCGTACGCGCCGCCGTCGCCGGCCGAGGTCGCACAGCGGCTGCCGGTGCCCCGGCCCGATCCGCACGACGAACTGCACGCGGAGCTGAGCCGGCTGACCGACGCGGCTCCCGAGGCCCTGCTCCAGCACACCGCCGACTGGCGCGACTCGCCCGAAGTCCATCTGCTCCGCTGCCGGCTGCGGTTGAGATCCCGCGCCGGGGGCGGTCCGGACGCCGCCGAGCGGGAGCTGCGTTCGGCGGAGGCGCTGATCGGACCGGGCCGCGTCCCGTACGACTGGCGCATCCACTGGCACCGGGGACTGCTCGCTCTCGGGCGGGATCGCGTACCCCGCGCGCGGGAGCACTTCGACGCGGTGTTCGCGGCCATTCCCGGCGAATACGCGCCGAAGCTCGCCCTCGGCTTCTGCGCCGAACGGCTGGAGCGGTGGCAGGAGGCGCTGACCTTCTACGAGGCGGTCCGGCTGCGCAATCCGTCGCTGGGCAGCGCGGCGTTCGGCGCGGTCCGGGCCCGGCTCGCGCTCGGCGGGGAACGGGCCAGGGACGAGGCCGTACGGGCACTGGACGCGGTCCCGCAGCACTCCCGGCACCGGACGGCGGCCCGGACCGCGGCCGTGCGGGTCGGCGTCGAGCACGTACGGACCGCCGGCCACCCCGACGAGGTGTCCGAGCGGCTGCGCGAGGTGCTGGAGCGGCTCTCCCGCCTCTTCCACGCGAACGGGCTGACGGACGAGCAGGCCCGGGTCCGGATCACGGCGGAGGTGTGGGAGACCGTGCGGGGCGCCTACGGGCGCGGGGTCCTCGACGCGCGCGGCCTGGCGGCGCTGGCGGCGGGCGCCGATCCGCGTCTCGGCCTGCCGTCGGACGAGCAGGGGCTCCGCCGGGAGCTGTCCCGCCTGTACGTCGTCCTCGCGCACCAGGCGGCGAGGTCGGCGTCCTCCGAGAACGCGGCGGTCGCCGAGACCCTGCTCGACCGCGCGTACGCGGTCAGGCCGCTCGCCCTCCGGCACCGCAGGGACAGCCCGTGGTTCGGCGGGCGACTGTCGGCCTGGCTCCGGGCGGTCGCCCACGCGCCGTCCGCCGCCAGGAGCGACAGAACGGTCCGCGAGTGAGCCGGGCGATGCGGCGGCGCCGCCCGGCGGGTGCCTCCCCGGCGCCGGTCCGCCTCCCGCGCGCGGTGCGCGCGGCCGGAGTCGTCGTCGCCGAACTGGCCCGCCGGGTCCGGCGGTACGCGTGGCCGTCGACGGCCGGCAGCCGCAACCGGGTGTACCTGCGGGACCGGCTCGTCGCGCTGCCCCTGCTCTCCGTGGTGGCGTTCGGATCGCTGGGATGGGCGTACGCGGACGGGCGGGACGACACGGCCCAGGTGCGCGACCGGCTGGCGCCCGCGCTGGTCCAACTCGCCAACGCCCGGGCGTCGTTGTTCATCGCGCACGGTGAGGCCGTGCGCAACCTCGCCGACGGCCGCACGGCCGGGATCAGCGGACTCGGCGAGCGCTACCGCACGCGCGTCGCCCGGGCGACGCAGAGCCTGAACCAGGTCTCGCGCAGCGGGGCGCTGACCGTGGCCGAGGAGCAGGAGCTGCGGGTGGTGTCGGCGCTGGTCGTGGACTACACGGGCTGGATCGGCCGGGCCCAGGGGCACGCGGGTGATCCCGTGCTGCGGGACGCGGAGCTGACGTACGCGCGCAGCATGCTCTGTTCGGCGCCGGTCGCCGCGCCCGACGCCCGGGACCGCGACCCGTCCTGTCGGCCCGGCACGGGGGCGGGGGCGACCGCGATCGTCGACCGGGTCTCCCTGCTCGAACGGCACCTGGGCGAGCGGCTCGCCGGGCGTGCGGACTGGGGGACGGGCGTGCCGGCGGCCGCGGCGACGGGCGCGACCGCCCTCGTCCTGTTCACCGGCGGGCTGTGGCGCACGGTGTCCTTCCTGCGCCGCCGCTTCAGGATCCGGCTCAGCCTTCCGCTCGCGGCCGCCGCGCTGCCGCTGCTCGCCGTCCCGTTGCTGACCGCCGACGCGCTGCTCGCCCAGCACGCGCGGGCGGCGGCCGTCCCGGTGGCCGACGCGCTCGCCCACCGCACCTCCCCGGCGACGGAGACGATCGCCGAGGAGCGGCCCTTCGACGGTCCGGACCCGTGGGCCGTCGCGGTGCTCGGGGACCGGGTGGACGAGGAACTGGACGAGGGGCGGCTCGCCTTCCTGGACGGCGTCGCCCCGTTCGTGTTCCCCGCCGGCCTGGTGTGCGCCGGTCTCGTCGGCGGCAGCCTGCACGCCTACCGGCGCGAGTACCTCGTGGTCGCCCGGCCGGGAGCCGCCGTATGAGTCGTATGAGCCGTGCGCTGCGCGCCCTGCTGGCGGCCTGTCTGCTGCCCCTCGTCCCCGCGTGCGCGCCGGGCTCCCCCGACCCGCTCGTCGTGCTGGGTCCGTGGACCGGCGCGGAGGGCGAGGCCTTCGAGGCGGCCCTGACCCGGCTGGACGACGGCACCGGCAGGACGTACACGTACGAGGGCACCCGCTCGCTGCGCGAGACGCTCGTCTCGCAGCTCGAGGCGGACACCCCGCCCGACGTCGCGATCCTCAACAGCATCGGCGAACTCACCGAGTACGCCCGCCGCGGCAGGCTCAGGCCGCTCGCCGCGGAGACCGCCACCCGCGCGTACCGGCCCTGGGCCCCGACGCTGCTCGTGGACGGCAGGCTCCGCTCGTTCTGGGTGCCGCTCAAGGTGGACCTGAAGAGCCTGGTGTGGAGCAGGGAGGGGGCGTCGGGCGAGGACCCCTCCTGGTGCGTGGGGCTCGCCTCGCAGGCCACCTCGGGCTGGCCGGGCACCGACTGGGTCGAGGACATCCTGCTCCACCAGGCGGGCCCCACCCTCTACAGCGAGTGGGCCACGAGCAGGCTCGGTTGGCGTGATCCCGCCGTCCGGCGGGCCTGGACGACCTGGGCACGGCTCCTGCGCGAGGGCCCGGGGGCACCGGTGGAGCGGTCCCTGACCACTTCGTACGAGGGCGTGTCCGGGCCCGGGGGTCCGCGCGGCCTGCTGGACTCCCCGGGGTTCGACTGCACTCACGAGCACCAGAGCGCGTTCATCCGCTACCTGTACGCGGGCGAGGACGTCCGGGTGGAGCCGTCCGCCCGGTACCTCGACGGTCGGGCCGAGTACCGCGGGGCGTTCGAGGTGTCGGGCGACATGGCCGCCGTATTCAGCGACGACCCGGCGGCGCAGGAACTCGTGGAGCGGCTGTCCGGTCCGGTGGGGCGGCAGCGCTGGCGGGCCGAGGCCGATCCGGCGGTGCGCCCGCTGTTCCCCACCACGACCGGACTGCCGCCGACGGAGCCCGTGAGCCCGGTCGAGCGGGAGATCGACGCACTGCTCACCTCGCGTGCCCGCACCCTGTGCTTCGACGCCTCGGACGTGATGCCGCCGGAGCTGCGGGACGCCTTCCACCGGGCCGTCCTCGCCTTCTTCCGCGACTCCTCCGAGGCGCACCTGACCTCGCTGCTTGAGCAGTTGGACACCGTACGGGTCGAGGTGGACAAGGTGTCCGGCGCCACCCGCTCGTTCCGGCCGCCGGAGGACATCTGCGCGAGCCCCGGCGGATGACCGTCCGGCCCATCGGGCCCTCGGGCGTTCCCGCGCGCCCGCTCAGTCGTCGTCGTCCGGCGGGCCCAGGAACTCCCCGGCCCCGTACCGCAGGCTCTGCGCGGTCCTGACCAGGGAGAGCAGTGGATCCCCGCGCGGAACGCGTGCCCGTCCGGGCACGCCTCGGCAGCACCTGCGGACGAATTGGACCAGCGAGTCGACGGCGGTCGTCACGACGCCTCCCCTCTCCCGGATGAACGAATCGCACTGTCACGTGAGATACAGGTGTTCAACGGACAAAACGCCGCGCCGCGCCACCCCTTCCGTGGAATAGATATATCTACGAATATGACTCCGGGCATCGCCTCGCGATTTCGCACGGACCCGCGTCCGCCGCCGGGTCCGCCGTGCCGCCCGCACGGGACGCCGGGTCCGGTGGGCCGGGTCGAACAGGAGAGACATGAGAAGCGCTCCTCACCAGCAGGCCGTGGAGTGGCTCGCGGCGGCCGCGACGGACCCGCGCGCCTGCAAACGGGAGTGGGAGCACGGCACCAGCGGGGCCGTGCTGCTTCCCGCCGGCCGGTTCTGGGACGTCCTCAACGTGCCCGAGGAGATCGGGCTCCTGGCCCTCGACGCCCTCCTGCGCCTGCCCCTCCCGATGCCCGGCCCCACGCTCGCGGACTTCGGCGCGCACCGGATCGGCTTCTTCCTGCCGCCCGACCCCGAGAGCTACTGGGTCGGCCAGGACATCCGCTACTCGGGCAGGGGCTCCTGGGTCGCCGCGCCCTCGCCGCGCCGGACGAACGGCCCACTGCGCTGGCTCGTTCCTCCCGACGGGCAGGGCACGCTGCACCTGCCGACCGCACTGGAGGTGGCACTCCACCAGGCCGTCGGGATGCTCTCCGAGCTGGTGAACGGCGGGCGCTCCCGGACGGGCGGCGGCGCGGCCCCTCCCGGCCCGGTCGTCGGCGGCCTCCACTGAGTCACCGCGCCCGCCGGCGACGGGTCCGGCCGCTCCGGGAGGGAGGGCCGACGCGGCACCGGGCGCGCCCGGCGACCGGCGGGCCCGGGGACGGACCGGTGCGTCGGCCCCCGGGCGCCCGACGACCGCCGGAGCGACAGGCGGCCCCTGCCGGCCCGCGCGGTCCGGAAAGGGCCTGTCCATGACGAGTGTGCAGCGCATGACCGTGCAACGGGGCTCACGCGCCGGTGGTACGCCCTCGCCCGCGAGGACACCGGATCGGGCGACCGTACGCCCCCCTTTCGGGGCCATGTTCTGATCGGACGAGACGACCGCGCCGGACGGTGTCCCGTGCGCACCCCGGACGGGAGACGGCCCGCCGCGACCGGCGCCACGGCGGACAGCACCCCGCACGGGGCACGTGCCCTCGGCCGGCTCCGGTGCGGAGGAACCGGCCGAGGGGGTCCGGTCAGGCGCCGGGGCACTCCTTCCATGCCAGGTGGTAGACGGTGCTGATGTCACCGTCGGTCGAGTCCATGGTCATGAAGCTGGAGCTGCCGGGGGCGGAGGTCCCGGCGTTGACCCGGAGTTCGGTGTTGATGTTGAAGTTGCGCTGCACGCCGCAGGGCGCCCACACGAGCTGCGCCCAGTCCGTGGTGTCCGTGGCCTGCCAGTTGTCGTCGTACGGACCCCTGAACGGATGCGTGATGGAGGCCGTGTTCGACGAGCCCTGGAAGTAGTACGAGGCCTTCTCGGTGCTGCTCGCCCCCGCCTGGAGCGAGGCGAAGCCTCGGTAGTCGGCGCTGGCGATGGCGTAGGTGAAGCCCTGCGGCACGTGGACGATCAGGTTCAGCTGGCAGTTCTTGCGGAACGCGGTGGGGTCGGCGTTGCCGCCGACCTGCGCGAGGTAGTTGCTGTAGGTCACGGTGAACGCCGTGTTGTCCGGCGACACCGCGACGGCGGCGGTGCCCGCGGGACAGCCGGAGCCGTTCACCGTGGCGACCTTGATGACGATCCTGTCCGGGGGCGGGTCGACGATCCCGGAGGACGGGTCCCCGGGAAGTGCGGTGGCGAACAGGGCGGCGATCGCGCCGCTCATGAGCAGCCCACCAGCCATGGTGCTCCAATCCGTTGCGTCGGTGTTCCGGCGGCGGGAACGGGCCCGCCGCGAAATGGGGGGTGCGGCCTCCGCCTGGGCGGAGAACCGTCGCGGACCACATGCCGTGGATCAGCGTGGAGCCATTTTGAGCATGCGCATGTCAATGACACGTGCATATGCCCCTGGTCTTGTGAAGGTGCCGTGAAGACCGGGAGCGCTCGAATCGTATGTACGCGGGCCGACCGCAGCCAGGGCGAACTCCGGCCATTCGCACTCCGGCCACCCCGCCGACCCGACCCGGACGCAGCCCCTCCTCCCCGGCCCCCGCGGCGGAGCGACGAGCGCCGGCCGGACACCCGGCCACGGCCGAACAGCCGTCACCCGTCCAGGATGTCGAACCGTTCCCGACTCCCCCGCCCGGCCCCGCCGCCCCGCGAACGGTGGGCGTCCGCGGCGCCCGGGAGCGGGGCGACGGGCGCGCCCGGGGGCGGGTCCACCGCGCCGCACGGAGCCCGGAAAGGGGTCGCGCCGCGTGCGGGACGGCGGTCGCGCCTGCCGTGATTGTGATCTTCCGATGATTACCATGCACAAGTCCGCCACATTCGGTCGGACGCAGTCCGTTTCAGCGTCCCCGTCGGCCCCGCGTCCGCCGACCCGCATCCGTCGAGCGCGGCCGTCACCAGAACCTCCGTCGCACTCCGTCCCCCTTCGGCTTCCGTCGCCCCCAGGCCTCCTTCGGCTCTCGTCGTCCTGCGTCCCTTCCGTCCCTTCCGTCTCTTGCGCCCGTCGGACGCCCCACCGATCCGACGCCCTGCGACGGCACTCGACGGCGCCACCGCCGCGCGCTCCGAGGGGTCCCGGGGGCCGTCACCCGTCCGCCCGCAGCCCGTGCCAGCACCGTGAGGGGAAGGCCCCGTGACCCCAGGCCGCCACAGACCGCCATCGCCGCACGCACCCGAACTGCGGTCCGCCGCACGGCACATCGCGCGCCGACGCCTCCTCGGCTTCACCGCGGCGGCCGCCGCCCTCGCCTTCGGCACGCAGTTGCCCTCCACGGGAGCGGCGAGCGCCGCCGAACTCGACGCGGCCCGGATCACCGTCGATCCGTTCACGCTCGGGGTCGCCTCCAGCGATCCGTGGCCCGAGTCCGTCCTGCTGTGGACCCGGCTCGCCCCCGCCCCGTACGAGCCGGACGGCGGGCTGGGGCAGCAACGCGTCGTCGTCGACTGGGAAGTGGCGGACGACGAGCAGTTCAGCAGGGTCGTGCGGCGCGGGACGGCCGAGGCGCACCCCGAGACCCACCACACCCTGCACGTGGAGGTCGACGGGCTGACTCCCGGCCGCGTCTACCACTACCGCTTCAGGGCCGGCACGTGGATCAGTCCGGCGGGCCGCACCCGCACGGCCCCCGCGACCAGCAGCGCGGTCAGCGGCCTGTCCTTCGCCGCCGTCTCCTGCCAGGCCTACCACGACGGCTACTTCACGGCCCACCGGCACCTCGCGGGGGACGACGTCGACGTGGTGTTCCACCTCGGCGACTACCTCTACGAGTACCCGGTCGACTCCGCCGGCGGCGCCCGCGCCTACACGGACCGCGTACTGCCCGCCCACTTCAACCGCGAGACGGTGACGCTGGAGGACTACCGCCTGCGGTACGCCCTCTACCGCAGCGACCCCGACCTCCGGGCCGTGCACGCCGCGCACCCCTTCGTGATCACATGGGACGACCACGAGACGGAGAACAACTACGCGGCCGGCACCGACGAGAACGGCAGCCCCCCGGGGGAGTTCCTGCTGCGGCGCGCCGCCGCCTACCGCGCCCACTGGGAGAACCAGCCGCTGCGGGCCTCCCAACTGCCCGTCGGCCCCGACGCCCTGCTGTACCGCCGGCTGCACTGGGGCTCCCTGGCCCAGTTCGACGTCCTCGACACCCGCCAGTACCGCTCCGACCAGGCGTACGGGGACAGGCTGCAGGCGCCCGGCCCGGAGTCGGACGATCCGGCGCGCACCATGACCGGCGCCGCCCAGGAGCGCTGGCTGCTCGACGGCTGGCAGACCTCGGACGCGCGCTGGAACGTGATGCCCCAGCAGGTCTGCTTCTCCCAGCGGAAGCTGGACCTGGGTGCGGGAGCCAGGATGTCGATGGACGCCTGGGACGGCTATCGCGCCTCGCGCGGACGGGTCCTCGATGGAGCCCGCGCGGCAGGGATCGAGAACCTGATGGTGCTCACCGGCGACGTGCACGTGGGCTACGCCTTCGACATCAAGCACGACTTCGACGACCCCTCGTCCAGGACCCTGGGCACGGAGATCGTCGCCACCTCGGTGGCCAGCGGCAGGAACGGCGCCGCGAGGCCCGCCAACTGGGCCACCTACCTGGCGGCCAACCCGCACATGAGGTTCTACAACGGGCAGCGCGGCTATGTGCGGATCGATCTGACGCAGGAGGCGGCCAGGGCGGACTTCCGGACCGTCTCGGCCGTCACCACCCCGGGCGCGCCCGTAACGACCGCCGCCTCCTTCGTCACCGAGGCGGGCAACCCCGGGCTCAAGCCCGGGTAGAGCCCGCGCGGCGCCGCCGTCCCGTGCGCGGGGGCGCCGCTCCGGGGGGACACCGGCCGCGCCGAACCCGACGTGAACCGCCGCGCGCTCCCGGCGCGGCGGCGGGCGGGGAGAGCGCGGGAACGACGCCCCGCCGGTCGGTCGGGCCCTCCGCTCGCCGGGTCCCTGCCCTCACGGGTCCGACACCCGCTGCGGTCCCTCGTCCGCGGCAGTCCGGCGCCCGCGCCACTCCTTCTCCCGCGGCGGCCCGGCGCCTGCGCGGGTCAGCCCTGGAACTGCGTCAGGTCGATGCCGAAGATCCGCAGGTCGTATCCGAGGACCGGGTCCTCCGTGGCACCCTCCGCGTGCATGTCCAGCTTGCGCAGGACGTTCGCCGACGCGGTGTCGCCGATGCGGCACAGCGCGACGACACGGGAGATGCCGCGGTCCTGCAGGGCGAACTCCAGGGCCGCGTGCGCCGCCTCGGAGGCGTACCCCTGGCCCCAGAACACCGGTGCAAGCCGCCAGCCGATCGCGACCTCGCCCGCCACCTCGGGCTGCGAGTCGGGCGCGTACAGCCCGACCGCTCCGATCAGTTCCCCGGAGCCGAGCAGTTCGACGGCGAAGATCCCGAAGCCCTCGTCGTCCCACTCCTCCTCCCAGGCCTCGATGTCCTCGGCGGTCTGCTCCAGGGAACGGGGCTTGCCGTCGCCGATCCACCGCATCACCACGGGGTCGGCCTGGATCTCGGACAGGGGCACCAGGTCGTCGTCCTGCCAGCGGCGCAGCACGAGACGGGGTGTACGGATCTCACTCATCCCCTCATCCTGCCGATACCGGGGCCGCAAAGCGAATGCCGTTCGACCGCGGCCCGCCGGACCCCCCGGACGGCCGGGCCGGCGGGTCCCGGCGCGGTCCCGCGGCGCCGCGGGACACCGGACCTGCGGCACGGGTGGGGGCGCGTGGTCAGGCGAGCCAGACGACCAGGACGACCACGAGCACGACCAGGGCGACCGCCACCGGAAGCGCCCGCTTGAGGACCGCGCCCCGGGCGACGCTCATCAGGTCCAAGGGCTCCGGCTCGGCCGCGCCCGGCGCGTGGGGGGCCAACGGGGCCCGCCCGGGCCGTGCGCCGCCGGACGACGGGGCCGGACCGCCCGCGCCGTCGGCACCCGTCGCGGGCACGCCCCCGACGGGTCCGGTTTCGGGTGCCGCGGGTGCTGGGGCCGCGGGTGCGCGCTCCTGCCCGGGACCCGGGCCCGCCGTTCCCGGACCGAGAGGCGATTCCGTACCGGCTTCCGGTGCCGGTTCCTCTGCCGCTGCCGGTGCCGGTGCCGCTTCGGGTTCGGCCTCCGGCTCCCGAACCCGGACCGGCTCCGGTTGCGGCTCCGGCTGCGTCGGGGCCTGCTCGTCGGCCCGGTCCCGGCGCCGCTCGTCCGCGAGCTGCTCCTCCAGGTTGTCGACGAACTGCGCCAGCAGTTTCCCACTGACCTCCTGGATCACCCCGCGCCCGAACTGCGCGATCCTGCCCGTGATGGTCAACCGCGTGTCCACGGTGACGCGCGTGCCGTCGCCGTCCGGCACCAGCACGGCGGTGACCCGGGCGTCGGCGTTGCCCTGGCCGCGGGTGTCGCGGCCCCGGGCGTGCAGGACCGCCGTGCGTCCCTCGTCGTCCTTCTCCTCGAAGGAGACGACGCCCTTGTACTGGACGGTCATGGGGCCGACCCGCACCTTCACGATCCCGTTGTAGGCCTCGCCGTCCACCCCGGTGAGCTGGGCGCCGGGCATGCACGGGGCGATCCGCTCCACGTCCGTCAGCAGGGCCCAGGCCCGGTCGGCGGGCAGGTTGACTCGGAACTCGTTGGTGAAGTCCATGACGGACACACGATGGGCACGGCCGGGCGGGGCGTCAATGCGGTCTTCAGGGTTTGCTTAAGACGCCCGCGCCACCCGCCGGAGGCCAGGTGGGGGCGGTCAGCTCCAGATCGTGACGTGGACCGGCGGGCGGAACTCGTTCATGGGAACACCTTTGGACCGGGTCAGCACCGCCTGTGTCGCGGCGGGGGTCGTGACGAACCGGCACAGCGCGGCGGCCGTCGGCGACCGGCGTTCGCCGGTGAGGGAGCTGGCGTACAGCATGCCGCCGAGCCGCGCGCCCGGCACGTCGAGCGCGGCCAGCGAGCCGCGGCGCAGCTCGTCGCGCACGACGTGCTGGAAGGCGATCGAGAGCCCGGCCCCCGCCGCCACGGCGTTGAGCGCGGCCGTGACACTGGGGAAGGCCTTCGCCTCGCTGGCGCAGACTCCGATGTGGGCCAGGAAGCTGCCGGACAGCGTGGCCGGGTCCAGGCCGGACGGCCCCAGCAGCCATGGCTCGTGGGCGAGTTGGGCCGGTGCCAGCCGCTGCCGCTGCCTCAGCGGGTGGTCGGGCCCCGCGACGACCACGAGCTGGAACCGCAGGAACGGTATCGACTCGATGGCGGGTTCCGGGTGCGGAGCGGGGCCGATCGTGACGTCCGCGCGCCGGTCGCGGAGCAGATCGCCGAAGACGCCCGCGGGTACGGCGAGCGTCGCGGCGTCCAGGTCGGGCTGACGCCGTCCGAAGGCCGCGAGCAGGGCGGGCAGCACCTGTTCGGCGCCGGCCTCGGTGGACGCCACCCGCAGATGGGCGGTGCCGGAACTCGCCTGGCGCACCCGGTGGCGCGTCTCCTCCGCCAGCCCGACGATCTCCGCCGCGCCGGCCGCCAGCCGGCTGCCGCCGGGAGTGAGCCGGATCCCTCCGGAGGCCCTGATGAACAGCAGGTCGCCCAGTTCCCTGCGGAGGGCCCCGACCGCGCCGGAGACGGCGGCCTCCGTCACGCCGAGCTGCTCCGCGGCGCCCTTCACCGATCCGAGGCGGGCCACTGTGACGAAAGCGCGGAGCTGAGTCAGCGTCATGTCCGCCATTACAACGGCTGTTCGACCGGTTGGACCCCTTCCGGTCGGCGGGTGTCTTAAGCATTCGCTTGAGTCGGCGTTGACCACGGCCCCGACCGGCGCGAAGGTTCCCCCGGACCGCGGTGCGGTCCTCGACCAACGGATGGTTCCCGCGCGCAGCCCCGGACGTCCGTCGCGGGGTGTGCCGGGCGGGTCCGGCCCGGGAGGGAGCGTTCCGTGCAGGTACCCGCTTCGTTCGACTACGAACGCGCCCGGAGCGTGGACGAGGCCCTGGAGCTGCTGCGTCGCCACGGCGAGGAGGCACGGGTCGTCGCCGGCGGGCACAGCCTGCTGCCGATGATGAAGCTGCGGCTGGCCGGCCCCGAGGTGCTGATCGACATCAACGACCTGACCGAGCTGGACCACATCGACCTGGTCGGCGACGAGTTGCGCGTCGGAGCGCTGACCCGGCACCGCGCGCTGCTGGAGTCGGAGTCGGTGGGCCGGTACTTCCCGATCGTCCACGACGCGGAGAGGGTGATCGCCGACCCGCCGGTGCGCAACCGCGGCACCATCGGCGGTTCGCTGTGCCAGGCCGACCCGTCCGAGGACCTGTCCGCCGTGTGCGGGGCGCTGCACGCCCGCGCGGTGATCCGGGGGGCGGAGGGTGAGCGCGTCGTCTCCATGGCGGACTTCCACCAGGGCCCGTACGAGACCGCGGTAGGCGTCGGCGAGATGCTGGTCGAGGTGCGGATTCCCGTGCTGCCGGGGGCGGGCAGCGCGTACGAGAAGGTCGAGCGCAAGGCCGGGGACTGGGCCGTCGCCGCCGCCGGGGTCGCCCTGACCCTGCGCGAGGGACGGATCGCGGACGCGGGCGTGGGCCTGGCGGCGGTCGGGGCCGGGGCCCTCAACCTGCACGCGGTCCAGACGCTGATGAACGGGAGCGAGCCCTCCGAGGCGCTCTACGAGGAGGCGGGCCGGGTGGCGTCCGCGAACTGCTCCCCGGTCACCGACAGCCGGGGCAGCGAGGACTACAAGCGGCATCTGGCCGGCGAGCTCACCAGGCGGGCCCTGCGGCGGGCCGTCGCCCGGGCCGCCCGGTCCACGGCAAGGGAGGCGTGAGGCGCATGCGGATCACGGTCAACGTCAACGGTGAGGACCGGACGCGGGAGGTCGAGCCGCGCCATCTGCTCGTGCGCTTCCTCCGCGACGACCTGGAACTGACCGGCACCCACTGGGGCTGCGACACGAGCAACTGCGGCACCTGTGTGGTGCTGATGGACGGGGAGCCGGTCAAGAGCTGCACGGTCCTCGCCGTCATGGCGGCCGGCCACGAGATCCGTACGGTCGAGGACCTGGCCGACGGCGAGCGGCTGGACCCCGTGCAGCAGGGCTTCATAGAGCGGCACGGCCTCCAGTGCGGGTTCTGCACCCCGGGCATGATGCTCACCGGCCGGGCGCTCCTCGACCGCAACCCGGACCCGTCGGAGCAGGAGATCCGCGAGGCCATCTCCGGCCAGCTGTGCCGGTGCACCGGGTACCTGAACATCGTCAGGTCCATCCAGTGGGCGGCGCGCAAGGAGGCCGAGGACGCGCGTGCCGAGGCCGCCGAGACCGCGGGGAGCCAGGCATGACGACCGTCGACGAGCCGGCCGTCGCGCCGGAGGAGCGCCCGATCGGCTTCGGCCGGATGAAGCGCAAGGAGGACCCCCGCTTCGTCCGCGGCAAGGGCCGGTACGTGGACGACATCAAGCTGCCCGGGATGCTGCACGGGGCGGTGCTGCGCAGCCCGTTCGCCCACGCCCGCATCGTCTCGATCGACACCTCGGCCGCGGAGGCGCACCCCAAGGTCAGGGCGGTCGTCACCGGAGAGACCCTGGCCGGGCTCGGCCTGGCCTGGATGCCGACGCTGTCGATGGACACGCAGGCCGTCCTCGCGACCGACAAGGTGCGGTTCCAGGGCCAGGAGGTCGCGTTCGTCGTCGCCGAGGACCACTACGCGGCGCGCGACGCCATCGAGCTGATCGACGTCGAGTACGAGCCCCTGGACGCCGTGGTCAACGCCCGGCACGCGCTGGCCCCGGAGGCGCCGGTCGTCCGGGACGACCTGGAGGGGCGCACGGACAACCACATCTTCGACTGGGAGGCGGGCGACGCGGACGCGACCGAGGAGGTGTTCGCGCGGGCCGACGTCGTCGTCGGGCAGACGATGCTGTACCCGCGCGTCCATCCCGCGCCGCTGGAGACGTGCGGAGCGGTCGCCTCGATGGACCCGGTCGACGGCCGGCTCACGCTGTACTCCACCACGCAGGCGCCGCACGCCCACCGCACGCTGTACGCGATGGTGGCCGGGCTGCCCGAGCACAAGATCCGGGTGGTCTCCCCGGACATCGGCGGCGGCTTCGGCAACAAGGTCGGCATCTATCCCGGGTACGTCTGCGCGATCGTCGGCTCGATCCTCACCGGGCGTCCGGTGAAGTGGATGGAGGACCGCTCGGAGAACCTGATGAGCACCTCGTTCGCCCGGGACTACCACATGACCGGCGAGATCGCCGCGACCCGCGAGGGGAGGATCCTCGGTGTGCGCGTCAAGGTCCTCGCCGACCACGGGGCCTTCAACTCCACGGCCCAGCCCACGAAGTACCCGGCGGGCTTCTTCCACATCTTCACCGGGTCGTACGACATCGAGGCCGCGCACTGCGCGGTGACCGGCGTCTACACCAACAAGGCGCCCGGCGGCGTCGCCTACGCCTGCTCGTTCAGGGTGACCGAGGCGGTCTACCTGATCGAGCGCATGGTGGACTGCCTGGCCGACGAACTGGGCGCGGACCCGGCCGAGTTGCGCATGCTGAACCTGCTGCGGCCCGAGCAGTTCCCGTACGAGAACAAGACCGGCTGGACCTACGACTCCGGTGACTATCCCGCCTGTCTGCGCAAGGCGCTGGACATCGCGGGGTACGAGGAACTGCGCCAGGAGCAGCGCGAGAAGCGCGCCCGCGGCGAACTCATGGGTATCGGCCTGTCGTTCTTCACGGAGACGGTCGGGGCGGGGCCGCGCAAGCACATGGACATCCTGGGTCTGGGCATGGCGGACGGCTGCGAGCTGCGCGTGCATCCGACCGGCAAGGCCGTGGTCCGGCTGAGCGTGCAGACACAGGGGCAGGGCCACGAGACGACGTTCGCGCAGATCGTCGCCGAGGAACTGGGCATCCCGCCCGAGGACATCGACGTCGTGCACGGCGACACGGACCAGACGCCGTTCGGGCTCGGCACGTACGGCAGCCGGTCGACCCCGGTGTCGGGCGCGGCGGCGGCCGTGGTGGCCCGCAAGGTGCGGGACAAGGCCCGGATCATCGCGGGCGCGATGCTGGAGGTCGCCCCGGACGACCTGGAGTGGACCAAGGGACGCTGGTCGGTCAAGGGCGACCCGGCGGTGACGAGGACGATCCAGGAGATCGCGCTGGCCGCGCACGGCTCCCTCGAACTGCCGGACGGAGTGGAGGGCCACCTGGAGGCGACGACGGTCTACAACCCGCCGAACCTCACCTACCCGTTCGGCGCGTACATCTGCGTCGTGGACGTCGATCCGGGGACGGGCACGGTGAAGGTCCGGCGGTTCGTCGCCGTGGACGACTGCGGCACCCGGATCAACCCCATGATCATCGAGGGGCAGGTGCACGGCGGCCTCGCCGACGGCGTCGGCATGGCGCTGATGGAGATCATCGGCTTCGACGAGGACGGCAACTGCCTGTCCGGCTCCTTCATGGACTATCTGCTGCCGACCGCGCTGGAGGTCCCCGCCTGGGAGCTCGACCACACGGTGACCCCTTCGCCGCACCACCCGATCGGCGCCAAGGGCATCGGCGAGTCCGCGACCGTCGGGTCGCCGCCGGCCGTCGTCAACGCGGTCCTCGACGCGATCGGTGTACGGCACGCGGACATGCCGCTGACGCCGAGCCGGGTGTGGCAGGCCCTCGACCGGGGCGAGGTGGAGGCACCGCAATGAGTCTCGCCGCACCGACCCTCCAGGCCCGCATGGCCGAACTCGTGCGCCGGCACGTCCCGTTCGTCAGGGCGACGGTCGTACGCGCCCGGCGCCCGGCCAGCGCGCGCCCCGGTGACACCGCGCTGGTGCTGGCCGACGGCCGCATCGAGGGCTTCGTCGGAGGGGTGTGCGCGGAGGGCACCGTCAGGGTCCAGGCACTGCGGACACTGCGCAGCGGCGAGTCCCTGCTGCTGCGCATCTCCCCGGGCGGCCCGGCGGAGGGCGGCGGCGAGCCCGTCGTCGAGGAGGGCACGGTGAGCGTCGCCAACCCCTGCCTGTCCGGCGGCGAGTTGGAGATCTTCCTGGAGCCGCTGCGGCCGGTGCCGCGCGTGCTGGTGCTGGGCGAGTCGCCCATCGCCCGCGCGCTGCTCGCCCTCGGACCCGCCCTCGGGTACGAGATCACGGCGACGTCGGACACCGGCGCGCTCACCCCACAGGCGCTGTCCGGGGCGCAGGCGGTGGTCGTCGCCTCGCACGGACGGGACGAGGAGCCGGTCGTGACCGCCGCGGTGCGCGCCGGGGTGCCGTACGTCGGACTCGTCGCCAGCCCCCGGCGGGGGGCCGCGGTACTGGCCGGGCTCGGCCTCGACGACCGGCAGCGGTCCCGCGTCCGCACCCCGGCCGGGCTGTGGATCGGCGCGCGGACACCGGGAGAGGTCGCGGTGTCGATCCTGGCCGAGGTGATCGGGGTGCTGAGCGGCCGCTCCGGCGGACCGGACACGGCCCCGGCAGTGGATTCCGGCCCCGCGTCCGGGCCGGGAGGCGGCGACCGCGGCGGGACGGACCACGTGTCCGGCCCCGTCGGGTCGCCGCCACCGCCCGGGGACACGGGCCTTCGCGAACTCGCCGCCCGCACGCCGGCGGAGGCCGCTGGACCGGTCGCGGACGCGCCCCACCCGGCGCCCGCGGCCGGACCCGACGATGCCGCGCCGGCCACGGCCACCGACCCCGTCTGCGGGATGACGGTCGTCGTCGGGGACGGCACCCCGCACTCCGACGCGGGCGGCGCGCGCCGCTGGTTCTGCTGCGCCGGATGCCGCGGCGTGTTCGAGGACGACCCCGGCCGCCGCACGCAGGACGGCACCCCGTGAGCGAGTACGTCGAACGCTGCCTGCCCCGTGTCGAGAGTCTGGGCCCCGCGCTCGACGCGCTCGGCTACCTCGCCGACGACGGCCTGGTCACCGCCCTGTTCCTCGCCCTGCGGCTGCCTCAGCCGCTGCTCCTGGAGGGCGAGGCGGGCGTCGGCAAGACCGAGGCCGCCAAGGCGGTGTCCGCGCTCCTCGGCAGCCCGCTGATCCGCCTCCAGTGCTACGAGGGCCTGGACGCGGCCGAGGCGCTCTACGAGTGGAACCATCCGCGCCAACTCCTCGGCATCCGCCTGGCCGAGGCCCGCAACGAGGAGATCGCCGAGGCGGACCTGTTCGGCGAGCAGTACCTGCTGCGCCGGCCGGTGCTCGCCGCGCTCACCCACCCCGGTCCCGCTCCCGCCGTACTGCTCATCGACGAGATCGACCGCGCGGACGACGACTTCGAGGCGTTCCTGCTGGAGGTGCTGGCCGAGGCGTCCGTGACGATCCCGGAGTTCGGCACGATCCGCGCCGCCGTGCCGCCCGTCGTCCTGCTCACCTCCAACCGCACCCGGGACCTCCACGACGCGCTGAAGCGCCGGTGCCTGTACCACTGGATCGACTACCCGGACACCGGGCGGCTCGTCGAGATCGTGCGCCGCCGCGTGCCCGGCACGTCACGGGAGCTGGCGGTGGCGGTGGCCGCGTCCGTACGGCGGCTGCGGGCGCTGGACCTCCAGAAGGCGCCGGGCATCGCCGAGACCATCGACTGGCTCGCCGCGCTGCGCCTGCTCGGGGTGCCGCGCCTCGACGCGCGGGTGGCGGGGAGCACGCTCGGCTCCGTGCTCAAGTACCGGGAGGACCAGGAACTGGTCCGGGAGCGCGGCCTCACCTGGCTGGTCGCGGGCCCGCAGCCGTGACCGGTCCGGCCGTCCCCCTCTTCGACCGGGCCGAGTTCGGCGGCCGGCTCGGCGGCGAACTGCGCCGCGCCGGGGTCGCCGTGACGCCCGAGCGGTCGGCACGGTTCCTCACGGCCCTCGGCCTGCTGCCGCCCGTGGACCTCTCCGCGCTCTACTGGACGGCACGGCTGTCCTTCGTGACGGGCCGCGAGCAGATCGAACCGTTCGACCGGGTCTTCGCGGCGGTCTTCGGCGCCCTGCCGCACTCCGCGGGGCAGGGCCGCACCCCCGCCCGACCGAACCGGCCGGACACCGCCGAGCGGAGCCTCGCGCCCGGGGTCGGCACACCGCCGGCCGCCGGTCCCGGTCTCCCGGGCGCTCCCCCGCGGTACGGCGCGCTCCGCGGCATGTCGGTCCCCGACGGCCCGCACCGCGCGGACGAGGACCGGCGGACCACGCGGGCGGACACGGCGGGCAGCACGGCCGAGGTCCTCGCGCACCAGGACTTCGCCGCCCTCGGACCGGCCGAGCGGGCCGAACTCGACCGTCTGCTCGCCCTGTTGGCGATGCGCGCGCCGGTACGCCGCAGCCGCCGCCGGGAGACCTCCCGGCGGGGACGCCGCGTCGACCTGCGCCGCACCCTGCGCACGGGGCTGCGCAAGGGCGGCGAGGCGATGCTGCCGGTGCGCTCCCGCAACCGGACACGGCGGCGGAAGCTGGTCCTGCTGTGCGACATCTCGCGTTCCATGGAGCCGTACACCCGCGCCTATCTGCGGCTCTTCCCGCGCGCCGCGGCCGGTGCCGACGCGGAGGCCTTCGTCTTCGCCACCCGGCTCACCCGGCTCACGCCGGTGCTGCGGGACACCGGTCCCGCCGGTGTCGACGCGGCGCTGCGCCGGGCGGGAGCGACCGCCTCGGACTGGTCGGGCGGCACCCTGATCGGCCGTGCCCTGGCCGAGTTCACCGACGGGTTCGGCCGCCGGGGTCCGGCCCGCGGCGCCGTCGTGGTGATCTTCTCCGACGGCTGGGAGGGCGAGGACCCGGCCGCGGTCGGGCGGGAGATGGCCCGCCTCGCGCGGCTCGCCCACCGCATCGTGTGGGTCAACCCCCGCAGGGCGGCGCCCGGTTACACGCCGAGCACCGGCGGCATGGCCGCCGCGCTCCCCCACTGCGACGCGTTCGTCGGGGGTCACAGCCTCGCGGTGCTCACCGAGTTGGTCGAGGCCGTCGCCGGCGACGCGGACCGCAGGCCCGGCGGAACGCGTGCACGCCCCCGACCGCCGCGACGGCCCGGACGCTGAGACCGGCCGCTCGGCAGGGAGCCGCCGGACGAGGCCTGCCCGGCGTGGGAAGAACACTATGAACGCAATGATCAGGTCCATGGGATTTCGCCCGGCCCCTCCCTAGCATCGGCCGCGCCGCGCAAGGGTGCGCCGACGACGGGAGCGTTCGCATGGAGAGATCGAGCCGGACCAGGGCCGGGAACGGGCGCGGTCGGTCGCGGAGCCTGCGGCTGGGCCGCACGCTGGCGGCCGCGTGCGCCTCGGGACTGCTCGCCGGAGTGCTGGTGGGCCCCGGGTCCGCCTCCGCCGCGCCGGGAGGACCGGCGGCGGACCGCCCGGCGGTGACCGCGTGTCCGGCCGCACTCGCGGACAGCGCCACCTGCTACACGGGCCAGGACTCCCACGGCGCCCATTACGCCCTCGCGGTGCCGAAGAAGTGGAACGGATCGCTCGTCGTCCACGCGCACGGGGGCCCCGACCTCGGCGAGGGCTCGGACCCCGGGCGCAGCGTCGGCGACCTGGAGCGCTGGTCGGTGATGGTCGACGAGGGCTACGCGTGGGCCGGCTCCTCCTACCGGCGCGGCGGCTACGGGACCCGGATGGCCGCCGCCGACACGGAGTCCGTACGCCGCGTGTTCGTCCGGGAGTTCGGCACACCGAGGCGGACGTACGTGCACGGGCAGTCGTGGGGCGGGAACGTCGCGGCGAAGGTCGTGGAGCTCCACGGCGCGCGCGGCCGAGGCGCCTACGACGGGGCGCTGCTCACCAACGGCGTCCTCGGCGGCGGCTCGCGCGGCTACGACTACCGGGTGGACCTGCGCGTGGTCTACCAGTACTACTGCGGCAACCACCCGCGTCCGACCGAGCCGCAGTACCCGTTGTGGGAGGGACTGCGCGCCACCTCGACGATGACGGCCGCAGGGCTGCGGGCCCGCCTGGAGGAGTGCACCGGACTCACGTCCGCGCCGCAGGACAGGACGGCTCCGCAGCAGCGGAACCTCGACGACATCCTCGGCGTCACCGGGATTCCGGAGCGCACCCTCGAATCGCATCTGCGGTTCGCCACATTCACCTTCCGCGACATCGTGCACAACCGGCTGGGCGGCCGGAACCCCTTCGCCAACCGGGGCGTGCGGTACACCGGGTCCCACGACGACAGGGCGCTCAACGCGGGTGTCGAGCGGTTCTCCGCCGATCCCACGGCCGCGCGTGACCTCTCGTACGACAGTGACGTCACGGGCCGTGTGTCCGTGCCCGTCCTCACCCTCCACGCGATCGACGACCCGACGGCGTTCGTCGAGCACGAGGCCGCGTACCGCGACAGCCTCCGGGGCGCGCGCCGGGACGGGCACCTGGTGCAGACGTTCACCCGGGAGGCCGAGCACAGCGGGCTGAGCGACTCCGAGTACGCGAACTCGATCAGCGCCCTGGACACCTGGGTCCGCACGGGCAGGAGACCGACGGCCGGGTCGGTGGCCGCCGCCTGCGCCGGATTCGACAAGGTGTACGGAACGGGCTGCCACTACGACGCGGCCTTCGTCCCGCGGCCCTACGCCACTCGGGTCGAGCCCCGTCCCGGCGGGCGCGCCTGGCCGGCCATGACGGCGGCCCAGGAACGGTCCTGGAGCCGGATCGAAGGGGTGGGCATCGCGCCCTGACGGTACGTGCGGTCAGGACCGCCGCGCCCCGCCGCCCACGACCCGCGCGACCAGGTCGTGGACGAGGAACTGCCCGGGCGGGCAGTTCTCCTTGAGCCGGTGGAGGTCGTCCGGGCCGAACCAGCCGCACGCGGTGTGCTCGGACGGTTCCAGCCGGGGGCGGTCCAGGTCGCCGTCGACCTCGACGAGGAAGTCGGCCTCGTGCCGCGGCCCCAGCCCGTCGTCGCCCACCCAGGTGCCGGTGCCCAGATGGCGGCGTACACGGCGCAGGGTCCAGCCGGTCTCCTCCCGGACCTCCCGGGCGAGGGCGTCCAGCAGGGACTCCCCGTCCTCGACATGTCCGCCGACGATGTCCCAGGCGCCGGGGAAGAGCAGCCGGTCGGCGGCCCGGCGCTGGGCGAACGCCTCGCCCCGCCGGTTGAGGACGACGGCGCCGACGGTCCACAGGCCGGCGGCGGGGGTCGGCACCTCGACGCCGTCGTCGACGGTGAACGGCGGCTGGTCTGCGTACATGTGTGCCAGGTTAGACGGGGTCGCGGGCACGGGAGGGCGGTGCGGGCGAGGGACCGGGGAACTTCGGGCGGCGGCCCGCGGTACTACTCGCCCTCCGGGTCGATGCGCGGCATGATCCGGTCGAGCCAGCGGGGGGTCCACCAGGCACGGGCCCCGAGCAGGGTCATCACCGCCGGAACCAGCAGCAGGCGTACGACCGTGGCGTCGATCAGCACGCTGACGGCCAGCCCGAGCCCGAGCATCTTCACGACGATGTTGTCGCTCACGATGAACGCGGCGAAGACGCTCACCATGATGAGCGCGGCGCAGGTGATGACGCGTGCGGTGATCTCCAGCGCGTGCGCGACGCTGCCCTTGGCATCACCGGTGCGCAGCCACGCCTCATGGACGCGCGACAGCAGGAAGATCTCGTAGTCCATGCTCAGGCCGAAGATGATGGCGAACATCATCATGGGCACGTAGCTCTCGATCGGGACCTTGCCCGACACCCCGAGGGCCGGTCCGCCCCAGCCCCACTGGAAGACGGCGACGACCACGCCGTACGAGGCGGCGATGGACAGCACGTTGAGCACCGCCGCCTTGAGCGCGACCAGTACCCCGCGGAAGACCATGAGGATGATGAGGAACGCCAGGGCGACGACGACCAGGATGATCAGCGGGAGGCGTTCCGCGACGATGTCGCGGAAGTCGACCTGGGCCGCCGTGGTGCCCGTGACGTAACCCTTGGCCCCGGTGCCCGACAGCGCCTGCGGCAATGTGTCGTCGACCAGGCGGTTCGTCAGGTCGGTGGTCACCGCGTCCTGCGGGGCCTGCGTCGAGTAGACCGTCGCCACCAGCACGTCCCCGTCCTGGGTGGGCGTGAGCTGGGTGGCCGTGGCCGCGCCCGACACGTCGTCGATCGCCTTCTGCGCCGTAGAGGCGAGCGAGGAGCGCTTGTCGGACGGCACCGTGGTCTGGTCGATCACGACGGTCAGCGGGCCGTTGGAGCCCGGTCCGAACGAGTCCGACATGATGTCGTAGGCCCGGCGGTCGGTGAACGACTTGGGGTCCGCGCCGTCGCCGATGTGGCCGAGCTGGATGAAGAGCAGCGGGATCGCCAGTACGAGCACCGTGATGGTGCCCCCGGCCAGGAACCACCACGGGCGGCGCTCCACGCGCTGCGCGTAGCGGTGCCAGGTCCCCTGGACGGGCTCGCCCGGCGCCGCGTTGGTCTCCGCCACGGGGCGGCGCACGTGGTAGCGGTCGATCCGGCCGCCGATGAGGCCCATCAGCGCGGGCACCAGGGTCAGGGCGCCGACCACGGCCGACACGACCGTCACGGCCGCGGCGACTCCCAGCAGCGCGATGAAGGAGACTCCGGAGACGGACAGTCCGGCGAGGGCGACGATGACCGTGCAGCCGGAGACCAGTACGGCCCGGCCGCTGGTGGCCGTCGCCCGGCCCGCGGCCTCCACCGGATCGGAGCCGTCCATGAGGTTCTGCCGGTGGCGGGTCATGATGAACAGGGCGTAGTCGATGCCGACGCCGAGTCCGATCATGGTGGCCAGCGTCGGGGAGACCGTGGCGAAGGTGAAGGCGGCGGCCAGCAGCCCCAGGCAGGCGAGGCCGCCGATGACGCTGATCAGGGCCGACAGCAGGGGGACACCGGCCGCGAGCACGCTGCCGAACCCGATGAGCAGCACGACGATGGCGACACCGAACCCGATCAGCTCGCTGACGCGGTCGTCGGCCTCGGGCCGTGCGAGTTCGCCGAGAGTGCCGCCGTACTCGACCTCGACACCCGCCTTGCGCAGGGACGCGACGGCGTCGTCCACCCCGTCGAGGTAGGAGTCGCCCAGCGTCGAGGGCTGCACGTTCCAGCGGACGGTGATGTAGCCGGTCTTGCCGTCATTGGACAGCGGTCCCACGTTGGGTTGCTGGGACTGTCCCGACGACTGCTGCCCGGTCGGAGCCGTCAAGGGGTTCTGCGCCGACAGCACATGGGGGAGCTTCTCGATGTCGGTGATGGTCTGCCCCATCTGGGAGCTGACCGAGGACAGCGGTTCCTTGTCGTCGCGCATCACGATCTGCGCGCTGTAGCCGCCCGCCGCCGGGTCGTGCTCCTTGAGCACGTCCAGGCCCTCCTCGGACTGCACGTCGGAGAGCTGGAAGTTGTCCGAGTACTCGCCGCCGAACGAGCGGTCCAGCACCTGGAGGGCCGCCAGGACGACGAGCCAGGCCACGATGACGACGACGAAATGGCGGGCGCACCACTCACCCAGTCGGCGCAGCCTCCCGGGCGCCCCCTGCCCACTCCTTGTTCCGGACCGGGTGGTCGACATGGGCTGCTCCCGTGGAAGTGGTTCCCGACCCGCTCATTAAATGACGCGCTGATCACCGCGGCATGTGGAGACGGCGACCCGTCAGCGGCCCACCGGTGGCAGCGTGGACAGCCATGCCGCCACGGCGGCGAAGTCCTCGTCGGTGAGGCCGAGGCCGGCGTCGACCCGGCGCAGCAGCGCGGGGCCCGGATGGTGCGCGCGGACCCAGGCGCGGTCGGCGCCGCCGATCTCGTCGTCGATCCAGACGAACGGGCGGCCCTCGGCGTGGCCCACCAGGGCGCGTGTCTTCCAGTGCAGTCCCGCCCGGACGTCGCGTTCCTCCTCCTCGTCGGACTGCTCGGGCCATGCGAGGACGGGGAGCCGGGGCAGGCCGAGGATCGGCGCGACGATGTCGTTGGCGTCGGCCATCCACGTGGTGGCCCAGACGAGTTCGCAGCCCAGCGCGGTCAGCCGGGGCCCGTGCCGGGGGTCGATCCTCCCCAGCAGGGGGTGTGCGCCGTCCGCCGCGGGCCCGGAGTCCGCGACGGACGGCTCCCGGCCGTACGGCTCCGGCCGCGTGACCGCGCCGAAGGGAATGAGGGGCCCGTCGACGTCGAGGAAGAGCAGCGGGCGGCCGGCAGGCGTGGTCATTCGGGCACCCTAGCCCTCGGGGCTCGGCGGGCCGGAGGGCTGCGGGGGGGCGGCCGGGGAGCGGCTCGCGGTGCCGGGGTGCGCGGTTCGGGTGCCGGGGTGCGCGGTGGCGGGATGCCGGGGCAGCCGGGACGCGGCTCGCGGCGCCGGGGTACGCGGTGCCGGGGTGCTGCCGGCGGCGTACCGCCGGGGCGTCAGGCGGTCGGCAGGGGTTCGGCCCTCTCGTCCAGCCATGCGCGCCACTGCCCGGCGCGCTGGGCCTCGCCCGCCTCCATGGGGCGCCCCGTCCAGGCGGTCACCGGGCGGATTCCGTGCAGGGCGTTGACGAGCCACACCTCCCGGCCGGCCAGTTGCTCCAGGGTGCGCTCGCGCCGGTCGACCGGTGTCCCGGTCAGCAGGGCCCGTTCCTGGACGAGGCCCGCGGTGACCGAGGCCAGCAGCGGCAGACGGGACGGGGGCAGGCACAAGGTGTCGTCCTCCCACCACAGAAGGCTGGAGGCCGCCCCCTCCACGACGAGACCGGTCGGCGCGATCAGCACCGCCTCCTCCGCGCCCTGGCCACCCGCCCGGCTCCGGACCCGGGCCAGTACGTCCAGGTCGGGGCCCTTCCGCCGGGGGACCGTACGCGGATCGCGCTGGCCCGCCGCCCACACGCGTACGTCCGGGGCGAGCGGCGGCGCCTGCCGCAGGAGCAGGCGTAGCCGGAGGGAGCCGGCCACGAGTTCGACACGCGGGAACCAGGAGCCCCTGCGCGGCAGCGCTGCCGTCATGTCCCGCCAGAACTCGGCGAGTTGCCCGGCGGAGGGCCCTCCGACGTCCGCGCAGGCCCGCAGGAAGCGCTCCCGGTGGCGTTCGAAACCTCGGACCCGTCCCTCCCTCACCAGCCAGGAGTCGGCGACGAGCAGACGCGCGCCGCAGGACGGGCCGCCGACCAGTCCCCGGCCGGGGGTCCAGACGGACAGCCCTTCCGCGATGGCGGGTGGTGTCGTCACGGAGCCGATCTCCTCTCGGTGCGTCCGCACTCCCCGACGCCGGGCCCGAGTCCCGAGCCCGGCGGCTCGAACCGGACTTCGGGGCGCGGACGGCCGGTATCGGTGGCCGTCAACGAGCCTGCTCCCACAGGGGAACGGACCGTGTCGCGGCAGGATACGCGGGCCGGGCGGCGAGCCTCGCGCCGGTCTCCCCCGGCACCGCCCCGCGCCCCGCACCCGGCACTCCCCCGCGCGCCGGGCCGGGGACCGCGCCGAGGTCGCCGGCGGTGCCCGCCCCTGCGCGTCCGTCGGTGCCGACGTCCGTACGGGTGGCCGGTCCGAAGTCCGCCCCACCGCCGCAGCCGAGGTACCCGACCGCCCGGGCGTGCCCGCCTCGCGGCCCGGTCTCCCGCGGGCCGTTTCCCGGTGCGCGCGCTGCCGCCGCGGGGCCCGCGGGGAAGCAGGCCCGCACGCAGTCCACGGCGTCGGCGCCCGGGCGCAGGCCGCCCTTGACGGTGGAGACCGTCGAGGGCCCGCCGGCCCGCACGCCGTCGGCCATCAGGCTGGGGACCCGTACGGTTCCGGGTGCGCAGACCCGGCCCAGGTCGTTGCGGAGCAGGTCGACCGCCGCCACGTGCGCCGCCCGGAGCCCGGCGTCGCCGTCCCGCGAGGCCGTGCTTCCCTCGGATGCGCCGGCCTCGGGCTGTTCGGGCTCGGCACACGTGACGGTGCGGGCCCGCACGACACCGTCCCGTGTGACCCGCAGGAAACGCTCGGGCGACGCGTCGGGGACGGCCGGGCCGACCTCGCCGAATCGCAGGAACGCCGTGTACGGGACCTGCTCCGGGGCTCGCGGGACCCGGTCCGCCGGTGCCCCGGGAGCACCCGCGGCGTCGGACGGGGCGCGCCCCGGCGAATCCTCCGTCCGCTCCGACGGGACACAACTCAGCTGCGCCACGGCCCGGTTGAGCCACTCGGACGCGTCGCGCGCGCCCTGCAGGGTGTTCTCGGCGAGGCAGACGGCATGGGTGACGCCGTCCCGGTGGTCGACCACGACCAGCCGGTCGGCGAACAGCCAGCAGGAGTCCGCGGCGCTCGCGCCGGCCAGGGGCGACCGGGCACCCGCGGGCGTACCGACGAAGCCGACATAGCCGCCGGTGAGGTCGAAGGGCAGCTCGCCCGCGTCGACCCGCCGGGTCGCCAACTGCCGCTTCAAGTGGTCGAAGACGTTCGCCCGCACCTTGCGCGTGGGGCGCCCGGGCCGCTCGACCTCGCAGACGCCGGTCGCGGAGTCGTAGCGTACGAACTCGGCGAGCGGGCCGTCGCCGTCGCCGAAGTACGTGAAGCGGGACCCCTCTTCGGCGCGGGAGCCTTCGAGCAGGAACGCACGGGGCGCGTCGCCGCACATACGGGCGAAGGCGGCGCCGGCGTCCACCGCGGTGGCGATCCGGCGGGTGTGCAGCCGGTGTCCGACGGGCGGGCACCTGCGGGGCCGCGGCACGAACGCGGTGGGGGTGTCCCCCGTGGTCCGCGCCCTGCCGGGACGGGACCCGGCGGGCCGGGGCCAGTCCGCCGTGAGGTAGCGGAAGTTCAGGAGCAGCCGGTGGCCGAACTCCGTCAGGACGGACTCGGGATGGAACTGCACGCCCCACTGCGGACGGGTGCGGTGGCGCAGCGCCATGAGCAGGCCGTCCTCCGCCCAGGCGGTGCCCCTGAGGCTCGCGGGCAGGGGCCCGCCCACGGCCAGCGGATGGGTGCGGACCGCGGTGAAGTCCTGCGGCAGCCCGCGGAACAGGTCCTCGCCGTCGTGCCGGATTCTGCAGAGGTGGCCCTGCGGCGCGTCCGTCACGGTGCCCCGCTCGCCCACGGCGATGCCCTGGTGGCCGAGGCCGACGCCGAGGACGGGGATCTCGGAGGCGGCCAGCACGGAGGCGCTGATCCCGAAGTCGGCGGGTCTGCCGGGGTGTCCGGGGCCCGAAGACACCACCACGTTGCCGAACTCCCGCAGATCGGGGAGGTCGCAGGAGGGGACGTCGTTGCGGATCACCACGGGTTCCGTGCCGTTGACCTCGGCGAGCAGCTGGAACACGTTGTAGGTGTGCGAGTCGTCATTGTCGATGAGCAGGGTCTTCACCCGCTCACCTCCCTGTAGGTCGTTCTCGGCCGTGCGTGGCGGTTCTCGGACGTCGGCGGGCGGACCGGTCCCGGGCGAGGCGGGAGCGCGGCGGGCTCACCCCCGGGCACGCGTCCCTCCCGGCCCCGCGGCCGGGTCCCACGACCGTGCCGGGTCGGCGAGTGGCGCGAACGGGGACGAAAGCGGGATCCGGGTCACGCCCGTCAGTACGGGGAGAGCGCTCCGGCCGTTCAACTCCCCCGGAAGCGGGCCCTCGTGACGGCCCCTCGGTGCTCCGGCAGAGAGCGCCCCCACCCCACCACCGCCCCACCCGCCGACGGCGGCTTCGCGGACGGCCGCGCGCGAACAGGGGCCCGTCGCCCCAGCGCTCGCCCGTGCGACCGGACCGCCTCCGACGGAGTGGCGTACTACCGGCGCAGGCACACGAATTCGGCGTGGGTGGGGGTGGGCGCGGAGGTGGAGACGACGGTGAGCCCGGCCCGCTCCAGCATGCCCTCAATGATCCAGGCGTGCGTGGAGAACTCCTCGCGGATGTGCGTCTCGAAGTCCGCGCGGGTGAAGCCCTCGCCCTCCGCCCGGCCGGCGGTGTCGATCCAGTGCTGCACGTGCGTCTCCGCGGCGGCCGGCTCGAAGGTGAAGATGACGTCCCACAGGTAGAAGGTGCCGCCGGGCCGGAGCATCGAAGCCGCGTTGAGGAGCGCCTGCTGCTTCCAGAAGTCCGGGAGTTGATGGAGGGCGGAGCGGGTGGTGACCACGTCCGCGGGACCGCCGTGATGGGCGTAGTCCAGGAAGCCGGCCCTGTGCCACCGGGGTGCGACGCCCGCCCGTTCGGCCCGGGTCCGGGCGAAGGCGAGCATCTCCTCGGAGACGTCGACGCCGTGCGCCTCCGCGCGGCGCCGCGCGGCCTGCACGACCAGCGAGCCCGTGCCGCAGGCCAGGTCGACGAGGCGGGAGCCCCCGGTGACTCCGAGGCGGTCGAGGAGCGCGTCGTCCGCGTCGGGGTCGGTGCCCTGTTTGCCGTCGTACGCGGCGACCGCCGCCCGGCTGCCCAGGTCGACGCCGACCGGCGTGTACTCGGGGAAGGACCAGGCGGGCCGGGGACGGGTGCTGTCGCTTCGTCGCATGCCCCTTTTGTAGGCTCGCGCCCGGTGTTCGGCAACAGCGCCCCGCGCACCGGGAGCACGACGACGCCCCCGCGACCGGCGCCGGTTCCTCCGGGCCGGTCACCCGAAGACGGCGGACGGCCGAAGACGGCGGACGGCCGTGCCGCCGCGCCAGGACCGGCGGAGCCGGTGCCCTGTCGCCCGGCCTCCCCCGCGGACCGGCCGCGGTCGTCCCTCCGGGGCACCGGCGATGTCACCGCCCCGGCCGGCCGGACCGGGGGACGACCGCGGCGCGGGCCCGCGCGTCCCCGGACTCCGGGCTCCGTCAGTGCGCCTGGTCCATGCGCGGGGGCGCCGTGCTCTCCCGCATGACGAGGCGCGTCGGTACGAGCGTGGTGCCGCGTTCCGGTACATCCAGGTGCATTTGCCGTAGAACGCCCGCGACGCATCGGCGCCCCACCTCGGCGAAGTCCTGGTGCACCGTGGTGAGGGGCGGCAGGAAGGACCCGGACTCGGGGATGTCGTCGAAACCGATCACGCTGACGTCGTCGGGGACGTACCGGCCCTGCTCGTGGAGTGCCCTCAGCAGGCCGAGCGCCATCTGGTCGTTGGCCGCGAACACCGCCGTGCAGTCCGGCCGGTCGGCAAGCACGAGACCCGCCCGGTACCCCGACTCGGCGGACCAGTCGCCCCGTACGAGCGGCGGCGCCTCGCGGCCCGCTTCGACGAGTTCGGCCCGCCAGGCGTCGGTCCGGCGCTGCGCCGCGAACGACTCCTCGGGGCCGGCCAGGTGCCACACCGTACGGTGCCCGAGGTCGAGGAGGTGCCGCACGGCGGCCCGGGACCCGCCGGCCTGGTCGGTGTCGACCACGGTGTAGCTGTCCCCCGCGTCCGAGTCGGCCACGACGACCTGGACGTGCGGCGGCAGGGAGATGGTCACCGCGTCGAGCAGGTGCACCTCCATGATGACGATGACGGCGTCGACGGCGAGTTCACCCAGCCGCGAGAACGCGCCGCGCACCTCGTCCTGGGTGGGGACGGCGACCGGCAGCAGCGTGACGGCGTAGCCCTCCTGCGCCGCGGACGTCGCGATCGCCTCCAGGGTGCGGACGTTGCCGGTGCTGGAGAGGCCGAAGGTGATGACCCCTATCGTGCGGAACTCCCCGCGCTTGAGGGCGCGGGCCGCACTGTTCGGCCGGTACCCCAACTCCCGCATCGCCTCCAGGACTTGCTGCCTGGTCTCCTCGTTCACGCCCGCGTAGCCGTTGGAGACCCGCGAGACCGTCTGCGAGGAGACGCCGGCGAGCCGGGCGACGTCCGCCATGGACGCGCTCTGCGCGTGGCGGGCGCCACGCTTCCTGGTGCGCGCCGGCCCCTGCGGCGTGCTCGCCGACGTGCTGTCCGCTGTGTCCACCCGTCTCCCTCACCGCCCGGGCCGCATGTTTCCGCAAACGACCCTTGACCACCGCCAACGGGGCAGTGTAGACATGCCGCCATCAGATGTTTACGTAAACATAACAGCACGCAGCTTCTTGCGGGGCTCGGTGTTTACGCAAACATCGCGGCGGCGTCTGCCGCCGGTTCCGGGATGGACGAGCGAGGAACGACATGACGACGCTGCAACAGCCGGCGACCGCCGAACGGCGCCCGGCACGGCCGCCCGGCCGAGGGAACCGCCGCTCCTGGACGGGGTGGGGATTCATCGGCCCGTTCGTGGCCGTGTTCGCCCTCGTCTTCCTGGCCCCGATCGTGTACTCGATCTATCTCAGCCTGTTCCGGGACCAGTTGATCGGCGGCAACACCTTCGTCGGCGCGGACAACTACACCCAGGCGCTCCAGGACGAGCAGTTCTGGGCCTCGCTCGGCAGGGTCTCGCTCTTCCTCGCCGTGCAGGTACCGATCATGCTCGGCATCGCCCTGCTGATCGCCCTGGCGCTGGACAGCGGACGCCTCTACGGCAGGGACTTCTTCCGCATCGCGATCTTCCTGCCGTACGCCGTGCCCGCCGTGGTGGCCACCCTGATGTGGGGCTTCATGTACGGCACGCGGTTCGGCCTCGTGGGGGACATCAACGAGGCCTTCGGCGTCACCCTGCCCGACCCGCTCTCGACCGACCTGGTGCTCGCCTCCATCGGCAACATCGTCACCTGGGAGTTCGTCGGCTACAACATGCTGATCTTCTACGCCGCGCTGCGCGTCATCCCCCACTCCCTCTACGAGGCGGCGGAGATCGACGGGGCCGGACAGATCCGCGTCATCACCGCCATCAAACTCCCCGCGATCCGCGGCGCGCTGGTCATCGCGACGATCTTCTCGATCATCGGCAGCTTCCAGCTCTTCAACGAGCCCAGCATCCTGCGTCCGCTGGCGCGCAACGCCATCACGACGGACTACACGCCGAACTTCTACACGTACTCGCTGTCCTTCAACGGCCAGCAACACAACTACTCCGCGGCGGTCGCCATCATCATGGGGCTGATCACCATGGTCATCGCGTATGTCGTGCAGCTCCGCGGCATGCGCAAGGGAGCGTGACCTGATGAGCAGCACGAGCAGTCCCGCCACCACCGCCTCTCCGTCCCCCTCCGCCGCCGCCCCGCCCGCCGACGCGGCACCCGGCGCGCCCCGGCTGCGCACCCGGCGACGGCAGCACAGTCCCGGCCGGCCCCGGCGCAGCGTGCTGCTCACCGTGCTGACCGGCCTGGTCCTCGTGTACACGCTGGTGCCCCTCGTGTGGCTGCTCATCAGCGCCACCAAGACCCAGCAGGGGCTGGCCGATTCGTCCGGCCTGTGGTTCGCCGACGAGTTCGCCCTCTGGGACAACATCAGCCAGACGTTCACGTACAACGACGGCATCTTCACCCGCTGGCTCCTCAACACCCTGCTCTACGTGGTCCTCGGGGCCGGCGGAGCGACCTTCCTGGCGATCCTGGGCGGGTACGCGCTGGCGAAGTTCGACTTCCCCGGGAAGCGGGGGGTGTTCGCCGTGGTCATCGGCGCCGTCGCCGTGCCCGGTACGGCCCTCGCGGTGCCCACCTTCCTGATGTTCAGCAAGATGGGGCTCACGGACACCCCGTGGGCGGTGATCATCCCCTCGCTCGTCTCGCCCTTCGGCCTGTACCTGATGTGGGTGTTCGCCACCGAGGCCATCCCCACCGAACTGCTGGAAGCCGCCCGCATCGACGGCGCCGGCGAGGTGCGCACCTTCTTCCAGGTCGCCCTGCCGCTGCTCGCCCCCGGCATCGTCACCGTGCTGCTGTTCACCACGGTCGCGACCTGGAACAACTACTTCCTGCCGCTCATCATGCTCAAGGACCCGGACTGGTACCCCCTGACCCTGGGTCTGAGCGCATGGAACTCGCAGGCGGAGACCATCGGCGGCGACGTGATCTTCAATCTGGTGATCACCGGTTCGCTGCTCACCATCGTGCCGCTGATCGTCGCGTTCCTCCTGCTCCAGAAGTACTGGCAGTCGGGGCTCGCGGCCGGAAGCGTCAAGGAATAGCTCCTCACCCAAGGTCCCACCCTCTCCGCATCACCACTTTCACCCTCTCCCTGTCCAGCCCACGAAGAAGTGGAAGCACCTCCATGCGCAGAACCACCAGCCGCCTGCTGCGCGGCATCGCCCTCGTCTCCACCATCGCCCTCGGCGCCACCGCCTGCGGCTCCGGCGACGACGGCGACAGCAAGAAGCCGGTCTCCTCCGGAGACGTCAAGGCCGCACTGGAGAAGGGCGGCACGATCAAGGTCTGGGCGTGGGAGCCCACGCTGAAGACGGTCGCCGCCGACTTCGAGAAGAAGTACCCGAAGGTCAAGGTCGAGCTGGTCGGCGAGCGGTCGGGCGACAAGCACTACACCGCTCTGTCGAACGCCATATCGGCCAAGAAGGGCGTCCCGGACGTCGCGCAGGTCGAGTACTTCGCGCTCGGGCAGTACTCCCTCACCAAGGGACTCACCGACCTGGCCCCGTTCGGCGCGGACAAGCTCGCCGACAAGTACACCCCCGGCCCGTGGAACGCCGTGAGCGACGGTGACGCCGTGTACGGCCTGCCCATGGACTCCGGCCCCATGGCCCTCTTCTACAACAAGAAGGTCTTCGACAAGTACAAGGTCGAGGTGCCCACCACCTGGGACGAGTACGTCGAGGCGGCCCGCAAGCTGCACAAGGCCGACCCCAAGGTGTACATCGCCAACGACGCGGGCGACGCCGGCTTCACCACCAGCATGCTGTGGCAGGCCGGTTCGCGTCCCTACAAGGTCGACGGCACCAAGGTGAAGGTCGACTTCGCCGACGCGGGCGCCAAGAAGTACACCGACACCTGGCAGAAGCTCGTCGACGAGAAGCTCCTCGCACCGATCAACGGCTGGACCGACGACTGGTACAAGGGCCTGGGCGACGGCAGCATCGCCACCCTGGCCACCGGCGCGTGGATGCCCGCCAACTTCGTGACCGGTGTGCCGAACGCCGCCGGTGACTGGCGGGCGGCGCCGATGCCGGCGTGGACCGCGGGCGACAAGGCCAGCGCGGAGAACGGCGGCAGCTCCCTCGCGCTGCCCGAGCTGGGCGAGAACGAGGAACTGGCGTACGCCTTCGTCGAGTACGCGAACTCCGGTGCCGGTGTGCAGAGCCGCGTCAAGGAGGGCGCCTTCCCGGCGACCACCGCGGAGCTGGAGTCCGACGCCTTCCGCAACACCGAGTTCGAGTACTTCGGCGGCCAGAAGGCCAACGAGATCTTCGCCGACTCCGCCGCCAACGTGGCCGACGACTGGTCGTACCTGCCCTTCCAGCAGTACGCCAACTCGATCTTCAACGACACCGTGGGCAAGGCGTACGTCTCCGACACCAAGCTGACCGACGGCCTGAAGAACTGGCAGGACGCGTCCGTCAAGTACGGCAAGGAGCAGGGCTTCACCGTCGAGTAACCGGGGTTCGCCCCGTACCGCCCCGCGCACCACACCGGAAGGACCACCATGATCTCCACCCTCCTGACCCCGCAGAACGGGCCGGGCGGTGACCCCGCGCCACGCCTCGCGTACGGCGCCGACTACAACCCCGAGCAGTGGCCTCGTGAGGTGTGGGAGGAGGACGTACGGCTGATGCGCGAGGCCGGCGTCAACCTGGTCTCCGTGGGGATCTTCTCCTGGGCCCGCATCCAGCCGGCCCGGGACGAGTGGGACTTCGGCTGGCTGGACGAGGTCATGGACCTGCTGCACGCGGGCGGCATCGGGGTCGACCTGGCCACCGCCACCGCGTCCCCGCCCCCCTGGCTCACCACGGCGCACCCGGAGATCCTTCCGGTGACCGCCTCCGGTGAGACGGTGTGGCCGGGGGCGCGGCAGCACTGGCGCCCCACCTCGCCCGTCTTCCGCGACCACGCCCTGCGGCTGGTACGGAAGATGGCGGAGCGCTACGCGGGCCATCCCGCGCTCGTGGCCTGGCACATCTCCAACGAGCTGGGCTGCCACAACATCTACGACTACTCGGACGACGCGGCCGGGGCCTTCCGCGACTGGCTGCGCGCCCGGTACACGACTCTGGACTCCCTCAACCACGCCTGGGGGACGGCTTTCTGGTCCCAGCGCTACAGCGACTGGCAGCAGATACTGCCGCCCCGGCTGGCCGCCTCCCACCCCAACCCGACCCAGCAGCTGGACTTCAAGCGGTTCTCGTCCGACGCGCTCAAGGAGTACCTGTGCGCGGAGCGTGACGTGCTGCGGGAGGTCACACCCGATGTGCCGGTCACCACGAACTTCATGGTGATGGGCGGCACCAAGGGCATGAACTACCCGGACTGGGCGGGCGAGATCGACTTCGTCTCCAACGACCACTACGTCCACCCCGGCCCCCAGGACCGCGACGAGCTGTCCTTCTCCGCCAACCTCACCAGCGGCATCGCGGACGGCCTGCCGTGGTTCCTGATGGAGCACTCCACCAGCGCCGTCAACTGGCAGGCCGTCAACGTGGCCAAGCGGCCCGGCGACCTCGCCCGCGACTCGCTGCTGCACGTCGCCCACGGCGCCGACGCCGTGTGCTTCTTCCAGTGGCGCCAGTCGGCGGCCGGCGCCGAGAAGTACCACTCCGCGATGGTCCCGCACGCCGGCGCCGACAGCGAGGTCTTCCGCGCGGTGGCCGCCCTCGGGGACACCCTCCGTGAGCTGGCACCCGTCGCGGGCTCCGAGCGCGAGCCGGCGAAGGTGGGAATCGTCTACGACTGGGACTCCTGGTGGGCGAGCGAGCAGGACTCCCACCCGACCTCCCTGCTCGACTACCGCCAGGAGGCGCTGGACTGGTACTCCGCCCTCCTGTCCCTCGGCGTCCGGGCCGACATCGTGACCACCCGGACCGATCTGGACCGGTACGACCTCCTCGTCGCACCCGTGCTGCACGTGGTACCCGCGCCGCTGGCCAAGGAGCTGGCACGGTACGTCGAGACCGGCGGACACCTGGTCACCACGTACTTCTCCGGAGTCGTCGACGAGAACGACCACATCTGGCTCGGCGGCCACCCGGGGGCCCTGCGCGACCTGCTGGGCATCCGCATCGATGAGTTCGGCCCCCTGCTCGACGGCGAGACGGTCCGCCTCGAAGGCGCCGGCACGGACACCGGAACCGGCAGCCTGTGGACCGACCGGATCACCGTCACCGACCCCTCGACCGAGGTGCTCGCGAGCTACCGCACCGGCACCTACGCCGGGATGCCGGCTGTCACCCGCCGCCCCGCGGGCCGTGGTTCGGCCGCGTACGTCTCGACCCGGCTCGGAGCGGCCGGACTTGCCGGACTGCTGCCCGAACTGCTGGCCGGCGCGGGTGTGGAGAGCGAACTGCCGCCCTCCGCCCGCGGCCGCGTCGAGCAGGCCGTCCGCCACCACGGCGACACCCGCTACGTGTTCCTCGTCAACCGGACCGACGAGCCGGTCCCGCTGCCCGGAGTCACCGGGGAGCTCCTGACCGGCGGGACCGGCACCGAGGACGGCCTCGTCCTGGAACCCAGGGGTGTGGCGGTCCTGCGCCAGAGCGCGCACTGACTCCCCCGAACGGCACCGCGTCCGTTCGCGGGGCGACGACCGTCCTGCCCTCCGGGGCAGGACGGACCACCGAAGCGACCACACACCTGAGTGGGGAGCACACGATGGAACGCCGCACCCGCACACGCACACGACGGCTCCTGGGAGCCGTCGGCATCACCGCCCTGGCCACCACGGCCGCCCTGGTCACCGCTCCACCGCCCGACGCACGGGCGCAGGCACGAGCGGCGGCCGGGGCGCCGTCCGTCACGGTCGTCCCCGACCCCTCGTACGACCAGCAGGAGTTCGAGGGCTGGGGCACCAGCCTGGCCTGGTTCGCCAACGCCACCGGCGACCACCCGCCGGAGATCCGGGAGAAGCTGGCCGACCTCCTCTTCGGCGACGACGGGCTCGCGCTGAACATCGCCCGCTACAACATCGGCGGCGGCAACGCCCCGGACGTCCGGGACTACCTGCGGGCGGGCGGGGCCGTCGAGGGCTGGTGGAAGGCACCGCGGGGCACCACCCGCGAGGACACCGACTGGTGGAGCGCCGGGGACCGGGCCGACTGGAACCCGCGCGCCGACGCCACCCAGCGCTGGTGGGTGGACCGGATCAAGGACGACGTCGACCACTGGGAGACGTTCAGCAACTCACCACCCTGGTTCATGACCGCCGGCGGCTACGTCTCCGGCGGCTTCGACGCGAACACCGACCAGCTCAAGGCGGACTCGGTCGACGACTTCGCCGCCTACCTGGCGGGCACCACCAGGCGGCTGGAGAAGGCCCACCGCATCGAGGTCGACACCGTCGCCCCGTTCAACGAGCCCAACACGAACTACTGGAGCACCCGGCTCGGCCCCGACGGCGAACCGGTCGGGGGCCGTCAGGAGGGCGCCCACATCGGCCCCGAGCTCCAGCAGAAGGTGCTCCGCGCGCTCGCCCCCGCGCTCCGCAAGGCCCGTACCGGGGCCGGGATCTCCGCCATGGACGAGACCAACCCCGGGATCTTCGCGCAGAACTGGGGCACCTACCCGCAGGAGGTGCGCGACCTCGTCGACCGGATGAACGTCCACACCTACGGCACCGGCGCACGGACCACCGTGCGCGACCTGGCCAAGGCGGACGGCAAGCCCCTGTGGATGAGCGAGGTCGAGGGCGACTGGGGCGACGGCCAGAGCTTCACGGACATGCGGCCCGGCCTGGGCCTCGCCCAGCGGATCGTCGACGACCTGCGCGAACTGGAGCCCACCGCCTGGGTGTTCTGGCAGCCCGTCGAGGACTACGACAACATGAGGCCGGGCGGCGAGTCCGCCAAGGGCGGCAACTGGGGAAGCATCCAGCTCCCGTTCGGCTGCACCTCCCGGGACACCCTGGAGACCTGCCCGGTCCGCACGAACACGAAGTTCGACACGGCCCGCAACTTCACGCACCACATCAGGCCCGGCGACCGGCTCATCGGGACGGACGACACCGCGAGCGCCGCCGCCGTCTCCGGGAAGGGCCGCGGGGCGACCGTCGTCCACGTCAACAGCACCGCCGAGGCCCGCACGGTGACGGTCGACCTGTCGAAGTTCGGGCGCGTCGACCGCGACGCCACCGTGACACCCGTGGTGACCAGCGCCGGGGGCAGCCTCGACCGCCGGACCCCCGTGCGGGTCGCCGACCGCAGGGCATCCTTCACCGTGCCCGCCCAGTCGGTCACCTCCTTCCTCGTCGAGGGCGTCTCCGGCGTCGCCCGGGACGGGGCGACACTGCGCGAGGGCCGCACCTACCGGCTGACGGGCGTGCAGAGCGGCAAGGACCTCACGGTCGCCGACGACGGCACGAACCTGGTCATCGAGTCCGCGGGCGCGGACGCGACGGGCCGGGACTGGACGCTGCGCCGGATCAGCGGTGACACCGGAAACCGGCAGCGGTACGTGTTCACCGACTCCTCGGCGGACAGGCACCTGTCGGTCCGTGACGGCGTACCCGTGGCGGAGGCCGGCACCGGTTCCCGCGACAGGGCCGCCCAGTGGACCATGTCGACCACCGGCGACGGCACCTGGACCCTGGTGAACGCCGCCACCGGCCGGCTCCTGGAGGTCGGCGGCCAGGCCACCCACGAGGGCGCGGCCGTGACGCTGTGGACACCCAACTCCGGCTCCAACCAGCGCTGGAGGGTGACCGATGTGACCCCGGCGAGCGGCGCCGCCGACGCCCCACGGGGCGCGGGCAACCCGTAACCGCCGTGCGCCGCCGCGGTGTCCGCCGTTCCCCCGAGGGGCGGTCACCGCGGCGGCACACCCGCACCCGCCGACCCCACGGGCGGTCAGAACCCGGCCTCCGCGGCAGTCGCGTGAACATCCGTTCCCTACGATGGCCCGGTGACCATGGAGACCGCTGAGCCGGAGCAGGTGGGTGCCGGCACCCCCACGGAGGCAGAGCCCCGTCCCTGGACGGAGCGGATGAGCCGGTTCGGCCACCGGGCGCGCCCGCGGAGAGACGCCCGCGACCTGCTGGTACCGCCCTTCCCCGAGCCCCGTACCTGGGCCGGGGAGGCCCTCGGACTCGGTCCGGCCGCGGCACTGCGCTGGTCCCGGGCGATGGGCTGGATCGGCCCCCTGCTGGTCGCGCTCCTCGCGGGGATGCTGCGCTTCTGGCAGCTCGGCCGGCCCCGTGCGCTCGTGTTCGACGAGACGTACTACGCCAAGGACGCCTGGTCCCTGCTCAGGCTGGGCTACGAGGGGACGTGGCCCGACCGCAAGGTGGCGGACCCGCAACTCCTCGCGGACCCCCAGGTCGTGCCGCTCTCCGACGCGGGGAGCTTCGTCGCCCACCCGCCGGCGGGCAAGTGGGTGATCGCCGCCGGGGAGTGGATGTTCGGCCTGAACCCGTTCGGCTGGCGCTTCATGACGGCGGTGCTGGGGACCCTGTCGGTGCTCATGCTGTGCCGAATAGGCCGCCGGCTGTTCCGCTCGACGGCGCTCGGCTGCCTCGCCGGACTGCTGATGGCCGTGGACGGCCTGCACTTCGTGATGAGCCGCGTCGCGCTCCTCGACCTGATCGTCATGTTCTTCGTGCTGGCGGCCTTCGGGTGCCTGCTGGTCGACCGCGACCGGGCGCGGGCCCGCCTCGCGGCGGCGCTGCCGGTGGGCGGGGACGGGTTCGCGGGCCCGGACCGCGACACGGCGGAGCGCACGGGCACCGGACCGCGCCCCTGGCGCGTCGCGGCCGGCGCGTTCCTCGGGCTGGCGGCCGCCTGCAAGTGGAACGGCCTGTACTTCCTGGCCTTCTTCATGGTGCTGACCCTGCTGTGGGACGTGGGCGCCCGCCGTCTCGCCGGCACGCACCGCCCCTACCGCGCGGTGCTCCGCAAGGACCTCGGCCCCTCGGTGGCGTCCGTCGTGCCGGTCGCGCTGGTCGTCTACCTGGTGTCCTGGTCGGGCTGGTTCCTGACCGACAAGGGGTACGGGCGGCACTGGGCCGACGACCGGGGCGGGCCCTGGTCGTGGGTGCCGGCCCCGCTGCGCAGCCTGTGGCACTACGAGTCGGGTGTCTACGACTTCAACGTGGGGCTGCACTCACCTCATCCGTACGAGTCCAACCCGTGGAGCTGGCCGGTCCTCGGGCGGCCGGTGGTGTTCCACTACGAGGCCCCGGAGTACGGCAGCGACGGCTGCGGCACCGTGGCCGGCTGCTCCCAGGAGGTCGTCGCCCTGGGCACGCCGCTGCTGTGGTGGGTGGCGTGCCTCGCGCTCGGCTACCTGCTGTTCCGGTGGGCGCTGCGCCGGGACTGGCGGGCGGGGGCCGTGCTGTGCGGGGTGGCCGCCGGATACCTGCCGTGGTTCCACTACCAGGACCGGACGATCTTCTCGTTCTACGCCGTCGTCTTCGTCCCGTACCTGTGCCTGGCCGTCGCCATGGCGGCCGGGGCGCTGATCGGGCCGCCGGGCACGCGGGAGCGGCGGCGGACCACCGGCCTGGTGGTGGCCGGATGCGTGGTCCTGCTGATCGTCTGGAACTTCGTCCACTTCTTCCCGCTGTACACGGGCATCACCCTCCCGTACTCCTCCTGGCACTCCCGCATGTGGTTCGACACCTGGGTCTGAGGACGGGGCCGCGGACTCCGGCGGTGACGCGGGCAGCCGGCCCGCGGAGCGACAGCGTCGCTCCGCGG
>NZ_BMWD01000026.1:89251-148698 GCF_014651055.1 Streptomyces fructofermentans
GCGGAGCGACAGCGTCGCTCCGCGGGCCGGCTGCGGGGTCGGTCTTCGTGCGTACCTCGCGAACGTCACCGCCTGCGGCCCCGGCCCGACCAGCCGGTGCCGACTCCGCCGACGTGGAGGGCCAGCACGGTCAGCCCGATGAGCATGAAGTTCGTCGAGGTGAAGGTGTCATTGGTGGCTATGTCCGCCGCGTTGATGAGGAACGCGATGAAGAACAGGACCGCAGCCGCGATGGCGAGCACGGGATCTCCTCGGGGTCGTGGTGGGACGGGACCGTTCCCGTCCGCACGTCGCGGGATGAGACCGTTGCTCACCCTCACGCAACCCGTGTGCCCCCGACCTGCCCGAACAGGCCTGTCCGGGGGCGGGCAGTTCCTCTTCCCGGGCCTTCGGCCGCACTGCTCGACGACTGGCGCCATTGACCTGGCACAAGCGTGGTACTCGTCCGTCACACAGGAGTCCCGATGAGACCACAGGTGTTCCGATATGAGTCACTCCCAGCGCATCCGGGCGAGTATCCGCTTTGCCTTCGGGAAGAAGCAGCGAGGTAAGCAAAGAGATCATCACGGCCCTGCGGGAAGCGGGCCTGGGGAGACGACATGACCAGTGATCCCCGTCGGACCGACGAACGGCCTTCTGAAGAGATGCGCGAACGGACCGTCTGCTTTGCCGGCGAACTGCACAACGTGACCGGGGCGCGACTCACCGCGGAGTCGTTCCTCCTGGACCTCATCCGTGCCTCTCCCCCGGCGGCACCCGAGCACTGGGACGACATCCTGCTGGTCGTCACGGAGCTGGCGGCCAACGCGGTGCAGTACGCGCCGGGCCCCTTCGAACTGCGCCTGCGGCGCACCTTCGACGGTGTCCACATCACGATGCACGACACGAGCACGACGGAGCCGGAGCCCCGTCCGTTCCACCCCAGCCGGGGCGGCGGCGGCATCGGGTGGCATCTGATCCACACCCTCTGCGACCAGGTCAGCGTGGTCGTGACCGACCGGGGCAAGGACATCCACGTCTTCCTGCCGTGGTGAGACGTCCCCTGGTGCCTCTGGCGTGACCGGCCGGATGGGACCCGGCCGGTCACGCCAGAGGCACCAGGACGCTGATGGTCTTGCCGCCCCCGGGCCCCGGGGTGATGGTGATCTCCCTGGCCAGCCGGATGATCAGCGGCCACCCGTAGCCGTTGCCGTGGTGCCCGACGGGCAGCTCACCCGACCCGAAGGCGACCGCGGGGACGACGTCGCTGTTGTCCTGGACGGTGAGCCGCACGCCCTCCCCGGTCGGAGTGACCTCGAACGCGGCGAGGCCGCCCCCGTGCCGGATCGCGTTCGTCGTCAGTTCCGAGACGACGAGCAGCAGGTCGATGAGTGCCGCCTCGCTCGCGCCGCGCGAGGCGGAGTTCCAGTGCCGCAGCACGACGGCCCGGGCGTGCTCACGGGCCGCGGCCGCGCTCACGACGGTGCCCGCCGGCAGCGGGATCCCGTCCGCGGGCTCGAAGTGCGTACGGGGGAGCAGGTCGTCGCCCGGCGCACGCGCCGACGGGTGCTCGTGCGGGGCGACGCTGCTCGTGTCGGTTCGGTCCATGGCTGTCGTGTCCCTGTGTTCGGCTCCCTCGGCGCCCGGCCCCGGCCCGGGGACGTCGAGCGGCCTCACGGCTCGGTCACGGCGCCCGGCGCCTCCAGGGCGGCCGGTACGTCGTCGGCGAAGAGGAAGAACTCCGTGGTGCCGGTGACGTCGAAGAGTCGCCGGACGCTGTCTCCGAGCGGCCCGGCGACCACCATGACGGTGCCGGTCCTGCGGTGCGACTGCTGCGTCTCCAGGAGGACGTGCAGGATCGATGAGTCGACGAAACTGGTGCGCGACAGGTCGACGACGGTCCGCGGGGCGCCTTCGCGCGACGCCCTGCCGAGCGCCTCCGCGAGCAGCGGCGCGCTGTCGTGGTCGATGTCGCCCTTCACCCTCACGACGACGGCCCGGTCCGTGCCGTGCGTCGTCACCGCTGCCTGTCTCTCGTCGGGCATGGGCGCGCTCTCCCCCTTGCTCGCATACGGGTACCCGATCCCCGCGGAGCGCGGGGCGGGCAGGTGTCGTGCGGTCCGCGCCGGACACGCGCGGTGTCCGGCCGGGCGGCACGGGCTCTTCCGTCCGGGACGGGCTCCGGCTCGGCCCCCGGGCGCCGGCCGGAGACGGCCGGGCCCTCGTGGCAGTGGGGCCCGGGCCCGCCGGCCGAGGCATCTCCGTGCCCGCGGCCCGTGCCGGAACCTGTTCGCCGCTCTCGTCGTGTGACACCTCATCTGTCACTGGTTCCCGCAGGCGCGCGAACCATGGGCGGCCCGGCCGTCCGGTGTGCCGGCGGTCAGGCCGTGGCCTGCCCGCCGGTGGGCAGGCTCTGGTAGTAGCTGCCCACGCCCGCCAGGTAGGCGGGGTCCAGCGACTCGCGATCCGTGCGGAAGCGGGGCGCGCCCTTGATCTCGTCCTCGGTGCAGGACACGGTGACCTTCTGGGCCTCCGTGTCGACTCCGGTGACGACTCCCACGGGGACCAGGACGCTCCTGCCGAAGAGCCATCCCCCGGTGTCCACGATCAGGTGCCGTGCCCCGGACTCGTCGACCTGCCGGTCCACATGCCCAATCGTCCCGTCGGCCGCGGAGACCGTGAAGCCCGTGAGCAACTGTCCCTCCGCGTAGCCGCTTCCCGGTGAGTACGACCAGATTCCGTCGGTGGTCACGCCCGTCCTTCCTTCCCCTGTCGTGTCCGTACGGAGACCCGTGGCGGACGACCGCCCGCCCTTGGTGCTCCTCGGCACCCATTACCCGCTCGTGGCGACCGCATTCACGAAGCCCTCCGCCGGACGGCCGCACCCCGTCCGGGGCTGCGTGCAGGACGGGCGCGGCGCGAGGCCCGTGCGGGGCCCGCGGGGTGTCGCGTTCGGGGCCCGTGCGGGCTCGGCGCGACGCAATGCGGGGACACTGCGGGGCTCAGCCGGTGCCGGGCCTCTCGTGTCCGGCGGCGTGCCGGCAGGGGGCCGTGAGGTAGCCGAGGGTCCCCGTCATGTCCAGCAGCCGCTCCAGGACTCCGGGCCGCTCGTCCAGGTGGAGCCGCACCCCCGCCCTGTCGGTGCGACGGCGGATCATGAGCAACGCCGAGAGTCCCATGGAGTCGACGCTGTGCAGTTCCGCGAAGTTCAGCCTCAGGTCGGACGGCGGGCCGTCGAGGTCGGAGCACCCGGTCAGCCGGGCGACGACGGTGTCGACGAGTTCGTCGCACGTCTCGTAGTCGAGGTCTCCGGCGACGCGTACGACGCACCACGAGGCGTGCGTCTCGACGGTCAGGGTGAAGGGGGGCGGGTTCGGGGTCATGCGCGCTTTCCGGGGCCGGGTGTCGTCGGTGCCGAGGTGCGTGAGGCCAGGGCCGCACGCGCCTCGGCGAGCATGTGGAGGGCACGCGGGAAGTCCTTGAGCTGGTCCGCGAGCAGGTCGAGAGCGGGATGGAGGCAGACGGCCGGTACGTTCCGCGCCTCCAGGATGTCCGCGGTCCAGCCGATGAAGCCGGTGAACAGTTCACCGTCGCCCACGTACAGGGCAGTACCGAGGTGGTCGACGATGTGCGCGATGTCCTCGGCCGTACGCTCACGCTGCCGGTCGGAGTAGTCGCGCATCGGCGGGAAGCGGTCCGCGAGCCGGGCCAGGGTCTCCCTCACGAGCCGTCGGCCGTTGCCGGCCACGTACGTGTACTCCTGGTCGGCCAGGTGCCGCAGGTCGTCGGCCGGTGGGCCCGCGACGGCCGGGCGGTGCCCGGCGATCCCCCCTTCCAGCGCCTCGGCGGCGCTGCGGGCGTCCGGCGCCCACAGGTCGGCGCCCAGGGCGCGCGCGTAGCGGCCGCCGGGGCCGAACGCGGCGCCGCCCGCTACGACCGGGACTCCCGTCGCGCGGCAGGCGGTGATGGCCGCGTGCGCGGTGGGCAGGTGGGTGGAGATCGACGCCGACAGGGCGACGGCCCGCGGGCCGGTGCGGTGGAGGTGCGCGACGAGGTGCGGGGTGGGCACGTGCGCGCCCAGGAAGTCCGGCTGCCAGCCCCGCTGCCGCAGCACCTCCGCCAGCAGGCGCGCGGGAAGGGCGTGCCAGTCGCCGTCCACGCACGCCACCGTGACACGGCCCCGGTGCGGAGCGGCGGGCACGGCCCGGTGGTGGGCGACGGCCGCGACGACCCGTTCGTGGATGGCTGTGGCGGTGTGCTCCTGCGCGACGGTCATCCGGTCGGCGGCCCACTCCGTTCCGACCTTGACCTGCACGGCGGCGATCAGGTCGAGGAGCACCTCCTCGACCTGCCAGCCCGATTCCAGGGCGTCGCGGGCGACGCCGTACGCGGCAGACTCGTCGCCCGTGCGCACGGCCGCCCACAGTCGGTGTCTCGCGTCGTCGAGGCCCATGCGGGCGGCGGGGTGGTCGGAGACGGTCGTCATGCGGTGTACCTGCCCCGTGTGTGGCCGTCCACCGCGCTGAGGTGCGCGTGGTGCGGCGCGCTGACCGCGACCACGGCCATGTCGTCGTGGCTGCCGCCGCCGAGCCACTGGGTGGCCAGCATCTGGATGTGCTCGACGATCGCCTCGGCCGGCATCCCGGCGCACTCGGCGAACGTGGCCTCCAGGCGCGCGAGTCCGAACATCTCGTCCCCGAGCGGACCTCCCCTGGCCTCGGTGATGCCGTCGGTGAAGAAGAGGCAGGTCTCCCCCGGGGCCAGTTCGACGACCGCCGTGGTGGACGTGATGTCCTCGAAGACTCCGACGAGGGAACCGCGTGTGGCGGCCTTCTCGACGAGTCCGTCCGCCCGGACGATCAGCGGCGGCTGGTGTCCCGCGCTGGTGACCCGCAGCCGGACGGCGCTCCCGCGGCGGCTCACCGAGGCGAGGGCCAGCGTGGCGAAACGGGTGTGGTGCGAGTTGATCAGTGATCCGTTGAGCAGCCCGAGGAGCCGCTGGTGGTCGTCCGCGAGCGGAAGCAGCGCCTGGAGCGTGTTGCGGATCTTCCCCGTCAGCACGGCCGCTTCGAGACCCTTGCCGCAGACGTCGCCGAGGACCACGAGGGACTCCTGGCCCTCGTCGGCCGCGGGGTGCACGTCGTAGAAGTCGCCGCCGACGCGCTCGCTCTGCCCCGAGGCGCGGTAGGCGCCGGCGAAGTCGACGCCGTTGACGCTGTGCAGCTGCGGGGGCAGCAGTTCGCGCATCAGCGTGGTCGTGACGGCCGCCTGCTCCGCGTACATGCGGGCCGCCGAGATGGCGGCACCGGCGCGGGCCGCGAACAGCCGCGCGAAGACCTCCTCGTCGTCCGTGAACGCCGTCGTGGCGCCCGACCGCAGCAGGACGAGAGCCCCGGCCGGCACGCCGTGGCCGGGCAGCGGGGTCACGACGACCGAACCGACGGGTCCCGTCAGGTCCGGCGGGACCGCCCAGTCGGGGACGGCGGCGGGATCGATCCAGCGGGAGGGTACGGGCGGGAAGCCGCGCAGCGCCTCGCCGAGCCCGGGCATCAGCTCCACGTCGGCCTGGACCATCCTGTGGACGACCTCGCCGTCCGGGCCGCAGTACGTCAGCGAGTGGGCGCGTCCGCGCCCGGGTGCGACCACGACCGCGGCCTCCGCGAGGTGTTCGGCCGCCATCCGGGCCGTCACCTCCATGCAGCGTTCGACGTTCAGCGAGGAGAGCAGCGCGCTGAAGGCGCCTGCCAGGACCGCGGCACGCCTGCGCTCGCCGGCGAGCGCCTCCTCCGCGAGCCGGCGGTCCGTGTGGTCCACGAACCACCACACCACGTCGCCGTCGGCCGCGACGGAGGGATGCGCCTCGAACGTGCGGTCGCCGACGGTGCCGCACGTCGTCCGCGCGGGCACCACCGGAAGGACTGCGCCGGGCGCCGCGGTCCGCCGATGGGCCTCGGCGAACCAGCCGGGGGCCACCTCGCCGAGTCTCGCGCCCGGTACGGCGTCCGGGAACACGAAGCGCGCCGCGGTGTTCAGCTCGACGACGCGGCCCGTGGAATCCGCGACCACCACGGGGCAGGGGGCGGTTCCCCACGAGGCGTCCACGAGGACGCCGCGCGGGCCGGCAGGAGACTGATTCGTTGTGTCCACTGGTAAGGGCTCGCGACTGCGGGCCCACCGCCTTCCGATTGACTCGGACTGTTTCCTTTCGGCAACCATCTCGCGTCGGACGCCGTCACTGCAAGTGCCGCGGAGCTCCGACGGTCGCCGCCCGGCGCGCGGAGGGGCTCGTCCGCGGCGCTTCCCCGCAGCTCACACCCCGGACCACCGCCGGTACCCGTGTGCCGTCACTCCTCGAACCAGCGGCGGGTGCCCGGTGTCGCGCGTCCCATGCACGCGGCGGCGAAAGCCGGACGAAACAGCGGAAGCCGGGGGTCGGAACGCGTGGCACGCGGCCTTCGGGGCACCCGGTGGTCCGGAGATCGACAACAACGGTTCCCCCGACGGGAAACCCTTGAGGAGGAGTGAGCGATGACATCGCCGTACGCCGAGCCGAAGTACACCGTCCCCGGCCTCAGCACGCAGGGAGGCGGCCGGGTCATCGACGTTCTCCGCGTGCGGCTGCACGCGCTCAACGACCTTTCGCTCACGCTGAAGCACATTCACTGGAACGTGGTCGGACCCCACTTCATCGCCGTCCACGAGATGCTCGACCCCCAGGTGGACCGGGTCCGCGAGATGGCCGACGACACCGCCGAGCGCATGTCCGCGCTCGGCGGGGTGCCGGGCGGCACACCGGGTGTCCTGGTCGCCGAGCGGACCTGGGACGACTACAGCGTCGGCCGGGCCGACGCGATCGCCCACCTCGGCGCCCTGGACCTCGTCTACACGGGCGTCGTGGAGGACCACCGCGCCGCCCTGGCCGAGGTCGGCAAGATCGACCCGGTGACGGAGGACCTCCTGATCGAGCAACTGCGCTCGCTGGAGCAGTTCCAGTGGTTCGTCCGCGCCCACCTGGAGAGTTCGGGCGGCGCCCTGTCCACCGCGGGCGCGCTCACCGAGGGACAGGCCGCACGCTCCGCCGAGCAGGGCGGCAGCCGGTAGCGGCACCTCCGCCGCGAGGCGGCACGCGAGTGGCCCGGACCCCGTGGGGGTTCGGGCCACTCGCGTCGTTCAGGTGCGGGAGACGTAGCTGCGGATCGTCGTCCCGCCGTCCCCGGCGTGTACGCGCACCAGGTCCGAGAGGTGGTTGACGAGGAGCAGGCCCCTCCCGCCGAGCTGGTCGGGCCGGGCGGGGCGGCGGCCCGCGAGGGGGTCGGTCAGCAGCCCCGCGTCCTCGACCTCGCAGACGATCTGCTCGCTCTCCGCCCAGAGCCGCAGGGTCCCCGTGCCGCCCGCGTGGACGACGCTGTTCGTCGTCAGCTCGGCCACGATCAGCGCCAGGTCCTGGAGGCGGGCATGCCCCGCCCCCCGCTCACCGGCCTGCCGGAGCGCGAAGTCGCGGGTGACCGGCAGGGTCTCGGCGTCGAAGGAGGCGGTGGCCGCGCCGGGCGGATGCCGCAGGGGTTCGTTCCAGCGGGCGAGCACGCCGTCCGGGTCGTACGCCGCGCTCTCGGAACCGACCCCGCCGGCGATGACGACGGGGTGCGTGGCCCGGGCGTCGGCCAGCACCTCCCCGGGCAGCCTCCGCGCGTCGTACGGGCACAGGATGGTGGCGTCGCGCCCCGCGAACGCCGCGTTGATCAGGGCCTCGTGCTGGACGCAGGCGGGGTACTCGACCGCCGTGCGGCCCGCCCAGATCGGTTCGCCGATGATGCGCACCCGCCCGCCCGACCGGGGGTCCGCGAAGCGTCTCAGGACCGAGGGGATGATGCGTCCCGGGTTCCGTCCCGCCGTGGACATGTCCACGAAGTGGACGGCTTCGGCGGCGGTCCCGAGCCCGGCTCTGATCAGGTCGAGCCGCGGGACCGGAGCGGCCACCGCGACGGGCTCGGCCGCGGCCAGGCCCTCCAGGAGGAAGGGCACCGTACCGGCGAGGTACTCGTCGTCGTCGCCGTAGAAGAGGGCCGGATGGACGAACGGCTCGGGACCGGCGCGCATCATGCGTGAACCCCCCGCGACGGAACGCCGGGGCGGCACGCACACGGCCCTCGTCGTCCGAGGCCAGCCGGGGGGCGCCCACCGGCCGGCGTGGGGCAGCCGGGCCGTGCCGTGGGAGACGGGTGTACGGGGCACGCGGGGCCGGCCGTCGGGCCGATCGGCGTCAGCTGCCCGCCGAGGCCGGACGGCGGCGCCGACAACGGCCCCTGCCTGTCGTCCCTGTGTTCCACCGGTCTCACCCCGGCCACAGAATACGCTCCAGCACTGGCATTCGACGCAGCCGCCCTGGGCGCCACCGGTCGCGCGGCGTCCCGCCGGCACCCGCGCGCGGCCGGGCCGGAGGTTCACCGGGCGACGGCGCCGTCGCCCTCTCGCACCTGCTGGGCTCCCGCACCGGCGGGCCGCATGGGCATGGGAGCCACGGGCCGACCGTCCGCCGCGAGCTGACGGCGCGCCGCTTCGAGGGCCAGCCTCACGTCACGAGTACCCGTGGAGACGCACAGGGTGTAGGCGAGGTCCTGGGAGCGCCCGGTCTGCCCGGCCGTGCCGCGCGCCGCCTCCTCGACGACGAGTGCCTCGTACTCCTCCACGAGGGTGCGCAGGATCGCGGGGTGGGGCATCAGCATGGACTCGCTCCTTGGTGACGGGCCGGTTCTCCGGCGTGGTGGCGGTGCAGCGGGGTGGCGGTGCAGCGGGGTGGCGGGGTCGCCGGACCGGGTGCGGGCCGGGTCGACATCGGGCGCTCGCGGACCGGGTTGCTCCGGCGTGGGCGGCTCCGGACCGGGTGCCTCCGGACCGGGTGCCTCCGGACCGGATGGTTCCGCGGGGAATCGGGCGGCGTCGCGGGGCTCGCAGGCGCGGGCGGCGTCGCGGTGGCGCCCGGGCGGCCGGGCCGTCACGCGGCTCCCGTCCGGCCGTCGGCGCCGGGGCGGTCCGTCCGCTGCTGCCGGCCCAGGGCCTCGTCCCGCACCCGGGCGCAACTGCGGGTGATGAGCCGGGAGACGTGCATCTGGGAGATGCCGAGCCGGTCGGCGATCCGGTTCTGCGTCATGTCCTCGAAGAAGCGCATGTAGAGGATGTCCCGCTCGCGTTCCGGAAGGCGCCGCAGGCCCTCCTTGGCAGCCTCTCGGTCGAGGACGACGTCGAAGGAGTCGTCCACGTCGCCCAGGGTGTCGGCCAGGCTGTACCCGTCCTCCGCGGCCGACAGTTCGGCGTCGAGGGAGAGCGTGCTGAAGCTCTCCAGTGCCTCCAGCCCGGCACGGACCTCGTCCTCCGTGAGGCCGGTGTGCGCGGCCATCTCCGCCGGCGTCGGCTCCGGGGTGCCCGGCTGCGACTTCAGGTCGCGGCGGGCCAGCCGCACCTTGTTGCGCAGCTCCTGCACACGGCGGGGCACCCTCAGCGCCCACATCCGGTCCCGGAAGTGCCGCTTCACCTCACCGGTGATGGTGGGTACGGCGTAACTCTCGAACGCGCCGCGGGAGGGGTCGTAACGGTCCATCGCCTTCACCAGACCGACGGCGGCGACCTGGCGCAGGTCCTCGATCGACTCGCCGCGGTCGCGGAACCTGCCGGCGATGCGGTGCGCCATGGGCAGCCAGGCGGCGGCCAGTTCGTCGCGGAGGGCGTCACGCTCGGGCCCCTCCTCCAGGCCGGCCAGCCGTGCGAACACGGTCGCGGTGTCAGGGGCGTCGTCGTGCGGGCGTTTCGCCGGGCCGGACGCCGCGGCGGGGGCCGCGGGCACCTCGGCCGGGTCGGGGGACGCGGACCCACTGGATCGACTTGTCGACAACACGGTAGACATGAGGATTCACTCCTGAGCACTGGCTCGTCACGGTCTGTACGCAGGAGGGGTGCCGTCCGGGCCGCCGGAGACCACCGGAGCCCGTCCACGGCCCCCGCCTGGTGCGCCTCCGGTCCGAAGCACGAAATTCCGCTTGCCCCTGCTTCGGGACGGGAAACACATACCTTCGAAAATCCACCGAACACGGCCCGGGGAGACGGGTGTTCACGGCGGCGGCACGAGGTGCGGGCCCGCGCGCGGCGGTCGGCTCCCGAGTCCGCCCGGAACGGCCGGCGCGGGGGTACGTCCCCGCCGGGAGGCCTCGCGGGACGTGCAGTTCGTGCCCACGGACACGCCGCCCCGGCGGGCGACGGCCACCTGTCCCCGCCGGTGTGTCCGCGCCGGGGAGACCGTCACAGTGTCACGAAGCTGTTCGAAAACGGCTTCCTCTTGGTGCGAACGGTCGGAAGCGGCGCCCCCATGCGGCACGATCACCGGGACATTCGCACTCCCGGGGGGCCTCTCATGGCATACAGGACACGTTCACGCCGCACCACCGCCGCACTCGCCGCGCTCTCGCTCGGCGTCCTGGCACTGACCGCATGCGACGGCGACGCCGGGAGCGAGAAGGACACCGGGAGCGGCAAGGCGACCCCGAGCGCGTCGGCGAGCCCGTCCGCCGCGGGTCCGGGCAAGGGCTCGGGCACGCCGGCGGCGGACGACGCGGGAACCGGGGGCGGGAGCGCGAAGCCCTCCGGCGGCGGCAGCACCCCGCCGCCCGCGGAGCCCGGGGACGACGACCAGGACGGAGGCGTGGGCATGTGCGAGACGACCGACCTGACCTACAAGGTCACCGTCGCGTCCAGACCCGTCAACCACGCCCTGCTGAAGGCGTCCAACACGGGCGGCGACCCCTGCCTGCTGGCGGCGAACGACCTCGTGATCACGATTCCGGGGCTCGACGGCGCCGCCGGCCACATGGGGCCCGAGGGCACGGACTGGATCCTGGAGCCCGGCGGGAGCGCCTACGCCGGGATCATGTTCTCGCGGGCCGACACCGCGGGCGGCAAGAGCGCCGACAAGGTGGAGATCGCCCTCGCGGCCTCCGAGAGCCCCACGACGGTGTCCGTCGGCGGCGGCCCCGTCACGGTCAACGACATCGAGGTCACCAGCTTCTTCGGCACCGCGGAGGACGCGCTCACCTACTGATCCCCACTCCCGACGATCGCCGTCCGCCGCGCGGGACGACCCCCGCCGGACCGGGCGGACCGCGCGGCGGGACTCCGGCGCGGATCGTTCGAAGCGGTCCGCCCGGGCCGGGCGGCTCGCGCGGTGCGGTCCGCCCGGTCCGGCGGCTCGCGCGGTGCGGTCACCCGGCCCCTCCGGCCCGGGCAAACCCGCCGACTCTGCGGTCCGTTCGGGCCGGACCGGCCCGAACGGACGGAGCCGCCCGCCCGGTTCATCCGGTTTCGTACATTCCATCCGTGCCGCAAGGCGGACGCGTGGCCGCCAAGGGCGCTTCCGGGAGCGTCTTTTCAGTCAATCCGGCCGATTCCTCCCCAGGATCCGCACACTTTCCCGATCCAGGGGAATGAGCCGCTCGAAGCGGGGCAGACGCCCTTTGTCATCGACACAGCAGCGCCGACGAGTGGGGTGGACGGCATGACAGCCGTGACGGCAGGAGAGGCAACGGCCACGGCCCGGGGGACGAAGCCGCTGGACGGCACGGAACTCCCCGTCATCGACGACCCGTCACTGATCAGGCCCAAGGACGCCCGGGACCTGTCCCGGCAGTTCTTCGGCCGGCTGGCCGTGCTGGAGGAGGGGACCCGGGAGTACCAGTACGCCCGCAACACCCTGATCGAGATGAACCTCTCGCTCGTGCGGTACGCGGCGTCGCGGTTCCGCAGCCGCGGCGACTCGATGGAGGACATCGTCCAGGTCGGCACGATAGGCCTCATCAAGGCCATCGACCGGTTCGAGCTGTCCCGCGAGGTCGAGTTCACCTCCTTCGCGGTCCCCTACATCGTCGGCGAGATCAAGCGCTTCTTCCGCGACACGAGCTGGGCCGTGCACGTGCCGCGCCGCCTGCAGGAGGCCCGGGTCGAACTGGCGAAGGCCACCGAGGAACTCCGTACGCGACTGGGCCGCACCCCGACGACCCGTGAGCTGGCCGCTCTCATGTCGCTGGCCGAGGAAGAGGTCATCGAGGCCCGCAAGGCGGCGAACTGCTACAACTCGTCCTCGCTGGACGCGGCCCTCGCCCCCGAGGGGGAGAACGGTGAGTCGGTGCTTGCCGACTTCATCGGCGAGGACGACCGCTCGCTGGAGCTCGTCGAGGACCTGCACTCGCTGGCGCCCCTGATCGCCGGGCTGGACGAGCGGGAGCGGCGCATCATCCACCTGCGCTTCGTCGAGGAGCGCACCCAGGCGGACATCGGCGAACTGCTGGGCATCTCGCAGATGCACGTGTCCCGCCTCATCGGCCGCATCATCAAGCGGCTGCGCGCCGGACTGCTCGACGACTCCCTGTCGGCCTGACGCACTCCCGACCGCGCTCCCCGGTCGGAGGCGGGCGCCCGGTGGCCTCGTGGTGCATCATGTGGCGTCGCCGGGTTCCGCAGGGAGGATGGCATGTCGTCGCTCGAACGTCTCGGGGAGCTGCTGGGTGAGCCGGTGACCTGGGGTTGGGCCAGGCCGCGCCTGTGGGCCGCGTCCGAGCAGCACCTGGGAGTCGAACTGCCCGCGGACTACAAGGCGTTCCTCGATCTGTACGGGCCGGGGAGCATCGACGACCACCTGTCGCTGGACCGGCCGATGGACGGCGACGCCGGCGAGCTGGAGCGGTTGTGGTCGCTCGGGGCCTGGCGCCGGGCTCGGCTCAGTGACCCGGACCTGTACCCGTACCCCTTCCACCCCGATCCCGGCGGCCTCATCCCCTGGGGTTCGGACGAGCACGGCAGCGAGTACTACTTCCTCGCGATCGAACCGGACCCAGATGAGTGGCGCATCGTCGTCGGCAGCGAGTGCGGCCAGTGGTTCGAGACCGCGGGAACCTTCTGCGACTTCCTCGTCCGCTGCTTCGACCGCGCCGACCGGCCACCCTTCCTCGACCGCCATTGGCCCGCCCCCGATGCCCGCTACCACTCCCACGCCTGACGGGGCGCCCGTACCGGGCACGGCCCGGCGCACGGGCGCGGGCGTCCGGCGCTAGGCGTTGAACAGTTTCCAGTGCCCCTCGGAGATGATCTCGACGGCGCCGTCCGTGACCTTGAGGGCGGTCTGATCGTCGATCGCGTACGCCGGACCCGGGATTCCGGCCGCCCACTTCTCGGCTTCGGCCATGGTGTTCTCCGGCAGGAGTTCGTGGTCCAGGTGCGGGAACATCGAGAAGTCGACGATCCCCAGCGCGCTGTCGTCGGCGGCGGGCGGCTGCCATTCGACGAATTCCCTCCCGATGCGGGGGGACATCACCATGCTCCCGGCGCTCAGCCCCACCCAGACCGTCTCGCGCAATGACGGCAGCAGATCCACCAGCCCGGACTGCCGCATCCAGTGGCACAGGTACAGCGCGTCCCCGCCGCCCACCAGCAGGACGTCCGCCTCCCGGACCCAGGGGACCCAGCGTTCCCCACCGATGCTGGGCAGCGCGGTGAGCTCCAGCACCCCCAAGGACTTCCAGCCCAGTTCGCACATCGGCGTGGAGGACTGTCCGGTGATGAATCGCCATGCCCCGACGGGACTGCCCATGGGGTGCCCGTATCCCGCCGTGGGGATGCAGAGGGCGTTCGAGTCGGCGATCGGCTTGCCCAGCAGGTCGACCAGCGCGTCGCGGATGCTCGTGTTCTTGACGCCCGCGGACGTGAGGAGAAGCTTCATGTGGCCCTTTCCCGAGCTGCGTTGTCGCTCTGCGGCAGGTCCGGCCGAAGCGCTCGTCCGCACCGTGGCCGTCGGGCCCGGAAGCCGCCGCCGCGGCACCGGTGGGCGCACTCGACGACGGGCGTGTGCGTTCTTCCGACTTCGCCGCACCCCGAAACTGGTTGCAAAATGAGAGCGGTTGAAGCGTAGCACCACCGGTTGCGAAGTAGCATCGGAATCGATGACTGACGTACGAGACCCGGTGCACCGGTCGGGATGCCCGATCAACCTGGCGGTCGAGGTGATGGGCGACCGGTGGTCGCTGGTGGTGCTGCGCGATGTGATGTTCGGCGACCGGCGCCACTTCCGCGAGCTGCTGGCCGGGTCGCAGGAGGGCATCGCCTCCAACATGCTCGCCGACCGGCTCCGGCGGTTGGTGGCGGCAGGTCTGCTGTGGCGGTCGGACGACGAGACCCATCGGCAGAAGATCCGCTACAGCCTCACCGAGGCGGGCGTGCAGCTCGTGCCGGTGATGGCGGTGCTGGGCTCGTGGGGGCGACGGCACATGCCGGCCAGTCACGAACTCTCCGTACGCGCGGAGCTGCTGGAGCGCGGCGGGCCCGAGCTGTGGGACCGGTTCATGGACGAGCTGCGCGAGCGGCACCTCGGTGTCCCGCGCCCTGCGGGGACGCCCTCGGTTCTCGCCGAACTGCAGGCGGCCTATGACGCCGCGGTCGGGGAAGCGGGCCGGGCGGTTCACGGAGCAGGCACCCGGCGATCGCCCGGCGGACCGTCGTCCACTCCCCCGGGAACCGGCTGACGAACCGCCGTGCCGATCCGTGCGCCCGCCGGGTCCGGGCACGGACTTCCACGTCCGGAGGCGGCCTCTCCGGGACGCGGGCGCAGGGGACCGCCGTCCTCATGACGCTCGCCACACCGCCGCTCCCCCGCCACCGCTCCCCCGCGTCCCGGATGCCCGCCTTCCGGGGCGCCCTCGCGTGCCGGTGGGGCGGTTGATGCCGACGATGCCGCAGGCTTCCGTGTCGCCCGTCCCAGAACACGAGCCGCGGGTGCCGGGCCCGCCCACCGGCCGGAGGATGACGGCCGTCGCTGCCCCGCTCCGCCCGCGCCTCGAAGGCCGTCACACCCCCTGAGCTGGGACGTTACGACGGCCACGGGCACGCGGGCAGGCCGAGGGCCCCACCCGGTGGGCTCCGCCGCGCATCCGGCCGAGGACCGCGCCGGGGCACCGCGGCACCACTCCCGCCCCGGCGAACACCACCGGGCGGTGGGCGGCGCCGCCCACTGTTCCGGGGTGGGACGCCGGCCGTACGACGACTTTGGTGTGACGCTTTGTTCCGGGCCCGACCGCCGGGTTAGCCTGCGGCGTATTTCCTCATCGGGCGGTCCCGCGATCCGGGACGGACCGACGTCGAGGGGGTCCGGCAGTGGGCCCGTAGTTCCGAGTCCCGTCGTACGGGGCTCTTGGGGAGCGGAACGAGGGTGCACATGACCAGCCAGACGACCGAGACCGTCGGCCACACGCCGGGCGACCAGGAGCTGCGGCAGCTTCTGGCAGGCCTGACCGCGGTGCGCGACGGAGACTTCGGGACCCGCCTGCCGGACGACGGCGGTGGGCTGCTCGGGGACATCGCGACCGTCTTCAACGGCATGGTCGACCAGTTGTCCGTGTTCACGTCCGAGGTGACGCGCGTCGCACGCGAGGTGGGCACCGAGGGCACGCTCGGCGGACAGGCGGAGGTGCCCGGGGTCTCCGGGACCTGGGCCGACCTGACCGACTCGGTCAACGCCATGGCCGGCAACCTCACGACCCAGGTGCGCGACATCGCCCAGGTCGCGACGGCCGTCGCCAGGGGCGACCTGTCGCAGAAGGTGGACGTCCCCGCGCGGGGCGAGATCCTTCAGCTCAAGGAGACCGTCAACACGATGGTCGACCAGCTGTCCGCGTTCGCCGACGAGGTGACCCGCGTCGCCCGCGAGGTCGGCACCGAGGGCCGCCTCGGCGGACAGGCCCAGGTCCCCGGGGTCGGCGGTGTGTGGCGCGACCTCACCGACTCGGTGAACTTCATGGCGGGCAACCTGACGGCGCAGGTCCGCAACGTGGCCCAGGTGACCACCGCGGTGGCCAGGGGCGACCTCTCCCAGAAGATCACCGTGGACGCCCGCGGCGAGATCCTGGAGCTCAAGAACACGATCAACACGATGGTCGACCAGCTCTCCGCGTTCGCCGACGAGGTCACCCGCGTCGCCCGCGAGGTCGGCACCGAGGGCCGCCTCGGCGGACAGGCGGACGTCAAGGGCGTCAAGGGCACCTGGCGCGACCTCACGGACTCCGTGAACTTCATGGCGGGCAACCTCACCGACCAGGTCCGCAACGTGGCCCAGGTCGCGACCGCGGTGGCCAGGGGCGACCTCTCCCAGAAGATCACCGTGGACGCCCGCGGCGAGATCCTCGCGCTCAAGGAGACCATCAACACGATGGTCGACCAGCTCTCCGCGTTCGCCGACGAGGTCACCCGCGTCGCCCGCGAGGTCGGCACGGCCGGCAACCTGGGCGGACAGGCCACCGTCCGGGGTGTCTCCGGCACCTGGAAGGACCTCACCGACAACGTCAACGTCATGGCCTCGAACCTGACGGGCCAGGTCCGCTCGATCGCCCAGGTCGCCACCGCCGTGGCGCGCGGCGACCTCTCCCAGAAGATCACCGTCGAGGCCAAGGGCGAGGTCGCGGCCCTGGCGGACGTCATCAACACGATGGTCGACACCCTGTCCGCGTTCGCCGACGAGGTGACCCGCGTCGCCCGCGAGGTCGGCACCGAGGGCCGCCTCGGCGGCCAGGCCCAGGTGCCCAACGTGGCGGGGACCTGGAAGGACCTCACCGAGAACGTCAACTCGATGGCCAACAACCTCACCGGCCAGGTGCGCAACATCGCCCTGGTGACGACGGCCGTGGCCAGGGGCGACCTGTCGAAGAAGATCGACGTCGACGCCCGCGGGGAGATCCTGGAGCTCAAGACCACGATCAACACGATGGTCGACCAGCTCTCCTCGTTCGCCGCCGAGGTCACCCGTGTCGCCCGCGAGGTCGGCAGCGAGGGGCGGCTCGGCGGCCAGGCCGAGGTGGAGGGTGTCTCCGGCACCTGGAAGCGGCTCACGGAGAACGTCAACGAGCTGGCGGGGAACCTCACCCGGCAGGTGCGCGCGATCGCCGAGGTCACCAGCGCGGTGGCCGAGGGCGACCTCACCCGCTCCATCACCGTCGAGGCCTCCGGCGAGGTCGCCGACCTCAAGGACAACATCAACTCCATGGTGGAGTCCCTGCGCGAGACCACCCGGGCCAACCAGGAGCAGGACTGGCTCAAGACCAACCTGGCGCGGATCTCCGGCCTGGTGCAGGGCCACCGCGACCTGCCGGTCGTGGCCGAGCTGATCATGGACGAGCTGGCACCGCTCGTGTCAGCCCAGTACGGGGCGTTCTACCTCGCGGAGGAGGTCGGGAACGCCTCGGAGCTGCGGCTCGTCGGCTCGTACGGCTATCCCGACGAGTCGGACAGGCCGGTCCGCATCCCCTTCGGCCGCTCGCTGGTCGGCCAGGCCGCGCGCAGCCGCCGCGCCGTCACAGTGGAGGACCTGCCCGCCGGGTACGTGACGATCTCCTCCGGGCTCGGGCAGACCGTGCCGACCGCCCTGGTCGTCCTGCCCATCGTGGTCGAGGACCAGGTGCTCGGAGTCATCGAACTCGCCTCGGTCACCCGCTTCACCCAGATCCACCAGGACTTCCTGGGCCAGCTGATGGAGACCATCGGGGTCAACGTCAACACCATCGTGGCCAACGCGCGCACCGACGAACTGCTCGACGAGTCCCAGCGACTGACCGCCGAACTCCAGGCCCGCTCCGAGGAGTTGCAGGTCCAGCAGGACGAACTCCAGCGCTCCAACGCGGAGCTGGAGGACAAGGCCTCGCTGCTCGCCACGCAGAACCGCGACATCGAGGCGAAGAACCTCCAGATCGAGCAGGCGCGGCAGGAACTGGAGACCCGCGCACAGCAGTTGTCGCTGGCCTCCAAGTACAAGTCGGAGTTCCTGGCCAACATGAGCCACGAGCTGCGGACCCCGCTGAACAGTCTCCTGATCCTCGCCCAGCTCCTCGCCCAGAACCCGTCGCGCAACCTCACGCCGAAGCAGGTGGAGTACGCGGGCATCATCCACTCCGCCGGCTCCGACCTGCTGCAGCTGATCAACGACATCCTCGACCTGTCGAAGGTCGAGGCCGGGAAGATGGACGTCACGCCCGAACGCGTACCGCTGCGCCAGCTCCTGGAGTACGTCGAGGCGACGTTCCGGCCGATGACGACGCAGAAGAGCCTGGACTTCACCGTCAGCACCGCCGCCGGCTCCCCCGCCGACCTGCTCACCGACGACTCCCGGCTGCGCCAGGTGCTGCGCAACCTGCTGTCGAACGCGGTCAAGTTCACCGAGCAGGGCGGCGTGGAGCTGCGGATCGAGCCGGCCGCCGACGACGAGGTGCCGCGCGGGGTGCTGCGGGGCGGCACGATCGTGGCCTTCCGTGTCCAGGACACCGGGATCGGCATCCCGGAGCAGCACCTGGAGACGATCTTCGGGGCGTTCCAGCAGGCGGACGGCACCACGAGCCGCAAGTACGGCGGGACGGGCCTCGGCCTGTCCATCACCCGCGAGATCGCCCATCTGCTGGGCGGCGCCGTGACCGTCGACAGCGCGCCCGGCCGGGGCAGCACGTTCACGCTGTTCCTGCCCGTGGCACGGCCCGACTACGAGGACCTGCTCAACGGCGGCCGGTCGCCCGAGAAGGCCCTGGCGGCGGCACCGTCCGAGGCGCCGTCGCGCGCCGCGCTCTCCGGTCCGCCGGCCGCGCCCCGGCACCGCAGGCGCCGGCTGCTGGTCGTGGAGGAGCGGCAGCGCGGGCTGCTGACGCTCGTCGCCGAGAGCGCGGCCTCGGACGTCGTCCGGGCCCCGGAGGCCGGCGACCCGCGCGACACGGTGGACGTGATCACGGCCGTCGGGGCGCAGGAGGCGGCGAGCGCGCTGGCCGCCGAGGCCTGCCACTGCGTGGTGCTGGAACTGGGGATGCCGGACGGCGAGGCGCACCGCTTCCTGGAGGCGATGCAGGGCGACTCGGCGCTGGCCAGCGTCCCGGTGCTGGTCCACAGCGGCCATCGCGCGGACCTGGCGCAGGAGGACGCCCTGCGGGCCCGCGCGGGCAGCCGTGCCCTGGAGTTCCTGTCCAGCCTCGACGAGCTGCGCGAGCGGATCGCCCTGCACCTGTCGGCCGAGGAGCTGGGCGACGTGCTCTCCCTGGTCCGCCCCGACGAGTCGCGGCCCGAGGCACCGCGGCCCGTGGAGGACGCCTTCCTCGGGCGCACGGTCCTGGTGGTCGACGACGACGCGCGCAACCTCTTCGCGCTCAGCGGGATCCTGGAACTGCAGGGTTTCCGGGTGCTGCACGCGGACAACGGCCGCAAGGGCATCGAGACACTGGTCAACCACCCCGACATCTCGCTCGTGCTGATGGACGTGATGATGCCGGAGATGGACGGGTACACGGCCACGACCGAGATCCGCAGGATGCCCCGCTACGCCGATCTGCCCATCATCGCGGTCACCGCGAAGGCGATGCCCGGCGACCGGGAGAAGAGCCTCGCCTCCGGCGCCAGTGACTACGTCACCAAGCCGGTCGACACCGACGATCTGATCGCCCGCGTCCGCCGCTGGCTGCCCGTGTGAGACGGACGGCGCCGGCCGGCCCGACAGCCGGCCGGCGCCTCTCGTCGTCCCCGTCCCCCATGGGCGTTCCAGCCGAGGAGCAATGGACCCGTTGAACCACCCCGATTCACCCCCAGGACCGGCCGGCGAGCCGTCGGCGTCCGGAACCGCCGACTCCGGGACGTCTCCGGAGCCGAGGACGCCTCCCGGCCGGAAGGCGCCCGGTGCCCTCCCCGGCGGAGCGGAGACCGACCCCGCCGGGGAGCCCGCGCGGGAACCGGGCACCGGCGACGCACACTCCGCCGACGTGTCGCGCGCCGACGCCGGGCCGCCGGCGACCACCGTCGGCAGGCTCGCCGCCACCGTGGAAAGGCTGCGCCGTGAGGTCAGGGCGGCCCAGGCCGAGGCGGACGGCCGCGCGCTGGTCGAGCTCGCCAAGGGCATCCTCGTGGAGCGCCTGGGCTGCGGTCCGGCGCAGGCCGCCCGCCAGCTCACCGAACTCGCCGAGCAGGCCAGGGTGACCCCGCTGGCCTTCGCCGTGGAGGTCATCAACCAGGCCGCCCGCGACCGGCTGTCGGACGTGACCGGCGCCTTCCTCGCGGTCGCCAACGGCACGGACGCGCCCGAGGGCGAGGCGTCCGGCGCGGAGGCGACCTCTGCCGTCCAGCTCCGGGAGGCCGAGAGCGGCGCCCTGGCCGCGAGCGACGCCCAGGCCGTCGCCGACTCCCTGCTGCAGCACGCCCTGGCCCCGCTCGGCGCGGTGGCCGTGGCCGTCTGGGCCGCGCGCTCGGACGGTTCCCTCACACTGGCCGGCAGCGCGGGCTTCACACCCGCGGAGTCCGGGCGCTGGCGCTACGTACCACCCGGGGTGGTGACGGTGGCCCGCAACTGCCTGACCGAACGCGCGGGCCAGTGGATCGGTTCGCTGTCCAGGACCGGCCTCCCCTCCATCGGGCAGCACCACCACCCCGACGGCGGCAGGGCCGCGCTTCCCGCCGGCACGGGTGGCCGCGTCAACGGCGTGCTGGAGATCGTCTGGCCCGGCCCCCAGCCGCAGCAGACCCCGCAGATCGTCCGTCAGGTGGAGGCACTGGCGGAGCTGTGCGCCCACACGTTGGAGTCGTACGCCCTCACGCACGGCGCCGACGCCGTGCACGAGCCGCGGGTGCTGCCCGACGCCACGGAACTGGTGGCCCTCGCCGACGGGCTGCACGATCCGGCGCTGGTCCTGGTCCCGCACCTCGACCGCGGACAGCTCGTCGACTTCCGCATCCACCACGTCAACAGCCAGTTCCTCGACCCGGCGGGCCGGCCCCGCGGCCTCGTCAGCGGTGCGCTGCTGCTGGAGGCGTACCCGATGGCCGCCGGGGAGAGCGAACTGTTCAACCGGGTCGAGCGCGTGTACGCGACCGGCGAGCCGTTCCGTGCCGAGCGCATCAACCTCACGGCGCTCGTCGACGAGGTGCAGCTCGCGGCGGTCGCCGACATCAGTGTGAGCAGGCACGGCAACAGCGTGCTGCTCATCTGGCGCATCGAGGACGAGACGGCACGGCTGGCCAGCCTGCTCCAGCACGCCCAGCGGATGGGCCGGATCGGAGGCTTCGAGGAGAACCTGCTCACGGGTGAGATCACCTGGAACGGCCAGCTCTTCAGCCTGTACGGCAGGTCGACGTCCAGCCCGCCCGTGCCCCTGGAGGAGCTGCCGCTGCACGCGCATCCGGACGACGCGGTCGCCATCGGCCGCTTCCTGCGCACCGTGCTGCACCACCGGCGCCCCGCGTCCGCCGCGTTCCGGCTCCAGCGTCCCGACGAGGTGACCCGGCACATCCGCGTGGTGGCCGAGCCGGTGCTCGACGCGGACGGCGGGCTCTTCGTGGTGCGCGGGGCCTACCAGGACATCTCGGCCCAGCACTGGACCGAGGTGGCGCTCGCCGCCACCCGCGACCAGCTCGCGCACACCGAGCAGCAGGCCACCGAGCGCAACCGGCTGACGCTCCAGCTCCAGCACGCGATCATGCCGCCGACGCAGGCCCCTCTGCAGGCGCCGGGCCTGGACGTGGCCGTCAGGTACCGGCCGGCCGAGACCGAGCAGCTCGTGGGCGGCGACTGGTACGACGCGGTCGTCCTGCCGTCCGGACTGGTGCTCGTGTGCGTGGGCGACGTGGCCGGGCACGGCATAGAGGCGGCGACCAGCATGGTGGTCCTGCGCAACGCGCTGCGGGGGCTCGCCGTGACCGGCGCCGGCCCGGGCCAGCTCCTGTCGTGGCTGAACATCGTGGCGCACCACCTGACGGGCGCGGTCACCGCGACGGCGGTGTGCGGCCTGTACGACCCCGGCCCGCGGACCCTGCGGTGGGCCAGGGCGGGCCATCTGCCGCCCGTTCTGGTGCGCGGCCCGGAGGCGGTGGCGCTGCCGCTGCTCAAGGGCATGCTGCTGGGCGCGGTGCCGGAGGCCCGGTACGAGGAGGACGAGGTGCAGCTCGCGGAGGACGACACGCTGCTGATGTACACGGACGGCCTGATCGAGCGACGGGACCGCTCGGTCGAGGAGTCGCTGGCCCATCTCCTCGACACGGCGCGTACGGCGCCGGCGAAGCTGGACCAGAAGCTGGACCGCCTCCTCACCTACAGCAGGTCGGACACCGACGACGACACCTGCATCGTCGGCATACGGGTGTCGTAGGAGGGCGCCCCGGAAGTGCGGGCGTGACCGCGCTCCGGTGGCCGGAGTGCCCCCGCATGGACCCGCGATGCGGGGGTACACGCGCGTGCATGCGCGTCACTCAGCAGCGAACCGCCCCGGGGAGGGCGCGTGACCGGCACCGCCCGGCACACGCGCGTGCGCCCTCCGTGAGCCCACGCGCCCCGGCCGGTCCGGCACGCCCGGCCGGTCGGAGCGGTCCGGCGTCCCCGGCCGCCGACGGTCCGTCGGGGCGGAGCGATCCGGCGGACGCCGGTGGTTCCGGCAGATCCGGCCGATCCGGCCGATCCGGCGACGAGAACTTGATCACGTCTGGCGACCGGTGCCCCGTGGCATCGAACGCGCAGACGGGGGTAACCAGCCCAAGCCGCCAACACCCGTGGGAGATCCTTGTGTCCATTGCCCAGAACCCCCTGTCCGTCGAGGTCACCCTGCCTCGCGAGGACATCGCCCTGTTCACGGTGGCGGGCTATCTGGACGTCGATACGTCGACCGAGCTGCGGCACCATCTGGCGAACCAGTTCCATCACGGGCGCCGGCACTTCCTCCTGGACCTGTCGGCCGTTCCCTTCATGGACTCCTCCGGGATGAACATCATCGTCCGCGCCTACCAGCAGGCCCGTGAGTCCGGGGGCAGCGTGCACATCATCGCGCCCGTACCGGCCGTGCAGCGGATCCTGGACCTCACCGGCGTCAGCATCACGGTCCCGATATCCGGCACCGTCGAGGAGTCGCTCGCGCTGGTGGAGAAGTCGGACGCGACCGACACGACCGACACGGCCGGCGGCGCGGGGCACGCGCCCCGCGTCTGACCGACCTCCCGCCTCCGCGCGCCCGCCCCCACCGGGGAGCCGCGCGGCCGGGGGCGGGCCGACCGCGCGGCAACAGTTGTCGTTTGACAATGGTTCGATCGAGGCAGCACAGTGAGGCAGCGCGGGAGCGCGGAAGGGGAACGGGATGTGCCTGGGGACGTCAACGGGTGTCCGCGCCGGTGGGGCCCTGCCGACGGCCGCGCGCACACCGCCGGCCACCGGCGGCACCACGCGCGGTCAGGCGCTCCGCGCCCCGGGCGCCTCGTCGTCGTGGATCTCCTCCGAGGCGGCCGCGCAGAAGGCCACGAGCCCTTGGAGCAGCGCGCTGCGGTGCCCGGCCGGCATCTGCTCCAGCACGGACTCCAGGGCGCGTTCGCGGCGGGACCGCAGGTCGCCGAGGAACACCCGGCCGCGGGGACTCAGGTACAACCGCAGTTCGCGGCGGCTGGTGGCGCCCGGCCTGCGCTCCACGAATCCCACGGCCTGGAGCCGGTCGCACAGGCGGCTCGTCGACGGAGGCGTCGACCCGAGCGCGTCGGCGAGGGTCCGGAGGTTGATCCCCTCATTGTGTTCCAGGATGAACAGCACCCGGAGCTGGGACGCCGAGACCGGCGCCGTCGACGCACGCCCCCACAGGACCTCGAGCAGCTCCGCCGCCTCTGAGGTCACGCGCGCCACCTCGTGGGGCTGCGGGCGCGAATGGGAGGAAGTCACGATGCCACTCTTCCAGGCTTCATGGACGCTGTCAGCCCGCGAGTTCGGGCGGCACACGGACAACAGTGACACATACCAGGCAGGAACGGCGCCGCCCACCCGACAGCGGGGACCCGGCGCCGCGACGGAGAGAACGGCGTATCCGACATCGTGAACAGATTCGTGGCAGCCGAGCGAGCGCTGCGGTCCGCGGCTCCGCACCAGTTGGTGGAGGCGGTCCGGGATGCGCTGCGCACCCACTACGCGGCGGAGGACGTCCAGCTCTTCATGGCCGACTACGGGCTGACCCTGCTGCAGGCCGTGAGCAGCGGAACGCCGGACCCGGACCCGCTGCCGGTGCGCACCGGACCGGCAGGACGGGCGTTCGGGGCCCAGCAGCCGTTCGTCGAGGACCTCGGCGGCGGCCGGGTGCGCGTCCATCTGCCGGTCACCGTACGCGGCGACCGGCTCGGCATCCTGTCCGTGACGATGCCCACGGCGGAGCAGGCCGGGGAGCGGATCGCGGAGCTGGCCGAGGTGGCCGAGGTGCTGGGCCACGAGGTCGTGGTCGCCGAGCGTGACACCGACCTCTACCTCCAGGCACGGCGCACCGACCGGCTGACGCTCGCGGCGGAGATGCAGTGGCAGTTGCTGCCCGCGCGTTCCTGCGCCCGGCCCGAGTACGCGCTGGGCGCGCAACTGGAACCCGCCTACGCCGTGTTCGGCGACAACTTCGACTGGTGCGCCACCTCGGACCACCTGATGCTCTACATCACCAACGGCATGGGCGAGGGCATCGAGGCCGCGCTGCTGACCAATCTGGGCATCAACGCGCTGCGCAACGCGCGGCGCGCGGGCATCTCCATCGCGGACCAGGCCGCCCTCGCCGACCAGGCGATCTACGCCCACTACCGCGGTGACGCCCATCTGTCCGTGCTGATGCTCGACCTGGAGCTGTCGACCGGCCGGCTCCAGGTCGTGGACGCCGGATCGCCGCGGATGCTGTACCTGCGCGACCGGACGGTGACCGCCGTCGACTTCGAGGAGCAGCTTCCGCTGGGCATGTTCGAGGAGACCGACTATGTCGCGCAGGAGTACCGGGTCGAGCCGGGCGACCGGCTCCTGTTCGTCAGTGACGGGGTGCACGCCGTCGCGGCGCCCGGCGGCGAGCGGTACGGGGAGCGGGCCCTCGCCCGGGCGATCACGTCCACCAGCCTGCTGCCGCCGGCCGAGGTGCCCGGAGCGGTGCTGCGGGAGCTGACGGGCCACCGCGGCCGGCCCGTGCCCGACGACGACGCGCTGGTGCTGTGCCTCGACTGGTACGGAAAGCAGCCGAACCCCTAGGAGGCGGGGGTGTCGCACACCGGGTGCCGCGCCGCGCGGGGCCACGACTACAGTTGTCGTTCGGCAAGAGTCATGCCGCCGCCTCGTTGCCTCCAGCGAGTCCGGAGCGATCCACTGCATGTGAGGAGATGAGAAGGTGCCGGAGCACGAAACGGCAGAACAGCGAGCGCCGCACGACGAGGTCGCGGACTTCCTGCGCCGCCGCCGTGAGCAGATCGCCCAGCGGTGGGCCGACGTACCACTGTTCCGCACGGTCTTCACCGTGTCCCGGGACGAGGCGGTCGAGGCCGGCAAGTCCGTCGTCGAGGCATTGGCCGCGGTGGCCGCGGCGGGACGCGCCGAGGACGCCGAGGCGGCCGGATTCGGTGTGGTGCGCGAGCAGTTGACCAGGACGGCGGCAGCGCGGTCGCGGGCGGGCGCCAGCTCCGCCCAGGTGTCGAACGAGGTCGACGCCCTGCGCACCCCCGTGGTGGACCTCCTGGTCGCCGACCTGTCCGCGGCACCGGCCGAGCACGTGCGCGAGTGCTCCACCGCGCTGACCGTCCTGATGGGGACGCTGCGACTGGTGGTCATGGAGTCGGCGCTCAGCGAGGGCCAGGCCCTCATCGACCGGCAGCGGCTCCAGCTCCTGGAGGTCGCCACCCCCGTGATCAAGCTCTGGGACGGCATCGTCGCCGTACCCCTGATCGGCACGCTGGACAGCGCCCGCAGCCAGGTCGTGATGGAGACGCTGCTGGAGGCGGTGGTCGAGCAGCACGCCAGGTTCGCGATCCTCGACATCACGGGTGTGCCGACCGTCGACTCCCTGGTGGCGCAGCACCTGATGAAGACGGTCGCGGCCGCACGGCTGATGGGCGCGGAATGCGTGGTCTCCGGCATCCGTCCGGCCATCGCGCAGACCATCGTCCACCTGGGTCTCGACCTGGGCACGGTGGTGACCCGGGCGAGTCTCGCCGACGCCCTGGCGTACGCGCTCGACCAGCAGGGCACCGGCATCGTGGAGTCGACGCCCCACGCTGCGGGTCAGCGGTGAGCGACCCGTACCCCCGCGCGCCCTCGACGCACGTGCCGGTGCTCAGGCTGGGCGACGTACTCCTCGTCACCCTCCAGGGCGACCTGCACGACAGCACGGCCGAGCAGCTCCAGCAGGACATCGGCGAGGCCATCGCGCGCAGTTCGGTCTCCGGTGTCGTCATCGACATCTCCGGTGTCGAGATCGTCGACTCGTTCCTGGGGCGGGTCCTCGCCGAGATCGCGGCCAAGGCGCGGCTGCTCGCCGCGCAGACCGTCGTGGCCGGCATGCGGCCGGCGGTCGCGATCACCCTGGTGGAGCTGGGCCTGACGCTGCCCGGCATGCGCACCGCGCTCGACGCGCAGGACGCGCTGGGGATGCTGACCCGTCAGGCCGCGTCGTCCCGCCCCGCTCACGCACGGCAGGAGAGTCCGTGATGCAGACAGCCGGCCGTGTCGAGGCCAGCCTGCCCATCAGTTCGGACATGGATCTGGCCTGGGTGCGCCAGCATGTGCGGCAGACGGCCGCCGAGCTCGGCTTCGGCCTGGTGGAGCAGACCAAGCTGGTCACCGCGGCCAGTGAACTGGCGCGCAACACGCTGGTGCACGGCGGAGGCGGCCGGCTGGAGTCGGTGCGCCTCGCGAACGGGCATGTACGGGGGCTGCGGCTGACCTTCGCCGACGACGGCCCGGGCATCCCGGACGTGGAACGGGCCCTCACCGACGGCTACACGTCGGGCGACGGCCTGGGCATGGGGCTCGGCGGAGCCCGGCGGCTGGTGCACGAGTTCTCGATCGACAGCGGTCCGGACGCGGGCACCCGGGTCACGGTCATCTCCTGGACCGTCCGGCCGCCGCATCCGCGCGGGGAGGTGTGATGCCCCGCGTCTGGGACGTACCGGTGCACGACTCGACCCGGGTGCGCGACGCCAGGGTGGCCGCGGAACAGGCCGCGCGCCTGGCCGGGCTCGACGAGCGCCGCGCCGCCACGGCCGCTCTGGTGGCGACCGAGCTGGCCACGAACCTGCTGAAGCACGCCGAGGGCGGGCAGTTGCTCGTCGAGGCCGTCGCCCCTCCCCTCGCCCCGGCCGGCGGCCCTCCCGCGGGCCCGGGCGGCGCGGCCATGGTGCAGATCACCGCGATCGACCACGGCCCCGGCATGGCGGACGTGTCCGCCGCGCTGCGGGACGGCTACTCCACGGCGGCCTCGCTCGGGGCGGGCCTCGGCACCTGCCGGCGCGTCGCCGACGACTTCGACCTGCACAGCTCCCGGGGACGCGGCACGGTGGCGCTGGCCCGGATCGGTGCCGCGGCCCGCCGGCCCGGAGGGCGGTCCGTCGCGCCGGTCACGGCCTCGGCGCGGGCGGGCGGCGTCAACATCCCGTTCGCCGGCGCGGAGTTCTCCGGCGACGCGTGGACCTGGGTGCGGTCCGGCCACCGGTCCACCCTGATGCTGGCCGACGGGCTGGGCCACGGCCCGGAGGCCGCTCGCGCCTCGTCCGCGGCGGTGGAGGTCCTGCACGCCTCGGGCCACCTGCCGCCCGCCGAGCTGCTCCGGCAGCTGGACGCGGAACTGCGCGGCACTCGCGGCGCGGCCGTCGCCGTGGCACAGCTCGACTCCGCCACCGGGCTCCTCGGGTTCGCCGGCATCGGCAACATCGGCGCCCGGCTGCGCACCGGCGACGGCTGGCGGCCCCTGCTGTCCCGTCCCGGCATAGTCGGCGCCCACCGGCCCTCGACGCTTCCCGAGCACCACGAGCCGTGGGGGCCCGGCTGCCTGCTGGTGCTGCACACCGACGGCCTGCCCAGTCGCTGGGTGCCGCCCTCCGACGCCTGCCTCGCGTCACTCGACCCGGCTGTCGTCGCCGCCGTAACGGTGCGCGACGCGAGCAGCTCCGCCCGGCCGGTACGGGACGACACCGCCGTCGCCGTACTGGCCCCCACCCCGCCGGACCGCACACCATGACTCGTACCTGGGACATCACCACCGTCACCGACGCCGCCCGGGCCCGGGTCGCCGCGGCCCGGCTGGCGGCCGCCCACGGCGTGACCGCCCCCGACCGCACCCGGCTCACGGCCGCGCTCGGCGCGCACCTGAGCCAGTGCCTGGCGAAGGGCGGAACCTGGCGGCTCGGCGTCGAGGCGGTCACCGGCCCCGGCGGGAGCGCGCTGCGGGCCGTGGTGACCCCGGGCGGCGGCCGGGACGCGGACGCTCCGTCGCCCTGGCAGATGACGGTGCCCCGTCCCGAGGCGGCCCCCGACCCGGACGCCTCGGGCCCCGCGGACGACGGCAGCGTGCTGGCGGAGGCGCTGCTGGGCGCCGACGAGGACACGGCCGCGGTCCTGGAGAGGCTCGGAGAGCAGGAGCAGTTGGTCGCCTTCCACCGGGAGGAGCTCCACCAGACGAACCAGGGCGTGCTGGCGCTGCACGCCGAACTGGACGCGGCCGGGCGGGCCCAGCGCGAGCTGTTCGCGGCCGAGCGCGAGGCCCGGACGGAGGCGGAGAACGCACGCCGGCGGCTGATGTTCCTGGCCGACGCCAGCGCCGTCCTGACGGCATCGCTCAACCCGGACGAGATCGTCAGCCGGCTGCCCAGACTGCTCGTGCCGGAGTACGCCCGCAGCGTCGACGTATGGCTGTTCGACGGGGACCACGAGGAGCAGCCGCGCGGCCCCCGTCCGGCCGCGGCCGTGGTCGCCGCCCGCACCGGACGCCCGCAGTACGCCGCCGCCGATCCCGGTGGTCTGCCCGGAGTCGACGACCAGCCCCCGTCCTCGCTCGACCCCGGCCGGCCGCTGCTGTGCATCCCGCTGCCGACACGACGGGCGCCGCTCGGTGTGCTGACCCTCTCCCCGCGCGGCGAGCGCTGGGACGCCGACGACGCGGTGATGCTCATCGAGCTGACCCGCCGGGCCAGCATCGCGATCGACAACGCCCGGCGGTTCGAGCACAGCCGGGACATCGCCGAGACCCTGCAGAGGGCCCTGCTCACGGATCTGCCCACCACACCGGGACTCCACCTGGCCGCGCGCTACCTGCCGGCCACCCACGGCCTCAACATCGGCGGCGACTGGTACGACGCCTTCCGCCAGCCCGACGGGAGCCTGATCGCCGTCATGGGGGACGTCACCGGACACGGACTGCACGCGGCCGTCATGATGAGCCAGTTGCGCACCGCCCTGCGCGCGTACGCGGTCGACGGGGGGACCCCGGGACAGCTCCTCACCCGGCTGCACCTCTTCCTCCACCACCTCCAGCCCGACCTGTACGCGACGGCGGTCATCGCGCGCTTCCACCCCGACGAGCCCACGCTCACCTGGGCCGCCGCGGGCCATCCGCCCCCCGTGCTGCGGACCCCTGACGGCCGGGTGCGCACGCTCGACGCCAAGCCGGGAGCGATGCTCGGCATCCCACTGGACCAGGAGATCGGCGACCACCACGTGCGACTGGAGCCGGGCTCGACGCTGGCGCTCTACACGGACGGTCTCGTCGAGCGTCGGGCCCAGGGCATAGACCCGGGCATCGAACGCCTCGTGGCAGCGCTCGGCACGTTCCGCTCCGGAGAGCTCGACGGGGATCTGGACGGCTCGGCGGACCGCATCCTGCACCCGATGCTCAGCGACTCCGAACGGGACGACGACGTGTGCCTCCTGCTGTGCCACGTCCACACCCGGGCGGCTGAGATCCCCCGGCCCGCCCGCGCGCGGCTGCTCTCCTGACAGGCGTCAGTCCCCGTCCGGCCGCTCCCGCCCGTCGCGGGCCGGCCGGACGCGGCCCAGGACCTGCGCCTGGTGGAAGGCGTGCATTCCGCCCAGGAACGACGCCCGCTCCCCCGGCGTCATCGCCTCGATGACGGCCGCGAGGCGCCTCGACCGCCGCTCGGTGACGTCCGTGAGGAGGCGGCGGCCGTGCGGGGTGACCACCAGCCGGACCTCGCGCCGGTTGTGGGGCTGGACGGAGCGCTGCAGCAGGCCGGCGGCCTCCAGCCGGTCGCAGAGCCGACTGGCCATCGGAAGCCCTATGCCCAGCCCCTCGGCGAGTGCCGTGAGATTCAGCTCCGGGCGGCGGCGGACGGTCTGCAGGGCGAGCAACTGGCGCGACGAGATGCGTGGGGAGAGGTCCTCGGCGGCCGAGAACCAGAGCGTCACCAGGTTCTCCACCGCGTCGGCGAGCTGACGGGCGATCAGGTCCGGGCGCCTGCCGGGGCCGTGATCCCAGCCCATGTCCGGGTCAGTCTCCACGAGCCGTGACGTACTCCTCCCGTGCTCGGCCGGGAAGCGGTGCGGGCGGCCCGGGGCGACGGGCCGCGGCCTCGCACGGAGGGTCCCGGGGCCGGTCGGGGCGGGCGCGGCGGAGATCGGGCTCGGGACTGGTCACACGCACATCTCTCTCGGTCTGCTCCGGCCATGGCGGTTGTCACGTACGTCGGCCCTACCCGAAAGCGCGGACCGTACACGGCCCGCGGCCGCGCGGGTGCCGGAGCACCGGGGCCGGGCCTCGCGGCCGGTACCGCGGGTCCTGCGGGTGCCGCCGAGCCGGCGTGCCGCTGTCCTGCTGTCCCGTCACGCCCCGCGGGCCACCGTGCCGAGTCGGCTGCTCGCCCGGGTGGGCGCGTCCGGGCCGCGAGGGCTCCGGGCCGGTGCCGGTGAGCGGGTCGTCCGCCGACCCGCGCCCGGTTCGTTCAGACCGCCAGTGACAGGGCGTCTCCGCCGCCGGGGTCACGGCGGGCGGCGCCGCGCCGCGCCCGGTCCGCCGCGAGGACGGCGTCGGCCTCGGCGACGGCCGCGTCGAGGTCCGCGGCGCCCGTCAGGGCGCACAGCGCGCGGCCGACCTCCTCCAGGCCGCGGGCGGTTCGCTCCGTCGCCCGCTCCGCGTGCGCGATGCGCAGCGTGGCATAGCGGGTCAGCAACTCCCTGGCCGTCCTCGCCCCGGGTCTCTGCATGTCGGGCCCCTCTCTGGATGCCCTGTCCTGATGCCCCGTACCGCGGGGATCAACCGGAGCGTTCCGGGGCGCACGGCCCACGGGACGTCACCGGCCCCTCCCTTCACGGCTGTCGGGCCCGGACCACGAGTGACCACGAGGTCGGCGGCGCCGACGGCAGGGGCCCGGGGCGACGGAGGCCGGCCTGCCGCGACCACGGTATCCCCGGTGTGACGCAGGGGAGCCGGCGTGAATCCCGGGGCCCACGGGAACCGCACTGGCGCGAGATGTTGACGTGTACCCGCCGAAAACCTATGTTCTGGCCGAACAGGCGCACGGCGTTCGCGATACCGAACAGATCGGCAGTCCGACTCGCAGAGACGAGGAACGCATGGCACCGCCCCTCTCCCGACGCCTTCTCCTGCGCAGCGCGATACTCGCCACGACAGCACCCGTGTTGGCCGGGGCCGCCACCGGCCGGGCGTCCGCCGCCCCGCTCCCCGCCCCGGCGGCCTGGACACTGCGCCCCTTCGAGTTGGGGGACGTCAAGGTCGGCCAGGGCGTCTTCACGGCCAAGCGACAGCTCATGCTCGACCACGGGCGCGGCTACGACGTGGACCGACTGCTCCAGGTGTTCCGCGCGAACGCGGGCCTCTCGACACGCGGGGCCGTCGCGCCCGGCGGCTGGGAGGGCCTGGACGGCGAGGCCAACGGCAACCTCCGCGGCCACTACACGGGCCACTTCCTGACCATGCTGTCCCAGGCCTACGGAGGTACGGGCGACCAGGTGTACGCCGACAGGGTCCGCACGATGGTCACGGCGCTCACCGAGGTGCGGACGGCCCTGCGCGGCAGCCCGGCCGTGCTCGCCGTCACGGGCCGGTTCGGTACGGCGGCGGAGCACGTCCGGGGCTCCCACCAGTACGTCGACCTGCCGTCCCCGGTCCTCGGCGGCGCCTCGGCGATCACGCTGTCGGCCTGGGTGAGACCCACCCACGCCACGGGCTGGGCCCGGGTCCTCGACTTCGGCAACGACACCACCCGCTACCTCTACCTGGCCACCCGCAACGCGAACGGCCACCCGCGCTTCGCCATCACGACCGGCGGCCCCGCCGGTGAACAGGGCCTGGACGCGACGGCCGCGCTGCCGCTGAACCAGTGGAGCCATCTCGCGGTGACGCTGTCCGGCGGCACGGGCACCCTCTACGTGAACGGCACCGCCGTGGCGCGGAACACGGCGATGACCCTCACCCCGGCGGCGCTCGGCACCCTGACCGACAACTGGCTGGGCCGCTCCCACTTCGCCGCCGACCCGGTGTTCGCGGGCGTCCGCGACGAGTTCAACATGTGGTCACGGGCCCTGACCGCCGCCGAGATCACCGCCCTGCAGAGCGGCCCGGCGGCCTCCACACCGGCCGGCCGCGGCAATCTGGCCTCGTACGCCTTCGACGAGACGGCCGGCGGGACCTTCGCCGACGCCTCGGGCCGCGGGCTGACCGCCACGCTCCGCCGCACCTGGGGCGGGCCGAGCCACGCCGGATTCCTCGCGGCGTACCCGGAGACGCAGTTCATCGAACTGGAGTCGATGACGAGCGGCGACTACACCCGGGTGTGGGCTCCGTACTACACCGCCCACAAGATCCTGCGCGGCCTGCTGGACGCCCATCTGCACGTCGACGACGCGCGGGCGCTCGACCTCGCGTCGGGCATGTGCGACTGGATGTACTCCCGGCTGTCCAAACTGCCCGACGCCACGCTCCAGCGCATGTGGGGCATCTTCTCCAGCGGGGAGTTCGGCGGCATCGTCGAGGCGGTCTGCGACCTGCACGCCCTCACCGGCAAGGCCGAACACCTGGCGCTGGCCCGCCTGTTCGACCTCGACAAGCTCATCGACGCCTGCGCCGCGAACACCGACACACTGGCCGGGCTGCACGCCAACCAGCACATCCCCGTCTTCACAGGACTGCTCAGGCTGTACGACGCGACCGGCGAGGCGCGCTACCTCACCGCCGCCAGGAACTTCTGGGACATGGTCGTCCCACCCCGCATGTACGGCATCGGCGGCACCAGCACGGGCGAGTTCTGGCGGGCCCGCGGGGTGATCGCCGGAACCATCGGCGACACCACGGCGGAGACGTGCTGCGCGTACAACCTCCTCAAGCTCGGCCGCATGCTGTTCCTCCACGAGCAGGACCCGAAGTACATGGAGTTCTACGAGCGCGCGCTGTACAACCAGGTGCTCGGCTCGAAGCAGGACAGGGCCGACGCGGAGAAGCCGCTCGTCACGTACTTCATCGGCCTGACGCCCGGCCATGTCCGGGACTACACGCCCAAGCAGGGCACCACCTGCTGCGAGGGCACCGGAATGGAGAGCGCCACCAAGTACCAGGACTCGGTCTACTTCAGGAAGGCCGACGGGAGCGCGCTGTACGTCAACCTGTACAGCCCGACCACGCTGACCTGGGCCGAGAAGGGCGTCACCGTCACGCAGACGACGGACTATCCGCGGGAGCAGGGCTCCACGCTCACCCTCGGCGGCACGACGGCGGCCTTCGAACTCCGGCTGCGCGTGCCCTCCTGGACCACCGCCGGATTCCGCGTGACCGTCAACGGCGTCGCGGTGAGCGGGACTCCGGCGCCGGGAAGCCACTTCACGATCGCGCGCACCTGGCGTCCGGGTGACGTCGTGCGCGTCACGATCCCCTTCCGGACACGGGTCGAGAAGGCACTCGACGACCCCGGCCTCCAGACCCTGTTCCACGGCCCGGTCAACCTCGTGGCACGCAACTCCTCCACCTCCTACCTCCAGTTGGGCCTCCACCGCAACGCGGCGCTGTCCGGGGACCTGCTGCCGACGCTCACCCCCGTGTCCGGCAGACCGCTCCACTACACGCTGGACGGAACCGAGTTCGCCCCGTTCCTCGAAGGGACCGAGGACCCCACGCACGTCTACTTCCGCCGCTCCGAGCCCAAGGTGGTCCTCGGCGGCACCGACTCGGGGGTCGCCAATCCCGCCAGGTCCGACGGCACCACCCTGCTCGACGAGATCTGGGCGGGGGCGCCCTTCGCCACCAAGGCGGCGCTCGTCGCGCGGGTGCAGAGCGTGGTGACCTCGTGGGTGTCGTCGGGGCTGCTCACCCAGTCCGGCGGCCGGCAGGTGGTGACCACGGCCCAGAACGCCTCGTACGTGCCCTGAGGCCCCGGGTGGGGGCGGGGCGGGCCCGGCGGGCAGGTGTGCGACGATCGCGCCATGCTGCTGGAGACCCCGAGGCTCGTGCTGCGCCGCTTCCGCGCCGAGGACGCCGCGCCCCTGGCCGCGTACCGGTCCGATCCGCAGGTCGCCCGCTACCAGGGCTGGACGGCGCCCCTGCCGCCCGGCACGGCGGAGCGGACCGTGCGGGACTTCGCCTCGGGGTCCCCCGACGAGCCGGGCTGGTTCCAGTACGCGGTCGAACTCAAGGCCGACCGCGGCCTGGTGGGCGACGTCGGGCTCCGCCTGCACGAGAACCTGATGCAGGCGGACCTCGGCTTCACCCTGGCCCGCGACCGCCAGGGCCTCGGGTACGCCGGGGAGGCGGTGCGTGCCGTGCTGGACGACGTGTTCGGACGGCGGGGACTGCACCGGGTCTCCGCCGAGTGCGACGCGCGCAACGACCGCTCGGCGCGACTGCTACGACGCCTCGGATTCGTCCAGGAGGGCCTGCGCAGGCAGGCCACCTGGATCAAGGGCGAGTGGACCGACGACCTGCTGTTCGGCCTGCTCGCCCACGACCGGCGGCCGCCGGACGGGCCCGCCCCGTCCGGCTGATCGGCGCCACCGGGTCCGGGCGGCGCTCCCCCGCCGCGTCGCACGTCACGCGTCGTCGGCCGCGTACACCCGTCGGCCGTCGACGAACGTCTGGAGGACCCGCGTGGCCGCGATCTCCTCGGGAGGTCCGGCGAACGGGTCGCGGTCCAGGACGACGAGGTCCGCGAGCCTGCCGACCGTGATGCTGCCGGTGATGTCGTCCAGGTGGTTGGCGTGGGCGCTGCCCGCCGTGTACGCGGCGATCGCCGCTCCGAGGTCGACGCGCTGGCCGGGGAGGAAGGCCGGGGTGCCCGGGGGCGCGTCCGGGGCGACCCGGTTGACGGCGACATGGAGCGCCGCGAGCGGGTCGGGGCTGCTGACCGGCCAGTCGCTGCCCGCGGCGAGGGTGGCCCCCGACCGCAGGAGGTCGCCGAACGGGTACTGCCGGGCGGCCCGTTCGGGACCGAGGAAGGGGATCGTGAGCTCGTCCATCTGCGGCTCGTGCGCGGCCCACAGCGCCTGCAGGTTGGCGGTCGCGCCCAGTGCGCGAAAGCGCGGCACGTCCTCGGGGTGGACCACCTGGAGGTGCGCGAGGTGGTGCCGGGTGTCCCTCTGGCCGTTGGCCGCGCGGGCCGCCTCCACCGCGTCGAGCGCCTCGCGCACGGCACGGTCGCCGAGGGCGTGGAAGTGGACCTGGAAGTCGAGCGCGTCGAGTTCGGTGACGTACCTTCTCAGCTCGGCGGGCTCGACGAAGCTGATGCCGGAGTTGTCCGAGGCGCAGCCGCAGCCCGTGAGGTAGGGGCCCAGCAGGGCCGCGGTGTGGTTCTCGGCGATGCCGTCCTGCATGATCTTCACGCTGGTCGCGCGGAACCTGCCGCGGCTCGACTCCGCCCTGCGCGCGACGAGTTCGGGGATCTGCTCGGCCCCCCGGCCGCGGTCCCACCACAGCGCGCCGACGACCCGGGCGGTGAGCAGGCCCCGGTCGACCGCCGCGTGGTAGGCGGGCGTCGGGTCGGTCATGTTGGCGTACGCGCCCACGATGGCGTCCTGCCAGGCGGTGACGCCGTACGCGTGCAGCGCGGACTGCGCCCGCAGCAGCGCGGCCAGTTGCTCGTCGGGGGTGGGTTCGGGGACGAGGCGGGCCACGAGGTTCGCGGCGCCCTCCTGGAGCATGCCGGTGGGGTTGCCGTCGGCGTCGCGCTCGATGCGGCCGTCGGCGGGGTCCGGGGTGCCGGCGTCGATGCCCGCACGTTCCAGGGCGCGGGAGTTGACCCATGCGCCGTGGTGGTCGCGGTTGGGCAGGAACACGGGCCGGTCGGGGACCGCCGTGTCGAGCAGGGCGGCGGTGGGCGTACCGCCGGGGAATGCCTCCATGGACCAGCCGCCGCCGGTGATCCACGCGGCGTCCGGGTGCCGGTCCGCGTACTCCCTGACGCGGCGCAGGTACTCGCGGGGGTCGACGGTGTCGTTCAGGTGGCACAGGCCGAGTTCGGCCCCCGCGCCCTGGGGGTGGACGTGGGCGTCCTGGAAGCCGGGCAGCAGCAGCCGGCCGGCGAGGTCGACGACCTCGGTGCCGGGGCCGATCAGTTCATGGACCTCGTCGTGTCCGACGGCGACGATCCGGCCGTCGCGCACGGCCACCGCGCCGGCCGTGCTGCGCGCGGCGTCGACGGTGTGGACGGGTCCTCCGGTGAGGACGAGGTCGGCTGTCCGGGGGTGGGACATGGTTCGGCGCTCCATGGGTGAGGGGTCAGACGGCCGTACGGTCCATCGGGAGTTCCAGGGCGTCGGCGTCGGTGCCGCGCCCGGTGGTGAAGTAGGGGGAGCGGCGGCCGTACTTGGCGACGGCCGCCATGGCGAGCCCTCCGATGACGATGGCGGTGGGCAGCGAGAGCATGAACCAGCCGTTGTCGGGGCTGAGTTCGATGTGGTCGGTCATGGTCAGGTAGGACTGGGCGAGGTAGCCGCCGAGGCCGAGGAGGATCAGGCCGGAGACCGCCGGGACGCCGACGGCGAGCAGGGCCTCGCGGAGTCCGTCGCGGCGGGCGCCGCGGAAGCGCACGGCACAGGCGAGCGCGGTGAGTCCGTAGTACAGGGCGACGACGAGACCGATGGCGTTGACGGCGGCCAGCAGCATGTCGCTCAGCTTCGGGATGACCATCGCGAGCACGGCGACGGCGGTGGCGATCGACATGACGATGACGGTGCCCGCCGCGGGGGTGCCGTACTTGGGGTGGATACGGGTCCAGACGGGGCCCATCGTGCGGTCGCGCCCCATGGCGAGCAGTCCGCGGGCGGTGGGGATGACGGAGGACTGGACGGATGCGACCGCCGAGAACATCAGGGCGAGGAGCGGCAGGCTGGCCCAGGGTTCGGCGGCGAGTTTCGCGCCCAGGTACGGCAGCGCCTGGGGGCCGTTCTCGATGAGTTCGGGAAGGCTCATCTCCCGCTGGAAGGCGACCGAGGCGAAGATGAACAGCCCGAGCATGGCGAACAGGGCGATGAAGCCGCCGCGGGCCGAGTCGCCGGGGCTGCGGGTCTCCTCGGTGACGCTGAACGCCGCGTCCCAGCCCCAGAAGAAGAACACGGCGAGCACCATGCCCTGTGCGAACGCCGTGCCGCTGGAGATCGCGAACGGGTTGAACCAGGAGAGCGAGAACTGCTGCTCCCCGGTGACCATGGCCCAGGTGCAGAAGACCAGCAGGACGGCGTACTCGAAGACGAGCAGGCCGAACTGGAGACGGGTGGCGCTGCGGACCCCGGTGACCGCGAGGGCGGTGACGGCAGCGAGTACCACCAGGCCGACGACCGTGCTGACGGCGGTGGACGTCGGGTCGAGGGCGATGCCGGCGACGGAGTGCAGGCCCGTCTTCTCGGCGAGAATCAGCACGACCGAACCGGTGACCGCGCTGGTGTAGGCGAGGAAGATCACCGACCCGACGAGGGTGACCCAGCCGGCCAGGAAGCCGGGCCAGGGGCCGAGGGTCGCGCCGACCCAGGTGTAGCCGCTGCCGCAGTTGGGTTCCGAGCGGTTGAGGCGGGCGAAGGCCGTGGCGATGCCGAGGACGGGCAGGAACGCGAGCACCAGCAGGATCGGGGCCTGGAGGCCGACGGTCGTGGCGATGACGCCCATGCCGATGGCGATGCTGGTGGTCGCGGCCGTGCTGGAGGCGGCGATGGCGACGCCGTCGACGACGCCGAGGGAGCGGCGGAGCCGCACGGGCGGGCCGTCCGGGGCGGTGGTCCGGTCGGGAACGAGCGAAGACATCGGGCTCCTCACGGGGAGGGAGAGGGACGGGGAGGAAGAGCCGTGTGGGGGTGCGATGGATGGAACACCTGGCGCGCACTTTGCGTCAATGCTGTTGACATAAGGCGGCGGGCGGCCGTTCACTGAGCCTGCGGAGGTCCGTCGGCCGCCCCGGGCACGGCACTCGCCCCGCTGCCGCGTGCCGGCCCCCCTCCGCCGTCACACCGCCGCCCGCCCCACCGTCAGCCGTCCGCCGTCCGTCCCGCCGACGCCCAGCCGGAAGGATCCGCCGTCATGTCCACCCGTGCCCCGCGGCAGCCCCAGCGCCGCCGTCCCACCCGTTCCGGTGTCCTGCTCTCCGAGGAACTCATCACGGACACCGCGCTGCGGCTGATCGGCGAGCACGGCCCCGAGGCGCTCAGCGTGCGCCGACTCGGCGCGGCCCTGGGCTGCGACCCGAGCGCCCTCTACCGCTACTTCCGCAACACCGACGACCTGCTGCTGGCCATCGCCGACCGGATCATCGGGGACGCCATGGACGGGTTCACGCCCGGACCCGACTGGGTCGCGTCCCTGCGCGAGATGGCCTCCCGGGTCCGCGCCGGATACCTCGCGCACCCCCGCGCCGCCGCCATGGCCGCGTACCGGGTCACCCGGCGGGAGAACGAGATCCGGGCGGTGGAGGCGGGGGTCGGGCTGATGCTGTCCGCCGGTTTCCCACCCCCGGAGGCCGTACGGCTCTATCTGGCCTTCATCGACACCGTGTTGAGCCACGCGGCGCTGGACGCCTCGTGCGTCGCGCTCCCCCGGCAGCAGCGCGAGGCCGACCAGCGGGCGTGGACCGAGGCGTACCAGGCCGTCGACCCCGAGGCCTTCCCCGCGCTCACCACGGTGCGGGGCGAGCTGCGCCGCCTCGGCGAGAGCTCCTTCGACGAGGCCGTGGACCTGCTGCTCGCCGCACTGGCCGCCCGCGCGCCCGGCAAAGCCGCGCGGACCTGAGCGGCGCCGCCGAGGCGCCCTGTCGCACGGCTCCGGGAGGAGTCATGCTGGCCCCGACGAGTCGGACCGCGCGATCGACGGAGCCCGTATGGCGACGCACAGGGAGACACGGATCGAGGTCCGGCCGGTCGCCGGCCACATCGGCGCGGAGATCTGCGGCGTCGACCTCGCGGCGGACCTGGACGACGCCGTGGTCGCCTCCATCAGGGAAGCGGTGCTGCGCTGGAAGGTGGTGTTCTTCCGGGGGCAGCACCTGGACCACGCCTCGCATGTCGCGTTCGCACGGCGGTTCGGCGAGCCTGTCCGGCTCCCCGGACGCGGCGGCGCGTCACCGCGCGGGGTGCCCGAGGTGGAGACCACGGCCGACCGGCTGGAACTGGGCGGGCGCTACGGCATGGAGCACGACGAGTGGCTGCGCAGACGACGCCACACGCTGCATCGCGGCTGGCACTGCGACCACGGGGCCCGTGTCGACCCGCCCGCCGCCACGATCCTGCGCGCCGAGTCCGTGCCCCCGTACGGCGGCGACACCACCTGGGCCAATCTGGTGTCCGCGTACGAGGGACTCTCCGCACCGCTGCGCGGCTTCCTCGACGGGCTGCGCGCGGAGCACCGGCTCGGTGTCGGGTACCAGGCGCGGCCCGGCGACGACGCGTACGTCCGGCGACTGCTCGACCGCCAGATCGCCTCCGACCACCCGCTGGTGCGCGTGCACCCGGAGACCGGCGAGCGCGTGCTGTTCGTCAACGGCTACTACGTCGAGCAGATCCTCGGGCTGTCCAGGACGGAGAGCGCGCCGCTGCTGGAGATGCTGATCGGGCAGGCGACCCGGCCCGAGTACACCGTGCGGTTCCGCTGGGAGCCGGGGAGCGTGGCGTTCTGGGACAACCGGGCCACCATCCATCTGGCACCCGGTGACACTGACGGCCTCGACCATCCGCGGATCATGCACCGTGTGATGCTCTCGGGTGACGTACCGGTCGGCGTCGACGGCCGGCCCTCGGTGCCGATCACGGGCAGCGAGCCGCGGACCTGGTGACGTCCGCCGCCCCGCGACGGCCCGCGCCGCGGCCTGGGACCGCTGACCGGCGCCACTGACCTCCGGGGCAACTCGTCGCCCGGAGTGCGTGATGGGCAACTACCGCGTGATCCGGGGCGGTTCGGAGGAATTCGGGGCGAACTCCGACCCCGTTCGCGATCGTTCGCAGGTGCCGAACGCGCGCCCGACCGTCGCCGCCCGGTCCGGACGCGGCCCGTCGCGGCCCTGAGCGCCCACCCTCGTCGGGGTGTCGCCTGCCCCGTGAAGTCGCCCTGTGCCTAGGCGAGTTGGCGCCCTCGCGCCCCGGGTCGTGCCGGGCCGCGCCGCTGTCGCGCTTGGGACATGTCCCACCTGTGCCACGTGATTCCAGTGACACGTCATTCGGAGTCACCGGATTCTGTCCAGCGCATGAACATCGCGCGAGAACGACGGAAGGCACCGAACCCATGAGACGGATCCGCCTGGTGGCGGCCATATCGACAGGACTCGCCCTGGCCGCGGGCACGGTGGCACCGGTGTCCGCCCGCACGGGCGCGGCACCCACGGCACAGGCCGAGGCCCCCGCCCCGGCCGCACTCGGCACCGTACGTCTGATCACCGGCGACAAGGTGACGGTCGCCACCGGGGCCGACGGCAGGCACATCGCCTCCGTCGTCCCGGGAGCCGGGCGGCGTGACGTCCTCTTCCGGACCTACGAGCAGGACGGGAACCTCACGGTCCTCCCGTCCGACGCGGGAGACCTGGTCGCCGCGGGACGGCTGGACCGGGAACTGTTCGACGTGACCGCGCTCCTCGCCCAGGGGTACGACGAGGCGCACAGCGACGCGCTGCCCCTCATCGTGTCCGGCGCCGAGGGTGTCGCGGAGTCGGCCGTCCGGCGCCTGACCGGTCTCGCCGAGGAGGGTTCGCGGGTCCGCAGGCTGGACAGCATCGGCGCCCACTCGGTCCGGGTGGCCGAGGACGACCTCGACCGGTTCTGGAGCAGGATCGTCCCGGCGGACGGGCGGATGAACGCGTCGCGTGTCGCCGGCACTCCGCGGGTGTGGCTGGACGGCCGGGTGGGCGCGGTGCTCGACCGCAGCGTGGCGCAGATCGAGGCCCCCGCCGTGTGGAAGGCGGGCTACCGCGGCGAGTCCGTGAAGGTGGCCGTCCTGGACACGGGAGCGGACGCGTCCCATCCCGATCTGGCCGGCAGGATCGTCGAGTCCCGTGACTTCTCCGGGAGTTCGGGCACCGGTGACGGGTTCGGGCACGGCACCCACGTCGCCTCCATCGTCGGCGGAAGCGGCGCCGCGTCGGGCGGCACCCGCAAGGGAGTGGCCCCCGGCGCCGACCTCCTCGTCGGCAAGGTCCTCGGGGACGACGGCTACGGCAGCGAGTCCCAGGTGATCGCCGGCATGGAGTGGGCGGCGGACTCCGGCGCCCGGGTCGTCAACATGAGCCTGGGTTCCGAGGGTTCGAGCGACGGCACGGATCCGATGAGCCTCGCCCTGAACGAACTCACCGAGCGCACGGGCACGTTGTTCGTCGTGGCGGCGGGCAACAGCGGTGAGCTGGGCACCGGCACCATCGGCTCGCCGGGTGCCGCGGACGCCGCGCTCACCGTCGGCGCCGTCGACCGGGACGACACGCTCGCCCCGTTCTCCAGCCGCGGTCCGCGCGTCGGGGACGACGCGGTCAAGCCCGACGTGACGGCGCCCGGCGTCGGCATCGTCGCGGCCCGCGCGGCCGGCACCACCATGGGCAGTCCGGTGGACGCCCACTACGTCTCCGCCTCCGGAACCTCGATGGCCACCCCGCACGTGGCGGGCGCCGCCGCGCTGCTGGCCCAGCGCCATCCGGACTGGAGCGCGGCCCGGTTGAAGGACGCGCTGGTCAGCACCGCGCGTACCGTCACCGGCCAGAAGGTCGCCGAGCAGGGTGGCGGCCGGATCGACGCGGCCGCCGCCGTGCTGGGCCCCGTCACCGCGACGGGGACCGTGTCCCTCGGTCCGTTCGAGGCCGGCGACGACGGCACCCGGACGAAGACCCTGCGGTACACCAACACCTCCGACGCCGAGGTGGCCCTCACGCTGACCGCCGAACTGGCGACGTCGGGAGGCCGCGAACCCGCCGAGGGGGCCGTGCGCATCGGCTCCGGCTCCGTGCGCGTGCCCGCCGGCGGCACCGCGGAGGTTCCGCTGTCCGTCGACCCCGCCCGTGTGCAGCAGGGCGACTACTACGGCTACGTGACCGCCGCGTCCGCCGACGGCAAGTTCTCCGTGCACACCACGGTGAGCCTGGTCGTGCAGGACCCCACGCACCGGATCACGGTCAAGACGATCGACCACGAGGGCAAGCAGATCGAGGCCCTGCCGACGATCTGGGGCGCGAACGGCTTCGTGGCCTACACCGGCACCGAGCCGGCCGTGGCCGAGGTCGAGGAGGGCAACTACCAGCTGGACTACTCCTCGCTCGACCCCGCCGCCGACGGACAGGAACTGCGCCACGTGGTGCTGCCGGAGGTGAAGGTCACCAAGGACATGTCCGTCACCCTCGACGCCAGGCGGACCACCCTGGTCGACATCCGCACCCCCCGGCCGGCCCGCCAGCAGGGGGTGCTCAGCTACCAGACCTACCGGCGGATCGACGGGCACGGCCTGCTGGCCGGAACGATGTACTTCGACATCGCGCGACGCCTGTACGTGAGTCCCACCTCCGAAGTCACGGACGGCGAGTTCGAGTTCGCCTCGCGCTGGCAGCTCGTCGCGCCGCTCCTGGAGGCCGATGTGTCGGGCGGCGGCGGAGCCCTCGACGCGTACTACATGCCCGCGTCGCCGCTCCTCGCCGAGGGCGGCACGCGTCTGGCCGCGGTCGACGCGGGCGACGCCTCGAAGCCCTCGTTCACCCGGGCGCGCGGCAAGCTCGCGGTGCTCACCAACAAGGAGGGCGTCTTCGAGCAGGACGTCATCCAGCGGGCGGCCGCGGCCGGCGTCCGGGGTGTCGTGCTGGTCCACTTCAGCGACAACGCCTGGACCAGGTGGCACCCGTCGGGCGAGCGCTGGGGCGTGCCCACCATCAGGATCAACGCCCGCGAAGGAGCCGCGCTGCTGAAGCGGATCGGCCGGGGGTCGACCTCGGTGGCGTTCACCAGCACGGCCCGCAGCCCGTACCTCTACGACGTCATGCAGGTGTCGTCGCAGCGGATTCCCGAGAAGGTCGTGCACACCGTCTCCCCGCGCAACAGCGCGGTCGTGCGCACGCGGTACGCGGACAACGGCGGCTCCCCGTGGGCCAGTGAGCAGCGCTTCGGCCGGCGGCCCTACCAGGACACCGCCTGGCTCCAGTACACCCGTTACGTGCCGACCGGCTTCGAGCGCACCGAGTACGTGAGTTCCGGTGACACCGACTGGCTGCATCTCGTGCACCACGAGACCACGTTCGACGTGGACATGCCGCTGGCCGCCGGCATGAAGGACACCCCGCGCACCTACCGGGCGGGCGAGCGCGCCCGCGACACCTGGCAGGGAGCGGTCGTACGGCCGTCGATCCCGCGCGGCACCGCGAACCCGTCGGTCCGCAGCGGCGACGTACTCGAACTGCGGATACCGGAGTTCACCGACTCGGAGAGCGGCCACTGGTCGCGGACCACGGTGGCGGGCGGCGGGATCGGCACCTCGGCCGGGAAGAAGGCGGCGCAGGGCGACTCCGCGAGCGCGGTGCTGCACCGCGACGGACGCAAGGTCGGCGAGGCGGACGGCGCGTGGGGAGACTTCGAAGTCCCCTCCGGGGCGGCCGACTTCAGGCTGGACCTGACCACCTCCAGGGTGTCCGGGGAGTGGAAGTACGCCACGCGCACCGACACGTCCTGGGCGTTCCGGTCGGGCACCACCGACCGGGCGACCGAACTGCCCCTGCTCCAGCTCGACTACGCCGTACCGGTCGACGCGCGCAACGCGGTGGACAGCGGCCGCAAGCACACGGTCGGCCTGACGGTCCGCGCCCAGGACTCACTGCCCGCTCCGCGCGGGGTACGGGTCGAGGTCGAGGTCTCGTACGACGACGGCGCGAGCTGGAACCGGGCCGGCGTGACGGCCCGCGGGGGCAACACGTTCGACGCCAAGGTCGAACGGCCCTCCAAGGTACGCGGTGACGCGTACGTGACGCTGCGGGTCACCGCACGGGACGACGCCGGCTCGTCCGTGCGCCAGACCGTGCGGCGGGCCTACCTGCAGCACGGCTAGGCAGCGAACCGGCCCCGGTGGCCGGGCGGGAGGGTGGACGGGCCGGAACGCCCGTCCGCCCTCCCGGGCCGCCGCCTCCGCCGGTGCCGGCGGGGGCACCCCGGTCCCCTACCGGAACCGGCCGTTCACCCTCCGGGCCGTTCACCCTCGTGCAGTACGGTATTCAACTGTTGAATACGGTCAGTCTCGGGAGGACTCGGTGGCGCTTGCGGCAGCTGGTGTGTCGGAGACCGAGGAAGCGGTCTACCGGCATCTGGTGACGACGGACCGGGCCACGGCGGACGACGTGGCGAAACGCACCGGCATCGACCCCGCCGAGGTGCGGCGTGTGCTCGGCGCGCTGGCCGCCAAGGGCATGGTGAGCCATACCGACGTCCTGCCGCGCCAGTTCAGGGCGACTCCCCCGGACGTGGCGCTCATGCCCCGGCTGAAGCAGAACGCCGACGCGCTGGACCTGGCCAGGTCGGAGGCGGCCGGCCTGCTCCAGCTCTACCGCGACACCATGCGGCGGCGGGACGCCAGCGAGCTGATCGAGGTCATCACCGGGGCCGAGGCACTGCGCCTGCACCTGCGGCAGATCCAGGCCGGCGTGCAGGAGGAGATGCTCTGGTTCTGCAAGGCCCAGTACGTCGCGATGCCGTCGGGCAGCAACGACGCGGAGTTCGAGGCACTGGGGCGCGGCGTGCGCTACCGGGTGCTGTACGAGAAGGCGTTCTTCGACGACGCGGGGGCCGTTGACAACGTTGTTGCGGGTGTCCGCGCCGGCGAGACGGCCCGCGCCGTGCCCCATCTGCCGCTGCGGCTGGCGGTCGCGGACCGGGCCATCGCCGTCTGCCCGCTCGTACCGGGCGGCCCCCACGGCAGCCCGGACGAGCCGACCGCCGCGCTGGTACGGGACAGCAATCTGCTGGCAGCCCTCATCGCCCTGTTCGAGCGTTACTGGGAGGACGCGGTCCCGCTGGACGTCGACGGCTCGGGATCGGTGGCCGGAACCGACGGGGTCGGCGGATCCGACGGCCTGACCCCCGTCGACCGGCGCCTGCTGGCCCTGCTCGTCACCGGGGTCACCGACAAGGCCGTGGCGACCCAACTGGGCCTGAGCCGCCGCACGGTGCAGCGGCGCATCCAGCGCCTGATGGAGCTCGCGGGCGCGGCGACGCGCATGCAGCTCGCCTGGCAGGCGGCCCGGCGCGGCTGGCTCTGAGCGGCGCGCGGCCGCCGCGCGGGACCGACCCCCCGCCGTGGTCGCGGCTGACGGACCCCGTACCGCCGACACGAGGTGCGAGAGTCCCCGCCGACCGCTGGAGCCCGCGGGGCCGGACGCCCGTACGGGGGTCGTACGGAGCGGGACCGTGCCTCGGCCGGTCACCCGGGCCCGGGCGCGGTCCGTCCCCGCACCCAGGCGAGGAGGACCACCGAGCACACCGCGGCGAACGCGCACCACGTCGAGACGAACTCCAGCCGCCACAGGGCCCAGCAGACCACCGCGCCCACGGCGGCCAGGACGCCGAGCAGGCCCAGGACCCGGTCGCCGGCGAGCAGCAGGGACCCGATCGTGGCCACGAGGTACCCCGCCACGAGCGGTTCGGCCCAAGCCAGTTCGAGGGCGTAGCCGACGGTGCGGCCGTGGATCTCGGCCGTCACGGGACGGGTGGCCAGGGCGTACGCGAGCGCCGCCGCGGTGCACAGCCCGACGGCCAGGGGCACCGCAAGCCGCCGCCGGACCCGCGGTCCGCTCGCGCACAGCACGCCCGCGGGAACCCAGACCGCCAGCAGGGGCAGTGCGATCACCGCCCAGGCCGTGACGGCGGGCCCGATGCCGCCCCCCGAGCGCCAGACCGCCGACTCGACCACCTGGTGGACGCCCAGGATCAGCGGGAGAGCGGCCAGCGGAAGATCGCCGGGGCTGCGGACCCGTGCCACGCACGCCGCACCGACGGCGGCGATGCCGCAGCCCGCCACGAGGTCGGCGGTCGCACTCCAGCACATCAGTCCACCAAGGGTCTCGACGCGGGGGACGCCCGCACGGAGTCCGGCCCTTGCGACGACACGCTAAGCGCTGTCCGGTCATCCCCGGTGGACCAGCGCGCGGCGTCGGACGCGGTGCGTCGCGGGGCCGGGGGCCGTCCTCGTACCGGGGCGTGCTCGGGCGGTCCGGCGGCGCGCCGAGGTACCGCGTCCGTCGTCGTGCGCCCGCCGGGCACGGATCGGGACAGCCCCAGGAGCCCGTTGCGCCGTCGACGGCCCGCGGCGCAGGCCGCCCACCAGCGACTGCCGGCCGCCTCGGGTTCGGTTCGGCGGGCGAGGGCGGTTCGCGTCCGGGCCGCGCACCGGGCCTCCAGGGCACCGGGATGCGGCCGGCCGTCGTCCGGCTGCCGGCCGACCTCGTGGGTGTCGCGGACCGGCGGAGTACGGGCCGCGCGCCGTCCACCGCCCGGAGGCCGCCGGCTCGCACACCCCCGCGACGCTCGGTCGCCCGACCCCCGCACCCCTGACGGCCGAGGACTCCGCGCGGCCTGCCGGGTGACGCCGGGACGGACCGCGCGTCGCGTCGGCGTCACCGCCGTTCGTAGAGCGTGATCGAGTGGCCCACCGCGCCGACGGGGGTGCTGGTGTCCAGCAGCGCGGCCAGCCGTCTGTCGGCCTTGGCCGCCGCGGAGTCCGACACGACCAGCAGTCCGTGCACCTCGCCGAGCGGGGCTCCCCGGGGGTCGAGCGCGTCGATGCCGTAGTGGGCGGGCACGCCGCTGCCCTTGTAGACGAGCCAGACGCGCTCGCCGGGGCGGTGCTCGCGCAGGTGCTCGGCCAGGCGGCGCAGGTCCTGCCCCCAGTCGACGTTGGAGTCGTGCAGGCGCAGCCGCGTCTTCGACGGTCCCCCGAACGCCTCGTTGGAGTACGGCAGGTAGTACGGGTACGCGCGCAGGGAGCTGACGGCCACGAAGGCGACCAGCAGCACCGCCGCGGCACGGACCGGGCGGCGGCGCGGGACGGTGACCGCGGCGGCGGCGACCGCGAGGAAGAGGGGGAGGAAGACGACGTACCGCACGCCCAGGTCGCGGACGCCGTTCATCGCCCCGGCCAGCAGCACGGCCGCGGGGACGAGTACGTACGGGGCCGCGGGCCGCAGCCGGCGGACCGCCAGCAGTACGGCGGCTCCGGCGAGCCACAGCGCCAGCATGCCCAGCGGGGTCTTCACCAGGAGCGCCGCCGGGAGGTAGTACCAGAGGGAACCGCTGTAGTGGCGGCCGAACAGGAACCCGTCCCAGACGTGGTACTCGAAGCCGAACTGGATGCGCATGCCGTCCCGGTACGCCTCCGGGAACGGCAGCCACGCGGCGACGAGTCCGCGCATCCCGCGGATGTCCGGCACCTGGGCGGGCTCGGTCCAGCGCAGCCTCGGGTCGACGACGAGGTAGGTCACCCACACGACGGCGACGGCGATCAGGGCCGTGCCGACGCCCGCGGCGGCGCCGTACGCGAGCACGCGCAACCGCTCACGCGCGGTGGCCCGGGCGGGGGCCACGGGGACGCCCTGCCCGGTGCCCGCGTCGGAGGCGGTGGCTGCCGAGGCGTCGGCTTCCGAGGCGCCGGGCGCGGGGGGCGCGGTGGGTTCGGAGGTCCGGCGGGCGTGGTGGGCGCGGACGGACACGGCGGCGAGCAGCATCAGGACCGGGACGACCGGCAGGAGGCTCATCTTCGTGGCCAGCGCCGCGCCCGCCGCGACTCCCGCGAGCGGCAGGAACAGCCGGGGCCGCCGCCTCGCCCGCCACAGCAGCCACACCGATGTGAGCAGGAAGCCCGCTGCGGGCACGTCGAGCGTGGCCAGCGAACCGTGTGCGATGACGTCCGGCGAGAAGGCGTACAGCGCGAGGGCCACCAGCCCGCCGGCGGGTCCGGTGACCTCGCGGGCGAAGGCCAGGACGACCAGCCCGAACAGCAGGGTGAGCGCGATGACCGGCAGGCGTGCCCTCAGCATCAGCCGGTCCGGGTCGTTGCCCGACTCGTACAGCAGCCGCCGTCCGAGTGCCTGCTGACTGCCGGTGAAGCCGGGATCGAGACGGGTGTCGGCGAACACCAGCCCGGACGCGATGACCAGTTTCCCCAGGGGCGGGTGCTCGGGGTTGTACCTGAGGCTGCGCTCCTTCAGGTAGACCTCGGCGGTGGCCACGTACACCGGCTCGTCGATGGTCGGACTCTGCTCGACGGCCGCCGTCACCATCGCGACCGCCATCTCGGCGAGGAGCAGCACGACCGCCGCCGCGTACAGCCACCGGCCGTGGCGGCGCGACCGCTTGACGCGCCCGAGGCGTCCGAGGTGTACGGGCCGTTCGTCCGGTAAGGCGGAGCCGGGCGGAACGGGGCCCGTGTGCTCGTCACCGTCGGGCCGGGTGATCCACAGCGCCCACATGGCACATACCCTCCCATCAACCCCCACCCCCGTGGTGCTCTTTGGGCCTGCGGGGGCTCAAGTGTTGGGCGGGGCTTCACCGTTGTGATGCCCGCGACCCCTTGGCGCGCCGCCCGAAGACCGGAATGCTGAGCTGCACATGTCATACGGGTCGTTGGTCCGCGAGGGCCGATCAGGAGGACGCTTGTGAACGGCAGACCGGCATCGAAGCTCTTCGGCTCGCGGCGATTCCGCCAGAGGTCACTGGGCGGCCTCGCGGGTGCCGCGGCCCTGGTGCTCGCCTTCCCGGCCACCGCCCTGGCGGCGCCTCCCGGCGCGCTTCCCGCCAACGCGAGCGGGCTGGAGCAGACGTTCCAGCCCGCCTTCGACTACGACACCGACGGCTGCTACTCCACCCCCGCCATCGGCACGGACGGGACGATCAACGGCGGACTCAAGCCGAGCGGGGCGCTCAACGGCTCCTGCCGGGACGCGTCCGACCTGGACAACACCAACGGCTACTCGCGCGAGAAGTGCAACAACGGCTGGTGCGCGATCGTCTACGCCCTGTACTTCGAGAAGGACCAGGCGGTGGCCGGCAGCGGGCTGGGCGGCCACCGGCACGACTGGGAGCACGTCGTGGTGTGGGTGCAGAACAACGAGGTCCAGTACGTCTCGACGTCCAACCACGGCTCGTTCACGGTCCACAACCGGTCCCAGATGCGCTTCGACGGCACGCATCCGAAGGTCGTCTACCACAAGGACGGGATCAGCACCCACTGCTTCCGGGCCGCCAACTCCAACGACGACCCGCCGGAGAACCACAAGGGGACCTGGCAGTATCCGCCGCTGGTCGGCTGGAACGGCTACCCGGCGGGCCTGCGCGACAAGCTGACCACGTACAACTTCGGCAGTGCGACGCTCGGCATCAAGGACAGCACCTTCAACTCCCACCTGGCCTCGGCCAAGCCGTCCGGGATCGCCTTCGACCCGAACGCCTGACCGCGTCTCACACCGGCGGGGCCCCCGGGCCCCCCGGGGACGGCGGCCTCCCGGCCCTGCCGGGAGCGCCGCCGCTCGCGCCCGCGGGCAGGACCCGGGAGGCGAAGGCGACGACGTCCTGGACGACGCGTTCGGGCTCCTCCACGTACAGGAGGTGGCCCGCGCCCTCGTACACGGTGAGTTCGGAGCCGGGGATCGCGTCGAGGATGCGCTGCTGGTCCGTACGCGGCAGCAGCGTGTCGGCGTCGCCCCACAGCACGAGCGTGGGGACGAGGATGCCCCGGAGCGTCGCGGGCAGGTCCGTCTCCATGAGGCCCCGCAGGGTCTCCCGCCAGACCCGGGCGGGCACCTTGAGGCTCTCCGCCGTCAGGGTCGCCACGAGCCCGCGCCCCAGTGGCCGCGCCGCGAGTTCGTCGAGGAGTTCCTCCGCGAAGGCGCGCGGGACGGGGTCCTTGAGCCCGTCGACCCGCCGCCGCAGGGCCGCGGCGCCCGGCTTGTCCGCGAGTGCCGCCGGAGCGCCCGCCAGGACGAGTCCGGCCACCCGGTCGGGGTGGCTGCCCGCGACCATCCGCGCGACCACCCCACCACTGGACGCGCCGACCAGTACGGCACGGCCGACGTCCACGGCGTCGAGGAAGGCCACGAGGTCGCGCGCGAAGTCCTCCGGCAGGTATCCGTCGGCGGGCCGCTCGGCGTCGCCGTGCCCGCGCTGGGTCGGCGCGTACCCGTGGACCGCGGCCGGAAGCTGCCTGAGCAGGGGCTCGAACGTCCACCACGAGTCCCCCAGGCCGTGCACGAAGACGACCGGCGCGCCCTCCGGGTAGCCGGCCTCGGCGTAGGGGAGCAGCAGTCCGCTCCCGAGCCGTGCGGCCTTCACGGCGATCGTGCTCACGGAGGACCTCCTGACGTCGGTCGTTCGGCCCCCTCGCCCGCCGCCGCGGGCGGCGCGACGATCTCTCTCATCGTAGTGAGGAGCGCGCCGGTCCGCCCGTCCGTACGCCTCGCCCGAAGCGGCCGCCGCGCCCTTCCGCACGGCTCCGCGAGAACGCGGAATACGCCCGCCCGCGCCCTGCCCGCCCCCTCGGCGACGCCCCCGCGACAACCGGAATTTCCTCTTCCGCGACAGGCCCGAAGCGGCTCGACGACACCCGGAGGATCACCGGACGGCGTCGATCGACGGTTCCTGTCACAACCGGCGCCGCGGTGGGCTACATTTCGATCGCCCTCGGTTCCGGGATTACATCGGAGGGGCGCTCTGAGAGGAATTCTGGAGCGGCACATGCACCCCTTGGACCTTCCCAGAACGAATCGGACCCTGATGCAGGGAGGGCTCGCCGACAGTCTCTTCGAGACGGCCGACCACGCCCCCACGCTGCCGCAGCTCGCACGCCGTTCGGACACCGATTCCACGACCTGGACGACGGTCGCCGCGATCGAACTGCGGGACGAGGTGCTGGACGTGGCCCGCGGCTTCATCGCGGCCGGGATCTTCCCCGGACACCGCGTCGCCGTGATGGCCCGCACGCGCTACGAGTGGACCGTCCTCAGCTACGCGCTGTGGACCGTGGGCGCCGAGATCGTGCCCATCTACCCGACGTCCTCGCACGAGCAGGTCGCCTGGATCCTCAAGGACGCCGGCTGCGTCGCCGTGGTGGTCGAGGACGAGCAGGGCATCATGACCGTCGGCTCGGTCTGCGCCTCCCTGCCGGCCCTGCGGCACGTCTGGCAGCTCGACGCGGGCGCCCTGGCCGACCTCATGGAAGCGGGCCTGTCGGTCCCGATCACCACCGTCGAGTCCATGCGCCGGATCGTGCTGCCCGACTCGACGGCGGTCATCGCCTACACGTCCGGCACGACGGGGCACCCCAAGGGCTGCGCGCTCAGCCACCGCAGCCTGGCCGCCCCCTGCGACACCCTGCTGGACGGCTGGGGCCACACGGCGGCGCCCCCCGGGGAGCAGCCCGTCGTCCTCGCGTTCCTCCCGTTCTCCCACGTCTACGGCCTGATGATCCAGGGCATGTGCATGCGGGGCGGCATACTCATGGGCCACGAGCCCGACCTCCGCGCGGAGGCGCTGTCCGCGGCCCTGATGTCCTTCCGCCCCACGTACCTCTACGCCGTGCCCTTCGTCTTCGAGAAGATCTACAAGAACTTCCTGCGCGCGGCCCAGGAGGCGGGCCGCGGCGCCCTGTTCGAGCGCGCGGTGCGCACGGCCCAGGACTTCGCCGCCGCCTCCGAGCGGCAGCGGCTCGGCACCGGACCGGGCCCCGGCTTCGACCTGCGGCTGCAGCACGCCCTGTACGAGAAGACGGTGTACCGCAAGCTCCGCGCCGCACTGGGCGGCAGGGTGTGCGGCGCGGTGTCGGGCGGCTCGCCCCTCAACCGTGAACTCGCCCTCTTCTACTCGGGCATCGGCATCTTCGTCCACGACGGGTACGGGCTGACGGAGACCAGCGGCGGCATCACGGCGCAGCCCGTCGGCCGCGAGAAGCTGGGCACCGTCGGACGCCCGCTGCCCGACACGGAGGTCCAGGTCGCCGAGGACGGCGAGATCCTCGTCCGCGGCCCCTCGGTCTTCCAGGGCTACATCAACGACGAGGCGGGCACCCGGGCCGCGCTCCGCAACGGCTGGCTGGCCACGGGCGACATCGGACACGTCGACTCCGAGGGGTACCTGAGCATCACGGGCCGCAAGAAGGACATCGTGATCACCAGCGGCGGCAAGAGCGTGGCTCCCGCGGCGCTGGAGGAGCACCTGCGGGTGCACCCGCTGATCCACCAGGCGGTGGTCGTGGGCGACAACCGGCCGTGCGTCGGCGCCCTGATCACCCTCGACCCGGACTTCCTCGCGCACTGGCGCGCCGTCCTGGCCGCCCCGGGCGAGCAGACCGACCGCGAGATGCGGGAGGAGGACGCGCTGCGGGAGGAGATCAAAAGAGCCGTGGCCGCCGCGAACAGCACCGTGTCGCGCTCCGAGTCCATTCGCGTCTACCGGGTGCTGCCCGAGCCGTTCGACCTCGCCAACGGCATGCTCACGCCGTCGATGAAGCTGCGCAGGGACGCCATCGCGCAGCGGTACGCGGCCGAGATCGAGGCGATGTACCAGTCGTCGTCGCGCGGTTCGCGCAACCCGGCCCCCGTCGACCCCAACCAGTGGGACGACTCGGACAACGTCTTCAGGTGACCCCGCCGCACACGGCCCCGCACGGCGGGCGACCCCGGGAGGTCGGCCCGCCGTGCGCTCCGGCGTTCCCCGGAGCGTGAACCTCCGCCCCGGAGAACTCCGCCTGCGCGCACCGGTACCCGCCGGGCAGCCGCCCCGCGAATCAGCCGCGCACCCCCGCCGCCCGCCGTCACGGCACGGCTGACGGCCGCCCCGCGGTTCTGCACAGGGCCCGTGCCATCCCGGACCTCCCCTCACCCAACGATTGAATCGTGCACGGTTCTTGACGCCCAATGAGCGAGAGTCCTACCGTCACAGCGATTAAAACGATTCAAAATTCAGACCCCAACGGGGTCTCTTCGTGCTGCCCCGGGAGTGGACAGGAACCATGGACGACCTCACCGCAGACCACCGGACGGGCATCGCGCGCCGTACGCTCCTCGCCGCCGCGGCCACGACCGCCGCCGCCGGCGCCCTCGCCTGGTCGGCCCCCGGAGACGCGGTCGCCGCCGCCACCGCGGCGGACCGCGGAGCCGCCTTCGGCTTCGCGGACCCGTCCCGCGCGGTGCGGCCGAAGTTCCGCTGGTGGTGGCCTGACGGCCTGGTGCGGGCCGACGAGATCAGACGCGAGGTCGACCAGATCGCCGACGCGGGCTTCGGCGGCGCGGAGATAGCCGCCGTCCACCACAGCGTCACGGACGCCTCGGTGCTGGACACGGCGCGCCACGGCTGGGGCAGCCCCTCCTGGGTCACCGGCGTGGAGGCCGCGCTGAGCCAGGCCGCCCGGCGCGGCCTCACCATCGACCTCACGGTCGGCCCGAGCTGGCCGGCCGCGGTGCCCGGCATCACCCCGGACAGCGAGGCCGCCGTCAAGGAACTGGCCCACGGGGCCGTCACCCTCGCCCCCGGCACCTCGTACTCCGGCCCCGTCCCGGAACCGGTCCACGGCGCGGCCCCCGGAGTCACCGCCCGACGGCTGCTCACCGTGCAGGCCGCCCGCGTCAACACCGCGTACTCCACGCGCAAGGAGACCGGCCTCGACCTGGACTCCGTCACCGACCTCGGCACCGCGGTCTCGGGCGGGGCCCTGGAGTGGACCGCGCCGGACGACGGCACCTGGGTCCTCCTCGCGTACTGGGTACGGGGCTCGGGGCAGACGCCCGAGGCCGGCCCGCACACCGACCCGCCCTCCTACGTCGTCGACCACTTCAGCGCGGCCGGGACCCGCGCGGTGACCGACCACTGGGAGGCGCACATCCTGACGCCGTCCGTCCGCCGCCTGCTGAAGGTCTCCGGCGGGGCGCTCTTCGAGGACTCCATCGAGCTGGAGACCGACGGACTCCAGTGGACACCGGGACTGCCCGACGCGTTCCGCGCGCACACCGGCCGCTCGCTGCTCCCGCTGCTTCCCGCCGTGGTCCTCGACAACAGCAACCAGGTCTACACCTTCGAGGCCGCCGTCACCCGCCAGATACGGCACGACTTCTGGGAGACGGTCTCCACCCTGTTCAACAGGCACCACATCACCGCGCTGCGCACCTGGGCGCACTCGCTGGGCCTCGAACTCCGCTCCCAGCCGTACGGGTTGCAGACGGACGCCATCGCCTCGGCCGCGATCCTGGACATCGCCGAGGGCGAGTCCCTGGGCTTCAAGAACCTCGACGACTACCGCTGCCTGGCCGGCGGCCGCGACATGGCGGGCCACACCGTGCTGTCCTGCGAGGCGGGCGCCTACTCCGGCAGCGCCTACAGCACGACCTGGCAGCGCTTCCTGCGCACCATGGGCGGCGCCTACGCCGCCGGGGTCAACCAGACCGTCGTGCACGGCTTCTCCTACGCAGAGCTGCCCGGCGTCAACTGGCCCGGATACGCGGCCTTCACCCCCTACAGGGGCACGGTCGGGTACGGCGAGTCCTGGGGGCCGAGGCATCCCACGTGGAAGCACGTCGAGGACGTCTCCGGCTATCTGGGGCGGATCCACCACGTGTTGCGGACGGGCCGCGCGAGGGCCGACGTGGCGGTGTTCCGGCAGACCGGCTACACGGCCACCGGCATCGGCGCCTCCTGGTTCACGGCCACCGGCATCACCCTCGGCTGGACGCACCAGTTCCTCAGCGGACCGCTGCTCGACCTGCCGAACGCGACCGTGCGCCGAGGGCGGCTCGCGCCCAACGGCCCCGCCTACAAAGCACTGTTCGTCGAGGGCGACTTCTTCTACGGCTCCACCGCGACCCTTTCCCCGGCCGACGCCCGCACGCTGCTGCGTCTCACCCGCGCGGGACTCCCCGTCGTACTCCTCGGCGCCTGGGAGTCGGTGGTGCCTCCCGGCGTCCCCGACCCCGGGGAGGTCGACGAAGTACGCGCCCTGGTGGGCGAGTTGCTGGCCCAGCCACGAGTGCGCCGGGTCACCGAGAAGGCGGCGGTGGCGACCGCGCTCGCCGAACTCGGCGTGGTTCCCGACGTCGTCCACTCCACCGCGTCGACCCTGCTCAACGCCCACCGGGTGGCCGACGGCGTCGACTACTACTACTTCTGCAACGGCAAGCACGCCGAGACCGTGAAACCTCCGGTGGCCGCCGTCGACCACGACGTGACCCTGCGCCGGAGCACGGCCGACGGTGTGCCCCACCTCCTCGATCCGTGGACCGGCAGGACCGAGCGCATCGCCCACTACACCGAGGACGGCGACACCGTCACCGTACGGGTCGCGCTCCAGCCCGCGGAGAGCCTCGTCGTCGCCGTCGGCCGCCCCGGCCTGTTCGGGGGCCGCCCCGGCCGGCGTCAGCACGCGGTCGCCTCCGAGGCCGACGACGTGCGCTTCACCGACACGGGACTCGCCGTACGCGCCTTCGCCGACGGCACGTACCGGACGCGCCTCTCCGGGGGACGCACGGCGAGCACGACCGTCAAGGGCGTTCCGGAGCCGTTCGAGCCGGCCTCCTGGAGCCTGCGCGTCGAGGACTGGCGGCCCGGCTCCACCGCCACCACGACGACGGTCGTCGCACACGAACTGGCCCTGGACGCGCTGCTCCCCTGGTCTCGGATCCCCGAACTCGCGGACGTCTCGGGCATCGGCCGCTACCGCACCGAGGTCACGCTCGGCGACGGCTGGACCGGCGGCCACGGCGCGCTGCTCGAACTCGGCGCCGTGACCGACACCTGCCGGGTCACCGTCAACGGCCACCGCCTCGACCCGGTCGACGTGATCAGGCCGGTGGTGGACCTGGGCGGCCTGCTCAGAAAGGGCCGCAACGTCATCGAGGTCGAGGTCGCCACACCGCTGGGCAACCGGCTGCGGGTCAGCGACCCCGCGGTCTACGGCGGCACGACCCGGCAGGCGTACGGGCTGATGGGACCGGTCCGCCTGGTGCCGTACGGGGAGGCAGAGGCCCGCACCCGGTGAGCCGCCCCGGGCCGCGCAGCGGCCCGGGGAAACGCGGGAGCAGCCCGGACGACGGGCCCGTACCGACGTGAGGACACCACCGGCCCGCAGCCGCCGAGGCGGTCGCGGGCCGGTTGGGTGTTCCTCCGGGCGTCCGCCCTACGCGGACCGCCCGTCACACACCGGGCGGGTACCCCCGGGCGCCCCCGGAGAGGGCCGCCGCGGCGACGGTCGTCTCCTCGGACGGCGTCGTGGGGACGGAGAGCGCCATCGCCGGCACGGGCCTCCCGCGCGGCGTGCGCCGCGCCTCCCGCAGGCTCGGCACGGGGAGGGGCCTGACCAGCGGGGCACGCTCCATGGCGCGGACCCGGCGCGAGAACCAGACGATCCTCCCGCCGTCGCCCGAGGCGCAGCACCCCCAGCCGTCGCTGAGCGCGGCGAGTTGGGCCAGACAGCCCCGCGTCGCGGAGTCCGGGTGGAACGTGCCGTCACTGTCCGCGACGGCGGTGATGAGGTGCTGGCCGTTCCACCACATCTCGATGGTGGTGTTCCTGTCCGCCGCGTACTCCTCGATCGTGCGCAGCAGCACGTCGGCGCAATGGCAGACGGACTCGACGAGGCTCTCCAGGTTCCAGTGGCGGAGATGGGCGGCCAGAATGCGTTTGACCTGGTCGACCCGGTCCGGACCGACCTCCACGTCGAGGTGGTAGTAGCAGGGAACTGCGGTCTTCATCGTCGTTCGCTCCTCACCGGCGCAACTCACGCCACTCCGCGTCCCCGCGGGACGGGCCCCGAACACGAAGCGTGAGCATTGGTCGCTCCTGAGTCACTCCCAGCGTGGGAGCGGTACTCCATTCGTGCAACACGAGAGCGCGTCGCGTGTCGTTGAAGTGACAACAGGACGTTGAGTGGTGCTGCATGCACCATGGGTGAGGATGTCGGTCGTGTAGTCGGCCGACACCTCTGCGTACGCGGTCTTCACGCACGATCTGTGCGAACCGGGCGCATTCGAGGGAATGGAAGGTGACCAGTGAAATGCTGCTGCCTGCCAAAACCGAGGTCGCCAGGCATCTGGAGCTGTACCGGGCCTGGGAACGCATGATGCTCGCGGCCCCCGCCGACCGTGCGGCGCGGGGCAATTTCGAGAACACGGGATACACGCTGTGCGTGCTCATGGGCAAGCGCTGCGCGAGGGAGGCCGTTCACGCGGCCGAGCGATATCTGGCGGGCGGCCCGGCCGCACGCCGCCGTGAACGGGCCACGAGCGGCCCGGCGACCGGCACACGACCCGAACGATCCGACGGACTCGCGGTGAGCCCCGTCCTTTAGAGCCCTTCCGACGCGACGGCGGACCACGGACCGAGCGCGCGGACGGCGGAGGTGTGACCATGACCGAGAACCCGGCCGACGGCCGCGTCCCCCCAATCGGCCGCAGGCCGGTCGTGCGCACGGGACGCGTACCCGTCGTCGACGTGCGGCCGGCCGTCGACCGAGGGGCCCGTCCGGCCAAGGCGGTTCCGGGAGAGACCTTCCAGGTCACCGCGACCCTCTTCGGGGAGGGCCACGACGCGGTGGCCGCGAACGTGGTGCTCCTCGACCCCAAGGGCCGACCCGGACCGTGGACGCCGATGCGCGAACTCGCGCCCGGCACGGACCGCTGGGGCGCCGACGTCACCCCCACGAAGCCGGGAGCCTGGACGTACCACGTCGAGGCCTGGTCCGACCCCGTGACCGCCTGGCGCCGCACGGCCGCCGTCAAGGTCCCGGCCGGCATCGACGTCGGCCTGGTCCTGGAGGAGGGCGCCGAGCTCTACGAGCGCGCCGCCGCGGCGGCCCCCCGCGGGGCGGCCCGCAAGACCGTCAAGGCGGCCGCGCAGGCCCTGCGCGACGAGAGCCTGCCGCCCGCCGACTGCCTCGCCGCCGCGCTGGCACCGGAGGTCGACGCGGTGCTCGCCGCGCACCCGCTGCGCGACCGGGTCTCCGCCTCGGAGCCCATGCCGCTGCTGGTGGAGCGGGAGCGGGCGCTGTACGGGTCCTGGTACGAGTTCTTCCCGCGCTCGGAGGGCGCGGTCGTGGAGCCCGGCCGGCCGCCGGTGAGCGGCACCTTCAGGACCGCCGCGCGGCGGCTGCCCGCCATCGCGGAGATGGGCTTCGACGTCGTCTACCTGCCGCCGATCCATCCGATCGGCAGCACGTTCCGCAAGGGGCCCAACAACACCCTGGACGCGAGCCCCGAGGACGTCGGCGTGCCGTGGGCGATCGGCTCCCCGGAGGGCGGGCACGACGCCGTCCACCCCGACCTCGGCACGGTCAAGGACTTCGCCGCCTTCGTACGGGCCGCCGGCAGGCTGAAGTTGGAGGTGGCGCTGGACTTCGCGCTGCAGTGCTCCCCCGACCATCCGTGGGTGGAGAAGCACCCGGAGTGGTTCCACCACCGGCCGGACGGCACGATCGCGTACGCGGAGAACCCGCCGAAGAAGTACCAGGACATCTACCCGATCGCCTTCGACCGGGACATGCCGGGACTGGTCCGCGAGACCGTGCGCGTCCTGCGGTTCTGGATGGGCCACGGGGTACGGATCTTCCGCGTCGACAACCCGCACACCAAACCGGTGGTGTTCTGGGAGCAGGTCATCGCGGACATCAACCGCACCGACCCCGACGTCATCTTCCTCGCCGAGGCCTTCACCCGCCCCGCGATCGTCCACGCCCTGGCCCGCGTCGGCTTCCAGCAGTCCTACACGTACTTCACCTGGCGCAACACCAAGGCGGAGATCGTGGAGTACCTCACCGAGGTCTCCGGTGACTCCGCCGCGTACATGCGGCCCAACTTCTTCGTGAACACGCCCGACATCCTTCCCGAGTACCTCCAGCACGGCGGCCGGGCCGCCTTCGAGGTGCGGGCGGTGCTGGCGGCGACCCTCTCCCCCACCTGGGGCGTGTACGCCGGGTACGAGCTGTGCGAGAACGCCGCGCTCAGGCCGGGCGGTGAGGACTACCTGGACTCGGAGAAGTACCAACTGCGGCCCCGCGACTGGGAGGCGGCCGAACGCGAGGGACGCTCCATCGCGCCCCTCATCGGGACGCTGAACCGGATCAGGCGCGAACACCCCTCGCTGCGCCGGCTCCGGAACCTCCATTTCCACGAGGCCGACAACGACGCCGTGCTCGCCTACAGCAAGACCACCGGAACGGACACGGTTCTGGTGGTTGTGAACCTGGACCCGCACCACACCCAGGAGGCCACGGTCTCGTTGG
>NZ_BMWD01000027.1:0-62115 GCF_014651055.1 Streptomyces fructofermentans
CCCCGGCACGGCTTTGAAGCCGTGCCGGGGCCCACCGCCGTCCGCGGACGTCCCCCGTGGTGTGCGGGAGGGCGCGAGCGGACCGGGCTCAGATCCTGAGCAGCCGTTCGGCCAGTTCCCGGTAGTCCCGCAGGACCAGTCGGAGCTGCTCGGTGTCGGTCTTGTCGTCACCGGTGTGCCACGACGAACGCAGGGTGCGCCGGCGTTCGGCCACGGCGTCGGTGAACCGCTCCGCGACCTCCTGGAGCACATGGTCCGCCTCCTCGACCGAGCCGCGCGGCCCGTCGACGAACCCGGCGACCGCCTGCTGGAGCCGCCCCGACCACTTCTCTCCGTCGTCGTGGGCCATCAGCCGTCCACCGGTCGAGCCGTGGCCGGCCGTGCCCTTCCCGTGCGCCGCGTGGTCGCGGTCGCCATCGTGGTCACGGTCGTGGTCGCGGTCGTGGTCGCGGTCGCCGGAGAGGCCGCCGCGCTCGCCGTCCCGGGCCGCCGTACCCGTCGCGCCGGTGACGCCCGCGGGGGCACCCGTACCGCGTCCGCCGACGACGTCCTGGCCGGAACCGGGCTTCAGGCCCTCACGGGCACCGGGCCTCGACGGGGCGTCCGCCGTTCCGGGGGTGCGTGCCGGGGTGGCCGCGGGGGTGCGGGCGCCCTCGAACTCCACGGTGTCCCGGCCACCCGGGCCGCTGCCGCCGGACGCGGGTTTCCGCTCGGCCGGAATGCCCTCGCGCACCGCCGCGTCCGCACGGGCGGCGGCTCCCTCGGAGGCCGTACGGCCCTCCCGGGCGTCCTTCGCGGCGATGTCGTCACGGTCCTTGCGATCCGTGCCGTCCGTGCGGGCGGGACCGGTCGTGCGTGCGGGACCGGTCGTCTCCGGTGCCTTCGCCGCGTCGTCGCGCCCGCTCCGCTGCCCGATCGGCCGACCGCTCTCGGTGTTGTCCGGCATGCTTCTCAACTCCCCTTCACCTGACGCTTGTTGAGCGCCCACGGCGCGTGTGCGCGACCGCGGGGGCTGGTGTTCCCGGTGTCCGCGGGAGTCTCGTCGACGGTCTCCCTGGACTGTGCCCTGCGGCCCCCGCGGCTCTCGCGGCCCGATCCCGTCAGGGCGTCGAAGAGTTCACGGGCCTCGATCAGGGCCTCCCGCAGGTCCTCCGTCGAACCGGTACGGCCCCGGTCGCCGCCCGTGCCGGGGGTGTGCGCGGCCGAGTGGACGCGCCGGAAGCCGTGCACGTGGTGCGCGTGGTGCACCGACAGCGCGTCGAGCTGGTCCTCGTGGCGGTCGCCCGGGAAGCCGCGCGCCGCGGCCACTTCGCCGATCAGCCGGTCCGCCTCCACGACGGCGTCGCGGGGCGAGTCCACGAACTGCTCCTGCACGGCGGTCCAGCGGACCGCGTACCGTTCGAGAGCCGCGGGCTCCAGCGGCTTCTCCTCCAGCGAGCCGTGCCGCTGCACCCGCTCCTGGAGTTCGCGCTCGGCCGCCGCGGTGTCGCCGTCGTGCCGGGCCAGCACCCGGTCGTACTCGGGCCCGAAGCGCCGCTTGAGGCCGCGCCCGCCGCCTCCACCACGGGCCGCCACGAGCCGGGCGGCGACGAGGGCCACGAGAGCCACCGCGACCACGATCAGAAGGATGATCACGCCTGTGGACATGGAATGCCTTCCGCGTTCTGGGCCCAGCGGGCCGGTTCTCACACCGGGTTGCCCGGACTTCGGCGCCCAAACGGGCCGACCCTGCTTCCGTGCGCGACCCGTTCGGGCACGGCCCCCCGGTCGGGCGCGCGAACGGCCACCGCCGCGCGCGCCCCGGGCCCCCTCGGACAAGGCGACTTGAGCGGTCGGAAGCGACGGGGCCGGCGGGTCCGACGGGTCCGACGGGTCCGACGGGTCGGGCGGGTCCGGCGGGTCGGGCGGGTCCGGCGGGTCGGGGCCACGACGACGTGACCGCCCGGGGCCCGGGGCCCGGCGCCCATATCGACCCGCGCCGGCCGCGACCGCCGCCCGGAGGGGAGCCGGCAGCCGCCGGGGGCACGGCCCGGTACGTCCGGCAGGGTCACGGGGCCGGCGACACGGCACGGTACGCCCGGCAGGGCCACAGGGGGACCGGGACCGCCGCGCGCGGCGCCGACGTGTGCGGCGGGAGCCGGTTCGGCGAGCGCCTCAGTCGCCGGGCCGCGCCCACCGACGGACCCCGCTCCCCCGCACGGCCGCACTCATTTGCCGAGCCACACCCCGCCGGACGGTTTCACGGTCTCCGGGTGGGCCGTCTCGTGCGGCCGTTCCCCGTCGGAGCCGCACAGCTCCGCGTTCAGCTCCTCGACGAGCCGGATCAGATCGGTGGGCCGGTCCGGGCCCCACCAGTCGCCCAGCAGCGCGGCGAGCGACTCCTCACGGGCCGCCGCGAGCCTCTCGGCGGACTCCCGGCCCCGCTCGGTGAGCACGAGGTCGAGGCCCTCGCGTACGGCCAGGCGCCGCTCCTCGATCTGGCGGGCGGCCTCGATGACGACGGGCAGCGGCACGGCGCTGTGCTCGGAGAGGGCGGCGGGCTCGGCCCAGCCGTAGCGCCTGATGCGCAACAGGAGCCAGCTCGCGGCCGGCAGCAGGTCGTAGCCCGCGCGTTCGGTGATCTTCTCGTAGATCTCGCGTCTCCCCTCCCGCGTCCCCAGCACGGACAGCGCGCGGCACACCTCGTCGTACGAGGAGCGCTCCACGGGGTTGCTCGCCAGCGTCTCGGTCATGTCGGGGGCCGTCACGGAGGCCCGCAGCCGGTCCTCGCGCAGGAACCAGGCGAGCACGAACCCGATGAGCGCGACCGGGGCCGCGTACAGGAACACGTCGGTGATGGACGTGGCGTACGCGTCGACGACGGGCGGCTGCAGCGCGGCGGGCAGTTCGGAGATGGCCCTCGGGTCGGACTCCAGGGTGCTCGCGTCGACGCCCGCCGGGAGCGTCTGGCCGCTCAGCACGGAGGTCACCCTGCCGCTGAGGAGGCCCGCGAAGATCGTGCCGAAGATGGCTACGCCGAACGAGGCGCCGATCGAGCGGAAGAACGTGGCGCCGGACGTCGCCACGCCCAGGTCCTCGTAGGAGACGGCGTTCTGCACGATCAGCACGAGGACCTGCATGACCAGTCCGAGGCCCAGGCCGAAGACGAGGAAGTACGCGCTCATCTCGCCCGTGGAGCTGTGCGCGTCGAGCTGGTGCAGGAGCAGCAGGCCGATCGCGGTGACGCCCGTGCCGAGGATCGGGAACACCTTCCAGCGGCCCGTACGGCTGACGATCTGTCCGGAGACGGTCGACGAGATGAGGAGGCCGGCCACCATCGGCAGCATGTGGACGCCCGAGAGGGTGGGCGAGATGCCCTGCACGACCTGGAGGAACGTCGGCAGGAAGGTCATGGCGCCGAACATCGCGAAGCCGACCACGAAGCTGATGACGGCGGCGAGCGTGAAGGTGCGGATGCGGAACAGCTTGAGGGGGAGCACGGGTTCGGCCGCCCGCCGTTCCACGGCCACGAACGCGAAGGTCAGCACCACGCCCAGCACCGCGAGTCCGATGAGCTGGGGCGAGTCCCAGTCCCAGGTGGTGCCGCCGAGCGAGGCGACGAGGACCAGAGCGGTGGCCACGGACGCGATCAGGAGGGTGCCGAGGTAGTCGATCGTGTGCTTCCGGGAACGGACCGGGATGTGCAGCACCGCGGCGATGACGAGGAGGGCGACGATCCCGAGGGGGAGGTTGACGTAGAAGACCCAGCGCCAGCTCAGATGCTCCGTGAACAGGCCGCCGAGCAGCGGGCCGAGGACGCTGGTCGCGCCGAAGACCGCTCCGAACAGCCCCTGGTACTTGCCCCGTTCACGCGGCGGGACCAGGTCGCCGACGATCGCCATGGACAGCACCATGAGTCCGCCGCCGCCGAGGCCCTGGAGGGCCCGGAAGCCGATCAGCTGCGGCATGCTCTGCGCCATGCCGCACAGCGCGGAGCCGATCAGGAAGATGACGATGGCGGCCTGGAACAGCTTCTTGCGGCCGTACTGGTCGCCGAGTTTGCCCCACAGCGGGGTGGCGGCGGTGGAGGCGAGCAGGTACGCGGTCACGACCCAGGACAGGTGGTCCAGTCCGCCGAGTTCGCTGACGATCGTGGGCAGCGCGGTCGCCACGATCGTCTGGTCCAGCGCGGCCAGCAGCATGCCCAGGAGCAGGGCCCCGATCGACGCGACGACGCCGCTCCTCAGGTGCTCGTCACCGGGGGTCGCCCCGTGCGCGTGGTCCCTGGCGTGATGGGCGGTTCTCCGTGCGTTCGCGCCGTGCGCGTCCTCGGCCATGCAGACCTCCCGGCCGCGAGGGTGCCGTTTCCTCTTACATCCTGGGCGGTGTGACCGGTTATGGCCTGTTGAATCCGGCCGGCGGCCGGGCGTTGCGGGGGGCAGCCGGAGATTGTGTGGAGGTGGTCTGCATAATCGCTGGAATTGGCACGGGAGGGATCCAACGTGAGCGACCGGAGCGGGCACTTCTGCCCGGAATGCGGTGCTGCCCGGGAAACGGGCGGCAGTCCGCTGTGCGACTGCGGCCGCCGGGCGGCGGACGCCGTCCTTGAGGCCCGTTCGGCGGAGGTCGCCGCGGCGGAGGACTTCGACCCGCTGCGCGTACGGCCGTACGTGGACCTGCAGGCGACGGGGAACGCGGCCGGCGCTCCCGGAGCCGCGCAGACGCCCGCGTCGGCCCCGCCCGGCGCGCAGGGCGGGGGGACGGTCGCCGGCACCGCCGAGGGTGGCGGGGCCGGGGACGCGAAGGCACCCGCCGCGCCCTCCGCCGACCCGGAGGCGTCCACGCCGCCGAACGGGTCCCCGCAGGTCGCCGGGGCCGAGTTGACGATGCAGCTCGCCCGAATACCGGCGCAGGCCACGGGCTCCGACGACACCCGGCCCCTGCGTGTCGTCGCCGCGCCGGGAGCCGCCGGTGCCACGACGACCGCGACCGCGGGGCACGCGGCGGACGGCGGAAGCGCGGGGCAGCCCCCGGGGCCCGCGGACAGGCCCGGCAGGAGCCGCCGTCTCGTACTCGTCGGCGCGGCCGCCGCCGTCATCGTCGTCGCGGCCGCCGGCCTGGCGAGCGGGATGTTCTCGTACGACACTCCTTCTCGGGAGAGCGCGGCCCCGGCCGACGTCCGCGCGAGCGTTCCCGAGCCCTCGGCGGACAAGCCGTCGGCCTCGAAGTCGGCGTCGCCGTCCGCGTCGGAGTCCGCCTCGCCCTCCGCGTCGGCCTCGGCGTCCGCGAGCGCCTCGGCGTCCGCCTCGGAGTCGGCGGACACGGCCGCCTCGGCGAGCGCGTCGGCCTCGGCGAGCGCTCCCGCCGACGGCCCCTCCGCCTCGGCGAGCGCGTCGTCCGAGCCGCCGCTGCAGGCCGAGCCCGCGGTGCTGCGCCGCGGGGACGAGGGACCCGAGGTCGTCGACCTGCAGCGCCGCCTCCGGGAGGTCGGCCTGTACGGCGGCCAGCCGGACGGCGAGTTCGGCCGCCGGACCGAGAACGCGGTACGCACCTACCAGATGATCCGCGGCATAGCCGACGAGCCGGGCGTGTACGGGGCGAAGACCCGCGAACGCCTGGAGGCGGAGACCGGATAGACGCCCGCGAGCGAGCCGGGGCCCCGCGAGAGGCGGGGCGCCGGTCCGGGGACGGGCTCATGGGCGCGGACCGGGGAGCCCTCGCGCGGAGGGCGGCCTTCGACCCGGCACCCGGGGTGCCGTCGCCCGAAGCGGGGCCCCGGGGAAGCCCGCACCCGGGGTGCCCGACAGCACCGCGGCACGGGCACGGCACGGCATGGCACGGGCACGGCACGGCACGGGAGACGCGACGACGCCGGGTCCCACCGCCGCACGGGGCTCGGGGACCCGGCCGGGACACTCCCGGGGACTCGGCCCGGAGACTGCCGGGGAGTCGGGGACACGGGATCCCGCCCGGCCCCGGTCGGCCCGATTCGGCCCCGACCTCAAACGCGGGAGTCCGGGACACCCACCTGCCGCCAGAACTCCCGCGGGCGCGCCCGAAGGCGTTCGCGTCAGCCCACGTGCAGCAGGACGGACCCGTCCTCAAGGAGTTCGACCCGGACCTGCCGGAGGTCGCGCACCACGACGTCCGGGCGGTGGAACGCGGCCCCGGAGCCGACGCCGACGACCCGCATACCGGCGGCGCGCCCGGCCGCGATCCCCGCGCCGGAGTCCTCGAACACCACGCAGTCCCGGGGTGCGATCCCCAGTTCGGCCGCCCCCTTCAGAAAGCCCTCGGGGTCCGGCTTGCTCGCGCCCACGGACTCCGCCGTGACCCGCACCTCGGGCAGCCCCAGCCCCGCGGCGGCCATGCGCGCGGTGGACAGCGGGACGTCGGCCGAGGTCACGAGCGCGTGCGGCACCCGGCTCAGGGAGGCCAGGAACTCCTCGGCGCCCGGTACGGCGACGACGCCCTCCGTGTCGGCGGTCTCCTCGGCCAGCATCCGCGCGTTCTCCGCGTGGTTCTGCTCCATGGGCCGACTGGGCAGCAGCACGGCCATCGACGCGTAGCCCTGACGCCCGTGGACGACCTTCATGACCTCGTCCCCGTCGAGTCCGTGCCGGTCGGCCCAGCGCCGCCAGACGCGCTCGACCACGGCGTGCGAGTCGACGAGGGTGCCGTCCATGTCCAGCAGTAGGGCACGGGCGGGCAGCACGGTCGTGGCCGTCATCGGCATGCTCCAAAACGTGGCTGAGGGGGCACAGGCGACCCCCGGGAACAAGGCGGCCCCGCCCGCCGGTCAGGGGGTGCGGGCGAGAGCCACTTTGTTCCATCACGGTACAAAAGATTGACCGATTTGGCCAGCCGCACCGGAATCCACGCTTCCCCGCGGCCGCCCGGACGGCGGGCCGATCCGCGCTTCCGGGCGCCCACCCGGACCGAAAGGCCGTCCGCCCGGACGGCAGGCCGACCCGCCCGGACGGCGGGCCGATCCGGACGGACGGCGGGCCGATCCGGACGGACGCGACAAAGGGGCGCGGCCGGACCCGAAAGTCCGGCCGCGCCCCTTGTCCTGTCATGGGCACGTCATTAACTTCTCACCTGACGCACACCCCACGGAAACCGGCCGCCGCGAGCATTCATTCGCCCGCAGGTCAACTTCCCCCCGCCGCAAGGGAGTCACCATGCCCAAAGTCTACGCGCGTCGACGTCTCAGTGTACTGGCAGCCCTCACCGGACTGATAGCCATGGCCGGACTCTTCAACGGTCCGGCCGCCTCCGCCGCGCTGCCCACCCCGGTCAGCGCCGCCACCGCCCGCACCTACCTGGCCTCGCTCACCGTGGCCACCGAGGACCGCACCGGCTACAACCGCGACCTGTTCCCGCACTGGATCACGATCAGCGGCACCTGCAACACCCGTGAGACGGTGCTCAAGCGGGACGGCTCGGGCGTCGTCACCGACTCGGCCTGCGCCTCCACCAGCGGCAGTTGGTACTCGGTCTACGACGGCGCCACCTGGACCGCCGCCTCCGACCTCGACATCGACCACCTCGTCCCGCTCGCCGAGGCCTGGGACTCCGGCGCCGACGGCTGGACCACCGCCCGCCGCCAGGCCTTCGCCAACGACCTCACCCGCCCGCAGCTCATCGCCGTGACGGACAACGTCAACCAGGCCAAGGGCGACCAGGACCCCGCCACCTGGATGCCCTCGCGCACGGCCTACGCCTGCACCTACGTACGCGCCTGGGTCCAGGTGAAGTACTACTACGGCCTCTCCGTCGACTCCGCCGAGAAGAGCAGGCTCAGCTCCGTCCTGAACGGCTGCTGACCGAGTCTCCGCCGGAAGCTCGCCAACGGCCTCCGTCGTTCCGTACCGTACGGGGCGACGGAGGAGAGTGATCACGTGGCGAGGCTGCGCCTGGGTCCACTGCTGAGGTACGTCGACGGCTCGTCCGCGACCGTCTGGGTCGAGACGAGCCGTCCGTGCACCGCCGAGGTGCGCTGCCCGGACGGCGCCGGCGGCGAGACCCGTACGTTCCAGGTGGCGGGCCACCACTACGCCCTGGTGCCGGTGACCGGTCTGGCACCGGACACGTCGTCCCCGTACGAGGTGCTGCTCGACGGGAACCGGGTCTGGCCGCTGCCCGACTCCCCCTTCCCTCCCTCCGTCATCCGCACCCCGCGGGACGGCGACGGGACCCTGACGGTCTCCTTCGGCTCCTGCCGCTGGGCCTCGCCCCCCGAAGGCGAGAAGGACCCCATGGGCCCCGACGCGCTGGACACCCTCGCCGCCCGCATCGCGGCGGACCCGGACGGCGAACGCCCGGACCTGCTGCTGCTGCTCGGCGACCAGGTCTACGCCGACGAGGTGTCCGAGCCCACGCGCCGCTGGCTGGAGGCCCGCCGCGGTCTGGGCGAGGCGCCGGGCGCCGAGGTCGCGGACTACGAGGAGTACACGCACCTCTACTACGAGTCGTGGCTCGACCCCGAGGTGCGCTGGCTGCTGTCGACGGTGTCGAGCTGCATGATCTTCGACGACCACGACGTCATCGACGACTGGAACACCAGCGAGGCGTGGGTCTCCGACATGCGGGCCACCCCGTGGTGGCGCGAGCGGGTGCTGAGCGGCCTGATGTCGTACTGGGTCCACCAGCACCTCGGCAACCTCCCTCCGGAACGGCTCGCCGACGACCCCCTGTACGCGGCCGTCCGCGCCACCCCCGACGGCACGGACCCACTGCGCGCCTTCGCCGCCAGGGCGGACGCCGACCCGGCCTCCGTCCACTGGAGCTACCGCCGCGACTTCGGCCGCGTACGGCTGCTGATGGTCGACACCCGGGCGGCGCGGGTCCTGGACGAGCAGAACCGCTCGATGCTCGACCCGTCGGAGGCCGCCTGGCTGCGCGAACAGGCGCTGGAGGAGCCCGGCTCGTACGACCACCTCCTCGTCGGCACCTCGCTGCCCTGGCTGCTCCCCCACCTCGTGCACGACGCGGAGGGGTGGAACGCCGCGCTCTGCCGCGGCGAACGGGGGGACCGCTGGGCGCGGTTCGGGGAGAAGCTGCGGCGCGCGGCGGACCTGGAGCACTGGGCGGCGTTCCCGGAGTCGTTCGACGCGCTCGCGGACCTGCTCGCCGAGGCCGGGTCGGGTCCGCACGCGCCGGCGACCATCTGCGTGCTGTCGGGCGACGTGCACCACGCGTACATCGCGGAGCCGACCTGGCGGGACGGTTCGGCGGCGCCGGACGCCCGGGTGCTCCAGCTGACCTGCTCGCCCGTGCACAACTCCATCCCGCTGACGATAAGGCTGGGCTTCCGCTTCGGCTGGAGCTCGATCAGCCGCGCCGCCGGCCGCGCCCTCGCCCGGCACGGCAGGCGCCCCCTTCCGCCCGTCGGCTGGCGGAAGACCGGCGGCCCGTGGTTCGGCAACCAGCTCATGACGCTCACCCTGCGCGGCCGTTCGGCCCGGCTGCGGCTCGACCGGGCGTCCGGGGAGCGCGGCGGCGGCGCGCGGCTGCGGAAGGTCACCGAGTCCGAACTCGCCCGCCCGGCGGCACCGGAGAGCACCGGAGCCTGAACGGACGCTCCGGGAAGGGTTGTTGGGCAGGCGCGCTACGACCGGACGGGCCCGGTCACCCGTGCGACCGCCGGGGGCGGGTGCCTGGTGCCGTCGGGGCGGGAGTCGGACTGGGCGCCCGCCCCACGTACCACAATCGCCTGATTGCACACATCAATTGCGTACGTTGCCCGAGTGCCGCCCCGTCGACCGGGATGCTCGTGAGGCGTGCCGCAACCGGTGCCGATGATCGGTCCAGGGTCTCGGCCCCGCCCGGAACCCGACGGCATGATGAGGCGGACCGTCCGCTTCCGCCGGGCGGTATGCCACCCCGCCCCCCACCTGTCCGGGAGTCACCCCTTTGTCTGCAGCGACCGCGGAGCCCACGGAGTCCGCCGAACCGGCAGGGGGCGGCGCCGCCTCCGTCGCCCTGGTCGGCGCCGGACCCCGCGGCACCAGTGTCCTGGAACGCCTCTGCGCCTCCGCACCCGAACTCCTCGCGCCCGGAGCCCGGCTGACGGTGCATGTCGTCGACCCGTCCCCGCCGGGCGCGGGCCGCGTCTGGCGCACCGGCCAGCCCGGCGAGCTGCTGATGAACACCGTGGCCTCGCAGGTCACCCTGTTCACCGACGAGAGCGTGAGTGCGCGGGCCCGGTGCGGCCCGGGCCGAGCCTGCACGCCTGGGCCGGCGGCCGGGTCGGCCCGGACGACTACCCGACGCGCGCCCTGTACGGCCACTACCTCGAATGGGTCTTCGCCGAGGTGGTCCGCGGGGCACCGGCCCCGGTACGGGTCGAGACGCACCGGGCGCGCGCCGTCCGCCTCGACGACACGGGCGGCGGCCGCCAGACCCTCGTGCTCGACGACGGCCGCGCCCTCCCGGACCTGGCGGCCGTGGTCCTGGCCCAGGGCCATCTGCCCGCCGCGCCCGACCCGGGGCAGCGGCGCCTGTCCGCGTACGCAGGCCGGCACGGACTGCGCCACTTCCCGCCCGCCAACCCGGCGGACCTCGACCTGTCCCGCGTGGCCCCCGGGGAGAGCGTCCTGCTGCGCGGACTCGGGCTCAACTTCTTCGACCACATGGCCCTGCTGACGACGGCCCGCGGCGGACGCCACGTCCCGGGCCCGGCCGGTCTGCGGTACGTGGCCTCGGGCCGCGAGCCCCGACTGCTGGCCGGGTCCCGGCGCGGCATCCCCCACCAGGCCCGCGGCGACAACGCGAAGGGCGCGTACGGCCGCCACGTCCCCCTCGTCCTGACTCCGGAGACCGTCGGGCGCCTCCGCCGGCGCGCCGACTCCGGCGACGCCCCCGACTTCCTCGGGGAGATATGGCCGCTGGTAGCCAAGGAGGTCGAGGCCGTCTACTACGAGACGCTGCTGGGCCCGGACCGCCCGGCCGCCCGCGGGTTCCGCGCCCGCTTCCTCGCCGTGCCGCACCGCGACCCCCAGGAGGCCGACGTGCTCGGCGAGTTCGGCGTCCCGGAGGCCGACCGCTGGTCCTGGGAACGGCTCTCGCGTCCATACGGGGACCGGGTCTTCACCGGCCCCGCCGACTTCCGCTCGTGGCTGCTGGAGCATCTGCGCGAGGACGCCGCGCAGGCCGCCCTGGGCAATGTCCGGGGCCCGCTCAAGGCCGCCCTGGACGTGCTGCGCGACCTGCGCAACGAACTGCGGCAGATCGTCGACCACCGCGGACTCCCCGGCACGTCGCGCCGGGACCACCTGGACCGCTGGTACACGCCGCTCAACGCGTTCCTGTCGATCGGCCCGCCACGGCGCCGCGTCGAGGAGATGGCCGCGCTCGTCGAGGCGGGCGTCCTCGACGTGCTCGGCCCGCGCACGCGGGTGCGGGCCGAGCACGGGGCCTGGGTGGCGCACTCCCCCGACGTGCCCGGATCGGCGGTCAGGGCGAGCACGCTGATCGAGGCCCGGCTGCCGGAGCCGGACCTGCGGCGGACGGCCGACGGGCTGCTCGCCCGGCTGCTGGGGACGGGCCAGTGCCGCCCGCACGCCGTGGACGGCTACGAGACGGGCGGAGTGGACGTGACGCGGCGCCCGTACCGCCTGATCGACCGCCGCGGGCGGGCCCATCCGGGCCGGTTCGCCCTCGGGGTGCCCACGGAGGGCGTGCACTGGGTGACCGCGGCGGGGGCCCGGCCGGGCGTGGACTCGGTCACCCTGTCGGACGCCGACGCGGTGGCGCGGGCCGTGCTGCGCGCGGCAGCGGCCCGGCGGGAACCCCCGCCCGGCGACGCCCCCGGGCCCGCCGGGGAAGCCGGTCCGCGGCCGCGGACGAAGTTCGCGGGCGTCGACTGAGGGCTGCGGCCCCCGGCGGACCCGCGGACGGCACCGGAGCCGGAACCGGCCCCCCGTGCCGGCTCCGGCTCCGGCTCCGGCGCGGTGCCTGGTGGAGCCGCCGGACGAGGTACCGGCCCGGCGTTCGTTCCGATCACCGCCACCGCGTCGTTGGTACGGGGACGGGGGTCCGACCACTCCCGGGAAACGGCGGCCGGGTGAACATCACGTGGCGAACACACGAGCACCCTGCGGATCCCCTGCCGCATCCGAGGCGTACGCTCTATGGCTGTCACAGGCCACCTCCCGCCACTCCCCCGCGACACCGCGGCGGCACGGCTCGGTCGGGGCCCACGGGGGAGACACAGGGGAGCTCGGGTGCTTGAGAGTGTGGGGTCGCTGTCCGGCAACCCATGGATCTACAGCCAATGGATCTACGCCTTCGTGGCCCTGTCGGTGCTGTTCGACGTCTTCCTGCCGGTGCTGCCGAGCGGCGTACTGGTCATCACGGCGGCGACCGCCGCGGCCGCGGGCACCGGGGCGGCGACCGAGCACGTGCCGGACATCCTCTCGCTGATCCTCTCCGCCGCCACCGCCTCGGTCCTCGGCGACCTGGTGGCGTACCGGCTGGCCTGGCGCGGCGGCGACCGGCTGGACCGGGCCATCGCCCGCTCGCGCCGCCTGACGAGCGCGCAGGAACGTCTCGGCGCGGCCCTCGCACGCGGTGGCGGAGCCCTGGTGGTGCTCGCCCGCTTCGCGCCCGCCGGACGCTCGCTCGTCTCCCTGGGCGCGGGCGCGGCGCACCGCAAGGTCCGCGAGTTCCTGCCCTGGTCGATCCTCGCAGGCCTGGCCTGGGCCGCGTACAGCGTCGCCCTCGGCTACTTCGGCGGCCAGTGGCTGGGCGCGACCTGGCTCGCCGCCGGCGTCTCGCTGCTGGCGCTGTTCGGCGCGGGGGCCGGGGCGGCCTTCCTCATGCGGCGCCCGTCGCCGGTGGCCGAGGCGGGCCCCGGAGCCTGAGCCGCCACCGGACGCGGCGCCGCACGAGGAAGGCCGCCCCGGCCACGCCGGTCACGGCCCGGGCGGCGGTCCCCGGTGGCCCGCCCGGGACGACCGCCCGACCCGCCCCGGGAGGACGCCCGTCCCGGCCGGCCCTCGGCACATGCCCGGCGCGGTCAGCCCGCCCGGCTCGCGGCGGACGCCTGCCCCCGCACCTCCAGACCGTCGAGCAGTTCGGCCGTGGCCTCGGCGATCGCTTCCACCGCGCGGTCGAACACCTCGCGGTTGTGCGCGGCCGGGGCGCGGAATCCGGAGACCTTGCGCACGTACTGGAGCGCGGCGGCCCGGATGTCCTCCTCCGTGGCCTCTTCGGGAAGGACGGGCGGTCGGAGTGTCTTGATGCTGCGGCACATGCCTCCAGTCTCGCGCGCGGCACCGACAACGCGACAGGGACTGCGGCGATGCCCCTCGGCCCCGGGGCGGCTCCCCGGACCCGGGAGCGGTTCCCCGGACCCGCGGGCGGTTCCCCGGACCCGGGGGCAGTTCCCCGGACCCGGGGGCGATCACACGGCGGCGGGGCGGGACGGTGGGCCAGGGACGCCGGGAAGGGCTCAGGCCTCGGTGATCTCCCGGACCTCGGCCGTGACCGTCCAGTGCGCCGGGTGGATCCGCAGGAACCGCTTGGCCCACTCGACGGCCTCGGCCTTGTCCTCGGCCTCGATGATCGAGTAGCCGCCGACGACCTCCTTGGTCTCGGTGAACGGCCCGTCCGTGCAGCCGACCTTCCCGCCGGACCAGGTCACGCGGGTCCCCTCGGCCGTGGGCGCGAGACCGGCCGTGTCCAGCATCACCCCGGCCCTGGTGATCTCCTCGAAGAGCGCTCCCATGCGCTCGTCGAACTCGGGGCCCGGATTGTCCGTGGGGGCGTTCTGCTCGTCGATGCGGACCATCGTCAGGTAGCGCGGCATGGTGACTCCTCGATCGGGCGGCAGGGCCACTCCCCGCCTCACTCCCTGCGTCGAACGGCCGACGACGGGATCGACGACCCGCCCGGAACTCTTCCCGGAACCGCGAAAGCGGAAGCCGGACCTGCGCCCCTGCACTCGTTCGCGTGAAGTGCCCCCGAGAACCCCGGATGAACTCGCATCCCAAAATCGAACAGGCGTACCATTGCCGAGTGGCTGCGACCTACGACTTCCCGAGTGACCTCCTGGCCGGTCAGGAGGAGCTGCATCAGGTCCGGGCCGAGCTTCTCGCCCTCCTGAAGCGGCTCCCCTGGTCGGTCGAGCCCCTGGACGGCTTCACCGACGACCACGGCTGGCGCAAGGTGGAGCGCCCCGCCTCCCCCGGCTGGACCCCCGACGAGCAGGCCGAGGTGGAGAAGCTCCGCGAGCGGGAGCGGGAGCTGGCCGTGTTCGTGACCTGCCACCGCTTCTGGTCGGAGGTCGCGGCCACCGACACGGTGGAGGCCCGGATGACCCTCAAGCACGTACAGGAGGGGGAGGCCTAGCCCCGGGCTTCCCAGCGGCCCGCCGGGAAGCGGCACGGGCCGGGCCCCGGCCGCCGACCCCACACGTCGACCACCGGGGCCCGACCCCCGTCTCCCCGACCTTTCCGGCCCTGCTGGTCCCCCTGCTCCCTGCCCCCTGTCCCGTGTCCACTGCCCCCTGCCCCGGTGCCGGACCCGCGGCGGGTCGGCACCGGTGTCAGACCCGCAGCGGGTTGGTGCGGGTCGCCGCGAGCAGGTACCAGGCGGTGGCGCCGGTGTGGCGGTACGGGTAGTAGCCGAACCCGAATCCGGTGTCGAGCGGACTGCTCGCCGAGACCAGTCCGGAGCGTTCCGGGAGCGGCCTGTCGCCGACGGTCTGGCCGGTGCCGAGCAGGTCCTGGGCCCGCTCGGCGGAGGCGAGGAGCCGGCCGGCGCGGGCCTCGTCACCGCGCGCGCCCCGCTCCCGCAGGGCGAGCGCGAGGTGGGCGGTCCCCTCGAACCAGACGCCGTTGCGGTCCGGCTTGGGCTGGAACTCGGCGATGGGCGCGTCCTCGTCGGCCAGCAGGCTCGCGGAGCTGAAGGTGACGCCCTCGTACGTCTGGCCCGCGGGGACCGTGCTGTTCGGACGGTCCGCGTGGTCGGTGACGGCCAGCTCGTCCGCCGCCCAGTCCAGCGAGCGGGCGTACGACCGGGTGTCGAGGGCCAGGTACGTCCAGGTCTGGGTGTCCTCGGGGATCGGCGAGGTGTTGACGGTCACCCCGTCGTTGGTGCCCGTGTAGAAGAACCCGCCGGTCGGCTCCCACATCCGGCGCACGAAGGCCCTGGCCCTGGCCTGCCGCTCCAGCCACACCCGGTCGCCGGTGAGCCGGGCGAGCCGGCCGAAGAGGCAGACCAGGTCCGTGTTGTGCTCCGTGGAGGTGAAGGGCAGTTTGCGGTCGGCCCCGTCGACCCCGAACTTGTAGCCCCCGAGGGGTTCGTCGGTACGCCCGGTCCGTTCGATCCACGCGCCGATGCGTACGGCGCCGGCGAGGAAGCGGCGGGCCCCGGTCCTGCGGGCGAGCGCGCTCAGCGCGATGCCCGCCCAGGCCATGTCGCCCACGGCCGTACCCGTGAAGCCGAACTGCGTACCGACGTTGGCGGTGCCGTCCGCCCGGACGAACCCGTCGGGCTGGGGCACGCCGTCGAAGAAGACGTACGGCCCCACGTTGTAGGCCTGCCGCAGCCGGCCGTCGTCGTACACCGGGTCGTGGATCTGGGCGTAGAGCAGGGCGTCCCCGAGGGCGACCGCACGGCGCTCGCCGTCCCGCGTGCGCACCGCCAGGTGGGCCAGGACGGCGAGGGCGTTGTCGTACGTGAACGCGGTGCTGAACAGGCCCGCCTGGTCGGTGTAGCTCTGGGTCAGCCGGATGTCGCCGAGTTCGGGGCGGGCGTCCATGGCCGCGGCCAGGAAGGCGTGCCCCCGGCGCCTCGCGGAGCCGGCCCCGGCCGGCCCCTCCGCCCCCGCCGCGTGCGCCGCGCCGCTCCCGGCCGCGGCGAACACCGCGGCTCCGGCGCCGAGTCCGGCGCCGATGAGCGTACGACGGCTGAACGCACGGCCTTGCCTGCCGGTCATGGGTCTCCCTGGGAACTACGGGTCCGTTGATGGGTGCGCACCGCCTTGAGAGCGCTCTCAAGACGGTGCGCGCTCATTGTGCTGGCGCATCCGGGAGGGGTCAACGCCCTTGACGCATCCGTCTGTTGCGGTCAGGCGCGACCGCGCTGCCGCGTCCGCCGGTTGCAGCGTCCGGCAACTGCCCCGACCTGCGCGGGTGTTCGCCCCGGCCCGCGACGGGGGCCGATACGGGGAGTCGTACCGGGCGCTCGCGCCGGGCGCTCCGACCAAACGCCCGTGGCGGACGCTCACGCCGGGTGGCCGCGCATCGGGGTCGTCGGCGAGGGCCTCAGACGCCGCGTCCGGCGCCGCGGTCGGGTGCGCTCATGTCCCCGGTCGCGGGGATGCCGTCGGCGAGCCCGTAGCGCAGGTACACGGTGCCCTTGGGACCGGCCGCCGGCGGTTCGAGGAGCGTGAGGTTCGTGGGCACCGCGCCGCCGTCGAACACCTTCTTGCCGACGCCGAGCACGATCGGGTGCACCCACAGGTCCAGCCGGTCGAAGAGCTTCTCCCGCAGCAGTGTCTGCACGAGGTCCAGGCTTCCGACGACCTTCACGTTCTCGTGCCGGTCGCGGATCTCGCGCACCGCGCCGGCCAGGTCGGGGCCGAGCTGCCTGGACCCGGCCCACGCGAGGTCGGGCCGTCCGCGGGAGGCCACGTACTTCGGGACGCCGTTGAAGAGCGCGGCGATCTCGTTGTCCGCGCCGCCCTCCTGGTGGGGCCAGTGGGCGGCGAAGATGTCGTAGGTCCGGCGGCCGAGCAGGAGGGCGTCCGTGCCCTCGTACGCGGCGCCGACCTGCGCCCCGGTCGCCTCGTCCAGCAGGGGCGCCTGCCAGCCGCCGAACGGGAAGCCGTCCGGGTCCTCCTCGGGGCCTCCCGGCCCCTGCCCGACGAGGTCGAGGGTCGCGAACAGCTCGATGTGGATGAGGCCCATGCCGTGCTCCCGATGAGTTGGTTGTCCCGGTCTACAGGCAGACCCTCGGACCCCCGCGGACTCATCGCCGCCGGGGCCGGGAAATCACGCGGATCGACCAGGGCGGCGTAACCGGAACGGCGGACGGGGACGGTACGGAGCGGGGGCGGCGGGGGCGGGACCAGAGGCGGAGCCGGGCCGTACCCATGCCGGGGTGGGCGCGGTCGTACGGAGCCGGGGGCGGAGCCGGTCCCAACGAGCCGGGGCGGACGGGATCGGTCGCGGCGGCCGTGGCGGCGTGCCGGGCCGTCGTGCCGTGGCGGCGGGCCATGCCGTCGTGCCGTGGCGCCGTCGTGCCCGTACGGGGTCACGCTCGCGGACCGTGCCGGGCCGGCGAGGCCCCCTGGAGTGCCTCCTGCCGGTTCTTGCTGAGCATGGTCTCCCCCATCAGCGTCAGGGTGTGGATGACGGTGTTGCCGTGGCGGTGGCTGGAGATGAGGCCGGCATCGCGCAGGGCCGTGGTGTGGTGGGTGGCGGTGGCGGGGGTGACTCCGGCCCGCCGGGCGGCCTCGGTAGTCGTCGCCCCGGCGGCGGTGGCCTGCAGGACGGCCGCGCGGGCCCGGCCCAGCAGCACCTGCAGCGGCGGTGAACCGGCGCCCTCGCCCCCCGTCCTGGGCGGTCCGGTGGGCGTCTCGTGGTGCTGGGAGTAGATGAGGACGGGAGGCAGCTCCGGGTCCGCCAGGGAGATCGGCCCCTTCCAGCAGAAGTACGACGGTATGAGGAGCAGCCCGCGCCCCGCGAGATGGATCTCGTGCTCCGTCGGGTACGCGCTGATCTCCAGGCACGGGTGCTTCCACCGGACGGTCGGCCCGAGTCCTTCGAGCAGGCCCTCGGTGCCGCCGTCCAGCAGGTGGCGTGCCAGCCGTATCCGCTCGGTGTGCAGGCTCTCGCGCACCCACTCCTCGTGCGGCGCGATGACGGTCCGGTGGTAGGCCCGCAGGATGCCCACCAACTCCACGCGGGCCTCACGCTCCGTCAGCCGGGCGAGCCGGGCCGGCATCCGGGTGACCCGGGCGAGGGCGGCGAGTTCCGCGGCCACCTGGTCCGACGGCGTGCGGAGGATCGCCTCGAGCCCGGCCTCAAGCCCGGCCGTGCCCTCCAGCGGGGTGAGGAAGTCGGGAAAGTAGGACGCGCGGGGGAAGAGGGGCAGCAGGACCCGCCGCACCACGTCCTCCAGGCCCGCCTCGCGCAGCCGCTCACGCGCCGGCCCGTACCAGTGCGCGTAGGCCCAGCGGCCCGCGGGGGTCTGGAAGCGGTGCAGGCTGGAGGCGATCTCCCACAGGGGGTGCGGAGCCGCGGCGACCCGGGTTCTGGCCAGATCCTCGGCCGAGAAGTGGAAGCGAAGCACTGCCATCACCCTTTCCACCTGCGACATTTCAGCACGTTCGAATGAGCATGACAGGTGTAGGCGAAGGCCGGAGCATGAACTCGCCCTGACCCTGCGGTCTCTGACACACCGTGAGACCCAGCGTGGAACGCACCGCGTCCCCTCCGCTCCTCCCGACCGGCTCAGAACGGAGAAGGAATCCGATGGTGAAGGCCTCCGGTCCACCGTGTCCCCCGGCGCGCACGGGCGGCGGATTCACCTTCCCCACCGGCGTGGAGGTGAGGGGCGTGAGCGCCCTCGTCGACGACACTTCACTGTGCGACCACGACGACACCCGCCCGGCCTCCGGCCCTCATTGGACCACCGGCGCCACCGGCGTCGAGGACGGCACCGGCTCCGGACCGCGGGCGCCCGCCCGCGAAGTGCGCCCCGGCGTCGTGCCGTTCCGGCCCGCACACCGACCCCCCGCCCGCACGCGGCACCCGCGCACGTCCCCCCAAGGACTCACGATGACCTCCCCCCTGCTCCCCCCGAACCGCCGGGCGGTCCTGCGCGGAACCCTCGTCGCGACCGTGGGCGCCCTCGCGGGCCCCCTGCTCCTCTCGGACACCGCGCACGCCTACGCCTGGACGCGCACCCTCAACCAGGGCGCGACCGGCGCGGATGTGACGGAGCTGCAGATCCGTACAGCCGGCTGGGCCGCGGACTCCCCGAGCCACTCGCGGGTGAGCGTCGACGGCGACTTCGGCCCGGGGACGGCCGCCGCGGTCCGCAGGTTCCAGGCGGCCTACGGCCTGGCCGTCGACGGCAGCGCCGGGCCCGCCACCCAGGCCCAGCTCAACTCCCTTGAGCAGTCGGACGGTTCGACGGCCCACTTCGACTGGAGCGAGTTCACCGACCGGTCGAGCGGCACCTTCGAGGGCGGGAAGGTCAGCGCGGCGACGGCTCGGGAGAACGTCCGCCGCGCCATGTACAAGCTGGAGGCCCTGCGCAGGAAGCTCGGCGACACGCCCGTCACCGTCAACTCGGGCTTCCGCAGCATCGCGCACAACGCCGAGATCGGCGGGGCGAGCGACAGCATGCACCTGTACGGCACCGCCGCCGACCTCGACGTACCCGGTGTCGGCAACCGCACGGTGTACCAGAAGGCGGAGACCTGCGGGTTCTCCGGCCTCGAGCGGTACACCGTCGACCACCAGCACGTCGACAGCCGCGCGGACCTCGGCCGGGCCTGGTGGTGGGAGAGCGGCACCATCTGAGGCCCCGGGGGGGGCCGCACCCCGGAACTCGCCCTTCGCCCCTCGCCCTTCGACCCTCGACCCTCGCCCTTCGACCCTCGACCCTCGCCCTTCGACCCTCGGAGCCCGAATCCGCCGCCCGTCTCGCGGGTCCCGTCTCCCCGCATCCCGTCCCGCACGCCCCGTATCCCGTATCCCGTATCCCGCAGCCCGTCGATTCCGAGAACCCGCAAGCCCTGCCGTCCGACCGTCACCCGACACGTCCGGGCCTGCCCCGCGCGCCCGAAGCCACAGACCCCACCTGGAGGCACACAGATGAACCGCAGACCGTCGCGCCGGCCCATGCGGCACGCAGCGCTGTCCGTCCTCGGCACCCTGACCGTGCTGGTCGCGACGGCCCCGCCCGCGGGGGCCGTGCCCCTCGCCGGGGCCTCCCGGGACCCCGGACCCGTCGGAGGCGCCTTCAGCCGGGCGGCGGCCGAGTTCGACGTACCGCGCGACCTCCTGATCGCCCTCGGATACGGGGAGACCCACCTCGACGGCCACGACGGGCAGCCGAGCCAGGCCGGCGGTTACGGGGTCATGCACCTGGTCAGCAACCCCGACCAGCACACCCTGGAACTGGCGGCCCGGCTCACCGGCGAGTCACCCCGCGAACTCCGCGAGGACACCTCGGCGAACATCCGCGGCGGTGCGGCGGTCCTGCGCGACTACGCCGACGACGCCGGCCTCGACCGGGGTGACCGGCAGGACGCCGACGCCTGGTATCCGCTGGTCGCCCGGTACAGCGGCGCGACCGACCCGGCCAACGCGCGCCGCTACGCCGACACCGTCTACACCTTCCTGGCCGACGGCGTGACCGCCCGCACGCCCGACGGAGAGAAGGTGACCGTTCCCGCGCAGGAGGTCGCACCGGAACGCGGCCGCTACGAGACCGCCGCGGTGGCGGCGGCGCAGAGCCCGGACTACCCGCCGGCCCTGTGGGTCGCGGCCAACTCCGCCAACTACGCCGTCGGCCGCTCGGCCGCGATCAGCAAGGTCGTCGTCCACGTCACCCAGGGCTCGTACGCCGGGACGATCAGCTGGTTCCAGAACCCCGCGTCCGAGGTCAGCGCCCACTATGTGGTGCGCTCCTCCGACGGCCAGATCACGCAGATGGTCCGGGACAAGGACACGGCCTGGCACGCCCGTTCGGGCAACGCGTCCGGGATCGGCATCGAGCACGAGGGGTACGTCGACAACCCGAGCTGGTTCACCGACTCGATGTACCGCTCCTCGGCGGCGCTGACGGCCTCGCTCTGCAACCGCTACGGCATCCCCAAGGACCGCGCCCACGTCGTCGGGCACTCCGAGGTGCCGGGCAACGACCACACCGATCCGGGGCCGAACTGGAACTGGACGTACTACATGCAACTGGTCGGCGGCAGCACGGGTGGCGGCGAGGTCCAGTTGAGCTTCCCGTCCTACAGCACGCTCCGCGCCGGCTCCTCGGGAGCCCAGGTGTCGGCCGCGCAGTGGCTGCTCAACCAGCAGGGGTTCGACGCGGGCACCGTGGACGGCAGCTTCGGCACGAGGACCACCGCGGCCGTCACCGCCTTCCAGCAGGCGCGGGGCCTCGGTGCCGACGGGGTCGTCGGCGCGCGCACGTGGACCGCACTCCTCTCCGCCGGCAGTGTGCCGACGCTCCGTCAGGGCAGCACGGGTGCAGCCGTCCAGCGTCTCCAGCGGGCCCTCACGGCCGCCCTGGGACGTACGGTCTCCGCCGACGGCGACTTCGGCTCCGGGACCGACCAGGCGGTCCGGGACTACCAGAGCAGCCGTTCGCTGGGCGTGGACGGCGCGGTCGGACCCGCGACCTGGGGCGCCCTGCAGGCCGGTCGCTGAGCGGGCCGCGACGACCGGGGCCCGGGCGGCCCGGATCCCTCCGACCACCCGGGCCCCGTTCCTGCTCCTGCTCCTGCTCCCGATCCCGTCCCTGCTTCCGTTCCTGTCCCTGCTGCCGTTCCCGGTTGCCGCCCGGCCGGTCACGCCCCGGACGCGTCCCACCAGTTCAGCGGCTCCCCGTCCGGCCCGAACACGTTGCTGAAGCCCCATTCGACCAGGACGTCCAGGTCCGCAGCCCACGTTTCCATCACGGCCTCGACCTCGGGAAATCCCGCGGCGGCCGGGACGGTCACCACGATGAACCGGCGGTCGGCGGGTGCCTCGACCAGGCCGCCCAGGGGGACGAAGGCACTGGTCAGGAGTTCCAGCGACTCGGCATCGAAGGGCGGCCGGCCGAAGGCCTGGACGCAGAGGTTGGGTCCTCGCCGCTCGATCCGGAACGAACCGTCGTCCCCGACCTCCAGCAGGTCCCCGGCCGCGCAGCCCTCGACCATGCCGGGGCTGCCGGTCAGTTCGTGGACGCCGGGACCGACGGCCCTCGCGGGAAGCGTCTCGAACACGGGTTTCCCGGCGCCGGCGAAGCCGACCCGGAGGGCCACGTGACAGTGCTGGGAGGACTCCGGGTTCTCGATGCTCATCGCATCATCCTCGCAAACGCCAGACGACGCGTCGGCGAGCACGTGCCCGTACGGGCCGGGGAGCATCGACGGCCGTCCGTGCCGACCCGGCCTCTGGAAGCCGACGCCACCGAGTGCAGCAGTTGGTTCGGGACCGCGGGCACCTTCCGCGACTTCCTCGTGCGCTGCTTCGACCGCATCGACCAGCCGATGTCGTCGGGCGCCATGACCGACTGGACCGGGGTACGCGAGCGGGTTCTGGCCCTGGCCGCAAGCCCGAGCAGGGACGAGGTGTTCGGGTCGTCGGGGCACGGCTTCGCTCTCGACGCACCCCTGAAGGCGGCCGAGGCGGCCGATCTCGCGGCCTGGTCGGGTGTCGAGCTGCCCGAGGACCACCGCTCGTTCCTGCTCCATGTCGGAGCCGGCGGGGCGGATCCGGAGGCCGCAGTGGCGATCCTGGCCGATCAGCCGTTCGCTGCGGGCTGACGGTCCGGTTGGTCGTCACGGGATCGGAGCGCGGCCGGATCTAACGTGACCCTCGCTCCGACGGCGAGGATCTGCATCCGGCGCGTGACGCGGGCGGCACTCCGCTGGACTTCGCGGGCTGGTATCTCGGATGGCTCACGGCCGCCGAGGCGGAAGGGAACCGCGGATCAGGAGTTCCAACGAGCACGTGGAAGGCTTCGTGGGACAGCTCGTGGTGGTGCGGGGGCGCGCCGTCGGCGCCGGTCCTGAGCGCTGCTCCGCATCGGGGTGGGCGGTGCCTTCGGGTTCAGCCGTGGTCTTCCCATTCCGCCTGGCAGAACCGTGCTTCGCTCACCATCGCGTCCCCGGCTCTGGTGGCCCGTACGTACATGTTGAGACCGTCCACCCCCAGATCGCCGGCACAGCCGAACACCAGGCCCGGATCGGCTCCCTCGGTGTACCGGGTCAACGCCGTGTCGACGGCCGTGACGCTCATGCCGATCAGGCGGATGCCCGCGAAGTCGACCTGCGGGCCGGTGCGTCCGTGAACGGTGACAGCGCCCAGCGCGGGCCTGCCGTCATGGCCACCCGAGTAGTGCGCGGTCACGCCCACACGGTCGAAGCGGTCGGCTTCCAGGTTCCACTGCGCCGGGCCTTCCCACGGCGGCCCGAGCGGAAAGCGGCCGTGGCGGGACGCGGGCTCCTCGCACAGTGCGGCAGCCACCTCCTGTGGACTCATGCCGAAGCCCAGAGGGCCGACGCTCTTCAGGGGCGACCACTCCCACTGCTGCCGCTCCTGTTCGGCACGAACCGGCCACACCCCTGTGTTCGTCGGTTCGTCACGGACGTCCCACCAGTTGACGACCGGCTCCGCCCCGTACGGATCCGCCGCCAACTCGGGGCACACGAGCAAGGCGCTGGTGATCACCGTGTCCAGCCGCCGCGTGTATCCCTCGGGCGACAGACCGTGCTCCTGCGAGGCACCCATGGAGACACCCCATGCCTCGATCTCCGGATCACCGCCCCTGTTCAACCGCACCGACACCCCCTCCCGCAGTGCGAGCTCCCGAAGATCCGCGCACACCTCGGACGGCACGCGGGCCACGAGGCCGACGTCCCGCAGACGCACCAACGGCCCGTCCATCGCGTCGACCGCCACGGCGACCAGACCGTTGCCCTCGCCGTAGACCCCGGTGACACCCCAGTCGGTGTAGTGGCCCCAGCCGATGCCGTTGCCCAGCCCCTGCGAGACATGGGCGACCGCACCGTCCAGGGCGACCTCCACCTCGTCGGGGTGCATCCCGAACCTCAAGGGCCCGACTCCCACCAACGGTTCGAGCACCCACTCCACCCGCACCCCGGGCTTCCTCTCCCACCCACGCACGACAACCCCCACGATCGCTCCGGATTTTCGGCGGCCTCGGCGGCGTCCGTCAAGCACGTGCCTCCGTCCGTGCGGTGCCCCGCTGCTGCACCGTTGGCCGGACCGCCCGTCGCCCCTGACCTGCCCCGCGACCACCTTGAACGTGTTCAAAAATGATGTCACCATACGCCATGCTCTTCGAGGTCATGTCCCCCTGGCGACGGCTCGGCCGTGTCGGCCTGTGCATCGCCGATGCCGTCGGTCGCTACCTGCTGGTCTGGGTGGCGGCATGGCTGGTCCACGCGCTGACCGCTCCCCGGCGGCACGAGCTTGCGTCCTACCTGCCACGCACCCACTCGTACTGGGAGGACACCGTCCACTACCTGTGGGACGGCTCGATTGCCCTGGTGGGGCTCATGGTGGGCATCCCCTCGCTGCTGATAGTCCTGTCGTTCGGGCTGCTCAACAAACGCAAGGGGGCGGACTTCCGCATCCGACTGGCGGGGCTCCTCCTACTGCCCGCATGGTTCTTGCTCTTCCAGAACTTCGTGGAACTCCTCGTCGTCCCGGTCCTGGCGCAGGTCACCTTCGCGCTCTGCCTGATGCCGGTTCCCCTGGTTCGCTTCCCTGGGACAGCCGAGGACTGATTGCCCGGACGGGCACGCGCCGAGTCGCGGCGGACGCGCAAGGCCTTGCGGATCGACAGACACGGATTCGACCGACCGTCCGCTCGGGTGCGCCCCGGTCCCAGGCGCGGATGTCAGGAGTTCGCGCCCTCCTGACGAGCACGCTCGCCCTGCCGAAACCCGTACCAGAGCCCACTCCGTGTACTGGTGCCATACGCGGCCGCCGGTTGTCGCCGACGTCCGTGCTCGTTGATGTCAACGTTGGATGTCAGCGGAACAGTTGCGGGACCGGGCAGATCTCCAATGGTTCGCCCGGCCGGTCTGCCCAGCTCCACCAGAGATGCCGATCGGGACACCGCCACAGTGCCCGGCAGGTCCGTCGGCCGTCGTCCTCGCGCTCGGAGAGCATCAGGCCGCCAGACTCCGTAGGCTGGCGGCCACTCTGGACAGGCGGGGGCTCGTAGGGCACGGGGCGCACCTTAACGGAGTGACCTCTTCGTCCCGAAGCAACTTGGGTGGGGGTGGTGCCCTGGACTGGTGTGGCACTCACCTGCGCTGATGGTCCGCAGACGTTCGCGTGCGTCCGCCGCTGTCCGTCGGCGCCGCGCAGTTAGACACTCATGGCTGCTGCGCAGCTTGCTTCGCTGCCGTGTTCCGGGCGTGAGCTTCGCGTCGCAGTCGGCGTTCGTAGTCCTCGATCTGGCGAGCTATGGGGATGCTGGTGGCAGTTCGGATCAACCGCTCGTTTTCACGATCCACCAGGAAAGGACCGTTGCCTCCAAACTGAGGGCGCTGTCCGCTCTGACCGTCCCGGACCGCCCCCCAGTAGAAGATCCACCCGAACGGCAAGTCCTCCACGCGCAGGATCTGGAGGTCGTACGTGACGTGGCTCCGTGCGTCGTGGATGTGGCTCCGCGCTTCGTGGATCTCGGCCAGCACCAGCCGGCGCGCATCCTCCTTGGTCAGCATTATCCGATGATGGCATGGTGTCTTCACGTGCTGGATCGCGTACACCCGCTTTAGGAGCGAGGTTGGGGGTCCCCGGGCCTGACCTGGAATCCCTGCCTTGGGCGACGTAGGCCGTGCTCACCCTGGGGAACCTCGATTCCCCGTGAGGCCCCGCCCGTTCCGGCACGGAAGTGGCACGCCCCGCGGGCCTCCTCGATGCGAACTACGGACGGGGAGGTCGCTGAGGTCTCCCGACCTGATCACGAGGGTGGCAACGGCTCGTGCCGGTTGCCCGCGGTCGCCACGGTTGCTGTACTTCCCTGCTGTACCGCAGATCAGTCGCCGATGATCCGCACGATCGGCACCTGAGACACGACCTCGATCGCTCCCCAGTCGCCTTCGAGTTGGTAGACGACCCGAGCTGTCGCAGCGCATCGATCCCGCCCCAGTCCTGCTCGCCGCTGGCATCCACTGCCGGCCTGATGCTGCTCTGGCGGGTCCAGGTGAGTTCCTGAACAGCGGGAAACTCGATCACGGCCTTCCGGAAGCAGGCCACCTCACCTTCGAGTGGGTCTCGGTGGAACGGGTGGGCCCACCCGATCATGAGGTCCAACGTGATGTTCAGTCGGCCCGGTGTTGCCTGGATCTCCAAGACGAACCTGTCTTCCAGGCTGGTGCCCTCGAAGCCGGGAAAGCTCGTGTAGTGAATCGGTTCTGCCATGAGTTCCTCGCGGACAGGAGCCCATCGGGGCGCCGTCCATAGGCCGCGGACGGCGCCCCAGTTGGGCACAGGATTTGACCAGGTGGCCTCATCCTTATCAGGTCGATCACGGGGGCTGTGGACGTCGGCCAACCCGCTCCGGTACTCGACCGACCGTCCGCTGAGGTTCGGCGTCGACCGCCTGTGTCCGCCCTTGTTGGTGTCAGGTGTTGGTGTCAGCAGTCGAGTGCGGCCTTGACAAGATGATGGCGAAGTCCGAAGTCCATCAATCAGTGACCTTGTGGTGAACGGCCTGCTCTCCAGTCGCATCACCAAGTTGCTGTGCGATCTCAGCGGCGATCAGATCCGCCGACCCGGAGGACTCGGAGCCTTCGATGTCGACGTACCAGGTACCGGCAAGCTCCCAAGAGACACTGACAGTGGCCTTACCAACGCGAAAGACCAGCACATCGCCGTCGTCCACGATCTTGCATTGCAGAGACTTCGGCAGGAGGCGACTGGAGAGGTCGCCAGCGGGCATGTCGGGCCAGTCGCGTCCGCTCTGGGTGCTGATCGTGTACTCGGGCATGGCTGCATCCTGTCAGCTTGGCGTTGCTGACAACTCACACCCCAACCCACCACCCTCCCCAGCTCCCCACGCACGCCCCACTCGGCCGGCACCCGCGAGCGGCACCCCCTCCATCCCGGAGTCGGAGCGCCCCCGCCGGAGGCATGTCCTTGACCGTGGCCGCGTTCGTGCGGTGGTCGCCGCTCATGGAACCGGCCATCTGCTCGTCGGCGCGCGTCGGCGCAGCGCCCGCAGCGCGGGCCGAAGGTATGAGCGCGCAGGGCGGCGGAGCGGAGCGCAGCCGGACTTGATGACGTAGGGAAAGTTTGACCGCACCTTCGAGGCGGTCTTGTCCCGTGCCAGGTCGGCTGCTCCCATGGCAGGTGAGGACGCGCTGATGAGCTTGGGGGCGGGCTCCATGAGTGATCTGTCAGTGAACCCGTGGAAGCGGCACGGCCGGGATCGTCTCTACGTGAACCTGCGGAATGGCACCGCGGTTGCGTGGGCGGACCGGGTCACCAAGGAAGTCACGATCAAAGTTGAGGAGTATCGCGCCGAGGCTCTCGTTCTACTGCGGCAACACCTCGGGGACTCCCTGATCGTCCGACCGGCAGCTCCTCACCGGACAAACGCGGCATCGGAGCCGCAGCCGCATCGAGCCACGCATCCGCCGTCGCGCGACGCGCCGGCCCCGTCACGGCCTCACCGAACAGTGAAACTGCCACAACTGACCGTCGCTGATGATCTGGCCCGGAATCCTCCTGGTGCAGGACTGATCGAGTCGACGGCCGTACGCGGGCCCTCGAGCGCGGAACGGCTTTGGTCCAAGCTCCGCAGGCAGCCTTCGGAGTGGGACTCCCACTTCGCCGGACTCGTAGGAGAACGCCGCGTCGGTCGCGAACTGGAGCGGCTCAGGAGCCAGGGCTGGCGAGTACTGCACGGGTTGCCCAACGGACGTGGTGGAGACATCGACCACCTGCTCATCGGCGCCGGCGGAGTCTTCACCGTCAACACCAAGCGGCATCCCAACGCTGTGGTGTGGGTCGGGGACACCATGGCCAAGGTCAACGGTGGACGCCCGTACCCGTACGCGGCTGCGGCCAAGTCCGAGGCTGCGGCGGCTCGGAGGGTCCTGGAGCTCCACTGCGGCTTTCTGGTGCCGGTCGAGCCCGTGCTCGTATTCGTGGACATCGAGTCGCTGGATCGGGCCGTCACGCAGTACGTCGTGCACATCTACGAGGAGCGGCAGGTGTCAGCCCTCGGTCCCCTCACGGGTGCGTTCACTCCGGAGGAGGTTGAGCAGGTCTACGCCGTCGCACGGCACCGGCGAGCATGGCTTCGGGCCTAGACCTGTCGAATGTGATCGTCCCTGCTCGCAGAGGGCGCCATCGTGGTGCAGGGACGTAGTTCCTACCGCGTGCCGGATCGCTCGACCTCTGTGGCGCCGCCGACCGACCTCGAACGTCGGCAGATCCACGGAGAGCGGACTCTGCACGACAACCGATGGGTGAAGTGTCGGATCTGGATGTCAAAGACCCCCAGCCATGATCGGCGGGGGGTCTTCGGCCCGGTGGGCGCGGACGGTTTCGAACCGCCGACATCCGCCTTGTAAGGGCGGCGCTCTACCACTGAGCTACGCGCCCGGGACGATTCGACAGCCTACATTGCCCGGGGCGGTGCCCGGCAAACCCGTATCGCGGGCCGCGGGGCGGGGATGCGATGCGGGGGTTTACCCCACCCCCGATCCGGGAGCCGCCCGGATCCCCCGGCCGGGCCCGGCTCCGTACGGTCGAAGTGTGCCCGGGCCACATCGTGGAGCCGCGGGCGTCCGACCAGGGGGAGTCCCGTCATGAGCAGTCGCCATCGTCCATCGGTCCGCGACGAGCGGCGGGCGGCCGGTGCCGTCGCGCGTCGTCGCCGGCGTTCGCTCGTCGCCGTCGGCGCGTGCGTCCTCGCCGTCGGCCTCCTCGCCACCGGGTGCGGGGGCGACGCGGGCGACGACAGCGACCCGGAACACCGGTCCTTCGCACTCGACGGCCGGACGCTGACGGTCGACTCGGCCGACTCCGCGCTCGAACTGGTCCCCGCGGACGTCGACGAGGTCCGGGTGACCCGGTGGTTCGACGCCCGCGTCGTGCTCGGCGGGGACCCCGAGGTGACCTGGGCCATGAAGGACGACACCCTGACCCTCCGTGTGCACTGCTCGGGCGTGGTCGCCGACTGCTCGGCCCGGCACCGTGTCGAGGTGCCGCGCGGTGTCGCGGTCACCGTGAAGGGCAAGGACGGCAGTGTGCGGGCGAACGGGTTCGACAAGGCGCTGCGGATCGAGGCGAGCGACGGCTCCGTACGCGTCGACGACGTCTCCGGACCGCTCACCCTGCGTACCAGCGACGGCTCGGTGACCGCGACCGGCGTCGATTCCCGGCGGGTGGACGTGGACACGCGGGACGGCTCGGTGCGCCTGGACCTCACGACCGTTCCGGACCGCGTGTCGGCGCGCGGCCAGGACGGCTCCCTGACGATCGGGCTGCCGGACGCGACGTACCGCGTCACGGCCGAGGCCGACGACGGCGCCGTGGACGTGTCCGTGCCCCGCGACGAGCGCAGCCCCCACGTCGTGTCCGCCCGCACCCAGGACGGGAAAGTCACGGTGCGTACGGCGAACTAACCGACCCGTGTGTTCGTCCTTACCTGGTGGGAGAATGACACCGGGCAGGGCGGATGACAGCACGGGAGAGGGAAGTGACGGCGACACCGACGCAGCCGTACACACCGTTTGTGCCATGCGCACAGCAGACATCCCGCCCCCGTGCCGGGTCGCGGCCCGCGGGGGCGCGCCGTGCCGCCCGGGACCTGCTCGCCCTGGTCCTCCTCCCGCTCCCGCTGCTCGCGCTCACGCTGCCCGCCGCGTTCGCCGGCGGCGGCACCCGGCGGTGGTTCGGCGGGCGCTCGGAGAGCGTGCGCGCCGAGGCGCAGGCCGCGAAGGACGAGGCGGCCGCCGCGTTCTACGAACTGGACACCGCCCAGCGCGATCTGCGCATCTCCATCGAGACGATCAGGGCCGTCGACGACACCCCGGCGGCCCGCCGCGCGGTCTCCGACTTCGAGGACCTCGGCCGGCGCATCGACGAGGCCAGCCACACGTACATCACCGCGGTCGACGCCCACGACCTGGACCGCGACGACCTCGAGGCCTCGGTCGCCGCCCAGGCGCGTACGGAGCTGACCCGGGCCAAGGGGGACCTGGACCGGGTCAGGCAGGAGCTGGACCGCTTCGAGCGCGGGCTCGGTCCGCTGCTCGACAAGGCGGAGACCCGGCTTGCCCGTCTCGCCCCGGCCGTGGAGCGCGCCCGCCAGTCCCTGCTGGCCGCGTCGAACGCGCTCGACGCGGTGCGCGGTACGCGGCTCAGGGCGGACGACCTCGCGGCGCGGCTCGCCGCTCTCGCGCCCGAGCTGACCATGCTCAACCAGGGTGCGGGTCAGCACGGAGTGGCGGAGACGCTGGAGCGCGCCGACCGGGTCGCGCGGGACGCCGAGGCCGTGCGCGTGGAGGCCGAGCGGCTGCCGGAGCGTGCCGCCGAGATCGACCACCGTCTCGTGTCGCTGCGTACGCGCGCGCAGGCCCTCACCACGCGCTCGGAGCAGGTGGACCCGGTGCTGAGCGAGTTGCGGCGCCGGTTCACGGCGGCCTGCTGGCAGGACCTCCAGCATGTGCCGGACCAGGCGGCGGAGACCGTCCGGCAGGCCGAGGCGAAGCTCGCGGAGGCGCGGACCGCCCGTGACGCCCAGCGGTGGGCGGACGCGCTGTCGCTGCTGACCACGGTGCGTGCCCTGCTGAACACGACGGACGAGGCCGTCTCCGCCGCCGGCGACCGGTTGCGGCAGCTGAACGCGGTGTCGAAGGACCCCCAGCAGGAGATCGAGCGGACGCGTTTCGCGATCCGGGACGCCCAGCGGCTCGCGATGGCGGGGCGCAACACCCCCGACCCGCGGCACGCCCGCCCCCTCGACGACTCGGTGGCCCGGCTTGACCGGGCGATCGGCACGCTGGAGGGGCGCCACCCCGACTACTGGCACTTCCTCACCGAGCTGGAGGCCGTGCGCGGCACGGTGGCGCGGGTCGTCTCCCAGATCCGTGACGACCGCGGCGGCGCGGCCTGATCCCCACCGCCCCGGCGGACGAACCCCTCCATGGCCCGCGGGCCCGCGGGCCGGACCCGCGGGCCCGAGCCCGCCCGTGGGTGGCTGTCGCGCCCCTTCGGGCGGATGCTGGGAAGTACGTACGGCCTCCGCCAGCTTCCGACCCGAGGAGGCGGACATGGCGACGCACTCGCTGCACACCCTTCGCAACGCTCCGGGCCTGCGGGCCCGGCTCGACGAGCACCTGCCGGTCGACCACCGGCTCAGCACCTTCTACCGGATCGGCGCGGGGCTCATGGGCCTCGTGCTGCTGGCCTTCGGCATCCTCGGCCTGATCGACAAGGTCGGGTTCTTCGACACCGGCGGGGACACGGTCGCCGGGCTGAACACGAACGGCGCGCTCAGCGTGCTGTCGATCTGCGTCGGACTGCTGCTCTTCGTGGGCATGGTGATCGGCGGGAACTTCGCCTCCACGGTCAACATGGTCCTCGGGGTCCTCTTCATCCTCAGCGGCTTCGTGAACCTCGCCCTGCTGGAGACGGACCTCAACTTCCTCGCCTTCGAGATCCAGAACGTGCTGTTCAGCTTCGTGGTCGGCGTGCTGCTGATGTTCTTCGGCATGTACGGGCGCGTGGGCTCGGCCCTGCCGCACGACAACCCGTACTGGCGGGCCCGCCACCCCGACCAGGCCGAGGACGAGCGGCGGCTGGGCCCGGGGCACCGGACGAGGGCGCTGTCGGGGCACGACGACGGGTCGCCCCGCCGGTAGGGGGAACACCGCGTGCGGAAGGGGCGGCCCGCTCCCGCCCGAGCCCGGCGGGCACCCGCTAACCTGTGCCCATGCCTCGCTACGAGTACCGCTGCCGGACCTGCGGCGACACCTTCGAGAAGTCCCGTCCGATGGCCGAGTCCTCCGCGCCCGCGGCCTGCCCCGCCGGGCACGACGACACGGTCAAGCTGCTGTCCGCGGTCGCGGTCGGCGGCTCGGCCTCGGCCTCGGCGCCCGCACCCGGCCCGGGCGCCGGTGGCGGGGGCGGCTGCTGCGGCGGGGGCTGCTGCGGCTGACGCTCTTCAGCGGGGCTTCAGCTTCGGTTCCCTAGCGTCGGTGGGGTGACCGACAGCAGCGCACCCCAGTGGATCAACAGCCTGATGGACACGCTCGGAGCGCCGGGCGCGGGCATCGCCGTCGCCCTGGAGAACCTCTTCCCGCCCCTGCCGAGCGAGGTCGTCCTCCCCCTCGCCGGATTCGCGGCGAGCACCGGGAGGATGGACCTGTTCGCGGCCCTGCTGTGGACCACGGCGGGCTCCGTCGTCGGGGCGCTCGCCCTGTACTGGGTGGGCGCGCTGCTCGGCCGCGACCGCACGGTGGCGATCGCGGCCCGGCTGCCGCTGGTGAAGGTCTCCGACATCGAGCGGACGGAGGCGTGGTTCTCCCGGCACGGCACCAAGGCGGTGTTCTTCGGCCGGATGATCCCCGTCTTCCGCAGCCTGATCTCGGTGCCCGCGGGCGTCGAGCGGATGCCGCTGCGGGTCTTCCTCGGTCTGACCGCGCTGGGCAGCGCCATCTGGAACACCGTCTTCGTCCTCGCCGGCTATCTGCTCGGCGAGAACTGGACGGACGTCACCGGCTACGTCTCCGCGTACTCGAAGATCGTGCTGGTCGCGGCGGCACTCGCGGTACTCCTCCTCGCGGCCGTGCGGCTGCTCCGAAGGCGTGCCGGCGGGGGGCGCCGCGACCGGCGCGCTAGCGGCACTCCCGAAGGAACTCCCGCAGAATCCGTTCGCCCGCGAGGACGCCCGTCTCGGTGAGCGACGTGATGCCGGGTGCCGTCCATCCCACGTCGGCCAGTTCGCCGTGCCCGGGGCGCCAGCCCCGGTCGGCGGCCAGCAGCAGGTCCGCGTCGAGCAGGGAGTCGCCGGCCCCGAGCGTCAGGGCCGTGCCCGTGCGGCGGGCGACCTCGCGCACGGCGGCGCTCTTCGTGAGCGGCTTCGGCACGGCGTAGATCTTGCGGCCCTGGAGCGAGACGGTCCAGCCGCGGTTCTCCGCCCAGACGGCCAGGTCCTTCACCCAGTCCTCGGGGAGCAGTTCGCGCTCGACGACGACGTACGCGAAGAGGTCCTCGGCGACGCGGTGCTTGCGCACCCAGGACGGGTCCGAGGTGGCCTCCATGTGGGCGCGCACCTCGTCGAGCGAGGCGCATTCGCTGGCCAGGCGCGCGAGCACGGAGGCGTGCCAGGCGGCGTCGGAGACACCGTCGACGAGGATGTGCCCGCCGTTGGCGCAGATCGCGTACTTCGGCGCGGGGCCGGGCAGCCTGATGCGCTGGTACTGCTTGCGGGTACGGGTCGTGGTCGGCACGAAGTCGGCCAGGCCGCCGAGTTCACCGAGCAGACCGGCCGCGACCTCGGTCATGTACGACAGCGGCCTGCTCTCGTGCACCTCGACGCTGAGCAGCCGGGGCGCCTCCGCGTCGGGCATGGTCAGCGCGAGCGCGGCGGCGGAGTAGATGAGGGTGCGGTCCAGGTCGCTGGCGACGAGGACCCGGGGAGCGGAGGCGGTGTCCGTCATCAGAGCGACACCGCCCGGCCGTCGGCGCCGGTCGCTCCGCGCGTGTACTTGGGGTGGATCAACCCGACGCAGGTGTACGGGAGCTCGGCCACCTCCTCGACGGGCACACCGCGCTGCTCGGCGAGCAGGCGGACATGGTCGAGGTCGGCTCCCGCGCCCGCCCGGGCGAGGATCTTCCAGGGGACTCGGCGCAGCAGGACACGGGTGGTCTCGCCGACGCCGGGCTTGACGAGGTTCACGTCGTGGATCTCGTACTCCTCGCTGATCCGCTCGACCGCCGCCCAGCCCTCCCAGGTCGGGCTGCGGTCCGCGGAGAGCAGTTCCTTGAGCTGGGTGTCGACCGCGTCGTCGACCTCGGCGAAGCGGTCCGCGACGACGTCCAAGAAGTCGGCGGAGACGTCCGATCCGGCGAGTTCGCGGTAGAACTTCGCGCCGTGGTAGTCGTGTTCACCGACGAGGTCGGCTCGCAGAACAGTGCGCGAAATGAGTCCGGAGACCGTCGAGTTGAGGCAGGCGGACGGTATGAGGAAGTCCTCGCGGGTGCCGTAGGTGCGCACGCAGGAGCCCGGGTCGGCGAGCACCGCGATCTCCGGGTCGAAGCCGGTGATGCCGTCGGACGCCTCGAACTCCCGGACGGCCTCGGCGAGTTCCCGGGTGATGGCGCCCTTGCCCGTCCAGCCGTCCACGAAGACGACGTCGGCCGGGTCGTGGTGGGCCGCCAGCCAGCGCAGCGCGTTGGCGTCGATGCCCCGGCCGCGCACGATGGAGACGGCGTAGTGCGGGAGGTCGAGGCCGTGCCGGTGCCGGGCCCAGCGGCGCATCAGGACGCCGACGGGCGTACCGGCGCGGGCCAGCGAGACGAGCACGGGCCGGGGCGAGCGTTCGGCGAGGACCAGTTCCGTGACCGCGCCGACGGCCTGGGCGATACGGGCGGCCGAGGCGCCGAGGGCGCTGTGGAACAGCTCCTGGTAGGCGTCGCTCGGCTGGTACTCGACGGGCAGCGACTCCGCGTAGTGGGCGCCGCCGCTCTGGATGGCCTCCTCGCGCTCCTCCGTCGGCGCCTCGAGCCGGGTGTCCGAGAGGTCCTGCAGCAGCCAGCCGACCTCGTCGGCCGCGTACGAGGAGAAGTCGGGACCGCGGAGGGGCTCAGCGAGCATGGATGACCTTTCGGTGGACGGCCGTTCGGGGACGTACGAGGGCACGACGGCGAGCAGGACGGTCCGGGCGTGGGCGGCGAGGCGCGCCAACAGGCCGTCGGGGGCGTGGAGTTCGGGGGTGTCGGCGACGGAGTCGACCACGGCGACGACGGCGTCGAAGCCGCCGCCCGCGACGTTGTAGGCGTAGCGCTCGCCCGGGCCGTCGGCGGGGCCGTCGTGGGCGGGGAAGGTGAGCCGGGTGCGGATCGCGTAGCCGGGGTCGTCCACGGCGAGCACCGGGGAGCGGGTGGTCGTGGAGTAGCGGACCTCGGCTTCGGTCAGTTCCTCCAGGGCCACACCGAGCCGGAGCGGCGCGTACATGAGTTCCTCGAAGCCGAGTACGAGAACGCGGCGGGCCGTTCCGGGCAGCGCGTCGGCGATCCGTCCGGCCATGGCGGGCAGGGCCCGCTCCAGCCGTTCGCGGTGTCCCGCGGTGAAGCCGTGCCGCCCCCCGTCGGGCAGGCCGGCGGGCCACTCCAGCTCGACGCGCCGGGCCGGCGCGGGCGCCCCGGCGCCCGGTCCCGCGGGAGCCTCGGCACCGCGGGCGGCCTCGTGGCGGGCGACCAGGGCCTGTCCCTTCTCCAGGACGCCCTCGGGGAGCCGTACCGTGCCGCTCGCCGCGGCGACGAGGTCGACGCGGGCGCCGATCTCGCGGGCGAAGTCCGCCAGCCGGCCGTGGTCGGCCGGGGAGCGCATGTCGACCAGGGCGACTATGACGTACCGGTCGCGCGGATAGCGGTCGTGCAGGTCGCGGATGGTGTTGAGGACCGTGTTGCCGGTGGAGAACTCGTCGTCCACCAGGACCAGCGGGCCGTCACCGGCGAGCAGTGCCGGGTCCTCGGGGAGCAGGAGGTGGGAGGTGGCGTGCGAGTGGGCCTCCTCGAAGCCGCCCGCGCGTGCGACGCCCTCGACCGGGCGCCGGGTCGAGTGGAGGCAGGGCGCCGGGCCGAGGCCGTCCGCGACCGCGTGGCCGAGCCCGGTGGCCGTCTCGGCGTAGCCGAGGACGACGGAACGGCCGGCCTCGTCCCGGCCGAGCAGCTCGCGAACCCGCAGACCGAGCGCGAAGCCGTGCCCGTACACGACGGCGGGCGACTGCGGGACGTGCTTGCCCAGCACGTGGGAGACGAGCAGGTGCGCCCGCTTGGGGTTGCGGCGCAGGGCCAGTCCCAGGAGTTCGCCGAGTCCCTCGTCGCCGACGAGTTCGACGCCGAGCCTCTCGGCGACCCAGGACCCGGACCACACCCCGGCCGCCGGGAGCGCGGCGCCCGTGCCCGGGCCGCCGTCGGCCCGCGCGGCGGTCGCGTCCGGGCCGCCGTCGGCCTGGCCGGCGGTCGCGTCCGAGGCCCGGAACCCCGTCGCGGACCACACGCCGAGCCCGGGCCGTACGCCTTGCGCCGACCGGGTGGCGCCCGACCGGCCGGACCCCGCCGAGGAGCCGGGGTCGGGGCCCGGGCCCGGTTCGGCCTCCGGCCCGGAGGCGGACCCGGTGTCGGGGCGTGCTCCGGCCCCGGGGCCGGCACCCGTCCCGGCCCCGGCCCCGTCGTTCACAGCGTTGTTCATGGATTCCTTGGGTGTGTGCGGGTGGGTCAGCCGGGGATTCCGGCGGCGAGCAGCTCCACGAAACCGATGTCCTCGTTGGCGACGCCGAAGACCTCGGCGCGCTGGAGGGTCCGCTCGGCCCAGGCGCGGTGCGGCTTCACCTCGTTCATCTTGTTCGTGTACGCGGACCGGAGCACACCGCCCCCGCAGCGGTCGGGGCGCAGGATGTCCTGGGCGTCGCTGAACTCCTCGTGGCTCACGACGGACAGCGCGTGCACCGGCGGGACGTGCGAGGGGTGGATGCAGGTCTTGCCCAGCAGCCCGTTGGCCCGGTCCAGGGAGATCTCCCGCAGCAGCCCGTCCATGTCGTGCTCGATCAGCGCCGCGCGCAGGTCCTCCGCCTCGGGGCTGAAGGGGCTGCGGCGCAGTTGCGGCTTGAACATGCGCTCCTGGACCCGGAAGTACTCCCAGACGGGCCCGGTCACGGTGAACCCGGTGCCGTCGGCCCGTCCCAGCACGTTCACCACGTCGGCGATCACCGACGCCACGATCTGCACGTCGTACGCGGTCATGTCGGGCGCCCTGCGGAGTCCGTACGCCGAGCAGAAGTCGGTGACGCCGAGCCGCAGCGCGAGCACCCGGTCCCGGTACTTGTCGACGGCCCGGAAGATCCCGGCGAGGGTCTCCCCGCGCGACTCCCGGTACAGCAGGTCGGGCGATTCGAGGACGGGCATCGCGAACAGGCGCCGTCCGCTCGCGGCCTCGGCCGAGGTGAGCGACTCCAGGAACGGGATGCCCCGCTCCTCGGTGAACTTCGGCAGCACGAATCCGGACAGCAGCCGGACCGAGGTGCCGAGCCGCCGGACCAGGTCGGGGATCTGCTCGGGCGCCCTGACCCGGATGAAGAGCAGCGGCAGCTCCGTGTCCGCACACTGTTCGGCGAGGAGGCCGAACTGCCGGACAAGGTTCGCCTCGGCGTCGGGGACCTCGGCGTCGTCGATCGAGTCCTCCAGGCACAGCACCATCGAGACGACACCGCGCCGGGTCTGCTTCACGATGTCGTCGGCCAGTCGGGGCCTGGTCGCGGGGCTGTAGAGGGTGGCGCCGAGGGCCGCGGCCAGCACTCGGGCCGGGGAGTCCGCGGTGAAGTCGCACGGCTCCCGGTGGAAGAGGCGTTCCCGCACCTCAGGGGCAACGTGCCCGAAATGACGCATGAGTCTCCCCCGGGGCGGCTAGAAGGGCTGACGATATATGGCCGGTAATAGTACGTAGGTATCCATGACAAGGGTTCCCATCGGGCATGAAGTTCAGGTAACGGACGCGCACACGATTGTGTCGCCCTGCCGGGTACCCGGCACCACGGAGCGCACCCCACGTTGTCGTGACCAGGCCCCAGAAGGCAGGATGACCGTATGACGCACGCGATGCTGAAAGGGTCGAACGTCCCGCTGGAGGCCACGGCGGTACGCGCCGTGCTGCGCTGGACACCGGGACGGGGCGCTCCGGACGTGGACGCCTCGGCGCTCCTGCTGGGACCCGACGGTCGTGTGCGATCCGACGAGGACTTCGTCTTCTACAACCAGCCCCGGCACCCCTCCGGCAAGGTCTGGCGGCTCGGCAAGAAGCGGGTGGCCGACGGGCTCACCGACACGATCCAGTCGGAGCTGTCGGGTGTCGACCCCGAGGTGGGCCGCATCCTGCTCGTCGCCTCGGCCGAGGGTGTCACCTTCGACCGGGTCAGCGCGCTGCGCATCCTGCTGTACGACGCCTCCGTCCCCGATTCCGAGCCGATGGCCCGCTTCGACATCACGCCGCAGACCGGCCGGGAGACCGCGCTGATCTGCGGTGAGCTGTACCGGCGGGGCGAGGGCTGGAAGTTCCGGGCGCTCGGCGAGGGCTACTCGAACGGCCTGAAGGGCCTGGCCTCCGACTTCGGCATCTCGGTGGACGAGTCCGAGGCGGAGGAGGAGCGGGTCGCGGCCGGCTCCGGGCCGCTGCCCCCCGAGCAGCCGCCGCAGGTGCCCCAGCAGCCCGTCCAGCCCGCCTACGGCTATCCCCCGGCCGCCGCGGGCCCGGAGCCCACCCGGCAGCAGCCGCCGCCCACGCAGCCCGCGTACGGGTATCCGCAGCCCACGAGCCAGCCGGGCTACGGCTATCCGCCGCCGGCTCCGGCCCAGCCCGCCGCCGCGCCGTCGGGGTACGGCTACCCGCAGCCGGTCGGCACGCTGCCCGATCCGGACTTCAAGCTGCCGCCGCAGGGACCGCAGTTCATCGGCCGCTGACCGGCACGGGGGCGCCTGCCCGGCGAGGGCACGCGTCACCGCCCGGCGGGACCCCGCCCGGCCCGCGGCGCACACCTCGGGGCCGCCGCCCCCGATCCGGTGGCCACCGGCCGATTCGAGCCCACGGCCGCCGTCGGCCCCTGCCCCACGGCCACCGCGGGGCTTGAGCCCGGGGCCGCCCTCCGGCCCGAGCCCGCGGCCACGGCCCGGCTCGGCCTCGCGACGACTGTCGGGGGCTGCACCGCGGCCACTGTCCGGGGCGGCACCACGGCCGGAGTCGGGGCCGACCTCGCGTGCGGCGTCGGGCCCAGGCCCAGGCCGAAGCCCGGGCTCACGGTCGGCGACGGAACCGAACCCGCGGCCGCCGTCCGGGGCGGCACCACGGCCGGAGTCGGGCCCGGCCTCGCGTCCGGCGTCGGGGCCACGCCCGAACCCGAACCCGCGGTCGTCGACCGACCCGAGCCCGCGGTCACCGTCGCCGTCCGGCCGGGCCCCGCGCGCCCGGCGGGCGCCGTGCGTGTCGTCGGGCCGGGCGCCGTGTCCAGGCGTGCCCGTCCGCCGGCCCCGGCGGTGGCGCCCCGTCAGCGGTCGGCCTTCGCCTTGAAGCCGCGGCCCCACTGGAGTCCCCAGCCGTAGAGCCGGTCCAGCTCTGCCTGGAAGCCGTACACGAACTTCACCTCGCGACGCACCACGAGTTCGTTCCGCACGTTCTCGATCATGACGACCGCACAGGACCTGGCCTGGGGGTGCCGCTCGTCGAGGCCGACCTCGATCCTGGGGCCGTTGCTCGGGTACAGCGTCACTATCGCGTGGGTGCGGTCGAAGGCCGGTGTCTGGTCGTAGATGTACACGAACACCAGGAGCCGCTTGATCTGCTCGCGGTGGTCGAGGTTGACGAAGATCGTCTCGCCGGAGCCGGAGCCGAAGCGGTCGTCGCCGCTGAGCTTCACGTAGGGAGCCGTGTTCAGTTCGCCGAAGAAGCCGCCCAGCGGCTGCACCACGCCCTTGGTGCCGTCGGTGAGTTCGTACATGCACCCGAGGTCCAGGTCGACGTTGACCATGCTCTGGGTGTGCGCCTGCACCACTTCCGGCTTGAACGCCTGGAAGGGGTGGCGCAGCAGGCTGCCCCGGTGGGGGCCGCCTATGTCCGAGGTGCGCATCCGCCAGGAGAGGTTGACGCGGAGGTTGCCGGTGTCCGCGCCCTGCTTGCTGAGCGAGATGGTCTGATGCCGTTTGGTCAGTTCTATGGCGTTGGTCGCCGCGCTGCCCGAGTCGAACTGTGTCGACCGTCCGCGCCACAAGCCTTCCCAGAAGCCCATTCCCGCCCCCCACGCCTCTTCTTCGCGCCGGCCGTACGGCCCGACGCACGGAGGCGGCCGCGAGACCCCCCGCGGCCGCCCCTCAGTGAGCGTTCCTCAACAGGACCCGTGTCACACCCCGGACGAGACTTCCGACTTGTCGCCCGAGGCGTCGGCCTTCCCCTCGGCCTCCGCGAGCGCCTTGTTGCGGCGGACGGAGGACCAGAAGGACCAGGCGATCAGGACCACGCCGACCAGGCCCGTGATGACCTCGTTGATCTGGTACTGGATGGTGATCAGGAGGATCGCGGCCAGCGCGCCGATCGCGTAGTGGGCGCCGTGCTCCAGGTAGACGTAGTCGTCCAGGGTGCCCTGGCGGACCAGGTAGACCGTGAGCGACCGGACGTACATGGCGCCGATGCCGAGGCCGAGGGCCATCAGGACGATGTCGTTGGTGATGGCGAAGGCGCCGATGACGCCGTCGAACGAGAAGGACGCGTCCAGGACCTCGAGGTACAGGAACATGAAGAAGGCCGCCTTGCCGGCGAGTGCGACGGCGGAGACCTCCTTGCCGCTGCGCCTGGCCTCCTCCTCGGCCTCGTGCTCGCGCTCTTCCTCCTCCTCCAGGCGGTTCTCGAAGAAGCTGGAGAGTCCGCCGACCACCAGGTAGGTGACCAGACCGGCGACGCCGGCGAGCAGGACCGTCTCCGCCTTGTCGGCGTGACCGGCGTGCAGGTGCGCGTTCTTGGCGAAGGTCAGGGACGAGGCCAGCAGGACGATCAGCGCGATGCAGACCGACAGCATGTCGACCTTGCCGAGCTTCGCGAGCGGGCGCTCCAGCCAGCCGAGCCACTTGATGTCACGGTCCTCGAAGATGAAGTCGAGGAAGATCATCAGCAGGAACATGCCGCCGAACGCCGCGATGGACGGGTGGGCGTCGGTGACGAGTTCCTCGTAGCGCGTCGGGTTGTTCAGCGCCAGGTCGACGGCCTCGATGGGACCGAGCGACGCGCTGACCGCGACGATGACGACGGGGAAGACGAGCCGCATTCCGAAGACGGCGATGAGAATGCCGATGGTGAGGAAGATCTTTTGCCAGAAGGGGCTCATCTTCTTCAGGATTCCGGCGTTGACCACCGCGTTGTCGAAGGACAGCGAGATCTCGAGGATGGAAAGGATCAATACGATCCCGAACGCGGTCCATCCGTCGATCAGCACCGCTGCGACCAGGCCGAGCGCGGTGACCGCGAACGACCAGCCGAAGGTTTTCAGAACCACTGGCTACCCAATCGTGAGTTGGGGGGCTACCCCCGGACGAAGTCCGGAGAGGGTTCACCCCCCGCCGTACCCGGCTTTACGAAACGTTGACCACGAAGTCTAGAGGGCGGACCCACCGGGCGAGCGGGCCGGGCCCATCTCGTCCGTGGAGCCGCGCCCCCAGGGGGTACGGATACCCATGACGCACCGTGCGCACCAGGGAGAACAGCCCTTTCCGGGCAGGGCGGCCGTTCACCGGATCGGCCGGTGCCGGCCGCCGAGGCCCGGCTTTACGAGACGTTGACCCCGAAGTCCATGGCGATGCCCCGCAGGCCCGAGGCGTATCCCTGGCCCACCGCCCGGAACTTCCACTCGCCGCCGTAGCGGTAGACCTCGCCGAAGATCATCGCGGTCTCGGTGGAGGCGTCCTCGGAGAGGTCGTAGCGGGCGAGTTCCTGGCCGTCGGCCTGGTTGACGACGCGGATGAACGCGTTGCTGACCTGGCCGAAGGTCTGGCCGCGGTTGTCGGCCTCGTGGATGGAGACCGGGAAGACGATCTTCTCCACATTGACCGGCACCCGGGAGAGGTCGATCAGGATGGACTCGTCGTCGCCGTCGCCCTCACCGGTGAGGTTGTCGCCGGTGTGCTCCACCGAGCCGTCCGGACTCGTGAGCTGGTTGTAGAAGATGAACCACTCGTCACCGAGCACCCGCCCCGCGTTGCACATCAGTGCGCTGGCGTCGAGGTCGAAAGGGGCTCCGGTGGTGGAGCGCGCGTCCCAGCCGAGCCCGATCATCACCTGGGTGAGATTCGGTGCGGCCTTGGAGAGGGAGACATTGCCCCCCTTGGCGAGCGTGACGCCCATGATCCTTGTCCTCCCCGGTCAAGCCGTTGGGTTGTCGAGCAGGACCGGCGCCGCACGAGAAGTGTGCGGCGCCGGTCGGCGTGCGGTGAATCGGCGGGCGCCCACCGCCGCCCCGGAGGGACGAGGGGGTGCCCGGGTGGGGTCGGGCGCCGGCTCCGCAGGGAACCGGGCACCCGCCCCGAGACGGTCAGACGTTGACGCCGAAGTCCTGCGCGATGCCGCGCAGGCCCGAGGCGTAGCCCTGGCCGATGGCGCGGAACTTCCACTCCGCCCCGTGCCGGTACAGCTCGCCGAAGACCATCGCGGTCTCCGTCGAGGCGTCCTCGGAGAGGTCGTACCGGGCGAGTTCCGCCTCGCCCGCCTGGTTCACGACGCGGATGAACGCGTTGCGGACCTGGCCGAACGACTGCTGGCGGTTCTCGGCGTCGTAGATCGAGACCGGGAAGACGATCTTCTCGATGTCCGCCGGGACGGCGGCGAGGTTGACCTTGATCTGCTCGTCGTCGCCCTCGCCCTCACCGGTGATGTTGTCGCCGGTGTGCTCGACCGAGCCGTCCGGGCTCTTGAGGTTGTTGAAGAACACGAAGTTGGCGTCGCTGCTGACCTTGCCCTCCGTGTTCGTCAGGATGGCGCTGGCGTCGAGGTCGAAATCGGTACCGGTGGTGGTACGGACGTCCCACCCCAGACCGACGATGACCGCGGTGAGGCCCGGGGCCTCCTTGGTCAGCGATACGTTGCCGCCCTTGCTGAGGCTGACTCCCACGAGTCCTCCCATTGGTGTCCAGGGGCGGGAAGCCCCGTACTGCGCTGGTATCGGATCAACGTGCCGATCCTAGTGACGGGTTCCCGGTCACCGCAGGCCCTGCACGCGAAGAATCCCGATGTGTCGGGTCACAGGGTGTCGAGGGCCGCCACGTACTCGTTCAGGTCACGCGCGTCGGGCAGGCCGTTGACGACGGTCCACCGGACCACGCCCTCCTTGTCGATGACGAAGGTGCCGCGCACCGCGCAGCCCTTGTCCTCGGCGAAGACGCCGTAGGCGCGCGAGACCTCGCCGTGCGGCCAGAAGTCGGACAGCAGCGGGTACTCCAGCCCCTCCTGCTCCCCGAAGACGCGCAGCGTGTGGATCGAGTCGTTCGAGACGGCGAGCACCTGGGTGTCCCGGTCGGAGAACCTCGGCAGGTTGTCGCGCAGGGCGCACAGCTCGCCGGTGCAGACGCCGGTGAAGGCGAACGGGTAGAAGAGCAGCACCACGTTCTTCGCGCCGCGGAAGTCGGAGAGCCGCACGGTGGCGCCGTGGTTGTCCCTGAGCTCGAAGTCCGGGGCCTTGTCGCCGACCTCGATCGTCATCGTCCTGTGTCCCTTCCATCAGGCTGTTCGGGTGACGCCCACCCTACGCAGCGCCCCGCCCCCGCCCATGAGCGAGGCCCCCGCCGACCTGGGTCGGCGGGGGCCTCTGTGACGTCGACTGCGGCTCAGCGCTTCCTGGCCGCCGCCTTCGGTGTCGCCAGCCTGGTGCCACTCCAGTCCTTGCCCACGCTGATGCTCTTGGTCTGGGACAGACCCGCGGTCGTCGCGGCTTCGGCGATGTCGCTGGGCTCCACATAGCCGTCTCGGCCGGTCTTCGGCGTCAGCAGCAGGACGGCGCCGCCCTCTTCGACGTACGTGGTGGCGTCCACCAGCGCATCCGTCAGGTCGCCGTCGTCGTCACGGAACCAGAGCACCACGGCGTCGGCGACGTCGTCGTACTCCTCGTCCATGAGCTCACTGCCGATGACTTCTTCAATGGCCTCGCGGAGCTCCTGGTCGACGTCGTCGTCGAAGCCGATCTCCTGGACCACCTGCTCGGGCTGGAATCCCAGCCTGGCGGCCAGGCTCGTCCGTTCCTCCGCGTGGTCCGCGGTCGCGCTCACGGGTTGCCTCCTGATCATGTTCGGTAATGGGGTCCTCCCCGTACCCGGGCGAAGCCGGGAGCCTGGGGAAGTTCAAGCCACGCGCGTGCGCGCAGCATTGGCCGTAGTCCACACGGGCGGGGCGGATCGCGCAAGTACCCGGCCGTCGAGACCGCCGAAACGGTGACGATCCCGACCGTGTCGCCGCAACTCCCGCCATGGGAATCACGGGCATTGGTGACGCACACCACACCACTGTGCCCGCTTTGTGAATTTCGGAACCCTATGAGGGTACGAGACTCGAATGGCTTTGCGGTACGCGTCATGACCCGGGCGTATCGTGGCGATTTGCCGGGCCTGCCCCCGGTGGGGCGGGTCGAACGCCTCGGTTACCTCTCGGTAGAGATGACGTTTCGGTTCCCTAGGTACACGATGGGGGACGGTGCAGACACCCAGGAAACCAGAGAAACAGCCGACACAGAACCAAGAAAAGCGGCCCCCGAGAGCGAAGGAACAGCGTGGCTTCCGGACCCGATCGCAATCCGATCATCATTGGCGGCCTTCCGAGTCAGGTCCCTGACTTCGATCCCGAAGAGACGCAGGAGTGGCTCGACTCCCTCGACGCCGCCGTGGACCAGCGCGGCCGGGAACGGGCCCGCTACCTCATGCTCCGGCTGATCGAACGGGCCCGTGAGAAGCGCGTGGCCGTGCCCGAGATGCGCAGCACGGACTACGTCAACACGATCGCCACCAAGGACGAGCCGTTCTTCCCCGGCAACGAGGAGATCGAGCGGCGCATCCTCAACGCGACCCGCTGGAACGCGGCCGTGATGGTGTCCAGGGCCCAGCGCCCCGGTATCGGGGTCGGTGGCCACATCGCCACCTTCGCGTCCTCCGCCTCCCTCTACGACGTGGGCTTCAACCACTTCTTCCGGGGCAAGGACAAGGGCGACGGCGGCGACCAGATCTTCTTCCAGGGGCACGCCTCCCCCGGCATCTACGCCCGCGCGTTCCTCCTGGACCGGCTCTCCGAGCAGCAGCTCGACGCGTTCCGCCAGGAGAAGTCCAGGGCTCCGTACGGGTTGTCCTCGTACCCCCACCCGCGGCTGATGCCGGACTTCTGGGAGTTCCCGACCGTCTCGATGGGACTCGGCCCGCTCGGCGCGATCTTCCAGGCGCGCATGAACCGCTACATGGAGGCGCGCGGCATCGCGGACACCTCCAAGTCGCACGTATGGGCGTTCCTCGGCGACGGCGAGATGGACGAGCCGGAGTCGCTCGGGCAGTTGTCCATCGCCGCCCGCGAGGGCCTGGACAACCTCACCTTCGTGGTGAACTGCAACCTCCAGCGCCTCGACGGTCCGGTGCGCGGCAACGGGAAGATCATCCAGGAGCTGGAGTCGCAGTTCCGCGGCGCCGGCTGGAACGTCGTCAAGCTGGTGTGGGACCGCAGTTGGGACCCGCTGCTCGCGCAGGACCGCGACGGCGTGCTCGTCAACCGGCTGAACACCACGCCCGACGGCCAGTTCCAGACGTACGCCACCGAGACCGGCGCGTACATCCGCGAGCACTTCTTCGGTGACGACCACCGGCTGCGGGCCATGGTCGAGAACATGACCGACGACCAGGTCCTGCACCTCGGCCGCGGCGGCCACGACCACAAGAAGATCTTCGCGGCGTTCTCGGCGGCCAAGGAGCACAAGGGCCAGCCGACGGTGATCCTGGCGCAGACGGTCAAGGGCTGGACGCTCGGCCCGAACTTCGAGGGCCGCAACGCGACGCACCAGATGAAGAAGCTGACGGTCGCCGACCTCAAGGGATTCCGCGACCGGCTGCACCTGCCGATCTCCGACAAGGAGCTGGAGTCCGGCGCGCCGCCGTACTTCCACCCGGGCCGGGACTCCGAGGAGATCCAGTACATGCACGACCGCCGCAACGGGCTCGGCGGGTACGTCCCGACGCGCGTCGTGCGGGCGAAGCCCCTCGCACTGCCCGGGGACAAGCTGTACGCGAACGCGAAGAAGGGCTCGGGCCAGCAGTCCATCGCCACCACCATGGCGTTCGTGCGGTTGCTCAAGGACCTCATGCGGGACAAGGAGATCGGCAAGCGGTTCGTGCCGATCGCCCCCGACGAGTACCGCACGTTCGGCATGGACTCGCTGTTCCCGAGCGCGAAGATCTACCACCCGCTCGGCCAGCAGTACGAGTCCGTGGACCGTGAACTGCTGCTCGCGTACAAGGAGTCGCCGACCGGGCAGATGCTGCACGACGGCATCTCGGAGGCGGGCTGCACGGCCTCGCTGATCGCGGCCGGCTCGGCGTACGCGACGCACGGCGAGCCGTTGATCCCGGTCTACGTCTTCTACTCCATGTTCGGTTTCCAGCGCACCGGCGACCAGTTCTGGCAGATGGCCGACCAGTTGGCGCGCGGTTTCGTACTGGGTGCGACCGCCGGGCGTACGACACTGACCGGTGAGGGACTCCAGCACGCGGACGGCCACTCGCAGCTGCTCGCCTCGACCAACCCGGGCTGCGTCGCGTACGACCCGGCCTACGGATTCGAGATCGCGCACATCGTCCAGGACGGGCTGCGCAGGATGTACGGCCCGGACAGCGAGGACGTCTTTTATTACCTCACCGTCTACAACGAGCCGATCCAGCACCCGGCCGAGCCGGAGGACGTGGACGTCGAGGGCATCCTGAAGGGCATCCACCGCTACGCGCCGGGCACGGCGGGATCGATCCCGGCGCAGATCATGGCGTCCGGCGTGGCCGTGCCGTGGGCGGTCGAGGCGCAGCGGATGCTCGCCGAGGACTGGGACGTCAGGGCCGACGTCTGGTCGGCGACCTCCTGGAACGAGCTGCGGCGCGAGGCCGTCGAGGTCGAGCGGCACAACCTGCTGCACCCGGAGGAGGAGCAGCGGGTCCCCTATGTGACGCGGAAGCTGTCGGGGGCCGAGGGGCCCTTCGTGGCCGTCTCCGACTGGATGCGGTCCGTGCCCGACCAGATCTCCCGCTGGGTGCCGGGCACCTACCAGTCGCTTGGCGCGGACGGGTTCGGCTTCGCGGACACGCGCGGTGCCGCCCGGCGGTTCTTCCACATCGACGCGCAGTCGATCGTGGTGGGCGTGCTCACCGAGCTGGCCCGCGAGGGCAAGGTCGACCGCTCGGTGCTGAAGCAGGCGATCGACCGGTACCAGCTGCTGGACGTGGCGGCCGCCGACCCCGGCCCCGCGGGCGGCGACGCCTAGGCACACCGTTCGGAGCGAGGGGGCGACGGGCCGCGGGCCCGTCGCCCCCTCGCGTTTCCTACGATGCGCGCATGAAGGTGATATCGGCGCAGGACCGTTGGGAGCGGGCCACGCAGCGTCCGCTGCTGGGGCTGGCTGTGGTGTTCGCGGTCGCGTACGCCGTGCCGATCGTGTGGCCCGGCGCACGCCTCGAGGTCGCCCTGGCGTGCACCGCCGTGGAGTGGGGGGTGTGGGGCCTGTTCGCCGCGGACTACCTCGTGCGGCTCGCCCTCGCCGAGCGGCGCCGGGAGTTCGTCCGGACCCACTGGCTCGATCTGTGCGCTGTGCTGCTGCCGCTGATCCAGCCGCTGCGGCTGCTGAGGCTGGTCTCCACGCTGCTGCTCGTCGGGCAGCGTGCCCGCACGGCCCCGCAGATCCAGCTCACCACGTACGTGGTCGGCGCGGTGGTGGCGCTGCTGATGTTCGGTTCGCTCGCCGTGCTGTCCGTCGAGCGGGAGTCCGCCGACGGGAACATCCGAACGCTGGGCGACGCGGTGTGGTGGGCGTTCACGACGATGACGACCGTGGGCTACGGGGACCACTCGCCGACGACCGGGCTCGGCCGGATGATCGCCGTCGGGCTGATGCTCTCCGGGATCGCCCTGCTCGGTGTGGTGACCGCCAACATCGCGGCCTGGTTCATCTCGCGGTTCGAGTCGGACGACGAGGAGGAGCGCCGGCAGACCGCGGCGATCGAGGCGCTCACGGCGGAGGTGAAGGCCCTGCGGACCCAGGTCGCCGCATTCACAGCCGTACCGGGTGCCGTACCGGGTGCCGTACCCGGAGCCGTCGCGGCGGCCGCCCCGGGAGCGGTCGTCCCGCGGCCCCCGGAGCCGGCCGCCGGGGAACGGGCGTGACGGGCGGTCACCGTGGGCGCCGCCCGCGGGCGTGTCCCCGCACCCCCCTTCGCGGGGTGCGGGGACACGGTCCTGTGTCGTCCCGGGGTCCGGGACGGCCCTCAGAGCAGTCCGCTTCCGGGGCCCGCCGTCCCGGCGATCCACAGGATCGCCAGAACGGTGTCGATCGCGCCCAGCACCAGGGCAACCAGTGCGGGCAGCGGGCGGGCGCCGTTCCAGCGGCGCCCCATGGCCAGCCAGCCGCAGACGACCGCGACGGGGCCGAGGACGATCCCCAGCACGAAGAATCCCGCGATCGCGCAGATGACTCCGATGATCCCGAGCGTCGCGCGGTCCGGCCCGCTCCGTGACCTCGTACGGCGACGTGAGCGGGGGTGCTTGCGCGTGGTGTGGCTGAAGCCCGCCATCATCAACTCCCTGGACCTGTGAGCCGGCCTCATGGTGGCCGGTTCGGGCTCACTCCCCGGGTACCCCGCGCCTCGCGCTTCAGACTCGCCCGTTCCCCAACCGGCCCCGGAACGGGCCTCCTTCGGCTTCGGCGGCGTGCCGCCCCCCTCCGGCGGCACGCCGCCGCCCACCGAACCGCCCGACACCCGGGGCCCGGTCGGAAGCACTCTGACCCGCGACGCCTTCGGTATGACAGTCGGACGGGACGGTGTCACCCGGATGAGCGAAAGCCCCGCCGGGTTCGCCCGGCGGGGCCTTCGGGACGGAGGTCCGGGACTAGATGTGCCCGACTCCCGCGCCCGCTTCCGCGTTCTCGCCCTTCTTGGTGAGGAAGGCGACGAAGACGGCCACCACGGCGACGCCCGCGGCGACGAGGCTCGCGAGGCTCATGCCGGAGATGAACGTGTCGTGCGCGACGTCCGTGATCTTCGCGGCGATCTCCGGCGGCGTGCCCGGAGCCACGGGCGGGGCGCCGACCTGGACCGCCTCCGCGGCCTGGCCGTGCTGCTCCGGCGTGAGTTTCGGGAGCCCCGCGGCCGCCCAGTTGCCCGCGAGGTCGCTGTCGACCTTGGAGGCCATCACGGCGCCCAGGACCGCCGTGCCGAGGCTGCCGCCGATCTGCATGGCGGCCTGCTGGAGTCCGCCGGCCACACCGGAGAGCTCCATCGGGGCGTTGCCCACGATGACCTCGGTGGCACCGACCATCACGGGCGCGAGGCCGAGGCCGAGCAGCGCGAACCACAGGGACATGAGCCCGCTGCCCGTGTCCGTCTCCAGCGTCGACACACCGAACATCGCGACGGCCGTCAGCGCCATGCCGCCCGCGAGCGGGACGCGCGGACCCGTCTTGCTGATGAGCGCCCCGGCGAGCGGCGAGCCGACGATCATCATGCCGGTCAGCGGCAGCAGGTGCAGGCCCGCGTCGATCGGGCTCATGCCGTGCACGTTCTGCAGGTAGAAGGTGACGAAGAAGAGCCCGCCCATGAAGGCGATGGCCATGAGCACCATCAGGACGACACCGGCCGACAGCGGTACGGAGCGGAAGAGGCCGAGCGGCACGAGCGGCTCGCGGACCTTGGTCTCCCAGACGGCGAACAGCGCGAAGCCGAGGACCGAGACGAGCAGGAAGGTCCAGGTGAGTCCGTCGCCCCAGCCCCACGCGGGGGCCTTGATGAGCGCCCAGACCAGGCAGAACATGGCGCCGGACAGCAGTCCGATGCCGAGCAGGTCGAACGAGCGGGGTGCCTTGTCGGCGCGGTGGTCGACGAGGAACAGCGCGCCGAGGACGACGGCGAGGATGCCGACCGGCACGTTGATGAAGAAGACGGACTGCCAGCTCACGTGCTCGACGAGGACACCGCCGAGGATCGGGCCGCCCGCGGTGGAGGCACCGATGACCATGCCCCAGATGCCGATCGCCATGTTCAGCTTCTCGGCCGGGAACGTGGCGCGCAGCAGGCCGAGCGCGGCCGGCATGAGCAGCGCTCCGAACAGGCCCTGGAAGACGCGGAAGACGACCACGAAGGCGATGCTGTCGGACAGGCCGATGGCCCCCGAGGCGGCGGCGAAGCCGACCACGCCGATGAGGAACGTCTGGCGGTGCCCGAAGCGGTCACCGAGCTTGCCCGCGGTGATGAGCGCGACCGCGAGCGCCAGGAAGTAGCCGTTGGTTATCCACTGGACGTCGGCGAAGGTCGCGCTCAGGTCCTTCTGGATCGCGGGGTTCGCGATCGCCACGATGGTGCCGTCCAGGGCCACCATCATCACGCCCACGGCCACGGTGAACAGCGTGTACCAGGGGTGGCCCCGCAGACCCTTGCCCGGGGTCGGACCGGAGGCGGCGGCCGGGGCCTTGTCGGCCGGTCCCGTCGTGTCGACGGTGGTCTGACTAGTCATGGCGCGAGGCTAGTGACAGTCACTGACAATTGACAAACCGATTCACAATTCGGTAACTGTCACGTCACCGGAGTTGCGGGCCGGGTTCACGGGTGGACACCGGGGTGCCCGTCGCAGGAACGAAAAGGGGACCCATGGACACGGCGCCGCGGCCGGGGCTGCGCGAACGCAAGAAGAGGCGCACCCGGGACGCGCTCGTACGGGCCGCGCTGGAGCTGTTCACCAGCCAGGGCTACGAGCGGACGACCGTGGACGAGATCGTGGAGGCCGTCGACGTCTCGCAGCGCACGTTCTTCCGGTACTTCGCGGGCAAGGAGGACGCCGCCTTCGCCGTGCAGCGGATGTCCGAGTCGCACTTCGTCGAGGCGGTGCGCCAACGCCCCGCCCACGAGACCCCGTTGGAGGCGCTGCGCAACGCCGTCATGGCGAACTGGGACACGATCGGGGAGGCCATCGAGGCCGTGGTGCCGATCGAACTGCACATGCGCACGTTCCAGTTGATCGAGTCGACGCCCGTGCTGCTCGCCGCCCACCTGTGCCGCCAGGAGGGACTGGAGGAGGAGATCGCCCGGGTGATCGCGGAGCGTGAGGGCCTCGACGTGGACGCGGACCCCCGCCCACGGGTCGCGGTGGCCCTGTTCGGCGGTGTGATGCGGCTCGCCGGCCGACTGTGGGGGGCCGGCGACGACTTCAGCGTGGCGGCGCTGCGCGAGTTGACCGCCTCGCACCTCGACCAGGTGATTCCCGCGCTCGCGCGGGACTGGCGCACGGACCGCTCCGGCGGGGTTCCGGACACGCGGTAACTCCTGCCGCACACACGGTCGCCGGGCCCCTGCGCGGGGAGCGCGGAGCAGCGCACACAGCATCAAGGCCTGCCGTGAACCCGGTCCGCTTTGCCCCAATTACCCCAGGGGAAACGTGATCCGCCTCACTCGGTTAACGCGAGCCTCCCCCGTTCTCCTAGTGTGTCCTCCCAGTGACTTCCTTCGACTCCACCCCGCAACTCAACGTCTGGCGCATGCTGCTCGCGCTGGCCGTGGTGTTCGTGATGCTCGCGACCACCGGCTGGACGGCCGTGCGCAACCACCAGGGGGCGGCGACGCCCCTCGGTGCCTCGCAGTCGGCCTGGGAACGGGGCCACATGGGCGGACACCGACTGCCCGACCTGGACCGCACGACGCCCGCGCGGCTGGCCGACTTCTTCGCCTCGCTCGACGCGCGCCAGAGCGCCCGGCTCGCCGCCCGCTACCCGCTCGCGGTGGGCAACATGAACGGGGCCCCGGCCGAACTCCGCTACCGCGCCAACCGCATCGCCCTCGACCAGGCACGCAAGGTCGAACTGACCCGCCTGCACGACCAGCGGCTCTCGGCGACCGGCCAGCGCGACGCGGGCCGCCGGATGGAGCGGTACGAGGCGCTGATGAGCGGGGACCGCCGCATCCTCGCCTTCGACCCCCTGGGCCCCGGCCGGGTCGCGGAGGTCTTCGGAGACCTCGACCGTGCCGACCGGGTCTCGGTCGTGGTCCCCGGCGTCGACACCGACCTGCTCACCTTCCAGCGCACGGAACGCCAGTACTCGGCGCCCGTCGGCATGGCGAAGGCCCTGTACGACGAGGAGCGGTCGGCCGACCCGCGGGCGCACACGGCCGTGATCGCGTGGGCCGACTACACCTCGCCCAGCGGGCTCGGCATGGACGCGGCCACCGGCATCCGGGCCGAGGAGGGCGCGGTCCGTCTCGGCGCCCTGGTCCGGGCGCTGCCCGGCCACTCGCGGGTGGCCCTCTACTGCCACAGCTACGGCTCGGTGGTCTGCGGGGTCGCCGCGCCCTCGCTGCCCGCCAGGGTCTCCGACATAGCGGTGGCGGGCAGCCCCGGCATGCGGGTCGAGAAGGCCGCGAACCTGCGGACCTCGGCGCGCGTGTGGGCCACACGGGACGCGGACGACTGGATCCAGGACGTGCCGCACCTGGAGGTCGGCGGGCTCGGCCACGGGGCCGATCCGATGTCCAGGGCGTTCGGGGCGCGGGTGCTGTCGGCGCAGGGCGCCAAGGGCCACGGCGGCTATTTCGAGCCGGGCACCGAGAGCCTGCGCAACTTCGCCGAGATCGGTATCGGCGCGTACCGCGCGGTGCGCTGCGCACACAAGGATGACGGGTGCCGGAAGGGTTTGTCCGGCACGGTGTGAGCCGGACGCGCGTAGAGAACGAAGAAAGTGCGGTCTGCTCAGGGAGGGGACTAGGAAGCGCATGCCGCATACGATGGCCCGCATGGGTGACGTACTGGCCGGATTTCATGCCGCCTGGGAGTTCGAGTCCGACTCCGTGCTCATCCGCTTCGAACGGGGGATCAGGACGCCGAAGCTGTTCCAGGCGCTCGGTGAGCGCCGCATCCCGCTCGACGCGATCGCGGCCGTGACTGTGACGCCCGGCAGACGCGGGACGGTGGTCCTGCGCGCCGAGCCGAGACCGGGGGCGGACCCTCTCATGGAGGCCGCCGCGGGACAGCTCAAGGAGACCTCCGACCCCTACCGGCTGGTGCTGCCGGCCGAGCGCGAGACGCTCGCCGAGTACTACGCGGACGAACTGCGCTCGCTCCTCGCACCCGCCGACGCGGGTCCCGCGGAGCGCTACCTGGTGCAGCCGCCCGAGGCGCCCCAGCAGTTCAAGGCGTACGACGGCAAGGCGTCCTTCGACGGCAGGTCCGTGCACTTCCGGTGGTTCTGGACCGGAGCCTCCTCCGCCAAGTGGAAGGCCGGCGACCAGAGCTTCGCCGTCTCCGACATCGGCGGCGTGGAGTGGCGCTCGCCCGAGGTCTTCGAGGGGCACCTTCGGCTCCTGCACCGCGATCCGGCGACGGGCCGGCCCGCGCAGGCCGACCAGGACCCGGCGGCCGTCGTGTTCGGCCTCGGCTACGGGCCGGTGCACGAGTCCCTGCCCTTCGCCGCGTCGGTGCTCGCTGCGGTGCGGGCGGCCGGGCCCGGCGTGCCCAAGCCCGAGGCCTCGGTGCCGCGGCGCGACCCCGCCGACATCGCCGACCGCATCCGCCACCTCGGGGAGCTGCACGAGGCGGGACTCGTCACCGACGAGGAGTTCTCCGTGAAGAAGGCCGAACTGCTGGCCGAGCTGTAGGCGCGGGGGCACCGCGGGCCGGGCGGGTCCGGACACGCGGTGCCGCGGCGGGCCTCGCTACTCCCGGCCCGCCGACGTCAGCGCCATGTCGTCGTAGCGGTTGCCCGCCACCTGCGACGCGATCGGCTCCAGCAGGGCCATCTCGCCGTCGGTGAGGACGACGCGGGTCGCCGCGGTGTTCTCCTCCACCCTGGTCCGGCTGCGGGTGCCGGGGATCGGGACCACGGCGAGCCCGTGGACCAGGGCCTGCTGGTGCACCCAGGCGAGCGCGACCTGCCCGACCGTCGCGCCGTGCCCGGCGGCCACGGCCCGCACCGGCTCCAGCAGGGCCGCGTTGGCCGCGGCGTTCGAGCCCGTGCAGCGCGGCAGCTGCCGGCGGAAGTCGCCCTCGGTGAGATCCGTGTCGGCGTCGGCGAAGGAGCCGGTGAGGAAACCCCGGCCGAGCGGCGAGTACGGGACCAGGGCCGCCCCCAGTTCGCGGGCGGCCGGCACGACACCCGCCTCGATGTCCCTGCTGAACAGCGACCACTCCGACTGGACGGCCGCGATCGGGTGCACCCGCTGCGCGGCGCGCAGTTCGCCGCCCGTGACCTCGCTCAGGCCGAGGTGCTTGACCTTGCCCTCGCGGACCAGGTCGGCCATGACGCCGACGGTCTCCTCCACGGGCACGTCCACGTCCCGGCGGTGCATGTAGTAGAGGTCGATCACGTCGACGTCCAGGCGCCGCAGGCTCTCCTCCACGGCCCGGCGGACGTACGGGGCGTCGTTGCGGATGATCCGGCGCGTCGGGTCGTCGGGCGGGATCGTCAGCGCGAACTTCGTCGCGACCGCCACCTCGTCGCGGTGGGCCTTGAGGAAGGGGGCGAGGAAGCGCTCGTTGGCGCCCGCGCCGTAGGCGTCCGCCGTGTCGTACAGCGTCACGCCCAGTTCCAGCGCCCGCTCGAGGGTGGCCCGCGCCTCGCCGGCGTCCGTCGGGCCGTACGCGGCACTCATGCCCATGCAGCCGAGCCCCTGCACCCCCACCTCGGGGCCGCCGGTGCCGAGCCGTGTCCTCGCGAGCGTGCCGTCCGTCATCAGGACCTCTCCGACGCCAGGGCCCGCCCGGCGTCCGCATAGAAATTGATCTTCCGGTCGAGCACCGCGAGGGTGTCCTGGAGCTCGGCGATCCGCTCCCGGACGTCCCTGCGCGTCGCCTCCAGCAGCTCGAAGCGGTCGGTGTACGTGTGATCGCCCTCGCGCACCATCTCCGCGTACCGCACCATGCCGGCCACCGGCATCCCGGTCAGCCGCAGCTTGCCGACGAGGTCGAGCCAGTCGAGGTCGCGGTTGGTGTAGCGGCGCTGGCCCGTGTGCGAGCGGTCGATGTGCGGCATCAGCCCGATCCGCTCGTACCACCGCAGGGTGTGCGCCGTCAGGCCGGTGAAGGCGACGACCTCGCTGATCGTGTACTGGTCCCGGCCGTCCGGACGCCGGGCCGCCGGCTCCGGGCCCGCGCAGGTGTCGGCCGTGGTTGCCGTGGTCTCCATCACCGTCATGACCTCCACGCTAAAACCTTGGAGTGCACTCCAAGCAAGCGGATCCGGCGGAAAATCCCGCGACACCCGCCGGAGTCCGCCGTTACGGTTCCGATCATGATTCCGGTACGCCGTGCCCTGCCCGAGGACGCCGAGGAACTGCTCCGGCTGCGCCAGGTGATGATCGACTCCCTGGCCGGCGCGGACACCTCCGACACCTGGCACGCGGAGTCGCTGCCCACGCTGCGCGGCCGGCTGGCCGATCCGCGGGAGACGCTGGCGGCCTTCGTCGTGGACCGTCCCGGGCGGCCCGGCGCGCTGGCCGCGCTGGTCGTCGGGACGGTCGAGTACCGCATCGGGCGGGCGGGGAACCCGCACGGGCGGATCGGCTACGTCTTCAGCGTGGCCACGGACCCGGACGCCCGCCGCCGCGGGTACGCCCGCGCCTGCATGGAGGCGCTGGTGGAGTGGTTCAGGGAGCAGGGCGTGGCGCAGGTCGACCTCACCACGTCGCCCGACGCGGAGCCGCTGTACGCGTCGCTGGGCTTCGCCCGCAAGCCCGACCCCTTCATGCGCCTCACGTTCTGAGTCTCCTAAGCTCGGGGCCATGTCCTTGCAGAGCCTCGCCCTGATCGAGAACTGGCCCGTTCCCACCGCCGCCGCGGCCGTCGTACGGGCGGACGGCACCGTGCGGGGCACGCACGGGCCGACCGGGCGGCGCTTCCCGCTGGCCTCGGTCACCAAGCCGCTGGCGGCGTACGCCGTGCTGGTCGCGTACGAGGAGGGGGCCGTCGAGTTCGACGAGCCGGCCGGGCCCGAGGGCTCGACGGTGCGTCACCTGCTCGCGCACACCAGCGGGCTCGCCTTCGACGAGCACCGGGTGACGGCGCCCCCCGGGCAGCGGCGGCTGTACTCCAACGCGGGTTTCGAGCAGCTCGGCGACCACATCGCGAAGGTGACCGGGATCCCTTTCGCCGAGTACCTGCGGCAGGCCGTGCTCGAACCGCTCGGGATGACGGGTACGGCCCTGGAGGGCTCACCGGCCAAGGACGGCGTGTCGACCGTCGACGACCTGGTGCGCTTCGCCGCCGAGGTGCAGCGGCCCCGCCTCCTCGACCCGCGTACGGTCGCCGAGGCGATGACCGTGCAGTACCCGGGCACCAAGGGGGTCCTGCCGGGGTACGGGCTCCAGAACCCCAACGACTGGGGCCTCGGCTTCGAGATCCGGGACAGCAAGTCCCCGCACTGGACCGGCGGTTCGTCCTCACCGCGCACCTTCGGGCACTTCGGCCAGTCCGGCACGTTCCTGTGGGTGGACCCGGACGCCCGGTGGTCGGACGGGCGGGGCGTCGGCGCGGCCTGCGTGGCGCTCACGGACCGGGCGTTCGGGCCCTGGGCCGTCGAGGCGTGGCCGGCCTTCACGGACGCGGTCCTCGCGGAGCTCTGAGGGCGCCGGCGGCGCTCCCGGCACCGGCTCAGGGCGCCCCGTCGGACGGGTGCGGACCGACCCGCGGGCGGGCCATCTCCCACAGCAGCAGTTCCGCCGCCTCCATGGCCACCGCCTCCAGGTCCTGAGCGTCGGTCACGCGGGCCGAGTCGCCGGGACCCAGCGTCCGTCCGCCCAGGACGACTTCCCCGCGGACGACCTGCGCGTACACGAAGGCCGCGTCGGGCACGGCGGTCCGCTCCCCCGGTGCCAGGCGCCGCACGTGCAGCATCGCCGCCGCCTCCGGGACCGCGTACGGGGTGGAGTCGGCGATGCCGTGGACCAGATCGTAGGCGGGCTCGCCGCCCGGCTCCAGCGGCGCCAGCCACATCTGGACGAAGCGCAGCGGCACGTCCCCGGCGTTGCGCTCGACGTGCCGGACCCCGCCGGCGGAGCTGAGCCGCTGGACGTCGCCGGGGCGCACGAGCGACTCGTGCCCGGCCGTGTCGCGGTGCGTCAGCTCGCCCTCGACGACCCAGGTGACGATCTCGGTGTGGCTGTGCGGGTGCTCGTCGAAGCCCGCGCCGGGCGCGAGGGTCTCCTCGTTGCAGGCGATGACGGCACCGAAGCGCAGATTGTCCGGGTCGTAGTGGGGCCCGAAGGAGAAGGCGTGCAGGGACTCGATCCCGGCCGCCGGATCCCCTCCGCGGTAGCGCTCCGCGGAGCGCCGTACGTCCATCACGGACCCCACGGTAGACCCGCCGCACCCCGGGCACCCGCCACCCGGCGCCGCACATCCGCGTCCTGATGAGGCAGTCTTGTCCCGTGCCCGAACCCGAAGCCAGCACCACAGACCGCGCAGCACGCGCCGCCCACGCGCACGCCGCGACCCTGAAGCGGCTGGAGAGATCGTCCGGCAGTCTGGCCGCGCAGGCCATCGCGCGCATGGACGAGACCCTGCCCTGGTACCGGGCCATGCCCCCGGAGAACCGGTCGTGGATCGGTCTCGTGGCGCAGGCCGGTATCGCCGCGTTCACCGAGTGGTTCCGGGTCCCGGACGCTCCGCAGGCGATCTCCACGGACGTCTTCGGCACCGCGCCCCGCGAGCTGACCAGGGCGATCACCCTGCGCCAGACCGTGGAGATGGTGCGGACGACGATCGAGGTGATGGAGAGCGCCATCGACGAGGTGGCCGCTCCCGGCGACGAGAACGTGCTGCGCGAGGCACTGCTCGTGTACGCCCGGGAGATCGCCTTCGCCACCGCCCAGGTGTACGCGCAGGCCGCCGAGGCACGCGGCGCCTGGGACGCCCGGCTGGAGTCGCTGGTCGTGAACGCGGTCCTGTCCGGCGAGGCCGACGAGGGCGCGGTCAGCCGGGCCGCCGCCCTCGGCTGGAACTCGCCCGAGCACGTGTGCGTGGTGCTGGGCACGGCGCCCGACGGCGACAGCGAACTGACCGTGGAGGCCATCCGGCGGGCCGCCCGGCACGCCAAACTCCAGGTGCTGACCGGTGTCCTGGGCGACCGGCTGGTCGTCATCGCCGGCGGCAGCGACAACCCGATCGCCGTCGCCAAGTCCCTGATCGGCCCGTACGCCGCCGGACCCGTGGTGGCGGGCCCCATCGTGCCCGACCTGCTCGCCGCGACCCGGTCCGCGCAGGCCGCGGCGGCCGGCCTCAAGGCGTGTTTCGCCTGGCAGGACGCGCCGCGGCCGGTGCTGGCCGACGATCTGCTGCCGGAGCGCGCGATCGCCTCCGACCCCGCCGCCCGCGATCAGTTGGTGGAGGAGATCTACAGACCGCTGGAGGAGGCCGGGTCGGCGCTCCTGGAGACACTGAGTGTCTACCTGGAACAGGCGAGCAGCCTGGAAGGCGCGGCCCGGATGCTTTTCGTCCATCCCAACACCGTGCGCTACCGGCTTCGACGTGTGACTGACGTCACCGGCTGGTCGCCCTCCGATGTACGGTCGGCCTTCACGCTGCGGATCGCGCTGATCCTGGGGCGTCTGGCCGATGGAGATCCCCAGCTCTAGGCTTTTGTGGGGGACCTACAATTCCCCCTCCTGTTCTTCGTCCCTGTCCCCACGGGCGGCCGTGCCCGTCCACAAGAGAGAGTGTGAGAGTGCTCGTACTCGTCGCTCCCGGCCAGGGCGCCCAGACGCCCGGCTTCCTGACTCCTTGGCTCGACCTCCCCGGTGCCGCCGACCGCGTCGCCGCGTGGTCGGACGCCATCGGGCTCGACCTTGCCCACTACGGCACGCAGGCCGACGCGGACGCGATCCGGGACACGGCTGTCGCCCAGCCGCTGCTCGTCGCCGCCGGACTCCTGTCCCACTCGGCACTCGGTGACACCTCCCCCGGCGCGGTCGCCGGGCACAGCGTCGGCGAGATCACGGCGGCGGCCTTCGCCGGCGTCCTGGACGACACCGCGGCCCTGACGCTCGTCCGCGGACGCGGCCTGGCGATGGCCGAGGCCGCGAAGGTCACCCGGACCGGCATGTCGGCGCTGCTCGGCGGCGACCCGGAGACGACCGTCCCGCACCTGGAGAAGCTCGGCCTGACAGCGGCCAACGTGAACGGCGCGGGCCAGATCGTGGCCGCCGGCACGCTGGAGGAGCTGGCCGCCCTGGAGGCCGACAAGCCCGAGGGCGTACGCCGGGTCGTGGCCCTGAAGGTCGCCGGCGCGTTCCACACGCACCACATGGCCCCGGCCGTGGACGCCCTGGCGAAGGCCGCGGCGGAGCTGGCCCCGGCGGACCCGTCGGTCCCGTACGTGTCCAACAAGGACGGCCGGGTCGTCGTCGGTGGCGCCGAGGTCCTGTCCCGTCTCGTCGGCCAGGTCGCCAACCCGGTCCGCTGGGACCTGTGCATGGAGACCTTCAAGGAACTCGGCGTGACCGCGCTGCTCGAGGTGTGCCCCGGCGGCACGCTGACCGGGCTCGCCAAGCGCGCGCTGCCCGGCGTCGCGACGCTGGCGCTGAAGACACCCGACGACCTCGACGCGGCTCGCGAGCTCGTCGCCGAGCACGCCTCCGCCTGAGCGCGTAAGGAGCCGACTGAGCATGTCGAAGATCAAGGCCCGCAAGGGCGCCCCGTACGCGCGCATTCTCGGTGTGGGCGGCTACCGCCCGGTCCGTGTAGTGCCCAACGAGGTCATCCTCGAGACGATCGACTCGTCCGACGAGTGGATCCGCTCGCGCTCAGGCATCGAGACCCGGCACTGGGCGAACGACGAGGAGACCGTCGCCGCCATGTCCGTCGAGGCGTCCGGCAAGGCGATCGCCGACGCCGGGATCAGCGCCGAGCAGATCGGCGCGGTCGTCGTCTCGACCGTCTCGCACTTCAGCCAGACCCCGGCCATCGCCACCGAGATCGCCGACCGGCTCGGCACGGCGAAGGCCGCCGCCTTCGACATCTCGGCCGGCTGCGCCGGATTCGGCTACGGACTGACCCTGGCCAAGGGCATGGTCGTCGAGGGCTCCGCCGAGTACGTCCTCGTCATCGGTGTCGAGCGGCTGTCCGACCTCACCGACCTGGAGGACCGCGCGACGGCCTTCCTGTTCGGCGACGGCGCGGGCGCGGTCGTGGTCGGCCCCTCCGAGGAGCCGCACATCGGCCCGACCGTCTGGGGCTCCGAGGGCGACAAGTCCGCCACGATCAAGCAGACCGTGCCGTGGGACGTCTTCCACACGCACGCCCGGCTGCGCACCGACGGGGAGGCCCTCGCCGGCGAACTCTCCGAACTCCCCCTGGACTCCAAGGGCGAGCTCAAGTTCCCCGCGATCACGCAGGAGGGCCAGGCGGTGTTCCGCTGGGCCGTGTTCGAGATGGCGAAGATCGCCAAGGAGGCCCTGGAGGCCTCCGGACTCACTGCGGACGACTTGGACGTCTTCATTCCCCACCAGGCCAACGAGCGGATCATCGACTCGATGGTGAAGACTCTCAAGCTGCCGGAGCACGTCACGGTCGCGCGTGACGTGCGTACCACCGGCAACACCTCGGCCGCCTCGATCCCGCTCGCTATGGAGCGGCTCCTGGCGACCGGCGAGGCGAAGAGCGGCGACACCGCGCTCGTCATCGGCTTCGGGGCGGGTCTCGTTTACGCCGCGACGGTCGTTACCCTCCCCTAAGCACACCGTCCGGATCTTTCCGGACGGGAGTACCGCCACACCCTCTGGAAACACAAGAAGGAGCGCCTGACATGGCCGCCACTCAGGAAGAGATCGTCGCCGGTCTCGCCGACATCGTGAACGAGATCGCCGGCATCCCGGTCGAGGACGTCCAGCTGGAGAAGTCCTTCACCGACGACCTGGACGTCGACTCGCTGTCCATGGTCGAGGTCGTCGTCGCCGCCGAAGAGCGCTTCGACGTCAAGATCCCGGACGACGACGTCAAGAACCTCAAGACGGTCGGCGACGCGACCGAGTACATCCTCAAGCACCAGGGCTGAGCCAACCCACAGCCCGGATGCTGCTAGCCCCGCCACCCGGCGGTGGCGCCGCTGAATCCTCGTATCGTTGGAGAAAGAATTCCCGTGAGCCCGACCAATCGCACCGTGGTCGTCACCGGTATCGGCGCAACCACACCGCTGGGTGGCGACGCAGCCTCTACCTGGGAGGGCCTGATCGCCGGACGATCCGGTGTCCGCCCCCTGGAGCAGGAATGGGCCGCCGACCAGGCGGTCCGTATCGCGGCGCAGATCGCCGTGGAACCGGGCGAGGTCATCCCGCGCCCGCAGGCCCGCCGCCTCGACCGCTCGGCGCAGTTCGCGCTGATCGCGGCCAAGGAGGCCTGGGCCGACGCCGGTTACACCGACCCGGCCGGTGAGGACGACGGCGTCGACCCCGACCGGCTGGGCGCCGTCATCGCCTCCGGCATCGGCGGCGTCACCACGCTGCTCGACCAGTACGACGTGCTGAAGGAGAAGGGCGTCCGCCGCGTCTCCCCGCACACCGTCCCCATGCTCATGCCGAACGGCCCGTCGGCCAACGTCGGTCTGCTCGTCGGCGCCCGCGCCGGTGTGCACACCCCGGTGTCGGCCTGCGCGTCGGGCGCGGAGGCCATCGGCTACGCCATCGAGATGATCCGCACCGGCCGCGCCGACGTCGTCGTCGCGGGCGGCACGGAGGCGGCCATCCACCCGCTGCCGATCGCCGCGTTCGGCAACATGATGGCGATGTCCAAGAACAACGACGACCCGCAGGGCGCCTCGCGTCCCTACGACCTCGGCCGTGACGGCTTCGTCCTCGGCGAGGGCGCCGGCGTCCTCGTCCTGGAGTCCGCCGAGCACGCCGCCGCGCGCGGCGCCCGGGTGTACGCGGAGGCGGTCGGCCAGGGCATCTCGGCCGACGGCCACGACATCGTGCAGCCGGAGCCCGAGGGCCGCGGCATCGCGCGCGCCCTGCAGAACCTGCTCGACAGCACCGACCTGAACCCGGCCGAGATCGTGCACGTGAACGCGCACGCCACCTCGACGCCGGCCGGTGACGTGGCCGAGCTGAAGGCGCTGCGCAAGGTCTTCGGCGACGACACGGACCACTTCGCGGTCTCCGGTACGAAGTCCATGACCGGGCATCTGCTGGGCGGCGCGGGCGGCGTGGAGTCGGTCGCCACGGTCCTCGCCCTGTACCACCGGGTGGCGCCGCCGACCATCAACGTCGACAACCTCGACCCCGAGGCCGAGGCGGCCGCCGACATCGTCCGGGGCGAGGCGCGCAAGCTGCCCGTCGAGGGCCGTATCGCGGCGCTGAACGACTCGTTCGGCTTCGGCGGGCACAACGTGGTGCTGGCCTTCCGCTCGGTCTGACCCGCCCTCCCCGCAACTACGGCGTGTGGCCCGGCTCC
>NZ_BMWD01000027.1:62150-145884 GCF_014651055.1 Streptomyces fructofermentans
GCAGGAGCCGGGCCACACGCCGTTCGCCGCCGCCGTCCGCCGCGGGGAGTGCCCGCGGCCTCGTGGCGGAGTCAGACCACCTGGTGGAGCCAGCGCACGGGGGCGCCCTCGCCGGCGTACCGGAAGGGCTCCAGCTCGTCGTCCCAGGGCTTGCCGAGGAGCCTGGTGAGTTCGGACTCCAGGACCGTCTCGCCGCGCTGGGAGCGCAGGAGCGCGGCGCGCAGCCGGTCCTCGGGGATCAGGATGTCGCCGTGGATGCCCGTCACGGCGTGGAAGATGCCCAGTTCGGGAGTGCAGCTGTAGCGCTCGCCCTCGGCGGTGGGGCAGGGTTCGGCGGTCACCTCGAAGCGCAGCATCTGCCAGCCCCGCAGGGCGGACGCGAGCTTGGAGGCGGTGCCGGGCTCGCCCTTCCAGGAGAACTCGGATCTCCAGGTCCCCGGCGCGGCGGGCTGCCGGATCCAGTCGAGGCTGACTCGCGTACCGAGCACGCCCGCGACGGCCCATTCCACGTGCGGGCACAACGCGCGCGGCGCGGAGTGCACGTAGAGAACTCCACGTGTCGTCACAGGGACCTCCGGACAGAGCGGGCATCTTGCTGATGTGGCGAAACGTCAGTGGCAGGGCGGCCACGTGGCGAGGCTACCGTGCGGCGGCGCAAGGAGTGTGACGTACCGTCGGTCCCAGTGCCCGGAAACGCCGAGGTTTCACCCGGGGGGACGCCCCCGGTCACGGGCCGCAGTCATGTGACGAACGAGGGGAGCCGTGGATGCGCGACCGTGGTCACCGTTCGCGGGGTGTCGCCGCGGTCGCGGCGGCTGCCGTGCTGGCCGTCGCCGCGCTGGCCGGGTGCGACGCGACAGGCGGCGACTCCCCCGGGCCGACGGGCACCTCCGCGCGGGCGAAGCCCTCTCCGAGGCCCACTCCGGCCTGGGACCGCAGCCCGCGCTCGCTGGCAGCCGTCGGCGACTCCATCACCCGCGGCTTCGACGCCTGCTCGGTGCTGTCCGACTGCCCCGAGGCGTCGTGGGCGACCGGCACCGACGCGCAGGTGAACAGTCTGGCGGTACGGCTCCTCGGCGCGGCGCGGGCCCCGGCGTCGAGCTGGAACTACGCGGCGACCGGCGCCCGGATGGCCGACGTGCCCGCGCAGATGGCGCGGGCCGCGCTGCGGGAGCCCGAACTGGTCACGGTGATGGCCGGCGCGAACGACGCCTGCCGCAGGACGACGACCGCGATGACCCCGGTGGCGGACTTCCGCGAGCAGTTCCAGGACGCGATGGACACCCTGCGCGACGCGCTGCCGCGGACGCAGGTCTACGTGTCGAGCGTGCCGGATCTGAAGCGGCTGTGGTCGCAGGGCCGGACGAACCGGTTGGGCAAGGAGATCTGGAAGCTGGGCATCTGCCCGTCGATGCTCGCCGACGCGGACGCCGTGGACGCGGCGGCGGTGCTGCGCCGCGACACCGTGCGGGACCGGGTGGTGGCGTACAACAAGGTGCTGGAGGAGGTGTGCGCGCGGGACCGGCGGTGCCGCTTCGACGGCGGGGCGGTCTTCGAATTCCGTTTCGGAGAAAGGCAGTTGAGTCCCTGGGACTGGTTCCATCCGAGCAAGAACGGCCAGGCGCGGCTCGCGGAGCTGGCGTACGGGGTGGTGACGGCGCGCAGACCCCCCTCCTGACGGGCGGGCCTCCCTCCTGGCCGGCGCGGGCCGGTGCCGGACGGGCGACGCGGACACGGACGTCGCCGGGGCGGGGCCGTGCCGCCCGCCCCGGCGGGGGCAACGGGACAGCCCGTAGGCTTTGGATCATGCACAGCGAACTCTTCGGCACCCTGCCCGACGGCTCTCCGGTCCACCGCTGGACGCTGGAGCGCGGCGGGACCCGGGTGCGGGTCCTGACGTACGGCGGCGTGGTGCAGTCGGTCGAGGTCCCCGACCGGGACGGCAGGACCGGGAACGTGGTCCTCGGCTTCCCCGGCCTGGCGGGCTACCTCGCGCATCCGGGGCCGTACTTCGGCGCGCTGGTCGGGCGGTACGCGAACCGGATCGGGGGCTCCGGGTTCACGCTGGACGGTCGGCGGTACGACCTGGCTCCGAACGACGGGCCCAACTCGCTGCACGGCGGCGGGCTCGGCTTCGACAAGCGGGTGTGGGACGCGGAGCCGGTCGGGCACGGGGTGCGGCTGTCCCGGGTGAGCCCGGACGGCGAGGAGGGCTTCCCGGGCCGTCTCACGGTCTCGGCGGAGTACACGCTGGAGGAGTCGGGCGCGCTGCGGATCGCCTACGAGGCGGTGACGGACGCGCCGACCGTGGTGAACCTGACGAACCACGCGTACTGGAACCTGCGCGGGCCCGGCGGCACGGGCGGCCACGAACTGCGCCTGGCCGCCTCGCGGTTGACCCCCGTGGACGCGGACCTGATTCCCACCGGGTCGTTCGAGGACGTGGAGGGGACGCGGTTCGACCTGCGCGAGGGGCGCGCGGTGGCGTCCGGGTACGACCACAACTTCGTGCTGGACAAGGGTCCGACGGACTCGGCCGTGGAGGTCGCCGAGCTGTACGCCCCGGGGTCCGGTCGGGTGCTGACCGTGGCGACCACCGAGCCCGGTCTCCAGGTCTACACGGCGGACCACTTCGACGCCTCGCTCCCGTTCGCCCCGGGGGAGGGAGTCGCGCTGGAGACCCAGCACTTCCCCGACTCCCCCAACCGGCCGGAGTTCCCCCGTACGGAACTCCGGCCGGGCGAGGTGTTCCGGTCCGCGACCGTGTACGGGTTCTCCACCCGCAGGGCCCCGGGCCGGTGAGCCCGTCCGCGGCTACGCCGTGAGGGGCGCGGTGAGCCGGCAGTCCGCCACGGAACGGCCGGCGAGGACCTCGTAGGCGCCCTTCAGGAACGTCCACGAGCCGGTCCGTCCGTCCCAGGTCTCGAAGGCCCGGCGCGGGAGTTCGAGGACGGCCTCGGCGCTCCCGCCGGGTCCGGCCTCCACGGTGGCGAAGCCGGCCAGCCTGCGGGCCGGGCGGGACGCGTCGGGTTCGGCCGGCGCGAGGTAGACCTGGACGACCTCGCGGCCCGCGCGCTCCCCGGAGTTGGTGACGCGCACCGTGACGGTGGTGCCGGTGACCTCGATCGAGTCGTAGGTCCAGTCGGTGTACCCGAGTCCGTGCCCGAAGGCGTACGAGGGTGTCCTGCCCGCCTTCTCCCAGGCGGGGTAGCCGATGAACACGCCCTCGTCGTAGTCGAGTCGGCCGTCGGTGGGCGTGACCCGGACGACCGGGGCGTCGTCGAGGGACCCCCAGGTGGTGGGCAGCCGGCCGCCGGGCTCGTGCGCGCCGACGAGCATGTCGGCGAGGGCGGCGCCGCCCTCCTGGCCCGGGAACCAGCCGAGGAGCACCGCGGCGACCTCGTCGCGCCACGGGAGTTCCACCGGGGACCCGGAGTTGACGACCACGACGGTGTTCGGGTTGGCGGCCGCGACCGCGCGGACGAGGTCGTCCTGGCGGCCGGGGAGCCTCAGGTCGGCGCGGTCGTAGCCCTCGGACTCGACGCGTTCGGTGGTGGCGACGACGACGACCGCGGTGTCGGCGGCACGGGCCGCGCGGACGGCTTCGGCGATCAGTTCGTCGGGGTCGCGCCGGGGCTCCTGGTGGGCGAGCGTGAAGCCGATGAGCCGTACGGGGGCGTCCGCGGGCGCCGCGACGACGTGGCGCAGGGCGACCCGGTAGGTGTCGCCGGCGGTGAGCCGCACCGCCGCGCGCTCGACGGGCGCGCCGAAGAACGAGACGAACGGGCCGTCCTTCTCGGCGCGTTGGACGCCGTCGAAGTGGGTGGTCCCGTCGACGGTGAGGGTGAACCGCCCCAGGCCCTTGACGCCGAAGGTGTGCAGCCCGCTCTCGCGCGGCCTGAAGGTGCCGGCCAGTTCGACGCTGTGGAGGTTCTCGTGCATGACGCCCTCCGGCAGGTCCTCGCCCGTCCACTGAAGGTGGCCGCCGGGCGCCGAGCCGGTGCCCAGGACGGTGCCGGCAGCGTCGCGGCACACGGCTTCGAGCGCGAACCCCCTTCCGGCGGCGGCGAGTTCCTCGTTCGGGTCGGCGCCGACCGCGTACGTCAGGGCGCCTTCGGGCAGGGCGGCGGTGAGCCCGTCGAGGGGGGAGACCACGCGGGTGGGGAAGACCGTGGCGGAGCCGCCGCCGAGCACGCGCGCGTCGCGGGCAGCGGCGCCGATGAGGGCGACCCGGCGTCCCGCGGCGAGCGGCAGCGCGCCCTCGTTGCGGACGAGCACGAAGGCCCGGCGGGCGATCTCCCGGGCCAGCGCCTCTCCGTCGGCGGGCGCGGGCGGTTCGGCGACGACGGGTTCGGCGCCGTCCAGGACGCCGACGCGGGCGGCGAGCCGCAGGACGTTGCGCACGGCGTCGTCGACCCCGGCCTCGGCCACCAGGCCCGCGCGGACGGCGGCGGCGAGCGCCTCCCCGTACACCGTTCCCGGGCCGGGCATCGCGATGTCCAGGCCGCCCTCCAGGGCGGCGACGGTCGAGCGGGCGGCCGTCCAGTCGGAGACGTTGACGCCGTCGAAGCCCCATTCGCCGCGCAGCACGTCGTTCACGAGGTGGCCGTGCTCGGTCATCGTGGTGCCGTTGACCGCGTTGTAGGCCGTCATGACGCCCCAGGGGCGGGCGTTCTCGACGATGGCCTCGAAGGGGGCGAGGTACAGCTCGCGCAGGGCCCGCTCGGACACCGTGTTGTTCACCGTGAAGCGGTCCGTCTCGGCGTCGTTGGCGACGAAGTGCTTGACGGTGGTGCCGACGCCGCCCTCCTGCACCCCGGTCACGTACGCGGAGCCGATCAGCCCGGTGAGGTACGGGTCCTCGCTGTAGGCCTCGAAGTGGCGGCCGCCGAGCGGGGAGCGGTGCAGGTTGACGGTGGGGGCGAGCAGCACGTGGACGCCCTTGCGCCGGGCCTCCTGGGCGAGGACGCGGCCGGCTCGGCGGGCCAGGTCCGGGTCCCAGGTGGCGGCGAGGGCGGTCGGTGACGGCAGGGCCACGGACGGGTCGTCGGAGGTCCAGCGGACGCCGCGTACCCCGATCGGGCCGTCGGACATGACCAGCGAGCGCAGGCCGATCCCGGGCAGCGCGGGCAGGGACCACATGTCCTGTCCGGCGAGCAGTCGCGCCTTGTCGTCCAGGCCGAGCCGCGCGAGGGCGGCCTCGACCACCGCCTCGCGCGCACGGTCGGCCGGGGTGCCGGGGGTCCGGGCAGGGGTTCCCGCCATGGCGGTGCCTCCTCGTCGAAGTGCGTTCCGGCCCTCCATCCTCCATCCCGCACCTGTCGACCGGTAGGTTTCGTTATGTTGCTGTTACGTACGACCGTCGGGCGGCCCCGCCGCTGTCGTACCGTGATCCCATGACGACGAGGTCGGCCAGGACGGCGGAGCGGCGCGCGGAGATCCTCCGCGCGGCCCTGGAGGTGATCGCCGAACGCGGTTACCGGGGGGCGAGCCTCGCCGCGGTCGCCGAGCGGGTCGGCCTCACCCAGCAGGGCCTGCTGCACCACTTCCCGACCAAGGAGGCGCTGCTCGTCGCCGTCCTCGCCGAACGCGACCAGTGGGACGCGGTGCCGGGCGGCGGCTGGCGGCTCGACCTGCTCGGGCAGCTCGTCGAGTACAACGCGATGCGGCCCGCCATCGTGCAGACCTTCTCGGCGCTGCTCGGCGAGAGCGTCACGGAGGGGCATCCCGCGCGAGCGTTCTTCACCGAGCGCTACGCCACCGTACGCGCGAGCATGGCGCAGGTGCTGCGGGCCGAGTACGGCGAGCGGCTGCCGAGCGGGCTCACCCCGGAGCGGGCGGCCCCGCTGCTGGTCGCGGTGATGGACGGGCTGCAGTACCAGTGGCTGCTCGCACCGGAGTCGGTGGACATGCCCGAAGCGTTCCGGGACTTCCTCACCCTGCTCGGCGAGGAGCCGTCCCCCGGCGGGAACTGAGGCGCGGCGGGAACCCGGGCGCGGCAGGAGCCGCGGCCCGTGCGCGGACGTGCGCGGTCCGCGTGGGCCGCGCGGGCCGACCCGCTGCCCGCTGTCCGTGCCGGGTCACCCGTCCCAAGGGCACCGGGAGCCACGCGCCATGGCGCACGCCCCGCCCGTCACCGCATAATGCGGCCGTCCGACGACGAACCCCCACTCGCGACGGAAGGACCTGAACTCCCTTGGCACACATACGCGTTCTCCTCGGCACGCTCGGCCTCGCCCTGCTGGCGGGACTCACCGCCCCGCCCTCTCTCGCGGCGGAGAGCGGCGGGGCCGCTCCCACCGCCGAGGAGCAGCGGCTCGACCGGGCGGCACCCCGGGAGATCCTGGCCCGCTCCGGATTCGACACGGCCGCACCGCGGTTCGTACGGGAACTGGGCTCGGCGCGCTCCTACGCGCGGGCCCGGCACGTGGTCGAGCGGGAGGGGGCCCGGCTGTGGCGGCGGGCGGTCGACCGGGCGCAGGGGCGCGGGCCCGCCGGCGGCGACCTCAGCCGGGACGACGACCGCCCGCTGTACTGGGCCCGGCTCGCCATGACACGCGAAGTACGCGCGTGGGAGCCGTCGTTCGGCCTGTCCGAGGCCCAACGCACCGCCCTGCTCGCGGCGCTGGAGCGGACCTCGCGCGGGCAGGACACCATCCGCTATCCGCACGCCCGGGGCGTCAAGCGCATCCTGGTGACCGGTTTCGACCCGTTCACCCTGGACCGGGACGTGCGGATCTCGAATCCCTCCGGCGCGACCGCCCTCGCGCTCGACGGCACCGTGATCGAGACGGCCGACGGGCCGGCGCGGGTGGAGACCGCCCTCTTCCCGGTCCGCTGGCAGGACTTCGCCGACGGCACCGTGGAGCGGACCCTGCGCCCGCACCTGCCCCGTGTGGACCTGTTCACGACGGTCAGCCAGGGGCGGGTGGGCCGATTCGACGTGGAGCGCACCAACGGGGCCTGGCGGGGCGGCTTCCCGGACAACGAGAACGTCTCCCGCACGGAGACGGTCCCGGTCGCGGACCCGGCCACGCAGCCGCAGTGGACCTCGACGACGCTGCCGTACGCGCAGATCGTGGCAGCGGACACGGGCCGCTTCCCCGTGTACGACAACACGTCGGTGACCGAGATCCCGGCGGGCGGCACCGAACCCGTCGTACGCCCCGGGGGTCCGACCGCCGGCTCGACCGCGCGGGCGGGCGGCGGCGGCAACTACCTCTCCAACGAGATCGCCTACCGGGCGACGCTGCTGCGGGACCGGCTGGGCAGGACCTCGTCGCTTCCCGGCGGCCATGTCCACACACCGGTGCTCCAGTTCGGCACCGGCAACACCGATCCGGCGACCGGGGCCGTCACCGACGCCGAGTTCGTGCGGAACCGGCTGGACATCATCGCGCAGGTCCGGTCGATCCTGACGGTCGCGGCGGACAACGGTGGATGAGGCCGGGGGCCGAACCCGGCGGCCGGGCCGGGCGGCGGACGTCAGCGGCTGACGCTGCCGGTGTCCGCGGGCCGGCCGTCCAGGGTCTTGCCGTGGCCCGCGCCGTCGGCCCGGTCCTCGCGGATCTCCTCGCCGAGCAGGTCGCGGGCCATCAGGGTGGCGCCCGCGACCGCGCCCGGCATCAGGAGGACGGCGACGAAGGGGACGAGGAAGGCGAGGCCCAGCGGGGTGCCGAAGCCCCAGATCATCGTCCGGCGGGAGCGGAGCAGGGAGAGTCGCTCGCGGAGTTCCACCCCCCGGCGCTGGAGCGCGACCGCGGTGAGTTCCTCGGTGAGGAAGTAGCCGGTGACGAAGAAGCCGACCACCGGGACGACGGTCTGTCCGACGAACGGGACGAAGCCGAGCGCGAAGAGCAGCACGGCCCACACCAGGGCCCTGGCCAGGACGCGCAGGCTGTCGCGGGCCGAGACCAGCAGTTCCCGCCACAGCGGCAGGCCGGACTCGGGGGCCGTGCCGTCCGGGGAGACGTCCCGGTCCACCTTCTCCGAGAGGTTCTCGTAGAAGGGCTGGCCGAGGAGGAGGGTGACGGCGGTGAAGGTGAGGACGGCGAGGAGGAGCGCGAGGGCGAGGAGGACGGCCGTGAGGAAGCCGCGGAACAGGCCCTGCCAGGGGGTGGACCAGTCGTCGGCGAACGGGGTGGCCCAGGCGGTGAAGTCCGTGCCCCACAGGGCCAGGGAGGTCAGGGCCGCGAGGTACAGCACGAGGGTGATGAGGCCGGGGACCAGGCCGAAGCCGAACTGCTTCCTGTGGCGGGCCACCCAGCGCTGGCCGCGTGCCAAGTAGGCGAATCCCAAGCGGAGGTCATGCATGTCCCGCAGCCTACTTCGTCGCGGACAGCGGGGTCCGTCCGGGCCGGTCCCCGCGCGTGCGCTGCCGTACGGCCGGGAAGGGTGGGGCGGAAACGCCCTCTTGTTGGCGGGGGACGCAGCCGATAGACCTCGCGTACCGATGCCGGACACCCCCCACCGGAGGTACTCGTGCGCCTGCCGAGACCCGTTCTGACGGCCGCGGCCACCGCCACCGCGGCGGCCGCCCTGTTACTGGCGCCGGAGGGCGCCGTCGCCGATCCGACCCCGCGCCCGCCGGTCCGCGAGGGCTCCGCGCTGCCCGACGCCGCCGCCCTGGCTCCCCTGAGCGCGTCGGACCGCGCGCTGAAGGCCCCGGACGCGGGACCGAAGGGCGGCACCCGCGGCTACCCCCGCGAGCAGGTCCTCAGCCCCGATCCGGAGAACCCGGCCGACAAGTCGATCAAGCTCGGACTCACGCCCTACCACGGCATCGCCCCGAGGCTGAACGCCCTCCAGAGGCTGGGCGACCGGGTGAGCGTCGAGGTCGTCGGCCGTTCCGCCGGCGGCCACCGCCTGTACCTGGTGACCGTCACGGCACCCGAGTCCGCGGCGGGGGCGCGCGCCCAGGAGCGGATGCGGGACCTCATCGAGAACGAGCCCGCGGCGGCTGCCGGGGACCCCGGCGTCAGGCGCTCGTACAAGACCCCCGTCTTCTTCAACAACAACATCCACGGGAACGAGTGGGAGGGCACCGACGCCTCCCTCGGGCTGATCGAGGAGCTCGCCACGGCCCGGGACCGGGCCACCTCCGACCTCCTCGCCCGCAGCCGGGTGTACTTCAACATCACGGCGAACCCGGACGGCCGCATCGCCGGCACCCGCGCCAACGCGGGCGGCTTCGACCTGAACCGCGACTTCGTCACCGCGTCCCAGCCCGAGGTGCGGGCGATGCGCCGGATCGCGATCGACAAGCAGCCCGCGCTCATGGTCGACCTGCACGGGTACGTGAACGGCACGCTCATCGAGCCGGCGACTCCCCCGCACGGCGAGAACTACGAGTACGACCTCTTCCTGAAGAACACCTACGCCAACGCGCTGGGCATGGAGGCCGCGGTCGACGGACTCGGCCTCACACCCGCGAAGGACGGGGTGGAGCCCGCGCAGATCCCGTTCCGGGACCAGGCGGAGGGCTGGGACGACTGGCCGCCGATCTTCACCCCCCAGTACATGCCGTTCCACGGCACGGTCGCGGCGCACACGGTCGAGTTCCCGATGCAGGTGAACAACTCCGCGTACGAGACCCTGCCGGTCGCCGAGCTGCGCCGCCGGTCGGCGATCAACGTCGCCGTCGCGGGCGCGGCGATGCGCGCGAGCCTCGACTACGCGCGCTCGCACCGGACCTCGCTGATCGCCGACCAGACCGAGGTGTTCCGCCGGAGCGTGACGGGCGCGGCGCAGGTCGAGGTATCGCCGGAGACGGTGCCGGGCGTGCCGGGCATCGGCCCCGAGGACGTGTACACCACGGACTTCCCGCGGGGGTACGTCATTCCGGCGGGTCGGGCGCAGCGTTCGGAGCAGGCGGCCGCCCGGCTCGTCGGGCACCTGCTCGCCAACGACGTCCGGGTCCGGCGCGCGACGGAGGACTTCAGGACGGGCGGGAGGGCGTACGAGAAGGGGTCGTACGTCGTCGACCTGCACCAGCCCAAGCGCGGTATGGCCAACGTGCTGCTCGCCGACGGCCGGGACATCAGCGGCGACGTGTCGGTGATGTACGACATCTCGGGCTGGAGCCTCGGCAGGCTGTGGGGTGCGACCGTGGACCCGGTGCGGACGGGCCGGCTCTCCGTGCCGGACCGCGCGGTGCGGGCGGCGGCGCCCGTCGGCCGGGTGGCGGCCCGCGGCGCCCTGCGGTTGCGGTTGGACGACCCCCGCGCGGTCGCCGCCCTCAACTCCCTTCTGCGGGACGGCGTCCGGGTGACCCTGGCGGCCGACGGCAGCGCCCTGGTGCCCGCCTCGGCCCGTGCGAGGGCGGTGGACCTGGCGCGGACGTACGACGTGGCCTTCGACGCGACCCGGGCGACGGGCGGCACCCCGCTGCGCCGGGTGCGGGTCGCCGCCGCCGCGACGCCCGGCGAGCTGCTCGCGCTGCGCGAGATGAACTTCGAGGTGGTGCCCGTCTCGACCGCGGTCCTCAACGCGGGCTTCGACTGGTCGCGGGCGGACGTGCTGTTCGCGTCGGCCGGCCTGGACCGTACGGGGCTCGGCGCGGCCGCAGGCGCCTCCCTGGACGCCTTCCTGGCCCGCGGGGGGCTGGTGGGCCGCGGGGCCGCCGGAGCGGCCCTCAACGCCGCCTCGGGGCTGCTCCCGGTCCGGGCCGTGGAGGGCAACGGCGACGCCAACGGTGTCGTGCGGGTGGTGAATTCACCCGGCGGGGTCGCCGCCGGGGCGCCGGACCACAGCTTCGTCTACGCACCGCTGTGGTTCGCGGACCTCGGCCCCGGAGTCCGCGCGGAGCAGTCGTACGCGAGCGGGAACCCCCTCGTGTCCGGCCACTGGCGCGCCCTGGAGGACGGCGGCGGGGGTCCCGGGCAGGCGGCGGGCCGGGCGGCCGTCGTCAGCGGCCCGCGCGTCGTCCTGTTCGGCACGGAGCCGCTCTTCCGCGACCATCCGAAGGGGGAATTCCCACAGGTGGCACGCGCCTTGTTGACAGTGACCTGAGGGACCGGCGCACCCGGCGAGATCGAGGAGAGCACGCATGGCACAGGAGATCCACGGCACCGTCGCCGAAGGCTTCGAGGCGGTGCGCGAGGAGTTCGCGGCCGTCGTCGCCGCCGAACGCCCCGATTACGCGGGCCAGTTGAGCGCGTACGTACGGGGGCGGCGGGTCGTCGATCTGTGGGCCGGGGCGGACACCGACGGCGACACGCTGTTCGGTGTCTTCTCCTCCACCAAGGGGGCCGCCCATCTGGTCGTCGCCCTGCTCGTGCAGGACGGCACCCTGGAGCTGGACCGCGAAGTGGCGCACTACTGGCCGGAGTTCGCCGCAGAGGGCAAGGGCGCGGTGACCCTTCGGGAGCTGCTGGCGCACCGGGCGGGCGTGATCGGCACGGACGAGGGCTTCACGTTCGACGAGCTGGCCGACGACCGGGTCGTCGCCGAGCGGCTCGCCACCCAGCGGCCGTTCTGGCGGCCCGGGGCGGCGTTCGGCTACCACGCCCTGGTGATCGGCGCGCTGACGGGCGAGGTCGTACGGCGGGCCACGGGCCGAACGCTCCAGGAGCTGTACGAGGAGCGGGTGCGCGCCCCGTACGGGCTCGGCTTCCACCTCGGGCTGCCCGAGTCCGAGGAGCCCCGCTACCGCTCGGTGCTGCCGATGGCGCCCACTCCCCCGGAACAGGCACTGCTGGACGCCACGCCCCGGGGGCCGCACACGCTGGCGGCCATCGCGTTCAACGAGCACGCGCCGGGGGCCGCTTCACTCGTCGAGCTGCCCAACTCCCGTGCCGTGCGGGCCAAGGGGCCCGCGTCGGCGGGCGGCGTCGCCTCCGCGCGCGGGCTCGCCGGGATGTACGCGGCAGCGATCGGCCGGGGGGACGGCCGTGAGCCGCTGCTGAAGCCGGACACGATCGCGGAGGTCGGGCGGATCCACTCCGTCGGCCACGACCTGATCGCCCGCGCCCACAAGGCGTACGGCCTCGGCTTCCAGGCGACGGCGGACATGTGGCACCCGTTCCTGGGCGCCGGGTCGTTCGGCCACAGCGGTGCCGGCGGTTCGCAGGCCTTCGCGGACCCCCGGGCCGCCCTGGCCTACGGCTACACGAGGCGCCGCATCGCCTTCCCGGGCGGCGCGGCACCGGAGAACCAGCGCCTGGTGCTCGCCGTGCACGACGCGGCACTCGCCCGGCCCTGACCGGCGGGCACGCGCGGGGGCCGCGTCCCGGACGTGGGACGCGGCCCCCGCGTGCACGGCGGTCAGCCGAGCGTGACCGTGATGTTGCCCCTGGTGGCCTTGGAGTACGGGCACACCCGGTGGGCCTTCTCGAGCAGGGCGCGGCCGGTGGCCGCGTCGACGTTCGGGATCACGGCGGAGATCTCGACGATGATCCCGAACCCGTCGTCGTTCCTCCCGATGCCGACCCTCGCGGTGACGGTCGAGCCGGTGACGTCCGCCTTCTCCTGGCGGGCCACGACGGCGAGGGCGCCCTGGAAGCAGGCGCTGTACCCGGCGGCGAACAGCTGCTCCGGATTGGTGCCGGAGCCGCTGCCGCCCATCTCCTTCGGCGGGTTGACCACGAGGTCGAGCGTGCCGTCCTCGGTGGCGACCCGGCCGTCACGGCCGTTCTCCGCGGTGGCGACGGCGGTGTACAGGACGTCGGAGCGTCGGATTGCGGAGCTGGACATTGAGTGGGTTCCTCCTCGGTCCGCCGCGACTCGCGCCCACGATCGCGACAGCTTCGGAAGGAAGTTACCGCATGGCGGAAATGCCGGGAAGACCGTCAGAGCTTGACGATCATCTTCCCGATGTTGTCGCCGCGCAGCACCCCGAAGAACGCCTCCAGGTTGTTCTCGATGCCCTCGACCACGGTCTCGCCGTACTTGAGCTCGCCCGAGCGGACCCAGCCGCCGACCTCGTCCACGAACTGCGGCTGGAGGTCGTAGTGGTCGCCGACGAGGAAGCCCTGGATGCGGCCGCGGGTCTGGATCAGGCGGGCGAGGTTCCGCGGACCGGGGGCGGCCTCGGTGTTGTTGTAGACCGAGATCATGCCGCAGACGGCGATGCGGCCGTCGCGGTTGAGGCGCCCGATCGCGGCCTCCAGGTGGTCGCCGCCGACGTTGTCGAAGTACACGTCGATGCCGTCCGGCGCCGCCTCGCGGAGCTGCTCGCCCACGGGGCCGTTCTTGTAGTTGAAGGCCGCGTCGAAGCCGTACTCCTCGACGAGCAGCTTCACCTTCTCGTCGGACCCGGCGGAGCCGACGACCCGCGACGCGCCCTTGAGCCGGGCGATCTGGCCGACCTGGCTGCCCACCGCGCCGGCGGCGCCCGAGACGAAGACGGAGTCGCCCTCCTTGAAGGAGGCGGTGCGCAGGAGGCCCGCGTAGGCGGTGAGGCCGGTCATGCCCAGTACGCCGAGGTACGTGCTCAGCGGCGCGGCCTCGGGGTCGACCTTGACGGCCTGCGCGGCGTCCACCACGGCGTACTCGCGCCAGCCGAGGAAGTGCAGGACGTGGTCGCCGACCGCGATGCCCTCGGCGTTGGAGGCGACGACCTCGCCGACCGCGCCGCCCTGCATGACCTTGCCCAGCTCGAAGGGGGCGACGTACGACTTCGCGGCGCTCATGCGTCCGCGCATGTACGGGTCCACGGACACGTAGTCGTTGCGCACGAGGACCTGGCCGGGGCCGGGCTGCCGCACCTCGGCCTCGACCAGGGCGAAGTCCTCCGCCTTCGGCCAGCCGACGGGCCGGGAGGCGAGGTGCCATTCACGGGAGGTGGCGGGGAGCTCGGGGGTCTCGGTCATGGGGGGGCGCCCTTCCTGATGCTGCGGCTCTAATACTTCAGTAACTGAAACAACCATGCTCCTGAATATTTCATGATGTCAAGTAACCGGGTAGCCTGAACGGCATGGCCACGCACAAGACACCCCCGATCGACCCATTGACCCTCGAGGTCGTCGACCTGATCGGCACGGTCGTGGCCCGCTATCACGAGGAGTACGAGGACGCCGCGTCCGAGCACGCGCTCACGGGCGCGCAGGCACGGCTGCTGAGCCTCCTGTCCCTGGAGCCGCTGCCGATGCGGCGGCTCGCCCAGAAGCTCAAGTGCGAGCCGTCGAACGTCACCGGGATCGTGGACCGGCTGGAGGCGCGGGGGCTGGTGGAGCGGCGGCCCGACCCCGCGGACCGGCGGGTGAAGCTCGCGGCGGCGACGGCGGAGGGGTTGCGGGTCGCCCGCAGCCTGCGGGAGTCCCTGCGGTTCGCGCGGGAACCGCTCGCCGGGTTGTCCCGGGAGGAGCGGGTGGTGTTGCGGGGGTTGTTGACGCGGATGCTTTCCCCTTAGGCGGGGGGCCGGGCGGGGTGGGGGCGTGGGTTCGGGGTTCGGGGGTGTCCGGGTGCGGGTTCGTGGGGGTGCTCGCGCCGTTCCCCGCGCCCCTGTGCGACGCGGGCGCCCTCCGGGTCCGGGGTGGGCGGGCAAGCTCGCCGTGACCCTCGGGGACGCGGGCGCCTTCCGGGTCCGGGGCGGGCGGGCAAGGTCGCCTTGGGCTTCAGGGACGCGGGCTTGGGCCGGGTTTGCGCCGTGCGGGCCGCTTCTGGTTGCTCGCGCCGTTCCCCGCGCCCCTGTCGGGGCGCTGACGCCCTCCCCTGGTCCGGGGTGGGCGGGCAAGCTCGCCGTGACCCTCGGGGGCGTGGGCGCCTTCCGTGTCCGGGGTGGGCGGGCAAGCTCGCCGTGACCTCGGGGGCGTGGGCGCCCTCCGGGTCCGGGGTGGGCCGGCAAGGTCGCCTTGGGCTTCAGGGACGCGGGCTTGACCCGGGTTTGCGCCGTGCGGGCCGCTTCGGGTTACTCGCGCCGTTCCCCGCGCCCCTGTCGGGGCGCGGACGCCCTCCCCGGGTTCGGGGTGGGCGGGCAAGCTCGCCGTGACCCTCGGGGACGCGGGCGCCCTCCGGGTTCGGGGTGGGCGGGCAAGCTTGCCGTGGGCCTCGGGGTCAGGTGCACCACCAGAGGAAGCGGGTGCAGCTTGTCGTGGGGGTCGGGGTGGGGGGTTTCGTCGTGGGGGCGGGGTCCGGGGCGTCCGGCTCGTCGGTCGGGGTGTCGTCCGGGACCTGCGGGTCCGCGGGCGGCGGCGCGGTCGTCGGGCGGGCCGTGACGGACGGGGCCGCGGACTCGTCGCCGGCCGCGTCCTCGCCCTCGCCCTTCTTCCCGTCGGGCTTCTTCGACTTCGAGGCCGAAGGGGACGCCGAAGCCTCGGGCGACTTCGCGCCGCCCGCGCCGGAGGCCCCCGTACCGTCGCCGGAGGACGAGCCGTCCGGCGAGGCGGAGGACCGGCCCGGCGTGTCGTCCGCGGCGGCCGATCCCGGACCGGGCGAGCGGGAGTCCATGCCGAATCCGGCCAGACTCAGGCCGCCCGCCACGAGCAGCAGTCCCGCGCCGACGAGCACCGCGCGCCTGCGGCGCCGGACCTGCACGGCACGCCGGTCGCGCCGGCCCGCCCTGGCGTCCCGGCCGGCGCGCCGGCGCGAGCCGCGCCCGCCGCCGTCCACCGGTTCACCGCCCTCGGCGAGGTCGTCGCGCTCGTCCCGCTCGGCGGCGGGAAGGCGGTCGGCCAGCGAGTCCGCGTACGCGCGGCACGATTCGGCCGATGTGCCGCACCCCGGACAGGCCAGGGCTCCATTGAGGTGCCGTTGGCACGCGTGGCAGTAGTCCATGACGCCGGAAGACTAGATTCCTCACAGGGGGCGTTCTTGGGCGGTGCTGTGAAGGTTGTGTAGGGAACCCCCCGTTCCAGTAAGGCCGTTCGAGGACAGGACGGACCATTCGCGGCCATCCCTCGCCATCGCGTCGAAACCGTTGTGCGTTCGACCCATTGACACTTCTGCCGCGGAATCCTTACTGTCACGCCAGCATTTCGAACGTGTGACGAAATTTCGAACAGAGTCGAAGAGCACAAGGGGCAATTTCCGTGCGCATCACCGGAATCAGCACACACGTGGTCGGGACGCCGTGGCGCAACCTGACCTATGTCCAGGTGCACACCGACGAGGGGATCACCGGAGTCGGCGAGACCCGCATGCTGGGCCACACCGACGCGCTGATCGGCTATCTGCGGGAGGCCGAGGCCAACCACATTCTCGGCTCCGACCCGTTCGCTGTCGAGGACCTCTTCCGCCGCATGAAGTACGGCGACTACGGGCGCGCCGGCGAGATCGTGATGTCCGGCATCGCCGTGATCGAGATGGCGTGCTGGGACATCAAGGGCAAGGCCCTCGGGGTGCCGGTCTGGCAGCTCCTGGGCGGCAGGGTCACCGACCGGGTGAAGGCGTACGCGAACGGCTGGTACACCACGGAGCGCACTCCGGAGGCGTACCACGAGGCCGCCAGGGCGGTCGTCGCGCGCGGCTACAAGGCGCTGAAGATCGACCCGTTCGGGACGGGGCACTTCGAGCTCGACCACGAGAAGTCCCTGTACGCGGTGTCGCTGATCGAGGCCGTCCGGGACGCCATCGGCCCCGACACCGAACTGATGCTGGAGATGCACGGCCGGTTCTCGCCGGCGACGGCGATCCGGCTGGCCCGCGACCTCGCCCCCTTCAAGCCGGCGTGGCTGGAGGAGCCGGTGCCGCCGGAGAACCTCAAGGCGCTGGAGAAGGTGGCCGCGAAGGTGGACATCCCCGTCGCGACCGGCGAACGCATCCACGACCGCGTCGAGTTCCGCGAGCTCTTCGAGAGCCAGGCCGTCGACATCATCCAGCCGGACGTCGGCCACCTGGGCGGCATCTGGGAGACCCGCAAGCTGGCCGCGACCGCCGAGACGCACTACATGCTGGTCGCCCCGCACAACGTGGGCGGCCCGGTGCTGACCGCGGCGAGCCTCCAAGTCGGCTTCACCTCGCCGAACTTCAAGATCCTGGAACACTTCAACGACTTCGCGGACGCGGACATCAAGAAGGTCGTGAAGGGCGCGCCGCAGGTCGTCGACGGCTACTTCGAGCTGTCGCACGAGCCCGGTCTCGGGGTCGAGCTGGACACGGACGCCGCGGCCGAATTCCCGCAGCAGCAGGCCCGTTTCGACCTGTGGGCGGACGGCTGGGAGCAGCGCAGGCCGAAGGGGTCGGAGTGAGCAGCGAGGTCGTCATCGAGGGGCCGGGCGTCCACCGGCTGGCCCCCCACGAGCCCACCGCGCCGGCCGCGGGCGAGGCCCTCGTACGGGTCCACGCGAGCGGCATCTGCGGCAGTGACCGCGAGCTCTACCAGGGCACCCGGCCCGAGGGTTACGTGCGGTACCCGCTGACTCCGGGGCACGAGTGGTCCGGCACCGTCGAGGCGGTCGGCGGCGGGGTCCCCGAGGGCCTCGTGGGGCGCAAGGTGGTGGGCGAGGGCTTCCGCAACTGCCAGGTGTGCGACCGCTGCCACGCGGGCGAGACGACGCTGTGCACGGCCGGCTACGAGGAGACGGGCTTCACACGGCCCGGCGCCATGGCGGCCACCCTGACGCTGCCCGCGCGGCTGCTGCACGTACTGCCGGACGACGCCGATCTGACGGCGGCCGCCCTGCTGGAGCCGGCGGCCTGCATCGCGGCGGCGGCGCTCAAGGCGAACGCGCGCCCCGGCGAGCGGGTGGCCGTCGTCGGGACCGGGACGCTCGGCATGTTCGCCGTGCAGTTCCTGCGGGCCGGTTCGCCCTCGGAGCTGCTGGTGGTCGGCACGCGACCGGACCGCGAGACGCTCTCGCGGGAGTTCGGCGCCTCCGACTTCCGGACCCGGGACCAGGAACTGCCCGACGATTTCGACGTGGTGATCGAGACCGCCGGGTCGGCGTCCGCCGCGCGCACCGCAGCCTCCCTGCTCAGGCGTGGCGGACGCCTCGTCCTGACCGGCATCCCCGCTCCGGGCGCCGAGGGCCTGGACCCCACCGACCTGGTCGTGCGGCAACTGGAGGTGCACACCGTCTTCGGGGCGCCCCCGGAGGCCTGGGCACACACGGTGCGGGTGTTCGGCGCCGGGCTCCTCGATCCGCTTCCGCTGGTCACGCACGAGCTGCCGCTGGGCGAGTTCGCCCACGCGATCGAGCTCGTGGGGTCCGGCGATCCGAAGGTCGGCAAGGTGCTGCTCCGGCCCTAGCGCCCCGGCGCGCGGCCACCCCCCGATGCGTACGCCGGTACGGGGACCTGACGCTTCGTACCGGCGTACATCCACCGTCACGAACCATGTCCGACACGTCGAACGTGGATCTCTTCCCAGCTAAGGACAGCTTGTGACCGACGCTTCCAAGGCGGCCCGTCGGCCCGGCGAGCAGGCGCTCGCCGCGCTCGGCCTGGGCGCGCCCGCCCTCGATCCCGCCGACGCCTCACCGCACACGTTCCCCGGGGGCGGCCGCTGGCGTACCGAGATCCCCTCGTGCGAGGGGCCGGAGGCACTGGCCGTGGTCCTCAAGGAGGCGTCGCGGCTGGACGTGCCGATCCACCGGATCAGTCAGGGCAGCGGTGTCTGGATGCTGACCGACGCCGAGATCACCGAGATGGTCGACGCCACGAACGAGCGCGACATCGAGCTCTGCCTCTTCACGGGTCCGCGCGGCACGTGGGACATCGGCGGCTCGACGCGTACCGACTCGGGCGGCGCCGGCGTGCGCGCCCGGGGGCACGACGCGGTGGCCGGATGTGTCGAAGACGCCGTCCGTGCAACGGAGTTGGGCGTAAGGTGCCTGCTCGTGGCGGACGAGGGCGTGCTGTGGACCCTGCACAGGGCCCGCGTCGCCGGGATCATTCCGGCGGACACCACGTTCAAGGTCTCCGCGCTGGTCGGCCCCGTGAACCCGGCCGCGTACGCGGTGTACGAGCAACTCGGCGGGGACTCCGTCAACGTGCCCAGCGACCTGACCCTCGATCACCTCACGGAGATCCGCAGGGTCAGCGCGGCACCCATGGACATGTACATAGAGGCCCCCGACGATCTCGGCGGCTACGTGCGCATGTACGAGGTCGCGGAGCTGATCCGCCGCGGCGCGCCGCTGTACCTCAAGTTCGGCCTGGCCAAGGCTCCCGGGATCTATCCCTACGGTCACCACATGCGCGAGCTGACCCTGGCCACCGCCAAGGAGCGGGTGCGGCGCGGGAGGCTCGCCCTGGACCTGCTCGCACGTCACGGGGCGGACGGCGACATGGCACCTCTGGGCTCCCGACTCCCGGGCGTACTAAGGCGATTCAGTATTCCCACATAACGTTCCGAACAACCCCCTTCACAAAAGACGACGGGGTCGAACACAATCCCACACACCTCCTCTCGGTCTTTCTTCGCACCGCCTCTCCACCGACCGGACCGAGCCACGCTCGAACATCAAGGAAGATGATCATGCGCATCCGCACCTCAGCGCTCACCGCCATAGCCGCGGCCGCCTCTCTGGCCCTGACCCTCTCCGCCTGCGGGCAGGACAGCGAGGGAGGCAGCGAGAAGGGCAAGGGAGACACCAAGGGCTCGACGGTCGGCATCGCGATGCCGACGAAGTCCTCCGAGCGATGGATCTTCGACGGCGCCAACGTCGAGAAGAACCTGAAGGCGGCCGGCTACAAGACCAAGCTGGTCTACGGCGAGGACGACCCGGACACCCAGGTCTCGCAGATCGAGAACATGATCACGCAGGGCGTGTCCGCCCTGATCGTCGCGGCGATCGACAACAAGTCGCTCGACAACGTTCTCCAGCAGGCGGCCGACGCCGACATCCCGGTCATCTCCTACGACCGGCTCATCCTCGGCTCCAAGAACGTCGACTACTACGCCTCGTTCGACAACGAGAAGGTCGGCGAGCTCCAGGGCGGCTACATCGTCGAGAAGCTCGGCCTGAAGGACGGCTCCAAGAAGGGCCCGTTCAACGTCGAGCTGTTCGCGGGCTCCAACGACGACAACAACACGAAGTACTTCTTCCAGGGCGCGATGAACGTGCTCCAGCCGTACATCGACAAGAAGCAGCTCGTCGTCAAGTCCGGCCAGACGCAGCTCAACCAGGTCACCACCCTGCGCTGGGACGGCGGCACCGCCCAGAAGCGCATGGACGACCTGCTGACCTCGACGTACTCGAAGGCCCGCGTCGACGCCGTCCTCTCGCCGTACGACGGCATCTCCATCGGCATCCTCTCGGCGCTCAAGTCGGACGACTACGGCTCCAAGAGCAAGCCGCTGCCGATCGTCACCGGCCAGGACGCCGAGGTCGCCTCGGTGAAGTCGATCATCGCCGGCGAGCAGACGCAGACCGTCTACAAGGACACCCGCCAGCTCGCGGACGTGGCCTCCAAGATGGTCGACGCCGTGCTCAACGACAAGAAGCCGGAGACCAACGACACCAAGACGTACGACAACGGCGCGAAGGTCGTCCCGGCGTTCCTGCTCGACCCGGTCAACGTCGACAAGGCCAACTACAAGGAAGTTGTCGTCGACTCCGGCTACATCAAGGAAAGCGACCTCAAGTAACCGTCGTTTCCTGAAGATTGGAAGGCACGACCATGGCGGGACCCGTCCTGGAAATGCGCTCGATCGTCAAGACCTTTCCCGGCGTCAAGGCGCTGTCGGACGTCTCACTGAGCGTCCGTCCGGGCGAGGTCCACGCCATCTGCGGTGAGAACGGTGCCGGGAAGTCGACCCTCATGAAGGTCCTTTCCGGCGTCCACCCGCACGGAACCTACGAGGGCGAGATCCTCTTCGAGGGCGGCCACTGCCGGTTCAAGGACATCAGGGCGAGCGAGCAGCACGGCATTGTGATCATCCACCAGGAGCTCGCCCTGGTGCCCTACCTCTCCATCGCGGAGAACATCTTCCTCGGCAACGAGCACGCGACGCGCGGGTTCATCAGCTGGAGCGAGACGCTCAGGCACGCGACCGAACTGCTGCGGCGGGTCGGCCTGAACGAGCACCCGGACACCCGGGTCGCCGACATCGGCGTGGGCAAGCAGCAGCTCGTCGAGATCGCGAAGGCGCTGTCGAAGAAGGTGAAGCTGCTGATCCTCGACGAGCCGACGGCGGCTCTGAACGACGAGGACAGCGGCAAACTGCTCGACCTCATCCTGGGTCTCAAGGACCAGGGCATCACCTCGATCATCATCTCGCACAAGCTCAACGAGATCGAGCGGGTCGCGGACTCGGTCACCATCCTGCGCGACGGGCGGTCCATCGAGACCCTCGACGTGAAGGCGGCCGGGACCACCGAGGACCGGATCATCAGCGGCATGGTGGGGCGCGACCTCGACCACCGCTTCCCCGAGCGGACCCCGCACCACCCGGAGGTGGGCGCGGCGCCCGCCCTGGAGGTCCGCAACTGGACCGTCCACCACCCGATCGACCAGCAGCGCAAGGTGGTCGACGACGTGTCGATCACCGTGCGCCGCGGGGAGATCGTCGGCATCGCCGGCCTGATGGGCGCCGGGCGCACCGAACTCGCGATGAGCGTGTTCGGGCGCACCTACGGCCGCTACGCGGGCGGCACGGTCCTCAAGGACGGCGTGGAGATCCGTACGAAGACCGTGCCCGAGGCGGTCAAGCACGGCATCGCGTACGTCACCGAGGACCGCAAGCACTACGGCCTCAACCTCATCGACACCATCAACCGCAACATCTCGCTCAGCGCCCTCGGCAAGGTCGCCAGGCGCGGGGTCGTCGACGAGCACGGCGAGCGCCAGGTGGCCGAGGGCTTCCGCAAGTCGATGAACATCAAGGCGCCGACCGTCTTCGAGCCGGTGGGCAAGCTGTCGGGCGGCAACCAGCAGAAGGTCGTCCTCAGCAAGTGGATCTTCGCCGGTCCTGACGTGCTGATCCTCGACGAGCCGACCCGCGGCATCGACGTGGGCGCCAAGTACGAGATCTACACGGTCATCGACAAACTGGCCGCCGAGGGCAAGGCGGTCGTCTTCATCTCCTCCGAGCTGCCGGAACTGCTCGGAATGTGCGACCGCATCTACACGATGGCCGCCGGACGGTTGACCGGTGAGGTCCCGCGGGCCGAGGCCACGCAGGAAGTGCTGATGCGCCAGATGACGAAGGACAAGAGGTAAGAGCGATGAGCACGAATGTGACAGCCAAGTCCCCGGCGCCGGCACCCGCCGGCAAGGGCGACTCGGCCGGCGGCGACAGCCTGCTGAAGCTGATGCTGGACGGCATGAGCCGCAACATGCGGCAGTACGGCATGCTGATCGCTCTCGGCCTGATCGTGGTGCTGTTCGCGGTGTGGACGGACGGCGACCTGCTGCTGCCGCGCAACGTCTCCAACCTGGTGCTGCAGAACAGCTACATCCTGATCCTCGCGATCGGCATGATGCTCGTCATCATCGCGGGCCACATCGACCTGTCGGTCGGCTCGCTCACCGCGTTCGTGGGCGCGGTGGCCGCGGTGCTGATGGTCGAGCACAAGATGGCCTGGCCGCTGGCCGTGGTCCTGTGCCTGGTCCTGGGCGCCGTCGCGGGAGCCGTACAGGGCTTCTTCATCGCGTATCTCGGCATACCGTCCTTCATCGTCACACTCGCCGGCATGCTGACGTTCCGCGGCCTGACGGAGATCTTCCTGGAGGGCCAGACGCTCGGCCCGTTCCCGGAGGGGCTGCAGAAGGTCTCCAACGGCTTCCTCCCCGAGGTCGGCCCGGACACCAACTACCACAACCTCACGCTGCTCCTCGGCTTCGCCGTGATCGCCTTCGTGGTGCTCCAGGAGGTCCGTGACCGCAGGCGGCAGCAGGAGTTCGCCCTCGAGGTGGCCCCCACCAAGCTGTTCCTGCTGAAGCTCGTCGCCCTGGTCGCCGCGGTCCTCACCGTGACGATGATGCTCGCCAGCTACAAGGGCGCCCCGGTGGTGCTGCTCATCCTCGGCGTCCTCGTCGTCGGCTTCGGCTATGTGATGCGCAACGCCGTCATCGGCCGCCACGTGTACGCCATCGGCGGCAACCTGCCCGCGGCGAAGCTGTCCGGTGTGCGGGACAAGAAGGTCACCTTCCTGGTCTTCCTCAACATGGGCATGCTGGCCGCGCTGGCCGGCCTGGTCTTCGCGGCCCGCTTCAACGCGGCCTCGCCCAAGGCCGGTGTGAACTTCGAACTGGAGGCGATCGCCGCGTCGTTCATCGGCGGCGCGTCCATGAGCGGCGGCGTGGGCACGGTCCTCGGCGCGATCATCGGTGGTGTCGTCCTCGGTGTGCTCAACAACGGCATGAACCTCGTCGGGGTCGGCAGCGACTGGCAGCAGGTCATCAAGGGCCTGGTGCTGCTCGCGGCCGTCGGCTTCGACGTGTGGAACAAGCGCAAGGTCGGTTCTTAGCACGACCGGAGGGGCCTCGCGGGCTTGCCGCCCGCGGGGCCCCTTTCCGCTGCGCCAGACAGGAACGATCCGCGCCATGGAGGACGGGAATCCGGTGAAGGAAGTGTTCGGCGAACTCGCCGACGGAACGACGGTCCACCGCTGGTCGCTGGAGAACGGCGGCGTCCGGCTGAAGGTCCTGTCGTACGGCGGGATCGTGCAGTCGCTGGAACTGCCCGACCGGCACGGACGGTACGCCGACGTGTCGCTCGGATTCGCCTCGCTCGCCGGCTACGAGACGTCGAGCCCGTACTTCGGCGCCCTGATCGGCCGCTACGGCAACCGCGTCGCCGGGGGCCGCTTCACGCTGGACGGCGAGGAGTACCGGCTCCCCGTGAACGACGGCGGGAACAGCCTGCACGGCGGCCCCGCGGGCTTCGACCGCCGGGTGTGGGACGTGGAGGAGTTCACGGCGGGCCCGGACAGGGGCCTGGTGCTGCGCCGCACCAGTGCCGACGGCGAGATGGGCTACCCGGGCGCGCTGGCGGTGCGGGTCGCCTACACCCTCACCGCGGACGGCGAGTGGCGCATCGACTACGAGGCGACCACCGACCGGCCCACGGTCGTGAACCTCACCCACCACGTGTACTGGAACCTCGCGGGCGAGTCCTCGGGCTCGGTCCACGGGCACGAACTGACGGTGGCCGCGTCCCGCTACACACCGGTCGGCCCCGGCCTCGTCCCCACCGGAGAGCAGGCCGGCGTCGTGGGAACCGCCTTCGACTTCCGAACGCCGCGGACCTTCGGCGAGGCACTGCGGCACCCGGACCCCCAGCTCCGGCACGCCGGGGGCATCGACCACAACCTGGTCCTCGACAAGGGGGCCACCGGGCGGCCCGAGCACGTGGCGACCCTGCGGGACCCGGTCTCGGGGCGCACGCTGAGGCTCTCGACCACGGAACCCGGACTCCAGGTGTACGGCGGCAACGGCCTCGACGGCACCCTCGTGGGGCCCGGCGGCCACGCGTACCGCGCCGGTGACGCACTGTGCCTGGAGACCCAGCACTTCCCCGACTCGCCCAACCGGCCCGGCTTTCCGTCGACCGTGCTCCGACCGGGCGAAACGTACAGATCGACGACCGTCCACTCGTTCGGCGCGGGGAGTTCCGAGGGGGAGCACGATCTCCCCAGGTCTCCCACGAGTTGAACACGGACACAACCCCGCCCGTACTTAGGATCGGTCCGCGCATCCCCGCGCGGGCCGCCCCTCAAGGACGGAGGGTCCATGGCCGACAGTGTCACCTCGCTGTTCCGCACCGGCGCGCACAGCCCGTCGATGGCCGCGCTGGCACGTGAGAGCGGGGAGGCGGGTCCGCTGGACTTCTGCATCCCATGCAATCCGTACTTCCCGACGCCCGCGATGTTCGACGAGCTGTCGCACCGCTTGCGCGACATCATCACGTACTACCCGAGCAGCGCGGACACCATCACCAGTGAGCTGTGCAACCTGCTCCAACTGCCCCCGCAGTGTGTGGCGATGGGCAACGGCTCCACGGAACTGATCACCTGGATCGACCATCTGCTGGTCCGGGAGTCGCTCGCCATCCCCGTCCCCACCTTCGGCCGCTGGACCGACCAGCCGCTGGAGACCGGCAAGCGCGTCGACATGTTCCCGCTCCAGGAGAGCAGCGGCTTCGCCCTCGACCCGGCGCAGTACATCCAGTTCATCCGCTCCCGGGGCACCCGGGCGGCCGTCATCTGCAACCCGAACAACCCCGACGGCGGCTTCCTGCCCCGGCAGACGATCCTGGCGTTCTGCGACGCGCTCGCGGACCTGGACCTCATCGTCATCGACGAGTCGTTCCTGGAGTTCGCCGACGCGGAGAACGAGCCCAGCATCGTCGAGGACGCGGTGATGCGCCCCAACGTCATCGTGCTGCGCAGCCTCGGCAAGAACTTCGGGCTGCACGGCATCCGGTTCGGCTACATGGTGGCCAACCCGGGCCTCGCGGGCAAGATCCGCTCGATGCTGCCCAAGTGGAACCTCAACTCCTTCGCGGAGACCGTGGTGTTCATGCTGCGGGACCACGGGCCCGAGTACGTCGAGAGCCTCCACATGGTGCGCCGGGACCGGCTCGACATGGCGCGCCAGCTCTCGGCGCTGCCCGGCCTCACGGTCTACCCGTCGCAGGGCAACTTCCTCTTCGTGCGCCTGCCCGTGGGCGCCGAGGGCACCGTGGTCAGGGACCGGCTGCTCACCGAGCACCGCATCCTGGTCCGCGAGTGCGGCAACAAGATCGGTTCGTCCAGCCGCTTCCTGCGGCTCGTGGTGCGCCCCCAGACGGACGTGCGTCGCCTGGTGTCCGGCCTGGAGTCGGTGCTCTACGGGACCAGGAGGGGAGCCGCCGCCGTGCCCGAGCTGAGCACAGGGACCAGCTACAGCTCGGGTACGGCGGCGGTGGACCGGCTCGTCACCAACGGAGCCGGCTTCCCCGGGATCGCCGCGGCCGCCAACGGGATGGTGCCCCAGCCCCAGCCCATGCAGCCGCAGCCCGTGCAACCCCCGCAGCCCCAGCCCATGCAGCCGATGCAGCCGCAGCCCATGCAGCCCCAGCCCATGCAGCAGCCGCAGCCCCAGCCGTTGGCCGCCGCCCCGCAGGGGATGCCGCCGCAGCCGCAGCAGCTGGTCTCCATGGCCAACGGGATCGTGGGGCAGCCGCAGCCGCTCACCGCGGCGCAGGCGCGCGGTACGACGGGCATGCCGGGCGGGCTGACGGCGGTGGCCGCCCAGGGCCAGCCGCAGGGGTTCCCGCCCCAGTCGATGCAGCAGCAGCCCGGCCCGCAGCAGGCCGTCGGCTGGCCGAGCACGGCCGGTTCCTCGAACGGCGCGGGGTGGCCGGCCGCAGGTGCGGTCAACCGGGTCGGCTGACCACCGGACCTCCCCGCCCGGACCGTCGGCGCGCGTGTCCCCGCTCCCTCCCGTGGGGGGGCGGGGACACGGCTGTCAGGGGCGCCGGTGTCGGCGCGGGCGGTGGGACGCGACGTGCGGTGGGCCCCGGCCGGACCGCACCGGCCCGCCGGCTCACGGGCGCCGCACGGCCCCGGACCGGGACACGGCGGCGGCCCGCCGGACGGGCCCGCCGCGCGAGACGACGCGCGTCCCGCGGGCGTCCACCGCACGCACCTGGAGCGAACCGCAGCCGCAGCGCACCCACACGGTGAGGCCTGCCGCGGTGCCGTGCCGGGAGACCACCTCGAACGGTTCGGCGCGGTCCGGCCATCCGCAGTACGGGCACGCGTCGGGGCCGGGACCGCCGTGGACTGTGCTGGACATCTGTACTCCTCGCGGGGAAGCGGTGGACCGGGCGTCGCTGCACGTCCAGCGTGCGGGAGGCTTCTGTGTCCGTCCAGGTTGACTTTCCGGACCTGACCTTGAAGCGTGGCCTTCATGATTGACCTGCGTCGCCTCCATGTCCTGCGGGCCGTGGAGCACTACGGCACGGTGACCGCCGCCGCCCGCGCCCTGCACCTGACGACGTCCGCCGCCTCGCAGCAGGTGCGCCAGCTCGCGCGCGAACTGGGCGTCGACCTGCTGGAGCCGAAGGGACGCGGTGTGCGGCTGACGGTGGCGGCGCAGAGCCTGCTCACCCACGCGGACGCGATCCAGGCCCGCTGGGAACGGGCCGAGCTGGACCTGCGGGCCGACCACGCGGACCCGGCGGGACTGCTGCGGGTGAGCGGCTTCCCCACGGCCGTCTCCGTGCTGCTCGCTCCGGCGGCGGCGCGGCTGCGCGAACGCCATCCCCGGCTCGTCCTGCGCATCCAGGAGTCGGAGGTCCCGGAGAGCTTCGACCTGCTCTTCGAGGGCGAGACCGACCTGGCGGTCGTCGAGACGACCCCGCGCAACCCTCCGCCCGGCGACGCCCGGTTCGATCAGCAGCCGCTGCTGGACGACCCGTTCGACCTGGTCGTACCCGACACGCACCGGCTGGCGGGGCTCCGCCGGATCGGTCTCGCGGAGGCGGCGCGCGAGGACTGGATCGCACCGGTCGAGTCCAGCCCGTGCCGCCCGCACGTCCTCTCGGCCTGCGGCGCCGCCGGATTCACCCCCGACGTCGTCCACCACGCCCGGGACTGGAACGCGACGGCCCATCTCGTCGCACTCGGCCTCGGGGTCGCCCTGGTGCCCCGGCTCGCCCACCTGGCGCCGCACCTCCCGGTCACCCGGGTGCGCTGCACCGGCGACCCGCACCGCAAGATCCTCACCTGCACGAGGGCGGGCGGCCGCGAACGCCCCGCCGTCGCGGCCGCGTTGGAGCAGCTCCGCGAACTGGCCGCGACCGCCGTCGCCTGAGCCCCGCGCGAGCCCCTCGGTGGTGTCAGGCCAGCCGGATCATGTTCCAGGAGAGCGGCTCCAGCACGGCGGAGAGCCTGCCGTCCCGCAGGACCGTCCCGGCGGCCGCGTGCGGCGCGACCCGCTCCGGATCGTCGAGGGTGTTGCGGGCGTCCGGGTCCGCGTCGGAGAGCACGCTGTGCTCCACGAGTCCCGTCACCCCGAGCGTGCCGAGGTCCACCTCCAGCGGAAGGGGTTCCGTCCGGCCGCGGTTGACGGCGAGGACGGTGACCGAGCCGTCCTCGGCGCGCACGGCGGTGGCGTGCAGCAGGTCCGCCTCGCCGTACTTCCCCGTCACGTACGTCGGGGAGTCCACGCGTACGTCCAGGACCCGCCCGCGTCCGTGGCGCGCGGCCTGCGCGAAGGGGAAGAACGTCGTCTGCCGCCAGGCCGGGCCGCCCGGTTCGGTCATGATCGGCGCGATGACGTTGACGAGCTGCGCGAGGCAGGCCACTGCCACCCGGTCCGCGTGCCGCAGCAGCGCTATCAGGAGCGAGCCGAACACGACGGCGTCGAGCACCGAGTAGTTGTCCTCCAGCAGGCGCGGCGCCTCGGGCCAGTCCAGGGGGGCGGACGCGGCGCGCGCCTCCCACTCCGGCAGGTACCAGACGTTCCACTCGTCGAAGGAGAGGTTGATCCGCTTCTTCGACTTGAGCCGCGCGCCCACGTGGTCGCAGGTGGCGACGACGTTCTCGATGAACGACTCCATGTCGACGGCGGAGGCCAGGAAGGAGTCCAGGTCCCCGTCGGTCGGCCAGTAGTAGGCGTGCAGCGAGACGTGGTCGACGAGTTCGTACGTCTCCTCCAGGACCGTCGCCTCCCACTCGGCGAAGGTCGGCATGGCCTGGCTGGAGGAGCCGCAGGCGACCAGTTCGACGGAGGGGTCGATCTGGCGCATGGCGCGCGCGGTCTCGGCCGCGACCCGGCCGTACTCCCGCGCGGTCTTGTGCCCGGTCTGCCAGGGCCCGTCCATCTCGTTGCCGAGGCACCACAGCCGGATGCCGAACGGATCCTTGTCGCCGTGGGCGGCCCGCAGGTCGGAGAGCGCCGTCCCCGAGGGGTGGTTGGCGTACTCCAGGAGTTCCACTGCCTCCGCGACGCCCCTGGTGCCGAGGTTCACCGCCATCATCGGCTCGGCCTGCGGGCCGATCCGCCGGAGGAAGGCGATGTACTCGGACAGCCCGAAGCGGTTGGTCTCCGTGGACCGCCAGGCGAGGTCGAGCCTGCGGGGCCGCTGCTCGGCAGGACCGACGGAGTCCTCCCACTTGTAGCCGGAGACGAAGTTGCCGCCGGGGTACCGGACCGCCGTGACGCCGAGTTCGCGCACCAGGTCCAGGACGTCCCCGCGCAGCCCGGCCGCGTCGGCGGTGGGATGGTCCGGCTCGAAGATGCCGGTGTAGACGCAGCGGCCCAGGTGTTCCACGAACGAGCCGAACAAGCGGGGGTTCACCTCGCCGATGGTGAAGGCGGGGTCGAGGGTGAAGCGGGCCTTTTCCTGCATGGGTGCCTGGTTCGCCTTTCGTGAGGGGACTCCTGCGCGTCGGATGCGGGCGAGGCGGTTCGGCGCCGGCTTCGAGGTGCCCCCCGTTCTCGGCGCCGCGGGTCCGATGCCCTGCCTGACTGTTCGAGATTTCGTTGGATGCCCGCAACTTCGAACGGACCGTAGACAGGAAGCGCTTACTCGTCAATGGTTCGCGCAGGAACAGCGGCCCCCGCCCGGAGACCGGGCGGGGGCCGCTGAGGTGCCGTGCGGTGCGTCGTGCGGGCTGTCAGCCCGCGAACGGGGTCTGGGGCAGGCCCTTGCCCGCGCCGGGGACGACGAGCACCGAGCCGGCGAGCGGATGCGGTGCCTCCAGGCCCGTACGGGCCGTCGTGATGTAGAGGTCGGTCAGGCCGTCGCCGCCGAACGCGCAGGCCGTCGGGCGCGGCACGGGCAGTTCCACGACCCGGTCCAGCCTGCCGGACGGGGTGTATCGGCGGACCGCGCCGCCGTCCCAGAGGGCGACCCAGACACAGCCGTCGGCGTCGACGGTGAGGCCGTCGGGGAAGCCCGCGCCGTCCTCCACGGACACCAGGGGCCGCCTGCCGGTGGCGTGCCGGCCGTCGAAGTCGAACACGTCGACGCGCCGGGTCGGCGAGTCGATGTAGTACATGAGCCGCCCGTCGGGGCTCCAACCCGTGCCGTTGCTCACCGCGACGTCGTCGAGGACCGTCTCTGCGGTGCCGTCGGGGGCGACGCGGGAGAGGGTGCCGCCGCCCGCCGCCTCGTCGTAGCGCATGGTGCCCGCCCACAGGGCGCCGTCCGGGGCGACCGCCGCGTCGTTGGCGCGGCGGCCGGGGACGACCTCGCGGCGCAGCCACCGAAAGCCTTCGGAGCCGCCGTCGGGGCCGTACAGGCCGATGCCGTCACGGAGGTTGACGACCAGCCCGCCGCCCGCGCGCGGCTTGGCGGCGCCCACGTGCTGCCCGGTCGCCCTGACCGTGCGACGGCCCGTGTCCGGCTCGTACGTGTGGACGCGGGAGCCGAGGATGTCGATCCAGATCAGCCGCCGGCCCTCGGCGTCCCAGGTGGGGCCCTCGCCCAGGGCCGCCTCGGCCCGGACGGCCACCTCGAAGCCGTTCATACCGCGCTCCGGTGCCCGAGGCGCTCGGAGAGCTGGCCCGCCCCCTTGGCCGCGAGCTGCTCCAGCTCGACGCGGCGCTCGTCGCTCCAGCGGATCATCGGTACGGAGATGGAGAGCGCGGCGACGACGTGGCCCGCGCGGTCGCGCACCGGCGCGGCGACGCAGCTGACGTCGGGGTTCGACTCGCGGCTCTCCACCGCGACACCGCGGGACCTGATCTCCACGAGTGCCTCCCGCAGGGCGGCCGGGTCGGTGATGCTGTTCGGCGTCATCCGGACCAGGTCGGCGTCGTCCGGGATGCGCGCGCCGAGCTCGGGCTCGGGGAGCGAGGCGAGCAGCATCTTGCCCACGGAGGTGCAGTGCGCGGGCAGCCGGCGGCCGGCCGCGGACACCATGCGCACGGCGTGCGTGGAGTCCACCTTGGCGATGTAGATGACGTCGGTGCCCTCCAGGATCGCCACGTGCACGGTCTCGTCGCAGGTCTCCGCGACGGACCGGGCGACCTGCTGGCCCTCGGCGGCGAGGTCGAGCTGCTCGGAATACCTGCTCCCGAGCTGGTACGGCCGCACTCCGAGCCGGTAACGTCCCGGCTGGCCCGGCACGGGCGTGATGTACGAGCGGGCGGCGAGCGTGGTCACGAGTTCGTGCACGGTGGTGCGCGGCAGCTGGAGGCGGCGCACGATGTCGGGGGCGGAGAGCGTGCCGTCCCCGTCGAGGAAGAGCTCGAGTATGTCGAGAGCCCTGGTTACGGCAGGTACGAGGCGTCCCACAACTGGCCCCCTCCCTAGTGTTCGAAATTTCAACAGCCGATCGGCATGACGAACACAGGCTACTCACACTGTGTTTGGCCCGGCAATGGGCGGGTGCGGGCGGTTCCACGGGCCCCGGAAGGCTCCGCCCTCCGCGCCCGTCGCGTCCCCCGGGCGGCCCGAGGTGCCGAGGGCCGACGGAGGACCGGCCGTCCCGGAGCGGCGCACCCCGGGTGCCGGGGTGTCCCGGACGGCCGGAGCGGCCGGATGCCGGAGCGGCCGGGCGCCGGCGCCCGCGGCCCGGAGCTGAACTGTCCGGGGCCGCAACGGCCAGAGGGAACGCGGGTGTCGGAGCGGCTGGGTCCGGAGTCCGGGCCGGAGTGACCTCGTGCGCGGGTGGCGGTGTGCACGGCGGGCGGGGCGGGTGACCGTGGGGCTCACTGGCGGCGGGTCCGGGGGTCGCCCAGTTCTCCGCGCAGACGTTGCGCCCGCAGTACCAGTTCCAGTTCGAAGCGGCGGTCCGGGTCGTCGATCTCGTCGCCCCACAGCTCGCGGATCTGGCGCAGCCGGTACCGCACGGTCTGCGGGTGGACCCCGAGCCGGGCGGCCACCTCGGGTGCCCCGCCCCTGGTCTCCAGCCAGGCCAGCAGTGTCTCCGCGAGCCGTCGCCCGTGCGTGGGACCGCAGTGGGCGAGTGGTTCCAGGCAGCGCAGCGCGAGGTCGTCGATCAGCTCCTCCGGCTGGAGCAGCACCAGCGCCTCGGTGTGCTCGGTGCAGTACAGGACCTCCCCCGGCGGCAGCAGCCCGCGCTCCATGAGACGTACCGCCGCCTCGGCCCAGCGCAGCGACTTCGCCGCCTCGGACAGCGGCACGGGCGGACCTATGGCACCCGCCCACCCCGTCAGCGCGCGGTGCAGCAGCTCCGGACGTCCGGCCGCGTCCGGCTCGGGCACGACCATCCGGGGCTGCTCGTACTCCATGTCCAGCAGCGCCCCCTGCCCCACGGCCGGGGCGACGGCCTCGCGCGCGGGGCGCAGCAGCACCCCCACCGCCACCCTCTCGGGCAGCGGCCAGCCGATCCGCGCGGCCCGCTCGGCGAGCGCCTCGGCCGGGTCGCCCCTGTGGTGCTCGACGAGGAGCAGCTCCATCAGCCGCCGCTGGAGCCGCAGCCGCTCCCCGGCCTGCCGGGCGGCGGCCTCCGCGTAGCCGCGCACGGACTGGTCGACGAGTCCGTCCAGGTACTCGTACCCGGCGTCGACCAGCTCGTACATGGCGGGCGGCGGGATCTCCACGCGCTGTCCGATCTCCGCGAAGCGGCGCCAGGCGAGCCGTACACCGAGCCGGTACATCGCCTGGAGCGCGTCCAGGCTGCGGCCGTTCAGGCCCTCGCCGCGGCCGAAGTCCTGGAACACCTCGGGGTGGACGCGGGGCCGGCCCTCGGAGGTCTCCAGGTGCTGGACGAACACCTCGATGGCCCGCCGGATCCCGATCAGCGCCATCGGCTCGCCGGAGTCGTCGAGCACCACGGGCAGATGGGGGTACTCGTGCTGTATCTCCTGGAGGATCTCCTCGGCGAGCACGGGCGCCTCGGCCATCGCCAGCGCGGCGAACTGCCGCACCTGCAGGCGCGGTACGTCGTGCCAGGCCGAGCGCACGGTGACGGATCCCCGGCGAAGGGCCATGGTCAGCGCTCCCGGCCGGCCGTCTCGTAGGTGACGAGCGGGGTGTTGGGCTGCTCGGGGGTCGCGTCGAGCAGCGCCACGACGCCGAGGGCGGCGCCCACGGCGAGCAGGGCCGCCACCGCCGCGGTGAGCAGAGCGGCGAAGAGTCTGGACATCGCGGGTCAGCCTCTCTTTCGGAGGTCGTTCCCACCCCGGTCCACGCGTGCCGACGGCTCGCGGGCCCAGCCCCTGCGCCGCGTTCGGCGTCGCTCGGCCGGGAGGACCCCATCCGTTCCCGTCCGGCGTGCCCCAGTCTCGGCAACGCATTGACACTTCGTCAAGGGTGCGCCTACGGTTCCCGGCCCATACCGCACGTGCACCCTCCCCCAGCGTGCCGGCACGTCCTCGTGCCGTGTCACCACGAGCCTCTGGAGTGCCCGGATGCGCCGTTCTGTCACACCGCTCTCACTGGTCCTGCTGGGTCTGGGCGTGTTCCTTCTCGTCCTGGCCCCCCTGCTGGCCTGGTACGTCGAGCCACGGGCCCAGCGGACCCCCGTGGACATCGACTCGACGACCGTCTTCACCGGCACGGGCAGCTATTTCGACACGAAGGAGATCGAGACCGTCGACGACACGAGGATCACCATCACCCGCCAGGTCCGGGGTGACGTCGCCGACAGCGAGAAGAGCGGCCGGGCGGTCTGGGACGTGTCCACGTCCGTCGACACCGACGCGTCGCTGCCCGCCGCCGATCCGCACGACGCGCTCCAGTGGTCGACGGAGCGCTGGGTGACCGACCGGAAGTCGAACGCCCCGGTCCACTGCTGCGACGAGACGCCGTACTTCGAGGGCGAGGCGTACCTCAAGTTCCCCTTCGACGTGCAGAAACGCTCGTACGTCTGGTGGGACAACACCCTCGGCTCGACGGTCACCCTGGCCTACCGGGGCACGAAGAGGATCCAGGGGTACGAGGGCCTCCGGTTCACCGGCAGGGTGCCCGCCACACAGACCGGGACGCGGCTCGTGCCGGGCAGCATCGTGGGCGAGCCGGACCGCGGGCAGGTGCTCGCCGAGGAGTGGTACGCGAACCACGGCATCGAACTCGTCGCCGACCAGCGCACGGGCCGGATCATCTACGCGGCCATCGGCCCCCGCAAGACCCTCCGGGCGCCGGGCGGCGAGAAGGACGCCGCCGTGCTCCTCGACAGCCGGCGGGTCGCGTTCACCGAGCGGACCCAGAAGGAGCAGGTCGAGCTCGCCGACGCGGACAGCGGCCGGCTGCGCCTGGTGGGGACCACGCTGCCGATCGGGGCGGGTGTGGCCGGTTTCCTCCTCACCGCGCTGGGGGTCGTTTTGGTGGTACGAGGGCGTCCGCATCCCGAAACGTCCGAGAGCTCCCAGCAAACGCTCACGATGTGATGAGACGTCAGCTCCACAAAGCACCGAAATTGTCACTTCGGTGAGTAGCCGCGAGGAACGAGCGGGCGAAAACTGTCCACCCCACCCGAACACAGCCCGCCCACACCCACCGCACCAACCGGCACCCGCCACCCCTCGGCCCCGGACCCCACGACCGGCCCCGGCGGCCGAGTTCCACCGAACAGTTCCACGCGCCACCCGTCCGTACGGACGCGCTCCGCGGGACATTCAGGGTCCCGCACCGGGCGCTCCGCGGCGGAGCGGTCCCCCCACGGACCGCGACCCGGCCCGGGATGCCGGGGCCCGCACCCGAGCGGTGCGGGCCCCGCGGCCCGGCCGGACACGACCGTTCCGACCCGCCCCGACAGCCGGACCCCGCGCCGCGGGACCCGGCCGATCCACCCCACGACCTCGACCGATCCGCATCGGGAGACCCACAGGAGGAGCGCACCGAGTTCCGCCTTGAACCCCTCGCTGGTTCCGCACCCCGAGACGAGTTGGAGCACCCATGCCCCAGCACGTGCCTTCGTCGTTGCGCGCCGCCTTCCCCCGCTCCGCGCAGCGACACCCGGCGCTTCCCCCACAGCCGCGCCGTATCGTCTTCCTCGCCCGTCGCGACTTCGGCAACGACGCGGCGGGCGGCTCCGAACTCCTGGTCGACAGACTCGCCGAGGGCCTGACCCATCTCGGGCACCAGGTCACCCTGCTGTGCGGGGGTCCGGCCGCGTACCGCGACTACCGCGTGGTGTCGGCGGGCGGCGACCTCGGCCACTACGTACGCGCACGATCCGCGTTCCAGCGGCAGGTCGGCGACTGCGACCTGCTCGTCGAGGTGTGCAACGGCATGCCCTACCTCGCCCCGCTGTGGCACCGCGGCCCCACACTCTGCCTGGTCAACCACGTGCACACCGACCTGTGGCGGATGCGGTTCGGCGGGCCGCTGGCGCCCGCCGCCCGGCTGGGGCGAAGACTTGAGCACTGGGCCCTGGCGGGTGCGCAGCGCCACGGCCTGCTGGTGGCCGTCTCCCCCTCGACGGCCCACGCGCTGCGCGCGATCGGGGTCGACCGCGAACGCATCCGTGTGGTGCACAACGGTGTCGAGGAGCCCGGCCCGCCGGCCGGGCGGTCGCCCGAGCCGCTGTTCCTCGCGATGGGGCGGCTCGTCGAGTACAAGCGCATCGATCTGCTGCTGCGGCTGTGGGAGCGGGTCCGCCCGGTCACCGGCGGGCGGCTGGTGATCGTCGGCGACGGGCCCGAACGGGAGCGTCTTGAGCGGCTCGCGGGCCCGGGCGTCGAGTTCACCGGGCATGTCTCCGAGGCCGAGAAGCACCGTCTGCTCTGTGCCGCCTGGCTGCTGCTGCACCCCTCCGCCGTCGAGGGCTGGGGCCTGGTGGTGACGGAGGCGGCGGCCCGCGAGACACCCGCGATCGCCTTCGACGTGCCCGGCCTGCGCGACTCGGTCGCGGACGGCGAGACGGGCCTGCTCGCCCGCGGCGAGTCCTCCTTCGCGGCGGCCTGGTGCACCCTGGCCCTGTCGTCCCACCGCCGGGCCCTGATGGGCAGGGCGGCCGGCGAGCGGGCCGCCCAGTACCGCTGGCACCGCACGGTCCGCCAGTTCCGGGCGGTCGCCGCGGAGGCGGTGAGGGGCTGGACGCCATGAGTTCTCCCACACGCGGGGACACGGGCGGCGGGACGGGGTTCAAGGACCCCTCCGTCCGCCGCTCGCTTGCCCTCTTCCGCGCCTTCCGCCGTGAACAGGACGACCCCGGGGCGTGCTACTCGCTCCTGGCGCGGGACGCCGTCGGCCAGGTGGAGGCGTACGACGGTCCGGTGCGGGACCGGATCGTCGTCGACATCGGCGGCGGTGGCGGCTGGTTCACCGAGGAGTTCCGCCGGCGCGGCGCGCACGGCTACCTCTTCGAGCCGGACGCCGGGGAGTTGGGCCCCAAGCCGCCGGAGGGTGCCGTCGTCGCCGACGGCTATCTGCTGCCGCTCGCCGACGGGGTGGCCGACGTCTGCTTCTCGTCCAACGTGCTGGAGCACGTGGCCGACCCGCAGACCTTCCTCAGCGAGATGGTCCGGGTCACCCGGCCCGGCGGTCTGATCTACGTGTCGTTCACCAACTGGCTGTCCCCGTGGGGCGGCCACGAGTGGGCGCCCTGGCACTACCTGGGCGCCGAGCGGGCCCGTGCCCGCTACCGGCGCCGCACGGGACGGCCCGCGAAGCACACCCTCGGCGAGAACCTGTTCGCCGTGCACATCGGCCCCACCCTGCGGCAGGTGCGCGCCCGCGACGACGTCACGGTCGTCTCGGCGCGCTCCCGCTACTGGCCGTTCCTCGCCCAGGCCGTCGCGAAGGCGCCGGGGCTGCGCGAGTTCGCCACCTGGAACCTCCTCCTCATCCTCCGGCGGTGTCCATGACCAGCACGGTCCAGGCTCCTCCCCCTGCGACGACCCGCACCCCCGCCACGGCGTCCGGGCCCCCGGAGGGGCCGCGGTCGCGGCGGTGGCTGCTGGGGTTCTGGGCCGTGGTGTTCGTGCTCTTCCTGGCCGTGCAACCGGGCCGGGCGACGTTCGAGACCAAGCTCGGCGTGGCACTCGACCCGTGGCAGTTCCTCGCCGACCTGGGCCAGTTGTGGCACGACCGGGGCGGTTTCGGCGGCATCGCCGACCAGTACGTCGGCTACGCCTTCCCGATGCTGCCGTACTACGGCCTGGCCGACCTGATCAACCTCCCGGTGTGGCTGGCCGAGCGGCTGTGGCTGTCGCTCGTGGTGACCACCGCGTTCTGGGGGGCACTGCGGCTCGCCGAGCGGCTGGGTGTCGGCACCGGCGCGTCCCGGCTGCTCGGCGCGCTCGCTTACGCGCTGTGGCCGGTGTTCACGATCGTCGTCGGTTCGACCTCGGCCGCCGCGCTGCCCGGGGCGCTGCTGCCCTGGGTGCTGCTGCCGCTGACGGACGCGCGCCACAGCGCCCGGGTCGCCGCGCTGCGTTCGGCGCTGCTCATCCCCTTCATGGGCGGTGTCAACGCCGCGGCGACCCTCGCGTCCCTGCTGCCGGTGGGTCTCTACCTGCTGTCCCGTCCCGGGGGGCCGCGGCGGCGCAAGCTGATCACCTGGTGGGTCCCCGGTGTGGTCCTGGCGACGGCGTGGTGGGTCGTCCCGCTGCTGCTGCTGGGCGTCTACGGCGAGAACTTCCTTCCGTACGTGGAGAGCGCGCGGACCACCACGGACACCATGGCGGCCACGGAGGCGCTGCGCGGCGCCGGGAACTGGGTCGCCTACCTGCACTTCGGCGAGGCCTGGCTGCCCGCCGGCTGGACCGTGGCGACCTCGGCGGTCGTGATCGTGTCCTCGGCCCTCGCGGCGGGCATCGGCCTCGCGGGGCTGGCCCGGCGCGACCTGCCCGAGCGGCGCTGGCTGGTGCTGACCGTGCTGTCGGTCGCGCTCGTCACGCTGGCCGGGTACGGCGGATCGCTGGGGGCGCCCTTCCACGGCACGGTCCAGAGCTGGCTGGACGGCGGCCTCGTACCGTTCCGCAACATCTACAAGTTCCAGACGGGGCTGGCGCTCGCGCTGGCCCTCGGGCTGGCGCACCTGGTGGGCGTGGCCGCCGAGAGCCGGGGCGCCCGTCCCGTGCGCGGCCGGCGGCACGCGGCGCTGATCGCCGCCGTCCTGGTGCTTCCCGGGCTGGCCTGGCCCTACCTCAACGGGTCGATCCTGCAGCCGGGTTCCTTCCAGCGGCTGCCCCAGTACTGGGAGTCGACCGCGGGCTGGCTGAAGAAGTACTCGCCGGACTCGCGCGCCCTCGTGGTGCCCGCCACCGCGCACGGCATCTACACCTGGGGCTCGCCCATCGACCAGCCGCTCGACGTCCTCGCCGAGTCCCGCTGGGCCCAGCGGGACTACGTGCCGTTCGGCACGCCGGGCAACCGGCGGGCGATGGACGCGGTCGAGCAGTCCCTGCTGACGGGCGGCCGCGTCCCGGGACTCGCGGACTACCTGGGCCGCGCCGGACTCCACTACGTCGTCGTCCGCAACGACCTCGATCCGGACCAGCTCGGCCATGTGCCGACGACGACCGTCAAACGGACCCTGGAGGAGTCGGGCTTCCGGCGCGTGACCGGGTTCGGCCCGGTGATGACCGGTGGGCGCATCGCGGAGAACACGCCCCTGCAGATCGAGGGGCTGTACCCGCGTCAGCGGGCCGTCGAGATCTACGAGCCGACGGGCGCGGACGTGCGGCGGCCGGGCCAGGCGGGGCTGAGGGCGGTCGCCGACACGGCCGTCGTCTCCGGCGGGCCCGAGGCGCTGCTGCCGCTGGCCGCCGACCCGGGGATGCGGGACCGGGCCGCCGTGCTGACCGGCGACAACACACCCGGCCTCGGCACCCCCGCCCTCCAGGTGCTGGGCGACGGACTGCGGCGCGCCGACACCCGGTTCGGCCTGGTCAACGCCAACACCTCGTACACGTACACGCGTGACGAGCGCAACCACGACGGCAGCTTCCAGGACGCCGGGGAGAAGCCGCACCAGATCCTGCCGACGACGGGGGTCCGCCACCAGACGGTGGCGGAGCTGCGCGGCGCGCGTTCGGTGACCGCTTCGTCGAGCGGCAACTGGCTGTTCCATCTGCCGCAGTACGACCCGGTGAACGCCTTCGACGGCAATCCGGACACCGCGTGGGCCGAGGGCTCGGCGGGGTCGGCCGACGGGGAGTGGCTGCGGATCGCCTTCACCGACACGACGGACGTCCCGTCCTCGATCCGGGTGACGCCGCTGCCGCAGGACAGCGTGCGGTCCGCGGCCACCCGGGTGCGGGTGGAGACGGAGCGCGGCTCCGAGACGAGCCATCTGCGCCCGGACGGCACCCGGCAGCGGATCAAGGCCCCGGCCGGTCCGACGGACTGGCTGAGGATCACCGTCGTCGACTCGGTGGCCCGGCACTCCGGCCTGTCCGGCGCGGGCTTCTCCGAGGTCGACGTCCCGGACGTGCAGGTCACGCGGATGCTGCGGCTGCCGACGGACGCCTCGCGCACCGACGCGGCCGCCGAGGTCGTCTCGCTCCACCGGCCGTCCGACCCGGGCGGCTTCTCCCCGACGGGCACGGAGGCGGGGCTGCACCGCCGTTGGACCTCCGAGTCGGCGGGCACGTACGAGGTGCGGGCGAGTGCCGTCCCGGTGCCGGGTGAGGCGTTCGACCGCCTCCTCTACGAGGTGGCTCCTGACCAGGTGGACCGGATCACCGCGACCGCCGACTCGACCGCCCGGCTCGGCACCGGTCTCTCGCCGCGCAATCTGACCGACGGCGACCTGACCACGGCGTGGATCGCCGGGGACCGCCCGACGATCCATCTGAGCTGGCCGGGCAAGCAGGCCGTCGACGAGCTGGTGCTCGCGCCGGCCGGCGGCCTGTCCACCCGGCCCACCGAGGTCAGCATCGGCTCGCCGGACGGCGCCGCGATCGCCGCGGTCGACGAGAACGGGGCCGTCCACTTCGATGCGATCACCACGGACCGGCTGGACATCACCGTCACCGACACCGCGCCGATGACGGTCCACAACCCGCTCGCCGACGAGGACCTGCAACTGCCGGTCGGCCTGACCGAGGCGTACGTGCCGGCGCTGGACCAGTACCGCACGCCGCAGCCCCGCTCGTCGCGGACCTTCGAGGTGCCCTGCGGCAAGGGGCCCGCCCTGGCCGTCGACGACGAGTTGTACGAGACCGCCGCGAAGGGGACCGTCGCGGACCTGGTGGAGCGGCGGCCCATCGAGCTGACGCTCTGCCAGGAGGGGCGCGAGGAGCCCTCGTTGTCCCTGGGCTCCGGTTCGCACCGGGTCGAGGCGGGCGACGCGGGGCCGCTGGCGGTCACCGATGTGACGCTCACCCGCGGCACGGTCGCCGCGCCGGCCCAGCTCGACCGGGAGCTGGGGATACGGGACTGGCTGGGCGACCGGCGGGAGGTGACCGTCGGCTCGGGCCCGGCCGCCTATCTGACGATGTACGAGAACTTCAACGACGGCTGGAAGGCCACGCTCAACGGCGACGAGCTGAAGCCCGTACGGCTCGACGGCTGGCAGCAGGGCTGGCGGATCCCGCGCGACGAGGCCGGCACGGTGAAGCTCTCGTACGAGCCGTCCGTGCTGTACGAGGCCGGGCTGATCGGCGGCGGCGTCGCGGTGCTGGCGCTGGCCGGGCTGGCGCTGTACCGACGGAGGGAACCGGACGGCGACGAGCCCTCGCCGGCGCCGCCGGCGCCCGGCCCGGTCCTGGGCACGGTGGCGCTCACCGCGGTCGGGATCGTGGTCGCCGGTGTTCTCGCCCTGCTGGTGCCCGCCCTCGCGCTCCTGGCGCGACGGCGGCACACCCTGCTGGTGCCCCTCGCGTTCCTCGCGATGGCGGGGGCGGGGATCGTGGCCGCCGCGGGGGCCGGGGAGCCGGCCGCCGAGGGCACGGGAGCGTTCGGTCCGGTGGCCCAACTGCTGGCGCTGATCGCCCTGTTCGCGGGCCTGGTGTCCGTCGGGGAGGCGTCGTACGGGCTCCGGGGCGGCCGGGCGGGCGCGCCGCCGCCCCCGGCGCCGGAGGCCGGGACCCCCGCCGCGCCGCTGCCGCACCGGGTGCGGGGAGCGAACGCGGGGCCGGGCGTGCCTCCCGTACCGGACGGCCCCCCGCCCGCACCCTACGGACCCGCCTCCGCGCCGGACGGTCCCGCGCGCCCCGAGTCCGGGCCGACCGTGTCCGCCCGCGGACCGGGCGCGCGGCGGGAGCCCGACCCGCCGACCGTGCGGTTCCCGTTCCGCAAGGGAAGGCCCGGGGCCGGCTCGGAGCAGCCCGAGGACTCGGTGCCGGACCAGCCGGACCAGCCGGAGCAGCCGAAGCAGGAAGGGCCGCGGAAGCAGGAAGGGCAGCCGGGGCAGGCGGGGCCGGAGGGACAGGCAGGCCGGGGGGAGCAGGAAAGGGGCGAGCAGCGGAAGAAGGGGGAGGGCGGACCCGGATGACCACGCTGGACCACCCGGCACGCGACGGCACCGGCGGGCCCGGGCACCCGCCCGCGCGCATCCCGTTCCCCGTGGTGGACGAGGTCGCCCGCCACTGCCTCCAGGACGAGGAGCCGGAGACCGTCCACATCGAGGTCCACCTGCCGGGCCGCCTCGATCCGGACCGGCTGCGGACGGCCTTCGCCGGGGCCCTGCGCCGCCACCCGCGGATCCTCATGCGGGAGGCGGCCGGGCCCTGGTACCGGCGACGCTACGAGTGGGAGCTGACCGAGGACCCGGACGTGGAGGCCGTCCGGTTCCCGCCGCCCGAACGGGACGCCCTCAAGCACGCCCGCGACCGCGCGCTGCGCGAGGCCCCGCCGCTGACGGCCGCGCCGCCGGTCCGGCTGGAGGCCGTCGCCGCCCCCGGGACCGGCGGAACGGTCCTGTTCCTCACCATCAACCACACCGCCCTCGACGGCCCGGCCTGTCTGCGGGTCCTCGCGACGGCCGCCGAACTGTACGGCGGGCGGGACAACTCCCCCGCGGCGCCCCCGACCCGGGCCGCGGCGCGGGCGCCCGGCGCCACCGGCACGCCCTCCACCTGGTCGCCGCCCGCCCGGGTCGCCCGCGGCACGCCCGAGCCCTCGCCCGGAAACGGGCTGCTCGTCGAGGAGTTCGCCGTCCCGCGGCGGCCCGGGGGCGCCCCGTACACCGTCAACGACCAGCTGATGGCGGCCACCGCCCTGATGATCACCCACTGGAACCGGGAGCACGGCGCCCGCCCGCGCCCCCTGCGCATCACGATGCCGGTGGACGACCGCACGCGCGGCACGGACATGCCCATCGGGAACGGGACACGGCTCGTCGAGGTCACCTTCGCGCCGGGGGAACCGGACGCCTCACGGATGCCGGAGCTGCTGCGCCGCACCGCGGAGCGGACCCGCGCCCTCAAGGGGGTCACCCGTCCCCAACTCGGGCGCGGCGCGGCCCTGCTGACCTCGCCGGTGGCGCCGGTGGCCTGGCGGGCCGCGTTCACCAGGGGCCTGCGCAGAGCCGCCGGGCCGTGGACGTCGACCGTCCTGCTGAGCAACATCGGGCGCATTCCGTACGCGCTCGACTTCGGCGAGGAGGCCGGGCGCGCGAGCGCGGTGTGGTTCTCCGCGCCGGCCCGGATGCCGCGCGGGCTGACGGTCACGACCGCCTCCACGGCAGGCCGGCTGCACGTGGCGTTCCGCTGGTCCCGGACCCTGCTGAGCCACGGGGACGGCTCCCATCTGCGCGACCTCTTCGAGCACTACCTGCACGCGACGGAACACGCCACGGAGAGTGCCCCATGACGACCGCTCCGACCCGCCGGCCCCCGCACGGACTGCGGGACTTCTACGAGGACCCGGCCGTCCCGGTCGCCTCCGGCGCACCCCGCAGCCTGCGCCAGGCCCGGATGCTGGCCGCCGCCCTCGGCCCGGCGACGGCGTCGGGGCCGCGCACCGTCCTCGACATCGGCTGCGGCGACGGCACCGCCGCCTCGACGGCCGCGCCGCTGCTCGCCGGTCACCGCATCGTCGGCGTCGACTGGTCCCAGGACGCGCTGCGCCGCGCGCACACCCGCCTGCCGGCCGCGGTGCGCGGCGAACTCACGGACGGCGGCCTGCCGTTCAGGTCCGCGTCCGCCGACGCCGTGCTGTTCAGCGAGGTGGTCGAACACCTCGTGGACCCGGACGCGGCACTCGACGAGATCCACCGGGTCCTGCGCCCGGGAGGCCATCTGATGCTCTCCACGCCCAACTTGGCGGCCTGGTACAACCGGGCCCTGCTCCTCGCCGGGGTCCAGCCCGTCTTCTCCGAGGTGAGCCTGCGCGCGATCCACGGCCGCCCCGGCACGGAGGTGGTGGGCCATCTGCGGCTCTACACCCCGCGCGCGCTGCGGGAGTTCGTGGCCGCCTCGGGCTTCGAGGTCGTGGGGCTGCGGGGAGCCCCGTTCCACGGGGTGCCGCGCCCGCTGCGCCCGCTGGACCGGCTGGCCTGCGCCGTCCCGTCCGTGGCGTCGATCCTGCTGCTGCACGCGCGAAGGACGTAGCCATGTGGTGGGGAGTGGCCGCGGCCCTGCTGGCGAACGTCCTCTACAGCACGGGATTCGTCCTGGAGAAACGGGCTCTCGCGGCCATGCCGGAGGTGACCGTGCGACGGCCCCTGCGGCTGCTGCGGCTGGTTGTCGGCAGCCCGCTCTGGATCGGCGGCTCCCTGTCCCTCGCGGCCGGCTTCGCCGCACAGCTCGTCGTCTACCGCACCCTGCCGATCGCCGCCGCGCAGGGCATCTTCGTCTCCGGGCTGGTGCTGCTCGTCCTGCTGTCCTCGACCCTGCTCGGCGAGGAGACCTCGGGGCGCGAACGGTACGCGCTCGGCGCGATCCTGCTCGCCCTGCTCATGGTGGTGCTGTCGCTGAAGGAGGGCTCGGACACCGTCGGCGGCGACGCCCCGGCACCGCTGGTCCTGCTGGTCTGCGTACCGTCGCTGGCGCTCGGCGTCTGGCTGTACGGGTCCGCGGAGCGCCGCGCCAGGCACCGGCACCGGATGCCGACGACGGGCGTCGAGTACGGCGTGGCGGTGGGCCTGCTGTACGGGGTCAGCTCGCTGGCCATCAAGGGCGTGTCGGGCCACCTCACGACGAGCGGGCCGGGCGGCGCGGTGCTCGGTCTGCTCCGCTCCCCGTACCCCTATCTCCTGCTCTTCACGGGCGCGTTCGGCCTCGTCATGTCGCAGGCGGCCCTGCAGCGCTGCCGGGCCTCGCTCATCGTGCCGGTCTGCACGACCGTGACCTGCCTGTTCACCGCGGTCCTCGGCACGCTCTCGTTCGGCGAGGCGCTGCCCGAGGAGCCGCTGCGGCTGGCCCTGCGCATCGGCGGTACGGCGCTGGCGGTCTCCGTGCTCCTCGCGATGCCCAAGCACGACCCACCGCCGAAGCCCCCGTCCCCTTCCCCCACGAGGGAGTTGACCAGCCGTGAACCCTGACGACCCGCTGCTGAGGATTCTGGCGTGCCCGCTGGACAAGGGCCCGCTGCACCTGCTCGCCGAGGAACCGGGCGGCGGCGACGCGCTCTACAACCCGCGGCTGCGGCGCCGCTACCCGATCGTCGACGGCATCCCGCAGCTCCTGCCGTCCTCGGGCGAGCAGGTGACGGAGGAGGAGCACGAGGAGCTCCTGAGCCGGCTGTCCGCCGACGGAGACCCGGGCGCCCCGCGGCGCGGCCCCCGCACTCCGGGGGCGACGGGCGCATGACACTGGCAGCGCGTCTGGCCCCGTTCGTGCCGGTGCGGATGGTCGCCGCGGCCGCCCGGCTCGTCTATCCGCGCTTCGAGCCCGAACTGGCCCGGCTCGGCGAGCTCTGCCCGCCCGACTGCGGTACCGCCGTCGACGTCGGCGGCTGGTACGGCCCGTGGACGCGCCGTCTGGCGGACCGGGCGCGGCGGGTGGTGACGGTGGAACCGGTGCCGCACCTGGCGCGGCTGCTGACGGCGGCGACGCCCGGCAACGTCCGGGTGGTGCGGGCCGCCGCGAGCGACCGCAGGGGCACCGCCCGCCTCTGGCTGCCGCCCGGCGACCAGGGCGACCGGGGGGTCTCCTCGCTGGTCCGGCGGGACATCCACGCCCGCGCGCTGGACGTCCCCTGCGTCACCCTCGACAGCCTGAACCTCCGCGAGGTCGGCTTCGTCAAGATCGACGTGGACGGCAACGAGCTGGCGGTCCTGCGGGGCGCCCGCGGCCTCCTCGCCCGCGACCGGCCCGCCCTGTTCATCGAACTGGAGGCCCGCATCCAGCCGATCGAGCCGGTCGTGGCCCACCTCGCGCGTCAGGGGTACGCGGGCTGGGTGCTGCCCGGCGACACCTGGCTGCCGCTGGCCTCGTTCGACCTGGAGGCCCACCAGGCGCACGCCTCCCACGTGGTCTCCCAGGGCCTGCTGCGCCGGGTGCTGCCCTTCCGCGGCCCGGGCTACGTCCGGTACGTGAACTCGGTGCTGTTCCTCCCGGACGGCCGGAGTCCGGACGCGCGCCGCGCCGGGCGCGTACGCCACGATGAGGGGCATGCCTCCCGCGAAGCGACCCGCTAGCCCGTTCACCCCGCTCGACTTCCAGCTCGTCCTGCTGCGGCGGATGGCGGACCACAACCCGCGGCTGCTGGAGGAGGCCCGCCACACGCTCGGCGCCTCGGCCGCCGACATGCGGGAGGCCAACCGGCGCTGGCAGGCGATGCTGCACGCGCCGCGGGGCCGGGCGGCGCTCTCCCGCTACCGGTCGGTCCTCGGCGAGCCGGAGTCGGTGACGGGACGGCGGATCGGCGACCTGTCCTGCGAGGCGTTCCGGTGGCCCGTCCCGCTCTGGCCGGAGCTGCGCTTCGAGGTGCTGGCGGCCCCGAAGGGCGTGGTGTGGAACGAGTGGCTGGTCCGCGCGCCGGGCGCCCCGGCGCCCGTGCTGCGCACGCTGGAGGACCTGGCCCCCTGGTCCTGCACGGTCGACGAGGCGGCCCGGGCGTTCGCCCCCGCCCGGCCGCTGGAGGGCACGGCGCCGACCCGGTGGGGGCTGGCGTTCGCCGCGGCGGACGGATCGGGCGTACGGCGGGAGTGCGCCGCGGAGTTCACCTGGGGACTGCTTCAGCGGGTGGCCGTCACCGGGCGGCCCTGACCGCGGCCTCCGCGACGGCCGCGGCCGAGTCCGGGTGGAGGAAGAGGAAGAAGTTGGGCTCGACGAGTTCCAGCTCCATCACGCGCGGCTGCCCGTCGTCGCCGTCGACCAGGTCGACCCGTGCGTACAGCAGCTCGGGACTGCCCGGCACGGCCGCCAACGCCTTCTCCGCGACGGCGAGTTCGGCGGGCGTCGGCTGCCAGGTCCGCAGGTCGGGGTGCGGGACCTTGTCCTCGTCGTAGGCGGTTCCCGAGGCGAGGACCGCCCCCTTGCGGATCGCGTGGAGGAAGCGCCCGCCGACGAACAACAGGGCCCGCTCCCCCGCCGTGTCGATGCTGCGCACGTACGGCTGGACCATCGCGGTCAGCCCCTCGGCGTGCATCCGCTCCAGGTGGCGCACGGCCGTGCCGTGGTCCCCGGGCAGGTAGCGGGCCGCGTAGCGGGCGCCCGCGCCGGAGGTCGGCTTGATCACGAACTCCCGGTCGGCGGGCAGTCCGGCGAGCACGCCGGCGACCGGGTCCGCCTCGTCGCCCGGGGCCAGGTAGCGGGTGTCGACGACGGGCACCCCGGCCGCCGCGAGGTCGCCCAGGTACCGCTTGTCGGTGTTCCAGCGCACCACCGCCGCCGGGTTGGCCAACGGGGCCGCCGCCCCGCAGCGTTCGGCCCACGCCACGAACTCCGCGGCCCGCCAGCTGTAGTCCCAGGTGGAGCGGATCAGCACCAGGTCGAATCCGGCCCAGTCGACGTCCGGGTCGTCCCAGACCGCCACGACGGCCTCCGCGCCCGCGTGCGCCAGCGCCCCGGCGAGCGCCGGCAGGTCCCGGTCGTACCCCGTCTCCAGCACCTCCCGGCAGGTGACGAGGGCGATTCGGGTCGTGGTGCGTGCCACTGCGGACTCCTCGTACGTGTGTCGTGCCGGATGATCCAGTCCGCAGACTAACAACCGGCCCCGGAACCGGACCGTCCCGCTTGACCTTCACCTTCGGTGAAGCCCCAGCATCGGCGGCGGGACGGGGAACGACCGGGTCACAGGAGGTCCACGGCATGGGGATGCTGACGATCGGCGCGTTCGCGAGGGCGAGCCGCCTGTCGCCCAAGGCGCTTCGGCTGTACGACGAGCTGGAGTTGCTGCGCCCCGCGCGGGTGGACCCGGGTACCGGCTACCGCTACTACGCGCCGGCTCAGCTCGAACGGGCCCGTCTGGTGGCGTGGCTGCGGCGGCTGGGGATGCCGCTGGCGGGCATCCGCGAGGTCTGCGCGCTCGAACCGGCGTCCGCCGCGCGGGAGATCCGCGCGTTCTGGGCGCGGGTCGAGGCGGAGACGGCGGCCCGCCGCGACCTGGCCGCGTTCCTCGTCGACCACCTCTCGCAGGTTCCGAGGAAGGACAGCACCATGCTGGAACTCCGTTACTGCGCCATGTCCGACACCGGGCGCGTCCGGACCGCCAACCAGGACACGGCGCACGCCGGCGCCCGGCTGCTGGCCGTCGCGGACGGCTTCGGTCCCGGCGGCAAGCCCGCGAGCAGCGCGGCCGTGGAGGCGCTGCGGTTCCTGGACGACGAACCGCTGCCCTCGGGCGGCGTCCTGAACCTGCTGGAGGACGTGCAGGGTGCCGCGCAGGCCGTCCGGGACGTCGCGGGCACGGCGGACGACGTGGGCACCACGCTCACCGCGATGCTGTGGACCGGTTCGCAACTGGCCCTGGCCCACATCGGCGACAGCCGGGCCCATCTGCTGCGCGACGGCGCGCTCTTCCTGATCACCCACGACCACACGGTGGTCCGGTCGATGGTCGACGAGGGCCGGCTGACCCCGGAGGAGGCCGCCGCGCACCCGCAGCGCCTCCTGCTGCTGAGGGCGCTGACGGGCGGCGGGAGCGGCGCCCCCGCGCCCGCCCCCGACCTCCGGCTGCACGACGCCTGTGCGGGCGACCGCTATCTGCTGTGCTCCGACGGCCTGTCCGCCGCGCTGTCCGAGGAGGCCGTCCGGGAGGTCCTGGCGACCGCGGAGGCGCCGGACGAGGCGGTGCGCGCCCTGGTCGCGGCCGCGAACGGCGCGGGCGGCCCGGACAACGTGAGCTGCGTGGTCGCCGACGTGGTGACGTGCGCGCGGCCGGAGCCGGAGGGGGACGCGGGCGGGGCGTGAGCGCGGCGCGGGGCCGCGCGGCGCCCTGACTCCTCAGCCGGGCGCGGGCAGGCGGCGCGGCTCGACGCGCTCCTCGACGGCCTTGTCGCCTTCGCGGGTGACCAGGTACGCACCCTTGCCGGGGGTCTCGGTGACGGCCTCCACGAGTTCCGTGCCGCGGTAGACCAGGCCCACGCCGTCGTCGGTGCAGTGGGTGTCCGGCAGGGTGCCGTCCCCGACGAGGCGGTGCACCAGGGGGCGGCGGCCCGGATCGGAGTCGTAGTGGACGCCGTTGCCGTACGGGAGGAAGCCCAGGGCGTTCGTGAGGGGGCGCAGTTCGGGGCCGAAGGAGTCCGTGGTGCCGCCGCGGAACCAGCAGATCGAGCCGGCGCTGACCCCGCTGAGGACGACGCCCGACCGCCAGGCCCGGCGCAGGACGCGGTCGAGGCCGTGCACGCGCCACACCGCGAGGAGGTTGGCCACCGAGCCGCCCATGACCCAGACGACGTCCTGGTCCAGGACCGCGCCCTCGACGTCGTCGAGATTGGGCATCGGGAAGAGCTGGAGGGGTGTGAGGTCGAAGCCCGCCACCCGGGCGGCCTCCGCGGTGCGGGCCGCGAAGTGCTCGGCGTCACCGATGGCCGTGCCGACGTACATGACGCGGGGGCGGCGGCCGTGGACGCCGGACAGGTCGACGGCGTGGTGCACCAGGGCGTCGAACATCACCGTGGTCCTGCCGCCGGCGCGCAGACCGCCGGAGGTGGCGAGGATGGTGGGCTCTCGTCCGTGCCGCGCGGTGGACGGGGTGGGGTCGGTCATGGGAGGGGATCTTAACGAGCCCTGCCCCGAACGCTGTTGCGAAGCGTCGCTTCCGGCGGCCGATGATGTACGGAGGGACCGTGGAGGCCCCGGTCCCCACCGTGCCCCGCCCGCGCCCGGCTCCGGGCGACCGCGGGTACGGACCGTTTCGACGAACGACGAACCACGAAGGAGTACGACGCGTGTTCCCTCTCTTCCCGGCCCTGACCGAGGCCCTGGCGGACCCGGACGGCGCCGGCGCGCGGCGGCCCGCACTGCGCTTCGGCGACCGCTCGCTGACCTACGGCGAACTCGCGGCCACCGCCGCCTCGCTGGCCGCCCGCGTCGGAGGGGCGGACCGGGTCGCGGTCTGGGCGACCCCCACGGCGGAGACCGCCGTCGCCGTGGTCGCCGCGCTGCTGGCCGGTGTCCCCGCCGTGCCGCTCAACCCGAGGTCGGGCGAGGGCGAGCTGGCGCACATCCTGTCGGACAGCGCGCCCTCCCTGGTGCTCGTGGCGCCGGGCGACGAACTCCCGCCCGTGTTCGGGCCGCTGGAGCGCGTCGCCGTCGACGTACGGGCCCCCGACCGGGCTCCGCCCGCCCACGGCTTGGCCGACCCGGGTCCTGAGGCGCCGGCGTTCGTCGTCTACACCTCCGGCACCACCGGGCCGCCGAAGGGAGCCGTCGTCCCGCGCCGGGCCGTGGCCGCCACCCTGGACGCGCTGGCGGACGCGTGGCAGTGGACCGGCGACGACGTCCTGGTGCACGGGCTGCCCCTGTTCCATGTGCACGGGCTGATCCTGGGCGTGCTCGGGCCACTGCGCCGGGGCGGGTCCCTGCGCCACCTCGGCAGGTTCGCGATCGAGGGGGTGACGAGGGAGCTGGGCGGGGGCGCCACGATGCTGTTCGGCGTGCCGACGATGTACCACCGGATCGCCGAGGCGCTGCCCGGCGATCCCGCGCTGGTGAGGGCGCTCGCGGGGGCGCGGCTGCTGGTGTCCGGGTCGGCGGCCCTGCCCGTGCACGACCACGAGCGGATCGCGGCCGCGACCGGCCGGCGGGTCGTCGAGCGGTACGGGATGACGGAGACCCTGATGAACACCAGCGTGCGCGTGGACGACGCGTCGCGTGCGGGCACGGTCGGCGTGCCGCTGCCCGGGGTCGGGCTGCGGCTGGTCGAGGAGGACGGGACGCCGATCGGGGCACTCGACGGTGAGACCGTGGGCGAGATCCAGGTCAGCGGCCCGAACCTGTTCACGGGCTATCTGAACCGCCCGGAGGCGACCGCGGAGGCGTTCACCCCGGACGGCTGGTTCCGCACCGGGGACATGGCGGTGCGGGACCCCGGCGGCCAGGTGCGCATCGTGGGCCGCAAGGCCACCGACCTGATCAAGAGCGGCGGTCACAAGATCGGGGCGGGAGAGATCGAGAACGCGCTCCTGGAGCATCCCGGCGTACGGGAGGCGGCCGTGACGGGTGAGCCCGACGACGACCTCGGTGAGCGGATCGTGGCGTGGATCGTGCCCGCCGACCCCCAGGACCCGCCGTCCGCACAGGAGTTGGCGGACCATGTCGCCGGCCGCCTCGCGCCCCACAAGCGCCCCCGGGTGGTGCACCACCTCGACGCCCTGCCCCGCAACGACATGGGCAAGATCATGAAGCGTGCGCTGACCCATGGCTGAGCACGCGCCGCGGTGCACGGCCCGCGAGGCGATCGCGCTGGTCACCGGCGGGACCTCCGGGTCCTTCGAGGAACTGCCCGCGCCGCCGGGCGCGTACGGACCCGACGGCCCGCTGGCCTGGCGCGGTTACGACGCCTCGCGGGCCCGCGCCGGGGCCCGCACCGGCGAGGAGGAGTCCGTCGTCTGCGGCACCGCGACCGTCGGCGGGGCGCCCGCGGTGCTGGTCTCCTTCGAGTTCGGCTTCCTCGGCGGTTCGCTGGGCGAGCGCACGGGAGACCGGCTGGAGGCCGCGTACGCGATGGCGCGCGAACGCCGGCTGCCGGTCGTCTCGCTGGTCGCGACGGGCGGCAGCCGCATGCAGGAGGGCATGCGGGCACTGGTCCAGCTCCAGCGCGTGGCACGCGCGTCGGCGCTGCTGCGGCAGGCCGGGCTGCCGCAGCTCGCCGTGCTGCGCGACCCGACGACCGGCGGCGGCTGGGCCACGCTGGGCGCCGGCGCCGACGTGGTGCTGGCGCTCCCCGGCGCCCAGGTGGGCTTCGCGGGCTCGCGGGTCCGCCCGCCGGACGCCGACCCCGCCGCCTACACGGCCCTCGGGCAGTTCACGGCGGGCGCGATCGACGCCGTGGTCCCTCCGGACGAGCTGCCGGAGGCGCTCGGACTGTGGCTGCGGCTCCTCGGCCGCCCGTCGGCCGATCCGGTCCCGCCGCCCGCCGCCCTGGCCGCCGTCTCCCCGCCCGCGACCGGCTGGGACGCCGTACGCAACGCCCGGTCGCCCGCGCGCCCCCGGGCGGGGGCCTATCTGGACGCGTACTTCAGCTCCCGAGCGGTCCTGTCCGGGGACCGCTGCGGCGGGCGCGACGACGGGATGCTGTGCGGTTTCGGCACCAGCGCGGCGGACGGCCGTACGGTCGCGTTCGCCGCCCAGACCGGCAGCGCCACCCGGCCGTCGGGCTACCGGACGGCCGCCCGGCTGGTGCGGCTCGCGGACCGGCTGGGCATCCCGGTGCTCACGCTGGTCGACACGCCGGGCGCCGCCAACGACGCCGAGGCGGAACGCCAGGGTGCGGGGGCGGCGATCGCGGACCTCTTCGGCGCGGTGGCGACCGCCACGACACCCGTCACCACGCTGCTGATCGGCGAGGGCGGTTCGGGCGGCGCCCTGGCACTCGCCGCGCCGGACAACACCTGGGCCACGCCGGACAGCTACTTCTCCGTGATCGCCCCCGAGCAGGCCGCCGCCATCCTCAAGCGCGGGCCGGACGAGGTGCGCGCGACGGCCGACCAGTTGCGCATCAGGCCGCAGGACCTGGTGGCGCTCGGGGTGGTCCGCGGCGTCGTGGACCCGGCGGAGCCCTCCGGCTGACCCGGGCGCACGGCCCGCGCGACGGGGTGCCGCCTCCCCGCCCCCGGGAGGCGGCACCCTCCGCGTCCGGGTCGGCACCGCGACTCCTGTGGCCGCGCGTGCCTCCCGCCGGACGGCCGGTACGCGTGGCGGCCCTGCCGCACGCCCACCGCCCGGATGACCTCCTGCGTCACGGAACCGCCGCGGTCCTCGCGCGCCCGAGGCCCGCGGCGACACGTGCCGGGCGACACGTGCCGGGTGTCGCGGGGCACGGTCGCGGTCCCGCTCCGGGCGTGCCGGCCCGCGCCGGAGAGCGGCACGGTCCGCCACGACTTCCCGTCGTCGTCAAAGACCTCGCGTGGCCCGGCCGATGCCACCGCGCGGCGCCGCCGCCGACCCTGGACGTGACGTGTGTGCCGTGGCCGTTGCGGTCGGCCGCCTCCTCGCCCTCGACGAAGCTCCGGGTCGCGGAGACCCTGCCCGCGAGGTCGGGATGCCCCTCGTCCACTCCCGTGTCGTGGACGGCGACGGTGACGTCCTTGCCGGTGAGCCCGGCCTCCCATGCCTCGGGGGTGCCGATGAGGGCGTTGCTTTCGGCCATCCCGGCGCGTACCCGGCCGTCCGGCCGGACCTTGTCGATCCCCTTCCGGCGGGTCGTCGCCCGCCGGAACACCCGCCCCTGGCCGGCGCCGACGCGGCGCCGCGGATGCCGGGCAGCGCGCGTGTCCGCTCGGCCCCGCGCGGGAGCGCCGCACGGCCGCTCCCGCCGCTCCCGCCGTACGTGGCGATCAACGGCAGTCCGCCGGTCGCAAGGTCGGTGAGCCCCGGCGGATCAACCCGCCCACGTCGAACAGGCGGTGGTCGAGAGTCCCCGCCCGCGGGTGGGGCAGTGCCTCGTCCGGTACGACGGTGAGGGGGCCGTTCGCGTCCTGGGTGCGGACCGCTCCAGTGGCTCCCCCGGGCCGTTCGACGGTGAGCGTCCTGCGGCAGCCGGGCCTCCGGAGTCCCGGGTGCCGGCCCGTGCCGCGGGGAGCGGTGCCAGGACGAGGGCGGCCGACGCGAGCGCCGCCCGCGTCCCGCGGTCCTCCGGTCATCCGTGCGTCTCCTCGTTCTCCTCGTCGTCGCCGCCGGCGGACCGGCACCGGGTGGGGACGGTCCGCGGGTGCCGCGACGAGTGTCGGGGGCCGGTGTCGCCGTGGTGGTGCCGTGCCCGGCGGGAAGCTGACCCGGCGGATTTCCGCCAGAGGACCGGTGGACGACCCGTGGAAACGGCGACACGGACAAGTACCGTCCGTGACAATGGGGTTGGTCATCGGTTACGAGCACGGGGGTTTTGGCACGTCATGGAAGGCTTGGTGGAGTTCAAGACCGACGACGGCACTCTCGTCGTCGTCGAGGGCGCCGAGGACGAGTCGGGCTCCCGCCTGGTCGCGCGGGACGACGGATCGTTGCGGGCGACCCGTACGTTCGAGGACTCCCTCGACGGGGTGCGGGCGGCCGCCGCCTCGGCGCTGCGCGTCTTCCGGGACGGCTCACTGGCGCCCGACTCGGTGGAGATCGAGTTCGGGGTGAAACTCACGGCCGAGGCCGGGGCGTTGATCGCGAAGGGCGCGGCCGAGGCGCATCTCGTGGTCAAGCTCTCCTGGTCGCCGGGGTCGCCGGACGGTTCTCCGGAGGCCGCCCCGCGGTCATGACCAGCGCTTCCTGGCAGACGAGAATCAGCTGCGGGCGGGACGTCGGCGCCGGCTTCCTGGTCACGGAACGGCATGTGCTGACGTGCGCCCATGTGGTCGCCCGCGGCGGCGAGGAGCCGGTCGGCGTGTCCTTCGCGCACGGCGGCGAACAGGACGTGCCCGCCCGGGTGGTGGCGCACGGCGGCTGGGACGGCCGCGAGACCGACCCGGGCGATCTGGCGGTGCTGGAGCTGGACCGTCCGGTGCCCTGGCGGCCCGCGGAGTTCGCGGCGCCCTCCGACGCGTACGGCGATCCGCCGCGCAGACTCCTCGCGTACGGCTTCCCGAAGCGTCACGACGAGGGGACGCTCGCCGAATACCGCGCCACCGCACCCCAGTTGATCGCCGGCGAATGGGTGCAGCTGGAGGCCTGGGCCGCGCACGGGCAGCCGCTGGCACCCGGCTTCAGCGGAGCCGCGGTGACCCTGGCGGACAGCGGGCGGGTGGTGGGCATGGTCTCCGCCGCGGCCCGCAGCCCGGAGATCCGCAACGGACGGATGCTGCCCGCCCAGGTCATGGCGCGGTACTGGCCGCGGCTCGGCGAGCTGATCCCGACGCCGGAGTACGACCGCGCGGACAAGGAGCGGCTGCGGCACCTGGTCGAAGCCGCGCAGGGGCGCGGTCCGCGGGGGCACGGCCACGAGGGCCGCTGCGACACGGCAGACCCGCCGGGACCGGGCGGCGGCGGTTCGCGGGCCGTCCTGGAGTGCGGCCCCGAGCGCCTGTACCTCGACGCGGTCGGGCCGCTCGGGCCTCCGTTGCCGCCGCTCGGCTTCGGCTCGCTGTGGGACGCCGCCTGGTACCTCCTCTCGGAGGTGCCCGACCCCGCCGCCGTCGCCCGGTTCGCGGTGCGGCTGGCCGACTTCGTGGACGACATGCGCACCCGCGCGGAGCTGCGCGCCTGGCCCGCGCCGGCCCGGGCCCGCCGCGCCGACCCGGCTCCCCCGGCCCCGCCCGCCGTCGCGCGCGACGCCGTGCGCTGGTCGCCGATCCTCGTCGAGATCGCGCCGAGCGGCTCCGGCGACGGCCACTTCCTGGTCGAGGTCTGCGCCTACACGGGCCGGCACCGCCGGGTGGTGGGCCAGCGCCGGCTGCCGGTCGACCGGGTACGCGCCTACGCGCTGGAGCGGATCGACGAGGCGTACCGCGAACTGGAGCCGGGCGCACGGGAGTTGATTGCCTTCGTACTGCCGCGCCGCTGGCTCAACGCGGATGTGGCGCAGTGGCAGCGCAGCGCCGACGACGACAGTCCGCTCGGTTCCTTCGCACCGCTCGTCGTGATGGACCTGGAGCGGCGGCGCAGCGGCGGACTCCAGCACAAGCTGCGCCAGAAGTGGCGGTACCTGGACGAGCGGCCCGCGCCCCGGCTGCACCGCATCGACTGCTGGGCCGTCGGCCAGGACCAGGTGAAACTGACCGTCGGACTGCGCCGGGACGCCGACATGGTCGGCTTCGCCGCGCCGCCGCGAGCCGACGGCGTCAGACGGCTCTTCCAGGCGGGGCTGAACGCGGCGGTACCCGTGATGGTGTGGCCGCGCACGGGCTGCCGCGGCGAGCACCGGTGCGGCGGGTCCGCCGACTGCCGGGGCTCGACGTTCCTCGACCGGCTCACCGAGCACCTCGCCGGCCTGCCGGCCCGTGAACTCCCCTCCTACGTACACGCGTTGCGCGAGACGGCGTACGCGTCCGAGGCCCGGGAGCCGCACTGGGCGTACGACCTGGCGCTGCTGTGGGAGGACCCCGAGAGCCTGCCCGACCCCGTCGGACATCTGCACGACCCCGTTGGCTGAGGCCCCGGCCGCCCGCCGGAACACGTTCGGAGAGACCATGTCCCTGTGGCCCGTCTACACGGGTACGAGCGAGCCGCACGACGGCATCGCGGAGCTGCCCGCTCCACCGCCCTGGCGCGACTTCGACGGCGGCCCGGAGCTGGCGACCCCCGCCGAGGACGACGACTCCTCGGCGGCGTCCCCGGACCGCCGGCACCGCGCCCGCACCTACCGCCCCACCGACCGGGCCGTCCAGCTCGTCAACGCGGCCCTGTACCTGCGCCGCCCGCTGCTGGTGTCGGGCCCGCCGGGCAGCGGCAAGTCGAGCCTCGCGTACGCGGTGGCCAGGGAGCTGCGGCTCGGGCCCGTCCTGCGCTGGAACATCACCAGCCGCACCACGCTCCACGACGGCCTCTACCAGTACGACCCGCTGTCCCGGCTGTACGCCGCCGGGCAGGCGGCCGCGCGCGAGGCGGCCCCGGACGACCGGGTGCCGCCCGGCGGCGAGTTGCAGGACCACCTGCGGCTGGGCCCGCTCGGCACCGCGCTGCTCCCCTACGGCCGGCCGCGGGCCCTGCTGATCGACGAGATCGACAAGTGCGACCTGGACCTGCCCAACGACCTCCTCAACATCCTGGAGGAGGGCCAGTACGAGATCCCGGAGCTGGTCCGCGCCGCCCGGCACACCCCTTCGGCCGAGGTCATGGTCGACGGGACCGACGAACGGGCCGAGGTCGCGCGCGGCCGGGTCCGCTGCCGCGCCTTCCCGTTCGTGGTGCTCACCAGCAACGGCGAGCGCGAGTTCCCGCCCGCGTTCCTGCGCCGCTGCGTGCGCCTGGAGTTGCACCAGCCGCGCGGCGCCCAACTGGAGCGCATCGTCCGGGCCCACCTGGGCGAGCCCGACGGGTACGCGCGCGAACTGATCGACCGGTTCCTGTCCAGGGGGACCGACGGGGAGCTGGCCACGGACCAGTTGCTCAACGCGATCTACCTGACGGGGGCGGCCGGGATCGACGCGGCGTCGCGCGACGAACTCGCGGAGCAGCTCATGCCGTACCTCAGCCGCACGGGGGACGAACCGGATGCCTTCTGAGCCCGGCGGCCCGTCCGGACCCGGCCCGACCGACCCCGGACCGACCGACCGGGGTCAGTCCGACCGCGGCCCGACCGACCCCGGTCCGACCGGACGCGGCCCGGACACGGGACGCGACCGGGGCCCCGGACCGGGCGCGGGACCCGGCGCGGGACGGAACGCGGTCGCCGGAGCGGTCGGGGAGCGCGACCCGGGCGCCGGACCCGGTCCGGGACGGAGTCCGGGCGCGGGACCGGGGTCCCCTGCCGCCGGGAGCGCCGGGGGTGCCGGGGCCCCGGCCGAGCCGGGGGCCGGAGTGGCGCGGCTCACCCGGGTGCTCGCCGGGGCACGCGGCGCGGGCGGTGAGGGGCCTGGGCCCGCCCCCGCGGAACTCGCCGAACTGCTCTGGCTGGCAGGGCACATGAAGGCCCCCGCCGAGCACGGGCCCGCCGTCCCGCCGGCTCCTCCCGCCCCCGGGGCGCCGCCGCCGGCCGACGGCCCGGAAACGCCGCCCGGGCCGGGGAGCACCCCTCCCGGCCACGGTCCGGCGGCCCCGCAGGACGTACGGGACCCGCGGGGCTCACAGGACGCGCACGATTCGCGAGCCCCGCGGGACCGGGCGGACCCGTCCGGTCGCCCCGACCGCCGGGTGCCGCTGCGGCTGCCCGGCACCCGGGACCCCCGCGGGCGCGGCGGCCCGTACTCCTCGCTCCTCGCCCCCGCGCCGCCGATGCTGCCCCACCCGCTGGCACTCCAGCGCTCCCTGCGCCCGCTCAAACGACGGGTGCCGGCCCCGCGCGGCCGGGAACTCGACGAGACGGCGACGGCGCACCGGATCGCCCGCCTCGGAGCGGCGCCGCAGTGGTGGCTGCCCGTGCTGCGCCCGCTGACCGAGCGCTGGCTGACCCTCCACCTCGTCCACGACACCGGGCCGACCATGCCCGTCTGGGCGCCCCTGCTCCGCGAACTGCGCGCGGCGCTGGCCCAGTCGGGCATCTTCCGCACGGTCGAGACGCACCGGCTGGAGACCGACGGCACGGTACGCCGGCCGGGCTCGCAGGAGGCGTACGCCGACGGCCGCACGGTGACCCTCGTCGTCAGCGACTGCGTGGGCCCGCAGTGGCGGGACGGCCGGGCGGGCGGACGCTGGTACGCCACCCTGCGGCGCTGGGCGGCACGGATGCCGGTGGCCCTGGTCCAGCCGCTGCCCGAACGCCTGTGGCGCACCACCGCGCTGCCGGTCACCACCGCGCGGATCAGCGCTCCGTCGCCCGCCGCGCCCAACTCCGCGTACACCGTGGACGCGTACGCCGTCGACGACCCGCCGCCCGGCACGCTCCCGCTGCCCGTCCTGGAACCCTCGGCGCCCTGGCTGGCCAACTGGTCCGCGCTCGTGGCCGGCGGGAGCGGGCTGCCCGGCGCAATCGGCCTGCTGGACACCGCTCCGCCGCCCGCGCCGGTCGACGCGGCGGGCCGGGGCGACGTCGAGCGGCTGTCCCCCGAGGAACTCCTGCTGCGGTTCCGCTCCCTCGCCTCTCCCGAGGCCTTCCGGCTCGCCGGGCATCTCGCCGTCGGACCTCCGGAGCTGCCCGTGATGCGGCTGGTCCAGGCGGCGATCGAGAAGTACCCCCGGCCGCAGCACCTGGCGGAGGTGATCCTCAGCGGCGCGCTGACCGCGGTCCCCGGCCGGGCGGGCGCGTACGCCTTCCGGCCGGGCGTACGGGAGCTGCTGCTGCGGACCCTGCCGCGCACCGCGCACGGGCGGACCTCGGAACTCCTGGCCCGGGTCGGGGCGTCGATCGACGCGCGGGCGGGCATGGCCGCCGGGGACTTCCGGGTGGCGGTGCCGGGAGCCGGGGGGTTGAGCGCCGAAGGCGAGCCGTTCGCCGCGGTCCGGGAGGAGAGCGTCCGGCGCATGGGCGGTTCGCCGCCGGGCCCCGGGCTCGTGCTCGGCAGGTACCGGCTCGTACGGCGTCTCGGGCGCGGCAGGCAGGTCGTGCTCGCGCAGGACACCAGGGTGGACCGGCTCGTCGCGGTGTACGCGTACACGGGGGTGGACCCCGAGCGGTTCCTGCGGGACGCGCGGGCCCTCGCGGAGGTGGGGCACCCTAACGTGCCGACCGTCCACGACTTCGGCGTCGAGGGCGCGACGGCCCACCTCGTCACGGAGTTCGTGGAGGGGCTCAGCGTGGCCGAGCTCACCGCGGAGGGGGGCTTCCAGCTGCCGTTCGCCCTGCTCGCACCGCTGGCACGGCAGGTCGCGCAGGCGCTGGACGCCGTGCACGCGCGGGGCCTCACGCACGGCGGGTTCACACCGAACGGCCTGCTCGTGCGCCCGGACGGCACGGTGAAGATCACCCACTTCGCGCTGGGCGCCGCGTCCGCGCGGGACGCGACCGACGATCTCGCCGGCTTCGGCCATCTGCTGAAGGAGCTGGCGGAGGGCGAGCCGGGCGGCGAACTGGGCGGGGTCCCCAGCCGGTTCCGCCCGCTGTTCGGCGACGCCGTCACACCGCTCACCTCGGCCGACCCGGCAGCCCGGCGGCGCGGCCAGGACCTCCTGCTCAGCCCGTCCTACGCGCAGGCCCTGGAGGCGGTCGCCGCCGACCGGTACCGCTACCGGCTGCTCGGCCCGGTGCGGATCAGCCGGGGAGGGGACGCGCTGCGCGCCCGCCCGCCCCGTGAGCAGGCCCTGCTGGCCATGCTGCTGCTGCGGCAGGGCCGGACCGTCACGCACGAGGAGCTGACCCTCGGGCTGTGGGGCCGGACGCCGCCGCAGCGCGCCGCCCGCCTGCTGGCCGGGTACGCCGCCGGGCTGCGCTCGGCTCTCGGCCCGGGGGTCGTGGCCACCACGTCCGGCGGATACGCCCTGCACGCGGGCCCGCACTGCGTCGACGTGGACCGCTGCGACGGACTGGTCGCGCGGGCGCGGTCCCACCGGGACGCCGGGGACCCGGTGTCCGCCCGTGCCGCCGTCCAGGACGCGCTCAGCCTGTGGGCGGGCGACCCCGTCGACGGGGTGCCGGGCCCCGCCGCCGAGACGACCCGTGGCCGGCTGCGCGCCCTGCGCCTCACGCTGTGCGTCCTGCGCGCCGAACTCGACCTGGAGAACGGGGACGCCCGGCGGGCCGGCGACGACCTGGGCGACCTCCTGCGCGCGCACCCCGGACGCGAGGACATGCGCCGACTGCACCTGCTGGCCCTGCGCGCCCAGGGCCGCGTCGCCGAGGCGCTCGACTCCTACGAGGCTTACGAGGCGCGGCAGAAGGGCCGGCGCGGCGAACCCGACCCGGTGCTGCGGGAACTCGGCCGCACCCTGCGGGACCTTCCCCGGCCCGCGGCGCGCCGGGCGACGGCGGCCCCGGCCACCGCTGCCGCCGTGCTCGCCGGCTCCTCCCATGTGCTCATCGGCTTCGACGGCCCCCTGGTGCGGCTCTACACGCGGGCGACGGAGCGGCAGGCCGTCGGGGAACTCACCGCCCTCCTCACGGAACTGACCGGCCCCGGCGCCGGCCCGGACCCCGCGCCGGTCCCTTCCGGGGGTACGCCCTTCCCGCCGCCGGAAGGGCGCTCGAACCCCCTGGACCTGCTGCGGGCGTTCGCGGACCGTCCGCAGGGGGCCGATCTGCGCCGCCGGCTCAACCGCATCGAGGAGCGTGCGGTGGCGGGCGCGGCGGCCACACCGTTCTCCGACGCCCTGATCACCACGCTCGGCGCCCTCGGCCGGCGGGTCGCCGTCGTCTCGGACAACGCGCCGAGCGCCGTGTGGAAGTACCTCCAGGCCCACGGCCGGCTGACCGGACTGGTGACCGGCGGGGTGCACGGCCGCACCGAGGACCTCACCCGGCTGATGCCGGACCCGGACTGCCTGCTGCGGGCCCTGGAGGGGCTCGGCGCGGCCCCCTCGGACGCCGTCCTCGTGGGTGCGTCCGTCGCCGAGCTGGCCGCGGCGGACGCGATCGGGCTGCGCTTCCTCGGCTACACCCGCTCGGAGCGGCACAGGCAGCGCCTGGTGCGGGCCGGCTGCACACTGACCACGTCCTCGTGGGCCCCGCTCCTGCGAGCGCTGCCCCACACCTGAACTCCCCCGCCCGCAGGCGGGGGACGACGGCACCCCGTGCGGCGGGCGCCCGCCGCACGGTGCCGCTTCCGCGTGGGCCCCTCCTCGCGGGCGCCTCCCGGCCCACGTCCGGCACCCTCCCCCGGCGCCCCCGCGCGGCAGCATCCCTCCGGCCCCCTCGCCCCCGGCGCCTCTCCGGCCCCGCCCGCTCCCGGGACCACCCGTCCGGAGCCGTCCGCCCAGGACCACCCGTCCAGCGGCACCCCGCCCGGCCCTCCCCGGAAGGCGCCCCTCCGCCTCCTCCCGCACGATGCGAGAGAGGACCGCCGCCCGGCGGAGTCCCACGGTCAGCGCTCTCGGGAGGACCCGCCATGACCGCCAGTCTCGAGCAGTTGCGCCGCTGCCACTTCGCCGTCGACATGGGGGCCGCGAGGACCCGCGTCTTCGTGAAGGGGGCCGGTCTCGTCGTGGACCAGCCCAGTGTGGCCGCGGTGAACACGAAGACGGGCGCCCTGATCGCGGTGGGCGAGTTCGCCGAACGGATGACGGGCCGCACCCCCCACTACATCCGCGTCGTACGGCCCGTCTCGGGCGGCACGGTCGTGGACATCGAGATGGCCCAGCGGATGCTGCGCCAACTCCTCGGCGACAAGGTGCGCCGCACCCTGCGGCGCAAGCCCCGGCTGCGGGCCGCGGTCTGCACCCCGCACGACGCGGACCCGCTCGCCCAGCGCGCCGCGGTCGAGACGCTCGTCGGTCTCGGCGCGCGCCGGGTCGAGCTGGTCGACACGCTGATCGCCGCGGGGGTCGGCTGCGGGCTCCCCGTGGAACGCCCCGAGGCCACCATGATCATGGTGTGCGGCGCGGCCGCCACCCAGGTCGCCGTGCTGTCCCTCGGCTCGATCGTCACCGCCGAGCGCATCCCGGTGGGCGGCGAGGCCATCGACCACGCCATCGTCCAGCACCTGCGCCACCAGCACGAACTGATGCTCCCTTCGCAGTCCGTGCGCCCCCTCCAGCTCGCCCTGTCGGGCAACGGCCTGACACCGCACGGCCCCGCGTCGACGGAGATCCACGGCCGTGACGTGGCCACCGGCCTCGCCCGGTCCGTGCAGGTCGACACGGCCGCGGTGCGGGACGCGATCCAGACACCCCTGACGGCGGTGCTCGACGGGATCGGCAAGGTGCTCCGGGTCTGCCCGCCCGACCTGGTGGCCGACCTCGCCGACCGCGGGATCATGATGGTCGGCGGCAGCGCCCTGCTGCCGGGCCTCGACCAGATGCTGCGGCACGCCACGGGCATGCCGGTGCACATCGCCGAGCGGCCCGACGTGTGCGCGATCCTCGGTCTGGGCGCGATGCTGGAAGGCCGCATCGAACCCCTGATCCTCGACCCGCTGGCCACCTGAGCGGGCCCACGACGTCCGTACGCGCAGAGCCGCCCCAGGCGCCCCGCATGACCGAGCCCTCCGGGTCCGGCACCCCGCGCATCCCCCTGCCCCGCCTCCTGGACACACTGGTCGGCGTCGGCAGCGACCTCGATGTGCGCGCCACGCTCCAGCACGTCGTGGACAGCGCGGTGGAACTGACCGGCGCACGGTACGCGGCTCTGGGCGTGGTCGACAGCGCGCGGGACGGGCTCACGGAGTTCTGCACGGCGGGGATGCCGGAGGCGGAGCGGGCCCGGATCGCCCGTCCGCCCGACGGGACCAGCGGGCTGCTCGGCGCGCTCGTCCGCGACCGCGTGCCGCTGCGCCTGGCCGACCTGACCACCGACCCGCGCTCGTGCGGCGTGCCGCCCGGCCACCCGGAGATGCGCAGCTTCCTCGGCGTCCCGGTGCTGGCGCACGGCGAGGTGTACGGGAACCTCTACCTCACCGAGAAGCGCGGCGGCGGCCCCTTCACGGACGAGGACGAGCAGGTCGTGCGCGTGCTGGCCACCCGGGCGGGCGTCGCGATCGGCAACGCCCGCCTGTACGAGTCGGCCCGGCAGCACGAGCGCTGGATCGAGGGCGCGGCGAAGGTGACGACGGCACTGCTCACCGGCACCGCGGCGGCCGACGCGCTGATGACGGTCGCCGAGTGCGCGCGGGTGCTGGCCGAGGCCTCGGCCGGGGTGATCCTCCAGCCCACCCCTGACGGCGGCATGGAGATCGTGACCGCGTCGACGCCGGACGACCCGGGCGACCTGGTCGGCACGACCATCGCGCCCGGCAGCGCCGTGCTGGACCAACTCCTGGGCGGGGAGCCCGTGTTCGTCGAGGACTCGGCGACGGACCCGCGCATGACGACCCCCGTGCGGCACCGGTTCGGCCCGAGCATGCTGCTGCCGCTCCAGGCCGACGGCAGGCTCATCGGCACGCTCGCGCTGCCCCGGCGGCGGGGCGGACGCCCGTACACACCCGTGGAGCGGCTGCTGGCCACGCGGTTCGCCTCGCACGCCGCGCTGGCGATCGTCCTCGCCGACGCGCAGCAGCGGCGGGAGTGGCTCGCGGTCTTCGAGGACCGCGACCGGATCGCCCGCGACCTGCACGACCTGGTCGTCCAGCGGCTCTTCGCGACCGGCATGATGCTGGAGTCGACCCGCCGCCGTGCCGCCACCGCCGAGGTGCCCGAACCCGAGGTGCACACGGCCCTCGGCCGGGCCGTCGACGAACTCCAGTCGACGATCCAGGAGGTCCGTACGACGATCTTCGCGCTCCAGCAGACGCCGGCGGACGCCCCCACCTCCGTACGGGGCCGGGTGCTGCGCGAGACGGCGTGCGCCGCGGCGGTGCTCGGGCCGCGGCCCTCCGTCCGGTTCACCGGGGCCGTCGACACACTCGTCCCGGAACCGGTGGCCGCACGGCTCCTCGACGCTCTGCGGGATGCCCTCGCCGCGGCGTGCCGCCGGACGGGGACGACCCGGGTCGGTGTCGACGTCGACGCGACGGCGACGCTGCCGGACGGGCGGGCCGGGGTGCGTCTGACGGTGACCGACGACGGCCGGCCGGGCGGACCCGGCGCGGGGGGCCCGGACGCAGAAGGGGACGGGACCACGGTGACGTGGCAGTCCCCGCTGTGAACCGCCCCCGCACCACGCGCTGAATCCGTGCGCCCGCCGCCCCGGTGGCCCTGTGACCGTGCGGCCTGTGGCCCTGTGGCCCGTCCGCCCTGTGGCCCGCCGCCCCGTGGGCCCGTGCCGCCCGCCGCCCCGTTGGCCCGTGCCGCCCGCCGCCCCGTTGGCCCTCCCCGACCCCCGCAACCCGTGTCCCGGTCGCCCCTGCTGGACCTGTCGCCCCGTCGCCCGTGCCTCGGCCGGGGCCACCGTCACGGGGCCCGCCGGGGCCCGGCGTACGCCACCGGGGTCACGTGGGGCCGCGGATCGCCCCGCGCCGGGTGAGGGCGTGCGGGGAAGCCGCCGGGAGGGGGTGGAGAGGCGGTGCGGAAGGCCTGAAAGGGGTCCGGCGGGGGCCGCCCGAGGCGGCGGAAGAGGGCCGTCCGGAGGAATCGCCGCTTCGTAAATGGGGCCGCGCCGGAGACCTCCGACACGGACGGCGGATCCGGTGCCACGCTGGGCGGACCCGGGACCACCCGACCGCTGAGAATCCGTCAGACCCACGACCCCGCAGGTCGGATCGATTCTTCACGCGTAGCGCGTGGTGGGGCGGGTGGGACTCGAACCCACGGCCGACGGATTATGAGTCCGCTGCTCTAACCGGCTGAGCTACCGCCCCATTACGGCGCGTCGCGCACATTTGTGCGCGCCGTCTGCCGCAGCATAGCCGCTCATACGATCTCCTGCTTCGGATGGTCGGCTTCGCATGACCTTGAGGACCCCGCCCCGGGCGGAGCGGTTCCCCCGGGCATGAAAAAGGACCCCTGAGGGGTCCCTTTCCGCTGCTCTCCCGACTGGACTCGAACCAGTAACCTGCCGGTTAACAGCCGGCTGCTCTGCCAATTGAGCTACAGGAGATCGAGCTCCCCCGACTGGACTCGAACCAGTAACCTGCCGGTTAACAGCCGGCTGCTCTGCCAATTGAGCTACGGAGGATTGATCTTTGCATCGAACGTACCTACCTGGGTATTCGCCAGGGGGCGTGCGCTCGCTGCGACACATACATTAGCGCAAGCAGGGGGGTGCTCCGCCAATCGGTTCCCCCCGCGCCGATGACGACACAAGGGAAGGGTGGCCCGCCATGCTCTACCGGCTCACGTTCGTCGCCGGACTGGCCCTCGGATACGTGCTCGGCACGCGAGCCGGGCGAGAGCGCTACGAGAAGATGAGGAAGACCGCTCAGCAGGTCGCACAGAACCCCGCTGTGCGGAACACCGCCGAGACGGCGGCCCAGCAGGGACGCGAGATCGCCGGCAAGGCGTACCACGCGGTGAGCGAGAAGGTGGGCGACCGGGTCCCGGACTCGGTGGCCGCGCGCGTCCGCTCCCTGCGCGAACGCAACGCGAACGGCACGGGTGCCGAGGACGACTGGGGCACGAGCAACACCTAGCCGGAACGGGCGACTGCGCCCGACCGGTACGGCCTGCTCCGCTCGTACGGCAGAATTTCCGTCATGGGGATAGTCGCCGGGTTGGACAGTTCGCCCGATTTCACTCGCATCGTCGTCTGCGACGCGGAGAGCGGAGCCGTGCTCAGGCAGGGCTATGCCCCGCATCCGCTGGACGGCGTGCCGGAGGGCGGACGGCCCTCGGACGTCGACCCGCAGGCCTGGCTGCTGTCCCTGGGCGAGGCCGCGGGGGGCGGACTCCTCGAAGGGGTCCAGGCCATCGGCGTGTCCACGCAGCAGAACGCCCTGGTCCCGGTGGACTCCCAGGGCGGCACGGTACGCCCGGCGATCGTCGGTGGGGACAAGCGGGCGCAGGTCGCGGCCGCCGACCTGATCGACGTGCTGGGCGGCCGCGGTTCCTGGGCACAGGCCGTCGGGTGCGTGCCGCAGGCGGCGCAGCCCGTGACGAAGCTGCGCTGGCTCGCGAAGAACGAGCCCGAGGCCGCGATGCGCACGGCGATGCTGTTCCAGGCGCACGACTGGCTGGTGTGGCAGCTGCTCGGCCGCCCGGCCCGCCGGACCACCGACCGCGGCGGGGCCTCGGGCACCGGCTACTGGTCGGCCGCGACCGGCGCGTACCGTCCCGACCTGGTCGAGCTGGCCCTCGGGCACCAGGCGCTGCTGCCCGACGTGCTCGGGCCCTGGGAGGCCGCGGGTACGACGCCCGAGGGGCTGCTGATCTCGGCGGGCACGGGCGAGACGATGGCCGCGGCCTTCGGTCTGGGGATCGGTCTGGGCGACGCGGTGGTCTCGCTGGGCGCCTCCGGTTCCGTGATGGCGGTCCACCACGAGGCGCTCGTCGACTCCTCCGGGATGATCACCTCCCTCGCCGACGCGACCGGGATGCACCTGCCGGTCGTCACCACGCTCAACGCCGTACGGGCGCTTCGCGGGGCGGCCGAACTGCTCGGCGTGCCCGACCTGGAGGCGCTGTCGGACCTGGCGATGAAGTCCACCCCGGGCTCCCACGGCCTCGTGCTGCTGCCGTACCTGGAGGGCGAGCGGACGCCCAACCTGCCGCACACGGCGGGGACCCTGGCCGGGCTGCGGCGCGAGTCGATGAAGCCCGAGCATCTGGCGCGGGCCGCCTTCGAGGGCATGCTGTGCGGGCTCGCGGACGCGCTGGACGTGCTGCGCGGCCGGGGTGTCGAGGTGCGCCGGATCTTCCTGCTGGGCCAGGCCGCGGAACTGAGCGCGGTCCAGGCGTGCGCCCCCGCGCTGCTCGGGGCGCAGATCGTGGTGCCCCAGCCCGGCGACTACGCGGCGATCGGCGCGGCCCGCCAGGCCGCCTGGGCGCTCGGCGTCACGCAGGGCACGCTGCACCCGAGCCGGCCGCCCGCCTGGCAGGGTCCCGCCGCGCAGGTCCTGGACCCGGGCGAGGAGGTCGCGGTGGGGCAGGCCGTGCGCCAGCAGTACGTGTCGGTGCGGGAGCAGACCCACCCGGGGGCGTTCCGGTCCTGAGGTCCGGTGCTGAAGTCCGGTCGGCCGGAGGCCGGTGCTGAAGTCCGGTGCTGAAGTCCGGTCGGACGGAGGCCGTCCGGACCGCACAAGTACGCGCGAGCCCGCACGGGTCCGCAGCGGCGGACGAGTGCGGGCAGGCGGACCTCGGAGGGGTGCCCGGGGACCGCGGGACCGGGCCGGACCAGGACCTTGGTCGGATGCGGGTCGGTTCTTGGACCGGTCTTGGGTAAATCGGTTGAGGTAACACGGGTGGAGTGCCCGACGATGGGGCGAGGGCATGACCCGCCCTGTGCCGACCACTCCGAGAGACCCAGCGTGCTCATACGACTCCTGCGTGCCCACCTCAGGCCCTACAAGAAACCGATCGCCCTGCTGGTACTGCTCCAGTTCCTGCAGACCTGCGCCACGCTCTACCTTCCGACGCTGAACGCCGACATCATCGACAACGGTGTCGTGAAGGGCGACACGGGCTACATCCTGTCCTTCGGCGCCCTGATGATCGGCATCTCCCTCGCCCAGGTCGTCTGCAACATCGGCGCCGTCCACCACGGCGCCCGTACGGCCGCGGCGGTCGGCCGCGACATCCGGGGTGCGGTCTTCGACCGCGTGCAGTCGTTCTCCGCGCGGGAGGTGGGGCACTTCGGGGCGCCCTCGCTGATCACCCGCACGACGAACGACGTGCAGCAGGTGCAGATGCTCACCCTGATGACGTTCACGCTGCTCGTGTCGGCGCCGATCATGTGCGTCGGCGGCATCGTCCTGGCGCTCGGCCTGGACGTACCGCTGTCCGGGGTGCTGCTGGCCGTCGTGCCGGTGCTGGGAATCTCGGTGAGCCTCATCGTGCGCCGGCTGCGGCCCCTGTTCCGCACGATGCAGGTGCGGCTGGACACGGTGAACCGCGTGCTGCGCGAGCAGATCACCGGCAACCGGGTCATCCGCGCCTTCGTGCGCGACTCGTACGAGGAGGAGCGCTTCCGGACGGCGAACACCGACCTCACCGAGGTGTCGCTCGGGACCGGCCGGATGCTGGCCCTGATGTTCCCGATCGTCATGACCGTCGTGAACGTGTCGTCCATCGCGGTGGTGTGGTTCGGCGCCCACCGGATCGACAGCGGGGACATGGAGATCGGCGCGCTCACCGCGTTCCTCGCCTACCTCATGCAGATCGTCATGTCCGTGATGATGGCCACCTTCATGTTCATGATGGTGCCGCGCGCCGAGGTGTGCGCCGAGCGCATCCAGGAGGTCCTGGACACGTCGAGCAGCGTCGTGCCGCCGAAGGCGCCCGTCCTGGAGCTGCGCAGGCACGGCCACCTGGAGATCCGGGGCGCGGGCTTCCGCTACCCGGGTGCCGAGGAGCCGGTACTCAGGGCCGTCGACCTGGTCGCGCGCCCCGGTGAGACGACCGCCGTGATCGGGTCGACGGGCAGCGGCAAGTCGACCCTTCTGGGGCTCGTGCCGCGGCTGTTCGACGCCACCGACGGCGAGGTGCTGGTGGACGGCGTCGACGTCCGGACGGTCGAGCCGCAACTGCTCGCCCGCACCGTCGGCCTCGTACCGCAGAAGCCGTACCTGTTCGCCGGGACCGTCGCCACGAACCTGCGGTACGGCCATCCGGACGCGACCGACGAGGAGTTGTGGCACGCGCTGGAGGTGGCGCAGGCCCGGGAGTTCGTGGAGGCCCTGGAGAACGGCCTCGACGCTCCGATCGCGCAGGGCGGCACGAACGTCTCGGGCGGGCAGCGGCAGCGGCTCGCGATCGCGCGGACCCTGGTGCAGCGCCCGGAGATCTACCTGTTCGACGACTCCTTCTCGGCGCTCGACTACGCGACGGACGCGGCCCTGCGCTCGGCTCTCGCGCGGGAGACCGCCGAGGCGACCGTCGTGATCGTCGCCCAGCGGGTGTCGACGATCCGGGACGCCGACCGGATCGTGGTCCTCGACGAGGGCCGCGTCGTCGGGACGGGCCGCCACCACGAACTGATGGCGGGCAACGAGACCTACCGGGAGATCGTGCTCTCCCAGCTCACGGAAGCGGAGGCAGCCTGATGGCCGGGCCCATGGGTCGAATGATGGCCGGGGGCGGCCCGGACCAGCGCTCGATGGACTTCAAGGGGTCCGGCAGGCGCCTGCTCGCCCGGTTCAAGCACGAGCGGAGCACCCTCTACGGGATGCTCGGCGCCGTGGTGGTCAGCGTGGGCCTGTCCGTGCTGGGGCCGAAGATCCTCGGGCGGGCCACCGACCTGGTGTTCGCGGGCGTCGTCGGGCGGGAGATGCCCGCGGGGCGGACCAAGGCCGAGGTCCTGGCGGAGATGCGGGAGCGCGGTGACGGCAGGACCGCCGACATGCTCTCCGGGACCGACTTCACACCGGGCGAGGGCGTCGACTTCGGCGCGGTCGCCGAGGTGCTCGGGATCGCGCTCGCGGCGTTCCTCGTGGCCGGTCTGCTGATGACCGTGGCGACGCGGCTGGTGAACAGAGCGGTCAACAGGACCATGTACCGGATGCGCGAGGACGTGCAGACGAAGCTGTCCCGGCTTCCGCTGTCCTACTTCGACCGGCGGCAGCGCGGCGAGGTGCTCAGCCGTGCCACCAACGACATCGACAACATCGGGCAGACGCTCCAGCAGTCGATGGGCCAGCTCATCAACTCGCTGCTGACCATCATCGGCGTCCTCGTGGTGATGTTCTGGGTCTCGCCGCTGCTCGCGCTCGTCGCGCTGGTCACCGTGCCGCTGTCCTTCGTCGTCGCCACCCGCGTCGGCAAGCGGTCGCAGCCGCACTTCGTGCAGCAGTGGCGGACCACCGGCAGGCTCAACGCGCACATCGAGGAGATGTACACCGGGCACACCCTGGTCAAGGTCTTCGGACGGCAGCAGGAGTCGGCTGCGCAGTTCGCCGAGGAGAACGAGAAGCTGTACGAGGCCGGTTTCCGGGCGCAGTTCAACAGCGGGGTCATGCAGCCGCTGATGATGTTCGTGTCCAACCTGAACTACGTGCTGGTCGCGGTCGTGGGCGGGCTGCGGGTGGCGTCGGGCGCGCTGTCGATCGGTGACGTGCAGGCGTTCATCCAGTACTCGCGGCAGTTCTCCATGCCGCTCACGCAGGTCGCCTCGATGGCCAACCTCGTGCAGTCCGGGGTCGCCTCCGCCGAGCGGATCTTCGAGCTGCTGGACGCGGAGGAGCAGGCGGCGGACCCGGTGTCCGGCACCACGCCGGTGGAGCTCCGGGGGCGGGTGGCGCTGGAGGGCGTCTCGTTCCGCTACGACCCGGAGAAGCCCCTCATCGAGGACCTGTCGCTCAAGGTGGAGCCCGGGCACACGGTGGCGATCGTGGGCCCCACGGGTGCCGGCAAGACGACGCTGGTCAATCTGCTGATGCGGTTCTACGAGGTCACCGGCGGGCGCATCACCCTCGACGGGGTCGACGTGGCGGACATGTCCCGGGACGAACTCCGGGCCGGTATAGGCATGGTGCTCCAGGACACCTGGCTGTTCGGCGGGACGATCGCGGAGAACATCGCGTACGGGGCCTCGGGCGAGGTGACCCGCGGGGAGATCGAGGAGGCGGCCAGGGCCGCGCACGCGGACCGGTTCGTCCGGACGCTGCCCGACGGGTACGACACCGTGATCGACGACGAGGGGTCCGGGGTGAGCGCCGGCGAGAAGCAGCTCATCACGATCGCCCGGGCCTTCCTGTCCGACCCGGTGATCCTCGTGCTGGACGAGGCGACCAGTTCCGTGGACACGCGGACCGAGGTGCTCATCCAGAAGGCGATGGCGAAGCTCGCGCACGGCAGGACGTCGTTCGTGATCGCGCACCGGCTGTCGACCATCCGGGACGCGGACACCATCCTCGTGATGGAGGACGGCTCCATCGTCGAGCAGGGCGCGCACGCCGAACTGCTCGCGGCGGACGGCGCGTACGCGCGGCTGTACCGGGCGCAGTTCTCGCAGGCCGCGGTGGAGGTGGACTGACGGTCCCGGACGCCGGAGGGGCCGGAGCACGTGGCGCGGCCGCCACGGTCCGGCCCCTCCGGCGTTCGCGGGCGCGTCCGCCCCGCGCTCAGTCCAGGTAGCCCCTGAGCTGGTCCGCGAAGGCGTGGTCGCGCAGCTTGTTCAGGGTCTTGGACTCGATCTGGCGGATGCGCTCCCGGGTGACGCCGAAGATGCGGCCTATCTCCTCCAGCGTGCGCGGACGGCCGTCGGCGAGTCCGTAGCGGAGCTGGACCACCTTGCGCTCTCGCTCGCCGAGCGTGGAGAGCACCGCTTCCAGGTGCTCCCTGAGCAGCAGGAACGCCGCAGACTCCACCGGGCTGGCCGCGTCGCCGTCCTCGATCAGGTCGCCGAGGGCCACGTCGTCCTCCTCCCCCACGGGGGCGTGCAGGGAGACGGGTTCCTGGGCCAGGCGCAGTACCTCGCTGACGCGTTCGCCCGTCAGGTCGAGATGCGCTGCGACCTCCTCGGGAGTGGGTTCGTAGCCGCGTTCCTGGAGCATCCGGCGCTGGACCCGTACGACCCGGTTGATCAGTTCGACGACGTGGACGGGCACCCGGATCGTCCGGGCCTGGTCGGCGAGGGCGCGGGACATGGCCTGGCGGATCCACCAGGTCGCGTAGGTCGAGAACTTGTAGCCGCGGGCGTAGTCGAACTTCTCGACGGCCCTGATCAGGCCCAGGTTTCCCTCCTGGACGAGGTCGAGCATGGTCAGTCCGCGTCCCACGTACCGCTTGGCCACGGAGACGACGAGCCGCAGGTTGGCCTCGATGAGGCGCCGCTTGGCCATCCGCCCCATGACGACCAGTTTGTCGAGGTCGAGGGCGAGTTGGCTGTCCAGGTCGACGGCGAGGCGCAGCTTCTCCTCGGCGAAGAGCCCGGCCTCGACGCGGCGCGCGAGTTCGACCTCCTCGGCCGCGGTGAGCAGCGGGATGCGGCCGATCTCGCGCAGGTACTGGCGGAACAGGTCGGACGAGGGGCCGCCGGTGTCCGTGCGTCCGCGAGGCAGTTCGACGGGCTCGGGTGCCTCGGTCTCCACGAGGACGGACGGCGGCTCGTCCGGTTCGGCGGCGCCCTCCGGTTCCGTCCCGGGGTGGTGCGCGCCACGGCTCTGCGGCGGTACGGCCGCGAGCACGCCGGGATCGGCGTCCTCCTGCGTGGTGTCGTCGGTCTGGTCGAGGGTCTGGGTCTGCACGGGAGCGACCTCCAGGAATGTCGCTGCTGAGGCGTGCGGCAGCGGTACGTCGGGGATGGGGTCGACGGCCTCGCCGCTGTCCATCCCGAAGTCATTGAGCGGAACCGCGGGGACATCGGACCCGTCGCGTGCGGGTCGGCCGCGCTCCGAGGACTCAGGCACCGGAACCCAGTGTGGAGTACGACACATCGTCGCCACGAGGGGCGTGCGGTGACTTTTTGAGTCCGGTGCGTGACCGCGCGGTTACCCTCGCGGGAATCTCGTGTGCCTGTTCGTGCCCTCATCTGGCACGATTCCCGCGTGTCCGGTTCCCTCTACGAAACCCATGTGACGGTCCACTGCGCCGACGCCGTCGAGTTGGAGCGGCTGCGACGGTGGGCGGCCGCGTCCGCCCTCAAGGTGACGCACATCGTGCTGTTCCGCGGACGGACACCGTCGCAGCCGATGGTCACGTTGTCGGGTTCCCCGTCGTACGCCGCCGAATCGGCGCGGGCGCGGGAAGTCGTGGCGCGCCTGGAGGCGGACGGCTTCGCACCCGTCCGGGTCAAGATCGAGTCGTCCCCGTGGGCGCCCGAGGTGCCGCGCGAGCCCGGCGAACAGGACGGCGGCGCACAGTACTTCGAGCACCACGTGAAGCTGCTGCTCGGTGCGGGCGCCGACATGGCGGCCCTCGCCGCCCGGGTCGTCCCGCACGGCGCCCATCTGTCGTGGAACGCGCGGCGGGTGCTGGCCGGCGGACGGCACGAGCGGTTCGTGACGCAGAGGTGCCGGGGTGTGGACGCCGCGGGGGCGGGGCGGGCGCTCGATCGACTGCTCACGGAGCTGGAGGGGTTCGAAGTGACTGATGTGGAACGGGAGTTCGTGCTCCACGACAGCGATCTGTCCGTCGACGACGGGTGGATCGACGACGTCGTACCGGACGGGACCACGACAGCGCGGGGGGTACGGGGATGAACCGGGCCTGGCTCAGGGCGATCCGTGACGGGCTGCCCGCGCCCAAGGACGGGCTGGACGAGGCGACGCGCAGGAACGAGGAGCTGCCCCGCACGCTGCACGTCGTGCCGGACCGCGACGCCGAGCAGCGGCTGGTCTTCGAACCGGCCCTCAAGCACTACCCGAACGCGTACCGCGCCACCGACCCGGGCTTCTCCGACCCGGCCAGGGGCGACGCCTGGCGCTCAGCGCGGCGCCGTGCGCTGGACATCGTCCTCGCGGCGGTCTCCGGCTCGGAGTGGGCCGACTCGCTGGTGCTGCGCGGCAGTGTGCTGATGGCGGCCTGGTTCGGGGAGGCCGCGCGCGAGCCGGGTGACCTCGACTTCGTCGTCGTACCGCACACCCGGGGCATCGACGAGCCGTACACCGCCCGGATGCTCGACGGCATCGCGGCGGCGGCGCAGGCGCTGGCCGCCGAACGCGGGTCCGAGGTCGCCCTCTCGGCGGCGGGCGCCGTCGTCGAGGGCATCTGGACCTACGAGCGGGTGCCGGGCCGCCGGATGGTGCTGCCCTGGAGCGCGCCCGGGCTGCCCGGCGGCCATGTCCAGCTCGACTTCGTGTTCGAGGAGCGGCTGGCCGAGGAGCCCGCGCCCGTGGAGCTGCCGGGCGGCACGGTCGTGTGGGCCGCGACGCCCGCGCTGTCACTGGCGTGGAAGCTGATGTGGGTGATCAACGACATGCACGCCCAGGGCAAGGACCTGTACGACGCCGTGCTGCTGGCCGAACGGCATCCGCTGCCGTACGAGCTGCTGCACGAGGTGTTCCGGCTCTCGGGCGAATGGCCCCACCCGTACCTCGAGGGCATCGGCCTGGCGGACGTGGTGGAGGCGGTCGGGTACGTCGAGTGGAACCACTTCGCCACCGAGTACCCGCGGTTCGCCGACGACGAGCGGGAGTTCGCACAGCGGCTGGTCCGGGCGGTGACCGCGACCTTCGAGGGCCGCGGGGACTGAACCCGTCCGGTCAGAGCGCGCCGGCGCCCTTCTCGCGCAGGGCCTGGTCGTACTGCTGGAGGACCCACAGCTCGTTCTGGACGGCGGCCAGGTGCACCGGATCGCCGTGGGCGCTGGCGCGGGCCAGGGTGCCCTGGACGTCGCGGACCCGGCGCTCGACGGCTCGGCGCCGGACGGTCACGAGTTGCTCGCCCGCGTAGTTCTCGTCGACCGTCTTGCGCATGATGGCCTCGACGGCCAGCTCCGTGACCATGGCCCTGACGACGTCGTCCGGGGCGGTCTCGCGGACCCTGACCAGGTACTCCTGGGGGTCCTGGACGCCGTGCTCGGCACCGCCCGCCTCCATGATCGCCTCACGGACCGCCGCGTACGGAGGGGCGGTGAACTCGTCCGTCCCGTACGCGTCGAACGCCGGGGAGACCAGCTCGGGGCGCTGGAGGGCGAGCTTGAGCAGTTCGCGCTCGGTGGCGAAGACCGGGTTGCGCAGCGTGAGGGCGGGGCCCGAGGCGGGCCGGGGGCCGCCCTCGTAGCCCTGCGGGGGGCGGCCGCGCTCGGCGGGACCCGGCCCCTTGCCGCCCCGGTCGCGGGCCCAGCGGGCGAGCTGGGCGACGCGCTTGACCACGAACTGCGTGTCCAGGATGCCGAGCATGCCCGCGAGCTGGACGGCGACCTCGTGCTGCGCGCCGCTGTTCTTGATGCGCGCCACGACGGGCGCGGCCTCGTCGAGTGCCGAGGCGCGGCCCGCGGGGGTCTCGAGGTCGTAGCGGGCGAGGATCTGGCGCAGTGCGAACTCGAAGAGCGGGGTGCGCGGTTCCACCAGGTCGGCGACCGCCTCGTCGCCCTTGGCGAGGCGCAGCTCGCAGGGGTCCATGCCGTCCGGGGCGATCGCGATGTACGTCTCGGCGGCGAACTTCTGGTCGTCCTCGAAGGCCCGGAGCGCGGCCTTCTGGCCGGCCGAGTCGCCGTCGAAGGTGAAGATCACCCGTGCCGAGCCGTTGTCCATCAGCAGGCGTCTGAGGATCTTGATGTGGTCGCCGCCGAAGGCGGTGCCGCAGGTGGCGATGGCGGTCGTGATCCCAGCGAGGTGGCAGGCCATCACGTCGGTGTAGCCCTCGACCACGACGGCCCGGCTGCTCTTGGCGATGTCCTTCTTCGCCAGGTCGATGCCGTAGAGCACCTGCGACTTGCGGTAGATGGGCGTGTCGGGCGTGTTCAGGTACTTCGGGCCGTTGTCCGACTCGTACAGCTTGCGGGCGCCGAAGCCGACGACCTCGCCGCCGATGTCGCGGATGGGCCACATGAGCCGGCCGCGGAAGCGGTCGATGGGACCGCGCCTGCCCTCCTGCGAGAGGCCCGACAGGAGCAGCTCCTTGTCGGTGAAGCCCTTGCCGCGGAGGTAGCGGGTGAGGTGGTCCCAGCCCTGGGGGCTGTAGCCGACGCCGAAGTGGGCGGCGGCGGCCTGGTCGAAGCCGCGCTCGGCGAGGAACGTGCGGCCGGTGTCCGCCTCCGGGCCGGTGTCGAGCTGCTCGGTGTAGAACTGGGCGGCGATCTTGTGGGCCTCGACCAGGCGGATGCGCTCGCCGCGCTGGTGGGAGGGGTTGTACCCGCCCTCCTCGTACCGCAGGGTGATGCCCGCCTGGCCTGCGAGCCGCTCGACCGCCTCGGAGAACGAGAGGTGGTCCACCTTCATCACGAAGGTGATCGTGTCGCCGCCCTCCTGGCAGCCGAAGCAGTGGAAGAACCCCTTGCTCGGGCTGACCTGGAAGGAGGGCGACTTCTCGTCGTGGAACGGGCACAGACCCTTGAGGTTCCCGCCGCCCGCGTTGCGGAGCTGGAGGTACTCGGACACCACGGCGTCGATCGGGACCGCGTCCCGAACCGCCTTCACGTCCTCGTCGTTGATCCTTCCGGCCACGCGTGAATTCTACGGTGGTGGTGTGACAGTCGAGCGCCGCGGCGGGTCACGGGACCAGGCTGTCCAGCGGCACGTGCGGGTCCGCGAGCGCCTCGCTGTCCACCTGTGCCTTCGAGCGGATCAGCTGCTGGACCGGTTCTGTGACGTCCCACACATTCACGTTCATCCCGGCCAGCACGCGTCCGTCCCTCAGCCAGAAGGCGACGAACTCGCGCTTCCCCGCGTCTCCGCGGATCACCACATGGTCGTAGGTGCCCGGGGGCGCCCAGCCCGAGTACTCGAGCCCGACGTCGTACTGGTCGGAGAAGAAATAGGGCACCCTGTCGTACGTCAGCTCGCGGCCCAGCATCGCCCGGGCCGCCGCCGGGCCGCCGTTCAGGGCGTTCGCCCAGTGCTCGACGCGCAGCCGGGTGTCGAACAGGGAGTGGTGGAAGGCCGCCACGTCGCCGGCCGCGTGGATGTGCGGGTCGGAGGTGCGCAGCCGCTCGTCCACCACGATGCCCCCGCCGTGGGCGTGGTCGGCGATCTCCAGGCCGGCCGCCTCGGCGAGTCCGGTGCGCGGGGCCGCTCCGATCGCGGCGAGGACGTCGTGCGCGGGATGCTCCTCGCCGTCGTCCGTACGGGCCGCCAGGACCATGCCGTCCTGGCCGATGATCTCCGTGAGCCGCGCGCCGAAGTGGAAGCGGACGCCGTGCTCGCGGTGCAGCTCGGTGAAGATCTCGCCCAGCTCGGGGCCGAGGACCCCGTGCAGGGGGGTCGGCTCGGGCTCGACGACGGTGACCTCGGCGCCGTACTCGCGGGCCGCCGCCGCGATCTCCAGGCCGATCCAGCCGGCACCCGCGATCACCAGGTGGCCGTTGTCGCGGCCCAGGGCGGCCAGGACGTGCTTGAGTCGCTCGGAGTGGGCGAGGCGCCGCAGGTGGTGGACGCCCGCCAGGTCCGTGCCGGGGATGTCCAGCCGCCGCGGTTCGGAGCCGGTCGCGATGAGCAGCTTGTCGTAGTGCACGAGCGTGCCGTCGTCGCCGAAGCGGATGGTGCGCGCGCTCCGGTCGATCGCGTCGACGGTCTGGCCGAGGTGCAGCTCGATGTCGTTGCGGGCGTACCAGGCGGGCTCGTGCACGAAGACACTGTCCCGCTCCTCCTTGCCGAGGAGGTAGCCCTTCGACAGCGGCGGGCGTTCGTACGGGTGGTCGCGTTCGTCGCAGATCAGCAGGACGCGGCCGGTGAACCCCTCCGCCCGGAGCGTCTCGGCCGCCTTCGCGCCGGCCAGGCCGCCTCCGACGATGACGAATGTCTGATCTGCGTCGACCACTTGATGCCTCCTCGTAAGGATGTCGCCATCTGCGAGCCTCCCGCACGGAGCGTGATGCGGGAAGGGGGTGTGGCCCGATCAGGCCACGGAGTGTCACGTCGACGGCTCGATCCCGTCACTGCCGTCCCCTGAGCCGCGCGTGCAGGGAGCGCGCCGAGGCGTCCGTCAGGGACGCGATCTGGTCCACGATCACCCGCTTGCGGGCCCGGTCGTCGGCCGCCTCGTCGAACAGCGCGCGGAACTGCGGGTCGAGGCCGTCGGGCGCGCGGGCGGTGAGGGCCTCCGCGAGTTCGGCGACGACGATCCGCTGGTCGGCGCGGAGCCGCTCCTGCTCGGCCCGCTGCATCACGTACCGGACGGCGACGGCCTTGAGCACCGCGCACTCCAGGCGGGCGGCGCGCGGGACGACCAGTTCCGCCGCGTACCGGGTGAGCCGGCCCGTGCCGTACGTCGCGCGGGTCGCGCCCTCCGCCGCGAGGCAGAACCGGCCGATGAGCTGGCTCGTGGCGTCCTTCAGCCGGGCCTGCGCGACCGCCGAGCCGTCGTAGCCGTGCGGCCACCAGTCCTGCTCCAGCAGGCGGTCGAGGGCTTCGGCGAGTTCCGCGGGTTCGGTGTCCGCCGGGACGTACCGGCCGACGGCGATGCGGAGGATCTCCTGGCGCTCGGGCTCGGCGTGCAGGCAGCCGGGGTCGATGTGACCGGCGTGCAGGCCGTCCTCCACGTCGTGCACCGAGTACGCCACGTCGTCGGCCCAGTCCATGACCTGGGCCTCGAAGGTGGTGCGGCCGTCCGGTGCGCCCTTGCGGACCCAGTCGAAGACGGGGCGGTCGTCCTCGTACACCCCGAACTTCGGGGAGCCGGGGTCGGCCGGGTGCGCGCCGCGCGGCCAGGGGTACTTGGTGGCGGCGTCGAGGACGGCACGCGTGAGGTTGAGGCCGACGCTGACGAGCTCGCCCGAGTCCACGCGCACGAAGTGCTTGGGCTCGATGCGCGTGAGCAGCCGCAGCGACTGCGCGTTGCCCTCGAAGCCGCCGCAGTCCTCCGCGAACGCGTTCAGCGCCTGTTCGCCGTTGTGCCCGAAGGGCGGATGGCCCAGGTCGTGGGAGAGGCAGGCCGCCTCGACGAGGTCGGGGTCGCAGCCGAGGGCCGCGCCCAGCTCACGCCCGACCTGGGCGCATTCGAGGGAGTGGGTCAGCCGGGTGCGGGGGCTGGCGTCCCAGACCTGGCTGCTGGTGCCCGGTGTGACCACCTGGGTCTTGCCGGCGAGCCTGCGCAGCGCGGAGGAGTGCAGCACACGCGCGCGGTCGCGCTGGAAGGCCGTGCGGCCGGGCCGCTTGTCCGGTTCGACGGCCCAGCGCTCCACCGCCGTGCCGTCGTACGCGGCGGGGCCCTGCCCCGCCGTGGGGTCGTGGGCGGTGTCCTCGTGCCGGGGTGGCCGTGTCCGTGGTTCCGGGTGTGGGGGTGACGCGCTGCCTGCCATCCTCCGACACTAGACGCAGGCACCGACGAACGGGACGCGGGCGGCCCGGGGCCGCCGCACGTCAGGCCGGGGCGAGCCGGCGCTCCCCGGCGGCGTCCGCGGCGGCGAGGGCCCGGTCGTAGCGGTGCAGGACGAGCCGTGCCACGGCCGGGTGGGCGCCGAGCGGGGCGGCGGCGATCCACGGGGCCGCGGCGGCGCACTCGGTCGCGAACCTGCCGGGAGCCGTGAAGTAGGAGGCGACCGCGGTCCGGTGGCGGCCCCGGGAGGCGAGGGCCCGCACGGCGTGCCCGACCGTGGGCGCCGCCGCGGAGGCGTACGCGGGGACGACCGGCACGCCGAGGCGCTCGGCCAGCAGCACGGCGGTGCGGCGGGTGTCCACGGCCGCCTCGGGGTCGCGGGACCCGGCGGCGGCGAGCACGACCCCGCTCGCCCGGCGCTCGGCGGCGCCGCGCGGGGTGCGCCAGCCCGCTTCGACGAGCCGCTCGTGCAGGGTCTCCACGAGCAGCGGGTGCGGGCCGAGGGGCGCGGCCACCCGGGTGCGGGCCGGCGAGGCGGCGGCGGCCAGCGGGATGTCCTGCTTGACGTGGAAGCCGCGGCTGAGCAGCAGCGGGACCAGGACCGCCTCGGCGGTGCCCAGGGCGGCGAGCGTGTCGGGCAGCAGGGGCGCGTTCAGTTCGATGTGCCCGAGGTGCACGGGCAGGCCGGGGCGCAGCCCCCGGATCCGGTCGGCGAGGGCGCGCACGGTGCTCAGGGCACGCGGGTCCCTGCTGCCGTGGCCGACCAGGACGAGTGCGGGCGGGACGGGACGCCGGGTGCCGTCGAGGGACACGAGGCTGAGCTGACTGCCGAGCTGGCTGGTGATCCGGTTCATGAGTTGCGCCGTACTGTCGAGGTGGGCGCCACGCAGCGGCTGGCCGCCGCGGCGGGGCTCGGACTCGTCGCGAAGAGGGTTCGACGCCGTCATGCACCGATGGTGCCGGGCGGAGGTTGCCTCCCCGTTGCACGGGAATGACAGGTGTTTTCCGGGGGATCACCGCGGGGTGCGGGCGCCCTGTGAGGTGCCCCGGACGGCCGCCCCGGCGCACCGTACCCGGCGGACGTGCTCCGCGCGGCAAACCGGATCATGTCCGTACGCGTCCTCAGCGACGAGGCCACCAGGGGAGGGACCGTCCGATGCGTCGTCCGAGACTGCGTCCGCCACGCCTGCCGCGCACCCGTCGGGGGCAGCGGCGCGCGGTGCAGGCGGTGATGGCCGGCTGCGTGCTCGCCCTGCTTCCCGCCACGTGGATGTGGACGGTGACCGGCGACCGGCTGCGGACCACGGCCGACGTGCCGCGCACCGAGGTCGCGGTCGTGTTCGGGGCGGGTCTGTGGCGCGGCGAGCCGTCGCCCTATCTCGCCCACCGGCTCGACGCGGCGGCCGAGCTGTACCGGGCCGGCCGTATCGAGGTGGTACTGGTCACCGGGGACAACAGCCGCGAGGACTACGACGAGCCGGACGCGATGCGCGCCTACCTCACCCGGCGGGGCGTGCCGGACGCGCGGATCGTCAGCGACTACGCGGGCTTCGACACCTGGGACTCGTGCGCGCGGGCCAGGAGGATCTTCGGGGTCGACGAGGCCGTCCTGATCAGCCAGGGCTTCCACATCCGGCGCGCGGTCGCGCTGTGCGAGGAGGCGGGGGTCCGCTCGTACGGGGTCGGGGTGGCGGAACCGCACGACACGACCTGGTACTACGGGGGCGCCCGCGAGGTACTGGCGGCCGGGAAGGCGCTGCTGGACGCCGTCCTCGAACCGGACCCGCGCTTCCTGGGGCCGCGGGAGCCGGGAGTGGACCGGGCGCTGGCGGCCGCGGACGGCTGACGGCTGACGGCGCCTCCCGGGCCGCTCGGGCCGCCGGGCCTCTCGGGCCGCTCGGGCCGCCGGGCGTTCGACGTGCTGGAGCGGGTCCCGGTCGCGCCCTCACGTCCGGCCGGGGCGCGCGGGGAGGTCCCCGTGCCTGCCGCGTAACCGGGTGCGCGCCGACGCGTAACACGTGCGACGCACGCTGGGCGGCATGGACACCTCCGCGACGCCCACCCACTGCCCGTACTGCGCCCTGCAGTGCGGGATGAACCTGACACCCGTGGCCGGCGGCGGCGTGGTGGAGGTGTCGGAGCGCGTCGACTTCCCGGTGAACCGGGGCGCGCTGTGCGGCAAGGGCCGTACGGCGCCCGCGCTGCTGTCCCGCGCCGTGCGGCTGACCCGGCCCCTGGTGCGGCGCTCCGGCGTGCTGGAGCCGGCCGGCTGGGACGAGGCGCTCGACCGCGTCGCCGAGGGGCTGTCCCGCACTCGTTCGCGGTACGGCCCCGACGCGTGCGGGGTGTTCGGCGGGGGCGGGCTGACCAACGAGAAGGCGTACGCGCTCGGGAAGTTCGCCCGGGTCGTGCTCGGCACCTCGCAGATCGACTACAACGGCCGCTTCTGCATGTCGTCGGCGGCGGCCGGCGGGATCAAGGCCTTCGGGCTGGACCGCGGGCTGCCCTTCCCGCTGGAGGACATCCCGGCGACGGGGTGCGTGGTCCTCGTCGGCTCGAACCTCGCCGAGACCATGCCGCCCGCCCTGCGCTACCTCACGGAACTGCGGGAGAACGGCGGGCGGCTGATCGTCGTCGACCCGCGCCGCACGCGCACCGCCGAGCAGGCCGACCTGCACCTCGCGCCCCGGCCCGGCACGGATCTCGCGCTCGCCCTCGGCCTGCTGCACCTGGTGGTCGCCGAGGGCCGTACGGACGAGGCCTACATCGCGGAGCGGACGAGCGGCTGGGAGGCGGCACGGGCGGCGGCGATGGCCCACTGGCCGGAGTACGTGGAGCGGATCACGGGGGTGTCCGTTCCCCAACTGCGCGAGGCCGTAAGGATGTTCTGCGAGCCGGAGTCCGCGATGGTGCTCACCGCGCGCGGTCCTGAACAGCACTCCAAGGGCACGGACACGGTCGGCGCGTGGATCAACCTCTGCCTGGCGACCGGCCGTCCGGGCCGGCCCAGGTCCGGCTACGGGTGCCTCACCGGGCAGGGCAACGGGCAGGGCGGCCGCGAACACGGCCAGAAGGCCGACCAGTTGCCCGGGTACCGCAAGCTGGACGACCCGGCGGCACGGCGCCACGTGGCCGAGGTCTGGGGCGTCGACCCCGACTCGCTGCCGGGACCGGGCCGCAGCGCGTACGAGCTGCTGGACGCGATGGGCACGGACATCCGCTCGCTGCTGCTGATGGCCTCGAACCCGGTGGTGTCCGCGCCACGGGCCGCCCACGTCGAGGAGCGGCTGCGCTCGCTGGACTTCCTCGCGGTCGCGGACGTGGTGCTGTCCGAGACGGCGGAACTCGCGGACGTCGTGCTGCCGGTCACCCAGTGGGCCGAGGAGAGCGGCACGACGACCAACCTGGAGGGCCGCGTCCTGCTGCGCCGCCGGGCGGTCGCTCCCCCGGAGGGCGTCCGCAGCGACCTGTACGTACTGCACGAGCTGGCCGACCGCCTGGGCGTGGAGAAGGGCTTCCCGACGGACCCCGAGGAGGTCTTCGAGGAGCTGCGCCGGGCCAGCGCCGGCGGACCGGCCGACTACTCGGGCATCACCTACCGCCGGCTGGCGGAGGAGAACGGGGTGTTCTGGCCGTGTCCCGCCGAGGCTCCGGAAGCCGCCGACGCGCCGGCGGGACCGCACCCGCGCGCGACGGGTCCGCGGGCCACGGCTCCCGGCACCACGGGTCCGCAGGCGGAGGGTCCCGCCACCACGGGTCCGCGTGCCGCGGGTCCCGGCGGCGGGGGCGCGTGGGACGGCGCAGAGCCCGCGTCCGACGTCCTCCCGGAAGGGTCCCCGGAGAGGCGGGCGGGCCCGGAGGACGCGGGGGCCGGTACGGCCGGCGTCCCGTCCCACCCCGGAACCCCGCGCCTGTTCCTCGACCGGTTCGCCACTCCCGACGGCCGCGCCCGGTTCGTCGCCGTGAACCACCGGCCGCTCGCGGAGGAGCCGGACGACGAGTACCCGGTCCTGCTGACCACGGGGCGGGTCGTGGCCCAGTACCAGTCGGGCGCCCAGACCCGGCGGGTCGACGAGCTGAACGCCGCGGCACCCGGCCCGTTCGTGGAGCTGCATCCCCGGCTGGCCGGGCGGCTGGGGGTGGCGGAGGGTGATCCGCTGGCCGTGGTGTCCCGGCGCGGGCGTGCGGTGGCGCCGGCGCGGATCACCGCGTCGATCCGGCCCGACACGGTCTTCATGCCGTTCCACTGGCCGGGCGAGGGCCGGGCCAACACCCTGACCAACCCGGCGCTGGACCCGACCTCGCGCATGCCCGAGTTCAAGGCGTGCGCGGTCCGCGTGGAACGGGCGGACCCGCAGGGCGGGACCGGGCGGGCGGAGCGGCCGGGCGGGTGAGGCGCGCGGGCCGGCGCCGCGCTCGCCGTCCCGGGCGCCACGAGGCCGCCGGGGAACGTCCGCCCGGTACCGTCCGCGCACCCGCCCTGCGTGTCACCGGGTCCGCCAGTCGCCGCCCTCGATGAGTCTGCCGCCGGCCCGCAGCCCCCGCGCCACGGCTGGGGCCGCCACGTACACCCAGGCCCGTACGGCCGTGCCGTCCTCGCGGGCCACGTCGCGGGCCACGCGCTCGTAGAGGTTGGCCGGATCGCCCGGGGCGTACTCCTCCAGCCGGTCGAGTTCGGCGAGGAGCCGGCCGTACCGGTCGGGGGCAGCGGTCACCAGCGCACCGCGGACCGCGCCACCCGGTTCGTCGACTGCGTACGGATACCCGGGCCCGTCGTACAGCACCGCGCCGTCGAGCCGTCCCGGGACCTCGTGGAGCGTACGGCCGCGCAGGAAGAGGGCGTGGTTGGGCTCACCCGGCAGCAGGGTCCCGTAGACGAAGAAGGGCAGCCGGCTGCCGCGGTCCTCCGGGAGGAGGGCGCGGGCGGGGCTCCGCACGGGAGGGGCGGCACCCCCCGCGCCGGGCCCGGTCCCCCGCGTCACCCGGCGGTCTCCTTCTCCAGCCACTCCAGGTACGCCGCGCTGCCGCGCACCACAGGCGTCGCGATGATCTCGGGGGTGTCGTAGTCGTGCGCCGCGCGCAGGTGCGCCTCCAGCTCCGCGTACCGCGTGCCCGTCGTCTTGAACAGCACCTGCCACTCCTGGGCCGTCTCGATCCCGCCCTTCCAGCGGTAGACGGACGTGACCGGCCCGGAGATCTGCGCGCAGGCGGCGACCCGGGCCTCGACCGCGCCGCGGGCGAGGGCCTCGGCCTTCTCCTGGGCGTCGGTCGTGGTCAGGACGGTGAGCCAGTCGGACACAGTCATGGTCCTTATCCCCTTCCAGAACTCGCCGGTCCTTTGCAGAAACGATTCTGACCCCTCACACGTCCGCCCGTCATCCGCTATGGACATGACACCGGGTGGGCCCCTGGAACTGGGCGGACGTCCGCGTGCCCCCACCACGCACCAGGCGGATTCTAGAGATGCTCGCAACACCTGATGGCTTATGCGGCCGTTAGTAGATCACGTAGG
>NZ_BMWD01000028.1 GCF_014651055.1 Streptomyces fructofermentans
GGAGGGGGCCGGGCCGTCGCCCGCGACGTGCCGGGTCAGCGGACGAACACGCCCGCCTGTCCCGCCAGGTCGAGGAAGTACTGCGGCGCGACGCCGAGCACCAGCGTGACCGCCACGCCCACGCCGATCGCCGTCATGGTGAGCGGCGACGGCACGGCGACCGTCGGCCCCTCGGGACGCGGCTCACTGAAGAACATGAGCACGATCACACGGATGTAGAAGAACGCCGCGATGGCCGACGAGATGACACCGACCACGACCAGCGCGCCCGCGCCGCCCTCGGCCGCCGCCTTGAACACCGCGAACTTCCCGGCGAAGCCCGAGGTCAGCGGAATGCCCGCGAAGGCCAGCAGGAAGACCGCGAACACGGCGGCCACCAGTGGGGACCTGCGCCCCAGACCGGCCCACTTGGACAGGTGCGTCGCCTCGCCGCCCGCGTCCCGCACGAGGGTCACCACCGCGAAGGCGCCGATCGTGACGAACGAGTACCCGCCCAGGTAGAAGAGCACCGACGAGACGCCCTCCGGTGTCGTCGCGATGACACCCGCGAGGATGAACCCGGCGTGCGCGATCGACGAGTACGCGAGGAGCCGCTTGATGTCGGTCTGGGTGATCGCGACGATCGCGCCGCCCAGCATCGTGACGACCGCGACACCCCACATCACGGGCCGCCAGTCCCACCTGAGGCCCGGCAGGACCACGTACAGCAGCCGCAGCAGCGCGCCGAAGGCGGCCACCTTGGTCGCGGCGGCCATGAAGCCCGTGACCGGGGTGGGCGCTCCCTGGTAGACGTCCGGCGTCCACATGTGGAACGGGACGGCGCCGACCTTGAACAGCAGGCCCATCACGACCATCGCGACGCCGATGAGCAGCAGCGCGTCGTTGCCCATGGTGTCGGCGAGCGCCGGGTTCACCGTCTCGATGGAGCCGTCCACGACCTGGGCGACCGTCGCGTACGAGACGGAGCCCGCGTAGCCGTAGAGGAGGGCGATGCCGAAGAGGGTGAACGCGGACGCGAAGGCGCCGAGCAGGAAGTACTTGACCGCGGCCTCCTGCGACAGGATCCGCTTGCGGCGGGCCACGGCACAGAGCAGGTAGAGCGGCAGCGAGAAGACTTCCAGGGCGATGAACAGGGTCAGCAGGTCGTTCGCCGCGGGGAAGACGAGCATCCCGCCGATGGCGAAGAGCAGCAGCGGGAACACCTCGGTGGTGGTGAACCCGGCCTTGACCGCGGCCTTCTCGCTTTCGCTGCCCGGCACGGAGGCTGCCTGGGCGGCGAACGAGTCGACGCGGTTGCCGTGGGCCACCGGGTCGAGCCTGCGCTCGGCGAAGGTGAAGACGCCGAGCACGCCCGCCAGCAGGATCGTGCCCTGCAGGAAGAGCGCCGGTCCGTCGACCGCGATGGCTCCCATCGCGGCGATGCCGGCCTTGGTGGTGCCGTATCCGCCCGCCGCGAGCCCCACGACCGCGGCGAAGGCGGCGGCGAGGGCGACGACGGACATGAACACCTGGACGTGGTAACGGGACTTCCGGGGCACGAAGGCCTCGATCAGCACCCCGACGATCGCCGCACCGATGACGATCAGGATGGGCGACAACTGCCCGTATTCGATCTTCGGCGCGTCGATCTTGTCGATCGGGTCGGCCGCCATTGTCCACAGGCTGTGGACGGCTGCTGCGCTCACTTGGCCGCCTCCACCTCGGGCTGGGGGTCCTTCTTCTGGACGTCGGACAGGGTCTGCTGGACCGCCGGGTCGATGATCTCGGTCACCGGCTTCGGGAAGACGCCCAGGAAGATCAGCAGTGCGATCAGCGGGGCGACCACAAGGAGCTCACGCACCCTGAGGTCGGGCATCGTGGACACCTCGGGCTTGACCGGGCCCGTCATCGTCCGCTGGTACAGGACCAGCGTGTAGAGCGCGGCCAGCACGATGCCGAAGGTGGCGATGATCCCGATCACCGGGTAGCGCGCGAACGTGCCGACCAGCACCAGGAACTCGCTCACGAACGGCGCCAGCCCCGGCAGGGACAGGGTCGCCAGACCGCCGATCAGGAAGGTGCCGGCGAGCACCGGGGCGACCTTCTGCACTCCTCCGTAGTCGGCGATCAGCCGCGAGCCGCGGCGCGAGATCAGGAAGCCGGCCACCAGCATCAGCGCGGCGGTCGAGATCCCGTGGTTGACCATGTAGAGCGTCGCGCCCGACTGGCCCTGGCTCGTCATCGCGAAGATGCCCATGATGATGAAGCCGAAGTGGGAGATCGAGGCGTACGCCACCAGGCGCTTGATGTCACGCTGGCCGACCGCGAGCAGCGCCCCGTAGATGATGCTGATCAGGGCGAGGACGAGGATGGCGGGCGTCGCCCACTTGCTGGCCTCCGGGAAGAGCTGGAGGCAGAAGCGGAGCATCGCGAAGGTGCCGACCTTGTCGACCACGGCCGTGATGAGGACGGCGACCGGTGTGGTGGCCTCCCCCATCGCGTTGGGCAGCCAGGTGTGCAGCGGCCACAGGGGCGCCTTCACCGCGAAGGCGAAGAAGAAGCCCAGGAAGAGCCAGCGCTCGGTGGTGGTCGCCATCTCCAGCGACCCGTCGGCACGGGCGGCGGCGATCTCCTGGAGCGAGAAGCTCCCGGCGACCACGTAGAGCCCGATGACGGCGGCCAGCATGATGAGGCCGCCGGCCAGGTTGTAGAGGAGGAACTTCACGGCCGCGTACGAGCGCTGGGCCGCCGCGTTCTCGTCGGTGCCCGAGTGGGCCCGGTCCCCGAAGCCGCCGATGAGGAAGTACATCGGGATGAGCATGGCTTCGAAGAAGATGTAGAAGAGGAAGACGTCGGTGGCCTCGAAGGAGATGATCACCATCGCCTCGACGGCGAGGATCAGGGCGAAGAAGCCCTGCGTCGGCCGCCAGCGGCTGCTGTGGGTCTCCAGCGGGTCGGCGTCGTGCCAGCCCGCGAGGATCACGAAGGGGATCAGCAGGGCGGTCAGCGCGATGAGCGCCACCCCGATGCCGTCCACGCCCAGCTCGTAGCGCACCCCGAAGTCGCTGATCCAGGGGTGCGACTCGGTGAGCTGGTAGCGGTCGCCGCCGGGGTCGAAGCGGACCATGACGACCAGGGCCAGCACCAGCGTGGCGAGCGAGACGAGCAGCGCCAGCCACTTGGCCGCGGTACGGCGCGCGGCCGGCACGGCGGCCGTGGCGATCGCCCCGAGGGCCGGGAGCGCCGCCGTCGCTGTCAGGAGGGGAAAGGACATCGGTATCAGACCGCCCTCATCAGCAGGGTCGCGGCGACGAGGATCGCCGCGCCGCCGAACATCGAGACCGCGTACGACCGCGCGTAGCCGTTCTGGAGCTTGCGGAGCCGTCCGGAGAGGCCGCCCATCGAGGCCGCCGTACCGTTGACCACCCCGTCGACGAGGGTGTGGTCCACGTACACGAGGGAGCGCGTGAGGTGCTCTCCGCCGCGTACGAGCACGACGTGGTTGAAGTCGTCCTGGTAGAGGTCGCGCCGGGCGGCCCTGGTGAGCAGGGAACCGCGCGGGGCGAGCACCGGGACGGGGCCGCGCCCGTACTGGACGTAGGCGATGCCCACGCCGACGACGAGCATCACCATGGTGGCCAGGGTGACGGTCAGGGCGCTGACCGGCGGGTGGCCGTGGTCGTATCCGGTGACCGGCTCCAGCCAGTGCACGAACCGCTCGCCGATGCTGAAGTAGCCGCCGGCGAAGACCGATCCGAAGGCCAGCACGATCATGGGGATCGTCATGCTCCGGGGGGACTCGTGCGGGTGGGGCTCGTCGTGCTCCCCGGACGCGGGCGCGACGCCCGGCTCGGCCGGGGCCGCCGACTTGCGCCAGCGCTCCTCACCGAAGAAGGTCATGATCATCACGCGTGTCATGTAGTACGCGGTGATCCCGGCGCCCAGCAGGGCCACGCCGCCGAGGATCCAGCCCTCGGTGCCGCCCTTGGCGAAGGCCGCCTCGATGATCTTGTCCTTGGAGAAGAAGCCGGACAGGCCCGGGAACCCGATGATGGCGAGGTAGCCGAGGCCGAACGTGACGAAGGTGATCGGCATGTACTTCCGCAGGCCGCCGTACTTGCGCATGTCGACCTCGTCGTTCATGCCGTGCATGACCGAACCGGCGCCGAGGAAGAGCCCGGCCTTGAAGAAGCCGTGCGTGACCAGGTGCATGATCGCGAAGGCGTAGCCGATGGGGCCGAGGCCCGCCGCGAGGATCATGTAGCCGATCTGCGACATGGTCGAACCGGCGAGCGCCTTCTTGATGTCGTCCTTGGCGCAACCGACGATCGCACCGAAGAGGAGCGTGACCGCTCCGACCACGGTGACGACGAGCTGCGCGTCCGGGGCGCCGTTGAAGATCTCCCCGGAGCGGACGATCAGGTACACGCCCGCGGTCACCATGGTCGCCGCGTGGATGAGGGCCGAGACCGGGGTCGGGCCCTCCATCGCGTCGCCGAGCCAGGACTGCAGCGGCACCTGGGCGGACTTGCCGCAGGCGGCGAGGAGGAGCATCAGGCCGATGGCCGTGAGCCTTCCCTCTCCGGCCTCGTCGGCGGCCCCGAGGACCGGCCCGAAGGCGAAGGTCCCGAAGGTGGTGAACATCAGCATGATCGCGATCGACAGGCCGATGTCGCCCACGCGGTTGACCAGGAAGGCCTTCTTCGCGGCAGTGGCGGCGCTGGGCTTGTGCTGCCAGAAGCCGATCAGCAGGTACGAGGCGAGGCCGACGCCCTCCCAGCCGACGTACAGCAGGAGGTAGTTGTCCGCGAGGACGAGCAGCAGCATCGCCGCGAGGAACAGGTTCAGGTAGCCGAAGAAGCGGCGGCGCCGCTCGTCGTGCTCCATGTACCCGATCGAGTACAGGTGGATGAGCGAGCCGACACCGCTGATCAGCAGTACGAACGTCATCGACAGCTGATCGAGCTGGAAGGCCACGTCCGCCTGGAAGCCCTCGACGGGAATCCAGCTGAACAGGTGCTGGGACATGGCGCGGTCGTCCGCGCCCCTGCCCAGCATGTCGGCGAAGAGGACCACGCCGATCACGAAGGAGAGGGTCGACAGGGCCGTGCCGATCACATGGCCGACGGCGTCCAGCCGCCGGCCGCCGCAGAGCAGGACGGCCGCTCCGAGCAGAGGCGCCGCGACGAGCAGCGCAATCAGATTCTCAGCGTTGGACACGATTCAGCCCCTCACAGCTTCATCAGGCTGGCGTCGTCGACCGAGGCCGAGTGGCGGGAACGGAACAGCGACACGATGATCGCGAGCCCGACCACGACCTCCGCGGCGGCGACGACCATCGTGAAGAACGCGATGATCTGGCCGTCGAGGTTGCCGTGCATACGGGAGAAGGCCACGAACGCGAGGTTGCAGGCGTTGAGCATCAGCTCGACGCACATGAACACCACGATCGCGTTCCGCCTGATCAGCACGCCGGTGGCGCCGATCGTGAACAACAGGGCGGCGAGGTACAGGTAGTTGACGGGATTCACTTCGCGACCCCCTCTTCACGGCCGAGGCGTTCTCCGGCGCGCTGCTCCAGGGCCTTGAGATCCTGGATCGCCTCGTCGGAGACATCACGGATCTGGCCGCGCTCGCGCAGCGTCCGGCTGACGGTGAGTTCGGACGGGGTGCCGTCCGGGAGCAGGCCCGGGACGTCCACCGCGTTGTGCCGGGCGTAGACGCCCGGAGCGGGCAGCGGCGGAAGCTGCTTGCCCTCCCTGACGCGCTGCTCGGCCAGTTCGCGCTGCGTCCTGGCCCGCTCGGTGCGCTCGCGGTGCGTGAGCACCATGGCGCCGATGGCGGCCGTGATGAGCAGGGCACCGGTGATCTCGAAGGCGAAGACGTACTTCGTGAAGATGAGGGCCGCCAGGCCCTCCACGTTGCCGCCGGAGTTGGCCTGCGCCAGGCCGTTGAACTCCTGGAGCGAGGCGTTCCCGATGCCCGCGCAGAGCAGGATGCCGAAGCCGAGACCGCACAGGAGGGCCAGCCAGCGCTGGCCCTTGATGGTCTCCTTCAGCGAGTCCGCCGCGGTGACGCCGACGAGCATGACCACGAAGAGGAACAGCATCATGATCGCGCCGGTGTAGACGACGATCTGCACGATGCCCAGGAAATAGGCGCCGTTGGCCAGGTAGAACACCGCGAGGACGATCATCGTCCCGGCGAGGCAGAGCGCGCTGTGCACGGCCTTCTTCATGAAGACGGTGCACAGGGCGCCGACGACGGCGACGGTGCCGAGGACCCAGAACTGGAAGGCCTCGCCGGTGGAGGTGGCGTAGGCGGCGACATCCGTCATCGCCCGACCACCTTCCCCGACGCCGGCTCGTCCTCGCCGAAGGTCGAGGCGGCCTCCTGCGGGACCTCGCCCCGGGAGACGGCGACCTGGCGCTCCGTACCGGGCGCGGCCTCCGTGACCAGTCCCCGGTAGTAGTCCTGCTCGTCCGTGCCCGGGAAGATCGAGTGCGGCGAGTCGACCATGCCCTCCTCCAGACCGGCGAGCAGCTGCTCCTTGGTGTAGATGAGGTTGGCGCGGCTGCTGTCCGCCAGCTCGAACTCGTTGGTCATCGTCAGCGCGCGCGTGGGGCACGCCTCGATGCACAGGCCGCACAGGATGCAGCGGGCGTAGTTGATCTGGTAGACGCGGCCGTACCGCTCGCCCGGGGAGTAGCGCTCCTCCTCGGTGTTGTCCGCGCCCTCCACGTAGATGGCGTCGGCGGGACAGGCCCAGGCGCACAGCTCGCAGCCGATGCACTTCTCCAGGCCGTCCGGGTGGCGGTTGAGCTGGTGCCGGCCGTGGAACCGCGGGGCGGTGGTCTTCGGCTGCTCCGGATACTGCTCGGTCAGCCGCTTCTTGAACATGGCCTTGAAGGTCACGCCGAAGCCTGCGACGGGATTCTGGAAACCGGGTTTGGTCTCCTTCTGCTCATCAGCCATCGGACGCCTCCTTTCCGTCACGAGGTCCATCGGGTCCGTCACTGGCAGTATCGGGTCCGCCACTGACAATCAACTCCCGCTCCCGGCGCGGGCGTCGCCGCGGCACCGCGGGCAGCTCCTGTCCGGGCAGCGGCGGCACGGGGAATCCGCCCGCCATGGGGTCGAAGGCGACGGGCTCGGGAGGCGTCTCCTGGGATGCCTTCCGGTCACGCAGCGTGTCGGCCACGAAGGAGAGCAGCAGCAGGAACAGGACTCCGCCGCCCACGTACAGGGCGATGTCGGCGAACTCGTAGTTCTCGTTGCGGAGGGTCCGCACGGTCGCCACGAGCATCAGCCAGACCACGGAGACCGGGATGAGGACCTTCCAGCCGAGCTTCATCAACTGGTCGTAGCGGACCCGGGGCAGCGTGCCGCGCAGCCAGATGAAGAAGAACAGCAGCAGCTGCACCTTGATGACGAACCAGAGCATCGGCCACCAGCCGTGGTTGGCGCCCTCCCAGAAGGTGCTGACCGGCCACGGGGCCCGCCAGCCGCCCAGGAACAGCGTCACCGACACCGCCGAGACCGTCACCATGTTCACGTACTCGGCGAGCATGAACAGCGCGAACTTGATGGAGGAGTACTCGGTGTTGAAGCCGCCGACGAGGTCGCCCTCGGACTCCGGCATGTCGAACGGGGCGCGGTTGGTCTCGCCGATCATCGTCACGATGTAGATCAGGAACGACACCGGCAGCAGGAGGACGTACCAGCGGTCCTGCTGCTGGGCGACGATCTCCGAGGTCGACATCGAGCCGGAGTACAGGAACACCGACGCGAACGCGGCGCCCATGGCGATCTCGTACGAGATCATCTGCGCGCAGGAGCGCAGGCCGCCCAGGAGCGGATAGGTGGAGCCGGAGCTCCAGCCGGCCAGCACGATGCCGTAGATGCCCACCGACGCGACCGCGAGGATGTACAGCATCGCGATCGGCAGGTCGGTGAGCTGCATCGTGGTGCGCTGGCCGAAGATCGAGATCTCGTTGCCGGCCGGGCCGAAGGGGATCACCGCGATCGCCATGAAGGCCGGGATCGCGGCGACGATCGGCGCGAGGACGTAGACGACCTTGTCCGCGCGCTTGACGATCAGGTCTTCCTTGAGCATCAGCTTCACGCCGTCGGCGAGCGACTGGAGCATGCCCCAGGGGCCGTGGCGGTTGGGGCCGATGCGCAGCTGCATCCAGGCGACGACCTTGCGCTCCCACACGATGGAGAAGAGCACGGTGACCATCAGGAAGGCGAAGCAGAAGACCGCCTTGACGACGACGAGCCACCAGGGGTCGCGGCCGAACATGGAGAGGTCCTCCGCGGCCAGGTACACGGGCGCGGCGAGGTTCCCGGTCATGCCTCCACCTCCTTGGGGGACTCGGTGGCGGGCGTCGCCGGGCCGATGCGGACGAGTGCGCCGGGCAGGGCGCCCGTGTCCGAGGCGACGCCCCCTTGGGCGGAGTTCAGCGGGAGCCAGACCACGCGGTCGGGCATCTCGGTGATCTGCAGCGGGAGTTCGACCGCTCCGGCGGGACCCCGGACGGCCAGGGTGTCGCCGTCCTTGACGCCCGCCTCGGCGGCCGTCGCGGCCGAGACACGCGCGCGTGCGGCGTGCCGGGTCCCGGCGAGCGCCTCGTCGCCCTCCTGGAGGCGGCCCCGGTCGAGCAGCAGCCGGTGGCCCGCGAGCACGGCCTCGCCGGCGGCGGGCCTCGGCGGCTGCACTGCGGCCTCGGCGGGCGCGGTGGCCCGCGGCCCGTCCCAGCCGCCGAGCCGGTCCAGCTCGGCGCGCGCGGTGCGCAGATCGGGCAGCCCCAGGTGCACGTCCATGGCGTCGGCCAGCATCTGCAGGACGCGGGCGTCGGCGGGCGCGACCCGTCGGGTCATCTGGTCGGGCTTCAGGGCGGCGTCGAACAGGCGCGCCCGGCCCTCCCAGTTGAGGAAGGTGCCCGCCTTCTCGGCGACCGCGGCGACGGGGAGGACCACGTCGGCGTGCCGGGTGACCTCGCCGGGCCGCAGCTCCAGCGAGACGAGGAAGCCCACGGCGGACAGCGCCTCGCGCGCCCGGGCCGGGTCGGGGAGGTCCGCGACCTCCACGCCCGCCACGACGAGCGCGGACAGTTCACCGGTGGCGGCGGCCTCGACGATCTGACCGGTGTCGCGGCCGTAGCGGTGCGGCAGTTCGGCGACGCCCCAGGCGGCGGCGACCTCGTCCCGCGCGCGCGGGTCGGTGGCCGGGCGTCCGCCGGGCAGCAGCGAGGGGAGCGCGCCCGCCTCGATCGCGCCGCGCTCACCGGCCCTGCGGGGGATCCAGACGAGCTGGGCGCCGGTGGCGGCCGAGGCCCGTACCGCGGCGGTGAGCCCGCCGGCCACGGAGGCCAGCCTCTCGCCGACGACGATCACGGCACCCTCGGCCCGCAGGGCCTCGGCGGCCTTCGCCCCGTCGCCCTCCAGTCCGGTGCCGGAGGCCAGCGCGTCCAGCCACTGGGTCTCGGTGCCCGGCGCGGCCGGCAGCAGGGTGCCGCCCGCCTTCTCCAGTCCGCGGGTGGCGTGCGTGGCGAGGGAGAAGGTCTTCTGCCCGTGCCCGCGCGAGGCCTTGCGCAGCCGCAGGAAGACGCCGGGGGCCTCCTCCTCGGACTCGAACCCGGCGAGCAGGACGGCGGGTGCCTTCTCCAGCAGGGTGTACGTGACGCCCGTGCCGTCGAGGTCCCGTCCGCGTCCGGCGACCCGGGCGGCCAGGAAGTCGGCCTCCTCACCGCTGTGCACGCGGGCCCGGAAGTCGATGTCGTTGGTGTCGAGCGCCACGCGCGCGAACTTGCTGTACGCGTAGGCGTCCTCGACGGTCAGCCGGCCGCCGGTGAGGACGGCGGACCTGGAGCGCGCGGCCAGCAGTCCGCGGGCCGCGGCCTCCAGCGCCTCGGGCCACGAGGCGGGCTCCAGTTCCCCGGACTCGCCCCGAAGCAGCGGTGTCGTCAGCCGGTCCCGCTGCTGCGCGTACCGGAAGCCGAACCGCCCCTTGTCGCAGAGCCACTCCTCGTTGACCTCGGCGTCCGGGGCCGCGAGGCGCCGCATGACCTTGCCGCGCCGGTGGTCGGTACGGGTCGCGCAGCCGCCGGAGCAGTGCTCGCACACGGAGGGCGAGGAGACGAGGTCGAAGGGCCGGGAGCGGAAGCGGTACGCGGCGGACGTGAGGGCCCCGACCGGGCAGATCTGGATGGTGTTGCCGGAGAAGTAGGACTCGAAGGGGTCGCCCTCGCCGGTGCCGACCTGCTGGAGCGCGCCGCGCTCGATCAGCTCGATCATCGGGTCGCCCGCGATCTGGTTGGAGAAGCGGGTGCAGCGGGCGCACAGCACGCACCGCTCGCGGTCGAGGAGCACCTGGGTGGAGATCGGTACGGGCTTCTCGTAGGTCCGCTTCCTGCCCTCGAAGCGGGACTCGGACCTGCCGTGCGACACGGCCTGGTTCTGCAGCGGGCACTCGCCGCCCTTGTCGCAGACCGGGCAGTCCAGCGGGTGGTTGATGAGCAGCAGCTCCATCACCCCGTGCTGGGCCTTCTCGGCGACGGGCGAGGTGAGCTGGGTCCGCACCACCATGCCGTCGGTGCAGGTGATGGTGCAGGACGCCATCGGCTTGCGCTGGCCCTCGACCTCGACGATGCACTGCCGGCAGGCGCCGACCGGGTCGAGGAGCGGGTGGTCGCAGAAGCGGGGGATCTCGATGCCGAGCTCCTCGGCGGCCCTGATGACCAGGGTGCCCTTGGGCACGCTGATCCCGACGCCGTCGATCGTCAGCGAGACGAGATCCTCCGGCGGGACCGCCGCCTCTCCGCCCCCGGAGGGAGCGCTCGTGGTCACGGTCATGCGTTCACCTCCGTGTGCTTGTCCGCCCAGGCCGTCGACTTCGCCGGATCGAAGGGGCAGCCGCGGCCGGTGATGTGCTCCTCGTACTCCTCGCGGAAGTACTTGAGGGAGGAGAAGATCGGCGAGGCGGCGCCGTCACCGAGGGCGCAGAAGGACTTGCCGTTGATGTTGTCGGCGATGTCGTTCAGCTTGTCGAGGTCGGACATGGCGCCCTTGCCGGCCTCGATGTCGCGCAGGAGCTGCACGAGCCAGTACGTGCCCTCGCGGCAGGGCGTGCACTTGCCGCAGGACTCGTGGGCGTAGAACTCGGTCCAGCGGGTGACCGCCCGGACCACGCAGGTCGTCTCGTCGAAGCACTGGAGCGCCTTGGTGCCGAGCATGGAGCCCGCGGCGCCCACTCCCTCGTAGTCCAGCGGGACGTCGAGGTGCTCGTCGGTGAACATCGGGGTGGAGGAGCCGCCCGGCGTCCAGAACTTGAGCCGGTGGCCCGCCCTCATGCCGCCGCTCATGTCGAGGAGCTGGCGCAGGGTGATGCCGAGCGGCGCCTCGTACTGGCCGGGGCTGGTGACGTGGCCGCTGAGCGAGTACAGCGTGAAGCCCGGGGACTTCTCGCTGCCCATCGACCTGAACCACTCCTTGCCCCTGTGGAGGATCGCGGGAACCGACGCGATCGACTCCACGTTGTTCACCACGGTCGGGCAGGCGTAGAGGCCCGCGACCGCGGGGAAGGGGGGACGCAGCCGGGGCTGGCCGCGGCGCCCTTCGAGCGAGTCGAGGAGAGCCGTCTCCTCACCGCAGATGTAGGCGCCGGCGCCCGCGTGCACGGTGAGCTGGAGGTCGAGTCCGCTGCCCAGGATGTTCTCGCCCAGGTATCCCGCGGCATAGGCCTCGCGCACGGCCTCGTGCAGCCGGCGCAGCACGGGGACGACCTCGCCGCGCAGGTAGATGAAGGCGTGCGAGGACCGGATCGCGTAGCAGGCGATGACGATGCCCTCGATGAGGCTGTGCGGGTTGGCGAACAGGAGCGGGATGTCCTTGCAGGTCCCGGGCTCCGACTCGTCGGCGTTGACCACCAGGTAGTGGGGCTTGCCGTCGCCCTGCGGGATGAACTGCCACTTCATCCCGGTGGGGAATCCCGCGCCGCCGCGCCCGCGCAGACCGGAGTCCTTCACGTACGCGATGAGGTCGTCGGGCGACATGGCGAGGGCCTTGCGCAGGCCCTCGTACCCGTCGTGCCTGCGGTAGACGTCCAGGGACCAGGCCCTGTCCTCGTCCCAGAAGGCGGAGAGTACGGGCGAGAGCAGCTTCTCGGGCGTTCCGCCGCCGGCCTCCGGCTGGGAGGTGCCCCCGTATTGAGTGGACAAGGTCATCACTCCCCCTCCTCGGCTGCGGGCCCGGCCGGGTGGGCGGGGTCGGAGGCCGACGTGTCCTGCGGCGCGTCGTGCGAGCTGAGGTGCTCGGTCGGCGACGGGTCGTGCGGTGCGCCGTCCCGGGGGGCTCCGGGGCCGCGCGGGTGCACCACGCGCGCCGCGGACGTCTCGCCCCTGGCCAGCCGCAGACCGATCAGCGAGGCCGGGCCGGCGCTTCCGCTCGCCTCGACCGCGCCCTCGCGCTCGTCCGGGAAGCCCGCCAGGATGCGGGCGGTGTCCTTGAACGTGCACAGCGGCGCGCCGCGCGTCGGGTCGACCTGGTTGCCCGCGCGCAGGTCGTCGACGAGCGCCTTCGCGCTCGACACGGTCTGGTTGTCGAAGAACTCCCAGTTGACCATCACCACCGGCGCGAAGTCGCAGGCCGCGTTGCACTCGATGTGCTCCAGCGTGACCTTGCCGTCGTCGGTGGTGCCGCCGTTGCCGACGCCGAGGTGGTCCTGGAGGGCCTCGAAGATCGCGTCGCCGCCCATGACCGCGCACAGCGTGTTGGTGCAGACGCCCACCTGGTAGTCGCCGCTCGGCCTGCGCCGGTACATGGAGTAGAAGGTGGCGACCGCGGTGACCTCGGCCGTGGTCAGGCCGAGCACGTCGGCGCAGAACCTCATGCCGGTACGGGTCACGTGGCCTTCCTCCGACTGCACGAGGTGCAGCAGCGGAAGGAGGGCCGACCGGGAGTCCGGGTAGCGCGCGATCACGTCGTGCGCGTCCGCCTCCAGCCGGGCGCGGACGTCGTCCGGGTAGTCGGGCGCGGGCAGCTGGGGCATGCCCAGACTGACACCCTGCTCGGAAGGAGTGGTGGTCACCGGTCGACGCCTCCCATCACGGGGTCGATGGACGCGACGGCGACGATGACGTCGGCGACCTGGCCGCCCTCGCACATCGCCGCCATGGCCTGCAGATTGGTGAAGGACGGGTCGCGGTAGTGGACCCGGAAGGGGCGGGTGCCGCCGTCGGAGACGACGTGCACGCCGAGTTCCCCCTTGGGTGACTCGACGGCCGCGTACGCCTGTCCCGGCGGGACGCGGAAGCCCTCGGTCACCAGCTTGAAGTGGTGGATCAGGGCCTCCATGGAGGTGCCCATGATCTTCTTGATGTGGTCGAGCGAGTTGCCGAGGCCGTCGGGGCCGAGCGCGAGCTGGGCGGGCCAGGCGATCTTCTTGTCCGCGACCATGACGGGGCCGGGCTCCAGCCGGTCCAGGCACTGCTCGACGATCGACAGCGACTGGCGCATCTCCTCCAGCCGGATCAGGAAGCGCCCGTACGCGTCGCACGTGTCGGTGGTCGGGACGTCGAAGTCGTACGTCTCGTATCCGCAGTACGGCTGCGCCTTGCGCAGGTCGTGCGGCAGACCGGCCGAGCGGAGGATCGGCCCGGTGGCCCCCAGGGCCATGCAGCCCGTCAGGTCGAGATGGCCGATGTCCTGCATACGGGCCTTGAAGATGGGGTTCCCGGTGGCGAGCTTGTCGTACTCGGGAAGGTTCTTCCGCATCGTCTTCACGAACTCGCGGATCTGGTCGACCGCGCCCGGGGGCAGGTCCTGGGCGAGTCCGCCGGGCCTGATGAACGCGTGGTTCATGCGCAGGCCGGTGATCAGCTCGTAGATGTCGAGGATGAGTTCACGGTCACGGAATCCGTAGATCATGATCGTGGTGGCGCCCAGCTCCATGCCGCCGGTGGCGATGCACACGAGGTGGGAGGAGAGCCGGTTCAGCTCCATGAGGAGCACGCGGATGATCGTCGCGCGGTCCGGGATCTGATCCTCGATGCCGAGCAGTTTCTCGACGCCGAGGCAGTACGCGGTCTCGTTGAAGAAGGACGTCAGGTAGTCCATGCGCGTCACGAAGGTCGTGCCCTGCGTCCACGTACGGAATTCGAGGTTCTTCTCGATTCCGGTGTGCAGGTATCCGATGCCGCAGCGGGCCTCGGTGACCGTCTCGCCGTCGATCTCCAGGATGAGCCGGAGCACGCCGTGCGTGGACGGGTGCTGGGGTCCCATGTTGACGACGATGCGCTCGTCGTCGGCCCGGGCCGCGGTCTGGACGACCTCGTCCCAGTCGCCGCCGGTGACCGTGTAGACGGTGCCCTCGGTCGTCTCTCGGGCGGATGCGTGCGTCATTGAGGCCTCCCGGAGGGAGTGGTGGAGGGACGGTGGTCTGCCGGCGGACAGGCAGTCATGAGTACGACCTCCGCTGGTCCGGAGCCGGGATCTGGGCACCCTTGTACTCGACGGCGATGCCGCCGAGCGGGTAGTCCTTGCGCTGCGGGTGGCCCTGCCAGTCGTCCGGCATCATGATCCGCGTCAGCGCCGGGTGACCGTCGAAGACGATGCCGAAGAAGTCGTACGCCTCGCGCTCGTGCCAGTCGTTCGTCGGATAGACCGCGACGAGCGAGGGGATGTGCGGCTCGCTGTCCGGGGCGCTGACCTCGACGCGGATCAACCGGTTGTGGGTGATCGATCGCAGGTGGTAGACGGCGTGCAGCTCGCGGCCCTTGTCGTGCGGGTAGTGCACTCCGCTCACGCCGGTGCACAGCTCGAAGCGCAGCGCCGGGTCGTCGCGCAGTGTCCGGGCGACCCGTTCCAGGTACTCGCGTTCGACGTGGAAGGTGATCTCGTCGCGGTCGACGACCGTCTTCTCGATCGCGTTCCCGGGGACGATGTCCTGTTCCTCCAGGGCGCCCTCCAGCTCGTCGGCGACCTCGTCGAACCAGCCGCCGTACGGTCGGGCGGCCGGCCCGGGGAGCCGGATCGAGCGGACCAGGCCGCCGTAGCCGGAGGTGTCCCCGCCGTTCTGGGCGCCGAACATGCCGCGCTGGACGCGGATCTCCTCGCCGCCGTCGCCCCGCTGGCCCGGGAGGTTGGAGCCGCCCAGGTCCTTCTCGGGGTTCGTGCCGTTCGTGCCGTTCGCGTCGCTCACCGCAGCAGGCCCTTCATCTCGATGGTGGGGAGCGCCTTGAGCGCCGCTTCCTCCGCCTCGCGGGCCGCCTCCTCGGCGTTCACGCCGAGCTTCGAGGTCTGGATCTTCTGGTGGAGCTTGAGGATCGCGTCCATCAGCATCTCGGGCCGCGGCGGACAGCCGGGCAGGTAGATATCCACAGGGACGATGTGATCGACGCCCTGCACGATCGCGTAGTTGTTGAACATGCCGCCCGAGGAAGCGCAAACCCCCATGGAGATGACCCACTTGGGGTTCGGCATCTGGTCGTAGACCTGCCTCAGTACCGGCGCCATCTTCTGGCTGACGCGTCCCGCGACGATCATCAGGTCCGCCTGGCGGGGCGATCCGCGGAAGACCTCCATCCCGAAGCGGGCCAGGTCGTAGCGGCCGGCGCCCGTCGTCATCATCTCGATGGCGCAGCAGGCGAGGCCGAAGGTGGCGGGAAAGACGGACGACTTCCGCACCCACCCCGCGGCCTGCTCGACGGTGGTCAGCAGGAATCCGCTCGGCAGCTTTTCTTCGAGTCCCATGCTCAGTGGCTCCTCTGTCCCCTATGCGGGGTTCAGTCCCATTCCAGGCCGCCGCGCCGCCATACGTACGCGTACGCGACGAAGACGGTGAGCACGAAGAGCAGCATCTCCACGAGCCCGAAAACCCCCAGCGCGTCGAAGGTGACGGCCCAGGGATAGAGGAAGACGATCTCGATATCGAAAATGATGAAGAGCATCGCCGTCAGGTAGTACTTGATGGGGAACCGCCCGCCGCCCGCCGGCGTGGGGGTCGGCTCGATTCCGCACTCGTAAGCCTCGAGCTTGGCCCGGTTGTATCGCTTTGGACCGATAAGCGTGGCCATGACCACGGAGAAGATCGCAAAGCCTGCCCCGAGGGCTCCCAGCACGAGGATGGGCGCATACGCGTTCACCGCTCCTCGCTCCTCTCAGTCGGCATTGACTGCTGGCGGTTGCATCGGGCGTCACACCTGCCTCGCGAACCCCGCGGGCCCCACCGGACTCTCAAGCCCCGTGCGGCTCCACGAAGATCGTGCTCATGTGAAGCAGGTCACAAGCCCAACTGCCCCGCATCCTATGCCTGCCGGTCTGTGATCTGCGACACGGGGTACGACAACGCCTTTGTGATCTCCACCACCCGTCGAAAGATCTTGAAGTCGGATGAGTGCCGATCTTCGTACGAGAAGCGTCCGAGTGATCACCAGAGGTGACATTTTCGCTCATCGCCGCTGGTCGGAGGCCTGGTTCACTATCAAGGGACCCGGATCGAAGGCAAATTGGCGCTGGACTTCGTCGCTTGATAGTGGAACTCGTTCACACTTCGGGGGGAGTTGGAGTGCCCGGTGTGGACGGATCGGGCGCGTGCATCCGTTCACGAGCGGGAGGCGCCGCCGGGCCCGCTCCCGCGACCCCGGCCGGCCGCCCGCGCGGGACGCGGCCCCCGCGGTGACCGTTCCGTGACCTCCGTCACACCGGAACGGCGCGGAATCAACCGGGCTTGGCCAACGGCTTCAACAGATGCTAGGCCGCGGGCAATTCGGACGTAACGCGAAAAGCCCATGATCACAGGCGGGACGGGCCGTGTCCGCAATGCCCGTTAAGGCGTCAATAAGGGTCCGCCCGAAGGAAATTCGGGGCCGCCGTTGAGCAATTGTGGCGCACCACACGTTTCTTGTAGGTATGAGGGAGCCCCTGATACCGGTTGTACCCATGTCCCACACCGCTCACATACGCAGCCACCGGAAACCCCGGCCTCGGAGCAACTCGTCGCTCGCGATGCGCGCCGGAGTTGCCGGTGGCGTCCTCAGCACCCTGGCCGTGGCCGGTGCCGCCGGAACGGCCGTCGCGGCCGAGCCGGTGACCCAGACCATCGAGCTGCCCGCCCTCACGGCCGACCTGTCCGCTCAGGTCGCCGCGTCGGCAGACGTCACCCAGCAGGCCGCGGCCGACTACGAGCTGCGCGCCGAGCGCGACGCGGCAGCCGCGAAGGCGGCCAAGCAGGCCAAGGCCGACCTCGCCGTGGCGAAGGAGAAGGCCAAGGCGAAGGCGGAGGCCGCGCGCAAGGCCGCCGCGGAGCGCGCCAGCCGGACCGCCGACCGCGCCACGCTGACCGCCACCACGGCGAGCAGCAACGTCGCCGCGCCCTCCAGCGGGAGCGTCGCCACCGTCATCAGCTTCCTGAAGGCACAGGTCGGGGACGCGTACGTGATGGGTGCCACCGGCCCCAACGCGTGGGACTGCTCCGGCCTGGTGCAGGCGGCGTTCAAGCAGGTCGGCGTCGACCTGCCGCGCGTCTCCCAGGACCAGTCGATGGCCGGCACCCCGGTCGCGCTCTCCGACATCCAGGTCGGCGACATCCTGTACTGGGGTGGCAAGGGCTCGGCGTACCACACGGGTGTCTACATCGGCGGCGGGCAGTACCTGGACGCGGCCAACCCCTCGAAGGGCGTCGTCATCCAGGACCTCTCGGGCTACCCGGCGAGCGGCGCGGTGCGCGTGCTCTGACCGGAGGTCGTTCCGAAGGGCCGTTTCCCGCATGGGGGGAACGGCCCTTCGGCGTGCCCCTGGGCGCTCCGAGGGGCCCTGTCGCGCGCAGCGGGTCCGCCTCGGTCCGCCTCGGAATTTTGGGGCGGCACACGCCCGCACAGGGCCCCGTGCGGGCGTGCACGCGTCCGCGGGACCGCGCGTGCCGGGCCGCCGGCCGGCGCGTGCGGTGCGGGGCCGGCCGGTGCGGCCGTGCGCGGTCAGGCCTTCGGGGCGACCTTCGAGAGTCCGTTGATGATGCGGTCCATCGCGTCGCCGCCCGTCGGGTCGGTGAGGTTGGCGAGCATCTTCAGCGTGAACTTCATCAGGAGCGGGTGGGTCAGGCCCCGCTGCGTCGCGATCTTCATGACCTTCGGGTTGCCGATGAGCTTCACGAAGGCGCGGCCCAGCGTGTAGTAGCCGCCGTAGGTGTCCTTGAGGACCTTCGGGTAGCGCTGGAGCGCCAGTTCGCGCTGCGCGGGCGTGGCGCGGGCGTGGGCCTGCACGATGACGTCCGCGGCGATCTGGCCGGACTCCATGGCGTAGGCGATCCCCTCGCCGTTGAACGGGTTCACCATGCCGCCCGCGTCGCCGACGAGCAGCAGGCCCTTCGTGTAGTGGGGCTGGCGGTTGAAGGCCATGGGCAGGGCGGCGCCGCGGATCGGGATCGTCATGTTCTCGGGGGTGTAGCCCCAGTCCTCGGGCATGGAGGCGCACCAGGCCTTGAGGACCTCGCGCCAGTCCAGTTCCTTGAAGGAGGACGTGGTGTTGAGGACGCCCAGGCCGACGTTCGACGTGCCGTCGCCCATGCCGAAGATCCACCCGTAGCCGGGCAGCAGGCGGTCCTCGCCGGGGCCGCGGCGGTCCCACAGCTCCAGCCACGACTCCAGGTAGTCGTCGTCGTGGCGCGGGGACGTGAAGTACGTGCGCACCGCGACACCCATCGGACGGTCCTCGCGGCGGTGCAGGCCCATCGCCAGCGACAGCCGCGTGGAGTTGCCGTCCGCCGCGACCACGAGGGGCGCGTGGAAGGTGACCTCGCGCTTCTCCTTGGAGTCGGCGTCGCCCATCTTCGCGTGGACCCCGATGATGCGGCCCGTGCGCTCGTCGAGGATCGGGGCGCCGACGTTGCAGCGCTCGTGCAGGCGGGCGCCCGCCTTCTGCGCCTGCCGGGCGAGCTGCTCGTCGAAGTCGTCGCGCTTGCGGACGAGTCCGTAGTCCGGGTAGGCGGCCAGGTCCGGCCAGTCGAGCTGGAGGCGCACCCCTCCGCCGATGATGCGCAGCCCCTTGTTGCGGAGCCAGCCCGCCTCCTCGGAGATGTCGATGCCCATCGAGACGAGCTGCTTGGTGGCGCGGGGGGTCAGCCCGTCCCCGCACACCTTCTCGCGGGGAAAGGCGGTCTTCTCCAGGAGCAGGACGTCCAACCCGGCCTTGGCCAGGTAGTACGCGGTGGTGGAACCGGCTGGCCCGGCCCCGACGACGATCACATCGGCGGTGTGCTCGGAGAGGGGCTGGGACTCGGTCACGACGGTTTCTCCCAAGTCTCGACGGTGCGAAGTCTCGAAATCTGCGTGCTGACGGGCACTGAACATGGGCAGTCTATGCAGCGTTACCGATCACCTGGCTGAAGGGCTGCCCCGTGAACCGAGCGCTCCCCGTGGTACACCTGCGCGTCCCGACCGACGAGGACGCCTACGCCTGGCACCGGGCCTTCGAGCACCCGGACGTGATGGAGTTCCACGGCGGCAAGCGGGCCGAGCTGTCCGTCTACGAGGAGTTGACCGCCCGGCAGCGGCGCCACGACGCGGAGCACGGCTTCTGCTTCTGGACGATGCTCGACGACGAGGGCCGCGTCCTCGGCTTCACCGGAGCGCAGCCGTGGCCCTACGAGTGGGGCCCCAAGGGCGAGATCGAGATCGGCTGGCGCCTCGGCCGCGAGCACTGGGGCAAGGGCTACGCGACGGCGGCGGCGCGGGCCACCGTGGAGCGGGTGCGCGCGAGGGGCGTACGCAGCGTGGTGGCGATGGTGAACTCGCGCAACGAGCGCTCCATCGCCGTGACGAGACGGCTGGGCATGGAGCTGGCCGAGACGTTCACGTCGCCCTCCTCGCAGCAGTTGGGGCACTGCTTCCGGCTGGCACTCTGACGGACCCCGGCGAGCCCCCGCGGTCTCGGGAACGGCTCCGGAGCGGCTCCGGAGCCGCTCGCGACGCCTTCCGGACGGGCCCGGCAGGGCCTACTCTGCCGGTACCGCTGGGGGTGACGACCATGCGCCTGACACCCAGGACACCCGAGATTCGCGTACCGCGGCTCGTCGGCCTGATGGCCGTGGACGCGCGTGAGACGGCAGAGGCGCACGGGGTGCTGCTCGCCTCGCCCGACCGGCCGGAGCTGCATCTGGCGGTGGTCGACCACGTCGTTCGCCAGTACCCGCCGCCGGGTGCGACGGTGCCGCAGGGCGCGGTCGTCACGGTGTGGTTCGACTTCGGCGAGGGTGAGGGCGGCGGCGGTGCCGGGGTGCGCGAGCCCCGTCCGGCGCAGCCTCCGCCGGGTGGGCTCCGGCGTGAACTCGACGTGCCGGGAGCCCCGTTCGAGGTACTGCGGTGAACGGCGCCGACGCGCCCCGGGCGGGGGCGCCGGCTCAGCCCTGCTTGAAGCCCCGGTGCAGCGCGACGATGCCGCCGGACAGGTTGCGCCACGCCACCTTCGACCAGCCGGCCTTCACCAGGCGGTCCCCGAGCGCGGGCTGGTCCGGCCAGTCGCGGATGGACTCGGCGAGGTAGACGTAGGCCTCGGGGTTGGAGGAGACCGCGCGGGCCACCGGCGGCAGCGCGCGCATCAGGTACTCGGTGTAGACCGTGCGGAAGGGCGCCCAGGTGGGATGCGAGAACTCGCAGATCACCACGCGTCCGCCCGGCTTCGTGACGCGGTGCAGCTCGCGCAGGGCGGTGTCCGTGTCCTGCACGTTGCGCAGGCCGAAGGAGATCGTCACCGCGTCGAAGGTGTCGTCCTTGAAGGGCAGCTTCGTGGCGTCGCCCGCGGTGAGCGGCAGCCAGGGGTGGTTCTTCTTGCCGACCCTGAGCATGCCGAGCGAGAAGTCGCACGGGACCACGTAGGCGCCCGTGCGGGCGAACGGCAGCGACGAGGTGGCCGTGCCGGCCGCCAGGTCCAGGATCTTCTGCGCGGGCCGCGCGTCGACGGCCTTCGCGACCTCCTTGCGCCACACCCGGTCCTGGCCGAGCGAGAGCACGTCGTTCGTCAGGTCGTAGCGTTCCGCCACGTCGTCGAACATCGAAGCGACTTCGTGCGGCTGTTTGTTCAGGGATGCGCGGGTCACCGTCCCATTGTGGCAGTACGGGCCGGGCGGCACTCCGGCACCCGGCCCGCAGCCGCGTGCGGCACGGTCCCGCGGGCCCGCCGATGTGGGGGCGTTCGCCCGGGCCTTCACGGGGTGGGCACCCCGCGAGTCCCCGGGCCGCGCCCCGGCGAGGGCTTGTCGCGCAGTTCCCCGCGCCCCTGAAAGGCACGGGGTGCCCCTCGATACATCGCCGACTGCAGCCCGGCAGAGGCTGAGCGCGCAGTTCCTCGCGCCCCTCAAGGGCGCGGGGTGCACCCGGTGCATCGCCGCCTGCGGGCCCGCGAGGGCTGAGCGCGCCGTTCCCCGCGCCCCTGAAAGGCACGGGTGCACCCGGTGCATCGCCGACTGCCGCCCCGCGAGGGCTGAGCGCGCCGTTCTCCGCGCCCCTGAAAGGCACGGGGTGCCCCTCGATACATCGCCGACTGCGGCCCGGCAGGGGCTGAGCGCGCAGTTCCTCGCGCCCCTCAAGGGCGCGGGGTGCACCTGGTGCATCGCCGCCTGCCGCCCCGGCAGGGGCTGAGCGCGCCGTTCCCCGCGCCCCTGAAAGGCACGGGTGCACCCCGTGCATCGCCGACTGCCGCCCCGCGAGGGCTGAGCGCGCCGTTCCCCGCGCCCCTCAAGGGCACGGGCGCGCCCAACTCGCCCAGGGGCGCGGGGAACTGCGCGGCCAGCCACAACAGACCCGCAGGTCCCAGCGGACCCGGACCCCCAGTGGCGCGGGCAGCCGCGACGGACCCGCAGGTCGGGGCGGACCCCGAGCACCCCAGGGGCGCGGGGACCTGCGCACTCCGGCCGCAACGCACCCGCACAGGGAAACGTGCGGCCCAGACGCGGAGCGAGCCGCGCTAGTGCCGGCGGTGGACCAGCCGCCCCGCGCACACCGTGGCCACGCAGACACCGTCCTCGGCGAACACGGCCAGGTCGGCCCGCCCCGCCTCCCGCACCACCGGCGGCGCCGCACTCGCCACGACGACCACGTCCGTACGCCCGGCGGCGGCCCGCAGCCCGGGCAGGTCGGCGTACTCCTCCAGCACGGCCACCGCCCCCAGCTTCAGCACCGCGTGGACCCGCTCGCGCGGTGTGGGGGCGTCCGGGACGGGCCCCCGGTGCACGAGGGCGGGCCCGAGCACTCCCGGCCACCGCCGCACACGGGCCCGCGGGAACCGCTCACGGACCTCCGCGAACGTACCGACGGCCGCCACCCGGTCCCCCGCCACGACGACCGCCCCGTCCGGGATCGGCTCTCCGCCCTCCCAGTCGAGGCGTACCTCCCCGGCGGTGTGGATCGTCTCCAACTGGCCTTCCCGCCCGCCTCAGTTGGAGGCGAGGAGCTTCAGCTCCGGGTGGGCCGTGCCGCCCTCGATCGCCGTGGAGGAGATGTGCGACTGGACGCGCTCGTCGACCGGGTCCTGGGCCGGGTCCTCGTGCACGACGAGGTGCTCGTACGTCGTCGCCCGCTGGGCCGGGACGCGCCCCGCCTTGCGGATCAGGTCGATGATCTCCATGCGGTTGGAGCGGTGCTTGGCGCCGGCGGAGGAGACGACGTTCTCCTCCAGCATGATCGAGCCGAGGTCGTCCGCGCCGTAGTGCAGGGAGAGCTGGCCGACCTCCTTGCCGGTGGTCAGCCACGAGCCCTGGATGTGGGCGATGTTGTCCATGAACAGCCGCGCGATCGCGATCATCCGCAGGTACTCGAAGAGCGTGGCCTGCGTACGGCCCTTGAGGTGGTTGTTCTCGGGCTGGTACGTGTACGGGATGAAGGCGCGGAAGCCGCCCGTGCGGTCCTGCACGTCACGGATCATCCGCAGGTGCTCGATGCGCTCGGCGTTGGTCTCGCCGGTGCCCATGAGCATCGTGGACGTGGACTCCACGCCGAGGTTGTGCGCGATCTCCATGATCTCCAGCCAGCGCTCGCCGCTCTCCTTCAGCGGGGCGATGGCCTTCCGGGGCCGCGCGGGCAGCAGTTCGGCACCGGCGCCGGCGAAGGAGTCGAGACCGGCGGCGTGGATGCGCTCGATGGCCTCCTTCGCGGAGACCTTGGAGATCCGGGCCATGTGCTCGACCTCGCTCGCCCCCAGGCTGTGGATGACGAGCTGCGGGTACGCGGCCTTGATCGCGGAGAAGTGCTCCTCGTAGTACTCGACACCGAAGTCCGGGTGGTGCCCGCCCTGGAACATGATCTGCGTGCCGCCCAGCTCGACGGTCTCCGCGCAGCGGCGCAGGATGTCGTCGAGGTCGCGGGTCCAGCCCTTGTCCTCGGCCTTCGGCGGGGCGTAGAACGCGCAGAACTTGCACGCCGTGACACAGACGTTCGTGTAGTTGATGTTCCGCTCGATGATGTACGTCGCGATGTGCTCCGTACCGGCGTAGCGGCGGCGGCGCACGGCGTCGGCGGCCGCGCCGAGCGCGTGCAGCGGGGCGTCGCGGTAGAGGTCGAGCGCCTCTTCCGGGGTGATCCGCCCACCCTCGGCGGCACGGTCGAGGACGGACTGGAGGTCGGCCTTCTCGGTCACCGGAGCGGTCCCTTTCATAGGGGTGTGGACGGACTGATCCAGCGTACGCCAGGCGATCGCCGGGACCGACGTCAGGCCGTGTACGCCCCCACCAGCAGCCCGGCGAGGGCACCGCCGATGAGGAACGGGCCGAAGGGGATGGAGGTCTTGCGCCCGGCCCGGCGCGCGACGACCAGAGCGGCCCCGTACAGGCCGCCGAACAGGAACCCGGCGAAGGTGCCGAGCAGCACGGTCCCCCAGCCGTACCAGCCGAGGACGGCGCCGAGGCCGAGGGCGAGCTTCACGTCGCCGAAGCCCATGCCGGCGGGGTTGACGAGGAACAGGACGAAGTAGCCGCCGCCCAGCGCCAGGGCCCCGTACAGGGCGTGCGGCCAGTCCCCGGCGTGCTCCGGCAGCGCGGCCGCGGCCCCCAGCAGCGCGAGCGCGGCGGCGGCGAGCGACAGCGTCAGCACGTCGGGCAGCCGCTGCACCGAGAAGTCCACGACCGCGAGGAGGACGCCGAGCGGGGCGAGGAGCAGCCAGACGGCCAGCTCGGGACGGGTCCCGGTGGCCGCGGCGAGGGCCGCGCAGACCAGTGCCGCGGCGAGGGAGACCCGTACGGCACCCGGCCCGTACGCGCGCCCCCCGCAGGCCCGGCAGCGTGCCGGACCGAGCGGCCCCGTGATCGGGTGGCCCTCGGGGCACGTCGTCCGCCACTCCTCGTCGGGGGTGACGGAGAAGCGGTGGGCGGGCCTCGGGACGAGGAGGCCGGCCGCCGCGCCCCACAGGGCCGCGGCGGCGATCAGCAGCGGGTCGCCGCTCATCCCACGGCAGCCGCGCCGCTGCGCCACGTGGGCAGCAGCTCGTCCAGCAGGGCCTCGGTCCGCGACGGCAGCCCGCGCGCGCCGCTGCGGGCCACGAGGTCGGCGGCCAGCCGCCTCAGGCGCTCGCTGTCACCGGTGGCGTGGGTCGCGCGCAGCAGTTCGTTCCACAGGCGTTCGTCGTCCGGCGCGGAGCCCAGCGCCGCGTCGAGCGCCTCGATGGCCTTCTCCGCGCGGTCCTTCTCCAGGTGGAACGCGGACAGGGCGAGCCCGATGTCCGCTACCAGCAGGGGCAGTTGCGCGTCGATGATCTCGTGGGTAAGCCAGCCGTACCGTCCGTCGGGGCGCTCGGCGAGCAGCGGGCCCCGTACCAGCACGAGCGCGTCGGTCAGCAGCCGCCCGCGCACCGCGCGGCTGTCGGCCCCGCGGCCCTGGGTGGCCTCGTGGTAGAGCGAGCGCAGCACGTCCAAGTCGGAGACGACGGACTTGGCGAGGGTGAGCCGGCCGGTCGCGTCGCTGCCGAGCCGCTGTGTGCCGTCCGGGTCGCCGCCCAGCCAGCCGCGCAGGCGCTCCACGAGGGCGTCGCGCACGTCGTCGGTGACGCCGCGCGGCCACAGCGCGGAGGACAGCACGCGCGGGTGGACGCCCTCGCGGTGCAGGAGCAGCAGCGCGAGCGCCTCGTGCAGCAGAGCGCTGCGCTCGCCGTCCGGAGTGTCGAGCCCGATGATCTCGTACGGTCCGACGAGCCGCGCGTACACCGCGGGGCGGCCCTGCTCGCTGACGTCGACGAGGAACGGCGGGGTGGTCGCGGGGCGGTCGTCGGAGTGCTCGGGGTCGGCGTCGACGAACAGCTCGACGACGGCCCGCTGCTGGGCCACCGGCAGGAGCTGCGCGTCGAGTTCGAGGCCGAGCAGCGGCGCCAGCAGCCTGCCCTCGCCGGTGATCTCCATCTCCCAGGCGGCGCCCGGCAGGTCGCCGGACTCCGTTCCGACCAGGTACCCGATGCCCAACCGGCTCGCGTCGGCGGCCAGTTCGGCGAGCTTGACGGCGTCCTCGGCGGACGGTTCGGCGGCCAGGAGCACGAGGTGCGGGGCCCAGCGGGTGTGCTGCGCGGGGCCCGTGCGCCCGGTGAGGACGGAGTCCTGCCCGGCGGCGCCGAGCGCACCCCGCCGCTGCCGGGTCTCCGCCTCCATGGTCTCCACGAGCGCCTCGACGTCGTCGAGGTGGCGCAGCCGGTTGGGCGCGAGCGGGGTGAGGTCCTCGCCGAACCCGACGAGGGTGATCGTCATGCGGTCGGACCAGCCGCTGGTCGCCAACTCGGCGGCCACCGAGGCGAAGACGCCCGCCCGGTCCTGCTCGCGGCCGCTCAGCGAGACGATGCCGGGCACCGACTCCAGGTTGAGCAGCAGCCGCGAGTCGTCCATCGTGCCGAGGCTGACCAGTCCGGGGTACGGGGCGGCCGTGTCCACGTCCTCGTACCGCTCGGCGTCGGCCCGCGCGAGCATCCAGAACGTCTGGTCCTGCCCGAGCTGCCACGGCGTCGGCGGCCTGCCGGCGGGCTGCGCGAGCTGGAGGTGCAGGTCGCCGTTGCCGCTCATCCAGGCCGCGTACACGGTCGGCAGCGGGCGGGACTCCCCGGCGAGCGCCGCCGCGAGCCCGCGCAGCGACCGGTCGAGGAGGCGGACGCCCTCGGGGTCGGCCCCCACGAGCAGCGCGTCCTGCGCGTCGGCGGCAGCGCCGGTGGGCGTCGGCGGCTCCATGCCGCGGCGTCCGCCGACGGCCCCGAGGGCGGAGTGCCAGAGCGCCTGGCGGCGGCGCCTGCCCAGGGCCCCGAGGAGTCCGGCGGCGAGGAGCGGGGCGCCGAGCAGGGCCTGCGGCAGTCCGAAGCCGCCGTCCTCGCCCGCGGCGGGCGCCGCGTGCTCCCGGTCCCCCTGCGCGTCTCCGCCCTGCCCCTGGCCCTGCTCCTGGTCGTCTCCCTGGCCCCTGCCTTCCGGCTGCCCGTGCCCCCGGTCCGGCGCCGGGCGCTGCTCGGGAAGGCTGATGTGGGCGGTGTCGCGGTCGACGGACCCGCCGCCCTGCCCCGCGCCCTCCTGCCGTGCGCCGCCCTGCCGCCGGTCGCCGTCGCCGGTCCTGGCGTAGTCGGAGATCTGCCGCTGCGCCTCCTCGGAGACCGCGGGAGCCTCGTCGGGCACCTCGACGAGGTCGCCGCCGCGGGCGTCGCCGGGCATCTCCATGATCCAGCCGGGCCGGATCAGGCTGGCCTCGGACAGTTTCGAACCGTCCGGCTGCGTACGGTCCTTGTTCAGCCGGTAGATCTCCTTGTACCGGCGTCCGTCGCCCAGGTGCCGCTCGGCGATCTCCCACAGGGAGTCGTGGTGGCGGCCCTCGGGCGGCTGGATCCGGTAGAACTTCGTGTCGTCATCGCCCACTTGGGCGCCCTGCGCGGCCTCGGCGCGGGCCGCGGCGTGCAGCGCCTGCTCGGCCAGCGCGGCGGCGGCCGAGGCGTTCTGCTCCTGGCTGCCGAGGAGTCCGCCCGGCGTCTGCTGCGCCGCCGCGGCCACCGGCCGCTGGTTGCCCTCCAACTGCTGGCCGAGCTGGGAGAGTCCCGGCGCGAAGCTGGCCGCCGTGGCACCGACGAGCAGCAGCGCCGCCACCAGTTGGCGGGCGAGCAACTGGCTCGGGCCCGCCCCCGGCACTCGGTTCGGCAGGCCGACCCCCGACAGCGCGGCCTTCACCTCGACGAGCACGCACGCGGTGAACTGGGCCCAGGCGAACCAGACGACGACCGTCAGGACGTTGACGAACGTGTCGACGGTGATCGGCCTCTGGAGCCAGTCCAGACCCGGCGACCCGGAGGGCAGCGGCCAGCCGATCTGGGTGGCCAGCGCTCCCGGCACGCCCACGAGCAGCACCAGGAGTGCCACGAGGGCGAGGAGCGCCTTGGCGAAGTCCCCGACCGTACGGCGGCGGCGGGGCAGGGGCTGCGGCGTCCGATTCCTCGGACCCGGCGAGGTTCCCGTCGAGTTGGAAGTGGTACGTCGCGCCATGGCGGGTGTCCTGGTGTCGTGTGGGGAGGGAGTGGATGCGGGGGTGCACCGAGCCTACTTAGATCCTATTGAGGGTGTCGAAGGGCTGACAGGGTGCCGCCGCAGACGAGGCGCCGGATTCCTCACCACCCGCCCGGTTGGCCGGACTTGCTCGGTGATGCGCGTACCCGGGCAGGCCGCGCCGGCGTCCGCATTTGGGGTGTTCCGTCCGCCGCGGGAGGCCGTTCGCAACCGTCCTGTCACGAACCTCACGGTCACCACACCGTCCCCGCCCGGCAGTCGCCGCATCCTCACAACCGGGACGTCCGGACGCCGCGTTCACCGGCGCACCCGCCCGTCGAGGGAACCGCCGGCCCGCCGTGCCCGTCTCCCGCAGGGGCGCCTTCCCCGCTCCCGCGCGGGCGTCCCCTACCTCTTCGGCGCCCCTGCGGGTACCTTCCGGTTCGCGGGGCACACCGGCCCGCTCTCGGCACGCGCACCACAGGGGGGACCTGACCATGGGAAGCAAACCGGACCTCGCGCTCCCGCTGAGCGAGCTGGAGGACTACGGCACCCGGCTGCGTGACATCAAGACGCGGATGAACCACACCAAGAAGCTCTTCGAGTCGTACCGCGACGACATCGGCGACGGCGGCGTCTACGACAAGCTGGAGGACTTCGAGTCCAACTGGGAGGACGGGCGCGAGGACATCAACCAGCAGCTCGACGCGCTGGCCCAGATGTCCGAGGCGGTCGTCCGCGAGTTCAAGAAGCTGGACGACGACCTGGCCAAGCAGGTCTCCGAGGGTGTGCGGTCCGAGGACACGGGCGGCAAGGAGTAGCAGGCGCTCCCGGCCGGGCTGCCGGGGCCGGTCAGCCGACCTCGTTCTCCGCCACGGCACGGCCCCTGACCACCACGTCACCGCCGTAGAACATGCCGGTGAACACCGGCGAGTACGTGAGCTGGACCTCGACCTCGACCTCGTCCGCCGTGGCGGCCACGCAGCGCGTGGCCGCGACGTCCGCGCCGGTCATGCCCATCTCCCGGGCGAACTCCCGCACCCGCTCGCCGCAGTTCTCGAAAAGGATGGGCGCACCGGCGCCCTCGTTCTCGTAGAGCTCTTCGAGGTCGACGTCCTGGGCGGCGTAGCGGGCGGCCTGCTCGGCGATGTCGGCGGCGCGTTCGCGCTTGGAGATGGACAGGCCGCCGTCGATGACGAACGCCGACAGGGACAGGAAGACGAGCGCGAAGATGATCACCGCGCCGGCGCCCGAGCCGCGGTCGTCCAGGCGTGCGCGGCGTGCGTCCGCCCACGTCCGCACGGTGCTTTGGACGCGTCCTGCCGTCCCGCGCATCCCCCTCATCACGCCTTCCTCTTGAACGGGTCCAGCGGCGACGTGAACGTCGAGGTCAGCCGGGTCGGCACGTCCAGGCCCAGCATCGCCAGGCCCCGCACCTCGCAGCTCACCTCCACGGTGAAGAGGTCGGCGTCCTCGAACCCCGGGCTGGTCTTGTCCACCGTCACCGGGCCCGCGCACACGTCGGCGAGGTCCGCGTCGGCGGCCTTCTGCGCCTCGGCCATCGCGGAGGCCGCGTCCCGCTGGAGCGAGCCGGAGCGTGCCGCGTCCCGGGCCGCCCCGTCGAGCGCCCCGCGTCCGTCGACGAGTTGGCCGAAGGCCACCAGCACGAGGATGAACAGGATCATCACCGGGGCGAGGATCACCACCTCGATGGTGGACAGCCCGCGGTCGCGGTCCTCCCCCGAGGGGCGGAGCCGGGAGTGCGTGGCAGACACGGCAGTCGAGGCGCGTGCGGTGGGGGCTGTGCAGGCGGCGCGGGGCCGGGACACAGCGCCGGGCCGGGAGGAGTCCCGTTGGCGTGCGGACGGGAGCATCTAGTTCTCGCCCTCCTTCACGAACCGCTCCACCGGTCCCACCGACTGCGCGTGCACGGTCAGGTCGAGGCCCGGGAAGACCGACGGCACCTTCGCAGTGATCTCCACGCCCACCGTGTTCGCCTGCGGCTGCACGGTCCGCACGTCGGGCGACAGCACCAGTTGCGGGCCCAGTTGCGCGATGTAGCCGGCCACGACGTCCTGCGCCTCGCCGCGCCACGCGCCCGGCGACTCGTCGGCCGTGGCACGTGCCTTGCGGGCGCCTGCCTGAGCCGCGGCCTGCGCCACATGGTCCGCGAAGAAGTACAGCGCGAACTGCACCGTCGCGAAGATCATGAAGAAGAGCAGGGGCGTGAGCAGCACGAACTCGATCGCGGTCATGCCGGAGTCGCCGCGGGCGGAGGCGGCCTCCACCCTGCGGCGCAGCCAGCTTCGTACGCTCACCAGCAACCCCGTATGGACGTCGTGCGAGAAGTGGTCGTGCGGGACATGGTCGTGCGGGCGGGACCGGACGGTGCCGGGGTCAGCAGGTGCTGCCCGCGTCCGCGCCCTTGATGCAGTCGCCGACCTTGTTGGCGCCGTCGCTCAGCGCGGCGTTGATGATCGCGGCGACCACGCCGACGATCGCGACGACGACCGCCGAGATGATGACCCACTCCACCGCGGAGGCCCCGCGGTCGAGTTCACCGGAGCGGGCGCGCTGCACCCGGCCCTGGAGGAAGGTGATCAGGAAGTCCACCCCCGGGATGCCGGTGCTGAAGTTCCGTCCGTTCATGATGAGTTGTCCTCTCGGAGTTCGCGTAGGGAAGGAGTCGGCGTCAGACCTGGAACACGCGCATCGCCGCCGGGAAGATCAGGAAGACCAGGAAGCCCGCGCAGAGCAGGAGCTGCGCGACGAGCATCGACTGCGACTTCTCGCCCGCGCTGCCCTCGATCTCGGCGAGTTCGCGGTGCCGCATCGTCTCGGCACGGGAGGCCAGTGACTCCCGTACCTTCGCGCCGTCGTCCGCGACGAGTGCCAACGAGGCGGACAGGTCCTTGAGTTCCTCGACGCCCAGCTCCTCGCCGAGCGAGCCGAGCGCCTGCCACTGGCTGATGCCGGTGATCCTGGCGTCCGCCAGCGCGTTGCGGATACGCCGCGTCGCCCATCCGTCGGACACCTCGGCGGCGGCCATCAGTGCCTCCGGGAGACCCCGGCCGCCAGCCAGGCTCATCGACACCAGGTCGAGGTAGGCGCCGATCACCCGCCGCAGGTCGCGACGCTTCTCGGCGGCGTCCCTGCGCACCTCCAGGTCGGGCAGGAAGAAGAAGACCGCCGCGCACAGGAGTGCCAGCCAGACCGGCACGACGGGACTGCTGTCGAAACCGAGCGTCCAGACCACGGCGAACATGAACGGGCCGAAGAACAGCCCCGCCGCCGCCAGCAGCACCTTGGTGGCGAGGAAGTTCTCCCAGCTCCGGTCGAGCACCGCGAGGTCCGCCCGCAGCGACCGCAGTTCCCAGCCCTGCTGGAGGTAGACCTCGGCCACCCGCGCGCCCACCTGGGCCCGTACGCCGCTCAGGCGTCCCGTGTCCGCGGTGCGGTGCGAGGACTCGTACGCCGCGCCCCGCGCCCGCATCGCGTCGATCCGTGCGACCTGGGCGACCGCGCTGCGCCGGGACGGCATCAGGGCCCGTACGAGGGCGTAGACGCCCAGCCCCAGGACTGCGCCCACCAGGACGGGCATGGTCAGGGTCGAGTTCATCGGCGTACCCCCTCCTCGGTCTGGGACGGCGACGGCATCCGGGGGCGGACGAACTGAACCGACGACTCGTCCCGGACCAGGAACCGCTCCGGCGTCTCGATGGTGGACAGTTTCCGCAGCCACCAGAAGCCGAGGGCGAACAGGCCGCAGACACAGGCGAGTACGAGCTGTCCGACGGCCGTGCCGTACGGCTCGACGAACTCCCGGTTGAAGATGGACAGGCCGAGGACGAACGCGATGGAGACCGCAACGACGATCTGCACGGACCGGCGGGTCGAGGCGCGCTGGGCCATCACGCGCTGCCGCATGTCGACCTCCTCGCGCGCCGACTTCGCGAGCGCGCCGAGGACCTGGCGCAGTCCCGGCCCGCGCAGCCGCGCGTTGAGGATCAGCGCGGCCACGATGATGTCGGCGGACGCGTCGTCGATCTCGTCGGCGAGCTGCTGGAGCGCTTCGGGCAGCGGGGTGCGCGAGCGCAGCCGGTCGACGAGCGCGTCGAGGTGCGGGCGCAGCACGGGCGCCGACGCGCGGGCCGAGGCGGGGATGGCCTGCTCCAGGCCGACCGCTCCCGCGATGGTGTCGCGCAGCGACTCGGTCCAGGAGGCTAGGGCCTCCACCCGCCGCATCGCGGACTTCTCCTCGGAGGCCCCGCCGAAGAGCTTGTCCCAGAAGAAGACGAGGACGGCGGTCGCGATACCCGCCACGGCCCACCGCGTGAGCAGCAGGACGACGATGCCTGCGCCGGCCGCGACCGTGCCGCGCCGGCCGGCGAACCGCACCAGCTCGGCGACGCGTTCGGCGGCCTTCTGCCGCTCGTGCTCGGGCTTGGCCGGCAGCCCGCGGACGGCGACGGTGAGCAGCGCGAGTCCGCCGCCGACCGCGATGCCGCACGCGAGCGCGTACAGGACCGTCGTGGAGAACAGCCCGCCCATGGAGCCGAGTCTGTCGAGATTCATCGCCCGCTCACCCCCAGTTCCCGCCGGGCAGGCGGTAGCCGTGCTGGATCAGGTCCTCGAGGCAGGCGAGGGGGGCGTGCGGCACGATCCGGCCGTCCGACGCCTCCGCGAACACCTCGCTGGACAGGACGCGCCCGTCGACGCCGTTGACCTCGCGGATCGAGGTGACCATGCGCTGGAGCCGCCCGCCCGTCTGGTAGTTGTTGCGCCGCTGGATGAACACGACGAAGTTGACCGCGCCGGCGACGAGCATCTGGCTGGCCTCGATGGGCAGCCGCTCGGTGGCCTGGAGCGCGTACGTGGAGATGCGGTTGAAGACCTCGCTGGAGCTGTTGGCGTGGATCGTGGACAGAGAACCGTCGTTGCCCTGCGACATCGCGTTCAGCATGGTCACGATCTCGTCGCCGAGCACCTCGCCGACGATGACCCGGGACGGGTTCATGCGCAGCGAGCGCCGGACCAGCTCGGCCATCGAAATGGTGCCCTGGCCCTCGGAGTTGGGCAGCCGCTCCTCGAAGGCGACGACGTTGGGGTGCAGGTCGGCGAAGGTGTCCAGGCCCAGTTCCAGCGCGCGTTCGACGGTGATCAGGCGCTCGTGCGGCGGGATCTCGTTGGCGAGGGCGCGCAGCAGCGTCGTCTTGCCGGCGTTGGTCGCGCCCGCGATCATGATGTTCTTGCGGGCCCTGACCGCGCACGCCAGGAAGTGCCCGACCTCCGGTGTCAGGGTGCCGTTGCCGACCAGGTCGGACATGAAGACCTTGCCCATGCGCGCCCGGCGGATGGACAGCGCGGGCCTGCGGGTCACGTCCATCACGGCGGACAGCCGCGAGCCGTCCGGCAGCCGCAGGTCGAGCTGGGGGTTCGCGGAGTCGAAGGGCCGGGAGGAGAGGCCGGAGTAGGCGCCGAGGATCTGGATCAGCTCGACCAGTTCCTCGTCGGTCTCGGCGACGGGTTCGCCCTTGGCCTCGCGTCCGTCCGCGTAGCCGACGAAGACCTGGTCGTACCCGTTGATGTCGATGTTCTCGACCTCGGGGTCGTCCAGCAGCGGCTGCAGGCGCCCCACCCCGAAGAGCGCGGCGTGGACGGCGGCCGCGTACTGCTCCTCGGTCTCGGCGTCCAGCGGGGTGCGCCCGGAGTTGATCTCCGTACGGGCGTGCTCCTCCAGGATCTGGGCTATGACCGCGCGGGCGTACTGCCGCTCGTCCTCGTTGGACATCGGCGTGACGCCGGACACCTGGTCGAGGCGGCGCTGCTCGGAGATGCGGTCGCCCGCCTCCTGCCGGAACCGCTTGACCAGCTGGTGGTCGACCGCGGTCATCGGCCGGCTCCGGCGGCGGCCCGGCCGCCGGGTCCGTCGGCCGGCACGGCCCAGGCCGCCCCGAACTGCTGGTACAGGTCCGCGGTCACCTTGCGTGCCGAGCGGATCAGCAGCGACTTGTCGAGCCTGCCGCGCCTGCGGCCCGCGAGCTGCTCGGCGCCCGCGGGGTCGTCGGCGATGGTCCCGACGACGCGGGCGCCGGTCTGGGCGGCCACGAGCATGTCGTTGACCTGGTGGACGAGCTTGCCGGACTCCCCCGGGTCGGCGACGAGGACGACTCCGATGAGAGGGGTGCCGAGTGCGGACGCCCCGCGCGGGCCGCCGTGCAGCTTGGCGGTGAGCGCGGCGGCCCGGTCGCGCACGCGGGCGATGGCCTCCGGCTCGGTGCGCGAGACCAGCAGGACGAGAGCGGCCTGCGGGAACATCTCGACGGCCGGGGTGTCGCCGCTGATCCGGCCGCAGTCCGCGATCACGTCGGCGGGCGCCTGCGGGGAGTCGGCGAGCTGGGCGAAGGCGCGGCCCAGCGTGGGCCACAGCCCCGCGAGTCCGGCCGCCTGCTCGGCGTTGCCGAGCCCGACGAGCACCTCGAGCCCGCCGCTCAACGGCTGCACGTGGTCCCAGAGTTGATCGGGTACGAGACCGCGGCGGGCGGTGGCGGCGATGGACAGCATCCCGGTGTTCGGGTTGAGCGGCCCGCCGTGCGCGGCGGCGCTGCGGTAGACGAGGTCGCCGCCCGCCGGATCGGTCTCGGCGAGCAGGACCCGCCGGGGCCAGACGGCGGCGAGGGCGACGGCCGCGGTGGTGACACCGGGGGAGCCTTTGTCTGCGGCGAGCGCGATGAGGGCCATGGGTCAGAGAACTCTCTCGCCGCTAGTTGCCGGGGACCTTGACGAGGGCGACCTGGTTCGCCGCGGCGGCGCGGGCCAGTGCCGCGGCGTCGCTCACGTCGACGGTCACCGTGATGCGCTTGGTGGTGCTGCTGATCGTGGAGTCGCTCTTGTCGGCGGGCACGCTGTTGACGACGGCGTCCGCCACGATCGGCGCCCCGCTGGTGTTTGCCTCATCGTCCGAGGACGAGGACGAGGACGAACCGGAGTTGCCGACGAGGTACGCGGCCACGGTGTCGCCCCCCTCGATGCCCAGCGGGTACTGGCCCTCCTTGAGGGAGAGGCCGACGACGGCCTTGCCCGCCGGGAGGTCGTTCCCGGCGGCGAACATCTCACCGATGACCAGGGTGCCCGCGTAGATCTTGGACTTGGCCTTGAGCTTCTTGAGGGCGTCGATCTGCGTCCACTTGACGTAGTTGATCCCCGCGTCGTCCGCGACCAGGACCGGGTCCACGTTGTCGCCGACGGACTCGCCGGCCTGGATGTCACCGGTGACCTTCACGACCTCGACCCGCTCCCCGGCGCGCAGCACGAGCGTCGTCGCCCCGAGCGCACCGACGAGGATGAGCAGCACCGCGAGAGCGGCCAGTGCCGGTTTGCGCTCGCGAGGCGGCGCGGGAAGGCGCTCCCCCGTGGTCGGCTGAACCGGCGCGGCGGCACGGTTGTTGCCCGCCCCCGTACGCTCTTGGATCCTCACGCAACCGCTCCCCGTACACCCAAGATGGTTTTCGTCATTCAGGACACTTCGCACACATCGCTCTCACCGGACGTACCGCCCGACCTGGGCAAATGGCCTGTGTTGGAACGAGTGTCAAGTCATCGCACCGTATCAGCAGCACATAAGCCCCTCAAGGCGCTTCCGTGGCCGCCCACATCACACTTCGCAACGTTGACCACGCGCAACGGGTGCTGTTCGGTTCCCCGTTGGGGACAGGGCTGTGCGCCTGCCGCCAACTGTGCAGCCGCGAAGCCTCCGTCGGGGCGGCGGGCGGCACTCGTTACGCCGTGGTGACCATCCCTGCACGAGTCGCTCACGAGGTTGGGACGGGGTCGTTGCGGGCGGCGGTGGTGCGGAGTTGACGGGGCGGGCGGTGGTGCGGGGTAGGCGGTGGTACGGAGTTGGCGGGGTGAGCGGCGGGGACGGCGGGCGCGCGCTCCGGGGTGGGCCGGGTGGCCAGGAGTGCTTCGGCACCGATCTCGCGGGACTGCCCCTTCGGGGTGTCCCATTCCGCGATGGGCCACGCCCCGCGCCACTCGACCCGCCGCACCTCGCCGTGCCGGTTCTCGAACTCGACGCAGCCGCCCTCGCCGCTCTCCGGGTGCCCCTCGGCCGGCCCCGCGTCTCCCGGGAGGAAGGCGCTACTCGGCGAACCGGAAGGTGGACGTGATCGCGTCGAAGATGTCGAAGAACGAGTCGGCGAGGTCCAGCACCTGGCTGCTCCCGGCGACGAGCGCGACCTTGCCCTCCTGCCCCGGCACGGGGATGAAGGTCTGCATGAGCACGGCCCGCACGGTGCGGTCGAGGCTGTCGTCCGGCACCGGAATGTCCTCGATGCCGTAGGTGCGCGCCGCCTGCCCAACCCCCGGGATGTCGACCGTCGTGACCTTCCGCCACGCGTCCCCCGCCTTCCTGGCCTCCCGCACGGCGAGCCTCTCGATCACCGCCTGCGGATCGGTGGCGAGCGGCGCCCCGTCCTTCGTACGGCCGCCGACGAGGGACACGGTGATCGAGCCGGTGATCGGCGTGTCACCACCGAAGCTCTCGGCCATGCAGCCGCAGTACAGGGCGCCCGACTTCCAGGCGTCGGCGGACGCCTTGCGCAGGAACGCGGTGTACGTGTCCTTGTACTTGGACAACTCGGGCTGCTGCGCCATGCGTTCGGACACCATGCGCCGGATCGAGTCGTCCCGCGACTCGGGCCGCACGTCGAACTCCCACCACGACTCGGGCACCTTGATCCGGAATCCGCCGCGCTCGATGGTGAGCGACTCCATGTAGCGGGCCATGAGGGTGTGTTCTCCCGTTCGAGGGGCGGACTGGTGTGCGCAAGCCTACGAGGGGGTGCGCGGGTTGCCGCGCCCGCAGGCGCGCGGGGCCGCCCCTCCGCCTTGCGGTCAAGCTCGTTGGAGGACTTTCCGGCCGCTCGGTACAGGGCCGGACCCGGGTACGTCCGCGGAGGCTCGTGCGGGGAGCGTCACAGTCAAACCACCGGACACCGCCCATACCCGAATCAGCGGGACACCTTCGCTCTGGCGAAACCGTTGGCCCCATGGATACCGTCGTTGCTCTTGCCTGAACCTATTTCTCACGGGGAGTCCACTGTGAAGCGCCGTACTTTGCCCGTTGCTGCCGCGTTTGCCGCGAGCGCAGCTCTGCTGCTGACGGCCTGTGGGGGCGAGGACGACACGTCGAAGGACAGCGACAAGATCGCGGGGGCGGGTCAGTCGGAGGAGGGCTCGGCCTCGCCGAGTGCGGCGGCTTCCGACTCCGTCGAGCGGCCCGAGGTCACGCTCCCGAAGGACATCGACAATGTCTTCGAGAACTGGAAGACGGGCGACGCGACGAAGGACGCGGTGCTCGCGGACGTCACCCGCCGCGTCAACGCCACGGACGCGGCCATCAGCGCGGGCGACCCGGACTCCGACGGGATCAAGTTCTACTACGAGGGCGAGGCGCTGATCGGTGCCGTCGAGTGGGTCCAGGGATACGCGAAGGACGGACGCTCGATCACGGGGACGACGCGCTACTTCAAGCCCGAGTTGAAGGTCGTCGACAAGGACACCGCGGCCGTCGCGTACTGCTCCGACGAGAGCAAGGCCTACGACAAGGACCGGAAGACCGGCAAGGCCGACAAGACGGCCGCGACCAAGAACTCCTACGTCACGTACAGCGCGCGCTTGCAGAAGAACGATCAGGGGGTCTGGCAGACCACGAGTCTGCTGTCGGAGAGGGGGAACGCGAAGTGCACTCCGTGACGACGCGGGGACGATGGCTCGTGGCAGGTGCGACGGCCGCGATGCTGATCGCGTCACCAGGCACCGCATTCGCGGACAAGGGCGGCAACAACTCACAGGGCGGCAACGCCCAGACCAGCGGCAACCGGAGTGGCGGGTCCATCGAGTCGCTGGTCACGTACAGCGGCAGCACGGGCGGCGGCGGCAAGCGGACCGGCAACGTGCGGCCCGTCGGCGACTGGGACCCACCCGCCTGCTGGTACGAGCCGCGTACGCCCGAGCAGTTCGGCAAGTCAGTCGAGGAGATGTACACCGAGACGGTCAACTACCCGGGCCAGCACAGCTACGCCAAGTCCGCCGTCGGGATGTACCGGTCCATGTACAAGGACGGCGAGTACAAGGACTACAACAAGGACAAGGCCGACGAGGGCAACTGGTGGGTGTCCGTCCGCGACGAGGACCGCTGGATGGAGCCCGAGGCGCAGACGTGCGACGAGATGCCGTTCTGGGTCGAGAACGGTGACGACCCGGGCGTCCCGAACGCGGTCACCCCGCAGATCCTCGCCGAACTCGCCTACAACAGGCTCCAACTCCCCGAGACCGAGGTGACGCTCGCTCCCGAGGAGAACACCAAGGTGAACCTCCCGACGTGGGCCTGGCTCGACAAGGCCACGTTCAAGGAGGTCGACGTCACCGCCGAACTCGACGCCGGCGGCCTCAACATCCAGGCGACGACCACGGCCAAGCCGGTCTCCCTCAGGCTGGAGCCGGGCACCGAGGACGCGGAGACCTACCCGGCCTCGGGCGAGTGCCGGATCAACGACGACGGTTCGATCGGCGAGCCCTACGCCAAGGGCAAGTCCGACGAGACCCCGCCGTGCGGGATCAAGTACCTGCGCTCCTCCGGCGACGGCAAGTTCAAGCTCCAGGCGACCATCACGTGGGAGATCAGCTGGACGGGCACCGGCAACCCCGCCCCGACCCGGCTGCCCGACGGCACGTTCGGCGCCGATCAGGAGATCACGGTCCAGGAGATCCAGTCGGTCAACCGGTAGCCGACAGCGGTGGAACGGCCCGCGCGTCGGCCCCGAGCGCCAGCCAGGGCGTTCGGGGCCGCCCGCTGCGGCGACCGGACCCGGTCCACCAGGCACCGCGCCGGAAACCGCCGCCTCGGCCTCATTGCATCTGAACACGCCCTCGGCGCACGGGAGTCACCGTACGGAAGGCCCTGCAGTTGGCTGATTCCCCACAATGCGGGCATCGCGGCCGGCTCGGCGCCCTCCCGCCCTTCGCACTGGTGAAACAGCGCACGCCCCGGATACGGTCGTCACCGTGGTCACACCGGTCGGCCATGCCCGCAGGCAATTCGCCGGCAACCGTGACGCCGGACGGGCCGGCCGCTCGCACCGACCGCCGCAGCCGAACCGATCCCGACCCACAGGAGTACGTCACCAATGGGGAAAGATGCGGACCTCCGGGTCAACGTCGACCTTCTCGTGGAATCAGAGTCCCGCCTCAAGAGCATCCGGCGCGAATTCAAGGGCCTCGGCGACCACACCGACGGAATGAGCCCCTACTGGGGCAGCGGTGAAATCGAGGACGCCATGGGCGAATTCGTGGACAACTGGGACGACTACCGGGCCAAGATGATCAAGAGCATCGAGACCGTGGGGGAGTTGGTCAAGTCGACGGTCGACGGGTTCAACGGCCTGGACGGCGACCTGGCCAAAGGTCTGCGAGAAGGCGCGAAGAAGTAAACTCCGGCCCGTCGCACTCCGTGTCCGGCACCAGCTCCGCACACGGAAGGCAACCGGCGGGCCCAATGACGGGGAGACGTGGAAAGCAGTGGCCGCATCATCCAAAGCCAGGCCGCGGGACTGGCATCCGCTCGCCGAGTCCGACCCGGTGCCCGGGGACGCGGAGGAGATCCGCGCCGAGGTGAAGCGCATGAAAGGTGTCGCGGAGTCGCTCCGCGAACAATCACGACTGCTGCTTGGAATCGGCGACGACGACGAGCTCAAGGGCAAGTACGCCGGAAAGCTGAAAGAGGAATCCGGTGTCCTGGAGAAACACCTGCGCGAGGTCGCGGGACGCTACGAGCGTGTGCACGGGCACCTGACGAACTGGGCGGACGACCTGGAGCACTACCAGGGCGAAGCCGACGCGGTCCTGCGCAAGGCCAAGGAGAAGCAGGACGAGGTCGACGCGGAGAAGAAGAAGGAACCGAGTGCCGGGGATTCACCCAAGTCGTCGGGGGACGGCACGGACGGCGATCCGCTGCAGGAGTTCCGCGACCACCTGGACCGCATCAAGGGTGACCGCGACGACCGCGCCCGCCACCACGCCAAGAAGATCCGCGATCAGCTCGACGACGTCATCGAGGACAGCACGTGGGACAACATCAAGGGCTGGGTCCACGAGAACGCGGACTGGATCAAAGTCGTCATTGACGTGCTGGGCTGGCTCGCGACCATCGCGGGCGTCATAGCCATGTTCGTACCCGGACTCAACCTCGCGATCCTGCTGCTGGTCGCCGGGCTCATCGTCCTGGGAACCAGGATCATGCTCGTGGCGTCCGGCGACGCGAGCTGGATGGACGTCGCCATGGATTCCATCGGTCTGCTCACCATGGGCATGGGACGCCTGGGTGTCGCCCTGCTCAAGGGCGCCAACGCCAGCACCAAGGCGGCCGCCGCCGCCTCGCGCATCGGCAAACTCAAGGACGGTGTCCGCGCCCACTCCCGTGTCATGGACCAGTTGGGCCGGCTTGCCGCCACGTCCTCGGACGACGCGACCCGGATCTTCGCCAAGGAGATGCGGCTCTTCATCCGCAAGAAGATCCTGGACGACGCGGGACGGGTGTCCCTGGACTCCCCGGAGATCGGCAAGCTCGCCAAGGCCATCAACATGGGCGACGACGAGGCCGCCGGACTGTACGCCAACATCGCCAAGAACGGGCAGGCTTTCCCCGAGGCCGTCTCGACCGCCACCCGCGTCGGCTCCAACGTCGGGTACGGCGTGTCACTGGCCGGCGCGTACATCGGAACCGGTGCCGACCTCGTCGACAAGAGCTTGGGGCAGAGCGACGCGATCGCCGGGGCGCACGGCGTGTGGGGCACTCCGGACAAGCCCTTCAGCGAGACGTACAACGACTGGAAGGCGAACACGTGGCTGCCGCCCGTCGACACGCACTGGTAGGTCGGCACGGCGCCCGGACGAAGGTGGAGAACTGATGCCCCCCAACCAAGCACTTGCCACGTCGGCGGTGGTCACACGCCTCGGCGGCGGAGTCGTGGCGGCGGCGCGGCTGTGCGTCATCGTGCCGGCCGTGTTCATCGTCGTGTACTTCCTGCTGGTCGCCGTGAGTCCGCGCTCCTTCGTCCCGGTCTGGCTCTGGACGGAGCGCGCCGTGGTGTCCGCGGGCATCCTCGGAGTGCTGTGGATCTTCGCTCGGCACCCGTGGCACAGCCGCCGTCCCGAGGGACTCACCCACGCGCTGCTCGTCTCCTGCACCCTGCTGCTCCCGGCGCTGGTGACGGCGTTCTGGCCGGGAGTCGTCGGCGCGCTCGTCACTCCGCTGCTGGTGGCCGGCTCGGCCGCCGCGGAGAGGTTCCGGCGTGCCTGAGGCCTCCGGCGAGACGATCGCCCCGACGCTCCCCCTCGGCTACCGGTTGGTACCGCCCCCGGGCTGGGACATGGTCCCCCTGCGGGACGGCACGGACGAAGCGGTCAAGCGCATCGTCGACCGGGCGGTGGCGCGGCTTTCCGAGGACATACCCAAGGACGACGTCATCAAGGCGCGCCTGGAGCTGATGAAGCGGCTCAACAAGGCCGCCCAGCAGGCCCGCCGGGCGGGCGGGCTGACGCTCTACCTCCCGGTGGAGCGCATCCACGGCACGCTGATAGGCGCCTCGATCATCGTCTCCGAGGCACTCAGCGGCCCCGGGGTCGGCATCGGACACGGGGAGGTCGTCGCCGAACTGCTGGCGGAGGGCGCGGGGAGCGGACCGGTCACCGTCGACGGCTCCGACGGCGTGCGTGTGGACAAGACCGTCGCAGCCGACCCTGAGCGGGAAGTGGAACAGGCCTCCCGGCGCATCGACTACGTGCTTCCGGTGCCGGGGAGCCCCGTCGCCCAGTGGGTGACGGTCTGCTTCAGCACCATCGCCGACGGGGACCCCCACAGCGAGTTCGCCGATGTCCTGGTCGAGCTCTTCGATGCCGTGATGACGACGTTCCGCTGGAGTTACGCGTGATTTTCCTCGAGACCGATTCGGACCCCTTGGAGTGGCTCCTGATGCCGCTGCGGTGGAACGGTGCCGACGAACGCCAGGAGTGGGCGGCCAAGAACGCGGACATGCTGTGGAGGCTGCGCGAGAAGCGGCCCAAGCGGCGCGAGGTCCGCGCGCTGGCGAAGCGCCTGGACATGCTGGCGGAGGGGATCCCCGGCCGTATTCCGGCGCACCAGGTCTTCCTGTACGCCCCTGATCCGCGTCGAACCCCGCTGGCGTTCTTCGCTCTCACGGCGCCGACCGAGGGCGACCGGGACACGGTGCTCCGCGAGGTCGTGCAGGCGGACCGGGAAAGCCCCGTACGCCCGACCGAAGTGGACGCGTTCACGACCGAGCGGCTCGGCGAGGGTCTGCGCTCCCTCCGGTACTGGGGTTCTCGTGAGGGGGCGCTCATGATGTCGCTCAACTTCGCCTGGCGGGCGGAGCAGTTCGGGGTCGATCTGTCGGTGCGCACGGTCGCGGACGATCCCGGGTGGCTGGCGGCGCACCTCGACGAGGTCGACGCCTTCGCACGGAGCCTGTGGCTGGCGGACGCCCCGGAGGGGCCGCAACCGGCCTGACATCCATAGGTGGTTCGGCTCGTCCCCGGCAGACCCGGGAACCTCCGCCCCCGAGCCCCCCTCACCCCTCCCGCGCCGCCCGGCTCCTCCCCTTGCCCCTTCGCCGCAGCTTCCGCATCCGCTCCCGGTGCCGTGCGCGGCGTTCCTCGTCGCGTGCGCGGGTCCAGCGGTGGAGCAGCCGGCCCACGGCGCCCGCGGTCAGCGCGTACGCGAGCAGCACGGTGCCCGTGCCGGGGATGTACGCGCAGAACGACCGGCCGGAGCAGTTCTTGCCGGGCAGGGCGAACAGCACGAAGAGGGCGGCGCCGCACGCCACCGCCCAGCACGCGCCGGACGCCGCCGAGCGCAGCGGGCCGCGAAGCCGGCCTCCACCGGACCGTTCGCCGGAGAGCCCGCCGGAGAGCCACCTGCCGCCGAACCCGCCGAGCACCGTGACCAGTCCCAGTCCCGCGCCGACCGTCCAGGGACCGCCGGGCCGGTCGAGCAGGGTCGGGACCACCCCGCGGACGAGCGACTTCACAGTTGCGGCGCCGAACAGGAACAGCCCCGCGAGAGCCGCCAGCACGGCCACGAACAGCACGGCCTGGACGGCGAATCCGAGCCGTCCCCCGCGTTCGGTCATCACATTCCCTTCGAGTGCGCGCCGCCGTCCCCGTCCGGCGGCCCACGGAGACGGGCCCACGGGCGTGAGCCGTGGCCAGGGATCGCGGCGGCGGCCCACGGCGGTGGACCCGAAGCCCGTGCCGTGATCGGCCGTCCACTTCCCGTGCGACACGGATCGGTACGACACGGACCGGTACGACACGGACCGGTACGGCGAGGCACACGCACGCCCCGCCGCACCGGTCCGCACCGGCCCTGCAGGCGGCCCTGCAGCCGGTCCGCCGACTAGCCCTTGACGCCCTTGGCCAGCTCCTCGTCCAGGTCCTGGTACGCCTTCGCGGCGCTGGTGAGGAACTTGGACATGCCGGTCAGGCCCTCGATCGTGTCCTTCGCGCCCTTCTTGAACTCCGTGAACGAGTCCTCGAAGGCCTGCGAGCCCTTGCGGGTGGTGTAACCGTCCTTGACGAGGCCCTGGATGTACCGCTCAAGGGCGTCGAGCTTCTCGTCGATCTTGTCCTTGGCATCGGTCAGCTTGGTAGCCGCCTTGTGCATCTCGTCATAAGTGATGTCTGCGTCTTTGCCGCCGGCCATGTGGCGTCCTCCGAAACAACTCGACGTGCCGCAGGGCCAACCCCCGTGGCTCCCGGTGCGGATGATGCGATCGTCCGCGGAACTTGCAGCTTACGCAGCACGCTTGCAGCCGCACACCCCGGATCCGTCAAGAGCCTTCAGGGAACGGGCACATACGCCGTTGCCCGTGGGAAGGGTGGAGCGGATATCGTCACTGGTCAGTCAACAGGCAGTTCAGTGGTCACTGCGGCCCGCCGTCCGCCGGGGACGAGGCGGGTCCGGGGATTTCGGGGAGGACGATCGTGCGCCTGACTCTGACCGTCGTCGATCCGCTCGGCGGCGCCAGCGCCGACGTGGTGCTCGACGCCGATCCCGAGTCCTCCGTGGGGGACATCACGAAGGAGCTGGCGGCACACGTCGGCCACGGCGGCGGGGCGCAGATCATCCCCATCGGGCACCACGGGCAGCAGGCCCCGCCCGGCGGGGCGCCCCTCGCGTACGTGGACGGGCATCCCGTCGACCCCGACTCCACGATCGGCACCTCCCCCCTGCGCGAGGGTGCCGTGGTCAGCCTGCACGACCCCGCCGGCTGCCTGCCGGGCGAGCCGGGCGGACTGGTCGAGCTGCGGGTCGCGGGCGGCCCCGCGGCTGGATCCGTGCACCGGCTCGGCATCGGCCGGTACGACATAGGCAGCGGTCCCGCCGCCGCGCTGCGCGTCGCCGATCCCGAACTCCTGCCGCGTGCTTTGACGTTGTCAGTTGCAACGGACGGGACCTGCCGGATCGCCCTGCACGGCGACGACGCGGACAAGGAGGGCGTGACCCTCGACGGCGAACCCCTCGACGGTACGGACTGGCCGCTGGGCGCCCAGGTCGCCGTGGGCAACACGCTTCTCGAACTCGACCGCTACTCACCGCCGAACGCCGCCCTCAAGTGGTCCGAGGACGGTGCGGGGCTCGACTACAACCGGCCCCCTCGCCTCCAACCCCCCGAGCGCCAGACGCGGTTCAGGCTGCCCACGCCGCCGCGGGACTTCGAGGCCCGGCCGCTGCCGTGGCTGATGGCCTTCACGCCGCTCGTCGGAGCCGTCGTGGCGGTGATGATCTTCGGGCGCTGGTACTACATGATCATGGCCCTGCTGAGCCCGCTGATCCTCTTCGGCAACTACTTCATGGACAAGAAGCACGGGCGTACGTCCCATGCGAAGCAGGTCAAGGAGTACAAGGAGCACAAGGAGCGGATCGAGAAGGACGCCCAGGAGGCCCTGGTCACCGAACGGCTCGACCGGAGGGCGGCGGTGCTCGACCCGGCCGGGGTGCTGTCGCTGGGCACCGGGCCCCGTACGCGGCTGTGGGAGCGGCGGCGCACCGACGCCGACCACCTTCTTCTGCGGGTCGGCACGGGGCAGTTGCCCTCGGAGGTCGTGCTCGACGACCCCGAGCAGGACGACCACAAGCGCGAGGTCACCTGGCGGATCGAGGACGCCCCGGTGGCGCTGCCGCTGCGCGAGCGCGGGGTCGTCGGCATCGCCGGTCCCGGCGACTCGGCGCAGGCGCTCGGCCGGTGGATCGTCGCGCAGGCCGCGGTCCTGCACAGCCCGCTGGACGTCCAGTTCTACGTCCTCACCGAGAACGGCTCGCGGGAGGGCTGGGACTGGGTCCGCTGGCTGCCGCACTCGCGTCCGTCCGGCGCCCAGGACGCCAACGTGCTGATCGGTACGGACGCCGAGACCGTCGGCGCGCGCATCGGCGAGCTGACGCAGCTCCTCGACGCCCGCCGGAAGGCCGCCCGGGAGAACGGCCGCCAGTCCACGTTCACCGACCCGGACATCGTGGTCGTGTGGGACGGCTCCCGGCGGCTGCGGTCCATGCCCGGTGTCGTACGGCTGCTGCGGGAGGGTCCCGCGGTCAGCATGTACGCGATCTGCCTGGACGCGGAGGAGCGGTTCCTGCCGGGCGAGTGCCAGGCCGTCGTCGTCGCCGAGCCGAAGCCGGAGGAGCACCCGAGGCCCGGCGCGACCGGCGCCGGGGCGGCCGCCGAACCGGCGGGCCGCGGCTACCAGGCGGGCGCCGACGGCTTCCCCTCCTTCCACGCCTGGCACGCCTCCGACGCCGACGACGGGACCGCGGACGAGCACGAGCCCCTCCACCTGCGGCTGCGCGTCGAGCAGACGGGCACGGCCCGGGTCAGGAACGTACGGCCCGACTTCGTGTCCGCCGGCTGGTGCGCACGGCTCTCCCGCGCGCTGTCGCCGCTGCGCGACATCAGCGGCGAGACCGAGGACTCCGCGCTGCCCGGCTCGAGCCGGCTGCTCGACGTGCTCCAGCTGGAGCCGCCGACGGGCGAGGCGATCTCCGCCCGCTGGCGGCTGGGCGGCCAGTCGACGATGGCGGTCGTCGGCGAGTCGTACGACGGCCCCTTCGGCATCGACATCCGGCGGGACGGACCGCACGGCCTGATCGCCGGTACGACCGGTTCCGGCAAGTCCGAGCTGCTCCAGACCATCGTGGCGGCGCTCGCCGTGGCCAACACCCCCGAGAACATGACGTTCGTCCTGGTGGACTACAAGGGCGGCGCCGCGTTCAAGGACTGCGTCAACCTGCCGCACACCGTGGGCATGGTGACCGACCTCGACGCGCACCTCGTCGAGCGCGCCCTGGAGTCGCTGGGCGCCGAACTGCACCGCCGGGAGCACATCCTGGCGGCCGCCGACGCCAAGGACATCGAGGACTACCAGGACCTGGTGCGGCGCGATCCCACGCACCGTCCGCTGCCCCGACTCCTCATCGTCATCGACGAGTTCGCCTCGATGGTGCGCGACCTGCCAGACTTCGTCACCGGCCTGGTCAACATCGCCCAGCGGGGCCGTTCGCTCGGCATCCACCTGCTGCTCGCGACCCAGCGGCCGAGCGGTGTCGTGTCCCCCGAGATCCGTGCCAACACCAACCTCCGCATCGCGCTGCGGGTGACGGACGGCGGGGAGTCCAGCGACGTCATCGACTCCCCGGAGGCGGGGCACATCTCCAAGAGCACGCCGGGCCGGGCGTACGTGCGCCTCGGGCACGCCTCACTCGTGCCCTTCCAGTCGGGCCGGGTGGGCGGTCGGCGGCCCGGAGCCGCGGACCCGCGGCTGCTCGCCCCCTGGGCAGGCCCGCTGACCTGGGAGGACCTTGGCCGGGCCGCGCTCGTCAAGCCCAGGGTCGAGGCCCGCGACGAGGAGGAGATCACCGATCTCAAGGTGCTCGTCGACGCCGTCGGCGAGGCCAACCGCTCACTCGGCATCCCCGCCCAGCACAGCCCCTGGCTGCCCGCGCTCCCCGAGACGCTCCTGCTGGACGAGGTCGGGATGCCGGCCCCCGCGGCCCTGGCCCCGGGCAGGCTGCCCCCGGCCCCGTACGGTGTCGAGGACCTGCCGTCCGACCAGGCCCGCAGGCCGGTCGTCGTGGACTTCGCCTCCTTCGGGCACCTCCTCGTCGGCGGCGCCCCGCGCAGCGGGCGCTCGCAGATCCTGCGCACCCTCGCCGGCTCCCTCGCCCGCACCCACTCGGCGGCGGACGTGCACCTGTACGGCATCGACTGCGGCAACGGCGCGCTCAACGCGCTGACCCGGCTGCCGCACTGCGGTGCCGTCGTCTCGCGCAACCAGACCGAGCGGGCCGTGCGGCTGGTCACGCGCCTCAAGGGTGAGTTGACACGTCGTCAGGACCTGCTGTCCGACAAGGGGTTCGCCGACATCGGCGAGCAGCGTTCGTCGGTCGGCGAGGACGAGCGGCTGCCGCACCTGGTGGTGCTGCTCGACCGGTGGGAGGGCTGGCTGCCGACGCTCGGCGAGTACAACCACGGCGAGCTGACGGACGAGCTGCAGACGATCATGCGGGAGGGCGCGAGCGTCGGCATCCACCTCGTCGTCACGGGCGACCGGCAGGTGCTGCTCGGCCGGATGGCCTCGCTCACGGAGGAGAAGTACGGCCTGCGGCTCGCCGACCGCTCCGACTTCACGATGCTCGGCATCAACGCCCGCAAGGTCCCGGAGGAGATCCCGCCGGGCCGCGGCTTCCGGAACGAGACGGCGACCGAGACGCAGTTCGCGCTGCTCTCCGACGACCTGTCCGGTCAGGGACAGGCCGCTGCGCTCGCCGCGATCGGCGAGGCGGCGGCCGCGCGCGACGCCGAAGTCCCGCGTGCGCGGCGCCCGTTCCGGGTGGACATGCTGCCGTCCCGGATCGGTTTCGCGGAGGCCTGGGAGATGCGGGACCCGGCCGTCGCGCGGTCGCGGCTGTGGGGTCTGGCCGGGATAGGCGGCGACGACATCATGGCGTTCGGCCCGGACCTCTCGCAGGGCGTGCCGACGTTCGTGGTGGCGGGCCCCGCCAAGTCGGGCCGCAGCACGGCGCTGCTCAACCTGGCCCGCTCGTACCTCCTCCAGGGCGTACGTCTCGTGATCGCGGCGCCGCGCCCGTCCCCGCTGCGTGAACTCGACGGCCGGGAGGGCGTGGTGAAGGTGTTCACGGACGACGACATCGAGAGCGACGACTTCAACGAGGCGATCGAGTCGGCGTCCCCTGAGGAGCCCATCGTCGTGATCGTGGACGACGGCGAGGTGCTGGAGGACTGCGACTGCGAGCGTGAGCTGAAGCGGCTGGTCCAGCGCGGCGCCGACCGGGGGCTCGCCCTCGTGATCGGAGGCGACGAGGAGGAGGTCTGCGGCGGGTTCTCCGGCTGGCAGGTCGAGGCGAAGAAGGGCCGCCGCGGCATCCTGCTCTCGCCGCAGGACTCCGGCGCCGGCGAGCTGATCGGCATCCGCACGACCCGCAGCATGGTGGGCGGACCGGTCACCCCCGGCAAGGGCATGCTGCACCTGGGCTCGGGAGAACCGGTCACGGTCACCGTGCCGCTGTGACCCACCGGCGGGGCGGCACCACCCGCCACACGCCGCCGCCGTGACCCGTTCACGACGGCGGCGGAACCGCCCGCCGCCGCCGTGCCGGACGCCCGCCCACGGGGCGTCGCCGGCGTCACTCCACCTTCGACATCCGGGCCACCGGGTCCCCCGCCTCCGCGTTGTCCGTCTCGTACCGCAGGTCGTCGCCGACCCGGGTGAGGCGGACCTCGTGGCGCCGCGTCGTGCACCGGGACGTGGTGGAGGGCTTGGACACGCTGGTGGCGACGAGCCGTTCGGCGGTGGCCTTCTCGAGGACCAGGTCGGTGTCGCAGGTGCCGCCGATGAGGTCGGTCTGCCGGAAGGTGCCGAGCGGTTCGCCCACCGCGGCCTGGCGGACCGTGACCCGGAACGTGCCCATGGGCAGCTTGCCGTCGAGCGCGAAGCCGTCGCCCTCCCAGGTGCCCAGGTAGGAGCCGGGGACCGCGGTGGCTCCCTCGGCGGGTTCCGTGGCGCTCGCCGTCGCCGCCGGGGGCGGAACCGCTCCGGAGTCGTCCGGCCCACCCGAGCCCTCGCCCTCCAGCAGGTCGAACGCGAACACCGAGCCGAGCGTCACCGCCGCCAGCGCCCCGGCCACGGCGAGCGCCACCGTGCAGCTCAGCCGGCGGCCCCGGCCGCCGGGGCCCGGCACCGAGGTCGCGGCGACACTGACGGACACCCCGCCCGCGCCCTTCCCGGCGCCGTCGCGCGCCCCCGGCACGTACGTGGGCGCGCCGGCCCCGTGAACGGCCGCGCCGGAGGACCCGGGCGCGCCCGGCGCGTGCGTACCGGAGGGGACCGGGCCGGGCCCCGGTCCTGAGGCGGCCGGGAGGTGGGACGCGTACGAGGGGTCGGGCGGGCCGAACACCCCCGCCGCCGGGGTCCCCGCACGCCCCGCTTCCGCTGCCGGCGCCCCAAAGTCGCCCACCGAGGGGCTGCTGAAGCCGATGACGCCCGAGGGCCCGGCCCCGGCCGCTTCGAGGTTCAGCAGCCGCACCGCGCTGCGGCTGACCTGTTCGACCAGCGGACCCGGCAGCCATCCCGCGGTCACGAGTCCCGCCGCGCCCTCCGGCGCGAGGGCGGCGGCGAGAGCGGCGGGGGACGGCCGGGCGGCCGGGTCCTTCGCCAGGCACCCGGCGACGACGTCCCGCAACGTGCCCGAAAGGGAGCCGAGTTCGGGCTCCTCGTGCACCACCTTGTAGAGGAGCGCGGCCGAGGAGTCGCCGGGGAACGGGGACGCGCCCGTGGCCGCGTACGCGAGGACCGCGCCCAGGGAGAACACGTCGGCGGCCCCGGAGACCCCTCTGCCGAGGATCTGCTCGGGCGACATGTAGCCGGGCGAGCCGACGGAGACGCCCGTGGAGGTGAGGGACGCCGTGCCGTCGGTCGCGCGGGCGATGCCGAAGTCGATGAGGAGCGGGCCGTCCAGGGTGAGCAGGACGTTCGAGGGCTTCACGTCGCGGTGCACGAGGTCCAGCCGGTGCACGGCCGCCAGCGCCTCGGCGAGTCCGGCGCCGAGGACGCGCACGGAGTGCTCCGGGAGCGGTCCGGCGTCGGCGACCGCGGCGCCCAGCGCGGGACCCGCCGCGTAGCCCGTCGCGACCCAGGGGACGGGTGCGTCCGGGTCGGCGTCGAGGACGGGGGCCGTGTAGGCGCCGCCGACCCGCCTCGCCGCCTCGACCTCCCGGCGGAACCGGGCGCGGAACTCCTCGTCCAGCGCGAAGTGCGGGTGCACGACCTTGACCGCGACCGTACGGCCGCCCGCGCTGCGGCCCAGATAGACGCGGCCCATCCCGCCCGAGCCGAGCCGGCCGAGCAGCCGGTAGGGCCCCACGGCGGTGGGTGCGTCCGCTTCGAGTGGCTGCATGGTGCGCGCCTCCCCCGTCTCCCCGTTGCGCCGCGCTCCCAGCAGAGTAGTGCCGCGCGTCACGGCGTCAGCAGGTCCACCTTCACGTCCGGTGCGAACCCGGTCGTCGGGCCCACCCTGCGCGCGAACTCCGCGACCGCGTCGAGCTGCGGACCGCCGAAGCGGAAGTCGAGCGTCGTGAAGTAGCGCTCCAGGACGCCCGCGTCGAAGGCCTCCCAGCGGGCCGCCTGCTCGGCGACCTTGGCGACCTCCTCCAGGGAGACGTCCCGGGAGGCGAGGAAGGCCTCGTGCACCGTGCGCGTGACGGCCGGCTCGCGCTCCAGGTACTCCCGGCGGGCCGCCCACACCGCGAAGACGAACGGCAGGCCCGTCCACTCCTTCCACAGGGTGCCCAGGTCGTGCACGGCGAGGCCGTAGCGCGGACCGTCGAGGAGGTTGGCGCGCAGGGCGGCGTCGCCGATCAGCACCGCCGCGTCCGCCTCCCGCATCATCAGGCCCAGGTCGGGCGGGCACGTGTAGTAGGAGGGGCGCACGCCGAACCGTTCCGCCAGGAGCAGCTGCGCGAGCCGTACGGAGGTGCGCGAGGTGGAGCCGAGCGCGACCCGGGCGCCGTCGAGCTGCTCCAGCGGGACCTGGGAGACCAGCACGCAGGACATGACGGGGCCGTCGCAGCCGACCGCGATGTCGGGGAAGGCGACGAGTTCGTCGGCGTTGCGGAGGAACTCGACGAGCGTGATCGGGCCGATGTCGAGGTCACCCCGCACGAGCTGCTCGCTGAGCTTCTCGGGGGTGTCCTTGGTGAGCTCGAAGTCGAGGAGCGTGCCCGTTCTCGCGAGCCCCCAGTAGAGGGGCAGGCAGTTCAGGAACTGGATGTGGCCGACGCGCGGCCGGGAGCGGCGGGCGTCGGGACGCCCCTCGGGAGAATTGTCCACATCGCGAGGCTAGCCCCCATGCGGTACGGTGCAGGACCCAGGGTGCCGGTGTGGTTCCTGGACCCTCCGGGCCGCTCGTGTCAACCCTTTCGGCACGGCCGCCGCACCGCCGCGTCAACCCCTTCGGCGCATTCGCCAAACTTCCGGGTGACGTGATCTTGCCCTCTATTGCTTTCGGCTGCCTGCGTGCTAGGCTCGCCCGCAAGTTGCAGTTTGGTTTCCCTTGCAGTACAGAGCCTGCGGAGCATGTAACCGCGGGCTCTCGTCGTTTTCAGACGAATGCAGTTGTTTACAAGCAGTTGTTTACAGACTTGCAGGTTCTGGAGCAGGGCAACCCTTTGGGCCCAAGGAGGGCTTATGGCTACCGGAACCGTGAAGTGGTTCAACGCCGAAAAGGGCTTTGGTTTCATCGCCCAGGAAGGCGGCGGCCCGGACGTCTTCGTCCACTACTCCGCGATCAACGCGAGCGGTTTCCGCTCCCTCGAAGAGAACCAGGCGGTTACCTTCGACGTGACCCAGGGTCCGAAGGGCCCGCAGGCGGAGAACGTCACCCCCGTCTGATCCTTCGGCGTTCATGAGCAGCATGCTCTGATCCGGAACTGAGAGCAGTACCCAAGGAGCCCCGCACCGTCAGGTGCCGGGGCTCCTGCCTTTTCCCGCCGCGCGCCCGGGGTCCGGCCCGCCGTCCTCCTGCACCGGCCTCCTCCGCCCGGTGGCGCGAGCGTGCCGGGCCGCTACCGCGCGTACATCTCCTCGATCTCGCGGGAGAACTCCCGGGTGACCACGGCCCTGCGCAGTTTCATCGTGGGGGTCAGATGGCCCTCCGTCTCGGTGAGGTCGGACGGCAGCACGGTGAAGCGGCGTACGGACTCGGCCCGGGAGACGAGGCGGTTGGCGTCGTTCACGGCGCGCTGCAGGACGGCGCGCAGGTCGGTGTCGGTGACCAGGGCGTCGACCGGGAGGGGCGGCTTGCCGGTCATCCGGCACCAGTGGTCCATGCCCTCGGCGTCGAGGGTCAGCAGCGCCGTGACGTAGGGGCGGTTGTCCCCGACCACCACGCACTGGCTGACGAGGGGGTGCGCGCGCAGCCAGTTCTCCAGCGGGGCGGGCGCCACGTTCTTGCCGCTGGTGGTGATGAGGATGTCCTTCTTGCGGCCGGTGATCGTGAGGTAGCCGTCGCCGTCGAGTTCGCCGAGGTCCCCGGTGGCGAACCAGCCGTCCTGGTCGGCCGGGACGACCCCGCCGGCCTGCGGGTCCCAGTAGCCGCGGAACACCTGCTGCCCGCTGAGCAGGACCTCGCCGTCCTGAGCGATCCGGACGCGGGTGCCGGGCAGCGGCCAGCCGACCGTGCCCATCCGGGGCCGGTGCGGATAGGTGAGGGTGGCGGCGGCCGTCGACTCGGTCAGCCCGTAGCCCTCGAAGACCTGGATGCCCGCGCCCGCGTAGAAGGAGGCCAGCCGGCGGCCCAGCGGCGAGCCTCCGCAGACGATCTGGCGGACCCGCCCGCCGAGCGCGGCGCGGATGCGCCGGTAGACGAGCGGGTCGTAGAGCGCGCGGGCCGCCCTGAGCTTCGCGCCCGGACCCGGTCCGGTGCCGTGCTGCTGCGCCTCCAGCGCCTCGCCGTAGCCGCGGGCGACCCGGGCCGCCCTGTCGAAGGAGGCGGCGCGCCCGAGTCTCTCGGCGGTCGCGCGGCCGGTGTTGTAGACCTTCTCCAGGACGTACGGGATGGCGAGGAGGAAGGTCGGCCCGAAGCCCGCGAGGTCGGCCAGCAGTTCGTCCGTACGGATGCTCGGGGCGTGGCCGAGCCGCACCCGGGCACGCATGCAGGCGACGGCGACCATCCGGCCGAAGACGTGCGACAGGGGCAGGTAGAGCAGGGTGGACGCGGGGTCCTTGAAGCTGGATCTGAAGATCGGGTGGAGCAGTTCGACGGCGTTGTCGACCTCGGCGAAGAAGTTGCCGTGGGTCAGGGCGCAGCCCTTGGGGCGGCCCGTCGTGCCGGAGGTGTACATGAGGGTGGCGAGCGAGTCCGGGCCGAGGACCCCGCGGCGCACGATGACCTCCTGGTCCGGTATCTCGCGGCCCAGTTCGGCGAGGCGGTCGGTGTGCCCCTTCTCGAAGACCCACATGTGGCGCAGGTCGGGGAGCCGTTCGCGTTCCGGGCCGAGCGCGGCGGCCTGCGCCACGTGCTCGACGGCCAGCGCGACGGCGCCCGAGTCGTGCAGGATCCAGCGCGTCTGGAAGACGGACGAGGTCGGGTAGACGGGGACGGTGACCAGTCCCGCGGCCCAGGCCGCGAAGTCCAGGAGCGTCCACTCGTACGTCGTACGGGCCATGATCGCGAGCCGGTCGCCGGGCATCAGCCCTTCGGCGATCAGGCCCTTGGCGACGGCCAGGACCTGGTCGGCGAACTCCGCCGCGGTGACGTCCCTCCAGCGGCCGTCCGGTCCCTTGCGGCTGAGCACGGCGTCGTCGGGCGCCTGCTCGGCGTTGTCGAAGGGGATGTCCGCCAGGGAGCCGTGGGTCACCGGCCGCACGAGCGGCGGGACCGAGACTTCCCGCACGACTCCGTCCAGCTTCCTCACCTCGGGCTCGGGCAGGACGGGTCGGGGGCGGGCGGAGGTATCGCGGGACACGGGCGGCTCCTAACTCTTTCGCTGCTCCCATTACGGACCTGTGAAGTGGGGGGTTCACCCGGGAAACCGGGGGGCTTGTGTGCGGAAGAGTGAGAACTTCGTGCGTGCTCGGACGGTCGTTCTTCTTCTGTCCGCCACGCCCCGGTATCGGGGGCGAAGCGGGCACCGGCCCGGTGCCGGGTGTCCGGGAGGGGTGCCCGGCCGGGGGATCGGCGGCCCCGCTCCGGGGGCGGCCCCCCCTCGACCCGCCCTTCACCGGCGACGTAGACTTACCCACGGTAACCCCACTTCGGGGCAAGTGAATCGGAGCGCCTCCGGCAGCACCGGGAGGCGGACCCGGGGCCGGCCGCCGCCCGGCACGCGCAGGAAGAGGGGCCGACATGGGAGACATCCGGGCCGGCGAGGCCGCGCGCACTCTCGGCCGGCCGCCGTCGCTCGGACCGCTGCTCGCCCGCGGGGCCGTCCTGTCACCGTTCAAGCGGCCGCGCGCGGGAGTCACGGCGCCCCGGCGGGGGCTCACCCTGCCGGGCGTCCGGATCGACCTGTCGGCGCTCGCCGCCTACGAGCGGGTCTGCGGGTTCGGGGTCGGCGCCGACGACCTGCCGGTGACGTATCCGCACGTCCTGGGCTTCCCGCTGGCCATGCGGCTGATGAGCGGGCGCGCGTTCCCGCTCCCGCTGCTCGGCCTGGTCCACACCTCGGTGGAGATCCGCCGCCACCGCCCGCTCCCGGCCTCGGGGGAGTACGAACTGACGGTGTACGTGGACGAGTTGGTGCCCCATCGGCGCGGGACCGAGGCCGTCGTGGTGACCGGGGTGCGGGTGGGCGGCACTCCGGTGTGGGAGTCGCGCAGCACCTATCTCGCCCGGCACCGCACCACCGCGGACGGCGCCGGGCCGCCCCCGGGCACGCGGGAGCGCGCGCCGCTGCCGCAGCGCGCGCGGTGGCAGCTCCCGGGGGATGTCGGGCGTCGCTACGGGGCGGCCTCGGGCGACCGCAACCCGATCCATCTGCACCCGCTCACCGCCCGGCTGTTCGGATTCCCCCGGACCGTCGCGCACGGCATGTGGAGCGTGGCGCGCTGCCTCGCCGACCACGGGGTGCCCGGATCGGCCCTGGTGCGGGCCGAGTTCAGGGCTCCGGTGCTGCTGCCGGGAACGGTGGCGTACGGCGCGGAGGGTGCCGCGTTCGAGCTGCGCGGGCCCGGTGGGCGGCTGCACCTGAACGGTCGGGTGGAGCCGCTACCGCTGCTCTGACCAGGACCGGCCCTCCATGAGGTCACCGAGCCCCGCCCAGGCGAAGTTCATCATCGTGGCGGCGGCCTGCCGGGCCGAGACCCCGGTGGCCGCGTTGGCCCATGCGGCCAGGGACTCGGCGGCGCCCACGAGCGCCTCCGCCAGTCCGGCGACCTCGTGCTCGGGCAGTGAGGGATCGCGTCGGGCGTCCCGCGCCGCGACCGCGATCAACCGCGTGACGAACGCGACGATCTCCTCGCGCATCGCGCTGACCTCGGCGGCGAACGGCTCGCCGTGGGTGCGCGCCTGGAGGTGCAGGATCGCCCAGCCGTCCGGGTTCTGCGCGGTGTGGGAGAAGAACGCCCGCAATCCTTCCCAGAGTTGGCGGTCGGCGGGCAGGCGCGGCCGGACGCCCTCGCGCACGGCGGCCGTGAGCGCCTGGGCCTCGCGCCTGATGCACGCGGTGAAGAGGTCTTCCTTGGAGTTCAGGTAGAGGTACACCAACGGCTTGGAGACGCCCGCCAGATCGGCGATCTCGTCCATCGAAGCGGCCCGGTAACCCCGTTGCCCGAAGGTCCGCACGGCCGCGTCCAGCATCTGCCGTTCGCGCACGGCACGCGGCATCCGCTTGCTCTTCACTGCACCCATACGCGCAAGAGTACGAGTAGTGCGCCGACGGGCCGGCGGACTCCGGGGTCCCGCGGCCCCCGTGGGGCGCGGCACCTCGTGGGAGTCCCGTCAGGACGTGCGGCCCGGCGCCCCGGTCGTCCCGTCCACGACGGCGTCCTCCTGGTTGCGGCTGGCCTCCAGGCCGGACTTCATCCGGTCCACGCGCTGCACGATCCGCTCCGAGGCGCGGTCCCGCTCCCTGCGCAGGACGACGAAGCTGATGGGGGCCGAGACCAGCAGGGCGAGCAGGACGACCCACATGCCGTTGGAGTCGCCGAGGCCGCGCGGGGCGACGCCGGAGTAGACGAGGGCCCAGACGACCACGAGGCAGCCCACGAAGATCCCAAGGCGCATCAGTGTGTACCGGAGCATCTCAATCCACTCTTCCCGTCCGAATGTTCCCCAAGGGCACCGTCCAGTGAAGCACGCGCGGGGCGCGGTCCCGCACGGGGGTACCGCGGGCCTGGGTGTCCCGCGGGGCTCAGACCACGCCCAGCGGCAGCAGCATCGTGACGTCGTCCCGGTCCTCCCCGGGCGCCACCCGGATCGCGTCCGGCACGCGGCCGACCTCCTTGTAGCCGCAGGAGGCGTAGAACCGCTCCAGCCCCTGCCCGCCCCGGCAGGTGAGCCGTATCGCCTCGATCCCCTCCAGGCCGCGGGCCGCGTCGGCGGCGGCCGCGAGCAGGTCCCGCCCGTAGCCCCTGCCCTGGTGGCGCGGGTGCACCATCACCGTGTGGAGCCACACCCAGTGGGCCATCAGCCGGTGCGTGTTGGAGGCGATGAAGACCGTCGCGACGACCTCCCCGCCCTCGTCCCTGCCGATCAGCAGCCGTGTGCGCCCCTCGCTCATGGCGACCAGGTGCCTCACGAGTTCCGGCCGGACCGTCTCGCGTGAGACGGGCGGCACGAAGCCGACGGAACCGCCCGCGTTGGAGACGTCGACCCACAGATCGACGACGCTGTCGCGCAGCGCGGGACCGACAGCGGGATCGAGCTCGAACGTAAGGGCCATAAGTCAAGAATAACCATTACATCATGTCCGGCTCAAGCCGTTCCGGGGAACGCGCACCGCCGCACACCACCACGCACCGGAGCGCGCACCCGACCCCGGCGCGGGCCGGGGCCGCCGCGCCCGGGGCCCGGACGCGCCACCGGCGGGGGCGTGCGGGAGGTGCGGGGCGAGGGAGTCAGACCCGCATCGGCTGGGGCGACTCGCGGCGCCCGGGGTCGGCGCCCTCGTACTCGCGGATGATCTCGTAGCGCGTGTTGCGCTCGACGGGGCGGAAGCCCGCGTCGCGGATCAGGTCGAGCAGGTCCTCACGGGTCAGCTTGTTCGGCGTGCCGTAGTTGTCGGCGTCGTGCGTGATCTTGTACTCGACGACCGAGCCGTCCATGTCGTCGGCGCCGTGCTGCAGGGCGAGCTGCGCGGTCTGGACGCCGTGCATGACCCAGAAGACCTTGACGTGCGGGACGTTGTCGAACAGCAGCCGCGAGACCGCGAACGTCTTCAGCGCCTCGGCACCGGTCGCCATCTGCGTGCGCGCCTGGAGCCGGTTCCTGACCTTGCCGTCCTTCAGGTCCACGAAGTCGTGCTGGTAGCGCAGCGGGATGAAGACCTGGAAGCCGCCGGTCTCGTCCTGGAGTTCACGCAGCCGCAGGACGTGGTCGACGCGGTGCCGGGGCTCCTCGATGTGCCCGTACAGCATCGTGCACGGGGTCTTCAGACCCTTCTCGTGCGCGAGCCGGTGGATGCGCGACCAGTCCTCCCAGTGGGTGCGGTGGTCGACGATGTGCTGCCGGACCTCCCAGTCGAAGATCTCGGCGCCGCCACCGGTGAGGGACTCCAGGCCGGCCTCGATCAGCTCGTCGAGGATCTCCGAGGCGGACAGCCCGGAGATGGTCTCGAAGTGGTGGATCTCGGTGGCCGTGAACGCCTTGAGGGAGACGTTCGGGAGGGCCTTCTTCAGCTCGCTGAGGGAGCGCGGGTAGTAGCGCCACGGCAGGTTCGGGTGCAGGCCGTTGACGATGTGCAGCTCGGTGAGGTTCTCGCCCTCCATCGCCTTGGCGAGGCGGACGGCCTCCTCGATGCGCATCGTGTACGCGTCCTTCTCGCCCGGCTTGCGCTGGAACGAGCAGTAGGCGCACGACGCGGTGCACACGTTCGTCATGTTCAGGTGGCGGTTGACGTTGAAGTGGACGACGTCGCCGTTCTTCCGCGTCCGCACCTCGTGGGCGAGCCCGCCCAGCCAGGCCAGGTCGTCCGACTCGTACAGCGCGATGCCGTCCTCGCGGGTCAGCCGCTCACCGGCCCGGACCTTGTCCTCCAGCTCGCGCTTGAGCCCGACATCCATGCGACTACCTCTCCTCGTGACGAACCCTGCCAACCGTACTCCCCCGCCCACCGGGCGCAGCGGCCCCCGTCAGGGGCTTCGCCTACTCCTCCTCGGGCAGCTCGCCGACCCGGTTCTCCCACTTCGTGGAGAGCACGATCGTCGTGCGGGTCCGGGAGACCCCCTTGGTGCCCGACAGGCGCCTGATGGTCTTCTCCAGCCCGTCCACGTCCGGGGCCCGAACCTTGAGCATGAACGAGTCGTCGCCGGCGATGAACCAGCAGTCCTCGATCTCGTTGAGGTCCTTCATCCGGCGCGCCACGTCCTCGTGGTCGGCCGCGTCGGACAGCGAGATTCCGATGAGGGCGGTGACGCCGAGGCCGAGCGAGGCCGAGTCGACCGTCGCGCGGTAGCCGGTGATGACACCGGCGGCCTCCAGGCGGTTGATGCGGTCGGTGACACTGGGTCCCGACAGGCCGACGAGGCGTCCCAGCTCCGCGTAGGAGGCCCGGCCGTTCTCCCTGAGGGCCTGGATGAGCTGCCTGTCCACCGCGTCCATGCGATCGATAGCCTTCCGCTGAAGAGTTCGTGAAGTGATGTACGGGTCGTGCGCGTTGTGCTGCGGTGCCCCGGTGCCGTGCCGCCCGGCCCCGCGGGCGCGGTGCTCAGGCCGGACGCGGGGCGCCGCCGAGCTCGCCCTCCCAGCGCCGGTAGAGCGTGTGCCCGACGCCCGCCGCGTCCAGCACCCGGCCGGCCACGAAGTCCACCAGGTCCTGGATGTGCGTGGCTCCCGCGTAGAAGGCGGGGGACGCCGGCAGCACGGTCGCGCCGGCGTCGTCCAGCGTCACCAGGTGCCGCAGGGTCTGCCCGTTCAACGGGGTCTCGCGGACGGCGACGACGAGCCTGCGCCGCTCCTTGAGGACGACGCTCGCGGCGCGTTGCAGCAGGTCCTTGGAGAGACCGAGCGCCACTCCGGCGACGCACGCGGTGGAGGCGGGCACGATGAGCATCCCCTTCGAGGGGTACGAGCCCGAGGACGGCCCCGCCGCCAGGTCCCCCGCGCTCCAGTGCCGTACGGCGTCCACCGGCACGTCGAAGGTGCCGGGCTTGCCGTCGGCCCCCAGCGCCAGCCAGGCGCGCAGGTCCTCGCGCCAGTGGCCGTCCCGGAAGGAGATCCCCGTCTCGTCGAGCAGCGTGAGCCGGGAGGCGCGCGAGACGACGAGGTCCACGCTCTCCCCGGCGGCCAGGAGCGCCCGCAGGACCGCGGCGGCATACGGTGTGCCGGACGCGCCGGACACCCCTACGATCCAAGGCGTACGCGCCGACTTTCCTGGCTTGGCTGGGTTCACGCCCCCGAGCCTATCCGGCGGCACGGGGTGGGAACCGGACGAGGGTGCCCGCTCGTTTTCCGGAGTGGACGAGTGGGTGGGGGTTGCCATGTCGGGTGCCGGGCTCGGGTGGACGCGCGGACACCGTGCGGAGGCCGCCGCCAAGCTGATGGTGGGCTGGGTGGCGCTGCTGTGGCTGCTCGAAGTGGCCGACGCGGTGAGCGGTCACGCGCTGGACCGGTTCGGCGTGGTGCCGCGCACCGCCTCCGAGCTGATGGACGTGGTGCCCGCCGCGTTCACCCACTTCGGCTTCGCCCACGTGGCCGCCAACAGCGTGCCCCTGCTGGTCCTCGGCTTCCTCGCCGCGCTCGGCGGGCTGCGCCGCTTCGTCGCCGTGTGCGCGCTGATCGTCGTCGCCGACGGCCTCGGGGTCTGGCTCGTCGCGCCGTCGGGCACCAACACCGCGGGCGCCTCCGGCCTGGTCTTCGGGCTGTTCGGCTTCCTGCTGGTCGGCGGCCTCGTCGAACGCCGCCCTCTCGGTGTCGTGGTGGGCGTGCTGGTCGCGGCGGCGTGGGGCGGCACGGTCCTCGCGGGTGTCGCGCCCACCCAGACCGGTGTGAGCTGGCAGGCCCACCTGATCGGACTGGCCGCGGGGGTGGCGGCGGCGTTCCTGTTCCGCCGCCCGGCCACCGCGCCGCCCCCGCTCACACCGTGAGTCCGCGCACCAGCAGGTCGAGCAGCGCGCACACGAACAGGGCGATCCCGATGAAGCCGTTGACGCTGAAGAACGCCCGGTCGACCCGGGACAGGTCGTGCGGCCGGACGATGGAGTGCTCGTAGAGGAAGGCGCCGGCGACGATCAGCAGGCCGAGCCAGAAGAAGGCTCCGGCGCCGGTGGCCAGCGCGTACCAGACGAACAGCCCGGTCGTCACGGCGTGGCAGCCGCGCGCCCCCCACACCGCCGCCGGGACGCCGAAGCGCGCCGGGACGGACCTGACGCCGATCTCACGGTCCGTATCCACGTCCTGGCAGGCGTAGATCAGGTCGAAGCCGCCGATCCAGACGCCGACCGCGAGACCGAGGACCACCGCGTCCCAGGACCACTGCCCGGTGATCGCCAGCCAGCCCCCGACGGGGCCCATCGCCTGGGCGAGGCCCAGGATGGCCTGCGGGAAGTTCGTGAACCGCTTGCCGTACGGGTAGACGACCATCGGGATGACCGCGATGGGCGCGAGGGCCAGGCAGAGCGGGTTGAGCAGCGCGGCGGCGCCCAGGAAGAACACCAGGGCGACCAGCGCGCCCGTCCAGGCGTGCCGGACGGACACCGCGCCCGTGACCAGTTCGCGCTGGGCCGTGCGGGGATTGCGGGCGTCGATCTCGCGGTCGATGATCCGGTTCGCGGCCATGGCGAACGTCCGCAGACCGACCATCGCGACCGTGACGAGCAGCAGGTCGCCCCAGTGGATGGTGCCGTCCACCTCGAACATCGCGGTCAGCGCCGCGATGTACGCGAACGGCAGCGCGAACACCGAGTGCTCGATCTTGACGAGGCGCAGGAACGCCTTGGTGCGCCCCGGCTGCGGGATCGCGGCTGATGCGCTGCTCACGAGAGTCCGTACTCCTTCCAGCGGCGGTCGACCTTCGACGCCGTCTCCGGGTCGGACAGCACCATCTCGGGCCAGCCGCCGTCCCGCGTGTACCCCTCCTCGGGCAACTTCCTCGTCGCGTCGATGCCCGCCTTGCCGCCCCAGAACTGCTGGTACGAGGCGTGGTCGAGGTGGTCGACCGGTCCCTCGACGACGGTCAGGTCCCGCGAGTAGTCCGTGTTCCCGAGAGCCCGCCACGCGACCTCGTGCAGGTCGTGCACGTCGCAGTCGGAGTCGACGACGACGATCAGCTTGGTCAGGGACATCATGTGCGCGCCCCAGACCGCGTGCATGACCTTCTGGGCGTGCTTCGGGTACTTCTTGTCGATCGCGACGATCGCGCAGTTGTGGAAGCCGCCGGCCTCGGGCAGGTGGTAGTCCACGATGTCCGGCACGATGATCTTCAGCAGCGGCAGGAAGAACCGCTCGGTCGCGCGGCCCAGCGGACCGTCCTCGGTCGGCGGCCGACCGACCACGATGGACTGGAGCAGCGGCCGCTTGCGCATGGTGACGCAGTCGATCGTCAGCGCGGGGAAGGGCTCCTGCGGCGTGTAGAAGCCGGTGTGGTCGCCGAACGGGCCCTCGGGGAGCATCTCCCCGGGCTCCAGCCAGCCCTCCAGGACGACCTCGGCCTGCGCCGGCACCTGGAGCGGCACGGTCTTGCAGTCCACCATCTCGATCCTCTTGCCCTGCACGAATCCGGCGAAGAGGTACTCGTCGATGTCGCCGGGCAGCGGGGCCGTCGAGGCGTACGTCACCGCGGGCGGGCAGCCGAAGGCGATGGCGACCGGCAGCCGCTCGCCGCGCCGGGCCGCCACCTGGTAGTGGTTGCGGCTGTCCTTGTGGATCTGCCAGTGCATGCCGATGGTGCGCCTGTCGTGGCGCTGGAGGCGGTAGAGCCCGAGGTTGCGGACACCGGACTCGGGGTCCTTGGTGTGGGTGAGCCCCAGGTTGAAGAAGGAGCCGCCGTCCTGCGGCCAGGTGAACAGCGCGGGCAGGCTGTCCAGATCGACGTCGTCCCCGCGGAGCACGACCTCCTGGACCGGCGCGTCCTTGACCTTCTTCGGCGGTACGTGCGTCATCGCGCCGAGCTTCCCGAAGGCCTCGCGCACTCCGACGAACCCGTGCGGCAGCTCCGGCTTGAGCAGTCCGCCGATCTTGCCGCTGATCTCCTCGTAGGACTTCAGGCCGAGCGCCTTGAGCAGTCGGCGGTCGGTCCCGAAGACGTTCATCGCGAGGGGCATCGCCGATCCGCGCACGTTCTCGAAGAGCAGGGCGGGGCCGCCCGCCTTCTGCACCCGGTCGACGATCTCCCCGACCTCCAGGTGCGGATCCACCTCGGCCTTGATGCGCTTGAGGTCGCCCTCGCGCTCCAGGGCCCTGAGCAGCGAGCGAAGATCGTCGTAAGCCATGCGTCCCAGTATCGGCTACTCGCTACGCTGAACCTGTAACGGGGGCCGTCCGCCGGTCCCGATCTCCACAAGCAGGGGGACCGCCGCATGCTTCGGGTGCTGATGATCCTGGTGCCGCTGGCACTCAGCATCTATGCGTTCATCGACTGCATCACCACCGATGAGAAGGACATCCGGTACATCCCCAAGCCTCTCTGGGCGATCCTCGTACTGCTGTTCCCGCTCGTCGGTTCCATCTCCTGGCTCGTCGTCGGCCGGGACCGCACGGCCGCCCGGGGCTCCTCGGGCGCCCGCCGGGGCGGCTGGGTCGCCCCGGACGACAACCCCGAGTTCCTCAAGTCGCTCAAGGACGACACGAAGGGCGGCGAGGACGCCGGCACGGACGGCACGGGCCGCGACGAGGAGGCCCTCCTCAAGGACTGGGAGGCCGATCTGCGGCGCCGCGAGGAGGAGCTGAAGCGGCGCGAGCGGGACGAGGACGCCAAGGAGTGACGGGCCCGCGGGCCGCCTCGGGCGGGGGTCAGCGCAGAGCGGCGGTGAACGCCCGCCAGGCGTTCCGTCCGATGCGCAGGGTGGGACCCTCGGGGTCCTTGCTGTCACGGACGGGGACGACGCCGGGGGTACCGAGGGCGACTTCGATGCAGTCTCCGCCGTTTGCCCCGCTGTAACTGCTCTTGATCCAGGTCGCCGCGCTCAGCTGGTGGCTGTCCATGATGCTCGTACCCCTCCATCACGTCGCTGATCAGGACGGCGGACTCGCGAGCCGACGGAGCATCAGCCCTGAGCACATCATAGGTCTGGCCGTGGCGACCGTAGACGGACGGATCGTCGTTGAAGTGGCCGTGGTCCAGGGATTCCGAGTAGACCCAGTTGTGCCCGCCGGGCAGCGTGATGAGCGACAGGGGCGTATCCGGCCGGTCGATGTCGGACCGGTCCGCCGGGGCCACCTGAATCCGCACATTGGGCAGTCGGCCCACGCTCAGCAGGTGCGCGCACTGGTCACGCATCACGGCAGGGTCCCCCACCACGTTGCGCAGACAGCTCTCGTCCAGGACCACGACGTACAGCGGCCCGCCCGGGGTCAGGAATCGCCGCTGCCGGCTCAGCCTCGCCCTGACGCGGTGCTCGACCTCGTCCGCGTCCGCGACGCGGCGGGCGAACAACGCGTGCGCGTAGTCGGGCGTCTGCAGCAACCCCGGAACGACATGGGTCTGGTACGCACGCACCGCCACGGCCTCCGCGTCCATACGGGCCCGCCGCTCGAACCAGTCCGGATGCTCGACCTGGGGGTACCAGTCGATCCGGCCCCACAGCCGCAGGAGCACCCCGCCCGTGCCGAGGAGTTCGTCGCAGGCCTTGGCGAAGACGTCCTGCGGCACGCGCGTGCCCGCCTCCACGCGGGCCACGTGCGAGCGGTCGCACGGGATCTGCCGCGCCAGCCCGTCCTGGGTGAGGTCGGCCGCCTCACGGAAGTGCTTGAGGACCTCGCCGAACACGGCGGCCGTCGTGGCCGCCGACCCGCCCTCGGCATTGCGTCGGCTCACCACGTCCCCCTTTGTGACAGTGGGCCAGTGTCACGCGTCGGATCTTGATCCGGACCGTTCCCCTCGGCGACTCTGAGTACACCCGAAGTCACCAAACGTGAGGATCGACACGGTGGAAGCGACGGCACAGCCCGACGGGTGGGAGCCCGGAGACCTCGTCCACGACCCGGCGACCGGCCGGGTCGGCGAGTACCGGGGCACGGCGGGCCCGTACGCGATGCTGCGGCCGGTGGGCGGCGGGCGTGAGTGGCCGGCCGACCCGGGACGCATCCGCGCGGCCACGGCGGACGAGCGGCTGACCGCCGCGCTGAAGGCGGCGAACGACCGTTCCGAGCGCGCACGGTGACGGTCCGGCAGGAGGACGGTCCGGGCCGCCCGCCGGTGCCCGTCCCGGGCTGCGCGGCCTGCACGGAGCTGGCCGTCCGGCGCGACGACGCCCGCGCCCGGTACAACCGCAGCGCCGAGACCGACGCCGACGTGCTGCTGAGACGGCATCTTCGGGGCGGGCACGGCCCGTAGGGGCACGCCCGAGTGCCTCACCCGACGAAACGCGCGGGCCGCGTGGCCAGGCCCATCAGGTGTTCCAGCGGCCCGCGCCGGAAGAAGCGGGACCAGACGAGTGCCAGGGCCGTGGCGGCCGCGACGAAGCCCAGCAGGACGTGCGGCCCGGAACCGGGCAGCTCCTCGATGCCGAGGAGCCGAATTCCGACGACATGGAGGACGTACGCGGTCAGGGACATGGTGCCGACGGCGGTCACCGGGGCGGCGAGGCGGCGGAAGCGGGGCAGCCGGTCGGCCGCCGCGACGCAGCAGGCCAGCACGGCGAGGGCGACACCGGTGTGGGCGATCACGGACAGGGTGCTCTCGCTGTGCGGCGACGCCGTCCACAGCCAGGCCGCCGTGTCGCCCTCCGGGTAGCCGGCCGCGTCCGACCACCAGAGCGACATGACCGGGCCGGAACCGTAGCCGTTGTCCTCGACGCTCGCGGTGAGGGCGGCACGGACACCGGGGACCAGGTGCAGCGCCAGCCACGAGCCCCCGTACCCGAGGACCGCGAGCCCCGCACCCGCGCCGGCCAGCCGGAGGCGGACCGCCGCGGACGAGAGGTCGAGGCGGCCGACCGCCGTGCCGGCGAGGACGAAGGGGATCCAGGCGGGAGCCGGGTAGCTGCCGGTGACGAACAGCTCCAGGAAGCCGTCGGTGCCGCTGACGCGGGCGAGCGGGTCGTACCGGACGACGGCGTCGGCCCAGGTGCCCTCGTCGGCCGACTGCTGGACCACGTACAGGAGTTGGGGGAGCAGCAGGGCCGTGACCGCGGCGAGGGCGGCGAGGGCGGCCGGGCGCAGCCGGTGGAAGGGCAGCACCAGGACGAAGAACAGGCCGTAGTACGCGAGGATCACCTCGACCGGGGTGCCGGTGGACGTGAGCCAGGTGCCGAGCACGAGCAGGACGAACGCGCGGATCAGTACCTTGGCGACGGCGCGGCGTCCTTCGCGGCCGGTCCTCGGCGTGCGGCCGCCCGTCATGAGGGCGATCGAGAGGCCCGCCAGGACGGCGAAGAGGGCGGAGGCGCGGCCGTGCGCGAGTTCCATCACGAAGCCGGTGGGCCCGCCGTCGGAGGGGTCGGGGCCGACGTGGGCCGCGTACATGCCGAGGACGGCCAGGCCGCGGGCCAGGTCGACGCCGACGACACGGCCCGCGGCGCGGCCGGGCCCGGGCGTGCCGCCCCGACCGGCCCCACCGCCCTCCACGCCCCCGCCCACTCCGGCGGCTCCGACCGGACCGGGGGCTCGGGCGGGCCCGGCGGCTCCGGGGACGTCGGGCGGCGGCTCGGGCGTCGTCGGGTGCGGCGAGGGTTCGAAGGCGTTTCGCTTCATGCACCGAGACTGGAGAAACCCCAGCTCAGAGCGCATCCGCCGAGCGACGGGCGGACCCCCGCCGGTCGGCCGGAGCCACCCCGCCGGGCGGCGGAGGCCCAGTACCGCCCCACCCGCCGGATCCCTACGCTGGACCCGGAGCCGAGGAGCGGGACGGCGGGCCGGGGGGGCGGGACACGAGTGATCCGGGTTCAAGTGGTCGACGACGAGGCGCTGATCCGGTCCGGCTTCGAGCTGATCCTGGACGCGGCCGACGACATCGAGGTCGTCGCGACGTCCACCGGGGCGGAGGCGGCCGGCACGGTGGCGAGGCTGCGGCCCGACGTGGTCCTGCTGGACATCCGGATGCCGGACGTGGACGGACTGACCGTGCTCCGGGCGATCCGGGTGATGCCCGCGGCACCCGCGGTGGCGATGCTGACCACCTTCGACTCCGACGAGTACATCGTCACGGCCCTGAAATCGGGCGCCGCGGGCTTCATCCTCAAGGACACCGAGCCGGAGCAGCTCGCCTCGCTGGTAAGGACGCTGGCGGCGGGCGGGGTGGTGCTGTCCCCCAAGGCCTCGCGGTCGATGCTGCGCGCCCACCCGGGACACCCCGCGGAGCGCGACCGCGCCGCGGATCCGGAGGTGCGGCGGGTGGGACTGCTCAGCGGCCGGGAGCGGGAGGTGCTCGTGCTGGTCGCCGAGGGGCTGTCCAACGCCGACGTCGGAACGCGCATGCACCTGAGCGCGGGGACGGTCAAGGACCACGTCAGCGCGATCCTCACCAAGTTGCGGGTGGGCAGCAGGGTGCAGGCGGCGCTCCTCGCGCAGCGGGCGGGACTGCTCGGCGGGGACCCGGGGTGCTGAAGCCGCGGGGAGCGGGCCGGCGCCCGGCGGCGGGCCTGGCCGACGTGCTGCTCGTCGCCTGCGCGGCCCTGGACGTCCGGCTCCAGCTCGACCACGCCGATCCGCTGGAGCTGGCCCTCTCCGCCCTCGCCTGCGGCGCGCTGACCGTGCGGCGGCGGATCCCGCAGGCGGTCTTCCTGCTCTCCCTGCCCGCCGCACTGTTCTCGTCGGTCGTCGTGGTGCCGCTGGCGGCCCTCTACACGCTGGCCGAGCGCAGCCGCAACCGGCCGCTGCTCGTCGCCTGCGCGACCGCCTCCGCGGTGGCCTCCGCGCTGCCGTGGCCGCTGTCGGACTACGCGTCGGACGACCGCATCTGGACCTTCATCGACTTCGTCTACCTGCTGGCGACCGCGGCGGCCCCGGTCTTCCTCGGCCAGCTCGTACAGGCGCGGCGGGACGTCTCGGCGCGGCTGGCCGAGGTCGAGGAGGTGCGGGAGCACGAGCGGCGGCTGCACGCGCAGGGCGTGCTGGCCCGCGAACGGGCGCAACTGGCACGGGAGATGCACGACGTGGTCTCCCACCAGGTGAGCCTCATCGCGGTGCGGGCGGGCGCGCTCCAGGTGGGCGCGAAGGACGCCGCGACCAGGGAGGCGGCCCGGACGATCCGCCGGCTCAGCGTCACGACCCTGGACGAACTGCGGCACATGGTCACCCTGTTGCGCGCGTCGGGCGGCCGGTCGACCGAGCCGACACCGCAGCCGACGCTCGCCGAGCTGCGTCAACTGGTGGACACGAGCGGCATCGACGTGACGCTGGCGGGCGAACTCCCTCCCGGCATCGGGGCCCCGGCCCAGCGCGCGGTCTACCGGACGGTCCAGGAGGCCCTGACGAACGTCCGCAAGCACGCGCCGGGGGCGAGCGCCACGGTCGCCCTCTGGCACGAGGGCGCCGAGCTCGGCGTCACCGTCGTCAACACCCCGCCGACCCGTCCCGTGCTCCGACTGCCCAGCGCGCGGCACGGGTTGGTGGGACTGGCGGAGCGCGCCGAGAACCTCGCGGGCGCCTTCGAGTCGGGCCCGACCCCCGACGGCGGCTACCGGGCCCGCCTGAGCCTTCCCGCCACCGGGGACTGACGCCGGCTACGGCTCACGGTCGAGGAAGGCGGCGACCGTCGCACTGAAGCGGGCCGGGTCGTCCAGCCACGGGAAGTGGCCCGAGCGCGCCTGGACGACCGTCTCGGAACGGGGGAACAGCCCCGCGATCGTGGCTGCGACCCTCGGCAGGGGGCCGCTGTCCCACTCCCCGGCCAGCACGAGCACCCGGGCGTCCAGCGAGGCCACGGCGTCCCGTACGGCGGCGGGGTCCGCGAACGCCCCCGCCGACGCGTACACCCGGGCCGCCCCCTCGTTGGTCTGCGCCTCCTCGGCCGCCGCGTGCGCCCGTGCCGCCGCGTCCCAGCGACCGTGGAAGAACGGCGCCGCGGTGTCGAAGTCCGAGTCGTCCGCCGTGCCGTCCCAGATCCTCGCGTACGCCTCGTACGCCCCCTCGAACCACGGTTCCGCGGTGCGCAGGGCCGCCGCCTCCAGCCGGTGCTCCGGGGTGAAGTCGACGCCGAGCGCCCGGGCCCGCGCGGTGACGAGGGTGAGCGTGCGGACCCGTGCGGGGTACCGCGCCGCGTACAGGATCGCCAGGTCGCCGCCCGCCGAGTGCGCGAGCAGGTCGAACCGCTCCAGGCCGAGGTGGGCGCGCAGGGCCTCGACGTCACCGACCTGCCGGTCGCAGCGGTAGCCGGCCGGGTCGGCGGGCACCCCGGACGCGCCCGTCCCCCGCAGGTCGGCCAGGACCAGCCGGCGGTGCGCGGGGAGTCCGCCCAGGTCCCCGAGGTAGCGGCCCGCGCGCATCGGCCCGCCGGGCAGGCAGAGCAGCGGCTCGCCCTCGCCCTCGACGCGGTGGGCCAGTTCGGTGCCGTCTGCGGCGGTGAAGGAGGGCATGCGGCCCATCCTGGTGACGTCCCGCGGCACCGGCAAAGGGTTTACCCGGTTGACGGCGGGGCCCGGGCGCGGTTGCCTGCTGCGATGACCGATCTTCGTATCGAGCGCGCGGGCACCGACGACTCCGTACTGGCGGACTGGAGGCACGTGCACAACGTGATCGTGCCGCCCGCGGTCCTGTCCCCCGACGAGGTGCGCGAGCGGGCCGGGCGCAACGTCATGGAGGTCGCGTACCGCGGCGACGAACTGGTGGGGTGCACCACCGTGCGGCCGCCCACGGACGACGACGGCACGGCCACGGTGATCGCCCGGGTCCTCCCGAACCACCGCCGCCGGGGAATCGGCGGGCAGCTCTACGCGCGAGGGCTGGCGCAGGCCCGTGAACTGGGCGCCCGGACGATCGAGACGGTCGTGCTGGCGGCCAACACCGACGGCCTGCGCTTCGCCGGGTCCCACGGCTTCGTCGAGTGCGACCGGTACGTGCTGCCGGGCGGCACCGCGCTCTGGATCGACCTGCGGCTGGTCTGAGCCGCCGGTGGTGCCCCGCCGCGCGTTGCCGCGGTGTCCCGGCCGCAGCAGAGTGGTGACGTGGACGACATGGAACGCATCGACCGGGCGCGGGCACGCGCGTGGCTGGCCACCGCCGTCGAGGAGGCACGGGCCGGCCTCGCGGAGGGCGGGGTGCCCGTCGGGGCCGCCCTGTACGGGCCGGACGGCACGCTGCTCGGGCGCGGCCGCAACCGCCGCGTCCAGGACGGCGACCCCTCGGCGCACGGGGAGACCGCGGCCTTCCGCGACGCCGGACGGCAGCGCTCGTACCGCGGGACGACGATGGTGACCACGCTGTCCCCGTGCTGGTACTGCAGCGGACTGGTCCGGCAGTTCGGGATCTCCCGCGTCGTCGTCGGCGAGGCCGAGACCTTCCGCGGCGGCCACGACTGGCTGGCGGAGCACGGTGTGGAGATCGTGCTGCTCGACGACCCGGAGTGCGTCTCCCTGATGCGCGGCTTCGTCCGCGACAACCCGGCCCTGTGGAACGAGGACATCGGTGAGTGACCCGTGCGGCGGGCTCGAATCGATCACCGTGTCCTCGACAGGCTGACCGATTCTGCGGTCAGCCTGCGACGCGAGAACGGACAGTTCCGTGCACCGGACGGGCATCATCTCCCCTACTCCGAAGCAACTCCCCCTTCCGGCTCCGCTGTTGATACACCTCACAGCAGTACGGAGAACCGGACCGTGCCAGGGGGGGATGCGGTGCAGACAGGGCTGCAGGGCCGAGGGGCGCTGTTCGACACGGACCCGCCCGGGCTCGCTCCGAGACTGGTCGGCCTGCCCGCGTCCGAGCACCGGCCGGGGGCCGGCGGACCCCCGGACGACCTTCCGTTCGTCGTGCTCACGGGCGGACGCGGCCTCGGCAAGAGCGCGGCGCTCGGCGAACTCCTGGCCGCGTACAAGGGGCACACGCCGGTCGCGCTGATCGACTGCGAGGACCGGCAGTTCGCCGGGCCGCCCCCGCGGCGCCCGCCCGGGTCCTGGTCGGCCGTCTCCCAGGCGCTGCTGGCCGTCGCGGAGCAGCTCGCCGAACCCGCTACCGGCGCCGGGCGCATCCCCTTCCCGCGGCTGACGGCCGGGCTGCTGGCCGTCGCGGCGAGCGGCTGGGGCGACCGGGACCTGCCGCGCATCCGGCAGGAGGCCGAGCGGGTCCTCCTGCTGAACGACACCGGGTCGTGGCGCGCCGGGATCGCGGGCCGGTGGGTCGGCCGGGTGTCGGCCAGGCTCACCGAAGCGCTGTCGGGCACGGGACCCGTGGTCGAGCCGATCATCGAGGCCACCCTCGAGGTCTTCTCCGAGGGCGTCTCGCCCACCCACCGCAGGCTGCGCAGGGCCGCGACCTGGTACCGCGACTACCCCAACGCGGCCGGCAGCCCGAAGCTCGGACTCGTCCTGCTCTCCGGGCACTTCCGGACGGACGGCGACTCCCGCACGCACGCCGAGCACCACCTCGTACGGGCCCTGCTGGCCGACCTCGGCGACGCGTACGCGGGCGCCCTCCAGCGCAGCCAGCGCCCCGGCCGGCCGGTCGTGCTGATCGACAACGCGCAGACCGGGCCCGGCACCGGACTGATCGGCTCGGTGCTGCGCGACCGGGCCGACGGCATCGCCGACCGCGTGGTGTTCTTCGCCGGGCTGCGCGCCCACGGGCACCCCTCCCTGCTCAACGCGACCCGTCGCGCCCTGCCCGAGGTGGCCCGCTCCAACGGCTGGGCGCACGGCGGGACGGCCTCCTCCGGCGCGCTGCTCGTGCCACTGCCGCCGCTGTCCGCCGACGACACCGCGCACATCGTCGGCACGGCCTGCCGGGGCGTGCCCGTACCGCCCCTGCTGCCGCCCGCCACGCACCGCCTGACCGGAGGCAGCCCGCTCGGCACGGCCCTGCTCGCCGAGTCCGCGCGGCAGAACCTGCCCCGCGGGGCGGCCTCGCCCGGGGAACTGCTCACCGCGGGCCTGTCCCTGCGCGGGGAGCACGGCACCCGCCCCGCCTACCGCGAACTGCTCGACCGGCTGATGCCCGGCGACCACCCGGACGAGCTGACCGTGCTGGCCGCGGCCCACGACCGCGCCTCGGCGTGCGCGCTGGCCGACGCCCTGCTGCCGGACGGCTTCGGCGCCCTCGGCGTCCTGGGCCTGGAGGAGCGACTGGCGGCGGAGGGGGTGCCGGCCGCCCCCGGGTACTTCGTCGGCGACCCGTTCCTGCGGACCCTGCTGCTGCTGGCCCTGTACCGGCGCGAGCCGGGCCACGACACCTGGCGGTCCGCCCACCGCACGCTCGTCGCCCACTACGCGCCCGCGCCGGGCGCCGGGGCCGGCCGCGCCCGGCACCGGCTGCGCCACGAACTCGCCCTGGGCACCACCGGGCCGGCCGTCGCTCATCTGCGCGACGGCTTCCACCGCACCGGCGCGGACCAGTGGCTGGCGGAACTGGCCGCCATCGCCTCGGCGCCGTACCCGGGTCCGCACGGACCGGACGGCCCCGGTCCGGACGACCGGACCGAGATCGCGCTCGGCGGCACGGACGCCGACACGCGCCCGCCGGACGGCGCGGACGCCGGCCTGCACCTGCGGGTGCGCCGCCTGCTGCACGGGGTGTGGCAGGTCCGCGACCCGCTGGCGCTGCCCGTTCCGGCGGTCGCCGAACGGCTGGGGCGCGAGCTGGAGCAGTTGGCCGAGCTGCGCCCCGCGGACGGCGAGGCCCTGCGGCGGGCGTCCCGTGACTGGCCCGCCGACGCGCTGGCCGCCCTCCCGCTGCGCCTGCCCGGAGACGACGAGGGCCGGCTCCCGTGACGGGTGTCACGGGAGCCGGCCGCGGGTCGTTCGGGGGTGCCTGGCTCCGGGGAGCGGGCGGTGTCCCGCTCAGCCGACGTCGGCGTAGGAGTGCTTGCCCGAGACGAAGATGTTCACGCCGTAGTAGTTGAACAGCCAGCAGGCGAAGGCGATGAGCGCGATGTACGCGGCCTTGCGGCCCTTCCAGCCGGCCGTCGCCCGGGCGTGCAGGTAGCAGGCGTAGGCGACCCAGGTGATGAAGGACCAGGTCTCCTTGGGGTCCCAGCCCCAGTAGCGGCCCCACGCGTCGCCCGCCCAGATGGCGCCCGCGATGATCGTGAAGGTCCACAGAGGGAAGACGGCGGCGTTCACCCGGTACGAGAACTTGTCCAGGGACGCCGAGGCGGGCAGCCGCTCCAGTACGGAGGTCGCGAAGCGCCCCGGCCTGCCGCCGGCCGCGAGCTTGCTCTCGTACGAGTCCTTGAAGAGGTACAGGATCGTGCCGACGGCGCCCACGTAGAAGACCGCTCCGCAGAAGATCGCGGTGGAGACGTGGATGTAGAGCCAGTACGAGTGCAGGGCCGGCACGAGCTGGTCGCTGGCGGTGTAGAGGACCGTGACCGCGAGACCGAGGTCCAGCAGGACGGAGGTCACCAGCGGCAGGCCGAGCCAGCGGATGTTCTTCTTCAGCGCGAGCAGCCCGAGGTACACGCCGACGGCCACGGTGGAGAAGGTGAGGTTGAACTCGTACATGTTGCCCCACGGCGCCCGCTGCACCGACAGGGCGCGGGCGAGCACGCCGGCGAACTCGATCAGGAAGGCGAGCACGGTGAGGGACACGGCGATCCGGCCGTACAGGTCCCCCTGCACGTCCCCGCCGTGCGCGCCCGGTCCGTCCGGCACGTCACGGGCGCCCGCGGCGGCTCGCGTGACGACCTTCGGCCGCTCCAGGACGGCGGTGCCGCCCGCCTTCTGCACGGTGACCGCGGGAGCCCGGCCCGTGTCCTCGCCGGCGGTGAGCGCGGCGGCCGTCCGGCCGACCTTGCTGCGGCTGCCGAAGAGCCATTCGGTGATGTACGCGAAGAAGGCCAGCGTGTACACGGCCATCGCGGAGTAGATCAGCGTGTTGCTGAGGTTCGCGAGGTTTTCGTTGGTCGCGGCGGCCAGCTCCATCGCGGCGGCGGGAGTCACTTCGTCTCAGCCCCTTCGGCGGCGGGTACTGCGGGAGGTTCGGGGGTGGGTTTCCCGGAGTCCGGCTCCGGCACGGTATCGGTCTCGGGCCCTGTCCCGGGCGCGGCTTCAGCCTCAGCGGCTCCGGCCTCCGCCTCAGCGGTCCCGGGCCCGGCGGGCGGGGCGTCCGCTCCGGCGGGCGGGGCGCCCGGGGCGAGGTCGTAGAGCTGCCCGGCCAGGGCGCCCAGCTCCTCCGGGACCTTGGCGGACTCGCTGCGGCCGAGCCCGGCCATCTCGACCACGGTGACGCCGTCGGGCCCGGTGGTGGCGCGGACCCAGACCCGGCGGCGCTGGATGAACAGCGAGCCGGCGAGGCCGAGGATGGCGCCGAGGGCGCCGGCGAGCGCCCAGCCGCTGCCCGGCTGCTGGGTGACCTGGAATCCGGCCCACTCCTTGACGTCCTTCTCGAAGGTGATCGAGCCGGCGCCGTTCGGGAGCTTCATGGTCTCGCCGGGCAGCAGCCGCTTCTTCAGCAGCTTCCCCTCGGAGTCCTTGAACTCCTTCATGTTCTTCTTGTCGAGCTGGTAGACGCTCTGGGGCAGGCCCGAGTCGACGCCCAGGTCCCCGTGGTACGCGGACAGCGCCAGCACCGGGAAGTCGAGCGCGGGGAACTGCGAGAGCATCTCGCCCTTGCCCGCTCCGGCGAACGTCGGCACGAAGAAGGCGTTGAAACCGAGCTGCTCCTTCACGCCCTTGGCGTCGCGGTACCCGTCGAGGACCTTGATCGCTCCGGAGGACGTGACGTTCGCGTCGAGCGGCAGCATCGGCACGGCCTGGCGGTGGACGACCTCGCCCCTGCCGTCGCGGACGGTGACGACGGGCGCGTAGCCGTGGCTGACCAGGTAGACCTTCGAACCGTCGATCTCCAGCGGCTCGTTGACCTTGACCGTCCGCCGCCGCTCCGCGCCGTGCGCGCCCTCGCGGTAGGCGACCTCGGCCTGGTACGTGCGCGGGGTGCCCCGGTTGGGGCCGGTCCGCTCGTAGGTGCCGGTGAACGACTTGAGCACGAAGCTGAACGGCTCCAGGTCGTCCGTGGTGAACAGGTTCCCCGACTTGAAGTCGTCGTACTGCGTGAGCGTGTTGGCGAAGCCGTCGCCCTCGATGACCAGCTTGTTGCCCTCCGACTTGAAGAGCTGGCCCCAGGCGAACGCGATCAGCATCACGATCAGCGCGATGTGGAAGGCGAGATTGCCGACCTCGCGGAGGTAGCCCTTCTCGGCGGCGACCGCGTCCCCGGCGGCGTGCGCGCGGAAGCGGCGCGAGCGCAGCAGTTCGAGGGCCGCCCCGCGGACCGCCTCGGGCTCGGCCCCGGTGCGCCAGGTCGTGTACGCGGGCAGCCGGGTGAGCCGCCGCGGGGCGCCCGGCGGACGGCCGCGCAGCTGGCCCACGAACTGCCAGGTGCGGGGCACGATGCAGCCGATGAGCGAGACGAAGAGAAGGATGTAGATCGCGGAGAACCACACCGAGCTGTAGACGTGGAACAGCCCGAGCTTCTCGTAGAGCGGGCCGAGCGTGGTGTGCCGTGCGAGGAAGTCGGCGACCCTCGTGGGGTCAGTGCCGGACTGCGGGATCAGCGAACCGGGAATCGCGCCGAGCGACAGCAGGAAGAGCAGGATCAGGGCGACCCGCATCGAGGTGAGCTGCCGCCAGAACCAGCGGGCCCAGCCGACGACTCCGAGCGCGGGCAGGTTCGGCGCGCCGTCACGGGGCGCCGCGTCCTCCTGCGGGGCGGTGGAGAGCTGGGAGCCCGCCGTGGTGAGGTCCTCGCGGTCCTCGGCCGTGGCGGAGGCAGCGGAGGCGTCCGCGCGACCCGTCCGGTCCGTCCGGTCCGTAGATGTGTTGCTCATGGAATCAGACACCCACCTGGAAGCCGTCGGACCAACCCTGCATCTCCTGGACGATGCTGTCCCACGCACCGGTCAGCAGCAGCAGGCCGGTCGCGATCATCATGCCGCCGCCGACCCGCATCACCCACACGTAGTGGCGCTTGACCCAGCCGAAGGCGCCGAGCGCCTTGCGGAAGGCGACGGCCGCCAGGACGAAGGGCACGCCCAGACCGACGCAGTACGCGACCGTCAGTATGGCCCCCCTGCCGGCGCTCGCCTGGTCGAAGGCGAGCGCGTTCACGGAGGCGAGCGTCGGTCCGATGCACGGCGTCCAGCCGATGCCGAACAGCGCGCCGAGGACCGGGGCGCCGACCAGGCCGGCCACCGGACGCCGGTGGAACCGGAACTCGCGCTGGGTGAGCCAGGGCATCAGCCCGAGGAAGAAGACCCCCATGGCGATCATGAGCGCGCCCAGCACCTTGGACAGGGTGGCCTGGTGCTCCTGGAGGGTCGAGCCGAAATAGCCGAAGAGGGCGCCGCCGGAGACGAACACCGCCGTGAAGCCGAGCACGAACAGCGAGGCGCCCGCGACCATCCGCCCGCGGCGCGCCTCGGCGAGGTCGGTCCCGCTGACACCGGTCACGTACGAGAGGTAGCCGGGTACGAGCGGCAGCACGCACGGCGAGAAGAAGGACACGAGGCCGCCGAGGACCGCGATCGGCACGGCCAGCAGCAGGGCGCCGCTGAAGACCGTCTCGTTCCTGTCGGTGAGGGCGGCGAGGTCGACCGTGGTGGAGATGTCGGCGGCGGTGGCGAGAAGGGACACGAGCGGTCACTTCTCCGCGATGATCGGTTCGAGCATCTTGCGCAGGTTGTCCTCGCTGAGCGCGGCCAGCGAACGGGAGGCGACCTTGCCCTCCCGGTCGAGGACGAGCGTGGAGGGGATCGTCTGCGGGTTGAGCGTGCCCTTCTCGAACCGGAGCATCAGCCTGCCCGTCGGGTCGTACAGGCTCGGGTAGGTGACACCGTGCGCCTTCTCGAAGGCCAGCGCCGGGCTGGTGCTGGTGTCACGGGTGTTGATGCCCACGAACTGCACGCCCTGGTCCTTGAGGTCCTCGGAGACCTTGACGAAGTTCTTGGCCTCCAGGCGGCAGGGGCCGCACCAGGAGCCCCAGACGTTCAGTACGACGATCTTGCCCCGGTAGTCGGCGACGTCGAGCCGCTCGCCCTCCAGGGACTTCCCCGACAGGTCGGGGGCCTGGACCCGGTCGGCCCTGGCCACCGTGGCGATGCCGTCGGAGCCGGTGACGAACCCGGTGCCGCCCCCGCCTCCCTGCCGGCCCCCGGATGCGCAGGCGGACAGCAGCAGCGCCGCCGCGACGGCCCCGCCGGTCGCCAGGACGGCGCGGCGACGGATGCGGTTCGCGTGCTGAGGGGTCCGGTTCGAGCGCTGGGGGGCGCGGTTGGCGGCACTCATGTGAAAAGTTTCGCATGTCCGTTCCGGGGATCTTGCGCACCCCCCTCGCGGGCGGAAACCCGCATGTCAGACAGCATTTCGGGCAGCCTTCAGGCCGCCTGTCCCGACGGGGCCTTCGATCCGTTCGCGGTGTTCGTGGCGACATCGCCGAGGAACTCGTTCCAGCCGCCCGCCGGCTCCTGCCCCACACCCAGCGACCGCAGCTTCGCCAGCACGGCCGGGTCCTGCACGTCGAGCCAGTCCACGAACTGGCGGAACGACACCACGCGTACGTCCTTCTTGCCCGCGATGTGCTTCAGCGCGCCCTCGACGGCGTCCATGTATATGCCGCCGTTCCACTCCTCGAAGTGGTTGCCCACGAAGAAGGGGGCGCGGTTCGTCTCGTACGCCCGCGTGAAGCCCGCTATGTACGCGTCGGTCGCCTGCTTGCGCCAGGCCGGGTAGTTGGCGGGCGGCGCCTGGGTCGAGTTGACCGACTGGTTGGCGAGGATGTTGTAGTCCATCGAGAGGACCTCGAAACTGCGGCCGGGGAACGGGATGCCCTGGAGCGGCAGGTCCCACAGGCCCCCCTTCTTCGCGGGCCAGACCTGGAGGCCGCCGGACGAGGAGGCGTCGTAGCGCCAGCCGAGTTCGCGTGCGGCGGGCAGCAGGTTCTGCTGGCCGAGCAGGCACGGGGTACGGGCGCCGACGAGTTCCTTGTCGTAGTCGAAGGGCAGCGGGGGGAGGTCGGTCCAGCCGGTGTTCGTGCGCCACTCCTTGACGAAGGACTTCGCCTGGGCGATCTCGCTCTTCCACTGGGCCGGCGTCCAGCCTCCGACGGAGCCCCTGCCGCCGCAGAAGTGACCGTTGAAGTGCGTGCCTATCTCGTGGCCCTCCAGCCAGGCCCGGCGGACGTTCCCCAGCGTCGACTTGATGTGGTCGTCCGTCAGATAACCGATGTCGGACGCGCCCGGCGCATTGTTCGGCGGAAGGTAGAGGCGCTTTTTCGACTCGGGCAGCAGATAGATCCCGGAGAGGAAGAAGGTCATGCGCGCGTCGTGCTCTTCGGAGAGCTTCAGGAACCGCTCGAAGAGGCCGTTCCCGACATCGCCCGCGCCGTCCCAGGAGAAGACGACGAACTGCGGCGGGGTCTCACCGGGTTCGAGCGGCACCGGCCGGGCGGGCTGGCGGGGCTGCTTGCCGGTGAAGGAGGTGGAGCCGTCCCCGATCGGACGTGCGGCCGGACGTCCGCCCTGCTTGCCGCCGCCCTTGCCGCCGGTACCGCCCTTGCCGGGCTTCCCGGAACCCCGGGGCGTCCCCGGCCCGCCGCCCTGCTCGGTGCCGCATCCCGCGAGCCCCAGGGCCGCGGCGGCCCCCGCTCCGAGCCCCAGCATTCCCCTTCGGCTGATGTCGCGCATTCCCGCCCCATTCGTCGTGCCCGGTGCCCACACCCGGTGGACACCGGGTTAGAGGCTACGACGAACGAACAGGTTCCGGACAACTCGTATCGATTTCATGGACATTACGAGGATGAACCTGTAGCGAATTTCACGGAACCGAACATCCGCGAAACCTCGTCCGTTCGGGGCGGAATGGCGGCCACGGACCGGCGGCGGGCGGCGGGACGGCTCGGACACGCCCCGCCGCCGGCCCGCCCGCGGCGCGGCGGCTACGCCCCGAAGGCCTTGCCCTGGCCCTTGACCGGCTTCGCCCCGGCGAGCAGGTGCGCCGGCACGAGATCCCGGGCGGGCTCGGTGTAGCCCACGGAAACGATCCTGTCGTCCTGGTACGTGAACGTCGTCAGCGAGGCGAGCGTGCACTGCCGCTTGCGCGGGTCGTGCCACAGCCGCCGCCGCTCCACGAAGGACCGCACGATCCAGATCGGGAGCTGGTGGCTCACGCACACGGCCTCGTGCCCGCGCGCCGCGTCCTTGGCCGCGTCCAGCGCGCCCATCATCCGGACGACCTGCTCCAGATAGGGCTCGCCCCAGGACGGCTTGAACGGGTTGACGAGGTGCTTCCAGTTCTCGGGCCTGCGCAGCGCGCCGTCCCCGACCCCGAAGGTCTTGCCCTGGAAGACGTTCTCCGCCTCGACCAGCCGGCCGTCCGTCGCGAGGTCCAGACCGTGCGACTTCGCGATCGGCGTGGCCGTCTCGCGCGCCCGCTCCAGCGGCGAGGAGACGACATGCGTGATGTCGCGGGAGGCCAGGTGGTCGGCCACCCGCTCGGCCATCCGGCGGCCCAGCTCGGACAGGTGGTAGCCGGGCAGCCGCCCGTACAGGATCCCGTCCGGGTTCTCGACCTCGCCGTGCCGCATCACGTGTACGACGGTGATGTCACTCATGCTGCCGTGGCCTCCGCTGCTGCCCGAGCCGCCGCCGGAAGGGCGTCGGCGATCCGCTGTACCGCCCGCTCGTCGTGCGCCGTCGACACGAACCAGGACTCGAACGACGACGGCGGCAGGTAGACGCCCTGCGCGAGCATCGAGTGGAAGAACGCGGTGAAACGGTACGACTCCTGCGCCTTCGCGTCCTCGTAGTCGCGCACCTCTCCGTCGGTGAAGAAGACGGAGAACATGTTGGACGCGCTCTGCAGGCGGTGTGCCACGCCCTCCTTGGTGAGGGCGTCGGAGACGAGCGTACGGATCCGCGCGGACACCGCGTCGACCGTCTCGTACGCGGCGGCGTCGAGCAGGCGCAGCTGCGCGAGCCCGGCGGCGGTCGCGACCGGATTGCCGGACAGCGTGCCCGCCTGGTAGACGGGGCCCGCCGGCGCCAGGTGCGCCATGACGTCCTTCCGCCCGCCGAACGCGGCGGCCGGGAAGCCGCCGCCCATCACCTTGCCGAAGGTCATCAGGTCGGGGACGACCCCGTCGACCCCGAACCAGCCGGCCCGGCTCGTCCTGAACCCGGTCATGACCTCGTCGGAGACGAACAGCGCGCCGTTCGCCGCACACGCGTCCTTGAGGCCCTGGTTGAACCCGGGCCCGGGCGGCACCACGCCCATGTTCCCGGGCGAGGCCTCCGTGATCACACAGGCGATCTCGCCGGGGTGGGCGCGGAACGCCTCGTGCACGGCGTCGAGGTCGTTGTACGGCAGGACGATGGTGTCCCCGGCCTGCGCGCCGGTGACACCGGGGGTGTCGGGAAGGGCGAACGTGGCCACGCCACTGCCCGCCGCGGCCAGCAGGGCGTCCACGTGCCCGTGGTAGCAGCCGGCGAACTTCACGACCTTGGCGCGCCCGGTGAACCCGCGCGCGAGACGGATGGCGGACATGGTCGCCTCGGTGCCGCTGGACACGAGGCGGACCTGCTCCACCGGCTCCACGCGGGCGACGATCTCCTCGGCGAGCGCGACCTCGCCCTCCCCCGGCGTGCCGAAGGACGTGCCCTTGGAGACGGCCGCGTGCACGGCGGCGAGGACCTCGGGGTGGGAATGGCCGAGGATCATCGGCCCCCACGAACAAACGAGGTCCACATACTCCCTCCCGTCGGCATCCGTCAGGTAGGGACCGTTACCGGACACCATGAAACGGGGCGTACCGCCCACGGCGCGGAAGGCGCGGACGGGAGAGTTCACGCCGCCGGGCGTGACGGCCGCCGCACGGTCGAAAAGAGTCTGCGAAACTGGGGCTTCGTACGGATAGCTCACACGGGCCATGGTGTCAGAGGCTGCGAAGATCCCGCGGACAGGTATTTCGGCGCACGTTTCGGCGGGCGGCCGTGGGGGAGGTCACTGTCACGATGATCGGGTTGCGTGACGGGGGTCGCGCGCCTTAGAAAAGCAGTCGGGTGGAGATATGCATCGCGGTGGCGGACTGGGCGAGGGGACCGATGACCTCGGTCCTCGGCGTGCCCGGCGGGGGAAGCACCGACGCGAGGCGGAAGCGGCCGAGGCACGGCAGGCGCAGGGATCGCAGGGCGACCCTGAGCGGAACGAGCCGTCCACGCGTATGGACGGTATGGACTTCATGGACCGCGGGGCAGAGCAGCTCAGTGCAGGAAGCGGGAATGGTGGCCGGGTGGGGGTGACGTACAAGTATTTCGGGGCCCCGGACGGCGCGACCGCCGCCCGTGTCCCGATCTCCATGCGCCCCGAGGAGCTCGGCGGCGACGAACTCGGCATGAACGGCATGTTCACCAAGATCAAGCCGGAGACGATGGCCGCCATGGTCCTCACGGGCATCGAGGGCGTCCCCCTGCACAAGGTGCCCCCGCTGGAACTCGTCGTCCTCCACCCCGACTACGCCGTCGTCAAGCTCCCCATGACCGTCGTCGACCCGCTGCGCGGCATCGGCGAGGAGGCCGTGGGCGCGGCCGCCTTCATCTGGTCGACCGTGCCGGACCGCGGGGGCCCGCGCGACGCGTTCAACGTCTACCAGCTCCTCCACGAGTGGCAGGACTTCTCGCACCGGCTGCACGAGGCCGGGCACCAGCCGTACTGCCTCGTGTGGCCGTAGGCCCGAACCCGCCCGGACTGTCCGGGCGGGACGGCCCCGTCGCGGACCCGCGCGGGGCGTCGGCCCCGGCACCCGCACTCGCGCACGGCGGTGAGCCGGACGGCCGGGGCGCGCCACCCGCCGTCCGGCCCTGACCTCGCGGGACTCACGCGGCCGGGGCCACCGCCTCCACCGCGGGCGTGCTCACGGCCCTGCGGGCCGTGAGCAGGCTCGTCGCCATGGTCGCCGCGGCGGCCACCGCCACGATGCCGAGCCAGATGCCCGGGCCCCGGTCCGGCAGGACGGAGTCCGTGCGGACGACCGTGAAGGGGATGATCCCCGCCAGCCCGGCCACCGTTCCGCACACCACGCCCGTCACCGTGAGGACGAGGGACTCGGCGGCGACCACGCCGAGGACCTGGTGCGGCGTCGCGCCCGCCAGCCGCTGCCTGCCGAACTCTCCGCGCCGGTAGGTCGTGGCCGCGTACAGCGAGTTGACCAGCATGACGCAGCAGAAGACCACGATGATGCCGACGACCGTGAGGTTGAGGGTTTCGAGGTTCTTGGCGTCCACGGACTTAGGGACCCCGGAGGCCTCGATGGCGTCGTTCTCGACGGCCTGGACGTGGAGCGTCACCGTCGCCATCCCGACGAACAGGATCAACGGCATGAGCACGCCGGACAGTTGGTCGGCACGCTGCCGCATCAGCCGCACGGCGAGATAGCCGCTCGGACCCGGCAGCGGCAGCCGGCCGAGCACGGCCCTCAGCACGTTCGCGGAGAGCAGCGCGAAGCCGACGGCGAGCAGGATCGAGCCGTACGCGGCCGGTGCCATCAGCGCCTCGGCGGTGGCTGTGAAGGCGAAGGTCGAGCAGACCGAGGCGGCGCCGAGCAGCAGCGCCGCGCCGGTGAGGTACGCCCTCGCGCGCCCCTTCCCGGGCCGGCGCTCCCGGCCGGCCCGGCGCACCGCGAGGAACGCCGCGCCCGCCGCCGCGAACAGTGTGATGCCGAAGCCGGAGACCAGTGCGACCGGACCGAAGGAGTGGTCGACGGACCCGGCGACCTGGCCGCTGTCCTGGAAGAGCCCGAGCAGCACCCGCCCGCCCAGGACCGCGGGCCCGATCGCGAGGAGCGCGCCGGCCAGGGAGACGGCCACCGCCTCGCCGACGACCATCCGCCCGAGCTGCGCCGGGGTCGCCCCCGAGCAGCGCAGCAGGTCCATCTCGGCAGTGCGCCGGCGGACGTTCACCGTCAGGGTGGAGGCGACGGCGAAGAGGACGAGGAGCGTGCCGTAGCCGCCGACCACCCCCGCCGCCGTGGTCAGGGTCTCCGCGCTGACGGCGTCGACGCCCGGCGCGCCGGCGGTGTCGTGCAGCGAGTTGAAGGTCATGACGACCAGCGCGCCCAGGAACGCGGACAGCAGGGTCGCGGCGAAGCTCCCGGGGCGCCGGCGGACGGAACGCAGGGCGAGGGCGAGCATCGCTCACACCCCCGTCAGCGCGTCGTCGCCGAGGTGCGCGAGGCGCTCGGCCACCGCGTCCGCGGTCGGCCGCCGCATCTCCCCGGCGATCCGGCCGTCCGCGAGGAACAGCACGGAGTCGGCGTACGAGGCCGCCACCGGGTCGTGGGTCACCATGACGACCGTACGACCGTGGACGCGTACGGCGTCCTGGAGCAGCAGCAGGACCTCCCGCGCGCTGCGGGTGTCGAGGGCGCCGGTCGGCTCGTCCGCGAGGATCACGCTCGGCTCGGTGACCAGGGCCCGGGCGATGGCCACGCGCTGGCGCTGGCCGCCGGACAGCTCGTCGGGCCGGTGGCCGAGGCGGTCCCCGAGGCCGACGGCGGTCAGGATCTCGCGCACCCGCGCCCGGTCGACGGGGCGGCGGGCGAGCTTCAGCGGCAGGACCGTGTTCTGGGCGACGGTGAGCGTGTCGAGCAGGTTGTACTGCTGGAAGACGAAACCGACGCGGCTGCGCCGGAACCTCGTCAGCTCGGCCTCGCCGCCGCCCGTCATCTCCGTGCCGTCGACCACGACGATGCCGCTGTCGGGCCTGTCGAGTCCGGCCGCGCACTGGAGCAGGGTGGACTTGCCGGACCCCGAGGGCCCCATCACCGCGGTGAACGTGCCGCGCGCCAGGCTGAACGTCACCTCGTCGAGCGCGGTCACGGCACGGTCGCCGCTGCCGTAGGTCCTGCTCACCTTGACCAGCCGGAGCGCCTCGGCCGACCCCGTACCGCGCTCGCTCGCGCGTCGATCCCTTCGGCGGATCATCGTCATCACCCCTCCGTCGGGCACCTCTCGGCGCCCCGCAGCCGGGCACTCCCTGTGCCCCGGTAACGACGCTACGGAGCGGGCGGGGCCGGCACATTGGGCCCAGAACCCCGGGTGGGGGGTGTAGCCAGTGACACCCCGGGGGTCGGGAAGGCCCTCCGTCCGACCCGGCCGGGTCGGGCCCGTTCGGGCGGGGGCCGGGTGCCGGCGGCGCGACGGAGGCGGCCCGCGGCCGTCGGGAGACCGGTCGCCGTGCGGTCGCCGGGGCGGTTCTCTCCGGCGGCCGGAAGATTCCGCGCGACGGGACCAGTCTGCGGGGCCGTCCGCTCCGTAGTACCTGCTGGAGAGGGCGCGGCCGGGTCTCCCGCCCGGTTCCCGCCCCCGCCGGGACCGGTGGCCCGCCTCGCCCAGCCGCCGCGTCCCGTGCACCGGGCGAGCGCCGAGACGGGGAGGCCACGCACCGCATGAAGCGCACGGGACGCAAGGAGCGTACGGGGACCGCGCACCGCACGGGCCGGAAGAAGATCGTGTTCCTGCTGCACAACGCGTACGCCGTCGGGGCCACCGTCCGCACCACGCTCGACCTCGCGGCGGCGCTGGCCGAGCGCCACGACGTGGAGATCGTGTCGGCGCGGCGGCACCGGGACGAGCCCCGGTTCGCCGTCGATCCGCGGGTCGCCCTGGTGCCTCTGGTGGACGTGCGGGACGGCAGCGCCGACCTCACCCGCCCGGAGCACGCGCTGCCGGCCCTCGACCTCCCGGCCTGCGAAACGCGGTACGAGCAGTACAGCCGGCTCACCGACCTGCGGGCGCGCGCGTATCTGTCGGGCTGCGCCGCGGACGTCGTGATCGGCACCCGGCCCGGTCTGAACGTCTACGCGTCCCGGTTCGCGCCGCGCCGGTCCCTGCGGATCGCCCAGGAGCGTCTGCGGCTCGACGCCCGCGGCAGGCGCCTGCTCCGGATGCCGGCCGCCCGCTACCGCTCGCTGGACGCGGTGGTGACGACGACGGAGGCGGACGCGCGCGCCTACCGGGAGGGGGTGCCGCTGCCCGGGGTGCGGGTGGCCGCGGTGCCCGACGTCGTGCCCGCGGCCGGCGGTCCGCCCGGAGGGGCACGTCCGAACGTGATCGCCGCGGCGGGCCGGCTGGTGCCCGGGAAGCGCTTCGACCTGCTGATCGAGGCGTTCTCCGCGGTCGCCTCCAAGGAGCCCGACTGGCAGTTGCGGATCTACGGCGGCGGCCCCGGGCGCGAGCACCTCCAGCAGCTGATCGACGGTCTGGGCCTGTCCCGGCACGCCCGTCTGATGGGCCCCCGTACACCGATGGGGGCCGAGTTCGCGAAGTCGGCGATGGTGGTCTGCGCCTCGGACGCGGAGGCGTCCGGGACGACCCTCGTCGAGGCGATGAGGTGCGGGGTGCCCGTGATCAGCACGGACTGCCCGCTGGGGCCCGGCGAGATCGTCACCGACGGGGTGGACGGCCTGCTGGTCCCGGTGGGCGACGCCCGGTCCCTCGCCGACGCGATGCTCGACCTGATCGCGGACGGGCCGCTGCGCCGGACGATGGGCGCGGCGGCGCTGGAGAGCTCCCGGCGCTTCGATCCCGGGCCGATCGCGGACCGCTACGAGGACCTGTTCGCCGAGCTGGCCGCGACCGGCGGCCGACGCGCCCTGTCCCGGGCCGCGGGCCGTGTGACGAGCCTGGCCCGGCGGGGCGCCGGGGTGGTGCGGCACCGCGCGCGGGAGTGGTTGGTCCGCCCGCGACCGGCACGCACGGCCCGGCTGGACCTGCCCGAGGGGTCCGAGGCCGGGTGACGGGGCGCCCCCGCGCCACGGGCACGGGCGGACGCCACGACACCTCGGGAACGGGGCACTCCCGCAGTGCGGGCGGGTACGACGGCACCGCGGCACTCCCGGCGTACGGGCGCGGCGGCACCACGGCCCCTCCGACGACCGGGAGCCCGGCAGGCGTACCCGGTGCGGGAGCCGACCACCGGGGCCCGGGAAGCGGGGTCGGTCTCCGGGGGCCGAGAGGGCCGGGGGACCCCGCAGGGTGCCGGGTCGGCCCGAGCCGGGGAGCCGGTCCGGGCTACTCGGGCCGCAGCGCGGCGAGTTGCTGTTCGAACGGGATCACCTCGAAGCCACCCGCCCCCACCGGCCCGCCGGGCGCCGGCACGGACACCGGCACCTGCACGGACTCCGGCGGGGACCCGGCCCGATCGGCAGACCCGGCCGGGCCGGCAGCCACCCGCGCACCGGCGGTGAGCCCGCGCATCAGTCCGGCCAGCTCTGCCGCCGCCCGCTCGATGCGCTCCGCCAGGCCCTCGGCGCCCCAGTCCTCCGAGGCGGCGTACACGCCGGTCGGCACGACCACGGCCCGCAGGTACGAGAACAGCGGGCGCAGCGCGTGCTCCAGGACCAGCGAGTGCCGGGCCGAGCCGCCGGTCGCGGCGATCAGCACCGGCCTGCCGGTCAGCGCCTCGGGGTCCAGCACGTCGAAGAAGGACTTGAACAGCCCGCTGTAGGAGGCGGAGAACACGGGCGTGACCACAATCAGTCCGTCCGCGGTCGCCACCGCGTCGAGCGCGGAGGCGAGCGCCGGACCGGGGAACCCGGTGGTGAGGTTGTGGGCGATCTCGACCGCGAGGTCCCGCAGTTCCACCACGCGCACGTCCACCGCGCCCTGTCCCCCGGCCCGGTCGGAGACGGCCGTCGCGAGCCGGTCGGCCAGCAGCCGGGTCGACGACGGGACGCTCAGCCCCGCCGAGACGACGACGAGCCTCATGACACGGTCACCTCCTTGGCGGCGGCCACACGGGCCGCGTGGGTGGGAGCCTCCGGCACACCGGCCGGACGGCCCTTGGCGAACTCCTCGCGCAGGACGGGGACGACCTCCTCGCCCAGCAGGTCGAGCTGTTCGAGCACCGACTTCAGCGGCAGGCCGGCGTGGTCCACGAGGAACAGCTGGCGCTGGTAGTCGCCGGCGTACTCGCGGAAGGTCAGCGTCTTCTCGATGACCTCCTGCGGCGACCCGACGGTCAGCGGGGTCTGGTCGGTGAACTCCTCCAGGGACGGCCCGTGCCCGTACACCGGCGCGTTGTCGAAGTAGGGCCGGAACTCCCGTACCGCGTCCTGCGAGTTGCGCCGCATGAACACCTGCCCGCCGAGCCCGACGATCGCCTGCTCGGGCGTGCCGTGCCCGTAGTGCGCGTACCGCGACCGGTACAGCTCGACCATCCGCTTGGTGTGGTCGGCCGGCCAGAAGATGTTGTTGTGGAAGAAGCCGTCGCCGTAGTACGCGGCCTGCTCGGCGATCTCCGGCGAGCGGATCGAGCCGTGCCAGACGAACGGCGGCACGTCGTCGAGGGGCCGGGGCGTCGAGGTGAAGGACTGGAGGGGCGTACGGAACTTGCCCTCCCAGGTCACCACGTCCTCGCGCCACAACCGGTGCAGCAGGGCGTAGTTCTCCACGGCGAGGTTGATCCCCTGCCGGATGTCCTTGCCGAACCAGGGGTAGACCGGGCCGGTGTTGCCGCGCCCCATCATGAGGTCCACGCGTCCGTCCGCCAGGTGCTGGAGCATCGCGAAGTCCTCCGCGATCTTCACCGGGTCGTTGGTGGTGATGAGTGTGGTGGACGTGGAGAGGATCAGCTTCTCCGTCCGCGCCGCCACATAGCCGAGCATCGTGGTCGGCGACGACGGCACGAAGGGCGGGTTGTGGTGCTCGCCGGTCGCGAAGACGTCGAGACCGACCTCCTCCGCCTTCTGGGCGATGGCGACCATGGCCTTGATCCGCTCGCCCTCGGTCGGCGTCCGGCCGGTCGTCGGGTCCGGTGTCACATCACCGACGCTGAAGATCCCGAACTGCATGGTCGCTCACCCTCCAGGTTGTTGATTGTTCAACTATACCCCTGAACGGCGGCACCGCGACACCTATTCCCCGAGGTCCGGACGCGGGCCGGACGCGGGCCCGGACCCGGGGCCGGGGCCGGACCCGGGGCCGGACACCGGCCCCCCGGGACTGTCGGTGGCCCGTCCTACGATCCCCCCATGGCCGCCCCACGCCGCGACACCCGCGGAATCGTCGGCGCCGCGGAGTTCCTCGCGCGCGTCGACTTCCGCCGCCCCGCGCCCGCCGAGGCGCTGCGCCCCTACGTGGAGCACTACTGGCTGATCGACTGGGACCTCGCCGAGCCGTACGTCTCGCACGTGGTGCCCCACCCCTCGGTCCACGTGGTCTTCCAGTGGTTCGAGGGGCGGGAGCCCTTCGCCGAGGTCGCGGGCATCCCGTCCGGACTCTTCACCCAGCGGCTGACCGGGCGGGGACGGGTCTGCGGGGTCAAGTTCCGCCCGGGCGGTTTCCGCCCCTTCGCCCCCGGCCCGCCCGTGAGCGCCTGGACGGGCCGGCGCGTACGGCAGCCCGAGGTGTTCCCCGACACGGACCCGGCGGCGGTCCTCCTCCCCGCCGGGGAGGACGCGCGCGTCGCCGCGCTCGACGACTTCCTGCTGCGGCTCGCCCCGGCCGCCCCCGACCCGCGGGCCGCCCTGGCGACCGGCCTCGCCGAGCGGATCCGCGGCGACCGCGGCATCCGCCGTGTCGGCGAGTTCGCCCGCTCCCAGGGCATGACCGTCCGGGCGATGCAGCGCCTCTTCTCCGCGTACGTCGGCGTGGGCCCCAAGTGGATCATCCTGCGCCACCGCATCCACGAGGCCCTGGAGCACGCCGAGTCCGCGCCGGACGTCGACTGGGCCTCCCTGGCCGCCGACCTGGGCTACGCGGACCAGGCCCATCTCGTCCGGGACTTCACGGCGACGGTGGGCGTCCCGCCGACGGCGTACGCCCGGGGCGAGCACCCCGTGGGACGGACCGGGGCCGCCCCCGGGTGACCGATCGCGGCCACCCCGGACGCCCGCACCGGGTCCACCCCGGGTGACCGAACAGAGCCACCCCCGGTGACCGACCGCGCCCACCCCGGGTGACCGACCGCACGCCCCGGTCGGGAGCCCGTCGGACCCACGGCCCGGCGCCCCACGGCCCGGCGGACCCACCGGTCCACGGCTCACCGGCCCCCGGCCCGGTAGCCCCGCAGCCCCGCAGCCCCGCAGCCGCAGTCGCAGTCGCAGTCGCAGTCGCTCAGCCCGTCGCCGGGGTGGCTCAGGGGACCAGGACGAGCCGCCCCCGCACCCCGCCCTTCGCGAGCCGTCCGTGCGCCTCGACCGCCTCCTCCAGGGGGTAGGTCCCGGCGACCCTGGCCGTCAGGACGCCCGCGTCGAGGAGCGCCACCAGCTCGGCGAGCCGTGCCCCGTCGGCCGCCACCTCCACGGCGGCGGTCCGCACCCCGCGCACGGGGGCGGGTTCGGTCCGCGGGATGACCCCCGCGTACGCGCCGCCGTCGCGCACCCACTCCAGCGCGGCCGCGCCGAGCACGGCCGCGTCCAGGACCGCGTCGAACCCGCCCGCCGGGGACGCGCCGCCCGGGACGAAACGCGCCGCGCCCAGGGACCGTACGAGCGGCTCGTCGCTCTCGCGTGCCAACGCGGTCACGACCACCCCGCGGTGCGCTGCGAGCTGCACGGCGTACCCGCCGACCGCGCCCGCCGCGCCCGTGACCAGCAGCGACTGCCCCTCCCCGAGGTCCAGCAGGTCCAGGGCGCCGGCCGCCGTGAGGGCGTTCAGCGGCAGGGTGGCCGCGTGCACGGCGTCGACCGAGGCGGGCGCCGCGGCGACCGAGGCGGCGTCCACGACCACGTACTCGGCGTGCGTACCGAGCGGCTTGACCAGGCCGTACTGGAGCGCGACCACCCGGTCGCCCACGGACCGGTCCGCGCCGGGCCCCACCGCGTCCACCGTGCCCGCCACGTCCCAGCCGAGCCCGATCCGCTCGCCCGCGCCGCCGAACACGCCGGAGCGGACGCCCGCGTCGACCGGGTTCAGCGCCGCCGCCGCGACCTTGATCCGCACCTGCCCGGCAGCGGGCTCGGGCACCTCCGACTCCACGATCCGTACGGCCTCGGGACCGCCGAACTCCGTCACCACGAGTGCACGCATGACCAACTCTCCCTTTTGCAGCGACTTGTACGGGTTCCTCTCCCGTTGCGACAACCCTAGGAAGAGTTACTCTCTTCTGGTAAGTAGGCACCTGAAGGTGCGTACGTCACCCGGAGGTGAGTGGACGATGGCGACCATGACCGCGGCCGAGCGGCGCGCCCGGGCACGGGAGGAGTACGACGCGTTCCTCAAGGGCTGCCCGACCAACCAGCTCCTCGACCGCATCAGCGACAAGTGGGTCAGCCTCGTCGTCAGCGCCCTCGCCGCCGGCCCGATGCGCTACAGCGACCTCGGCCGCAGGATCGCGGGCGTCAGCGCCAAGATGCTGACCCAGACCCTCCGTTCGCTGGAGCGGGACGGCATCGTGACGCGGACCGTGACCCCGTCCGTGCCCGTCCGCGTCGACTACGAGCTCACACCGCTGGGCGCGAGCCTGAGCGCGCTCCTCGTCGCCGTGAAGGACTGGGCCGAACTGCACATCTCGGAGGTCGACGAGGCGCGCGAGCGCTACGACGCCTCGGCGTCCTCGGCGTCCTCGGCGTCCTCGGCGTCCTCGGCGTCCTCGGCGTCCTAGAGTCTCGGCGTCCCGCCACCGGAGGGAGCGCGCCCCCTGGCCCCGGACGGGACGTGCCAGGGTGTCGTCATGCCGATCGCCCGTTCCGCCGCCCTGTTCGTCCTCGCCGCGCTCCTGGAGATCGGCGGCGCGTGGCTCGTCTGGCAGGGCGTGCGCGAGCACCGGGGGCTGCTGTGGATCGGCGCGGGCGTGATGGCCCTGGGCGCCTACGGATTCGTCGCCACGCTCCAGCCCGACGCCGAGTTCGGGCGCGTCCTGGCCGCGTACGGCGGGGTCTTCGTCGCCGGCTCGCTCGTCTGGGGCATGGTCGCGGACGGCTTCCGTCCCGACCGCTGGGACGTGACAGGGGCGCTGGTCTGCCTCGCGGGCATGGCCGTGATCATGTACGCGCCGCGCGGCTGAAACCGGCCGGACGACCGTGACGGGCACACGGGCCACGGCGTCCCCGGCGGCCGTGCGCGCCGCCCGCATATCCTGGCGGCCGAAGCAATCGACCGTACGAGCGAGCGGCGACCCGGGTCGCGCGCCCGCCCCGTCGCCCGAGGAGCAGTCAATGACCGCCGCGCCCGCCGCCCCCTCCCGTATCGCCGTCGTCACCGGAGCGAGCAGCGGAATCGGCGCCGCGACGGCCCGCCGGCTCGCGGCCGCGGGGTACCGCGTCGTCGTCACGGCCCGCCGCAAGGACCGCATCGAGGCGCTCGCGGAGGAGATCACCGCGGCGGGCGGCAGGGCGACGGCGTACGCGCTCGACGTCACCGACCGCGCGGCGGTCGACGAGTTCGCGAGCGCCTTCACGACGATCGGCGTGCTCGTCAACAACGCCGGCGGCGCCCTCGGCGCGGACCCGGTCGCGACCGGCGACCCGGCGGAATGGCGGCAGATGTACGAGACGAACGTCATCGGCACCCTGAACGTCACCCAGGCGCTGCTGCCCGCCCTCACGGCGAGCGGCGACGGCACGGTGGTCGTCGTCTCCTCGACCGCGGGCCACGGCACCTACGAGGGCGGCGCGGGCTACGTCGCGGCCAAGCACGGCGAGCACGTGCTCGCCGAGACGCTCCGCCTGGAGATCGTCGGCACCCCGGTCCGGGTGATCGAGGTCGCGCCCGGCATGGTGAAGACCGACGAGTTCGCGCTGACCCGCTTCGGCGGCGACACCGAGAAGGCGGCGAAGGTGTACGCGGGTGTCGCGGAGCCGCTGACCGCGGACGACGTGGCCGAGACGATCGACTGGGCGGTCGGCCGCCCCTCCCACGTCAACATCGACCTGCTGGTCGTCAGGCCCCGCGCGCAGGCCTCCAACACGAAGGTCCACAGGGAGCTGTAGTGCCGGACACGGAACCCGCGGGGCCCGGACCGGCCCGGGAGCCGCTCGCCGAGGACCGGGAGCGGGCGCGGCTCGCCCAGGAGAAGAAGGACGAGCGGTACGTCTGGTGGTACCTCGCGTACTTCCTCTTCGGCATCCACATCGTGGCGTTCGTCATGATCTACGCGGTGACGCACGCCGGGTGACGACGGGGAGCGGGGCCCGGACCGGTGACGGTCCGGGCCCCGCCGGGTCCGGTTCAGCCCTTCACGCAGACGACCTGCTTCAGCTTCGCCACGACCTTCACGAGGTCCCGCTGCTGGTCGATGACCTGCTCGATCGGCTTGTAGGCGCCGGGGATCTCGTCCACGACCCCGGAGTCCTTGCGGCACTCGACGCCCCTGGTCTGGTCCTCCAGGTCCTTGGTCGTGAAGCGCCGCTTCGCCGCGGTGCGGCTCATGCGCCGGCCCGCGCCGTGCGAGGCGGAGTTGAAGGCCTTCTCGTTGCCGAGTCCCTTCACGATGTACGAGCCCGTGCCCATGGAGCCCGGGATGATCCCGTACTCGCCGGAACCCGCGCGGATCGCGCCCTTGCGGGTGACCAGCAGGTCCATGCCCTCGTACCGCTCCTCGGCCACGTAGTTGTGGTGGGCGCTGATCTCCCGCTCGAAGACCGGCTTGGCCTTCCTGAACTCCTTGCGGACCACGTCCTTCAGGAGCGCCATCATCAGCGTGCGGTTGTACTTCGCGTACTCCTGCGCCCAGAACAGGTCGTTGCGGTACGCCGTCATCTGCGGGGTGTCCGCGACGAAGACGGCGAGGTCGCGGTCGACCAGGCCCTGGTTGTACGACAGCTTCTGCGCCACCCCGATGTGGTGCTCGGCCAGCTCCTTGCCGATGTTCCGCGATCCGGAGTGGAGCATCAGCCACACCGCGCCGTCCGTGTCGACGCACACCTCGACGAAGTGGTTGCCGCCGCCCAGCGTGCCCATCTGCCGGGTCGCCCGCTGCTGCCGGAACTTCACCGCGTCCGCGATGCCCTCGAAGCGGCCCCAGAAGTCGTCCCATCCGGCGGTCGCGAGGCCGTGGAAGTCACCGGGCTCGACGAGGTCCTCGTGCATGCCGCGTCCCACCGGGATGGCCTGCTCGATCTGCGACCGGAGACGGGAGAGGTCGCCCGGGAGGTCGTTGGCCGTCAGGGAGGTCCTGACCGCCGACATCCCGCAGCCGATGTCCACGCCCACCGCGGCCGGGCAGACCGCCCCGTGCATCGCGATGACCGAGCCGACCGTGGCGCCCTTGCCGTAGTGCACGTCCGGCATCACGGCCAGACCCTTGATCCACGGCAGGGTGGCGACGTTCCGCAGCTGCTGCATCGCGCCCTCCTCCACGGACCCCGGATCGGTCCACATACGGATCGGAACCTTCGCCCCCGGTACCTCCACGTACGACACGACGTCCCCATTCCCCCGAAAACCAACAGAAGTGACAAAGCGCAAAACCGGTGCTCAGATGCAACATTCAGGACGACGGACCGGCGTCCACGGCAGTGCGTGCGATACACATTGTCTTCAGGCGCCGCCCCCGTGCGGCAACCGATTAACCACAGGACACCTGGTCGCGGGCACAGCGGAGCGACCTGTCGAGAGGAGCCCCACCGTGCAGCGGAAGGCGTACGTATCCGGCGTCGCCGCGCTCCTCGCGGTACTGCTTGCCGGCTGCACCGGTGGATCGCCGCAGGACGAGAGCCCGACCGACCCGAAGCCGGGCGACACGGCCACGACGAGCGCGGCGGCACCGCCCGGCAAGTACCGCACGCTTCCCGAGCCGTGCGCCGCGGTCTCCCAGAACACCCTGGACGCGCTCCTGCCGGGGATCGGGCAGATCACCGACGAGAGGCAGCGGGAGAAGGCGTACGCGGGCACCGCCACGCCGACCTTCGACACGGACCGCAAGGTCGGCTGCCGCTGGAAGGCGGAGGCCGCGAGCGTGACGGACCACCTCCTTGTGGACTTCGAGCGCGTGGTCTCGTACGAGAACGCGGTCAGCGACGACGACGAGGCGACCCGCATCTTCGCCGGGAAGGTGACGGCGGCGGACCTGCCGGAGCCCTCCTCGTCGCCGGAGGACTCCGGCGACGACGACGGTTCGCAGCCGGGGTCCGGCTCGTCGGACGAACCGTCCGCCGAGGGCTCGCAGGACGAGGACGAGGCCTCCCCCGACGGCTCGGACGGCCCCGACAGCGACGCGAGCGCCTCCGGCACCGCCTCGGGGGAGCCCGGCGCGACCTCCGTCCCGGCCGCCCTCCAGCCCCGCGTGCTCGACGACCTCGGCGACGAGGCGTTCCTCGACGACGCCCTGAACGACTCCCGGCAGCGCACCGTGACTGTGGTGTTCCGCACGTCCAACGTGATCGTGACGATCCAGTACGACGAGCAGCCGGCCAGCACGACGGACGTCCCGAGCAGCGAGGACATGCAGGACAGGGCACGGAAACTGGCCGACCGGCTCGCCGGGACCTTCAACGACTAGGGGCGTTCCGCGGGGGTTTCGGACTCGGTGGAACCGGAGCCGCGGTTGTCCCGTTCGGCGTACCGTGACCCCTCGGACCCGACCGAGTGCGGCAGGCCGAGGACGCGGCCGTTCGCACGCACACCCGAGCGTCTTGAGTGAAGGAACCATGCACCGACCCGCACAGCGACAGCGACTCACCCGCATCCTCGTCTGCGCAGCCGCCGTCCCGGTGATGCTCGTGGCCTCCGGCTGCTCGTCGGACTCCGACGACGGCTCCGGCGGCGACGCGAAGAAGGAGTCCGGCTCCTCGGCCTCGCCCTCCGCGACGGAGGCGGGCTCCGTGGTGAAGGAGGCCGCGTACGCGAAGCTGCCCGAGCCGTGCGCCGTGCTCTCCGCCAAGTCCCTGAAGGACCTGGTGCCGAAGGGGAGCAAGTCCGGCAAGGAGGGCTCGTCGGACGACACGGCGACGCGCGGCAGCTGCTCCTGGGACAGCCTGGACAACAACGGCGTGGACGGCTCGCAGTTCCGCTGGCTGAACGTGTCGCTGCTGCGCTTCGAGTCCGACGCGACCCGCGGCGAGGGGGACACGCTCGCCGCCGAGTACCACGCCAAGCAGGTGGAGGACGCCCGCTCGGTGACGGACGCGAAGAACGTGAAGTCGCGGCCGCTGACCGGCACGGGCGAGGAGGCGACGCTCGTGACGTACGACCTGAAGAAGAAGGAAGGCACCTTCAGGCAGCAGACGGTCGTGACGCGGGTCGAGAACGTCGTGGTGACGCTCGACTACAACGGCGCGGGCCTCGCGGGCGACGAGTCCCCGAAGGTCGCCGACCTGTCGAAGGCGGCGCAGAAGGCCGCCAAGGAGGCCGTGCGGTCCGTGGTGACGGCCAACGAGGGCGGCGCCGCCGCCTCTCCGGGCGCGGACTCCGGCACCGACGCCTCCCCGAGCCGGAGCTCGGGCAAGGGCGCGAGCGTGGGTCCGGACGAGAGCAAGGACGCGTCCCCGCGCGCGAGCAAGTCCGCCGCCAAGAAGGACTGACACCGCAGGCCCGTAGAAAACCGGGACATTACGTCCCGCCGGCCGCCGATTCGCGGCCGGACCAGGACATTTGACGGAGCCCGGCCCCCGCGGGGGCCGGGCTCCTGCCGAACCGCGCACCCGCGGACCGCACACATGTGCCACCCTGTTGGCCGCAACAGGTCGTAAGGGGAGGGGAGTACGGGTGACCGCGCCTATCGAGCTCACAAAGACGCATCGGCTGCTCATCGGGGTGGTCGTCTTCGGAGCGGTCGTCATCGCCGGTATCGGCTTCGCCGGTTCGTACGCGGCGGTGCGCGAACTCGCCCTGCAGAAGGGCTTCGGGAACTTCAGCTACGTGTTCCCGATAGGCATCGACGCGGGCATCTGCGTGCTGCTCGCGCTCGACCTGCTCCTGACCTGGATCAGGATTCCCTTCCCGCTGCTGCGCCAGACCGCGTGGCTGCTGACTGCGGCCACCATCGCCTTCAACGGCGCCGCCGCCTGGCCCGACCCGCTCGGCGTCGGCATGCACTCCGTCATCCCGATCCTGTTCGTGGTCTCCGTCGAGGCCGCCCGGCACGCCGTGGGCCGCATCGCCGACATCACCGCCGACAAGCACATGGAAGGCGTCCGCCTCACCCGCTGGCTCCTCTCCCCGCTGCCCACCTTCCTGCTGTGGCGCCGCATGAAGCTGTGGGAACTGCGCTCCTACGAACAGGTCATCAAGCTGGAGCAGGAACGTCTCGTCTACCAGGCCCGCCTGCGCTCCCGCTTCGGCCGCGCCTGGCGCCGCAAGGCCCCCGTCGAGTCCCTCATGCCCCTGCGCCTGGCCCGCTACGGCGTACCGCTGGCCGAGACCGCCCCCTCCGGCCTCGCCGCCGCCGGCATCGAACCCGCCGTCCTGCCCCCCGCCCCCCGCCACCAGACCGAACTGGAACGCGTCGAGGCACCCGCCGCCGGACCGCCGCAGGTCGGCCCGGCCGGCCGGGGCGACGACCGGCGCCGCCCCCAGGACGACGACGGCTACACCACCCCGGAGCAGCTGGAGCGGCTCGAACAGCTCGAACGGGAGCAGCGCGAGCAGTTGGAGTACGCGGAGGAGCCCGACTCCAGCCCGTGGTTCGCGCCGCCGCACCAGGAGATCGTCTACGAGGGCGGCTACGACCCGTCGTACGCGCCCGAGGAGCAGTACGAGCAGTGGTACGCGGAGCAGCAGTCGCAGCGCTACGAGCCGGGCCCCGAGGAGACGGGCAGCTTCCCGATCCCGGCGGGTCCCGGCCGCACGCGCCAGCTCGGCGAGGGCGGCGCCCCGGAGCCCGAACCGCTGCCGATCCCGGCCCCGCGGGAGGAGCAGTCGCCGCTCTCCGACGAGAAGTCCCGCGAGGAGAGCTTCTACCAGGTGTTCCGTCAGTCGATCATGCCCGGCCAGGGCCTGCCGACGAAGGGTGAGTTCGGCGGCAACGTCGAGGCGACGTACGGCGTGACCCTCACCGACAGCGAGCTGCGGCGCTACATGAGCCGCTTCCAGAACCGCTTCAACACGGAGCTGGAGGAGGACCACATCGCCTAGACCCGGCGACGTGCGAGGAGGGGGCGCCCGGTGAGTCACCGGGCGCCCCCTCCTCGTGGGCCGTGGAGCCGCGCGTCAGGCGCCGAGCAGCGTGCGCACCCGGTCCTGGCCGACCGCGAGCAGCAGCGTGGGCAGCCTCGGCCCGGTGTCCCGGCCGACGAGCAGGTGGTAGAGCAGCGCGAAGAACGTGCGCTGGGCGACCTTGATCTCCGCCGGGAGCTCCTTGGCGGTCGCGTCGGCGGAGAAGCCCGCCTGGACCTTGGGAACGCCGTAGACGAGGTGCGTCAGGCCGTCCAGGGACCAGTTCGCGGCGAGCCCGTCGAGGAGCAGCCGCAGCGACTCGCGGCCCTGGTCGTCGAGGGACGACAGGAGCCCGGTGTCGGGTTCGTCGCGCACGACGGTGCGCTCCTCGGCCGGGACCTGGGTGTTGATCCAGGTCTCCGCCTTGTCGAGCCGCGGCCGGACCTCGTCCAGGGAGGTGAGCGGCCTCCCGGGGTCCAGCTCGCCGAGGATGCGCAGCGTCTGGTCCTCGGCGCCCGCGGTGATGTCGGCGACGGACGCGAGCGTCCGGTACGGCAGCGGCCGGGACGTCCTCGGCAGCTCCCCCGCCGCGGTGCGCACGGCACGCGCGTGTGCGGCGGCGTCCGCCGGCAGGACGGAGCCGTCGGCGACCTTGCCCTCCAGCTTGTCCCACTCGTCGTAGAGCCGCTGGATCTCCTGGTCGAAGGCGATCTTGAACGACTGGTTGGGCCTGCGGCGGGCGTAGAGCCAGCGCAGGAGCTGCGGCTCCATGATCCGCAGCGCGTCACCGGGGGTGGGGACGCCGCCCTTGGAGGACGACATCTTCGCCATGCCGGAGATGCCCACGAAGGCGTACATGGGACCGATCGGCTGCTTGCCGCCGAAGATCGCGCCGACGATCTGCCCGCCGACCTGGAAGCTCGACCCCGGCGAGGAGTGGTCGACGCCGCTCGGCTCGAAGACGACGCCCTCGTACGCCCAGCGCATCGGCCAGTCGACCTTCCACACCAGCTTGCCGCGGTTGAACCCGCTCAGCAGGACGCTCTCCGAGAAGCCGCACTCGGCGCAGGTGTAGGTCAGCTCGGTGGTGTCGTCGTCGTAGGCCGTGACGGTGGTGAGGTCCTTGCCGCAGCCGCCGCAGTAGGGCTTGTACGGGAAGTACCCGGCACTGCCCGTGCCGTCGTCCTCGGCGGCGGCGCCGGAGCCCTCCGCGGCCTCCAGCTCGGCCTCGTCGAGGGGCTTCTGCGACTTCTTGGCGGGCGCCTTCCTGGTCCGGTACTGCTCGAGGATGGCGTCGATGTCGCCCCGGTGCCGCATCGCGTGCAGGATCTGCTCGCGGTAGGCGCCGGAGGTGTACTGCTCCGTCTGGCTGATCCCGTCGAACTCGACGCCCATCCCGGCCAGCGCCTCGACCATCGCGGCCTTGAAGTGCTCGGCCCAGTTCGGGTACGCGGAGCCCTTCGGGGCGGGCACGGACGTGAGGGGCCTGCCGATGTGCTCGGCCCACGACGCGTCGGTCCCGGGGACGCCGTTGGGCACCTTGCGGTAGCGGTCGTAGTCGTCCCACGAGATCAGGTGCCTGACCTCGTGCCCGCGCCGCCTGATCTCGTCGGCGACCAGGTGGGGCGTCATGACCTCGCGCAGGTTGCCGAGGTGGATCGGGCCGGAGGGTGACAGTCCGGACGCGACGACGACGGGTTTGCCCGGGGCCCGACGCTCCGACTCCTCGATGACCTCATCCGCGTAACGGGAGACCCAGTCGGTGGTCTCGGTGCTCTGAGCCACGATCGGCACGTCCTTCTTTCTCAAGGAATCGTCATGGGCCGGCGGTACGGTTCGCACGGCAGACCGGCTCATCCTCCCAGCTCGGCCCGCATCCACGAAAACACCTCTTCAGCATGCCGGTCCACCGCATTGTCCGGCGCCCGCGCGGGACCGGGCGGGCCGGGGGCCGTGAGGGGCCGGGCCGCCCCCGTCCCCGCCCCTGGTCCGGGAAAACCCCTTTACCCCCATGGGATACTGGTCGTCCATCCGTACGCACGAGGAGAACGGCACCCACTCCATGGCCTCGGTCACGTCCCTCACCGCCTCCGTCCACCAGCGGCTGGCCGACGCGCTCACGGCAGCCCTGCCGGACGCCGGTTCCGCGGACCCGCTGCTGCGACGCAGCGACCGGGCGGACTTCCAGGCGAACGGCATCCTGGCGCTCGCCAAGAAGGCCGGGGCCAACCCGCGCGCCCTCGCGGCCGAGGTCGTCGAGCGGATCGTGAAGGGTGACGTGATCGAGGACGTCGAGGTCTCCGGGCCCGGCTTCCTGAACATCACGATCACCGACCGGGCGATCACCGAGAACCTGGCCGCCCGCGCCACGGACCCGGCGGACCGCCTCGGCGTCGCCCACACCGACCACCCGGGCACCACGGTCATCGACTACGCCCAGCCGAACGTGGCCAAGGAGATGCACGTCGGCCACCTCCGGTCCGCGGTGATCGGCGACGCGGTCGTGCGCATCCTGGAGTTCGTCGGCGAGACCGTCGTCAGGCGCCACCACATCGGCGACTGGGGCACCCAGTTCGGCATGCTGATCCAGTACCTCCTGGAGCACCCGCACGAGCTGGACCACCGCAGCGGCTCCGAGGACACGGCGGTCTCCGGCGAGGAGGCCATGTCGAACCTCAACCGGATCTACAAGGCCGCCCGCGTCCTGTTCGACTCCGACGAGGAGTTCAAGACGCGTGCCCGCCGCCGGGTGGTCGACCTCCAGGCCGGCGAGCCGCAGACCCTGGATCTCTGGCAGAGGTTCGTCGACGAGTCGAAGATCTACTTCTACTCGGTCTTCGACAAGCTCGACATGGAGATCAGCGACCCGGACGTGGTCGGCGAGTCGGGCTACAACGACATGCTCGAGGAGACCTGCCGGCTCCTGGAGGAGTCCGGGGTGGCGGTCCGCTCCGAGGGCGCGCTGTGCGTGTTCTTCGACGACGTCAAGGGCCCGGACGGCAACCCGGTCCCGCTGATCGTGCGGAAGTCGGACGGCGGCTACGGCTACGCGGCCACCGACCTCTCGGCGATCCGCGACCGCGTCTTCGGCCTGAAGGCGGACACGCTCCTGTACGTGGTCGACGCCCGCCAGTCGCTGCACTTCAAGATGGTCTTCGAGACGGCGCGCAGGGCGGGCTGGCTCAACGAGGACACGAAGGCGCAGCAGCTCGCCTTCGGCACGGTCCTCGGCAAGGACGGCAAGCCGTTCAAGACCCGTGAGGGCGAGACGGTCCGGCTGGTCGACCTGCTCGACGAGGCGATCGACCGCGCCACGGCCGTGGTCCGCGAGAAGGCCGGGAAGGTGGGCCTGACCGAGGACGAGATCCTGGAGAACGGCCGGCACGTCGGCATCGGGGCCGTGAAGTACGCGGACCTGTCCACGTCCGCCGTCCGCGACTACAAGTTCGACCTGGACCAGATGGTGTCGCTCAACGGCGACACGAGCGTGTACCTCCAGTACGCGTACGCCCGTATCCAGTCGATCCTGCGGAAGGCCGGGGACGCCCGTCCGGTGGCCCACCCGGAGCTGGCGCTGGCCCCGGCCGAGCGCGCGCTGGGTCTGCACCTGGACCAGTTCGGCGAGCTGCTCATGGACGTGGCCGCGGGCTACGAGCCGCACAAGCTGACCGCGTACCTGTACCAGCTGGCCTCGCACCTGACCACGTTCTACGACCAGTGCCACGTGCTGAGCGACGCCAACCCGCCGGAGGTCGTCGAGAACCGGCTGGCCCTCGTCGACCTGACGGCCCGCACGCTCCACCAGGGCATGGCCCTGCTCGGCATCAGGACGCCCGACCGCCTCTGACCGGCGCGAACGCCTCTCCGGCCCCGGCGGGACCTCATGGTCCCGCCGGGGCCGGCCTCGTCGTGCGGCGCCCCGCACCGGCTCGGGCACCGCCGCGCGCGCCGGATCGGCCACCGGCGCACTCCGCTTCCCGTTCGGGTGAAGCGCGGCGAAGGCGTACACGTGAGCGGTGCCCTCCGGGACAGTGGTCGCCGGACCGCGGTGCCTCCGGGAGCCGCGGTCACGGGCAGCCGTGCGGGATCGACCGTGCCCCGCGCGCGCCCCCGTCGTACGCCCTCCCGGACCTCACGCTCCGCACACGTGAGGGCCATTGCTTGAGGCGCCGGGACGTACCCCGAAGTATGCGATGCGGCGGGGCGCACGGCCCGACTCCGCTGATTCCGGACCCTGTTGGACCGCACGCTGGGAGCGCGATGAGCACTGCACTGCCCTTCTCCGTCACCCCGGACGACCGGATGGCGTGGAGCCGTCATGCTGCCACTCGTTGAGACCGGCGAGGAGCTGGAGGACGTCGTCCGGGACGAGGCCCTGCTGCGGCCCGCCGTCATGGACCTGTGCGAACGGCTCGGGATCACGGCGAAACCGCTGATCCGCTTCGTCGAGGGGTCGCTGCCGGTGTACTCGGTCGGCGCGGCCCACGTCGTGAAGCTGTTCCCCGCGTTCGAGAAGCTGGACGCGCTGCGCGAGGAGCGGGTCCTGACCCACGTGTACGGCAGACTGCCCGTGCCCACACCGCAGTTGTACTCGGCGGGCGCGTACAAGAACGGCTGGCACTTCGTCCTGATGTCCCGGCTGCCGGGCGAGAGCCTCGCGGAGGCGTGGCCGCGGATTCCGGCCGCGGACCAGGACCGCATCGTCACGGAGGCCGGCGAGGCCCTCGCGGCGCTGCACGCGCTGGACCCGGCGCCGCTCAGGAACTGCGTCGGCCCGTCCCAGTGGGGGCTGTTCGTCGACGCGCAGCGCGTGAACGCCGTGGAGCAGCAGCGCGAGGTCGGCCTCGGCCAGGAGTGGCTGGAGCAGATTCCGTGGTTCCTCAGCTCGGTGCCGCTGGCCCCGCCGCCGCGGCGCGTGCTGCTGCACACGGAGTTCATGCGCCAGCACCTGACGGTGGACCCGGACGGCTGGCGCCTGACGGGCCTGTTCGACTTCGAGCCCGCGCTGATCGGCGACCCTGCGTACGACTTCGTGGGGGTCGCCCTGTTCATCGCGTGCGGCCGGCCCCGGCTGCTCAAGCGGTTCTACGAGGCCTACGGGCGGGCCCCGTTCGACCCGCACACGCTGATGGCGTACACCCTGCTGCACGTCTACAGCAATCTGCCCTGGTACCTGCACACGATGCCCGATCCGCCCCGGCCGACCCTGGACGCGCTCGCGGAGACCTGGTTCGCCACGGAGTGATCGCGGGCCCGGTTCCGCCCGTGCCCGCCCGCCCGTCCGTCCGTGCCCGCCCGTCCGCGCGGGCACAGGCGGAACCGGGCCGGCCGGCTCAGGGCTTGCGGCCCGTGACCGCGTAGACGTTGATGTCCGCGTCCGTCACGTCGTTGATGTCGCGGTACCTGACCTTCTCGATGTCGTCGAGGGTGGCCAGGTAGCCGGGCTCCGGCTGCTCGGGCACGGGCGCCGCGCCGTCCGGCCGCCAGTGGTGGGCGGGGACGACACCGGGCTCGTCGACCTCCAGGCCGCTCTCGGTGAGGAACCGCTCGACCTCGGCCCGCGAACGCAGCACGAAGGTGAAACCGCGCTCGGTGTACGTCCGCTGGACCGCGCGGATGTTCTCCGGGTTGAGGTCCTCGGTGAGGTGGCTGAGCACCAGGCGGCTGCCGGAGGGCAGCGCGTCGATCAGCTCCCGCACGATGGGGTACGCCTGCTCGTCCTCGACGAAGTGCAGGATCGCCACCAGCGCGAGGGCCACAGGCCGCTCCAGGTCCAGGGTCTTGGCGGCCGCGTCCAGGATCTGGCCGGGGTCCTCCAGCGCCGCGTCGATGTAATCGGTTCGGCCCTCGGGCCCGCTGGTGAGCAGGGCGCGCGCGTGGGCGAGGACGACCGGGTCGTTGTCGACGTACACGACCCGGGAGTCCGGGGCGATGCGCTGGGCGATCTGGTGGACGTTCTCCTGGGTCGGCAGGCCGGTGCCGATGTCCAGGTACTGCCGGATGCCCTCGTCCCGGGTCAGGGTGGTCACGGCCCGGCGCAGGAAGTCCCGGTTGTGCCGGACGTCGAGGTAGCCGCGCGGGTTGGCCGCGAGCGCCGCGGCGGCCGCGTTCCGGTCGACCTCGTAGTTGTCCTTGCCTCCGAGGAAGACGTCGTAGACACGGGCCGGGTGCGCCTTGGTGGTGTCGATCCTCCTCCTCAGCTCGGCCGGGTCCTGGCTGAGAGCATCACCGGGCATGGGGCATCTCCCTGGAGGGTCGTGTCACTGGACGGACAACAACCTAACTCCCAGGGCGACTTGATGGTGCCCTGACCACCGAGATTCCGGGAAAGGACACCGCCCGCCGGGTTTGGGGGGACCGACGGGCGGGCACATTCACGCGCCCGCCCGTCCCGGCAGCACCCCCGGCGGCAACCGGCCGCGGCCGGCATCCCCCGCAGCCGCTCAGCGCAGTCGCTGCGCCGCCTCGGTCGCCCAGTACGTCAGGATGTTCCGCGCGCCGGCCCGCTTGATCCCGGTGAGGGTCTCCAGGATCGCCCTGTCCCGGTCGATCCAGCCCTTCTCCGCGGCGGCCTCCACCATCGAGTACTCGCCGGAGATCTGGTAGGCGGCCACCGGCACGTCCACCGCGTCCGCGACCCGCGCCAGGACGTCGAGGTAGGGACCGGCGGGCTTCACCATCACCATGTCGGCGCCCTCCTCCAGGTCGAGCGCCAGCTCCCGCATGGACTCCCGCAGGTTCGCGGGGTCCTGCTGGTACGTCTTGCGGTCGCCCTTCAGCGAGGAGCCGACGGCCTCCCGGAACGGCCCGTAGAAGGCCGAGGAGTACTTGGCCGTGTAGGCGAGGATCGACACGTCCTCCCGGCCGATCTGGTCGAGGGCGTCGCGGATCACCCCGACCTGGCCGTCCATCATCCCGCTGGGCCCCACCACATGGGCCCCCGCGTCGGCCTGCACCTGGGCCATCTCCGCGTACCGCTCCAGGGTCGCGTCGTTGTCCACCCGGCCCTGCTCGTCCAGCACACCGCAGTGCCCGTGGTCGACGGTCTCGTCGAGGCACAGGTCGGACATCACCAGCAGATCGTCGCCGACCTCGGCGCGGACGTCGCGCAGGGCGACCTGGAGGATGCCGTCCGGGTCCGTGCCCGGGGTGCCGACCGCGTCCTTCTTCGACTCCTCCGGCACGCCGAACAGCATGATCCCGGAGACACCGGCCGCCACCGCCTCGGCCGCCGCCTTCTTCAGACTGTCCCGGGTGTGCTGCACGACGCCGGGCATGGCCGCGATCGGCACGGGCTCGGAGACGCCCTCGCGCACGAACGCCGGGAGGATGAAGTCCGCGGGGTGCAGCCGGGTCTCGGCGACCATGCGCCGCATCGCGGGAGTGGTCCGCAGCCGCCGCGGCCGGGTGCCGGGGAAGGATCCGTACGTCGTCATGGGACCTACGCTACGCCCGCCCGGCGGCCCCATTTGCCGACGGCCCGTCGGAGTCCGCGGCCCCCTCGGGCGCCCCCGCACCCCACGTGCGCAGCCCGCCCCCCGGGTCCAAGCTGGTGGGGCGGGGAGGCGGGCGGCCGCGTCGCCCGGGCCGCCGCCGGTACTCCGCCGCGCACCCCGTCCCGCGCTTCCGGGAGGACGCGATGACCGCCACGCACGCCGTGCCCGACCTCTTCGCCCTGTCCGGGATCGCCGGTCCCGTCCTGAGACCCGGGGACGACGGGTACGCGGACGAGGTGACCGGCTTCAACCTGTCCGGGCAGTTCGCGCCCGACGTCGTCGTCGGGGCGACGGGCACGGCCGACGTCGTGACGGCGATGCGCTGGGCCGCCGCCACCGGCACGCCCGTCGCCGTCCAGGCCACCGGCCACGGCGCCAACCACACCGTCGACGGCGGCCTGCTGATCAGCACCGCCCGCATGACCGGCGTACGGATCGACCCGCGTGCGCGCACCGCGACGGTCGCCGCCGGAGCGAGGTGGCGGCACGTCCTGGAGGCGGCCGCCCCGCACGGACTCGGCGCCCTCGCCGGCTCGTCCTCGGGCGTCGGCGCGGTCGGCTACACGCTGGGCGGCGGGCTCCCCGTACTCGGCCGGACCCACGGCTACGCGTCCGACCTGGTCCGCTCCTTCGAGGTGGTCACGCCCGACGGGACGCTGCGCGACGTGGACGCCGCGGGCGAGCCCGAACTGTTCCGGGCGCTCCGCGGCGGCAAGGGCAACGTCGGCGTCGTGACGTCGATGGTGTGCGGGCTGCTGCCGCCGGCCCGGCTCCTCGGCGGCGGCGTCCATTTCCCCGGCGAGCACGCCGGGACCGTCCTGCGCACCTGGCTGGACTGGGTCAGGACGGTGCCCGAGGAGATGAACAGCGCCTTCGCGCTGCTGCGGCTGCCGCCCCTCCCGGAGATCCCCGAACCCCTGCGCGGCGGCTTCTGGGCCCGGGTCGTGGCCGCCTGGACCGGCGATCCGGCCGAGGGCGAACGGCTGCTCGCCCCCGTCCGCGCCGCCGCGCCCGTGACCGTCGACACGGTGGCGGAACTCGACTACGCGTCTACGGACCGCGTCTACGCCGAACCCGCCGACCCGCTGCCGGCACGGGAGTCCTGCGTACTGCTGCCGGACCTGTCCCCCGACGCCGTACGGGCGCTCCTGGACCGGGCCGGCCCGGGAGCGGACTGCCCGCTGCACGCGGTGCAGCTGCGCGCCATGGGCGGCGCGCTGGCGCGTCCGGCCGCCGTCGACGACACGGTCTGCGCCCGCGACGCGCGGTTCCTGCTGGAGGCCGTCGGCGTCGTGCCGGACCCCGAGGCCGCCATGGCGGTCCAGGCCGCCACCGCCGGGCTCCAGAGCGCCATGGCCCCCTACGGCACGGGGCTGACCATGGTCAACATCCACGGCACCCCGGGCGACGAGCCGGACCGCGCCCGCGCCTGGACCCCCGAGGTGTACGCGTTCCTCCAGCACGCGAAGGCGGTGTACGACCCGGCGAACCTGCTGCGCTTCGGCCACGCGGTGCCCCCGGAGGCGGCATGACGACGCCCGGCGCCCTCTCGGGGGACACCGGGCGTGCCGACGCGTACGACGTACGGCTGCCGCGCTAGGTCGTGCGGCGCCGCCGGGAGCCCGGGCGCCGCTCGCTGGGCCGGGTCACGGGGTCGCCGGCCTCCAGCGCGGCGGCCCTGCGGCGCAGCCCGAAGTCCGCGAGCGCCTCCGCCAGCCTGTGCACGGACGGCTCCGGGGCCATGACGTCGACCCGCAGCCCGTGCTCCTCCGCCGTCTTGGCGGTCGCCGGACCGATGCACGCGATGACCGTCACGTTGTGCGGCTTGCCGGCGATGCCGACCAGGTTCCGCACGGTGGACGACGAGGTGAACAGGACCGCGTCGAAGCCGCCGCCCTTGATCGCCTCCCGGGTCTCGGCCGGCGGCGGCGAGGCGCGCACGGTCCGGTAGGCCGTGACGTCGTCGACCTCCCAGCCCAGCTCGATGAGCCCGGCGACGAGCGTCTCCGTGGCGATGTCGGCGCGCGGCAGGAACACCCGGTCGATCGGGTCGAAGACCGGGTCGTACGGCGGCCAGTCCTCCAGGAGGCCGGCGGCCGACTGCTCGCCGCTCGGCACCAGGTCGGGCTTCACACCGAAGGCGATCAGCGCGTTGGCGGTCTGCTCGCCGACGGCCGCGACCTTGATGCCCGCGAAGGCACGCGCGTCGAGCCCGTACTCCTCGAACTTCTCCCGCACCGCCTTCACGGCGTTGACCGAGGTGAACGCGATCCACTCGTAACGGCCCGTCACCAGGCCCTTGACCGCGCGCTCCATCTGCTGCGGGGTGCGCGGCGGCTCGACGGCGATCGTCGGCACCTCGTGGGGCACGGCGCCGTAGGACCGCAACTGGTCGGAGAGCGAGGCCGCCTGCTCCTTCGTACGCGGGACGAGCACCCTCCAGCCGAACAGCGGCTTGGACTCGAACCACGACAACTGGTCGCGCTGGGCGGCCGCGGAACGCTCACCGACCACGACTATCACGGGCCGTCCGCCGTCCGGCGAGGGCAGCACCTTCGCCTGCTTCAGCGTCTGCGCGATCGTCCCGAGCGTCGCGGACCAGGTCCGCTGCCGCGTGGTCGTGCCGGCGACGGTCACCGTCATCGGCGTGTCGGGCTTGCGCCCCGCCGCGACGAGCTCCCCGGCCGCGGCACCCACGGAGTCCAGGGTCGCCGAGACGACCACGGTCCCGTCGGACGCGCCGACCTCGGTCCAGCAACGGCCGGACGCGGTGCGGGCGTCCACGAACCGCACGTCCGCGCCCTGGGCGTCGCGCAGCGGCACACCGGCGTACGCGGGCACACCGACCGCGGTGGCCACACCGGGCACCACCTCGAAGGGCACGCCCGCGGCGACGCAGGCGAGCATCTCCTCGGCGGCGTACGCGTCGAGTCCGGGGTCGCCCGAGACCGCACGGACGACCCGCCTGCCACCCCTCGCGGCCCCCATGACAATATTGGCCGCGTCCTTCGACGCGGGGACGCCAGGGGTGGTTGACGCGCCGTCAACCACCGTCAGTTGAGGTGTGTCCGGGCTCGGACCCGAATCGGTGTCGAGCACGGTGACGTCCGCCCTGGCGTGCGTGCGGACGACGTCGAGCACTTCGGGTTCGGCGACCAGGACATCCGCGTTCGCCAGCGCCTCGACGGCGCGCAGAGTCAGCAGTCCCGGATCCCCGGGTCCGGCACCGAGGAAGGTGACGTGCCCGTGTTCGAGGCCGGCGGGAAGGGTGGTGGGGCTCAATGTGCTCGCTCCCCCATCAGACCGGCCGCGCCCTTGGCAAGCATCTCGGCGGCGAGTTCACGGCCGAGCTCCATTGCTTGGTCATGTGTCTCGGGCACGGGACCGGTGGTGGACAACTGCACCAGCGTCGAGCCGTCGGTCGTGCCGACGACGCCGCGCAGGCGCATTTCGCTGACAATCTGCCCGTCGGCCAGAAGGTCGGCGAACGCACCCACAGGTGCGCTGCAGCCGGCCTCCAGGGCGGCGAGCAGGGACCGCTCGGCGGTCACGGCGACCCGGGTGACCGGGTCGTCGAGCTCGGCGAGCGCGGCGGCGAGGGCTGCGTTGTCCGCAGCGCACTCGATCGCCAGTGCCCCCTGGCCGGGGGCGGGCAGAACGGTGTCGACCGGCAGGAAGTCGGTCGCTTCGGCGATCCGGCCGATGCGGCGCAGACCGGCGGCGGCGAGTACCACGGCGTCCAGCTCACCGGAGTGCACGTACCCGATGCGGGTGTCGATGTTCCCCCGGATCGGGACGGTCCGTATCTCCGTGCGGTGGCTGCGCGCGTACGCGTTCAGCTGCGCCATGCGACGCGACGAGCCGGTACCGATGCGCGCCCCGTCCGGAAGCTCGGCGAACGTGAGGCCGTCCCGCGCGACGAGTACGTCACGCGCGTCCTCGCGCACCGGGACCGCCGCGAGCACCAGCTCCGCGGGCTGCGCCGTCGGCAGGTCCTTGAGGGAGTGCACGGCGAAGTCCACCTCGCCCCGCAGCAGCGCGTCGCGCAGGGCCGTCACGAAGACGCCCGTGCCGCCGATCTGCGACAGGTGCTCCCGGGACGTGTCCCCGTAGGTCGTGATCTCCACGAGCTCGACGGGACGTCCGGTCACCCGGCTCACGGCGTCGGCAACCTGCCCGGACTGCGCCATGGCGAGCTTGCTGCGCCTGGTCCCCAGCCTCAGGACCCCTTCTTGGTCTGTTCGCCCAAGGGGTGCGGCAGCCGGTGCGCGCCCCTTCGGCTCACGCGGCTCACTCATGCTCGCCCTCGGTTCTCGGCGTTCTCTGCGTTCATGACGCTCTCGGTGTGCTTGCTGTCCTCGGCCCGCGAGACGGCGGCCACCGTCTCGGGGTCCAGGTCGAAAAGGGTCCGCAGCGCGTCCGCGTACCCGGCACCGCCGGGCTCCGCGGCCAACTGCTTGACCCGTACGGTCGGCGCGTGCAGCAGTTTGTCCACCACGCGTCGCACGGTCTGGGTGATCTCGCCGCGCTGCTTCTCGTCGAGGCCGGGCAGCCGGCCGTCGAGCCGGGCGATCTCGCCGGCCACGACGTCGGCGGCCATCGTCCGCAGCGCCACGACGGTCGGCGTGATGTGCGCGGCCCGCTGAGCGGCGCCGAAGGCGGCGACCTCGTCGGAGACGATACGCCGCACCTGGTCCACGTCGGCCGCCATCGGCGCGTCCGCGGACGCCTCCGCCAGCGACTCGATGTCGACCAGCCGCACGCCGAGCAGCCGGTGCACGGCCGCGTCGATGTCACGGGGCATGGCCAGGTCGAGCAGCGAGAGCACGGGAGCGGGCCGGGGCGCCTCGACGGCGGACTCGGGCCTGCGGCGCTCGGGCACCCGTCCGACCAGGGCCGCGGTCGCGGCGAGGGCGGTGATCACGTCGGAGTCGGCGTCCAGCGAGTGGCGGTTGTCACGTCGGTCGACCGTGCCGTTGTCCACCCAGGCGGCGTGCTGCTCCAGGGTCGCCGCGTCCATGCCGGCCACCGCGGCCTCCCCCATGACGGAGAAGCCGTTGGCGCCCTGCACGGCGGACAGCTCCAGCGGGCAGCCCTCCTCGGTGCCGACGCTGGTGGGCGGCAGCCCGGACCGCACGGCCGCGCGCCGCAGGGCCGGTGCGCCGGTGCGTCCCTCGACGGCCGCGGCGACGGCGCCGGCCGGCAGGACCAGACCGGTCGCGCCGGTGCAGGAGACCGCGATGTCGGCACGTGTCAGTTCGTCGGGGACCGCGTCCATGGGGATCGCGCGCGCGGGCAGGTCGGTGCCGCCCTGCTCGTTGAGGATCTCGGCGAGGCGCTCGGCCCGGTCGAACGTCCGGTTGGCGACGACGACCTCGGCGACCCCGGCGCGCGCGAGCGTGGCCGCGGCGAGCGAGGACATCGAGCCCGCGCCGATCACCAGGGCCCGCTTGCCCCGGGCCCAGGCCTCGACGGGGGCACCCGCCGAGAGCTGTTCGAGGCCGAACGTCACCAGGGACTGCCCGGCCCGGTCGATGCCGGTCTCCGAGTGGGCGCGCTTGCCGACCCGCAGCGCCTGCTGGAACAGGTCGTTCAGCAGCCGCCCGGCCGTGTGCAGCTCCTGGGCGGTGGCGAGGGCGTCCTTGATCTGGCCGAGGATCTGCCCCTCGCCCACGACCATCGAGTCGAGCCCGCAGGCCACCGAGAAGAAGTGGTGGACCGCGCGGTCCTCGTAGTGCACGTAGAGGTGGGGGGTGAGCTCGTCCAGCCCGACCCCGCTGTGCTGCGCGAGCAGCGTGGAGAGCTCGGCGACGCCCGCGTGGAACTTGTCCACGTCGGCGTAGAGCTCGATCCGGTTGCAGGTGGCGAGCACCGCGGCCTCGGCGGACGGCTCGGCGGCGACCGTGTCCTGGAGCAGCTTGACCTGGGCGTCCGCGGACAGCGCGGCCCGCTCCAGGACGCTGACCGGAGCGCTGCGGTGGCTCAGCCCGACAACGAGCAGACTCATGCCGGCATCACGGCGGGGACATCCCCGTCGGGCCCTTTCCCGGAGTCCTTCGTCGCCTCGGCCACGGCCTGCGCCTCGGCCTCCTCGCCCGCCTTGCGCTGCTCGTGGAAGGCGAGGATCTGAAGCTCGATGGAGAGGTCGACCTTGCGCACGTCGACGCCGTCCGGCACGGACAGCACGGTCGGCGCGAAGTTCAGGATGGAGGTCACACCGGCGGCCACGAGCCGCTCGCAGACCTGCTGGGCGGCACCGGCCGGGGTCGCGATGACACCGATCGACACACCGTTGTCGTCGATGATCTTCTCGAGCTCGTCGGTGTGCTGGACCGGGATGCCGGCGACGGGCTTGCCGGCCATCGCGGGGTCGGCGTCGATCAGCGCGGCGACGCGGAACCCGCGCGAGGCGAACCCGCCGTAGTTGGCGAGGGCCGCGCCGAGGTTGCCGATGCCGACGATGACGACGGGCCAGTCCTGCGTCAGGCCGAGCTCGCGGGAGATCTGGTAGACGAGGTACTCGACGTCGTAGCCGACACCGCGCGTCCCGTACGAACCGAGGTAGGAGAAGTCCTTGCGCAGCTTGGCGGAGTTGACCCCCGCCGCGGCCGCGAGCTCCTCGGAGGAGACCGTGGGCACCGAGCGCTCCGACAGGGCGGTGAGGGCTCGGAGGTACAGCGGAAGCCTGGCGACGGTGGCCTCGGGAATCCCTCGGCTGCGGGTCGCCGTTCGGTGAGTTCGGCCAGTTGCCACGGTGCTCCTGCGGGTAGCGCGGGGCTTCAGGCGGTCACACGTACCTAGACCGCCCCGTCGAATGCAGGCTATGTCTTTGTGAACGCGTGCACAAAGATGGTGTCCGATTTGCCCGGCCAACGTGACCGGGGTCACGCGACCCCGGCACACCCGTATGGAACCGGCGCACGAGCACCTTCGTTCCTCGCATGTTGGGGGCAAAGCCGCACACTCTCCTCTACGATCCCCGCCCCCGAGTCCGAATCGCCCTCGATCCTAAGTGACTTTCGGGAAGCCAAGGACTGCTCGGTCGCGCCTGATTTCCACCCGCCGCGCCTCCCCCGGGCCGAGCGCGCCCGCGCCCGCGGGCCGACTACGAGGTGAGCGCCCGCCGCAGCCGCTCCTCGTCCACCCGCCAGAACGTGTGCTGCGCCCCGTCCACCAGCACCACCGGGATCTCCTCCCAGTACGCGCGGTGCAGCTCCTCGTCCTGCGTGATGTCCTTCTTCTCCCACGGCACGCCGAGATCGCCGCAGACCCTCTCCACGACGTCCTGCGCGTCCTCGCACAGATGGCAGTCGGGCTTGCCGATCAGGGTGACCAGCCGCTCCCGCGGTTCGCTGTTCTCCGTGCGGCGCCCACTGCGCCGGAAGATGGGACTCATACCGGCCATTCTCGCCCCTCCGGCCGCACGCGTCCCCCGCCGTCCCGGCCCCTGCGCCGCGCCGCACGGCACGTTCCCGGCACGCCCTCCTTAACGACACGGTCGCCGAGAGTTCACAGCCCGCAAACCTCCCGACTCCGGAACCACCGAACAGACTGGCTATGCTCACGCCATGGCCGCTCTCGGATGGCTCACCCCCCGTAGGCGCTCCGCCACCGCGCGGAGCGTGCTGGCAGGCGAGGCCTCGGCGGAGGCAGCGCGCAAGACCTCCCAGGAACTCGAGGACCTCGCGCCCGAACGCGCCGACCAGGAATTCCCCGTGGTCGGCGACGACAGGGCCGCCGCGTTCTTCGACCTCGACAACACCGTGATGCAGGGTGCGGCCCTGTTCCACTTCGGGCGCGGCCTCTACAAGCGGAAGTTCTTCGAGACCCGCGAGCTCTACCGGTTCGCCTGGCAGCAGGCGTGGTTCCGGCTGGCCGGCGTCGAGGACCCCGAGCACATGCAGGAGGCGCGCGACTCCGCGCTGTCCATCGTGAAGGGCCACCGCGTCTCCGAGCTGATGTCGATCGGCGAGGAGATCTACGACGAGTACATGGCCGAGCGCATCTGGCCCGGCACCCGCGCCCTGGCCGAGGCACACCTCGACGCGGGCCAGAAGGTGTGGCTCGTCACGGCCGCCCCGGTCGAGATCGCCACGGTGATCGCCCGCCGCCTCGGCCTGACGGGCGCGCTCGGCACGGTCGCGGAGTCGGTGGACGGCGTCTACACCGGCAGGCTCGTCGGCGAGCCCCTGCACGGCCCCGCGAAGGCGGAGGCGGTACGCGCGCTCGCCTCGGCGGAGGGCCTGGACCTCGGACGCTGCGCCGCGTACAGCGACTCCCACAACGACATCCCGATGCTGTCGCTCGTCGGGCACCCCTACGCGATCAACCCCGACGCGAAGCTGCGCAAGCACGCCCGCACGCTCGACTGGCGGCTGCGCGACTACCGCACGGCCCGCAGGGCGGCGAAGGTCGGCATCCCGGCCGCGGCGGGCGTCGGCGCTGTGGCGGGCGGCACGGCGGCGGCGATCGCCCTGCACCGCCGCCGCCGCTGAGCCCCCTCGAACATCCTCCGGGCCGTCGCCCCCGTATCCGTCGCGGGGGCGACGGCCCGGCCTGCTGTCATACCCTCACACCGCGCCCCTCAGTCACGCGCACGGCACCCGGCCACAACACGCCCCGGACTCAGGCGGAACACGAACCGATCCGATCAAGAAGCGGTCACTCCCAGGCACTTGATGAGGTGTCGTTCGGTTACAGAAGCGACGTAATCGATGATTTGAGCAACTGGGTGTAGCACTCCCTGTACGAAGCGTTATTCTCCTCAGACGCATGACGGACCCCGTTCTTCGCCACGAAGAGTGAACGGTCCGGCACTGCACGTGATGGAAGCTCTGCCTCTGGGAGTCCCGTGTACCCACACGTCGGGGTTGACGCCTCGGGCCTGGCTACGCTGCGCGCAACGGTCCTCGACCACTTGCGCGGCTTCGTCCCCACCGCGTACGCCGTCCCCGCCCTCTCTGTCTCCATCGCGCCCGTCGGCCCGTGCTACGCACTGGCGGACGGCAGCGCGGCGGTGGGCAGACGAGGACGTTCGAACGCGTCGGCCACCCCCGCACGCCGCCCGGCCGCAGACAGTGACAGCGCCCGGATGATGGACCTGGTGGAGCGAGCGCAGGCCGGCGAGTCCGAAGCCTTCGGCCGGCTCTACGACCAGTACAGCGACACCGTGTACCGCTACATCTACTACCGCGTCGGCGGAAAGGCGACCGCGGAAGACCTCACGAGCGAGACGTTCCTGCGCGCCCTGCGGCGCATCGGCACGTTCACCTGGCAGGGCCGCGACTTCGGCGCCTGGCTGGTGACGATCGCCCGCAACCTCGTCGCGGACCACTTCAAGTCGAGCCGCTTCCGCCTGGAAGTGACCACCGGCGAGATGCTCGACGCCAACGAGGTCGAACGCTCACCGGAGGACTCCGTCCTGGAGTCCCTCTCGAACGCGGCGCTGCTGGACGCCGTGCGCCGACTCAACCCCCAGCAGCAGGAATGCGTGACCCTGCGCTTCCTCCAGGGCCTCTCGGTCGCCGAGACCGCCCGCGTGATGGGCAAGAACGAGGGCGCGATCAAGACCCTCCAGTACCGGGCGGTGCGCACACTGGCCCGGCTCCTCCCGGAAGACGCCCGCTGAGACCGCGTACCCCACGGACCGCGCGCACGGTCCGCCGGCCCGGCACGCGACCGGACACGGCCCAGGTACGACCCCGCTCGACCCGTACGCTCAGCGACGTCCAACTCACCGTCAGTGAAAGTCCGTTGACTTGGCGGTCCGATCATCCGTCGTCCGTAACCCAAGTGCCGAGCCGCTCGTTGTGCGGGATACAGGCTCCCTGTGGTCACAACCTGGCCGTGCGCGATCACTCGATCGTGTGGTCGCGGTCGGGGCGTGCACCCTCAGGACCCCCTGGGGAGTCGACCCGTCATGACGAGAGGAGGTGCCGCCAGTGATCGCTAACGTATCGGCGCACCGGCGGACGAACGCCTTCGCCCAGGCCCTGGAGGAGCATTCCGACCGGGGCTCGGCGGCCGAGCAGTCCGAAGGACCCGCTCCGGCCGCCGTGGACCGGTCCGAGCAGAGCCGGATGCTGTCCCTGGCGACCGGCCTCGGCGAACTGCCCAAACCGGAGCTGGACCCCGAGGTCAAGGTCGTCCAGCGGGCCCAACTGGTGGCCGCCATGGAGGCCATGCTGCTGGAGGGCACGGCCGCGGGAGGCGACGCGGCGAACCGTCCGGTTCCCGAGCAGCGGTCCCACCGCCGGGGCGCCCACCGGGCGACCGGCCTGGGGAAGCTGCGACCACGTTCACGCCTGTCGAAGGGGCTCGCCGCGGGCGGGCTCACCGTCGGCGTGGCAGCCGGAGCCTTCAGCGGTGTCGCCGCTGCCAGCTCCGACGCCCTGCCGGGCGACTCGCTCTACGGACTCAAGCGCGGGATGGAGGACCTCAAGCTCGGGATGGCCGACGGCGACAGCGATCGCGGCCGGCTCTACCTCGACCAGGCCTCCACCCGGCTGAGCGAGGCGCGCCGGTTGATGGAGCGGGGCCGCTCCGGCCCCCTCGACCACGAGTCCCTGGGCGAGGTCCGGCGCGCGCTGTCCGGTATGCAGCACGACGCCTCCGAGGGCCACCGCCTGCTGCACGAGGCGTACGAGAGGGATCCGGAGTCCCTGGGCCCCATCCAGGCCCTCTCCGCCTTCTCCCATTCGCACCGCGACGCCTGGGGTGCCCTGCGCGACCGGCTCCCCGTGCAACTCGGCGACGTGAGTCGCGGGGTCAGCTCGGTCTTCGACGCCATAGACCAGGAGGTCGACCCGCTGCGGTCGCTGCTCCCGCAGCCGCCCGCCCCGGAGGGCACGGGCCGGCACCGCGCGCCCAGCGCGGAGTCGTCCGGCTCGTCCGGTGCGGAGCGTCCGGCGCCCAGCGCCGGCGGGAGCTCCGCCGCGGAGAGCGGCTCGGGGTCCGGCGGGGGCAAGCCCAAGCCGTCCACGTCCAAGACCGAGGACGAGGGGCTGCTCGGCGGCAGCACGGGCGGTCTGCTCGACCCGCCCGAGGACGACACCGGCGCCACGCCGTCCGGCAGGAACAGCACCCCGTCCGAGCCGGACGTCACCCTGCCGCCCCTGCTCCCGGGCCTGCTCCCGGGCCTGGGAATCGACAGCGAGGACGCCGACTAGGCCCGGCCGACATGCGTGTGGGGCGCCCCCTTCGGGAAGGGGGCGCCCCACACGCATGTCCACGCACGGCCACGCAAGTCGAGGTTCCGTCAGAAGAACACCGAACGCCGCTGCACCAGCAGCTTGTACAGCGTGTGCTGGATCTGCTCCCGCACCTGGTCGGTGAGGTTGAACATCAGCATCGGGTCCTCCGCCGCCTCCGGCGGATAGCCGTCCGTACGGATCGGTTCGCCGAACTGGATCGTCCACTTCGTCGGCAGCGGCACGGCGCCCAGCGGGCCGAGCCACGGGAAGGTCGGCGTGATCGGGAAGTACGGGAAGCCCAGCAGGCGGGCCAGCGTCTTCGCGTTGCCGATCATCGGATAGATCTCCTCCGCGCCCACGATCGAGCACGGGATGATCGGGGTGCCCTGACGCAGGGCCGTCGACACGAAGCCGCCGCGGCCGAAGCGCTGGAGCTTGTACCGCTCGCTGAACGGCTTGCCGATGCCCTTGAAGCCCTCGGGCATCACGCCGACCAGTTCACCGCGTTGCAGCAGCCGTTCGGCGTCCTCGGCACAGGCCAGGGTGTGCCCGGCCTTGCGCGCCAGCTCGTTGACCACCGGCAGCATGAAGACCAGATCGGCCGCGAGCAGCCGGAGATGACGGCCCTCGGGGTGGTTGTCGTGGACGGCGACCTGCATCATCAGGCCGTCCAGCGGCAGCGTCCCCGAATGGTTGGCGACGATGAGCGCCCCGCCCTCGGACGGGATGTTCTCGATGCCCTTCACCTCGACCCGGAAGTACTTCTCGTACAGGGGCCGCACCAGGGACATCAGGACCTGCTCGGTGAGCTCCTGGTCGTAGCCGAAGTCGTCGACCTCGTAGTCGCCCGTCAACCGCCGTCGCAGGAAGGCGAGGCCGCCGGCGATGCGCCGGTCCCAGCCGCCCTGCTCCGCCGTGTCCGCGGCAACCGGTTCCTCGGGCGTCACAGGAACATCATCCTGCTGAATCGTTCGTCCTGGCAGGGGCTGGACCTCACGAACCACCACGGGCTCGCCCTGGCGCCGGCTCCCCGCACCGCGACGCCGGGCCGGCCGCGGTACGGCACCGCTGCGGGACCGGTCGTCGTCGAACGGAATGACCTTGGCGTCCGCCATTGTTGATGCGCTCCTCAGTTGGCGCTCTGCGTCGGGAGGTGACCACCGCCGGAAGCGGGCAGTGCGGCGATCCTGTCGACGACCCCGGCAAGGGTCTCGGGGGGCAGGAGTCCGGGTCCTCGGCTGCGCGCGAAGTCCGCGAAGGTCTCCGCGGTCGTGTACTTGGGCCGGTAGCCGAGCGTCTCGCGCATCTGGTGGGTCGCCACGACCCGGCCGTGGGTGAGCAGCCTCAGCTGCTCGGGCGAGAAGTCCGTCATGCCCAGCGTACGCAGCGCCGAGCCCACCCAGGTCACCGCCGGCATCAGCAGGGGAACGGTGGGCCGCCCCAGCCTGCGCGCGCACTGCGAGAGCAGCAGGACGCCGTCGCCCGCGACGTTGAACGTGCCGCTGTTGAGCGTGCCGCGCTCCGGCTCCAGCGACCCGATCCGCAGCACCTCGATGACGTCGTCCTCGTGCACGAACTGCAGCCGCGGGTCGTAGCCGAGCACCGTGGGCAGCACGGGCAGCGAGAAGTACGCGGCGAGCGGCGAATCCGCGCTCGGCCCGAGGATGTTGGCGAGCCGCAGCACGCACACGGCGACGTCGGGCCTGCGCCGGGCGAAGCCGCGCACGTACCCCTCGACCTCGACGGTGTCCTTGGCGAAGCCGCCACTGGGCAGAGATTTGGCCGGGGTCGTCTCGGTGAAGACCGCCGGGTCCCGGGGTGCCGACCCGTACACATTCGTACTGGACTTCACGACCAGCCGCTTGACCGTCGGCGACTTCTGGCAGGCGCCCAGGAGCTGCATGGTGCCGATGACGTTGGTCTCCTTGACCGAGGTCCGGCTGCCACTGCCCAGGGGGGTGCCCGTCACGTCCATGTGCACGACCGTGTCCACGGAGTACTCGGCGAGCACCCGGGCGATGGTCGGCTGCCTCAGGTCGGCCCGCACGAAGTCGGCTCCGCCCAGGTGGTGCTCAGGCGCGACCGCGTCCACGGCGATCACGCGGTCCACCTCGGGGTCGCGCTGGATCCGCCGTACGAACCGGCCCCCCAGCTGACGGGCCACTCCGGTCACGAGCACGACCTTGCCCAAGATCAGCGCCTTCCTTCCAGCCGTCGACTCATGCTGCCCGTAGTCTGCCGGGTTCCCCGTGCCGGCCACGTTAGCGGGTTGGTGTTGCGCTGTGATGACCGCCCGATGCACGAAGTGACGGTGCCCGCGGACGTACCACCGGACCCGGCCATTCGCCGCACGGCCGTACGCACAGACGTACGCACGGCGTTCGCCCGGCCGGACGGCCGGGCAGGCACGACTGTGGCCCCCCACCTGACCGGTGGGGGGCCACAGAGCGCACGCTCACGGCGTCGCCCGCCTTCGGGCAGGCGACCACCGATTGTCGCTACTTCTTGTTGCGACGCTGAACGCGAGTGCGCTTGAGCAGCTTGCGGTGCTTCTTCTTCGCCATCCGCTTGCGCCGCTTCTTGATAACAGAGCCCACGACTACCCTCGCTCACTTCTCTTTACTCGGTGCTGGGCTGCATGGGCCCATACGACCTATGAGGGGCCAGCCTACCCGGCTGAGCGCCGAGGTTGTAATCGAGGGGTTCCGGGTGAAATCCCGGGGCCGCGATCATGGCGCCCCGGGGCCCCACCGGAGCGCCGTCAGGCCGTCTCCACCCCCACGTAGGACTCGCGAAGGTACTCGTGAACCGCTTGCTCCGGGACGCGGAAGGACCTCCCCACCCGGATCGCGGGCAGATGACCGCTGTGCACCAAGCGGTACACGGTCATCTTCGACACTCGCATCACCGAGGCGACTTCCGCCACGGTAAGGAACTGAACCTCGTTCAGAGGCCTCTCGCCAGCAGCCATGACACACCTGAACCTTCCGCACTCGACGGTCACCGGCTTCCCCTTCCGGTGACACTTCGTCGTTGCGTGCTCACTCCCCAGATTAGGGGCGGGTGATGCGAGTGGGGAAGAGGAGCAGCCATCGGCGGCCTACTGTGACAGACACGCTCGATTGAGTACATAGCGAGTAAGCGGTCGGTAGTAATCAGACCGCACAGCGTCATCAAGTGGAACGACCACGGACACGCGCCCCTCTGCCTCTCCGACGAACAGGGCGGGGTCGTCGGTGTCACCCAGACCGATGGACTCGAACCCCAGCTGACCTGCTCCGCAGACCCAGCCGTGGTCTCCCACCACGAGCTCCGGGAGGGGCCCGCCGGCCTCCGCGGCGGCCGCCAGGGCGGTGCGAACCGGGAGGGGTGAATGGGTGTGCGCGCCGGTCTCACGCCCGGCGGCCCCGACCCCGGGTTCGCGCACCAGCGCGACCCCCCGTACGTAGTCGAGGTTGTACGTGCGTAGACCGAACCGGGTCGTTATGTCGACACAGTGACCATGCGCAGGGGTGAGGACGGCACATCCCGCCGCCGACAGAGCGTCCGCGAGAGCGGCGTAGAAACCGAGCAGTCGGTGCGGATGCCCGGTGCCGAGCAGCACCGGCGAGCGGTTCCGCCCGGCTTCCGCAAGCCGCTCCGCGAAGGCGTCGAGGGCCGCGAGCGTCCGTTCCGGGTCGATCACGTCGGGCCCGGAGGTATGCCGCACATCAGATGAGACGCCGCACTTGTCCGCCATCAAAGCGATCACATCAGGTTGCTCCCATGTCCATATGGGATCAAGTCCGATCATCACCCGCGGGTCCCGGGCGGCGAACAGCCGATAGCTCGTGAGGCTCTCCTCGCGCGAGGTGGCCACCGTCCCGGCCAGCCTCGCCGCCAGCAGATGCGCGCGCAGCGCTCCGGTACTCAACACGCCCCGATGCTCGCGCACATGGGGAACCCCGTCCCCAAAACAGGGAAAAAGCCCCACAGTTGGCGTAACAGGCCCATCAGTCCGCGGCGCCCGCCCGGCGCCCGTGCGGTACGACGGCGGAGCCGGGAGCGCGCCCGCGGCCCTAGGCCAGCAGCCCCCGCAGCGGGAACACCGCCCGGCGCGCGGCCAGTACGGCCTGATCCAACCGGTCCGCGGGGTCGTAGCCCGACTCCCAGTCCTTCCACTCCACGGGCCACCGGCCGTCGGTCATCCGCCTCGGCGCCGACTGCCGCGTACGGGCGAAGACCTCCTGCCGCCAGCTCTCGGGAATCATCGTCTCCGGCGCGACCTCCCGCCCCGCGGCGATCCCGACGAGATGCGTCCAGGACCGGGGCACCACCTCGACCACGGCGTATCCACCGCCGCCGAGCGCGACCCACCGGCCCTCCGCGTGCTCGTGCGCCAGCTCGTGGCAGGCGACCTGCACGGCCCGCTGGGCGTCCAGCGACACGGCCAGGTGCGCGAGCGGGTCCTCGAAGTGGGTGTCCGCGCCGTGCTGGGTGACCAGCACCTGGGGCCGGAAGTCGGCGATCAGCTCCGGCACGACGGAGTGGAAGGCCCGCAGCCATCCCGCGTCCCCGGTCCCCGCCGGCAGCGCCACATTGACCGCGGAGCCCTCGGCCGACCCGGCACCCGTCTCCTCGGGCCAGCCCGTCTGCGGGAACAGCGTGCGCGGATGCTCGTGCAACGACACGGTCAGCACCCGCGGATCGTCCCAGAACGCCGCCTGCACCCCGTCCCCGTGGTGCACGTCCACGTCCACGTAGGCCACCCGCTGGGCACCCAACTCCAGCAGCCGGGCGATGGCCAGCGAGGCGTCGTTGTAGATGCAGAACCCGGACGCGCTCCCCGGCATCGCGTGGTGCAGACCGCCCGCGAAGTTCACCGCGTGCAGCGCCTCGCCCCGCCAGACCGCCTCGGCGGCACCCACCGACTGCCCGGCGATCAGTGCGGACACCTCGTGCATGCCCGCGAAGGCCGGATCGTCCGCGGTCCCGAGCCCGTACGCGCCGTCCGCGGCCGAGGGCTCCGCGGAGGCGGCCCTGACCGCCTCGACGTAGTCCCCCCGGTGCACGAGCCGCAGCGTGGAGTCGCCGGCCGGCTTGGCCGCGACGACCGACACCTCCCGGTCGAGCCCGAAGGCGTCCACCAGGCTCCGGGTCAGCGACAGCCGGACCGGGTCCATCGGATGGTCCGGACCGAAGTCATACCCCGTTACTGCCTCGTCCCACATCAGCTGTGCGCGGCCGCTCATGCCCGTCACCGTATCGGGAAGGTCCAGGAGCGAACGACCGGGCATACAGGAGCGTCACCAGCATCAGCACCATCGGCACGAGCATCGCCCCCCGATAACTCCACGCATCGCCCAGAGCGCCCACCAGGGGCGAACCGACCAGGAACCCCACATAGTTGAAGATGTTCAGCCGGGCGACCGCCGAGTCCGCGGCACCCGGGAACAGCCGCCCCGCCGCCGCGAACGTCTGCGGCACGATCACGCACAGCCCGAACCCGAGCAGCGTGAAGCCCAGCATCCCGACCCAGGCCCCCGGCGCCCCCGCCACGACCGCGAAGCCCGCGGCCGCGACCACCGCGCCGACCCGCACGACCGCCACGGCCCCGAAGCGCCGCACCCCGAGGTCCCCGGCGGCCCGCCCGAGAAGCGTCGTGACCATGTAGACGTTGTACGGAACGGTGGCGAGCTGCTCCGAGCTGCCGAGCACGTCCTGGAGGTACTTGGCGCTCCAGTTGGCGACGGTCGAGTCCCCGATGTACGCCACCGCCATCACCAGGCACAGCGGCAGCAGCAGCTTGAACCCGGCGCTCCCGCCCCCGGTCCGGCCCTCCGCCGGCTCCTCGTCGGCGACCGCCCCGCCCCCGTCGACGTACCAGCGGCTGGCGATCAGGGCCGCGGGCAACAGCACCGCGGCCACCGGCAGATACGACACGAACAGCGCCAGGTCCCAGTGCGCCCCCGCCCACGCGAGCGAGGCCCCAAGAATCCCGCCCAGGCTGTACGCGGCGTGGAACCCGAGCATGATGCTGCGCCCGTAGGCGTGCTGGAGGCTGACCCCCAGCATGTTCATGGACGCGTCGAGCGCACCCACCGCGAGGCCGAAGGCCGCGAGCGCGAACCCGATCTCCCACAGCCCGTCCCCGCCTCCCACCGCGAGCAGGGACAGCAGCACGACCGGCTGCGACCACCGCAGTACGCGGCTGGGCGGCACCCGCTTCACCACATGCTCGGTGCAGACACTGCCGACACCGGCGAGGATCGGCACCGCTGCGAGGAAGACGGGCAGCAGCCCGTCGGATATCCCGTACCTGTCCTGGATCGCCGGGATTCGCGTCACGAGCAGCGCGAAGGCGACGCCCTGGGCGAAGAAACTGAACGCCAACGAGGCCCGGCCACGCCTCAGCACATCTGTCATGGCCGCTCAGCGTAGGGCTCCGTCCTACCCGTGGGTAGACGCTGCAGAACATGAGTTCTGCTCACTTTCGGCGCGGACACCCGCTTCCGTCGGCTGCGGGGCCCGCGGTCACGCCCGCAGCAGGCCGCTCAGCTCGCCCATGTCCCCGAACAGCCGGTCGGCGCCGGTCAGTCTCGCCGCCGGCGTCATCGCCGTGAACCCGTACACGTCCATCCCGGCCGACACGGCCGCCCGCACACCGAGCGGACTGTCCTCCACGACAACGCACTTGGCCGGCGCCACTCCCATCCGCCCGGCCGCGTACAGGAAGAGGTCCGGCGCCGGCTTCCCCCGTCCCACGTCCTGCGAACTGAAGATCCGCCCCTCGTCGAACCACCGGTCGAGACCGGTCCTGCGATGCCCGACCCTGATCCGCTCATGGCTCCCGGACGACGCCACGCAGTACGGAACGCCGTCCGCCACCAGCTTCTCCAGGACCTCCACGACCCCCGGCACGGGTTCCAACTCCCGCTCGAAAGTGGCGAACACGCGCGCGTGGAAGACGTCGTCGAAGTCCGCGGGAAGACGCTCGCCCGTCCGCTCCTCCACCAGGTCGTGCACGCGGTGCATGGCGGCACCCATGTAGTCCCGCAGGGAGTCCTCGTACGAGGTCGGATGCCCAAGCTCGGTGAGATACGCGGCCAGGAGCGTATTGGAAATCGGCTCACTGTCCACGAGGACACCGTCGTTGTCGAAGATCACCAGGTCATAGCGCATGACTAGGACCCTAAACGCAGAAAAGCCCCCGCACCGAAGTGCGGGGGCTTTCCCATATAAAATTTGTTCGGCGGCG
>NZ_BMWD01000029.1:0-25487 GCF_014651055.1 Streptomyces fructofermentans
TTCCGGTTCCGATTTCCTCGGTGCTTTCCAGGTTTCCGCTTTCGCGTTTCCCTTTCCGGCGGTCCAAACTCTATCAGCGATTTTCCGTCTCCCTGACCACGATCCTGCAGACATGCAGAAGCGGACCCCGGGATAGGATCTGACAAGTTGGTTGCTGCCAGGCAAGGGCGCTTGGTCGCGCTGCTCCGCCTCAAGCAGGTGTACGACTCTACACGGACGCCGGGAGCGGGAGCAAATCGTTTGCGCTGCGCCCGACGGCCTCCAAGACGGTCGTCTCGTGCGGAACCGTCACTTCTCATGACTTACCCTGCTGAACAGTGCGCCGTCCCGGACAGGCAGTGACGGCCCACTCCTCGAATCTCCGCCCTTGGGAGGCTTCCCATGACCACCGTGACGTCCCCTCTTGCAGGACGCGCCATCGGACTCGCCGCTGTACCCGATCCGGTCTTCTCCGGGGCCATGGTGGGCCCCGGCACCGCGATCGACCCCGCCCGGGACGCCACTGAGGCCGTTTCGCCCATCGACGGCGTCGTCGTCTCCCTCCACCCGCACGCCTTCGTCGTCGTCGACGACGAGGGCCACGGCGTGCTCACGCACCTCGGCATCGACACCGTGCAGCTCAACGGCGAGGGCTTCCAGCTGCTCGTCAACAAGGGCGACACCGTGCAGCGCGGCCAGACCGTGGTGCGCTGGGACCCCGCCGCCGTCGAGGCCGCGGGCAAGTCCCCGATCTGCCCCGTCGTGGCCCTGGAGGCCACGGCCGATGCCCTCTCCGGCGTCAATGTCGACGGCGATGTGAAGTCCGGCGACGTTCTCTTCAGCTGGCAGTGACCTCGCTGCCGTCGACGACGGCAGACACGACCACCAACGCGGCGGCGGGACCCGCCGCTCGACCGGAGACGGGTGACATGGAGACAACGCTGCGAGGCGTCGGTGTGAGCCACGGTGTGGCGATCGGCGAGGTACGGCACATGGGGACGGCTGTGCTGGAGCCGCCGGCGAAGCAGATACCCGCCGAGGACGCGGAGCGCGAGCAGGGGCGCGCCCGCCAGGCCGTGGAGGCCGTGGCCGCCGACCTGATGGCGCGCGGCAACCTGGCGGGCGGCGAGGCACAGGCGGTTCTCGAGGCCCAGGCGCTCATGGCCCAGGACCCCGAGCTCATCGCCGACGTGGACCGGCGCATCGCGGTGGGCAGCACCGCCGAGCGCGGGGTGTACGACGCGTTCGCGGCGTACCGCGCGCTGCTCGCGAACGCCGGTGAGTACCTCGCCGGGCGTGTGGCCGACCTGGACGACGTGCGGAATCGTATCGTCGCCCGGCTGCTCGGGGTTCCGATGCCGGGTGTGCCGGACAGCGACGAGCCGTACGTCCTGATCGCGCGGGATCTCGCGCCGGCGGACACCGCGCTGCTCGACCCGACGCTCGTGCTCGGCTTCGTCACCGAGGAGGGCGGGCCGACCAGCCACAGCGCGATCCTGGCGCGGGCGCTGGGCGTCCCGGCCGTGGTGGCGCTGCCGGGTGCGGGTGAGCTCGCGGAGGGCACGGTCGTCGCGGTGGACGGCAGCACGGGCGAGATCTTCGTGAACCCGAGCGCGGAGAAGAAGAGCGAGATGGAGAGCGCGGCAGCCGCGCGGAAGGCGGCGCTCTCGGCGTCGACCGGTCCCGGCGCCACCTCCGACGGCCACAAGGTCCCGCTGCTGGCGAATGTCGGCGGTCCCTCGGACGTGCCGGCCGCCGTCGAGGCGGGCGCGGAGGGCGTGGGCCTGTTCCGCACCGAGTTCCTGTTCCTGGACGACAGCAAGAGCGCGCCGTCCGAGGAGAAGCAGGTCGAGGCGTACCGCCAGGTGCTGGAGGCGTTCCCGGAGGGCCGGGTCGTCGTGCGGGTGCTCGACGCGGGTGCCGACAAGCCGCTCGACTTCCTGACTCCGGCCGACGAGCCGAACCCGGCGCTGGGCGTGCGTGGTCTGCGGAGTCTGCTGGAGCACCCCGACGTGCTGCGCACGCAGCTCACGGCGCTGGCGAAGGCGGTCGAGGGGCTGCCCGTGCACCTCGAGGTGATGGCTCCGATGGTCGCGGACCGTGCCGACGCGAAGGCGTTCGCCGACGCGTGCCGCGAGGCGGGGCTGAGCGCGAAGTTCGGCGCGATGGTCGAGATCCCGTCGGCCGCCCTGCGGGCCCGGTCGATCCTGCGGGAGGTCGAGTTCCTGTCGCTGGGGACCAACGACCTCGCGCAGTACACGTTCGCCGCCGACCGGCAGGTGGGCGCCGTGTCCCGGCTCCAGGACCCGTGGCAGCCCGCGCTGCTCGACCTGGTCGCGCTGTCCGCGGAGGCGGCGCGGGCCGAGGGCAAGAGCTGCGGTGTCTGCGGTGAGGCCGCGGCCGACCCGCTGCTGGCCTGTGTGCTGACCGGTCTGGGTGTCACGTCCCTCTCCATGGGTGCGGCGTCGCTCCCCTACGTGCGGGCGACGCTGGCCAAGCACACGCTGGCCCAGTGCGAGCGGGCGGCCGCGGCGGCCCGTGCCGCGGACAGTGCCGAGGAGGCGCGCGCGGCGGCTCAGGCCGTGCTGTCCGGCGAGTAGGGACACGCGAGCAGGGCCGAGGGGCGCTCCACCTGCGGGTGGGGCGCCCCTCGCGCGTTCAGTGCGCGTGTCCCCCTGTGAGCCCTTCGTCGTCGAGGTCGGGCGGGACGCTGTAGTCGACCCCTGATTCCGGGGACACCAGGTCGCCGGAGACGACGTCGGTGCAGTAGGCGTCGAAGACCTCCGCCGCGGTGAGCGGCTCCAGGCTCTCGCCGCGCAGTCGCCAGCCGTAAACCCGGTCGGGCTTTCCCGGGGCGCTCGTGCGCATGACGAGTCCTCCGGGGCAGCCCGTGGCGATGCCGAGGGCGAGGACCGTGGTGAATTCGAGGGCTTCGGCCTCGTCGAGCCGGGGTGTGCCGGTGGGGTCGTCGTCCGCGCCCAGGACGGCGACGAGCGCCTCGGGCTCGGTGGAGACGCTGCACACGAGGTGCTTGCGGCCGGGGTCGGAGGCCTTGAGGATGCGGACGACCAGTTCGGAGGCGCGGACGAAGGCGGCCCGGCCGATGTCCTCGCCGCAGGAGGCGCAGGCGCCGATGTGCGACAGGCGGGTGGTGGCGTACTCCCAGGTGGCCAGGCGGACGGCCTCGTCGATGAGGTCGGGGACGAGGTCGTCGAGCGGCCGGCCGTCGTAGGGGACGGTGGCGCCCGTCGAGGCGAGTTCGGCCGTGAAGCGTGTGCGGCTGCCTGGGTCGTCCGGTTCGAGCCGGTGCTCGGCGCAGAACTCCGCGTACTCCTCGGGGTCGAAGAGGGCGATCGCGGTGTGGCCTCCCTGTGCGGCGAGTGTCCGCAGCAGGGCCTCCACCTGCCGGAGGTAGGTGGCGTGGTCGTCGAAGGCGAAGCTGCGGTAGCGCCGCATCGCGGTGAAGTCCTGCTCGTCGGTGAGCAGGCCGATGGTGCCGGCGATCTCGCGGCGCAGGACGCGCCGCATGGTCAGGTGATGGGTGTGCGCCATTCTTCCCCCTGTGCACAGTCGGTCAATGCTCACTCACCGTAATCGGCGGCACTGACAATGTGACGGCGCGGAGCCGCGGGGGGCGGTGCCGGGCCCCCGGGCTCCGCCGCGTCGCGGTGGGTCCGGGGGGTCCGGCGGGGGGCGGCCGGTCAGGCGCGCTTGCGGGCCAGGTCCTCGTAGAAGCCGAGCAGGCCGAGGTTGTCGATGGAGCCGGGGTTGACGGCCTTCTCCAGCGGGGTGCCCTGGAGGAGTCGCTTGACCGGTACCTCGATGCGCTTGCCCGTGAGGGTGTGCGGGATGGCGGGCACCTCGATGACCTCGTCGGGGATGTGGCGCGGCGAGAGCTGCTCCCTGATGGTCCGCTTGATGCGGTCGAGGAGGGCGTCGTCGAGTTCCGCCCCGGGGGCGAGGTGGACGAAGAGCGGCATCCAGTAGCCGCCGTCGGGCTGTTCGATGCCGACGACGAGGGACTCCTTGATCTCGGGGAGGCGTTCGACCGCCTCGTAGATGTCGGCCGACCCCATGCGGACGCCCTGGCGGTTGAGGGTGGAGTCCGAGCGGCCGTGGATGACGACGGAGCCGCGCGGGGTGACGGTGATCCAGTCGCCGTGGCGCCACACTCCGGGGTACATGTCGAAGTAGCTGTCGTGGTATCGGCTGCCGTCGGGGTCGTTCCAGAAGCGGACGGGCATCGACGGCATGGGGTTGGTGACGACGAGTTCGCCGACCTCGCCGGTGAGGGGCCGGCCGCCGGGGTCCCAGGACTGGAGGTCGGTGCCGAGGCCGGGGGCCTGGAGTTCGCCGATGTGCACGGGGAGGGTGGGTACGGCTCCGGCGAAGCAGGAGCACACGTCGGTGCCGCCGCTGACGGAGGCGATCCACAGGTCGTCGCCGACCTCGTCGTGCAGCCAGCGGAAGCCGTCGGGCGGCAGGGGCGAGCCGGTCGTGGCGACGCACTGGACCCGCGAGAGGTCGAAGTCGCGGGAGGGGTGGACGCCGGCCTTGCGGCAGGCCATGACGTAGGCGGCCGACGTGCCGTAGAGGGTGGCTCCGGTGCGTTCCGCGATGCGCCACTGGGCGCCGGTGTCCGGGTGGCCCGGGCTGCCGTCGTACAGGACGATCGTGGTGCCCGTGAGGAGGCCGGAGACGAGGAAGTTCCACATCATCCAGCCGGTGGACGTGTACCAGAAGAAGCGGTCCCCGGGGCCCAGGTCGCAGTGCAGGCCGAGCTGCTTGAGGTGCTCGACGAGGATGCCGCCCTGGGACTGGACGATGGCCTTGGGCAGGCCGGTGGTGCCGGAGGAGTAGAGCACCCAGAGGGGGTGGTCGAACGGGACGGCCTCGTAGACGGGCGGTGTGTCGCCCGAGGTGAGGGCGGACCACTCCAGCGTGCCCTCCGGGGCCGGGGTGCCGAGCAGGGGGATGTGGACGACGGCGCGCAGGGTGGGCAGTTCGCGGCGGAGTTCGGCGACGGTGTCGCGTCGGTCGTGCTCCTTGCCCCCGTAGCGGTAGCCGTCGACGGTGAACAGGACGACGGGTTCGACCTGCTGGAAGCGGTCGAGGACGCTGCGGGCGCCGAAGTCGGGGGCGCACGAGGTCCACACTCCGCCGACGGCCGCCGTGGCGAGGAGGGCGACCACGGCCTGCGGGATGTTCGGGAGGTATCCGCTGACGCGGTCTCCGGGGCGTACGCCGAGGGCGCGCAGTTCCGCCGCGAGGGAACCGACCTGTCGGCGCAGTTCGGCCCAGGCGACCGGGACGGGGTCGTGGGTCTCGTCGACATGGAGGAGGGCGGGTTCGTCCGGTCGGGTGTCGGCTGCCCGCAGGGCGTGCTCTGCGTAGTTCAGGGTGGCCCCGGGGAACCACTGGGCGCCCGGCATCGAGCGGTCGCCGAGCACGCGCGCGTAGGGCGTGGTGAACCGGACGTCGAACCACTCGGTGACGGCCTGCCAGAACGTGTCCAGCTCGTCGACGGACCAGCGGTGCAGGCTCGCGTACCCGCCGGTGGCGGGGGCTCCGTGGTGTTCGGCCGCCCATGCCTGGAATCCGGTGATCCGTGCCCTGGCGATGCGTTCGCCGTCCGGCTGCCAGAGGGGCGAGGGGTTCTCTGAGGTCATGGGGCGGCTCCCGGGCTGTGCGCGTCGTGTGCGTGGACCGCGCACGAGCTGGGGTGTGCGCGGCACGCGGCTGACACGGACGATGCCATGTGATCGACTTCCGCACCAGGGTGGGCCCCACATAGTCCGGCTGGTGAAGATGTGGTCCTGCCACGGGTGAACGGAAGTTGAACGACTCACCCGTACGGCCGTGTCGGTGGCAGGCTGAGCGGCATGGACGGTCGTGACCTGGTGCGTTCGGTGAAGACGGTCGGTTCGACGGGGGCGGCTCTGGGCCTGCGCACCGTTCGGGCCGCGTGGCGCAGGCGGCGTGCCGACGCCGTGGGGCTGCCCGCGCGGGGCGCCGAGCGGGCTCGTGTTCCGGGTCCTGTGCTGTCCGTGGAGCCGGGTCCCGGCGGCGGGATCGTCAGGTTCACCCGGTCGGAGCTGCGGATCACCGTGACGGTGGGCGGCGCGGTGTTCTGGGGCTGGGACGGCGCGCGGCCCGACCCGTCGTACGCGCTCGCGGACCGCGCTCCGGAACCGGACGCGCGGGCGGTGCTGGAGCCGGACAAGGACGGCGCGTGGCGGGTGGTGTCGGAGCGCATGACGGTCGTCGTGTCGCGGCACGGCGCCGTGGAGGTGCGTACGCCGGGCGGTGTGACGGTGCGGCGCGACCTGCCGCCGCGCTGGTGGGAGCCGTCGGGCGGTGGCGAGGCGCGCTGGATGCAGCGCTCCGAGGTCGGGGCGGACGCCCGGTTCTTCGGGCTCGGCGGGCGCGCGGCGGGGCCCCGGCTGCGGAACGGGACGTACCGCTTGTGGAACACCGCTCCCGGGCGGGCCTTCGTACCCGGTGACGATCCGCTGCACATCACGATGCCGGTGCAGTTGGTGGTGGCCGACGCGGCGACGCATCTGGTCTTCCACGACAGTTCGTGGGACGGCGGCGTCACGCTGCGCGAGGGCGAGGAGGGCGCGGGTTCGGGGCACGACCGGGTCGGGACGAGCGAGTTGCGGATGGAGGGCGGGCCGCTGCGCTGCTGGGTGATGGTGGGCAGCCCCGCGCGGGTGCTGCACACCTGGTCGTCGCTGACCGGGTCGGCCGCGCTGCCGCCGGCCTGGGCGCTGGGGCACCACCACGCGCGCTGGGGTTTCGGCGACGAGCAGGAGGTGCGCCGGATCGTGGCCGGGTACCACGGGCACGGGCTGCCCCTGGACGCGGTCCACCTCGACATCGACCATCTGGACGCGCGCCGGGTGTTCACCGTCGACCGCGACCGCTTCCCCAAGCTGCCGGTGCTCGCGGAGGAGCTGCGCAGGGACGGGATCCGGCTGGTGTCGGTCGTGGAGCCGGCGGTGGGCGCGGAGGCGGGCAGTCCCGTGTACGACTCCGGGGTGGCCGAGGACGCCTTCGTGCGGGGTCGGGGAGGGCTGCCGGTGCGGGCCGTGTCGTGGCCCGGCGAGGCGGTGCATCCGGACTTCACGCGCGCGCGTACGCGCCAGTGGTGGGGCGGGCTCTACGCGGAGCGCCTGACGCAGGGTTTCGCCGGCTTCTGGCACACCATGAACGAGCCGGTCTCCCTCGCGGCGTTCGGGGACTCCACCCTGCCGCGGTCGGCGGCGCACGATCTGGAGGGCCGGGGCGGCGACCACCGTGAGGCGCACAACGTGTACGCGCTCGGCATGGCGCGGGCGGCCTTCGAGGGGCTGCGCGAACTGGCGCCCCAGGAGCGGCCGTTCGTCCTCTCGCGCTCGGGCTGGGCGGGCATGCAGCGGTACGGGGGGACCTGGTCGGGGAACGTGGCGACGGGATGGCCGGGGCTGCGGGCCTCGCTCTCGCTGGTGCTGGGCCTCGGGCTGTGCGGTGTGCCGTACTCGGGTCCCGACGTGGGCGGTTTCGACGGGGACCCCTCGCCCGAGCTGTACCTGCGGTGGTTCCAGTTGGGCGCGTACCTGCCGCTGTTCCGTACGCACGCGGGCCCGCGTGCGGGGCGGCGGGAGCCGTGGGAGTTCGGCGGGGATGTGCTGGAGCACGCGCGCGCCGCGCTCGTCGAACGGCGGCGGCTGCGGCCGTACTTCGTGACGCTGGCGCATCTGGCCCGCCGCACGGGCGCGCCGTACGCGCGGCCGCTGTGGTGGGGCTCTCCGGAGGACCGGGCGCTGCGCGACTGCGGGGACGCGTTCCTGCTGGGTGACGGTCTGCTGGTGGCGCCCGTGCTGGATCCGGGCACGGACCGGCGTGCGGTGCAGTTGCCGCGCGGGCGCTGGTACGACACGGCGACCGAGCGGGCGTACGAGGGTCCCGCCCAGGTGCTGGTCGACGCGCCGCCTTCCCGGATTCCGGTGCTGGCCCGGGCGGGGACGGTGCTGCCCGTCCGCGGTGACGACGGCGGGACGGTGCTGGAGGTGTGGGCGCCCGCCCGCGGCAGGACCGGGGGCGGGCTGGTCGTCGCGGACGCCGGCGACGGCTCGGAGGAGCCGGAGATCGAGCGCTTTCTGACGCGTCGCGAGGGGACGCGGGTGGTGGTGGAACGGGAGACCGCGGACGGTCCCGCGGAACCCCTCCTGCCGGTACGGATACGGGGTCTTGGCACGTTGTGACGGTTGCGGGCGGAGGCCGGGTGGAGGGAAGCCGATGGCCGGCGGCCGGTGCACGGAGGCCGGGTGGCCGGAGGCCGTCAGCCGGTGGGCGGGAGCCGGGTCGGGAGCCGGTGGGCGCGTCGGCCGTCGTCGCCTTCGCGCTGGCCCCCGAGCGGCCGGCGGTCGCCCTCGGAGGTGCGGTTCACGTCGCTGCCCGAGGCGCCGGCTCTCCCCGTCGCGGGAGCCGTGTCAGACGTACCGGCCCTCGAACCACGCCTGGGCCGCCAGGGTGTGCAGCGGGAAGGCGAGTTCGGTCGCCCGGCGCAGCAGCTGCCAGCCCTCGGTCTCGTCCGTCGCCTCGGAGGGCGGCAGGTCGGCCGCCGGTCGCTCCGGCAGCGCGCCGAACAGGAGCAGGTGGCCGTCGGGCGAGCTCATCGCGTCGACGAGCCGGACGTCGCGGCCGGCGGCCGTGATGCCCGTCTCCTCCTTCAGCTCGCGGACGACGGCGTTGCGCCAGTCCTCGCGGTGGTCGACGAAGCCGCCGGGCAGCGCGATGCCGCCGCGGGCGGGCGCGATGGTCCGCGTGATGACCACGAGGGCCGCGCCCTTCGTGTCGTACACGGGTTGCAGGGCCACCGCGACCGGCAGCGGGTTGCGGTAGGCCATGCCGCCGCAGGAGGCGCAGGTGCGGGGCCAGCCGGAGACGTCCTCGGCATAGGGCGTTCCGCAGCTCGAACAGTGGGAGTCCGGCACCGAGTTGGCGGACGGGATCTGGGATGGGGACACGCCCGGGACTGTATCCGATCATCGGACGGGCGCCCGCGCCGCCCGCCTCAGGGGGACCGGATGAGGGATTTCCGGGACACGGGGAAGTCGAAGTAGGTGTCGGGGTAGGCCTCGGGCCTGAAGGTGAAGTGCCACCACTCCTCGGCCAGGTTCACGAAGCCCAGGGCTTCGAGGGTGTCCTTGAGGAGCAGCCGGTGGGCGCGCTGCGCACCCCGGATCCGGGGGTCGAGGGTGTGTGACAGGGTGTCGAAGCAGTCGTAACCGGTGCCCATGTCCACGGAGTTGTCCGGGAAGCGCCGGTCCGCGGGGGCGAAGCAGGGCACCAGGGGCTCGCCGGGTACGTACGGCCGGGTCGGCTTCGCGGGGAGGCGCACGAGGGTGAGGTCGACGGTCGAGCCGCGGCTGTGCCCGGACTTCGCGGCGATGTATCCGTCCTCGAAGAGGCGGGACTTGTCGACGTCGGGGTAGAACTCGCCCTTCATGGCGCGGTCGTCGAGGTCCTCGGCCCAGCGGACGAAGTGGTCGACGGCCCGTTGGGGCCGGTAGCAGTCGTACACCTTCAGCGAGTAGCCCCTTCGCAGCAGGCGGGCCTGGGCCCGGTGGAGGGCTTCGGCGGCCGGCCGGGTGAGGACGCAGAGGGGTTCCCGGTAGCCGTCGATCCTCGTGCCCACGAAGTTGTGCGGGGTGGAGTAGCGCATCTCCTGGATGATCGTCCGGTCCACCGAGCCGAGGGGGACGAAGTCCGCGGGCGCCTTCCGCACGGGAGGGACGGCCGGGGTTGGACCTGAGGCGAAGGCCGGGGCAGAAGCGAGGGCGAGCAGGACGGCCAGGCCGGTGACGAGGCCGCGTGCGGCGGCGGTGAGTCGTGTCATGGCCCCGCGTCTACCAGGTCGGTGCTCGACGGGGGAAGCCGTGGGGCGCGTCGGGGGCACGATCGGGCCGCCGGACGCGCGCGCCCGGCCGAATCCGCGGTGGCCGGCGCAACGGGTCCGGCACCTCGCCGACGGGAGGGACGGCCGGGACCACCCCCGTGGGCCCCGGCCGTCCCTCCCGATACTCGGACGCCCGGGAGACCTCTCCGGTTCTCCGTGACGCCGTCCGGCATCGGTGAAGCGTCCGGGCGCCCTGCCCAATTCCCGTCCGCCGTGGCAAACTTCTGACGTTCCGTCAGATCTAGTCGGTCCGTAGCGCCCAGCGCCGTGGAGGGGACTGTGTCGCGAACCCGTACACCCGTGGTCACCGGTTGGTTCGGCGGCGAGGGGGACGACTTCCGGCTCCTCGGCACGCGCTGCTCCGCCTGCGCGGCCGTGTTCTTCCCCCGGGAGGACGTCCTCTGCCGCGATCCGGCATGCCCGGGCGGCGAACTCACCGAGGTCCCGCTGTCGCGCCGCGGCCGCGTCTGGTCCTACTCGGACAGTCGCTACCGGCCGCCGCCCCCCTACGTCTCGGACCCCGAACTCGTCTGGTCCCCCTACGCGTTGGCCGCCGTCGAGCTGGAGGCCGAGGGGATCGTGGTGCTCGGGCAGACCGTCCCCGGGGTCACCGTCGCCGATCTCGCGGTGGGCATGGAGATGGAGGTCGTCCCCGGTGTGCTGAACGAGGACACGGAGACGGTCTGGACGACCTGGCACTGGAGGCCGACGGGGGTGACGGCATGACCGGGGACGTGGCGGTGCTCGGCGCGGGCATGCACCCGTGGGGAAAGTGGGGGCGCGGCTTCGTGGAGTACGGGACCGTGGCCGCGCGCGCCGCGCTCGCCGACGCGGGCGTCGAGTGGCGGGACGTCGGATCGATCGTCGGTGCGGACACGGTCCGCGGCGGCTACCCGGGTTACGTGGCGGGCGCGACGTTCGCGAAGGCCCTGGGCTGGCAGGGCGCCCGGGTGACGAGCGTGTACGCGGCCTGCGCCTCGGGCGCGCAGGCGGTGGACGCGGCGCGGGCGCAGATCCTGTCGGGCATCGCGGACGTGGTGCTGGTGGTGGGCGCGGACGCGGCTCCGAAGGGGTTCTTCCGGCCCGCGGGAGGGGACCGCGCCGATGATCCGGACTGGCTGCGGTTCCGGGTCCTCGGGGCGACGAATCCGACGTACTTCGGGCTGTACGCGCGGCGGCGGATGGCGGTCCACGGGGACACTCCGGAGGATTTCGCCCGGGTGAAGGTGAAGAACTCGGCCCTGGGGGCGCTGAATCCGAACGCGCGCTACCGCAGGCGGGTCACCGCCGAGGAGGTGGCGGCCTCCCCGGTGGTGGCCGATCCGCTGCGGCTCCTGGACATCTGCGCGACCTCCGACGGGGCCGCGGCCCTTGTACTGTCCAGCATGACGTTCGCGCGGCGGCACGGGGTTCTTGACCCGGTGCGGATCTGCGCGGTGTCGACGGTGACCCCGCGGTATCCCAGCACGGTCCTCGACCTGCCGGACATCGCGACGGACTCCTCGGCCGGGGCCGAGCCCCCGGCGGGGACGTTCCGCGCGTCGATCACACGGGCGGCGTACGAGGAGGCGGGGGTCGGACCGGAGGACCTGTCGCTGGCCGAGGTCTACGACCTGTCCACGGCCCTGGAGTTGCAGTGGTACGAGGACCTGGGGCTGTGCGGCGACGGCGAGGCGGCCAAGTTGCTGAGCGAGGGGGCGACGGCTCCGGGAGGCCGTGTCCCGGTCAATGTCAGCGGTGGCCTCGCCTCGTTCGGGGAGGCCGTTCCGGCGCAGGCCCTCGCCCAGGTCTGCGAACTCACCTGGCAGTTGCGGGGCACCGCGGGCGATCGGCAGGTCGCGGGCGCGCGGGTCGGGATCACCGCCAACCAGGGGCTGTTCGGGCACGGCTCGTCCGTGATCGCCGTGAGGTGATCCGGGCGGGCGGCGGCGACCGGCTGACGGGGGCGATCGTCGTGATGTGATCGGCGATCGGCTGCCGGGCGCGTGGTTGCCCGGCGTCCCTACCGGCCGCTCCCGGTCCTCCCCGGCACACGTCCCGGCGCTCCGGTGTGCGCGGGCGCGAACGATTGCCGTCCGCGACCTTGACGCTCCCACAGTGCCGGTGAACACTTCCGGTGTCAGTCGGCACCGCCGCATTCCGGCGTATTCAGGCATCGCGCCGCGCGGGCTCCCACCTGCGCCAACGGGGCATGTCCCACGGGCGGTTCCGACTGCGACGGCACGCTCGTCACGGACGCCGGGCGGGGCGCGGGTTCTCCCTGCCTTCGGCTGATGTAGCCATGGGAACGCACCCTGCACGTTGACCCGGGGCGGATCGCCCCGGGCCGGGCCTAGGAGCCGCCATGAGCAACGGAGACGTTTTTCTCGGTGAGGTCATCGGCACAGCGATTCTGATCCTCTTCGGCGCCGGAGTGGTCGCCGCCGTCGTACTCAACTACTCCAAGGCGAAGGACGCCGGCTGGGTCGTCATCGCGTTCGGCTGGGGCTTCGGCGTACTTGCCGGGGCCTATACGGCCGCCCCGCTGTCAGGCGGGCACCTCAACCCCGCGGTGACCGTCGGCATCGCCATCGACACCGGGGACTGGGACCAGGTCCCCGTCTACGTCGCCGGCCAGATGGTGGGCGCCTTCCTCGGCGCCGTACTGGCCTGGCTGGTCTACTTCGCGCAGTTCCAGGCCAACTCCGAGGAGGACAAGGCCCAGCCGACGCTGGGGATCTTCTCCACGGCGCCGGCGATCCGCAATCCCGTGGCGAACCTCGTCACCGAGATCATCGCCACCGTCGCGCTGGTCCTGCCGATCCTCGCGTTCGGGCTCACCGAGGGGCTCGGCCAGTCCGGCACGGCCATCCTGATCGTCTCGTTCCTGGTGGTCGGCATCGGCCTGTCGCTCGGCGGTCCCACGGGGTACGCCATCAACCCGGCCCGCGACCTGGCGCCGCGCCTCGCCCACGCCCTGCTCCCCATCCCCAACAAGGGCACCTCGGACTGGGGTTACGCGTGGATACCGGTGGTGGGCCCGCTGATCGGCGGGGCGCTGTCCGGCCTCATCTTCAACGCAGCCTTCTGAAGCATCCGACGAATCCGACGAATCCAACGAAGGGGACGTCATGACGGACAAGTTCGTCGCCGCAATCGACCAGGGCACCACGTCCAGCCGCTGCATCATCTTCAACCACGACGGAGCGATCGTCGCCGTCGACCAGCGCGAGCACCGCCAGATCTTCCCGAAGCCCGGCTGGGTGGAGCACGACGCCACCGAGATCTGGTCGAAGGTGCAGGCGGTGGTCGCCGGGGCGATCGCGAAGGCCGGGCTCCGCGCCGACCAGCTCAGCGCGCTCGGCATCACCAACCAGCGTGAGACGACGGTCCTTTGGGACCGCGCCACGGGCAAACCGGTGCACAACGCGATCGTCTGGCAGGACACGCGGACCTCGGCGCTGTGCGGCGAACTCGGCGGCGCCGACGGGCAGGACCGCTTCCGCGAGCAGACCGGGCTGCCGCTGGCCAGCTACTTCTCCGGTCCCAAGGCGACCTGGCTGCTCGACAACGTGCCGGGCCTGCGCGCCCGCGCCGAGCGCGGCGAGATCGCCTTCGGCACGATCGACTCATGGCTGATCTGGAACCTCACCGGCGGCACCGACGGCGGGCAGCACGTCACCGACGTCACCAACGCCGGGCGCACGATGCTGATGAACCTCGAAACGCTCCAGTGGGACCCGGGCATCCTCTCGGCGATGAACATCCCCGAGGCGGTCCTCCCCGAGATCAGGTCCTCCGCCGAGGTGTACGGGACGGCCGTGGGCCAGCTCTCCGGGGTACCCGTGGCCTCGGCGCTGGGCGACCAGCAGGCGGCGGTGTTCGGCCAGGCGTGCTACGACGTGGGCACGGCCAAGAACACCTACGGCACCGGCAGTTTCCTGCTGCTCAACACCGGGAACCGGCCCGTGCCGTCGAAGAACGGGCTGCTGACGACGATGGGCTACAAGATCGGCGCAGAGGCGCCCGTCTACTGCCTCGAAGGGTCGATCGCGATCACCGGGGCGCTGGTGCAGTGGTTCCGGGACCAGCTCGGGATCATCCGCAGCGCCGACGAGATCGAGACCCTGGCCGCGAGCGTCGACGACAACGGCGGCGCGTACATCGTCCCGGCGTTCTCGGGCCTGTACGCGCCGTACTGGCGCGCCGACGCCCGCGGTGTCGTCACCGGGCTGACCCGGTACGTGACGAAGGGGCATCTCGCGCGCGCCGTGCTCGAGGCGACGAGCTGGCAGACGCGCGAGGTCGTGGACGCCATGTACCAGGACTCCGGGGTGCAGATCACGACCCTCAAGGTCGACGGAGGCATGACCAAGAACAACTTGCTGATGCAGCATCAGGCGGATGTGCTCGGGGTGCCGGTGATCCGGCCGAAGGTCTCCGAGACGACCTGTCTGGGCGCGGCGTACGCGGCGGGTCTGGCGACCGGTGTGTGGAACGACCTCGACCAGCTGAAGTCGCACTGGCAGCGGGACGTCGAGTGGACGCCCGCCATGGAGGACCGGGTCCGCGACCGGGAGTACCACAACTGGCGCAAGGCGGTGGAGAAGAGCTTCGGCTGGCACGAGGACGGCGACGGCTGAACCGACCCGTCCCCGGCGTTCGGCGCCGCCCACCCGGGTGGGCGGCGCACGGGGACCGCGGCCCGTACCCCGGTCGGCGGGGGTGCGGGCCGCACTCGTCCTGAAGCGGCGGCCCTTACGGCCCGCGGGGCACGTGGCGCCGGCTCTCCGGCCCGCGGGCAACGCGGCGGGACAGGTGCCGTCGGGCGCCGGGGACGGCGGTGAAGCGGCCGGGAGGGTGTCAGGTGGAGAGGGCGTGGCGCTGCGTGGCCGCGTAGGCCATCGCGTGCTGGACGACCTCGATGAGGACCTCCTTGGCGGACTCCCGTCCGCGCGCGTCGCACATCACCACGGGTACTCCGGGATCGAGGTCGAGGGCCTGGCGGACGGACTCCGCCGGGTAACGCGCCGCGCCCTCGAAGCAGTTGACGCCGACCACGAAGGGTATGGAGCGCCGCTCGAAGTAGTCGACGGCGGCGAAGCAGTCCTCCAGTCGGCGGGTGTCGGCGAGCACCACGGCCCCGAGGGCGCCGGTGGCCAACTCGTCCCAGAGGAACCAGAACCGGTCCTGGCCCGGCGTGCCGAAGAGGTACAGCACGAGGTCCTCGCGGAGCGTGATGCGGCCGAAGTCCATGGCGACCGTGGTGGTGTTCTTGCCCTCCACGCCGCTGGTGTCGTCGACGGGCCGCCCCGCCTCGGTCAGCAGTTCCTCGGTTCGCAGCGGCTTGATCTCGCTGACGGCGCCGACCAGGGTGGTCTTGCCCACGCCGAAACCGCCCGCGACGAGGATCTTGAGCGTGACGGGCTCGACGGGGGCCTTGCCGCGCTCAGTGCGCCCGAGGATCATCGATCTCTTCTCCTGCTCCAGTGGTGTCCGGCGGCGGACCGTATCCGCCGCCGCCGGGGGTTTCGATGACGAGCACGTCGCCGGGGCCGACGTCCGCCGAACCGCTTCCGCCGAGCTCGGTGACCGTGCCGTCCGCGTGCTCCACACGGTTGGCGCCGAGCGCACCGGGCTCGCCGCCCGCCATTCCGTAGGGCGGGACCCTGCGGTGCTGGGAGAGCGTCGACACGGTCATGGGCTCGTGGAACCGGATGCGGCGGACGGCTCCGTCGCCGCCCCTCCACCGTCCGGTACCGCCGCTGCCGTGCCGCACCGCGAACTCGTCCAGCTGTACGGGCAGTCGCGACTCCAGGACCTCCGGGTCCGTGAGACGCGAGTTGGTCATATGGGTCTGTACGACGGGCGCGCCGGGAAAGCCGTCGCCCGCACCGGACCCGGAGGCCACGGTCTCGTAGTACTGGTACCGCTGATTGCCGAAGGTGACGTTGTTCATCGTGCCGGATCCCTCGGCCTGCACTCGCAGAGCACCGTACAGGGCTCCGGTGATCGCCTGCGAGGTTTCCACGTTGCCCGCCACGACGGCGGCCGGTGGGGACGGGGCGAGCATGCTTCCGGGCGGCACGACGATGTCGAGGGGGCGCAGGCAGCCGTCGTTGAGCGGGATGTCGTCGGCGACCAGGGTGCGGAAGACGTACAGGACCGCCGCGTGGACCACCGCCGAGGGCGCGTTGAAGTTGGTGGCGAGCTGAGCGGACGTCCCGGTGAAGTCGACGGTGGCGGACCGCCGGGCCCGGTCCACGCCGACCCGGACGCGGATCGTCGCGCCGGAGTCGGTCTCGTACGCGAACTCGCCGTCCTCCAGGGTGTCGATGACCCGGCGGACGGCGTCCTCCGCGTTGTCCTGCACGTGTCCCATGTACGCCTGGACGACGTCGAGGCCGAAGTCCGCGATCATACGGCGCACTTCGTCGACGCCCTTCTGGTTGGCCGCGATCTGGGCGCGCAGGTCGGCGAGGTTGGTCCCGGGGTTGCGGGAGGGGTGGGGCGGCCCGGTGAGCAGGCGCAGCGTCTCCTCCTCGCGGAACCGTCCGCCCTCCACGAGCAGCCAGTCGTCGAAGAGGACGCCCTCCTCGTCGATGGTGCGGCTGCCGGCCGGCATGGAGCCCGGGGTGATGCCGCCGATCTCCGCGTGGTGGCCGCGGGATGCCACGAGGAAGAGGACGCGTCCGCCACCCGGCTCGTCACTGTCCGTGTCGAAGACGGGGGTGACGACCGTGACGTCGGGCAGGTGGGTGCCGCCGTGGTACGGGTCGTTGACGGCGTACGTGTCACCGGGCCGCATCCTGTCGCCGCGGCGCCGGAGGACCTCCTTGACGCTGGTGCCCATGGAGCCCAAGTGCACGGGAATGTGGGGGGCGTTGGCGACGAGGTTGCCGTCGGGGTCGAAGAGGGCGCAGGAGAAGTCCAGCCGCTCCTTGATGTTGACCGACTGGGCGGTGGACTCCAGGCGGGCGCCCATCTGTTCGGCGATGGACATGAAGAGGTTGTTGAAGACCTCCAGCAGCACCGGGTCCGCCTCGGTGCCGAGTTCGGCACTCTCCGTGACGGCCACCCGTTCCATCACGAGGTGGCCGGCCTCGGTCGTGGCCGCCTGCCAGCCCTCGTCGACGATCGTCGTGGAGCCGGCCTCGGTGATGATCGCGGGGCCCGTGACGGTCTGCCCCGGGGGCAGGTCCTCCCGGCCGAGCAGGGGTACGTCGCGCCGGACCCCGCCCGTGTGGAGGGCGGCCGTGCCCCGCGCACCGGTGGCGGGACCCCGGGGGGTGAGGCGGGAGAGGTCGGGGGGTTCGGTGACGCCGGTCGCCTCCACGGAGAGGGCCTCGACGACGACCGGACGGTCCAGGGTGAACGAGTAGGTGGCGCGGTGCCGGTCCTCGAAGTCGCGGACCATGGCGTCGGGCCCGGCGAGTTCGACGGTGATTGCCGTGTCCGTCCCGTCGTAGCGAAGTTGGGCGCGACGGGTGACGCGGATGCGGTCCTCGGGCACGTCCTCGGCGAGGAGTTCCGCGCGCGCCGCGTTCTCCAGGTCCTCGGCCGTCCTCAGCACACCGGGCATCGCGGACGTGTTCAGCGGTTCCTCGACGGACTGTTCGCGCATCGCGGTGGTGTCGGCGAGCCCGATGCCCAGCGCGGAGAGCACGCCGGCCATGGGCGGGACGAGGACGGTGCGGATGCCCAGCGAGTCGGCGACCCTGCACGCGTGCTGGCCTCCCGCGCCGCCGAACGTGGTGAGCGCGTACCGGGTGACGTCGTGGCCCTTCTGGACCGAGATGCGCTTCACGGCATTGGCGATGTTGGCCACCGCGATCTGCAGATAGCCCTCGGCGACCTGCTCGGGGGTGCGCTCGTCACCGGTCCGCGCGTGGATCTCGCGGGCCAGCTCCGCGAAGCGCTCGCGCACCACCTCGGCGTCCAGCGGCTCGTCCCCGACGGGGCCGAACACCGCTGGGAAGTGGGCGGGTTGGATGCGTCCGAGGGCCACGTTGGCGTCCGTGACGGTGAGGGGTCCGCCGCGCCGGTAGCAGGCGGGACCCGGGTCCGCGCCCGCCGAGTCGGGTCCCACGCGGTAGCGGGATCCGTCGAAGTGGAGCACGGAGCCGCCGCCGGCCGCGACGGTGTGGATGTCCAGCATGGGCGCGCGCAGCCTGACCCCGGCGATCCGGGTGCCGAAGACCCGCTCGTACTCGCCCGCGAAGTGGGAGACGTCGGTGGACGTGCCGCCCATGTCGAAGCCGATGACCCGGTCGTGGCCCGCGAGTTGCGACATCCGTGCCATGCCGACGATGCCGCCCGCGGGGCCGGACAGGATCGCGTCCTTGCCGCGGAACCGGCCGGCCTCGGTGAGCCCGCCGTTGGACTGCATGAACATCAGCCGCACACCGCTGAGTTCGTCGGCGACGTGCTCGACGTAGCGGCGCAGGACGGGCGACAGATAGGCGTCGACGACGGCCGTGTCCCCGCGCGGGACGAGCTTCATCAGGGGGCTGACCTCGCTGGACAGCGAGATCTGCGGAAAGCCGACGCGGGCGGCGAGTTCGCCGACGGCCCGCTCGTGGGCGGGGTGGAGGTGGCTGTGCACGCAGACGACCGCGACCGCGCGGATTCCCTCGTCGTACGCGTGCTGGAGCCGGCCGGCCAGGGCGTCCAGGTCCGGGGCGCGCAGCACGGTGCCGTCGGCGGCGATGCGTTCGTCGACCTCGACGACGCGCGCGTACAGCATCTCGGGGAGTTCGATCTCGCGGGCGAAGATCCGGGGGCGGTTCTGGTCGGCGATGCGCAGGGCGTCCCGGAAGCCCCGGGTGACGACGAGGAGGGTGGGCTCGCCCTTGCGTTCCAGGAGGGCGTTGGTGGCGACGGTGGTGCCCATGCGCACCGAGTCCACCCGTGGGCCGTGCCGGCGGTCGCGGTGCCGGTCCGTGGCGCGGGCGGTCACGGGCCCACCGTCCGGGTCCCGGGTCGGCGCGCCCCGGAGGGGTCCCGGGGCCGCCTCGGGGGCCCGGCCCTGCTCCGGGTCGGGCCCGGCCTGCGCCGCCGATCCGGGCTCCCGTTCCGCTTGTGCGTCCGGATCCCCCTGCGCACCCGGTTCCGCTTCGGCGCCCGGGGCGCGTCCGGGATTGGCCTCGGCCTCGGCCTCGGCCTCAGCGAGGATGTCGCGGATGCCCGCCACGGCCGCGTCGGCGTACCGGCCGGGGTTCTCCGACAGGAGCTTGCGGGTGAGCAGGCGTCCGTCGGGGCGCTGCGCGACGACGTCGGTGAAGGTACCGCCGCGGTCCACCCAGAACTGCCAGCCCTGCACGTCTGTCTCCCCGATCTCGCGCTGCTCCGGCCCCGCGTCGGAGGTACCGGTCGACGATCAGTCAGATCATATCTGCGCTCCGTGGTCGTGCCCGCTCCGGATCCCCTGTCCGCGCCCCGGTACCGGACCGCTCCGCTCCCCCTCACGCCGCCCGCCGCGCAGGGGCGGACGGGCCGCCGCGTCCGGTCGCCGGGGAGGGCGGGCGGCGCCGGTCGCTTCGGCCGTGCGGGTGGCGGGCCGGGGCGCGGGCCGGCGCCCTCGCCGTGGCCCGACGGGGGCCGGGAGGCCGGTCCTGCACCTGCACCTGCGCCCGGCCCGGGGCGCGGGCCGGTGCCCTCGCGGTGGCCCGACGTGGGCCGGGAGGCTGGTCCTGCACCTGCACCTGCGCCGGGCCCGGGGAGCGCCAGGCCGGGGCGGACGGGTGCGCCTGGGTACCGGAAGCGGGCGGTCCGCCGGGCTGCGGCCCGTGTTCGCGTGCCGTACGGGGCACACCCCCCGAGCCGCGGGGCCGCGGCGACACATGGACGGCCGCCGCCGACCGGTGCCCGCAGGCCCGACGGCCGGCGGGCCCACGGGTCTGCGGGTCTGTGGGCCCACGGGTCTGCGGGTCCGACGACCTACGGGCCAACGGGTCTGGAGATCACCATCCCGCGGTCCGCGGTCCGCGGTCCGCGGTCGGCGGTGGGCAGGCCGGGGAATGCCGGTCCCGGGGAGTCCGGGCAGGGCGACCGCCGGGCACTGCGGACCGCGCGGCACGACCGGGACCGGGCGGCGGGCAGGCCTCGGCGCCCGGTCGCCCGGGATCGCAGGAGCCACGGACCCCGGGCGCGGGCCGCGGTCGTCGCGACCGCGGCCGGAGCCCGCCGTTCACAGCACCCGTCGGCCGCTGGTCACAGGGCCCGGAGGCCGCTGATCACATCGCGCAGAATGCTCTCGTCCGGCAGTTCGGCCGGGGGCACCGGCCTCGTGACATGCACCAGTTCCTCGGCCACCAGGTCCCCGATGAGGACGCGTACGACCCCGACGGGCAGGTCGAGTTCGGCGGCCAGCTCGGCGACCGACTGGGGGGCGTCACGGCAGAGTCCGACGATGTCCACGTGCTCCGGGGACAGCGTGTGGTCCGACTCCGGGTCGTCGGCGTGCTGCTCCGTCACGACCACGGCGATGAGGTCGAGGCGGTGCTGGCCCGCGCTGGTCGTGCGGCCGCGCGTCATGGCGTACGGACGGACCACGGGTCCGGCCTCGTCGTCGAACCAGTGGGGCATCCCCTGACCGTCTCCGCTCATACCATCCCACTACCCGTCCGAGGGCAGTTCGGTGCGCGGAGCGGCGGCCAGATGTACGCCGACCCTCTTCACCAGCAGGGTCATCTCGTACGCCACCTGCCCGACGTCGGAGTCGGCGTCGGAGAGGACGGCGAGGCAGCTGCCGTCGCCCGCGGCCGTGACGAACAGGAACGCCTCTTCCAGTTCGACGATCGTCTGGCGTACCCCGCCCGCCTCGAAGTGCCGGCCGACGCCCTTGGCCAGGCTGTGGAAGCCGGACGCGACTGCGGCCAGATGCTCACTGTCCTCCCTGGTCAGGTCGGCGGAGACCCCCGTGGGGAGCCCGTCGCCGGAGAGTACGAGTGCCTTGCTGATGCTGGCGACGCGCTCCACCAGGTCGTCGAGGAGCCAGTTGAGTTCCCCCGTCGACGTGCTGGTCGCGATGTGGCCGGCTGCCTTCGGTGCGGTCATCGACCGTCCCCCTTTGTCGTTCCTGGTGCTGTGCCGTCCTGGGCGTCGTCGCCCGCGGCGTTCTCCTTGCGGCCGCGCTTCCAGCCGCTCTGGAGCGAAGCCATCCGGTTGCGTACCTCGTCGGCGTCGCGTTCCACGGGTGCCGTCGTGCGCACCTCGTCGCGCCTGTTGCGCCGGTCGGGGCCGTCCTTCAACTGGGGGGCCAGATTGGCCTGTCGTACGCGGCGCGGCAGGGCGCCCGTCGCGCCGGACCCGCCGGTGCCGTCTCCCTGGTCCGGGCCGCCGGGGGCGGCCCTCCGGTCCGCCGCGCGGCGGGGCAGCGCGGAAGCCGTGGAAGCCGCGGAAGCCGTGGAAGCCGTGTCCCCGTCCGCGGTTCCCGGAGCGCGCGCGGCTCCCTCGCCCGGTTCGGCGGGGCGGTCCGCGCCGCGGCCCGGTCCCCGGCGGTGCTCGTCGCCGCGTCCTGACGCGTCGCCGCCCCTGGTCCAGTCGTCGGCGGGTCCGCGCCGGGTCCTGGGCGGGTCCCCGACCCCACGGCGGCCGGGGCCCCTGGCCGCGCCCCGGGAGCGCTTGGGAAGCTCCCCGAGCACGCCGGACGGCTCGGGCCGGTCCTCGGCGCCCCGGGCCGGCGTCGCCGCGTCGACGGAGTCCGCGTGGTCCGCGCCCTCGTCGCGCCGCGAGGCCGCACGGGTCACGGGGCGTCCGTGGGAGCTGACCAGTTTCGGGGCGCGGCGGCTCGGGAGCGGCACGGGTGCGCCGGGCTCGTCGTCGTCGGCGCGTGCGGGCCCGGCCGGCCGGCGCCGGGCGTCCTCGGGCGGCGCGGCGATGGAGCGGCGCGGTCGGAAGACACCGCGTTCGCTGTCCTCGTCCGCGAGGGCGCCCGGGAAGCCGGTGAGGGCGTCCAGGTCGACGGGCGACTCCAGCTCGACGGGCCCGTCGAGCACGGACGAGGCGAGACCGGGCAGTGCCACCGGGCCGGTGGAGAGGGCCGACAGCGCGGCCTTGCCGCCGTCGTCGCCGGGCTTCTTCTTCGACGGGAGCGCCCGGTCCAGCCGGAATCCGGTGCCGTTCGTGTCGGGCACGTCGTCCGACAGCAGCGCGTCGGGGATGAAGACCACCGCGGTCGTGCCGCCGTACGGGGAGGGCTGGAGGGAGACGCGTACGTTCTGCCGCTGGGCCAGCCGGCTGACCACGAACAGGCCGAGCCGGTCGGTGTCCGAGAGTTCGAACTCCGGCGTCTCGGCGAGCCTCAGGTTGGCGTCGAGGAGCGCCTCGGCGGCCATGCCGAGGCCGCGGTCGTGGATCTCCAGGGTGAAGCCGTTGGCGACGCGCTCCCCCACCACCTGCACGGCGGTGTGCGGGGGCGAGAACACCGTTGCGTTCTCCAGGAGTTCGGCCACCAGGTGGGTGACGTCGGCGACGGCCGACCCGGTGACGGCCATGCGCGGCAGCCGCCGTACCTCGATGCGCTCGTAGTCCTCGACCTCCGCGACGGCGGCGCGTACGACGTCCATCAGCTGGACGGGCTTGCGCCACTGCCGGGACGGGGCCGCGCCGGAGAGGATCACGAGACCCTCGGCGTGCCTGCGCATGCGGGTGGTGAGGTGGTCGAGGCGGAACAGGTCGGCGAGTTCGTCGGTGTCCTCGGTCCTGCGTTCCATGGTGTCGAGCAGGGTGAGCTGCTTGTGCAGCAGGACCTGGCTGCGGCGGGCCAGGTTCACGAAGACCTCGGACACACCGCTGCGCAGCTCGGACTGCTTGACCGCGGCTTCCACCGCGGCCCGCTGGAGGATGTTGAGGGCCTGGCTGACCTCGCCGATCTCGTTCTTCTCGTACTCCAGGCGCGGGACTTCGGTCTCCACGTCGACCTGCTCGCCCGCGGAGAGGCGTCGCATCACGCTGGGCAGCCGCACCCCGGCGGTCTCGTGGGCCTCCTGCCGGAGTCCGCGCAGGTCGCGGATGAGGCTGCGGCCGATGCGTACGGACATGAAGAGCGAGATGAGCACTGCGGCGAGGCCGAGGACTCCGGCGATGCCGGCCTTGACGATGACGCCGATGGCGATGGGCTTGACGCGGTCCTGGAACCGGTCGCCCGCCTGGGAGTTGAGCTTGTCGAGTCCGTCGAGGACGTCGTCCGCCACGCCGTCCCAGCTCTTCGCGGTCACTCCGCGGGGCGTACCGGGTGCGGAGGCGATGACGGACTGCTCGGCGACCCGCAGCGGCGCGGTGGGGGCGTTGGCCCAGTAGCGCTCGTAGCGTGCGCGCTCGGCGGCGGGCAGCTGCGGCAGGTTGGTCTCGTACATCAGCGTGCGCTGCGCCACCAGGTCCGACAGGTCGCGGGCCTCGGCGCGGGTGACCTCCCCGACCACCAGCGACGAGCCGAGCAACGCGTCCTCGCGGGCCAGCAGTTCACGGGCCCGCGACATGTTGACGAGGGCGCGGCTCTGCTTGTCCACGTCCACGTCGTCGAGGACCTGGAGGTTGGCCATCAGGATGTAGCAGGGCTCGACCAGGCGGTTGTAGTGGCCGAGCGCCTCGAGGCGGGTGACCGTGCCGTCCTCGACGCTCTGGCGCAGCGGGCCCACGCCGTCGAAGGCGTCCAGGATCGCGGTGAGCCGTTCGGTGGTGTCCTCGCCCATCTCGTCACGGACGTCGACGTCCTTGGCGTTCTGGCGGATCTTCGCCACGACCCGGTCGGTGGCGGCCCGGCTGCGGCGGAGGTCGCCGAGGGCGTCGGAGGCACGCGGGTCGGCGAGGTAGACGAGGGTCTGGCGCCGCTCGGCCTGGAGGACGTTGACGACGTCCTCGGTGGGATAGCCGATCTTCTGGACGACGAACGTCGTGTCGAGGAGCTGGTTGACCTCACGTCCCGTCAGTACGGTGGCGAAGCCCCAGATCCCGGTCAGGGAAAGCAGCGGCACGAGGAGCAGCGCCACGATCTTCCGGCGGATGGACTTCCCGCGAAAGCGCATGGCCTCCCCCAGCTCGGCCCCCGTCGTTCGGGGGCACACATGTACGTCAACAAACGGCGCGAGCCTACTACTGACACACGCGTATACCGAAGGCCGTCCGAAGGGCCCCGGCGCATCGCGGGAACGAGACGTACCCAGTTGTCCGTTCATTGGGGGAGATTGCCTCCCCGAATCCGGCACAGGACTGCGGACATCGACCGGCGCGAACAGTGGCCGGTTGGCCGGATTTTTACGGTTGGCGGGAATCTTCGGCTTACGTCGATCGTCTTTCTCTACGGAAGTCGGCGGCGGAATCGGTGCGACGAGCGCCGCGTGCCGCGATCGGGCGGCGTAAAACAGCGCAAGCCGGGCAGCTGATGGGGAGCCGGGGTCTCAAGACACCGGAGCGAGCGGCTGTCCGGCGGTGGGGAGTGACAAGTTGATGGGCACGGCGGAGCGGCACGGGACACCCGGATCCCCCGGGACGGGAGTCACCGCGGTCGCGGAGGCTCGACGAGGTCCACGGGCGGCGGACGAAGCCATACCGGGCGAACGGACGGACGGCCTACCGGCCGCCGGGTCGGCGGTGGAGGAGCGCACGACGGATCTGCGCGCACAGGCCGACCCTGACGGCGGGTCGGACGGTCCGGCGGAGGACGTGACGGACGGCGGCCCGGCCACTGGGGCGGGTGGCGGTACGGACGCGGTCGACGGTACGGACACGCCAGGCGGTATGGCCCCCGTAGCGGACGGCGGCGCGAGCACGGTCGGCGGTACGGACGCGGTGGGCGGTACGGACGCCGAGGCGGACGTGGGCGCGGACGCGGGGTCCGGCGTGGGGCCGGGCACCGGGGCTGGTGCGGGAGGAGGCCGCGCGGTGGCCCGGAGCGGCGGGGGCGCAGGCGTCGGAGCCGACGGCACGGCCACGGCCGGGACGGACATCGGGACGGAGTCCGAGGAGCGTTTCCAGTACGAGTACCGGCCGTTGTGGGTGGAGGAGCCGGCGACGCGACGCCGGATGCCCGATCCCGTACGGACCTCCGCGGTGCGGGCGGTCATCATCATCGCCGTCACCCTGATGCAGGCCATGGTCGCCTTCCTGTGCACGCTGGCGGGATCCTGGCTCGCGTTCCCGATGGTCCTCAGCAGCGTGGCGAGCACGGTGGTCGCCACCTGGGGCGCGCTGGACGTCTGGGTGACGCGCCAGGTGTGGAACCAGCGCAACGGCGTGGTGTCGGAGCCCAGCAGCACCGCCCGTGCCCTGCGGCGCGAGAAGCGCAGGGCACGGCGGCAGCAGCGCGCCACGGCACGTGCCGACGCCCGGATACGCAGGCGGGGCGGCGGCGCGGGGCAGTTGTCGCACTCCTGAGGACCGCACAGCCGAACAGCTTTTGGTCATACGGGATTTGACCGCAGGTCCACGGCCGCGCGGGACCTCGACCGGGTGATCCCGCTTCGCGGTGAGGGCGTCGCCCATCGCACTTCGCGTTGAGGGCGTCGCCGACGAGGACTCGACGGCCGAGGCCGCCCGGTCCTCGAAGCCGGCGGTCGAAAGCCGCCTCTGTCGCGGGGGGGGG
>NZ_BMWD01000029.1:25496-104945 GCF_014651055.1 Streptomyces fructofermentans
CCCCCCCCGCGACAGGGGCGGCAGGTACCTAGGAAGCGTCCGCCCTCACAGTGCTCTCCGCTCCCACCGCGCCCGCGGCGCACGCGAGTTCACGTCGGACGCGCGTGAACGGCCGGGGGCGGTCGATGGAGAGCACCGCGGCCGTCCGGCCCTCGCGCTCGTACAGCGCGAGGAATCCGGTGGCGTCCGGCGCCCCGTCGGTGAGCGTGCCCTCCGCGACGCGGACGGTGTCGCCGGGGAGCCGGTGGCCCGCGAACTGGATCCGCGCGCCGTACTGGTCGGACCAGAAGTAGGGCAGCGGACGAAGACGCTCCGCGGTGTGGCCGGCGAGGAGGTTCCGGATCGCGGTCCGGGGCTGTTCCGTGGCGCTCGTCCAGTGTTCGGCACGGGTTCCGCCGACCCGGGCGACGTCCCCGACGGCGACCACTTCCGGCAGGGCCGTCACACAGCCGTCGTCGCAGAGCACTCCGTCGCGCAGGGCGAGCGTCGAGCCCGCCAACCAGCCCGTGTTGGGGGCGGCGCCGATGCCCACGACGACGACCTCGGCGGGGAGCAGCCGGCCGTCGGCCAGTTCCACACCGTCGACCGCGCCCGCGCCCGTGCCGCGCAGTCCGGCGACCCCGGTGCCGGTGATCAGCTCGACACCCCCGCGCCGGTGCAGCCCGGCGCACACGGCCGCCATCTCCGGCCCGAGTTGCGCCACGAGCGGCAGGGGCGCGGCCTCGACGACGGTGACCCCGTGTCCGAGCCGCGCGCACGAGGAGGCGGTCTCGGAGCCGATGAAGCCGCCTCCGACCACCACCCGGCGGGGGCCGGAGGTCAGTTCGGCGCGCAGCGCGCGGGCGTCGTCGAGGGTCCGCAGCGTGTGGACCCCGGCGAGGCGGCCGCCGGGCATGGGCAGTCCGCGGGCCGAGGCACCGGTGGCGACGACCACGCCGTCGGTCCGGACCTCGCGGCCGTCCGCCAGCAGGACGGTGCGGCCGGGCGGGTCGAGTCCGGCGGCCCGGACGCCGAGGATCCACTCGGCGTCGAGTGCCGAGAACTCCTCGTCGTCGGTGAGGTCGGGCGGGTCCTCGTCCGGCGCGCCGGTGAGGTAGTCCTTGGACAGGGGCGGGCGGTCGTAGGGGCGGTGGGGTTCGTCGCCGACGACCACCAGACGCCCGTCGAACCCCTGGGCACGCAGTTCCCTGGCCGCGTACAGGCCGGAGAGGGAGGCCCCGACGACGGTCACGGTCCTCATGTCCCGTTCCCCTTCCGCGGGGCGGGCACGCGGGGCACCGCCCGGGGTGTACGGACGGCGTGCGCGGCACGGACGCCGTGCACGGCACGGGCCTCGACGGCGTTACGGGCCGTGGCGGCGGCGCGGGAGCGGGCGGCACGCAGGCCCGCCGTGCGGCGACCGTCCGTTCCGGGACCGGCCGCCCGGCAACGCGCCGCCCGGCAGTCGGCCGAACAGGCGCCCGGTTCAAGGGGATCGGCCCGGGCGGCGGGCCGGGGCCGTGCGGGCGTCCGCGGGTCCAGGGGTGCGGAACCACGGGAACGGACGACGGGCACGGAGGTACTCCTCGCGTCCGGGCGGCTCATGCCGCCGAGCCCTCCTCGGCCGCCATGTGGACGTGGATCACCCCGTCCTCGACGGTGACACGGTGGGTGCGGACGGCCCTGCGTGCCGGGAGGCAGGTCGGCCGGCCGGCGCGGAGATCGAATGAGGCGGCGTGCAGCGGGCATTCGACCAGACAGCCCTCCAGCCACCCTTCGGACAGGGACGCGTCCTGGTGGGTGCAGGTGTCGTCGATGGCGTACAACTCGCCGTCGGCGTTGAACACGGCGATGGGCGGCGCGGTGTCGACACGGACGGATTCGCCCGCGGGGAGGTCGTCGAGGCGGCAGACGGGAATCACGGGCCCCCCTCTCGGTCCGGGACCACGGTCCCGTACCTCTCAGGTCCGGTCTGGTCCGCGGCCCTCCGGCCACGGACTCTTCGGTAACATGATGTTTCGCATGGCGCACGAGGGAGCGCTATGCGCAACAGAATCCGCGCGGGATGCCCGTCACGTCAAGGGCTTCCCGGCAGAAGCGGCGCATTCAGGCCGCCAGGTGGTGGGAGTCGAGTCATGAGCCGCACGCAGAAGCAGCCCGACGACGGCGGGGAGGCTCCCGACCGACAGGGCCGGGGCGCGGGCAGCGCCGTACAGTCCGTGGACCGCGCGGTGAGCGTGCTGGAGATCCTCGCCCGGCTGGGCGAGGCGGGGGTCACCGAGATCGCCGACGAGCTGGAGGTGCACAAGTCGACCGCGTCCCGCCTGCTCGGGGTGCTGGAGAACCGGGGGCTGGTCACCCAGGCCAAGGACCGCGGGAAGTACTACCTGGGCGCCGGCGTCCTTCGCCTCGCGGGCTCGGCCGCGGTGCGCCTGGACATCTCCCAGGAGGGCGTGCCCGTGTGCCGCGAACTCGCCGACGAGCTGGGCGAGACCGTCAACATCGCGGTGCTGGACGACGACGCGGCGGTCAACATCATGCAGGCCCGCGGCGCCGCGTCCGTCACCGCGCAGAACTGGCTGGGCAGGCGCACCCCGCTGCACGCGACGTCCAGCGGCAAGGTGCTGCTCGCCCACCTCCCGCCCACACTGCGCGAGGGGCTGCTCGCCAGGCCGCTCCCGCGCTTCACCGAGCGCACGATCACCGGCACGGGCGCGCTGCGGGGCGAGTTGGAGGCCGTGGTCGAGCGGGGGTACGCGTTCGCCCTGGAGGAGCTGGAACTGGGGCTCGCCGCGACGGCCGCGCCGGTCCGCGCCCACGACGGCAAGGTGATCGGTGCGATCAGCGTCTCCGGACCGGTGTACCGGCTGGACCCCGACCGGCTGCCGGACCTCGCGAAGCGCACGGTGGCGGCCGCCGGGGACCTCTCGCGCCGTATGGGGTACGGCTTCTGACGGAGCGTCGGGCAGACGCCGGGAGCGGGCCGGCCGGTGCGGGGAGCCGCACGCGGCCGGGGGGCGGGACCGGGTCGGCCTGCTCCCGCACCCCTGTGTGTCGGACGTGTTTCGGACCTCCCGCTCCTTTTGCCAAGGGTTAACCCGCACCCCTTGACGGCCTCGCGACGGCTTTCTCACTATGTTCCTCATCGCGCAACTCGGCGTGCACTGCGCAACAGCAGAGGAGCCTGTCGTGCCACACGAGGTCCGTGCCGCAGCCGCTGTGAGGAAGGGCGCTCCCGTCGAGGTGCGGACGGTCGTCGTGCCAGGTCCGGGGCCGGGCGAGGTGCCGCGCCCGGCAGTGGTCCTGTGACCGGGGCGCCCGCGGCCGGTCAGAGGCGGCCCGGCACTCCCGCCGCACCCGGCACGAGCCCCCGTGTGGTCGTCGTGGGCGCGGGCATCGTCGGCTGCTCGCTCGCCGACGAACTGACCGCCCTCGGCTGGACCGACGTCACGGTCCTCGAACAGGGGCCTCTGCCCGCCCCCGGCGGCTCCACGTCGCACGCGCCCGGCCTGGTCTTCCGGACGAACCCGTCGAAGACGCTCACCGGCTTCGCCCGGTACACGGCCGAGAAGTTCGCCTCCCTGGAGGTCGACGGGGTCTCCTGCTTCCAGCGGGTGGGCGGCCTGGAGCTGGCGACCACCCCCGAGCGTCTCGCCGACCTCCACCGCAGGGCGGGTCACGCCGCCTCCTGGGGCGTACGCGGCGAGGTGGTGGGCGCGGCCCGCTGCAAGGAACTCTGGCCCCTCCTCGACGAGTCGGCCGTGCTCGGCGGCTTCCACACGCCGGACGACGGCCTGGCCGACGCCCTGCTCGCCGCCCGCGCCCAGACGGACCGGGCCCGAAGCCGCGGCGCGCGCTTCCTGGACCGGCACACGGTCACCGGCGTCGAACGGGAGGGCGGCCGGGTCACCGGCGTCGTCACCGACCGGGGGACCTTCCCCGCGGACCACGTCGTGTCCGCCGCCGGGTTCTGGGGGCCGGTGGTGGGCCGGATGGCCGGCGTCGACGTGCCCCTGCAACCCCTCGCGCACCAGTACGCGCGCACGCTGCCGCTGCCCGCGCCGGCCGGGGCGGACGCCGAGGCCTCGCGGCCCATCCTCCGCTTCCAGGACCGCGACCTCTACTTCCGCGAGCACGGCGACCGCCTGGGCATCGGCAGTTACGCGCACAGGCCGATGCCCGTGGACCCGTTCGAGGTGCCCGCCTACGACGAGGCCCGCGCCCGGGACCTGGAGATGCCGTCCTCGCTGCCCTTCACCGAGGAGGACTGGGCGCCGAGCTGGGAGGACTGCTGCTCGCTGATGCCGGCCCTGCGCGAGAGCGCGGTCGAGGAGGGGTTCAACGGCGTCTTCTCGTTCACGCCCGACGGGATGCCGATCCTCGGGGAGGCACGCGAACTGCGCGGGTTCTGGCTGGCGGAGGCCGTGTGGGTGACCCACTCGGCGGGGGCCGCCAGGGCGGTCGCCGAGTGGATGGTCCACGGCCGCCCGGAGGCCGACGTCCACGAGTGCGACATCGCCCGGTTCGAGGACGTCCAGCGTTCCCCCGCGTACGTCAGGGACCGCGGCTCGCAGCAGTTCGCCGAGGTCTACGACGTCATCCACCCCCTCCAGCCGATGGAGCGGCCGCGGCCGCTGCGGGTCAGCCCCTTCCACGCGCGGCAGCAGGAGCTGGGCGCGTACTTCCTGGAGGGCGGCGGCTGGGAGCGCCCGCACTGGTACGAGGCGAACGCACCCCTCGCCGAGGGACTGCGGCTGCCCGAGCGGGACGCCTGGTCGGCCAGGTACTGGTCGCCCGTCGCGGCGGCCGAGGCGCTGGCGACCCGCGAGAGGGTCGCGCTCTTCGACATGACGCCGCTGCGCCGCCTCGAGGTCACCGGTCCCGGCGCGCTGGAGTTCCTGCACGGCATGACCACGAACAACCTCCGCAAGCGGCCCGGCGCGGTCACGTACACCCTGCTCCTCGACGAGAGCGGCGGCATACGGTCCGATCTGACCGTCGCGCGCCTCGGCGCCGACCGCTTCCAGGTGGGCGCCAACTCCCCCGCCGACCTCGACCGGCTCTCCCGGCACGCCCCGGACGGCGTCCGGATCAGGGACATCACGTCCGGCACCTGCTGCGTCGGCGTCTGGGGCCCGCTCGCCCGCGCTCTCGTGCAGCCGCTCACCCGGGACGACTTCTCCCACGAGGGCTTCGGCTACTTCCGCGCCAAGGAGACCCACCTGGGGCACGTCCCCGTGACGGCGATGAGGCTGAGCTATGTCGGGGAGCTGGGCTGGGAGCTGTACACGAGTGCCGACCTCGGGCTCCTGCTCTGGGACACGCTCTGGGAGGCGGGCCGGGAGCACGGCGTGGTGGCGGCCGGGCGCTCCGCCTTCAACAGCCTCCGCCTGGAGAAGGGCTACCGCGCCTGGGGCGTCGACATGACGGACGAGCACGACCCGTTCGAGGCGGGTGTCGGCTTCGCGGTGCGGTGGGACAAGGGCGGGTTCACGGGGCGGGAGGCCCTGGAGGCGCGGGGCGAACCCGCGCGCAGGCTCACCCCGCTGCTCCTCGACGACCCGGCCTCCGTCGTCCTCGGCAAGGAGCCCGTGCACGTCGACGGCGTCGCGGCGGGCTACGTCACCAGTGCCGCGTACGGCTACACGGTGGGCCGTTGCGTCGCGTACGCGTGGCTGCCGGTGCTCCCGTCCGGTACGGGTGTGCACATCGGGTACTTCGGCGAGAAGGTGCCGGCCACGGTCGTCGACGAGCCGATCCTCGACCCGGGCATGACCCGCATCCGCCGCTGAGGGCGCCGACCGCGCTCCAGGACCCGCCCAGGAGGCCCGAGTGTCCCCCACGTACGACGTCATCGTGATCGGCTTGGGCGGCATGGGCAGTGCCGCCGCCCACCACCTGTCCGCCCGCGGTGCCCGTGTGCTCGGGCTGGAGAAGTTCACTCCCGTGCACAACCGCGGCTCCAGCCACGGCGGTTCACGCATCACCCGCCAGTCCTACTTCGAGGACCCGGCGTACGTGCCGCTGCTGCTGCGCGCCTACGAGCTGTACGAGGACGTGGAGCGGGCCACCGGCCGGGACATCGCCACGCTGTGCGGCGGGGTCATGGTCGGGCCGCCGGACTCGCTCACCGTACGGGGCTCGCTGCGTTCCGCCACCCGCTGGGACCTGCCCCACGAGATGCTGGACGCCGCCGAGATCCGGCGCCGGTTCCCGACGCTGAACCCGGCGGACGACGAGGTCGCGCTGTACGAGCGCAGGGCCGGGCTGGTGCGGCCCGAGAACATGGTCGCCGCGCACCTCCAGTTGGCGGCCCGGCAGGACGCCGACCTCCACTTCGACGAACCGATGACCCGCTGGGAGCCCTGCCGGGACGGCGTCCGCGTCCACACGGCCGGGAACACGTACACAGCCGGGCAGTTGGTGATCTGCCCGGGGGCGTGGGCGCCGCGCCTGCTCGCCGACCTGGACGTGCCGTTCACCATCGAGCGCCAGGTCATGTACTGGTTCCAGCCGGCCGGCGGGGTCGGCCCCTTCCGGTCCTCCGGCCATCCGATCTACATCTGGGAGGACGCGGCCGGCGTCCAGGTCTACGGCTTCCCGTCGATCGACGGACCGGACCTGGGCGCCAAGGTCGCCTTCTTCCGCAGGGGCGTCGAGTGCACTCCTGAGACGATCGACCGGACCGTCCACGAGTACGAGGTCCGGGCGATGGCCGACCACATGGCCCGCTGCATCCCGACCCTGCCGGGCCGCTTCCTCAAGGCCGCCACCTGCATGTACTCCAACACGCCCGACGAGCACTTCGTCATCGCCCGGCATCCGGCCCATCCGGAGTCGGTGACCGTGGCCTGCGGCTTCTCCGGGCACGGGTTCAAGTTCGTGCCCGTCGTCGGGGAGATCCTCGCCGATCTGGCGCTCAACGGCACGACCGAGCATCCGATCGGCCTGTTCGACCCCCACCGTCTCGCCGCCGCGCCCGCCCGAGGAGAACGCACGTGACGACGACCCCCGCCCCCTCCGCTGCCCCCGCCCCGCTGCCGCCGAGCCTGATCGCCACCCTGCCGGGCCGCTACTACACCGACCCTGGCATCTTCCGGCAGGAGCAGGAGGCGGTGTTCGAGTCGATGTGGTTCTGCGCGGTCCGCAGCGCCGACCTGGACCGCCCGGGAGCCTTCCGCACGGTGCAGGTCGGCCGCGAGAACGTGCTGGTCACCCGCTCCCGCGGCGGTGGTCTGCACGCCTTCCTCAACGTCTGCCGGCACCGCGGCGCCCGCCTGTGCACCGAGGAGGCGGGCCAGGTCCGGCGCAACCTCCAGTGCCCGTACCACGCGTGGACGTACGACCTGGACGGGCGGCTGGTCGCCGCGCCCAACCTGACGCGGATGCCCGACGTCGACCGCGACGGGTACGGCCTGGTCCGGGTCGCCCTGCGGGAATGGCTCGGCTACGCCTGGGTGTGCCTCGCGGACGAACCGCCGTCCTTCGAGGAGACCGTGACGGGCGCGGCCGTGGAGCGGCTCGGGAACGCGGCGGCGATCGAGCACTACGGGACCGAGGACCTCGCCCTCGGCCGACGGATCGTGTACGACGTACGGGCGAACTGGAAGCTGCTCGTCGAGAACTTCATGGAGTGCTACCACTGCGCCACGATCCACCCCGAACTCACCGACGTGCTGCCGGAGTTCGCCGAGGGGTACGCGGCCCAGTACTACGTGGGCCACGGCGCGGAGTTCGGCGAGGAGGTCAGGGGCTTCACGGTCGACGGCAGCGAGGGGTTCGGGAGGCTGCCGGAGGTCACCGAGGAGCAGGACCGCCGCTACTACGCGATCACGGTCAAACCGACCGTCTTCGTCAATCTCGTACCCGACCATGTCATCCTGCACCGCATGTTCCCGCTCGCCGAGGACCGGACGGTCGTGGAGTGCGACTGGCTCTACGCGCCGGAGGTCGTCGCGTCGGGGGCCGATCTGTCGAAGTCCGTGGAACTGTTCCACCGGGTCAACACACAGGACTTCGAGGCCTGCGAGCGCACACAGCCCTCCATGGCGTCCCGCGCCTACCGGCGGGGCGGGGTCCTGGTGCCCACCGAGCACCACATCGGGATGTTCCACGAGTGGCTCACCGGCATGCTGGGAGGCAACGATGGCTGATCTCTACATCGGCGGTACCTGGACGGGCGCGCGGGAGAAGCGGACGCGTGAGATCAGGTGTCCCGCCGACGGCTCGCTGGTCGCCGTCGTGGACGAGGCGGGCGCCGGGGACACGGCCGACGCGATCGCGTCCGCGCGCCGGGCCTTCGACGAGGGGCCCTGGCCGCGCACTCCGGCGAACGAGCGCGGCGACCTGCTGCTGCGGGTCGCCGACCTCCTCGTGCGCGACAAGGCCGCTCTCGCCCGCGCGGAGTCGCTCGACACCGGCAAACGCCTGGTGGAGAGCGAGTACGACATCGACGACATCGAGAACTGCTTCCGCTACTTCGGACGGCTCGTGGCGGGCGAGGCCGGCCGGGTCGTCGACACCGGCACCGCGGGGGTGGACAGCCGGGTCGTGCACGAACCGGTCGGCGTCTGCGCGCTGATCACGCCGTGGAACTACCCGCTGCTCCAGACGGCCTGGAAGGTCGCCCCCGCCCTCGCCGCGGGCAACACGTTCGTGCTCAAGCCGAGCGAACTGACCCCGCACACGGCGATCCGCCTGATGCGGCTCCTGGAGGAGGCCGGGCTGCCCGCGGGGGTCGCGAACCTGGTCCTCGGCGCCGGACCGGTGGCGGGCGCGCCCCTCGCCGACCATCCGGACGTGGACCTCGTCTCGTTCACCGGAGGTCTGCGGACGGGCCGCGCGCTGATGGCGGCGGCGGCCGGGACGGTGAAGCGGGTCGCCCTGGAACTCGGCGGCAAGAACCCGAACATCGTCTTCGCGGACGCCGACTTCGAGACGGCCGTCGACATGGCGCTGACCGCCGTGTTCCTGCACTCCGGGCAGGTCTGCTCGGCCGGTGCCCGGCTGCTCGTCGAGGACCCGCTGCACGACCGGTTCGTGGACGAGCTGGTCCGCAGGGCCGAACTGATCAGGCTGGGCGGGCCGTTCGACGAGCGGGCCCAGACCGGCCCGCTGATCTCGGCGGCGCACCGGGCGAAGGTCGAGGAGTACGTCGCCCGGGGTCTGGCGGAGGGGGCGGTCCTGCGGTGCGGTGGGAAGCGGCCCGCCGATCCGCCGCATCCGGAGGGCTTCTACTACCCGCCGACCGTGCTCGACGAGTGCTCCGCCCGGATGGAGGTCGTCCAGGAGGAGTCCTTCGGACCCGTCCTGACCGTGGAGCGGTTCACCGACGAGGCGGAGGCGGTCCGGCTGGCGAACGACACGGTGTACGGGCTGGCGGGGGCCGTGTTCACCTCGGACGAGGCGAGGGCCCAGCGGGTCGCGTCGGCGCTGCGCATCGGCACCGTGTGGATCAACGACTACCACCCGTACGTCCCGCAGGCCGAGTGGGGCGGCTACAAGCAGTCCGGGTCCGGGCGGGAACTCGGCCCGGCCGGACTCGCCGAGTACCGCGAGACCAAGCACATCTGGCGCACGACGAATCCCGCCCCGCAGGGCTGGTTCTCGTGAACGGGCCCCCGGCACCCGGCCGGATCCACCGCGCCCGCACGCACCCGGGACCCTCGCTGAGCAGGGCCGGGAGCCGGGCCAACCGCCCCGGAAATACACGTACTTCGCACTGATTCCCCGCGCACGTCACCGTGGCAACGGGCGGTCCTCGCCGTAAGATCCAGCACCCGCGTCCCTACGACCCCGCACGAGCCGCACTCCCCTCCCGCCCCGGGAGGAACTTCCCCCTTCCCAGGAGGCGCTCATGACCGCCACGGCACAACCGCCGGAACAGCACAGCCACGACGACTCGGAACTCGCCGAGTTCGGCTACAAGCCCGAACTCAAGCGCACGCTCGGCAACTTCCACACCTTCGCCGCCGGGATCAGCTACATATCCATCCTCACCGGCACCTTCCAGCTCTTCTACTTCGGCTACGGCAGCGGCGGGCCCGCCTACTGGTGGTCCTGGCCCCTGGTGTTCGGCGGCCAGTTCATGGTCGCGCTGTGCTTCGCCGAACTCGCCGCCCGCTACCCGGTGGCGGGGTCCGTCTACAACTGGGCGAAGAGAGTGGGGAATCCGCACATAGGCTGGCTGGCGGGCTGGATGATGCTGCTGGCCTCGATCGTCTCGATCGCCGCCGTGGCACTGGCCTACCAGTTGACGCTGCCCCAGATCTCCTCCGGCTTCCAGTTCGTGGGCGACGGGACGGGGACCTACGACGTCGCCACGAACGCCGTACTGCTGGCCTCCGTACTCATCCTGTTCACCACGCTCGTGAACGCGTTCGGCGTGAAGCTGATGGCGCGGATCAACACCGCCGGGGTGTTCATCGAGCTGATCGCCACCGTCGTGCTGATCGTGCTGCTGGCCGTGCACATCACCCGCGGGCCGCAGGTCGTGCTGGAGACGAACGGCACCGGCCAGGGCCAGCCGTTCGGCTACCTCGGCGCCTTCCTCATCGCGTCGCTGGCCTCCGCCTACGTGATGTACGGGTTCGACACGGCCGCCTCGCTCGGCGAGGAGTCGCTCGACCCCTCGCGCAACGCGCCCCGGGCGATCATCCGCGCCATCGTCGCCTCGTTCGTCCTCGGCGGTCTCGTCCTGCTGCTCGCCCTCATGAGCGTGTCCAGTCTGAAGGGCGAGGAACTGTCGACGGACGGGCTCCAGTACATCGTTCTCGACGTGCTCGGTCAGGACGCCGGCAAGGCGATGCTCTGGTGCGTCCTCATCGCGGTCACCGTGTGCGCGCTGGCCGTGCACACGGCGGCGATCCGGCTGGCGTTCGCGATGGCGCGCGACAACAACCTGCCCGCGTCGTCCAGGTTGGCCAAGGTCAACCCCCGCTTCCGCACCCCGGTCCTGCCCGCGGTCGTCATCGGTGTCCTCGCACTGGCGATCCTCGTGGTCAACATCCGCCAGCCGCAGATCTTCACCGTGGTCACCAGCATCGGCATCATCATGATCTACATGGCGTACCTGCTGGTCACCGGCCCCATGCTGGTGGCCAGGCTGCGCGGTACCTGGCAGCCCGCCGGCGACGGCAAGTTCTCCCTCGGCCGCTGGGGCCTGCCCGTCAACATCGTCGCCGTGCTGTGGGGCGGGCTGATGACCCTCAACCTGATCTGGCCGCGCGCGGCGGTCTACAACGCGACCGAGCCCCACCACTGGTACCTGCGCTGGGGCGCCGTCCTGTTCGTGGGCGTCGTGATGGGGGGCGGCTTCGCCTACTACTGGTTCGTGCAGAGGCACCGCACCGGAGTGCTCGCCGAGCACCAACTGTCCCCCGCAGCCCCCGGAGCGCCCGCTCCCGCCCCGGCGGCCGACTGATCGCGAACCGGCCGGCCGGCCGCTCGGCCGGCCGGTGGATCAAGACGTCGAAGGAGGTCAACTCCCCCATGGAATTCGATGAGTTCGACTATGTGGTGGTCGGCGGTGGCACCGCGGGTAACGTCGTGGCGGCCCGGCTCTCCGAGGACCCGGCCGTCACGGTGTGCGTGCTGGAGGCGGGGCCCAGCGACGTGGGCGTCGACGACGTCCTCAAGCTGGAGCGCTGGATGGGCCTGCTGGAGTCCGGCTACGACTGGGACTATCCGGTCGAGCCGCAGGCCAGCGGAAACAGCTTCCTGCGGCACGCCCGCGCCAAGGTCCTCGGCGGCTGCTCCTCGCACAACTCGTGCATCGCGTTCTGGGCCCCGGCCGAGGACCTGGACGCCTGGGCGGCGGGCGGCTGCCCGGGCTGGAGCGCGGCCGACCTGTTCCCGCTCTACCGGCGGCTGGAGAACAACGACGCCCCCGGCGAGCACCACGGCCGTACGGGCCCGGTGAAGCTGCGCACCCTCAAGAGCGACGACCCGTGCGGCAACGCCCTGCTGGAGGCCTGCGTCCAGGCGGGCATCCCGCGGACCCCGTTCAACACCGGCAGGACGGTGGTGCGGGGCGCCGGCTGGTTCCAGGTCAACTCCGACGAGAACAACATCCGGCAGTCCTCGTCCGTCGCGTATCTGCACCCGGTGCTGGGCCGGCGCCCGAACCTCGACGTGCGGACGGGGGTGCGGGCCAAGCGGCTCGTGCTCGACGGGCGGCGGTGCACGGGGGCCGAGTACCTGGGCCCTGACCTCGTCCGCACGCGGACGGTCCGGGCCCGCCGCGAGGTGATCGTGTCCTGCGGCTCGATCGACAGCGCGAAGCTGCTGATGCTGTCCGGCATCGGCCCCGCCGACCATCTCCGGGAGGTGGGCGTCGAGGTGGTGGTGGACTCGGCCGGAGTGGGCGAGAACCTCCAGGACCATCCCGAGGGCGTCATCATGTGGGACGCCCTGCGGCCCATGCCGACCGTGTCGAGCCAGTGGTGGGAGGCGGGCGTCTTCTACGACACCGAGCCCGGTCTGGACCGGCCGGACCTGATGTTCCACTACGGCTCGGTGCCCTTCGACATGAACACCGCCCGGTGGGGCTACCCGACGTCGGAGAACGCGTTCTGCCTCACCCCGAACGTGACGCGCGCCAGGTCGCGCGGCACGGTGCGGCTGCGGACCCGCGACCACCGGGACAAGCCCCGGGTCGATCCGCGCTACTTCACGCACGAGCACGACGTCCGGGTGATGACGTACGGGCTCAGGCTGGCCCGGCGCATCGCGGCGCAGCCGGCGCTGAGCGGCTGGGCGGGCGCGGAACTGGCCCCCGGTCCGGACGTGCGGACCGACGACGAACTGCTCGACTACGTCCACCGGACCCACAACACGGTCTACCACCCGTCCTGCACGGTGAGAATGGGCGCGGACGACGACCCCTCGGCCCCACTGGACGCGCGGCTGCGGGTCAAGGGCGTCCAGGGGCTGCGGGTCGCCGACGGGTCGGTCATGCCGGACCTCGTCACCGTCAACCCGTGCATCACGACGATGGTGATCGGCGAGAAGTGCGCCGACCTCCTGAAGGAGGACGCGTAGCCGGCCGGCTGCCGGAGGCGGGACCGCGCGGCGACCGTGACGCGCCGCGCGGCTTCCCGACATCCCGTCAGGCGGAGTGCGGCGCGGGCCGCTTGTACATCCTCGTCGCCGTGATCTCGCTGTGCACCGCGTCCCCCTCACCGGCCGGGCCCTGCTGCGGCAGCCCCGGCCGCAGGTGCTCCTCCACGCTGATGTACTTCAGCCCGGCGCGCAGGTCCGCGTCGTTGCGCAACCGGATCACCAGGGGGAACTCGGCCAGCGCGGTCGTGTCGAAGAGGCCCGTGGTGTAGAGGAGTTGGACTCCGAGGGCGTCGGACACGGCCCGCTGGAGCTCCAGCAGGTACGTGGCGTTGGCGCGCCCGATGGGGTTGTCCAGGAACAGCGTGCCCGCGTGGCGGTGCTTGTCACGGCCCCGGTCGTTGCTGCGCAGGGCCGCCATCGTGCAGTACAGCGCGATGGCGGCGGTGAGGAGCTGGCCGCCCGAGAAGACGTCGCCCATCTGCCCGACGGGGACGCGCTCGGCCCGCAGTACGGCGTCGGGCTTGAGGATCTCGACGGCGATCCCCTTCGGCTGGAGCGCGGCGCTCACACCGCGCAGCAGCAGCGACATCCCGTCGCGGCGCAGGTCGGAGTTCTTCCTGACGGCGGCCCGGGTCGCCTCGTCCACGACCTCGCCCAGCCGCTCCGCGAGCGTGGCCTGGTCGGGCTCCTCGAAGCGGATGCGCAGGAACTCCTGCCCCGACCACTCGCCGAGCCCCTCCGGAAGCCGGGAGAGCCGCTGGGCCGAGCGCAGGGTGGCGAGCGAGGACTCCACGAGTCCGCGCAGCCGGTCCACGATCGAGTCGCGGTTGCGCTCCAGTTGCGCCAACTCGTCGGTGAGGACGCGCAGCCGGGGCGCGAAGGCGTCCGCCCACTTCTGCGCGTGCTCGGGCAGCGCGGACGCGGGGAGTTCGCGGATCTGCTGGCGCGCCGGGGTGCGGACCTGCTCGTAGCGCGTGGAGTTGGCGTGCCGTACGAGGATGTCGCTCGCCTCGCGCACGGCGGACTCGGCGGCGGAGAGGTCGCCGGCGCAGCCGCGCAGGGAGCGGCGGGCCTCGGTGGCGGAGTGGCGGGCCTCCTCCAGGGTGCCGGGGTACGGCTCGGGCTCCTCCTGCTCGTCGTCGGCGTGCTCCCGCAGCAGGTCCCTGAGCAGGGCGGCCGTCTCGTCGAAGCCGCCGGCCGCGTCCTCGGCGGCGCGATGGGCGCCGAGGAGCTCGGCGTGGGCCGCGCGGGCCCGGTCCAACGCGTCGGTGCGGGAGGCGAGTTCGCCGGTGGCGGTGCGCAGCAGGCTCTGGGCGTGCTCGGCGTCGCGCGGCACCAGGTCCTCGGGCAGTCCGGTGTGCGCCTCGCCGTCCCCGGGTGCGTGCCGCTCGGCCTCGCCGCGCAGCCGTCCGAGCTGCTCGCTCGCGGTGGAGACACGGGTCTCGATGAGCTGGACCAGTTCCTCGGCCCGGGCGGCGGCGGCCTGCCGGGACGGTCCGTCGGAGCCGCCGGTGGACTCCAGGAGCTGGGCGGCGCGGGTGCGGACCTTGTTGCTGAGCCGGTCCAGTTCGGCGAGTGCCGCGCTCTCGTCGCTCTCGGCACGGGCCTGTTCGGCGCGCAGGTCGGCGCCGACGCCGACCTTCTCGTAGAGCTGGGAGGCGGCGCGGTACGCCTCGCGGAGGGCGGGCAGCGACGTCCTCGCGGCGGCCGGGTCCTCCTGCGGCACGTCGTCGGGGGCGCCCGCGATCTCCGCCCGCTCGGCGCGCAGCGCGCGGGCGGTGCGGCGGGCGTCGTCGGCGGCGCGCTGGGTGCCGCGACGGTCCTCGTCGGCGGCGCGGGCGTGCTCCAGGCAGGACTGGGCGCGGGCCTCCGACTCGGCGGCCTCGTCGGCGAGTTCCCTGAGCCTGACCTGCCAACCGGCCCGTTCGCGCAGCCGGAAGGCGAGTCCGGCGAGCGCGTCGGCCGCGCGCCGCGCCCGCTGTGCCGCCTCCTGCCGGTCGTCGCGTACGAGGGCCGCCTCGGCCGCCGACTCGTCCGCCTCGGCGCGGACCGTGCGCGCCTCGGCGAGCTCGGCCTCGGCCTCCTCGGCGAATCCGCGCGCGTCGTGGGCCGCGGCGGCCAGTTCGGTGAGCCGGCCGGCCGGGCAGCCCGTGCGCCAGGACGAGAGCCGGGCCGCCAGCTCCCGGTCCTTGGCGAGCCGGGCCGCCGACTCGCGGATCTCCTCGTCGCGTTCGGCGGCGCGTGCGCGCAGGGCCCGCCGCTCCTCGTCGGCGGCGTGCTCGTCGTGCATGGCCGGGTTCGGCGGGACGAGGAACACGTCCCCCTCTCCGGCACCGGGGGCCGGGGTCGGGGCGAGCAGCGCGGCGGCCGTGCCGACGGCGACGGCGGAGCGCGGCAGGAGGGCCGCGTCGTGCAGGGCCTCGCGCGCGCGGGCGTGCGTGCCGGGGTCCGTGATGATCACGCCGTCGACCAGCTCGGGCCGCGCGGCCAGGACGCGCGCGTGGTCGACCGGGTCGACGGCCTGGGCGAGGTAGCGCCAGCCGGGCAGCGCGGGGATGCCGTGCTCGCCCAGGTACTCGACGGTGGCCAGGACGTCGGGGCCGGGGGGCAGCAGCCCGCCGTCACCGAGCGCGCCGAGGATCCGGGCGTCGTCGGCCGCCCCGGTCCGCAGGTCGAAGAGCAGCCGCTCGGCGGAGGACACCGAGCCGTCGAGGAGTTCCCGCAACTCGTCGGCGTAGTGGTCCAGTTCCTCGGCAGACAGCGGCGCCTCGCCCTCCGGCCGGGCCTCACGGCCCGTGCCCCGGGGCGCCCCGTCGCCGGAGGCCGCCCCCGTGCCCCGTGCGGGCCGCGGCGGTCCCGTACGCGCGCCGGCGCCGGGCAGGCTGAGCAGTTCCGCCAGTCGCTCCTCCGTCGCCAGTGCCTCCGCGGTGCGCCGCTCCGCGTCGTGGGCGCGGTCGGCGGCCGTCGCGGCATCGGCGGCGCGGGCGGCCGTGAGTTCGGCGCGGGACTCGGCCGAGGCCGCCTCCCTGGCGTGCTCCGCCGTGCGGCGGGACGCCTCGCGGGCGGTGTCCCAGGCCGCGACGGCGCTCTTCTCGGCGTCGCTGGCCGCGAGCGCGGCACGGGCCGGGTCCGCGTCGGGGGCGCTGTCGTCGAGCCATCCGGCGCGTACCGCCTCGGCCGTCTCCTGCTCCACCTCGCCCAGGCGCTGGCGCAGGTGGCCGGCCTCACTGCGGGCGCGCTGCGCCTCGGTGGCGGCGGACGTCGCGTCCCGGTGGGCGGCCTCTCCGGCCTCCTGGAGCGCGGCGGACCGCTCCTCCTCCTCGTTGGCGACCGCCTCGGCCCCCTCGGCCGCGGCGTGCAGCGCCCGTACGAGGTCGACGGCGGCCTTCGCCCGGGCGGCGAACGCGGGCGCGGCGTCCCGTTCGGCCTCCAGGATCGCGGCGGCCACCCGTGCGGAGCGGTCGGCGGCCGCACGATGCCGCAGCACCACCTCGGCCGCCTGCCAGGCCGCGTGCAGGGTGCGCGCGTCGGCGAGTTCGCGCTTCTGCGCGGCCGCGCCCCTCTCCGCCGCGGCGAGCGCCAACGAGGCGTGCCGGTAGGCGAGTTCGGAGGCGATCAGGGCACTTCGGCTCCGGGACTCGTCCGCCTCGGTGACCCGGTGGGCGGCGGTGGTGACCTGCTGGGCCAGGTCGCCGGTGCGCCCCCGTTCCAGGGCGGCGCGCGCGGACAGGCGGCGGGCCAGTGTGCGGGTGCGCCGCTCGGCGGCGGTGTGGACGTCACGTGCGCGGGAACGGGTCCCGGCCGCGTCCACGATCCGTCCGAGGAGGTCGACGGAGCCGGCGGTGAACTCCCGCTCGGCGATCAGCTCGGCCCGCCGCCCGAGTTTGTTGCCGAAGCCGCCGACGAGGTCGGCGAGTCCGTCGGTGTCGCGGGTGTCGGTGACCGCGCGCAGCAGCAGGTCGGTGAAGTCGGAGTCCTTCTTGACCGCGAAGAGACCGGCGGCCTCGCCCTCGTCGGCGTTCATCTCCCGCTGGTAGCGGAAGAGTTCGGGGTCCAGTCCGAGGTCGCCCAGGTGCTCGTTCCAGCGGTCGTGGATCTCCTCCCAGTGCACTTCGAGGTGCGGGTACGCCTTGCCCGCGTCGGTGATCGCGTCCCGGAAGCCCTTCATGGTGCGCCGCCGCCCGCGCGCGCCGGAGACGCCCTCGGCGGGCGGGCGGACGGAGGTGGCCTCGGCGACCGGCAGGTTGTCCAGGCTCAGCCCGGGGCCGGGGCGGAAGGAGTACCAGGCCTCGGCGAACTTGCGGGGGTCGTTGGACACCTGGCGGCCCCGCCACTCGCTGGCCTTGCCGACCACGACGCATTCGCCGGTGAGGGTGTGCTGCCATTCCAGGGCGACGTGCCCGCAGTCGTCGGCGAGCAGGAACTTGCGCAGCACGCCGGAGCTGGCGCCGCCGAGGGTGTTGCGGTGGCCGGGCAGCATGACCGAGAAGATCAGCTTGAGCAGGACGGACTTGCCGCCGCCGTTCTCCAGGAAGAGCACGCCGGCGGGGGCGGGCCTGCGCGGCGGCCCGACGGGCTCCTCCTCGAAGAACTCCGCCTGCGTGGGCGCGGGGTCGGGCACCGGCTGCCCCACGCCCCGCAGGTCCAGCACGGTGTCGGCGTAGCGCGCACCGGCCGGCCCGATGGAGTAGAGGCGGATCCGGGACAGCTCGTACATGGCGGCGGGCTTTCGTCGTGAGTCGAGTCGGGAAGGGAGGGGAGGTACCGGGGGGGGCGGCGGGACGGGGGCGGGGCGGCTGGGGCAGGAACGTGCGGGACGAGCCGGGAAGGAGTCAGGAGTGGAACGGCAGTCCGGCGTCGGCGGCCAGTTCCAGGTCGTCGGACTCCTCTGCGGGCAGCAGGCTCGCGGTGCCGTCGGTGACGGGTACGACGCCCAGTTCCAGCAGCTCGGCCATCGCGGCGCTGCCGGCCATGTCCCGCACCTGGAGCTGGTAGCGGGCGGTGGTCCGGTACGTCCCCCCGGCCTCGTCACCGGTGCGCTGGAGGAAGCCGGAGTCGGTCAGGAACGCCACGGCCTTGCCGACGATGCCGGTGGTGGAGCCGGCGAGTCTGCGCGCGTCCTTGGTGGCGCCGGTGGAACTGCGCCGTGCCCAGATCCGCCAGGCGGCCTCCAGGTCGGGGGCGTCGGTGGCGGGGTCGGTGTTGCGTCCCTGCTCGTCGGCGCGCTCCTCCAGGCGCCGGCAGGCCTGGCGGACGAACGCGTCGACGCCGTTGACGGAGACCCGGCCGATGTATCCGTCGTCCGCGAGGTCCTCGGGCCGCGGGAAGGCGAGGGCGGCGACGGCGAGATGGGCGAGTCCGTGCAGGAAGCGGTCGCCCGAGTCGGTGGACGCCCGGCGAGCGTAGTCCCCCATGCGCACGGCGAACACCGAGTCCTCGGCCGCGGTCACGGCCATCCCCGCACGCGGGGACACCTCCAGGACGACCAGGCCGAGGCCGGTTGCCACGGCGTCGGCGAGTCTGGCGAAGGGCGGGTCCTCGCGGTAGCGCCGCAGCAGCTCGGCGTACTCCTGGTCACGGGCGGGCTGCAGCTTCGGCTGGAGTCCGAAGGCGACGAGCCGCGCGGCGTCGGCTGCGTCGGCGGGGGTGACGGCGGCGGGCGCCGACGCGGCCGGGGCGTCCGGCTCACTCCACTCGACGTGCTCGGTCACTGGCGGGGCTCCTTGGTCTGGGATACGGGGGCGGGGGTGGCCCGCAGCGGGACGGGGCCGGGCGTGGCCTGGCCGTGCGGGGGCCGGGGGTACGGAAGGCGGGGATGCGGGGCCCGGAGGTGCCGGGGCCGCAGGTGCCGGGCGCCCGGTACCGGGGCCTGCCGCGGGCCGGGGACGACGGGGGCCGTTCGGCGCCCCGGACGAACCGGGCTGCCCGGGCTGCCCGCACCGTAAGGGCCGCCACGACGGCCCGGGCGTCCCGGACCTGGCAGCCCGAGCGGCCGTGCCGTGCCGGCGCGGCAGGTCCGGTGGGGTCCGCGGGCGGAAAAGGGTCCGCGGGCCCCGCATGGTCCGCCGACCGTACGAAGTCCGCCAGGCGTGCGCGGTCCGCAGGCCGTCCGGGGCCCGCCCGCCGTCCGGGGACGACCGACCGTACGAAGTGCGCCAGGCGTGCACGGTGCGACGGGCGCGAGAGGTCCGGGTGGCGCGAGAGGTCCGGAGGGCGCGTGCGGTGGGCGGGCCGATCGGGGGCCGCGCACCACGAGGGTCCGTGCCTGGTCGGGTGCGGCGCTCACGACCTGCTCGCCGCCATCCCCGCAGCGTCCAGCAGTGCCATGCCCACTATGAGGTCCGCCCCGCCGAACTCCGGGTCGTCCAGTTCGGTTCCGTCGTCCACGGCGAACAACAGCCGCTCCTCGCCCTGCCGGTAGGCGGTGCCGACGGGCGGGCTGGCCGCGTGGACGGCCAGCAGGGCGACGAGGTAGGGCAGTTCGGGGTCGCTGCGGCGCGCCTCGGCGAGCAGTCCCGACAGCCGGCGCGGGGCGTCGGCGGGCAGGTCGAGCAGCTCCATGGCGCTCGCGAGCTGCTCCTCGCTGAAGCGGCTGTCGTCCGGTGTGGCGATCAGGTCCGGCTCGGGCATCTCCGCCCCCAGGTGCTCGCGCTCCAGCGGCGGCGTCAGGAGTATCTCGACGAGGTCCGCGACCCGTACCGACACCGGCGTGCGCAGCCCGGTCCCGTGCGCGAAGAACGCGTCCGTCACCCGCAGGGCCTCAGCCACGGGCAGCGGCAGCACAGGCGCGACGAGGTGTCCGTACAGATCGATCCCCGAGGTGGTCATCGGGGTGGCGAAGGCCTGCCGGTCCTGCTCCGCCCGGAACAGCGGTCCGGCCTCCAGGAGCCTGGACTGCAACTGCGTGTGGCGGCGGATGCAGTCCTTGACGATGTCGACCAGTTCGGCGGCCCGGCGCTTCTGCTCGGGGTCCTCGGACTCGTCCCGCGCCTTGCGGATGTTGGTGAGGATCGCGTTCTCGTGGCGGTACCGGTCGGCCACGTGGTCGAGGGCCTCGGCGATCATGTCGGGCACGGCCTGAAGCCAGTCCACCGCCCGGACGTTGCGCCGGGTCGCGTCGAGCGCCCTGCGGAGGGTCTCCGAGTACTGCACGGTCCGGTACCGGGCCTGCTCGGCGGCGAGTTGGGCGTCCGCGAGGCGGCCGCGGCTGATCAGCACCTCCAGCTTGACCTCGGCGGCGATCTGCGCACTGGTGACGTCGGTGTCGAGGGCGCCGACGAGGACGTTGACCGCCTCGTCCGTCGTGCGCAGGTAGACGGTCCCGCCATAGCCCGGGACCTCCTCGATGAGCTTGAAGTCGTAGTCGCGTCGCACGTACGAGCCGTCGGGCGCGAACGTGCCGTAGACGGCGCGGAAGCCCCGGTCGACACTGCCGACGTTGATCAGGTTCTCCAGGACCCAGCGGGCCACGCGCTCGTGCTCGGCGACGGGGCGGCCGGGGGCCTGGGCGGCGATGCGCGGGATGAGCCTCGCCACTATCTGGTCGTGATCGGCGCCCGTGTCGAAGTCCATGTTCAGTGTGACGAGGTCGATGGCGGAGAGCGCCACTTCCGCCATGCCGTACACCGAGTACTCGCCCGCCAGGTTCGCCTTGCGCACGTCCAGGTCGTGCAGCGGCGCGGTGCACGCGAGCGCGCGCAGCCGCCGCGCCAGCCCCTCGTCGGCGGCCGGGCCCGGCGCGGGCCGCGGTCCCGCGCTGAGCTGGGGCGGAACGCTGTCCGTCGATGCAGGCGAAGTCACGGTGCACAGACTAGGTCCTCGGTCCGACAACGGTCGAAACGACGCAGAAGCGACCGGCGGCCCCGGCACCCCGGTCCCGGCCCGGTCGCCCCTGCCCCGCAGGCCCCGCGGGCCGGGGTCCGCGCGACGGCCCCGGCGGCCCCGGGAACCCCTGCCGGGGCGGACCCGTACGACCCCGCGCCGCGCGGCCGGCCGACCCGGGCCGGGAGCGGCGCCACCGCGACGGCCCGCGGAGCAAGCGGAGCAGAGGCGCAGAGGCGCAGGCGTCGCGAACCACCCGGTTCCGGCGCAGCGGGCGCCTGGAGCCCGTGGACCGGTCGGACGGCCGGCGGCAGCACGGCCGGAAGGCCGGCGGACACAGCCGGCGACCGGTGGCGGAGCGGTGGCGGCGCACGACGAGCAGCGGGCGGCCAGGGGCGAGCGCCCTGCGGCCCGGGTGGCACCCGTGACGGTCGACGAGCCCGTCCCGCGGGCCGCGCCGGATCGGCGCCCACCGCCGAACACGGCCCGAGCCCTCGTACCGGACGGGGAGAGCCGCCTCGTGCCGGACACGAAGGCGAAGGCGGAGGCGGAGGGCGGACCCCGTACCCGGCGCGGATACGGCGAACCGCCCCCGTACCGAGCACGAAGGCGGAGGACCGGCCTCGTGCCGGACACGGAGACGGAGGGCCGCCCCCGAACCGGCCACGGAACCGGGGCGGCACCTCAGCCCTCGCCGGGGGGCGCGTTCAAGCCGTCCGGCACCGCCGCGAGGCGCCGCAGCCGTCGCCGCACGCCCACCGGGACGGGCCGGGCGCCCACCGGGACGGCGGACGCGTCCGCCGGGACGGGGCCGGGCCCCACCGGGACGGGGGAGGCGTCCCCCGAGGGCGCGCGGGACGCGCGTCAGCCCCGTCCCTCCGCCATCCTGCGCCCGTAGACCTCCACGACCCTGCGGCGGGAGTCGTCGAGGTACGCGGCGAGCAGCCTCTCGGCCTCCTGCCGGTCGCCGCCGCGGAGCGCGTCGACGATCGCGCCGTTGCGCGCGAGGTACGGCTCGTGCAGCCGCCGCGGATCGTCCACGAGGTGGAAGGCGAGCCGCAGTTCGGCGAAGACGCTGCGCATCAGCTCGTCGGTGCGGGCACTGCCGGCCAGCGCCACCAGTTCGCGGTGGAAGTGGATGTTGGCGGTGCCCAGTGCCTTCCAGTCGGATTCGCGGGTCGCCCGCCGCCCCTCCTCGACGGCCGCGGCGAGAGCGTCCACGGCGTAGGGCGGGGCGCCGAGCCCTCGTACGACGGCGCACTCCACCAGGGCGCGGGTGCGGTAGATGTCCTCGACGTCCTCGACGGTCAGGACCCGCACGAAGACACCGCGGTTCAACTCGTGGACCAGCAGGCGCTCGTGCGTGAGCAGCCGGAACGCCTCCCGCAGCGTGTTGCGCGAGACCCCGAGCGCGCCTGCGATGCCGTCCTCGGACAGCCGCGTGCCCGGCGGGAAGTACCCCTCGGCGATCCGGGTCCTGAGGATGTCCGAGACCCGCTCGGCGGTGCTGGTGCGGCCCAGCAGCGCGCGGTCGTCCGCCAGTCCGTTCAGTTCGGCCACGCCCGGATTCAACCGCAGACCCAAGAACGAGACAACACGGGTATTGAAGGATCGTTCAACGATCCTCTACCTTGCTTGTCAGGCGCCGGTCATTCGTACCGGAACCCCCGGCGCCCGTACGGCACTTCCCGCTCCGGCACGGCACCTTCCGCACCACCGCCCGGCGCTCCCGGGACTCCGGTCCTCCCGGGACTCCGGTACTCCGGTACTCCTGGGACTCCGGCCCCGCCGGCACGTCGGGCAAGGCACCACCCACACGTCCACGCGGCGTCCCCACACGTCCGCACCGCCCAGGCCGGGCTTCTTCGGCCGCTCCGCACCGCCCGGGCCGGGCATCTCCGGCCGCTCCGCGCGGCCGGCACCCCGGCGCTCCGCTCCGGACGGACCCGTCCCTTCCCGTCCTTCAGCACGGCACGGCTCACTTCCAGCACCCTCCCGTCCCTCATCTGCGAGGTGCCCATGAGCACGACCCCTCCACCGCAGGCCCTGACCACGGACGAGCGCCACCATCCGGGCGAACACACAGAGGACGACGGCGCGTTCGCCTGGCTGCGGGCCCTCGGCCCGCGCGGCCGGCGCGCCTTCGGCGGCGCGTTCGGCGGCTACGCGCTGGACTCGTACGACTACTTCACGCTGCCGCTGAGCATGGTGGCCCTGGCTGCGTACTTCGGTCTCAGCAGCGGCCAGACCGGGCTGTTCACGACGGTCACGCTCGTCGTGTCCGCGATCGGCGGCGCCGCCGCGGCCGTGATCGCGGACCGGATCGGCCGCGTCAAGGCCCTGATGATCACCATCGTCACCTACGCGGTCTTCACCGTGGCCTGCGGTTTCGCGCCCAACTACGAGACGCTGCTGGTCTTCCGGGCCCTCCAGGGCCTCGGCTTCGGCGGCGAGTGGGCGGTGGGCGCGATCCTGGTCGCCGAGTACGCGAGTCCCCGGCACCGGGGCCGCACCCTCGGCGCGATCCAGAGCTCCTGGGCCGTCGGCTGGGGTCTGGCCGTGGTCGTCTACACGCTGGTCTTCCAGTTCCTGGACGACGACATCGCCTGGCGCGTGATGTTCTGGACCGGAGCGCTGCCCGCGCTGCTCGTCGTGTGGGTGCGCCGCCAGGTGCGGGACGCCCCGGAGGCGGCCGAGGCGCGCAGGCGCAACCCGGAGCGGGGCTCGTTCGCGGCGATCTTCCGGCGGGGCACGGCCGCGGAGCCCGGACTGCTGCGGACCACGCTCTTCGCGGTTTTGCTCTCCACCGGCGTCCAGGGCGGCTACTACACGCTGGCGACCTGGGTCCCGACCTATCTGAAGACGGACCGCGGACTGTCCGTCGTCGGTACGGGCGGCTATCTGACGTTCCTGATCTCGGGCGCCTTCATCGGCTATCTGACCGGCGGGCTGCTCACCGACAAGCTGGGCCGCAAGCGCAACATCCTGCTCTTCGCGGTCCTTTCGGCGGTCTGCATCCTGGCCTACTCGAACATCCCGAGCGGCGCCGACACCCTCGTCCTCGTGCTCGGCTTCCCGCTCGGCTTCTGCATGTCGGCGATCTTCAGCGGCTTCGGCTCGTTCCTCAGCGAGCTGTACCCGACGGCGGTGCGCGGCACGGGGCAGGGCTTCACGTACAACACAGGCCGTGCCGTGGGCGCGGTCTTCCCGACCCTGGTGGGCTTCCTGGCCGACAGCTGGGGCGTCGGGGGCGCGCTGGTCTTCGGCGCGATCGGATACGGTCTCGCGGCACTGGCCCTGCTCGGCCTGCCGGAGACGCGTGGGAAGGAGCTCCTGTGAACCGCACACAGCACCGGCCGCCCGACCCGGCCGTCGAACAGGCCGACGCCTGGAGCCCGTTCGAGGCGCGCGCGCGGTTCCGCGCGGGCCTGTCGGGTCCCACCGCGGGCTTCGCGGCGGGGCACACCCAGGCGAACCTGGTCTCGGTGCCGGCCGACTGGGCGTACGACATGCTCCTGTTCTGCCAGCGCAATCCGAAGCCCTGCCCCGTACTCGACGTCACGGACGCCGGCTCCTGGACGACGGTGCTCGCGGACGGCGCCGACCTGCGCACCGACCTTCCGCGCTACCGGGTTTGGGAGCACGGGGAGTTGGTCGAGGAGCCGACGGACGTGGTGTCCCACTGGCGCGGTGATCTCGTGTCGTTCCTCATCGGCTGCAGCTTCACCTTCGAGTGGGCGCTGACCGAGGCCGGCGTACCGATGCGCCACATCGAGCAGGGCCGCAACGTCTCCATGTACGTGACCAGCCGTCAGTGCCGGCCGGCGGGACGGCTGCACGGGCCGATGGTCGTGTCGATGCGGCCCGTGCCGCCCCAGCACGTGGCCACCGCGATCCGGGAGACCGGTCTGCTGCCCGCCGTGCACGGCGGCCCGGTGTACTGCGGCGATCCGGGCGGCCTCGGCATCGAGGACCTCGGGCGGCCGGACTTCGGCGACCCCGTGGTGCCCGAGCCGGACGACATCCCGGTGTTCTGGGCCTGCGGGGTGACCCCGCAGGCGGCGGTGATGGCCTCGCGTCCGCCGTTCGCGATCACCCACGCGCCGGGCCGGATGTTCATCACCGACGCCCGCGACGAGCAGTACCGCGTCGCCTGACCGGAGGAACGGACACTCCATGACCTCGATCGACCTGAACGCCGACCTGGGCGAGGGGTTCGGCCGCTGGCGTCTGACCGACGACGAGCAACTGCTGTCCGTGGTCACGAGCGCCAACGTCGCCTGCGGTTTCCACGCGGGGGACGCCGCCACCATGCGGCGGGTGTGCGAACAGGCCGCCGAGCGCGGTGTACGGATCGGCGCCCAGGTCTCGTACCGGGACCTGGCGGGCTTCGGGCGGCGGGCGATGGACGTGCCGTCCGACGAACTGTCGGCCGAAGTGGCGTACCAGATCGGCGCGTTGACGGTGTTCGCGCGGGCGGCGGGGGCGGACGTGGCGTACGTCAAACCGCACGGCGCGCTCTACAACCGTGTCGTGCGCGACGAGGAGCAGGCCGCGGCGGTCGTCGAGGGGGTGCTCCTCGCGGGCGCCGCGCTCCCGGTGCTCGGGCTGCCCGGCTCGCGGCTGCTCGACCTGGCGGGCGGGGCCGGACTCCCGATCGTCACCGAGGCGTTCGCGGACCGCGCGTACACCGCCGAGGGCACGCTCGTGCCGCGCGGCCGGGAGGGCGCGGTGCTCACGGGGCCGGAGGCAGTGGTGGAGCGCGCCGTGGGCCTGGCCGTGTCGGGCGTCGTCGCCTCCCACTGCGGGCGGGACATCGCGGTGCGCGCCCGCTCCCTGTGCCTGCACGGGGACACGCCCGGCGCGGTGGATCTGGCCCGCCGGGTGCGCGCGGGGCTGGAGTCGTCGGGTGTACGGGTGGAGGCGTTCGTATGAGGGTGCTGCCGGTCGGCGACCGCGCCCTGCTCGTCGAGGTGGCCGGGGCGCAGGAGGCGCAGGCGCTGCACGCGGAACTGCTGCGCCGCCGCGCGGAGGGCTCCCTGTCGGCGCGCGAGGTGGTCCCCGCCGCGCGCACGGTCCTGCTCGACGGCGTCGACGATCCCGTGGGGGTGGCGGCGCGGCTGAGCGCGGAACCGCTGCCCGCCGTCCCCCCGCCCGTGCGGGAGCCGGTGCGGATACCCGTGCGCTACGACGGCCCCGACCTGGCGGACGTCGCGGCCCACTGGGGCGTGCCCCCCGAGGAGGTGGCGCGTATCCACTCGGCGGCCGAGTTCCGGGTCGCCTTCTGCGGTTTCGCCCCGGGGTTCGGCTATCTGACCGGGCTCCCGGACCGCTACGCCGTACCGCGGCACGCGACCCCGAGGACCGCGGTCCCGGCCGGTTCCGTGGGGCTCGCGGGCCCGTACACCGGGGTGTACCCGCGTTCGTCGCCGGGCGGCTGGCGGCTGATCGGGACGACGGACGCCGTGCTGTGGGACCACGCGCGCGTGCCCGCCGCCCTGCTGTCGCCCGGCACGCCGGTGCGCTTCGTACCGTCCCTGCCGGAGGGGTCCTGATGACGGACCGCGCGCTCGTCGTCGTCAGGGCCGGCGCGCTGACCACGGTCCAGGACCTCGGACGGCCGGGCCACGCGCATCTGGGCGTGCCGCGCTCCGGGGCGCTGGACGGGCCCTCGGCGGCCCTGGTGAACCGGCTCGTCGGCAACCGGCCGGAGGCCGCGGTCCTGGAGACGACCCTGGACGGCTGCGACCTGCGACCGCGTTCGGCGGTCACCGTCGCCGTCGCGGGCGCCCCGTGCCCGGTCTCGGTGGACGGGCGCGCGGTGCCCTGGGGGGCGCCGGTGCGGGTGCCCGCGGGGGCGCGCCTGTCCGTGGGCAGGGCGGTCCTCGGAGTACGCGCCTACGTGGGCGTGTCGGGCGGGGTGGCCGTCGATCCGGTGCTCGGCAGCCGGTCGACGGACCTGCTGTCCGGTCTCGGTCCGCCGCCGCTGGCCGACGGCGTGGTGCTGCCCGTGGGCCGGCCCGACGGCTCCCCCGCGCGCGTGGACGTCGCCGCGCAGCCGGGTCCGCCGGCCGAGCTGGTCCTGCGGGTGACGCCGGGACCGCGCGACGACTGGTTCACGGCGGCGGCCGTACGCACCCTGGTCTCGCGCCCGTACCGGGTCTCGTCGGCGAGCAACCGCATCGGCCTGCGCACCGAGGGGCCGGTCCTGGAACGTGCCCGCGTGGGTGAACTGCCCAGCGAGGGCATGGTGCTGGGAGCCGTGCAGGTGCCTCCGGACGGCAGGCCCGTGGTGTTCCTCGCCGACCACCCGACCACCGGGGGCTACCCGGTGATCGCGGTCGTCCGCGCCGAGGACCTCCCCGCGGCGGCCCAGGCCGCGCCGGGCATCCCCCTGCGCTTCGCGGCCGTGGGCCGCCGCCGCTGACCGGCCCTCCCGGGCCGCCGGTCGACCACTCCGCCCGGTCGTGCGCGAGCGGGCCGCCCGACACCGCCGAACGCGCCGCCCGGATGCCCGACACGGCCGTACGCGCCGCCCGGCTGCCCGGCTGCCCGGCACGGCAGTAGGCACCGCCCGGATGCTCGGCACGGTCGTACTGCGGTCGGCTGCGGCGCGGCAGCCCACGCACCCGACTCACCCGACTCACCCGACTCACCCGACTCACCCGACGGCGCAACGGGCGCCCGGCCGTACGGGCCACGCGGCCACCCCGGCGCGACGCCACCCCGGCGCGACGCCGACCCGGCATCGCGCCGGCCCGGTCGGACACGGTGGCAGCCAACGCCCTTTCAGGGCAGCCCACTTACCCGGCGCTGACCCGGAACGGGCCCGCCAGCGTGGCGGGTCACGCCGTGTCCGGGCCGCGTCGCCCCGCCCACGCGGACGCCGGGCCGGGTACCGGAGCCGTCGCCATCGAGGCGGCCAGGGCCGACGACACCGCGCGGGAGGCGCCGAGGTCGAGGCCCGCGGTGGTCCCCCGGGCCCGGTGACGGACCTCGGAGGCCGCCAGGGAGAGGAGTTGGGGCAGCAGGTCGGTGCAGCGGCGGGCCACCCAGCCCGTCCCGGCGGTGGCCAGCCACCACAGGCTCGCCGGCCGGGTGGGCCCGGGCGACCCCGGCTCCGCGGACGGCGGCGCGCCGGTCGCGGCCCCCGCGTCCGCGAGCAACCGGTGGAAGCGGACGGCGAGTTGACGGTGCCCGCGTTCCCCCGGGTGCAGCCGGTCCGCGCTCCACATCGACCGGTCGGTGACCCAGTCCCCCTCCGCGGCGTGCAGGTGGACGGCCCCGTACCGCTCGGAGAGGGCGTGCACGATCGTGTTCACCGCCCGCTGGCGCCTGGCGAGGGGCCCGGCCAGCGCCCCGGGCAGGCCCAGCATCGCGCCGGGGTCGGGCAGGCAGGCGGTGAGCAGGAGCGCGCCCTGCCCGGTGACCGCCGCGTACACCCGGTCGAGCCGCTCCGCGACGGAGCGGACGTCGAAGGTCCGGCGCAGGGTGTCGTTCACACCGACGACGACGGAGACGAGGTCGGGCCGTACGGCCAGCACGGCGGGTGTCTGGAGTTCCAGCACGTCACGCGTCTGGGCGCCGCCGACCGCGAGGTTGATCAACTCCACCGGCGCCCCGGCCGGGGCGAGTCCGGCGGCGAGCAGTTCGGCCCAGCCGCGCCACCGCCCGTCCACGGGATCCCCCACCCCTTCGGTGAGGGAGTCGCCGAGCGCCACGAACCGGACGGGTCTCATCCGACACCCTCCGGTGTCCGCCGCGCCGGGGCGGCGGCCGGGGCCGGGCCGGGCCGCGGCACTCGGAGGTCCGCGTCGTGGGCGGCGAGGAACGCCCCGACGGCCGCCGGCCAGCCGAACCGGGCGGCACGCGCGCGTGCCGCCGCCCGCCGCTCGCCCTCGGGGCGCGCGAGGAGCGTCTCCACGGCCGCCGCGAACGCCCGCCCGGTGTCCGCGGCGACGGCCCCGGCGGAGCCGATGACCTCGGGCAGCGCGCTGGAGGCGCTGGCCACGACGGGCGTGCCGCAGGCCATCGCCTCCAGTGCGGCGAGCCCGAAGGTCTCCGCGGGTCCGGGTGCCAGGCACACGTCAGCGGAGGCCTGGAGGCCGCCGAGGTGCGCGCGGTCGGCGACGTGGCCGAGGAAGACGACCGGCAACCGCCGCTCGCGCGCCCGCTGTTCGAGCCGGGGCCGCAGCGGTCCGTCGCCCGCCACGACGAGCACGGCGCGCCTGCCCCCGCGCAGCAGGGCGTCCAGCGCGTCCAGTGCCGTTCCCGGCCGCTTCTCCACGGACAGCCGGGAGCACAGGACGAGCAGCAGTTCGCCGGGGCGCGCGTGGCGGGCGCGCAGCCCCGGGTCGCGCAGCGCCGGGTGCCTGCCCTCCAGGTCGACGCCCAGGGGGGCGCGTACGACGTTGCGTGCTCCGATGCGGACGAACTCGCGCTCCGCGTACTCCGTGGTGCACACGATCCGCGCGTAGTGGTGCGCGGTACGGGTGTTGAGGGTGTCGGAGGCGCGCCGGGCCAGGCCGTCGGGCAGGCCCCAGGTGCGCAGCACCCCGTCGGCGGTCTCGTGGGAGACCATCACGGCGGGCACCCGGGCCCGCCGTGCCCAGACACCCGTCCAGCGCAGGGTCGTGCGGTCGCTGACCTCCAGCCGGTCGGGGGCGAGGGACTCCAGGAGGGCGGCGACCCGGCGCCGGTCGGTGAGGACGCGGTAGCCGCCGGTGGCGGGCAGCAGCGGGCCGGGCAGGGTGATCACCCGTCCCTGTCCGGTCGTTCGGTCCGAGGCGCGGGCGCCGGGCACCACCAGTACGGGTTCGTGTCCGGCCGCCAGGTAGCCGGAGCCGAGTTCGCGCAGCGCGGTGCGCAGTCCGCCCGAGGCGGGAGCGACGAAGTTGGCGAGACGGACGATCCGCAGGGCCCCGCTCATGCCGCCACCACCGGGCGCCGGGCGAGCACGTCGGTGTAGTGGCCGATGAGCTGGTCGCCGACGGCGGCCCAGGTGCGGCCCTCGACGGCGCGCCGGGCCTCGGCGCCGTACTCGGCCCGGATGCCGGGGTCGGCGACGAGTGCCCGCACGGCGTCGCGCACGGCGGTCGCGTCGCGGGGCGGGACGAGCAGTCCGGTCCTTCCGTGGGCGACCAGGTCGAGCGGGCCGCCCGCGGCGGGGGCCACGACGGGCACTCCGCTCGCCATCGCCTCCTGGACGGTCTGGCAGAAGGTCTCGTACGGGCCCGTGTGCACGAAGACGTCCAGTGAGGCGAAGATCCGGGCGAGTTCGCCGCCGGTGCGACGGCCGAGGAATACGGCTCCGGGCAGGGCCTGTCCGAGCCCCGGCAGGCTCGGGCCGTCGCCGACGACGACGAGCCGTACGCCGTCGAGGGAGCACGCCCCGGCGAGCAGTTCGACCTGCTTCTCCGGTGCGAGGCGGCCCACGTAGCCGACGATCGGCTCACCGCCAGGGGCCAGTTCACGGCGCAGCGCGTCGTCCCGGTGCGACGGCCGGAACCGGTCGGTGTCCACTCCGCGCGGCCACAGGCGCACCCGGGGCACGCCGTGTGCCTCCAGGTCGCGCAGTGCCGCGCCCGACGGCGCGAGGGTGAGGTCGGCGGCGGCGTGCACGGACCGGATGCGGCGCCAGGCGGTGGCCTCGCCCGCCCCCATGTACGTACGGGCGTAGCCGGCGAGGTCGGTCTGGTAGACGGCCACGGCGGGTATGCCGAGGCGGCCGGCCGCCGCCATGCCCCGGACGCCGAGGACGAAGGGGCTCGCCAGGTGGACGATGTCGGCACGGTGCGCGGCGATCGCCGCGGCGACGCGTCTGCTGGGGAGGGCGACGCGGACCTGGGGGTAGCCCGGGAGCGGCAGTGAGGGGATTCGGACGACGGGGCACGGCGCGAGGGCGTCGGTCCCGTCCCCCGCCGCGGTGGCGGGGGCGACGACGACGGGGGCGTGACCGCGCTCGACGAGATGCCGGGCGGTCTGGAGCGCGCAGTGGGCCACGCCGTTCACATCGGGGGGAAAGGACTCGGTCACGATGACGACACGCATACCGGTGTTGTCGTCGTCCGGGACGTGGCCGCGTCAACGTGGATCTTTCCGGCCGGGGAACGTCCCGTGAGCGTTGCGCTCCGCGTGCCCCCTCGTCACGCGCGGGTCACGCTCCGGCGTCCGGACCCGCACCTGCGGGCCACGGCCCGACGACGCGGACCCGACACCCCGGCGCCGCCCGGTCCGGGCGCGGCACTCCCGGCGGGCCGGGGTGCCGCGGCCCCGCGGGTGTCACACGGCGGACGCGTCCGGGCCGATGCGGCTGCGGACCGCGGTCTGCACCTCGGCCTCCTCGGCCGGGTCCGAGGCGAGCCGCCGGAGCCGCTCGACGACCCGGGCGTCGCCGGTCTCCGCGTGCCGGGCGGCCACCTCGCGGGTGGACTCCTCGCAGTCCCAGAGGCATTCGACGGCGAATCCGGCGGGGAAGGAGGGGTCGGTGGCGGCGAGCGCGCGGGCGGCGCGCCCGCGCAGCACGGACGAGGCGGTCTCGCGGTAGACGTGCCGCAGGACGGGGGCCGCGCCGGCGATGCCGAGCCGTCCGGCGCCGTCCACGAGGGTCCACAGGGTCGGTGCGTCGGGGCCCTCGCCGCGCACGGCCTCGCGGAGCGCGCCGAGGACGAGGTCACGGTCGTGCGCCCCGCCGCGGCAGGCCAGGACGCGTCCCGCCGCCTCGCCGAGGGCGTCGGGCCGGTGGACCCAGCCGCGCGCCCGTTCCACGGCGGCCGTGCTCTGCATCCGTTCGAAGGCCTCCACGGCCGCCTCCACGACGAGGCGGGAGCCGGAGTCCTGGGCGGCCTCGACCAGGTCGAGGGCGTCGGGATCGTCGCGGTCGGCGAGATGGCGCAGGGCGGTGCACCGCGCGCCGTCGTCCCCGGTCCTCGCCGCTTCGACGATCTCGGGGCGGTCCTCGGGTCCGGCGACGGCCGTCAGGCAGCGCGCGGCCGGGACGTGGAGCGCGGCGCCGCGCTCGACGCCCTGCTGGGCCCATTCGAAGACGGCCCGCACGCTCCAGCCGGGGCGGGGACCCGAGGGCCGCATCTGGCGTTGCCAGCGGTCGAAGGAGCCGGCTTCCCGGGCGGCCCGCACGCGTGCGCCGACGGCCTCGCGGGGGTCGTCGGCCCACAGCCGCCAGGGCCGCGGCTCGAAGGAGTCCCGTACGACGGCCGCCAGCTCGGCGTCCCCCTCGGGACCGGCCGGGAACCGGGCGAGCACCGGGGTAGCGAGGGCCCGCAGGCCCGCGTCGTCGTCCCGCAGCGCCAGTTCGTCGAGGGCCCAGGCCCAGTTGGCGCCCACGGCGGCGTAGCGCCGCAGCAGGTCGAGCGCGTCCCGCCGCCCGTAGGAGGCGAGGTGTCCGAGGACGGCGAGCGCGAGGCCCGTACGGGACTCGTCGGTGTCGAGCACGTCCTCGGCGTCGAAGAGGTGCGCCTCGATCTCGTCGAGCGATCCGCCCAGGTCGAGATGGAGGCGTGCGTAGTAGAGGGAGCGGTTCTCCACCTGCCAGTCGTGGCGGGGGTCGCGGAGCACGCAGTGGTTCAGTGCCGCGAGCGCTTCGGAGCGCGGTGCGGTGAGCGCGTGCAGCGTGCCGTCGCCGCGGCCCCTCTGGAGCAGGCCGAGCAGCGTACCGCTGGGCGCTATGACCGGATCGAACATGGGAAACAGCCTCACATCAAGCGTCGACGCAACCGGGGATCCTGCTCTACCTGGCCGCGTGACAACACGTCGGGGCGCCCGCCGTTTCCTGCTTGCTGTAGACCATCTTCCTCTGCCTCTCGTCGGTGGCCCGTGCGGGCCGCGTCACGGCCCGCGCGGTGCGGCAACACCTGCCCAGCCATCGCGTCCGTGAATCACGACGTCATGATGACCCAGCGGTTCTCGCTGCCGCGACCGCATTTCCGGCGGCCCCGTACCGCCTCCCCCAAAATTGCCGTTCCGCCTGGTCAGGCGGCCTTGTTCAGTGCACGCCGAACAGTTCGAGCAGGTCGGCCTTTTCGAACATACGGGCGGTGTCGACGGCGGACGGCGTGCCCGCGGCGGGGTCGGCGCCGGCGTCCAGGAGCGCCCGGATGACGGCGTCCTCGCCCTTGAAGACCGCTCCGGCGAGCGGCGTCTGGCCCCGGTCGTTGATCCGGTCGGCCTCGGCGCCGCGCTCCAGCAGGGCGCGGACCGCGTCGGCGTGGCCGTGGTACGCGGCCAGCATCAGGAGCGAGTCGCCCCGGTCGTTGGTCAGATTGGCCGGAACACCGGCCTCTACATAGGCCACGAGCTCCTCCGTCCGTCCCTTGCGGGCCAGATCGAAGATCTTGGTGGCCAGCTCCACGACCTCGGGGTCGGGGACTTCACTCATCGGCTGCACCTTCTCTCGACTGCACGGACGGGGGACCGCGGGCGGGCACGGCCGCCGATGCGCGGCCGTACGAGTGAATCGCCAGCGTACTGGCTCGGCGGGCACATGACGGGGCCCGCCCGAGGCAAGGATCAGCACGAGCCCGGCACGCCCGTCGAGCGGCGGCCCGGACGACCTCGCCGGACGGGACCACCGGAGTGAAATATGGAGAAATTCACTCAGTTGCACCTTTTATCGTATGGATACATCCTGTGAGCCTGGAAGTACTCATGGTGACTGTCCCCCTCAACCAGGAGAACTCACATGATCCTGTCCATCTCCGGCGTAGTGCTGCTCGGCATCATCGTCTTCCTCTTCTTCCGCAAGGACGGCCTCAAGGCCTCCCACGCGATGGTCTGCGCCCTCTTCGGGTTCTACCTCGCGGGCACGGCCATCGCCCCGAGCATCCAGGCGGGCGGCGCGAGCCTCGCCAGCCTGCTCGGCGGGATCAAGTTCTGACCCTCACCCCGTTCGCACGCACCTCCAGGAGACAGCAGTGGCCCGGCGTCCTCTCCCCCGCATTCTGAGTACCGGCAGCGCGCAGATCGCCCGCGGTCGGGACCTGGCCAGGACGGCCGCCGACAGCGCCACCGACGTCCTCCACCCGCTGATCACGATGAGTCGTGGACTGCGCCGGCTGGCAGCCGCCGGACGGCGCAAGTGGGCGGACACGCCGAAGGACCGGCGTGGTCCACTGCTGTTCCTGGTGGCCTCGGTCGTACTGGTCGTGGCCCTCGTCCCGTACGGGCCGCTGCTCGCCGTCATCACCCTGATGTCGGCGGCCGCGTGGCACGGCCGGGACCGCACCCCGCCCGCTCCGGCGGGCCCCGACGAGGCGCAGACCAAGCGTCTGGAGTCGCTCTACGAGGCGCTCGTCCCCTACTTCTCGGTCCCCGAGGACCCCGCGCCGCTCTACGCCCACGGCGGAGAGTGGGAGAAGGCCTTCCCCTCGTACGAGTTCGACGACAGCGGGCGCGTCTGCCACCTCTCGATCCACTACCCCGCCTATTTCACCGACGGGGAGCCCGACGCCCGCGCCCGCATCGAGCAACTGCTGCACGCCAAGTCGGGCCGCGGGCGCGAGTACCGCTTCGAATGGGACGAGGAGGGCAACCTGCTCACGGTCACCGTCCTCCCACCGCTCCCGACCGACGTGGCGGCCCAGCGGTTCGTCACGGCTCCGGGCGAGATCGTCCTCGGCCTCACCGACCCCGCCGGTGTGCCGCGCACTCTCCCGCTGACCTTCGGCGAGGAGCGGCGCGACGTCCCTCCGGTCGTCTGGCGCACCGGTACGCGCTCGACCGAGCCGCACCTCCTCGTGGTCGGCGATCCCGGCAGCGGCACCACCACCCTGCTGCGCTCGGTGGTGCTCCAGGCCCTCCAGCACGGCGACGTCCTGATCGTCGAGGGCGGCGGCACCGGCGAGTTCGCGTGCCTCGGCGGGCGCGACGGGGTCCTGGCCGTGGAGTGCGGGCCGGCGGGCGCGCTGGCCGGCCTGGAATGGGCGGCGAACGAGACCGAGCGCCGGCTCATCGCCGCGAACCGGGCACGCCAGGCGGGCCACGCCCCGCCCGAGGACACCAGGCGTCCCCTCTGGATCGTCCTCGACCGCCCGACCGTGCTCGGACACCTGTCCGCGGCCGAGGGGCGCGTGGACCCGCAGTCCCTGCTGCAGGTGCCGCTGCGCCACGGCCGCGCCGCCGGGGTGACCGTGGTGGTGGCCGAGCAGTTCGACGCGCTCGACTCGCTCAGCGACGCGGTCCGCGACCACACCCGCGCGCGTGTCGTCCTCGGTCCCGCCTCGACGGACCGCCTCGAAGCGGTGCTCGGGTCGCCCCCGCGCACGACCCCGGCGCCCGACGTGCCCCCGGGCCGCGGATACGCGCGGCTGGGCTCGGGTCCGGTCCACCGCCTCCAGGTGCCGGCCACCCCGGACCCGTACGACGAGGCCACCAGCGAGACCCACCGCCAGGCGGTGCTCTCGCTGCTGCCCCCGCACACGGCACCCACGGACGCGGCACCGGCTGCCGAGCCGGTGCCGGACCCCGGTGACGGGGCCGCCTCCGGCATGGCGAGCGGCGGGCCCGTCGCGGCACCCGTGGCCGTCACCGCCGAGGGCTGAGCGGGAGGCGTCACGCCACGAACGTGCGCGGCGCCTCCGTCCCCCCGCTCGCTCCCGTCTCCACCAGCCGGGCCGCCGCCGCCAGCCGCGCGGCGGCCTCGTCGGCCAGCGCGCCGCCGACCGTGAACGGCAGCCGCACATAGCCCTCGAAGGCCCCGTCGACACCGAAGCGGGGCCCCGAGGGCACCCGCACACCCACCCGCTCGCCCGCCTCCGCGAGCCGCGAGCCCGACAGGCCGCCCGTGCGCACCCACAGCGTCAGCCCGCCGCGCGGCACCTCGAACTCCCAGCCGGGCAACTCCCTGCGCACCGCCGTGACGAGGGCGTCCCTGTTGTCCCTGGCCTGGTTGCGCCGCACCTCCACGGCCTGCTCCCAGCCGCCCGTGCTGAGCAGCCAGTTCACGGCGAGCTGCTCCAGGACGGGGGTGCCGAGGTCGGCGTAGGCGCGCGCCGCGACCAGGCTGCGGATGACGTCGGGCGCGGCCCGGACCCAGCCGATCCGCATGCCGGCCCAGAACGCCTTGCTCGCCGAGCCGACCGTGACGACCGTCGACCCCGCCGGGTCGAAGGCGCAGACCGGGCGGGGCAGCTCGGGCCCCTCGTCGAGATGCAGTTCGCTCATGGTCTCGTCCACGACCAGCACCGTGCCCGCGGATCGTGCCGCGTCGACGAGCTGACGCCGCTGGTCCTCGTCGGCGAGCGCGCCCGTCGGATTGTGGAAGTCCGCCACGACGTACGCGAGCCGGGGCGCCGCGTCGCGCAGCACCTGCCGCCAGCGGTCCACGTCCCAGCCCTTCAGCCCCTCGGCCATGGCCACGGGCACCAGCCGGGCCCCGGCCTCCCGCATGAGCTGGAGGATGTTGGCGTACGAGGGCGACTCGACGGCGATGCGCTCTCCGCGCCCCGCGAAGAGATGGCAGATCGCGTCGATGGCCCCCATGGCTCCCGTGGTCACCATGATCTGCTCCGGCATCGTCGGGATGCCCCGGGCGGTGTACCGCTCGGCGAGCATCTCGCGCAGCGCGGGCAGCCCCGCCGGATAGTCGCCGTGCGTGTGGGCGTACGGCGGAAGCTCCTCCAGGGCGCCCTTGACCGCCCGCGTGAGCCACGGCTCGGGCGCGGGCAGCGCCGCGCAGCCGAGGTCGATCATGGAGCCCAGCGCCTCGGGCGGCAGCGGTTCCAGGCCGCGCGCGGGCAGCGGGTTCCCGGCCGGGACGGCGGTCCAGCTGCCCGCCCCCCTGCGCGACTCCAGGAAGCCCTCCGCGCGCAGCGCCTCGTAGGCCGCGGCCACGGTGGTGCGGCTGACGGAGAGCGACAGGGCGAGTTCCCGCTCGGCGGGCAGGCGGGCCGCGACGGGCACCCGGCCCTCCAGGACCAGCAGGCGGATGCCGTCGGCCAGTGCCCGGTAGGCCGGCGGACGGCGTGTGCCGGGCCCCGCCGGGCGCTCCTGCTGGGAGTTGAGCAGCCGGGCGAGCTGGGCGGCTCCCACCGCCGAGGTCCACTGCGCCATGATTTCCAGTCCACCTTCCCCGAATTGGCCATGGAAGAGGCTTCTTCTCAAGCCACAGAGTGTCATGGACCGGTCCACCATCGCCACAAGGGGGCACTCCTTGTCCGTTCCACCGGGTCCACCGGGTCCACCGGGTCCGTCACGCACGACAGGCACGACAGGCACGACAGGCACGACAGGCACGACACCTGCGCCGCCTCCGCTGCGCGTGTCGCGCCCCGGGCGCCATCTCACGCGCCGCCTGTTCCAGCTCTACGCGGGGCTGGCCCTGTACGGCGTCAGCTCGGCGCTCCTCGTCGAGGCGGGGCTCGGCCTGGAGCCGTGGGGCGTCCTGCACCAGGGCCTCGCCGAGCTGACGGGGCTCACGATCGGCGTGGTGTCGATCGTCGTGGGCGCGGCGGTCCTGCTCCTGTGGATCCCGATGCGGCAGCGCCCCGGCCTCGGCACGGTCTCCAACGTCTTCGTCGTCGGCCTCGCGATGGACGGCACGCTCGCGCTGGTCCCCGGCGCGCACGCGCTCGCCGTCCGCGTCCCCCTGCTGGTGGCGGGCATCCTGCTCAACGGCGTGGCGACGGGCCTCTACATCGCGGCCCGCTTCGGTCCCGGCCCGCGCGACGGCCTGATGACCGGGCTGCACCGGCGCACCGGGCGCTCGATCCGCCTCGTGCGCACCTCGCTCGAAGTCACCGTCGTGGCCACGGGCTTCGCGCTCGGCGGCACGGTCGGCGCGGGCACGGTCCTGTACGCGCTGGCCATCGGCCCCCTCGCCCAGCTCTTCCTGCGGGTCTTCGCCGTTCCCCCGGCATCACCGGGGAGCGGCACGGGCGTTGCCGCAGGGTCACCCGGGCGGGTCATACTGCGCGGGTGACCACCCGCGCGCGCCATCCCTACCTCGACCGCCCCGGCCCCATCGCCTTCGCCCACCGGGGCGGGTCGGCGGACGGCCTGGAGAACACCACGGCCCAGTTCCGGCGGGCGGTCGAGGCCGGCTACCGGTACATGGAGACCGACGTGCACGCCACGGCGGACGGCGGTCTCGTCGCCTTCCACGACGAGACGCTGGACCGGGTGACCGACGGGGCCGGCCGGATAGCCGACCTCCCCTGGGAGGACGTGCGGCAGGCGCGCGTGGCGGGCGCCGAACCGGTGCCCCTGTTCGAGGAACTCCTGGAGACCTTCCCCGAGGTCCGCTGGAACGTCGACGTCAAGGCCGGGCCCGCGCTGGAACCGCTGCTGGACCTGATCCGCCGCACGGACTCCTGGGACCGTGTCTGCGTCGGCTCGTTCTCCGAGGCGCGCGTGGCCCGCGCTCAGCGCCTGGCCGGTCCGCGCCTCGCCACCTCGTACGGCGTCCGCGGCGTGCTGGGGCTGCGGCTGCGCTCGTGGGGCCTGCCCGCCCCGGTGCGCCGGTCGGCGGTGTGCGCGCAGGTGCCCGAGGCCCACTCGGGCGTCCCGGTGGTCGACCGCCGCTTCGTGCGCACCGCGCACGCGCTCGGACTCCAGGTCCACGTGTGGACCGTGAACGACCCGGAGCGGATGCACCGGCTCCTGGACCTGGGGGTCGATGGCATCATGACCGATCACATCGAGACGCTGCGCGGGGTCCTGGAGGACCGCGGCACCTGGGTCTGACGACCCGGGCGCACCGCGCGGCGTCCGTGCAAGGGGACGGCGACGGGGAAGCGAGGGCACGGGTGGGCACCGACACCGTGCGGGAACGGCCGGCGGACGACATCGCCGAACGGCGCCGCGAACAGCGCGGCTGGTACTTCTACGACTGGGCCTGCTCCGTCTACTCGACGAGCGTGCTCACTGTGTTCCTCGGCCCCTATCTGACGTCGGTCGCCAAGGCGGCGGCGGACGCGGACGGGTTCGTGCATCCGCTGGGCGTGCCGCTGCGCGCCGGCTCCTTCTTCGCGTACGCCGTGTCCGCGTCCGTGATCGTGGCGATCGTCGTGATGCCGCTCGCGGGTGCCGCCGCCGACCGCACCGGCCGCAAGAAGCCCCTCCTCGCGGCGGCCGCCTACCTGGGCGCGGCGGCCACGGCCGCCATGTTCTTCCTCGACGGCGACCGCTATCTGCTCGGCGGGTTGCTGCTCGTCGTGGCGAACGCGTCGCTGGCCGTCTCCATGGCGCTCTACAACTCCTATCTTCCGCAGATCGCCCCGCCGGAGGAGCGCGACGCCGTCTCCTCACGGGGCTGGGCCTTCGGCTACGCCTCGGGCGCGCTCGTCCTGCTGGCGAACCTGGTCCTCTACAGCGCCCACGACACCTTCGGGGTCTCGGAGGGGACGGCGGTGCGCATCTGCCTCGCCTCGGCCGGGGTCTGGTGGGGCGCCTTCACGCTCATCCCGCTGGCCCGGCTGCGCGACCGCCGCACGGCGCCCGCCGCGGGCCCGTCCGTCCACGGCTGGCGGCAGCTCGCCGCCACCGTGCGGGACATGCGCCGGCAGCCGCTCACACTCGCCTTCCTGCTCGCCTACCTGATCTACAACGACGGTATCCAGACGGTGATCTCACAGGCCTCCGTGTACGGCTCCGAGGAGCTGGGGCTCGGCCAGTCGACACTGATCGTCGCCGTCCTCCTGGTCCAGGTGCTCGCCGTGGCCGGCGCCCTGGGGATGGGCCGGCTCGCCCGGAGCTTCGGGGCGAAGCGCACGATCCTGGGCTCGCTGGTCGCCTGGACCCTCATCCTGGGCGCGGGCTACTTCCTGCCCGCGGGCGCACCCGCCTGGTTCTTCGTGCTCGCCGCGGGGATCGGCCTGGTGCTCGGCGGCAGCCAGGCCCTGTCCCGGTCCCTGTTCTCCCACCTGGTGCCGCCCGGCAAGGAGGCCGAGTACTTCTCGGCGTACGAGATGAGCGACCGCGGAATGAGCTGGCTCGGCCCGCTGCTGTTCGGTCTGACGTACCAGCTGACGGGAAGCTACCGGGACGCGATCATCTCGCTCGTGGCCTTCTTCGCGCTGGGATTCGTGCTGCTGGCGCGGGTCCCGGTACGCCGGGCGGTGCGCGACGCGGGCAACCCGGTTCCGGCGAGGATTTAGCGCCGAGCGCCAAAGGGCGGTAGTGTACGCGTTTGGCCTGCCAGGCGTACCGTTACTGCGCGTCAAAGATGCCGAAACGGTGGGTCACATCTGCCAGCAGATGTGACAAACCGGGCGCAGGTGGGTACAACAAGGGCGGCTACGACGGCGACGCATGAGCCCGGAACGGGAATCTTTACCGCCGACCGGACGTTGACCGGATGACGACGACAGCGACACCTGTCCTGTGGGCGACAAGCCCGGGAGGCACGATTCATGAGTGAGCGAGCTCTTCGCGGCACGCGCCTCGTGGTGACCAGCTACGAGACGGACCGCGGCATCGACCTGGCTCCGCGCCAGGCCGTGGAGTACGCATGCGAGAAGGGCCATCGTTTCGAGATGCCCTTCTCGGTGGAGGCGGAGATCCCGCCGGAGTGGGAGTGCAAGGTCTGCGGGGCCCAGGCACTCCTGGTGGACGGCGACGGCCCTGAAGAGAAGAAGGCCAAGCCCGCGCGTACGCATTGGGACATGCTGATGGAGCGGCGTACGCGGGAGGAGCTCGAAGAGGTCCTCGAAGAGCGTTTGGCCGTGCTTCGCTCCGGAGCCATGAACATCGCGGTACATCCGCGGGACAGCCGCAAGTCCGCGTAGTCCCTCCGGGGCCTGAGCGGCATACAAGGCACGCACGCGACCGCGGGTGCCGTACCTCCGGGTACGGTGCCTGCGGTTTTGTGCGTCCTGGTGCGGGTTCCTCGGGTCCGGACCCGAGGAAGCCGAGGAAGCCGAGGAAGCCGAGGAAGGGGACGCCTTCCACGCCCGCGGGAGGCCGGACGCCCCGAGCCCGGCCGGACGCTTCCGGCTTCGCCACCACTGCCGCCGACGCCGGCGAACGGGGTGGGGCCCGGAGGGTCCGTGGCCGTCCGGGTGGGACGGCAGCCCGGTGCAGGCGCGGGGGCTCTGACCGGACCGGCCGCGCGCGGATGACATGGGGAAACCCCCGGCGGCGGAACCACCGGGGGCCCGGGTCAGCGGTTGAGCGGCGGGTACGGGCCCGGGGTGCCGTCGGGGCCCCGCGGGGTGTCCTCGCGGATGACCTCGCCCTGGACCACCTTGCCGTCGGGGCGGTGCATGCGCGCCTGCTGGAAGGCGTCCCCGAGGGTGCCGGGCGCGGCCTTGCGCAGCTTGCGCCGGAAGGCGCGCTCACCGTAGCGGCCGAGGGCCTTCTGGACCGGGGGGACGAGCAGCAGCAGTCCGAGCGCGTCGGAGATCAGCCCTGGCACCATCAGCAGCAGGCCGCCGAGCATCATCAGGCCGTTGCCCTCGGCGGCGCCGCCGCGCTGCGGGGGTACTCCGCCCTGCTGCTGTTGCAGGGTCTCGCTCAGGGCGCGAAAGGCCCGGCGGCCGGCCCGCTTGATGACCACACCGCCGAGAACCAGTCCGGCGACCAGCAGCAGGAAGACGGCGAGGCCGCCCACCGCGCTCGCCACAGCGATCAGCACCCAGATCTCCAGCACCACCCACACGGCGAGGCCGAGCGGCAGGAACCTGAGCGGCCGGGAGCGCCGGGGCCGGACTGAGGAGGGCGGGGTCGGAGCGCCAGTCGTCATGGCTCCAGTGTGCCTGGGCGCGGCTCAGTACGGCGTAAGCGCTTGTTCAGGCCCGGCGGCGAGCCCGCCGCCGACGGGCGATCGGCCGGACGCCGACCACCGGCGGGCCGGTGTCCGGCCGCGTACGGTCCCGGCGCGCGCGGGGTCCGGTGGACCGTGACCGCCCCGGGGGCCGCCGGGGACCGCCTCGGGCGCCGGGCGAGGCCGCACGCGACGACCCGGCGACCCGGCAAACCGACGCCGCGGCGACCCGGCGATCCGGCGACCGCAGTGGAACACCCGCGCGGCGCCCGCCCTGCCCCGTCAGTGCCTGCGGGTACGCCCGAGGACGCGTCCGGCCCGCTCCCCCACGCCCCACGTGGTGACCCGCCACAGCGCCTCGACGAGGATGTCCCGGCTCATCTTGGAGTCGCCCAGTTCCCGCTCGACGAACGTGATGGGCACCTCGACGACGTGGTGGCCGGCCTTGACGGCCCGCCGGGCCAGGTCGACCTGGAAGCAGTAGCCCTGCGAGGAGACGTCGTCGAGGCCGAGGCTTTCGAGGGTCTCGCGGCGGAAGGCCCGGTACCCCCCGGTGACGTCGCGGATCGGCACGTCGAGCAGTACACGGGAGTAGAGGCTGCCGCCGCGTGAGATGAACTCACGGGACTTGGGCCAGTTCACCACCCGCCCGCCGGGCACCCAGCGGGAGCCGAGCACGAGGTCCGCGCCCTTGAGCGCGGTGAGCAGCCGGGGCAGTTCCTCGGGCTGGTGCGAGCCGTCGGCGTCCATCTCGACCAGGACGCCGTAACCGCGTTCGAGACCCCAGCGGAAGCCCGCGAGGTAGGCGGCGCCGAGGCCCTCCTTGCCCTTGCGGTGCAGCACGTGCACCTGGTCGTCGTCGACCGTCAGCTCGTCGGCCAGCTTGCCGGTGCCGTCGGGGCTGTTGTCGTCGGCGATCAGGACGTGCGCCGCCGGCACAGCCGTACGCACCCGGCCGACGATCGCCTTGATGTTCTCCGACTCGTTGTAGGTCGGAATGATCACCAGCGTCGTACCGAGCGGGCCGAACCGTCGTTCACCGCCGTCGTTCACAGCTTCCCCTTAAGACATCCGCGCAACGGGGCTCCACCATAGCGAGCGCCGCAGCTCACACCGATGAGGCACCGGCCCGAATGCCTCGGGAGGAGGGGGAATCTGCGGATCGGGGCCCGGCGCCCTTCGGGCCGACCTGGGACCCGCTGGCTGCGGGTCGACCGAGAGCCGTTGTCTACTGAGCGTCCGGGCCCCACCCGGGTCGCACCATCCGGCCGGAACGTTCCCTCGCCCCGTGGGCGCGGGCGCTGGGCCTGGCTCCCAGTGGTGGTGCGCCGGTGCGGCACACCACCCCTGACCCAACTGCGCTTCGGCGGCTGTGCGGAAGTTCACCGGTCGGACGTCCGGTGGTGGACCCGGCCGAACCTACCGGCCATCCGCCTCTCGCTGTCAACAGCCGTGTGAGCTGCGGCTTTACCCACAAACCGCAGGTCAGCGGCGAGGACGCGCAGGTCGCGCAACCGGGTGGCGGGCCATGATCGACGACCCGGCGGTCCCGTACATCACTCGTCCGGCCGTACGAATACGGTCCGGCCGTCCACGACGGTGCGCAGGCAGACGGGCAGGGGCGCGCCGGGTGTCAGGTCGGGGAGTCCGGGGGTCCCGGAGCGGGGGTCCGTGGACCAGCGGGCGACCCGGTCGTCGGGCGCCTGGACCACGAGTTCCTCGGTGCGCCACACGGCGTAGTCGGCGGGGGCTCCCGGTACCAGGACCCCCGCGTCGTCGCGTCCGACCGCCCGCCAGCCGCCCCGCGTATGCGCCGTGAACGCGGCGCGCGCGGAGATGCGGTGCTCGGCCGTCCGGTGGAAGGCCGCCGCGCGCACGGTGCCCCAGGGGTCGAGCGGGGTGACCGGGCTGTCGGAGCCGAAGGCCAGCGGCACACCGGCGCGCAGCAGCGCGGCGAAGGGATTGAGGGTGCGGGCGCGTTCGACGCCCAGGCGTTCCGCGTACATGCCCTCGTCGCCGCCCCACAGCGCGTCGAAGGCGGGCTGCACGGAGGCCGTGAGGCCGAGTTCGGCGAATCCTGCGATCGTCCCAGGGGTGAGCATCTCGGCGTGTTCGACGCGGTGCCTGGCGGCTCGCACACGGGCCGCTCCGACCTTCTCGGCGGCGGCGCGCATCCCGTCGACCACGGACGCCACGGCGGCGTCCCCGATGGCGTGGAAGCCCGCCTGGAGCCCCGCCTCGGTACAGGCCACCACATGGGCGGCGACCGCATCGCGGTCCAGGTAGGCGGTCCCGGTGTGCCCGGCGCCTCCGGCGGCGACCCCGGCAGCGGTGTCGGCCGCGGCGGCCGTGTCCCGGTAGGGCTGGTGCAGGCAGGCCGTCCGGGAGCCGAGGGCGCCGTCCACGAAGAGGTCGCCTGCGGCCCCGGCGGCCCCGAGGGCGCGGGCCCGTTCCACCCCCTCGGTGCCCGCCTCCGCCCAGTAGCCGACGACCCGGGGCCCGGCCTCGTCGGCGGCGAGCCGCAGCAGGGAGGTGAAATCGTCCTCCGAGGAGATCTCGGGGCCCGCGCACTCGTGGACGGACCCGATGCCGAGCGAGGCGGCGTGGCGCAGCGCGGCGCGCTGGGCCTGCTCCCGCTGCTGCGGCGTCACGGCCGCGAACGCCGCGGCGCGTACGGCGTGATGGGCGTCGCGGACGAGCGGCTCGCCGTCCTGGAAGCCGGCCGCCCGGCGTACGCCCGGCGCCAGGTCGAGCATGGAGGTGGTGGCGACCGCCGAGTGGACGTCGATGCGGGTGAGGTAGAGCGGGCGGCCACCGGTGGCCTCGTCCAGCTCGTCCCGGCGCGGGGGCCTGCGCTCCGGCCAGCGGGAGGCGTCCCAGCCGTGGCCGAGGAGCACCCGGTCGTGGGGGTGGGCGGCCGCGAAGTCGCGTACGCGGGTCATCGCCTCGGCGAGGCTGCGGGCGGTGGAGAGGTCGAGGCCGGTGAGGGCCAGCCCGGTGGCCGTGGTGTGGACGTGCGCGTCGGTGAACGCCGGGGTGACGAGCGCTCCTTCGAGGTCCACCACCTCGTCGACGCCCTGCGCGAAGGCGTCGGCCGCGCCCTCCGAGCCGACCCAGGCGACCTGTCCCCGTTCCACGACCATCGCGGTGGCGAACGGGTCGGCGGGGCTGTGGACCTCCCCGCCGCGCAGCAGCACGGTGCGGGGGGTGGCGGTGCTCTCACTCATGGGAACAGTCTCGCCCCTCGGAACCGCCGTCCCGCGCGCGGGGCGCTCCGGGGGCGCGGGGCGCGGTTCCCCGGGGTGGGGAACCGCGCTCAGATCTTCGCCGGGCGGGCCTCGTACGGCGTCGACAGGACCACCGTCGTGCGGGTGGAGACGCCCGCCAGGGAGCGCACGCGGGCGAGCAGCTCCTCCAGTTCGTGCGGGGTGGCGACCCGGACCTTCAGGATGTAGTTCTCGTCGCCGGCGACGCTGTGGCAGGCCTCGATCTCCGGTACGCCCGCCAGCCGCTCGGCGATGTCGTCCGGGGCACTGGGGTCGAAGGGTTTCACCGAGATGAAGGCGGTCAGCGGCAGCCCGACGGCCTCCGGGTCGACGACCGCGGCGTATCCGCGGATCACTCCGCGCTGCTCCAGCCGGCGCACCCGCTGGTGCACGGCCGACGTGGACAGTCCCGTGGCCTTCCCGAGGTCGGTGTAACTCATCCGCCCGTCTTCGACGAGCAGCTGCACGATGTGGCGGTCCAGCTCCTCCATGGCGGAGAACCTACAGGGCACTTGATCCCGTCGGGTACTCTGCGGCGCAGGTCATACCCGGTTTGTGATGTGCCCGGGAGCAGCCACCGACATGCCCGGGGGACAAATCAGCCGGGTCGGGCACCTGCAGGCGGCATGTGACGAACACCACATGGCGGCGGTCGGTTCCGTGATGTTCTCGTGATTACCGCAGATGCGGGACGGGAAGTGCTTGCTGTGGTCGAGGTCGCAGTGCCTTGTCGGCCCACCCGAGGGGGAGTAGCCCATGCAGAACCTGAAGCGTCCTGGTCGCGCCGCGTCCAAGCGGCAGCAGCCCGTCCTCGAGCCCGAGCCGGAGGGCGTCGAACCCGACGCCCTGGACGGTGAAGAGCTCGACGACTACGACACTTTCGAGATGTACCGGGTGATCTGCCCGGACTGCGCGCAGCCGATCGCGCTCCTGGCGGACGAGGAGACCCTGCCGGAGCACGCGCTGTGCGCGACGCCGTGGAATCCGTTCGGCCTCACGGTCTGCGCCGGCACGGGCCGCGCCGCGGCCGACGCCCGGCCCGCCGACGAGTCGATGGAGGTTCAGGAGCAGGACACCGCCCTGCTCCTGACGCTCCCTCAGGGACTCGACTGGCGGACGCAGCCCTTCTCGCACGTCGGTGGCCCCGGTTCGCGCCCCATGCAGGTGCCGGTGATGCGCCGCCAGGCCGCCTGAGCGACCCGGCCCGGGTCCGGCCCGGTCCGACCTCAATTCCCGTAACTGGCCTGCACCATGGCCCGCAGACTGGCGTGGTGCAGGATCAGGGTGTCCGGGTCCGCCGGTACGGCGACCTCACCGAAGTGCACCTGCCGGTAGGCCACGCGCAGCATCACCACGGCGTGCCGCAGGGCCGCGTAGAGGATGTGGAAGTCCATGTCCCGCGGCGCGTGTCCGGTGAGCCGGGCGTAGCGGGCCTCGACGTTGTCGCGGCGCATGAAGCCGGGCAGTCCGGGCTGCCCGAACCCCACCGTGAGGTCCTGGAAGAAGCGGTGCAGGTAGATCATCCAGCCGAGGTCGACCTCCCGGGGCGCGAGTCCCGCCATCTCCCAGTCGAGCACGGCGGCGGGCGTGAAGCCGTCGTAGATGACGTTGCCGATACGGGCGTCACCCCAGCTCAGCACCGTCTCGCCCTCGTCGCGGGGCCAGAGCGCGTCGAGCCGGTCGAAGGCCTCCTCGACGAGGGGTGAGCGCGGCAGTCCGTCGACCACCCAGGCGTAGTAGGCGCTTTGGGCCTCGACGTGCCGCCGCAGGGCGCTGCCCCCGCCCGGCGCCGCGAGGAAGTCCGCCTCGCTCACCGGGACCTGGTCGTGCAGCCGGGCGAGCAGCCCGACGGAGGCGGCCTCGAGCCGCTCGCGCTCGGTGTCTCCCGCCGCGTGCAGCCAGTTCCCCTCGTACGTGTAGGGCATGACGTCCGGCGGTACGCGGCCGTCGACGCGCTCCATGACGAGGAAGGGCGCCCCGAGCGGCCCGGCGTCCTCCTCCAGCCACAGCACGCGCGGCACCGGCACATCGCTGCGCTCCGCCACCAGCCGCAGTACGCGGTACTGGCGCGGCAGGTCGTAGACGGGGAATACGGTGTACGCCGCCGGATCCGCCGCCAGCCTCAACGCGCAGGCGCGGACGGGTGGTTCGGGGTGGTCGATGTCGAAGAGCAGTGTCTCGCTGGACATCCCGTTGGACTCGGGCACCCGGACGCCGACCGCCTCGGCGCCGGGCAGCCGTGCGGCCAGCCAGGCGGTCAGGCGCCGGGTGACTTCCTCCGGATCACGGGTGGTCGTACGCGGACGCGGTGCTGTGGCCATGTCCCCACTCCCTCGGGAGCCGCGGTCCCCCGTCAGGGCGCGACCGAGTCGAAGCCGGTGAACCCGCTCGGGTCGTGCCGCCCGAACGAGCCGTGCTCGAAGATCCCGTACCCGACCCGCCCGTCGAAGGTGAAGCGGGCCGCGTGGTCGGTCACTCCGTAGGCGGCCGGGGCGAGCACGGCCGGGTCGGTGAGGTCGTAGGAGCGCCGGTCGGTCCAGCCGCGCCCGCGCCAGGTGCCGTGCTGCCAGTCGCCGGCGGGCGGGTAGCCCGCGCCCACGGCGAGCGGGGAGGAGGTGAGGATCTCGGCGCCGAGTTCGAGCGGCTCCCGGTGGTCGCCCAGCCGGACGACCGCGCGCTCCGGCGTGCGGGTGCCGCTGCGGTAGGCGATCTCCGCCCGCGGCCAGCCGAGTTGGCGGTCGCGGTCGCCCTCGCGCACCAGGGTCGCGTCGTTGAGGGTCCGGTGGCCGTCCGCGTCCTCCTGGACGACGACCATCAGGAAGCGGTCGTCGAAGCGGACGGGGCACCAGAGCCAGTGGAAGCCCTCGGTGGGGTGCTCCTCGGCGAGCCTGCCGCCCTCCTCGCCGGGCAGCGGGCGGGTGCCCCAACTCCGGTCGCGGGTACCGGTCCAGCCGTCCGCGGTCACCCGCGTCTCCTCGCCCGCGACCCTGATCCGGCCCTCGCAGCGGCCCGCCTGCACGAACCGCCTGCCCTCAAGGGTGAGGCGGGCGCCCCGTCGCTGGAGGTGGTGCGGCTCCCAGAGGGCGGGGAACTCCGCCGACCAGGTGATCTCGTACGACAGCCCGTCCGGGTGCGCCGGATCGGCCTCGCAGCTCAGGACGAAGCGCTTCAGCGGGCGTTCGACCCGGATGCGGAGCGGACCGACGGCCATCGTCGTCCAGGTGTCGTCGCCGAGCGCGTCGCTGGCGCGCACGGCGTGCAGCATGTCGCCGGTGCGGAGTGTGGCGTAGGCGTCGACGACACCGACGTTCGGGTAGACGCCGAGTCCGAGGACGAGCAGGGCCCTGCCCCGATGGTCGAGGACGTGGAAGATGCACCGGTCGTAGGCGTTGCGGTCACCCGTCGCCACGTGCTTCATCGAGAGGGGCACCTGGTGCACGGGGTACTCGTCGAGAGGTACGGGGCGGTCGTCCGGCATCGGCTGCCTCCCGGGGCGCGCGGTACACGACGTCGCCCGGAGGGGTACGGCCCCCGGCGCGGAGTTGACGGTACGTCAGAAGCCGGGAAGGGGCCAGGGTGCGGGGGCGTCCGCGCGACGGGTGCGGAGGTCTCCGCGACGGGGCGCGGGAGTGGACGGGGCGCGGGAGTGGACGGGGTTGCGGGGGCGGGGTCCGAGGGCGGGCGGGGCCGGGGGCCGCTCGGCGGGGCCGGGGGCCGCTCGGCGGGGCCGGGGAATGCGCTCCTCGGGAGCCGACGACGCCCTGGAGCCCTCGTAGAGGCCGGAGGCCCGGAGGCCGGAGGCCCGGAGCCCGGAAGCCCGGAGGCCGGAGCCCGGAGCCCGGAGACCCGAGGGGCCGGGGAAGCCGGGGAAGCCGGAGGGCCCGGAAGGGTGGGTTCCGGTAATGCGTCGGCGGTTCGGACGCGCCGGCTCACGGACGGCACCAGCCCCACGCAACGACCGGGGGCTCGGAGGCGCCGAGGGCCCGGAGGGGCCGGGCGACTCGGCGGCACCGGGGCCCGAATGGGCCGACGCCTCGGCGGCACCGGCGGCTCGAAGGCGCCGGCGACTCGGAGGGGCCCGTCCCTGGAAGGGGCCCGTCGCGAACTGACGGGCGAATCCGGCCGCGGGTGACCTGTACGCCTCCGTGGGCGTTGGCCTCGGTATGACCCCCACATACACCGGGACGGGCACCGGCCAGCGCCGCCGGATCCTGCTCCCCTCGTCCGCAGAATCGGTTGCCCAGGTGCCTCCGGAAACGCAGCGGGCCCCGGAGGCGCAGAAGCCGCAGAGGTCACCGGGCGGTCAGGGCAGCCAGAGCGGTCAGGGCGCCCACACGCCCCTCCCGCCCCAGCAGTCCCCGGATCCCCCCATCTACCGCGCCCTGATGCGCACCTGGGCCGACCGGGGCCGGACCCTGCCGGGCCGTCACGACCCGGAGTGGGCCCGGCTGGCCGCACCCTCGGCGATGTACGGCTACGGGCAGTTCAGCGCGACTCGGGACCCGCTAGGTGACGGGCGATGACCATCCGCTGGATCTGGTTGGTGCCCTCCACGATCTGCAGCACCTTGGCCTCCCGCATGAAGCGCTCGGCCGGGAAGTCGGCGGTGTAGCCGTAGCCGCCGAGGACCTGGACGGCGTCCGTGGTCACCTTCATGGCGGCGTCCGTGCAGTGCAGTTTCGCCATGGCCGCCAGCTTGGCGAACGGGCGACCCGCGTCGCGCAGCCTGGCGGCGGCGAGGTACAGCGCGCGGCCCGCCTCGATCTGGGTCGCCATGTCCGCCAGCATGAAGCGCAGGCCCTGGAAGTCGGCGATCCGCCTTCCGAACTGCCGGCGCCCGGCGGCGTACTCGACCGCTTCGTCGAGCGCCGCCTGGGCCACGCCGATCGCGCAGGCCGCGATGCCGAGCCGCCCGGAGTCCAGCGCCGACAGGGCGATCGCGAAGCCCTGGCCCTCGTCGCCGACGCGCCGGTCGTCGGAGATCCGCACACCGTCGAAGTGGACCTGGGCGGTCGGCGAGCCCTTCATGCCCATCTTCCGCTCGGGCGCCGCCGCGCTCAGCCCCTCGGCGTCGCCCGGCACCAGGAACGCCGTGATGCCGCGCGGCCCCTCGCCGCCGGTGCGCGCGAGCACCGTGTAGAAGTCGGCGACCCCGCCGTGGGTGATCCACGCCTTGGTCCCGGTGATCACCCAGTCGTCGCCGTCCCGTACCGCCTTCGTGCTCAGGGAGGCGGCATCCGAACCGGAGGCCGGTTCGGAGAGGCAGTAGGCGCCGAGCAGGCCGCCGCCGAGCATCGCGGGCAGATGCTCGACCTGCTGCTCCTTGGTGCCGTAGTTCGCGAGCGCGTGACAGGACAGCGAGTGCACGCTGACGCCGAGGCCGACCGTGAGGCGGGCCGCGGCGAGCTCCTCCAGGACCTGGAGGTAGACCTCGTACGGCTGGTCGCCGCCGCCGTACTCGGAGTCGTAGGGGAGGCCGAGCAGCCCCGACTCGGAGAGCAGGTCGAACGTGTCTCGCGGGAAGACTCCGGCGTCCTCCTCCTCGGCCGCCGCCGGGGCGATCTCACGCTGCGCGATGTCGCGGACGAGCGAGATCAGATCCCGGGCCTCCTCCGTGGGCAGTTGCCGGTCCACCGGCTGCGGGGCGCGGTCGGGCATGGCGACGCTCTCCTCCCTGTCGGGCGCTGCGGCGGACGCACACCGGGTTGAGGTGGGTCCGCCGGGTCTTTCATGACGCAGTCGATGGTGCGCCTCCGGGTCGCGGAAGCGGCTGACCAGCGGCTGTGGCGCTGTGAGTATGCCCGATCCGCAGCAGTGCGTCACTTGTTAACGACCGTTCATTACGACACATCGCGCGCGGCCCCCGATTGGTCCGAACCATTGACGCACTGGTCTAGTCCTCCTAGGGTTCCCCCAGCGCCTCTACGCGTTCATGCCAAGAGGAGCCGGCAGGTCACGGCACCATCGCCCCCACGCACCCCTCCCCCACGAGGAGTCCCGATGCTCAGACCGCACCGACCCCGCTCCCGTTCACGCTTCCGAGCCGTGTTGTCCGCCGCGTGTTGCGCCGCCCTCGGAGCGGGTCTGCTCGCGGGCGCGGGCGCCGCGGCGGCCGAGAGTCCCGCGACGGCCCGCCCGGCCGCCGCCGCACAGCAGGCCGCCCCCACCGCGGCAGGCTCCAAGGTCGTCGGCTACTTCACCGAATGGGGCACCTACGACCGGAAGTACCTGGTCAAGAACATCCGGACGTCCGGCTCCGCCGCCAAGCTGACGCACATCAACTACGCGTTCGGCAACGTCACCGGCGGCAAGTGCGCCATGGGCGACGCCTACGCGGCGACCGAGCGCACCCACACCGCGGCCGAGTCGGTCGACGGCGTGGCGGACACCTGGGACCAGCCGCTGCGCGGCAACTTCAACCAGTTGCGCGAGCTGAAGAAGCTCCACCCGAACCTCAAGGTCCTGTGGTCCTTCGGCGGCTGGACCTGGTCCGGCGGCTTCACGGAGGCCGCGAGGAACCCGGCCGCCTTCGCCCAGTCCTGCTACGACCTCGTCGAGAACAGCAAGTGGGCGGACGTCTTCGACGGCATCGACATCGACTGGGAGTACCCGAACTCCTGCGGCCTGAGCTGCGACACCAGCGGACGGGCGGCGTACAAGAACCTGATGTCGGCGGTGCGCGCGAAGTTCGGCGGTTCCGCGCTGGTCACCTCGGCGATCCCGGCGGACGCCACCGCGGGCGGCAAGCTCGACGCGGCGGACTACGCGGGCGCCGCCCAGTACGTCAACTGGTACAACCCGATGACGTACGACTTCTTCGGCGCCTGGGACGCGACCGGACCCACGGCCCCGCACTCGCCCCTGACCTCGTACACGGGGATTCCGAAGGCGGGCTTCCACACCTCCGCGACGATCTCCAAGCTCAAGGCCATGGGCGTGCCGGCCTCGAAGCTGCTCCTCGGCATCGGCTTCTACGGCCGCGGCTGGACCGGCGTCACCCAGGCGGCACCCGGTGGCACGGCCACCGGCCCGGCGGCGGGCACGTACGAGCAGGGCATCGACGACTACAAGGTGCTCAGGACGAAGTGCCCGGCGACCGGCACGGTCGGCGGCACCGCGTACGCCAAGTGCGGCAACAACTGGTGGAGTTACGACACCCCGTCCACCATCGCCGGGAAGATGAACTACAAGAACGCGCAGGGTCTGGGCGGCACGTTCTTCTGGGAGTTGAGCGGCGACACCGCGAACGGTGAGCTGATCAGGGCGATCAACTAGCCGCTCGCGCAGGGCAGTCGGGGCGGGGCCCGGAGGATCGGGCTCCGCCCCGGCTCAACCGTCCCGGCGGGCGGGCTGCGGGGCGGGGTAGGACGCGTCGAGCTCCTCGACGGCCCGCATGGTGCCGCCCAGTGTCTTCACCAGCAACTCGCGCATGAGGTCGCGCGACAGTCCGTGGTGGTCGATCCAGTCGAGCGTGGCCCCCTCGACACTGCACAGCCAGCCGAGCAGCGCCATGCGGGGCAGCGGGGCGACCCGGCGGCGGCCGTACGCGCCCTCCGCGATCGTCTCGACGATGGCCTCACGCACGCTCTCCCGGATGGCGTGCACCTCGGCGTCGAAGCCGACGCCCCCGCTGATGATCGTCCGGTACGCGGCCTGGTTGTGCTCGGCGTAGCGCAGATAGCCCTCGATGGTGCGGTGCACGCGCTGATCGGGGGGCAGTTCGAGGCCTCCGGCCGCCCGGGAGACGAGATCGGTGACCGAGTCCTGCACGATCGCCAGGTAGTAGCCGCGCTTGGACTTGAAGTAGTAGTAGATCAGCCCCTTGGCGACCTGCGCCTGCTTCGCGATGTCGTCCATCGACAGGGCGTCGTACGACGTGTCGGCGAACAACTTCCGCCCGATGGCGATGAGTTCGGCCCGGCGGGCCAGGGAGCGGTCGGTGCCGCGGGCCCCTGGACGGTCGACCCCGGGCTGTCGGCTGTTATTCAATTCCGGACCTGTCTCCAACCGCGAGCGGGACTTCCGCAGTATGGCAGAACCGGGCCGCCGCCCTGTTCGACTCTCTTCGACGGCGGTCGCGGGGCCCTGCGCGGCCGTCGAGGAGCACTACCGGTCCCGGACCGGCCACGGCGGCGCCCTGCGGCGCCGGCCGGGGTCGCGTCAGACCAGGCCGAGCCGCGTCACGAGCATCGCGACCACGACGACGAGCACCCAGCCCGCGATGTGCTCGACGAGGCCGGGCCCGTCGTCCAGAGGCCCTCCGGTGCGGGTCCGGGCGTCGGGCGCGGAGCCGGCGGACGCGGAGGTCGCGGGCACTGAGGTCGCAGTCATGGCATCTCGCTGGTCTTGGCGTGCGGTGGACTCCCCCACCGCCGTCCAGCCTGCCACCGCCCCGGCCCCGCGCGGCGGAGACGTTGCTCACAGCACCGGACCCCCGGGCGGCGCCCGGGGGTCCGGTGGGGACTCGTCGGTACGCGTCAGCGCACGCCGACCGCGCGCAGCGCGCGCTTCTGCGCCGCGGAGGGCTTCGCCGGGAAGTAGAGGTAGCAGACTCCCCCCGTGCCGGAGACGACCTTGCCGGAGGCGTTGTACCGCTTGGTGCGGAGCCAGATTTCCTCGAATTCGCGCCGCTTGTAGACGTGCCGCACCGCGGCGTTGTCGGGCGAGGCCGGGTCGTTGGCGATCACGTCGCCGTCGGCGGTGAAGCCGATCACCGTCATCAGGTGCCCCGAGGTGCCGTACCCCGCGCCTGTCAGCTCCGTCTTGAGGAAGGACTGCGACGTTATGGCCGGGATGCCGGCCGCGATCAGCGTCTCCAGGTCGGTGAGCGAACCGAGCCGCGTCACAACGCCCTGGAGGTCCTTGTACGTCGAGGCGTACGCGGCGTTGAAGGGCCAGTTCCCGCAGCCGCGGTACTGGTGGTCGTAGGTGAACCGGGCCGCGTGGCACACCTGCGGGTCGGCGTACTCCGGCGCGATCCACGCCAGGTCCTCCGCGGTGGGCCTGCGCCCCCAGTACTCGATGATCATCTGGGAGGAGGTCGGGCTGCACCAGGCCTCTCCGCCGTTGTCGTACTCGGGGTACTGGCCCGCGTGGACCTCCTGCGAGTAGCGCGGCACGGCCAGCTCCCCGGCCCTGCCGGGCGTCGAGGCGGGCACCGTGAAGCGGTCCGGGACGTCGGAGGCCATGGCGCCGAGCCGCCACACGGTCGGCGTGCCCTTCGTGCCGGGCTTGCGGTACAGCGTCAGCCGCAGCCGGTACGAGACCAGCCGGAGGCCGGTGGACGCGTCGTCGATGGAGAAGGTGTCCGTCCAGACGGTGCTCCGGCCGTCGCTCTGGTCGTCCACCGAGGTGCGCTTGATGTCCTGGTCGCCGGACGCCCAGCGGCCCATCACGTACCAGGGCGCGGCCGTGCCGTCGGAGTAGGTGCCGGTCAGCTCGACCTGGAGCCAGGTGCCCGCGGGTGTCCGCGCGTTCCAGGAGGCGATGACCTCGGTGGCGGGCACGGCCGAGCGGTGGACGGGCGAGGTCCAGCGCGCGTACTCCCAGGCCGCGGTGGTGCCCGTGTGCGGGTCGGTGTAGTCGACGCGTCCCGCGGGCTTCGCGATCACCAGACCGGGGCGCGCGCCCGGGACGGCGCGGGTGCCTTCAGCGGTGCCGGAGCGCCAGTCGGCGTGCGAGGTCCAGGAACGGTTCTCCACGAGTGCGGCGGGCGCTTTCGACGGGGCATCGGCACGGTCGGGCGCGACCCGGCCGGTGGCGGCGGCCGCCGGGCTCGCGGCGCCCGCCGCGGCCGCGGCCACCGCCGCGGCCAGGACTGTTCTACGGGACGGCTGTTCGATTCTGGTCATGGACGGGTGACCCCCAGGTGTCCGGAGCGGGCTGGCCCTTGCACGGGTGTGGGCCAACTATGGATCCCGATCAAGGGATCTGCCAGCACTTCGGGCCCTGCGGCGGCGACCAATATTGGTCCACACCACTGGCATGGACGGGACACGGCGAGGTTCCGGCGCGAGCCCGGCGGGGGCCCGGCGCGAGCCCGGCGGTCGGGTCCCCGCGGGGACGACGGCAACCCCGCACCCCGGGCGGCGGACGACCCGCGGCGCCCACGACGACCTCCTCGTTAAGGTGGTCACCCACGCCGCACCCGCCCCGCCGCACCCTGGATCCCCCATTCACCTGCACACCCTCGCCTCCCGCCTCCGCCGCCTGCCGCCCTCCTGCGGCCCGGTGCGGCTCGTCGGCGTCGACGGGCACGCCGGCTCGGGGAAGACCACGTTCACCGCCCGGCTCGCGGAGGAGCTCGGCGGCGCCCCCGTGCTGCACTTGGACGACCTCGCCACGCACGAGGAGCTCTTCGGGTGGACCGGGCGGCTGCTCCGGGACGTCGTCGGGCCGCTCGGCCGCGGACAGGACGCGCGCTACCGGCCGTACGACTGGCACGCGCGCGACTTCGGCGGGGCCCGCACCCTGCCCGCCGCGCCCGTGGTCCTCGTCGAGGGGGTCGGCGCCGGCCGCCGCGCGGTGCGCCCGTTCCTGGCGCGGCTCCTGTGGATGGAGTTGGCCCGCGAGGACGCCTGGGAACGGGGGATGCGGCGGGACGGTTCGGCGCAGAGCGACTTCTGGGACGGATGGGTCCGAGCGGAACGACAGCACTTCGCCGAGGACCCGACGAAGCCGTTCGCCGACCTTCTGGTGCGGCAGTTGCCGGAGGGGTACGAGGTGCTCCCGGGACCTGCTGTGACGTCGACGTAGGACGATTCCCTCACGCAACGTGACGACCCTGCGCCTGTGCGCTGAACACACCGACAGGCCCCTCCGAGAAGTTCCGCGAGTGCTCCAACTCGGCTTGACCGAGGGGCCGTACAGGACTTACGTTCTGAATGAGCGGCCCTTGAGGGCCGCCCCGCAGACGCGAAGCCCCCGGTTGTTCCCCCGTGATCGGGGGCTTCGTTCTGCCCCCGGCCGGTTTTCCGGACGATCCGGGGCACTATTTGCTCACCCTCTGTCACCACTGCCCGTGCGCCCCATGTGCTCCCACCTCGGAGAACCCGTCGTGCGGCACCCTTCGGCCCGGCACTCGCGCGCGGGTACGATGCCTCTCGGTGCGACTTTCGGACGGCTGCTCTCCGCACCGGTGCAACTCCCGTCCGCGGCACAGCGGTTCGACGAAGCATGCCGACGGGCACCGGCCCGTGCGGCGCTCAACGGGGGCACGGTTTGTGGGGGACGTGATGGACTTCGGCACGCAGGGCCCCGAGGCCCCGGCCGACCTCGCCTGGCTGCGAGGTGTGGACGCCTACACCATGGGGGCCTATCCGCAGGCGGAGGAGGAGTTCCGCACGGCGGTCCGGATGGATCCGGGGATGGCGGACGGCTGGCTCGGGCTGCACGCGCTGCGCATCGACACGACGACGGCGCTGCTGCGCATGTTCCGGCACCGGGACCGCTTCGGGGAACAGCGCACCCGCCACCGCCGCACCCTCAACTCCTGGTACTGGCTGGGCTGGTGGGTCCAGCCGGTGCTCGAGTCGCCGCGTGACCTGCTGCTCGCGCACGCCTCGCACTGGCTCGACGGACGCCATGTCCCCGAGTTGGACCGGGCGCTCGCCGGCCTGCCGCCCGTGGACGCCGACCCGCAGGTGCGGTTCCTGCACGCCTGCCGGTCGTACCTCGTCAAGGACTGGGAGCAGTTGGTCCGGCACACGGATCCGCTGATCGACGACGCGATGCTGGGCATCGAGGCGGGCCTCTTCGGCGGCATGGCGCGGGTACGGCTGGAGATGTACGGGCAGGCCGAACCCCTGCTGTCGTCCGCGCTGATGCGCTGTCGCAGCGAGCAGCCGCAGCGCAAGGAACTGCGGTACTGGCTGGCGCGGGCGCACGAGGGCACGGGCCGCTCCGCGGCCGCGCTCCCCCTGTACCGGGCGGTGCACCGGGTGGACCCGGCCTTCATGGACACCTCGGCGCGGCTGGCCGCCATCTCCGAGGGCGACGGGTACGACGAGACGGCCGACCTCGCGGCGATCACGCTCACCGGCGTCGGTCAGGACATGATGGACGGCCCGGACGGCATCGACCCGATGTTCGGCATGGAGGGCCGGGACCTGAGACTGCCGGAACCGGAGCTGCCGCCGCCGGGCGCGCTGCCGTCCGAGTCCGACCGGGTCCGCGAGAAGGCCGTGGTGCCGGTGCGGCCCCCGCATCTGCCGACCGGTCCCACCGACCCCGCCTTACTGGAGGAGGCCCTCGCAGAGCTGGAGGGCATGGTCGGACTCGAACCCGTGAAGCGCCAGGTGAAGGCGCTGTCGGCGCAGTTGAACATGGCGCGGCTGCGGGCCGGGCAGGGACTGCCGGTGCAGCCGCCGAAGCGGCACTTCGTGTTCTCGGGCCCCTCGGGCACCGGCAAGACCACGGTGGCCCGCATCCTCGGCCGGGTGTTCTACGCCCTCGGCCTGCTCGGCGGCGACCACCTCGTCGAGGCGCAACGCGCCGACCTGGTGGGCGAGTACCTCGGGCAGACGGCCGTGAAGGCCAACGAGCTGATCGACTCCGCGATCGGCGGCGTCCTGTTCGTCGACGAGGCCTACTCGCTCTCCAACTCGGGTTACGGCAAGGGGGACGCGTACGGCGACGAGGCCCTCCAGGTCCTCCTGAAGCGTGCCGAGGACAACCGCGACCACCTGGTGGTGATCCTCGCGGGCTACCCCGAGGGCATGGACCGGCTGCTGGCCGCCAACCCCGGACTGTCGTCCCGCTTCACGACGCGGGTCGACTTCCCCTCGTACCGCCCGCTCGAACTCACGGCGATCGGCGAGGTGCTGGCGGCCGAGAACGGCGACGCGTGGGACGAGGAGGCCGTCGACGAGCTGCGCTCGATCAGCGGGCACGTCGTCGACCAGGGCTGGATCGACGAACTCGGCAACGGCCGCTTCCTGCGCACGCTCTACGAGAAGAGCTGCGCCTACCGCGATCTGCGCCTGTCGGGGTACCCGGGCGGGCTGACCCGCGACGACCTGTCGACCCTGCGGCTCGCGGACCTGATGCAGGCGTACGGCGAGGTGCTGTCCGGGCGCGGCCCCCAGGACCCGTCACCGATGTGACGAAGGCCGGCCGCGCCCCCGTCACCCATGCGGCGCAGGCCCCGGCTGCGCGAGGGTCACCGATGCGGCCGAGGCCGTGGCCCCCGGCCCGTCACCCATGGGACGTACCCGGGCGGCGGGCACCCTCCGACGACGCCGACGCGGACGCGGACCGGGGCCGGGTTCCGGGGACGCGCGTCCCCGGAACCCGGCCCCGGTCAGGTGCCCTCAGCCCGCCAGCGCCTGCTCCGCGGAGTCCGCGGCGGCCGGCTGCTCGACCGTGCCCCGCACCACCGGCTGCTCGGCGGCGCTCCGCACGGCGGGCCGCTCCGCGCTCTCCGCGACCGCCGACTGCCGCAGGGCGTCCGCGGCCGTCGGCTGCGGAGCGGCGTCCGCGCCGGACGTGCTCTCCGGCGGGGCGGGCGCGTCCGGTGCGTCCAGTGCCTCCTGTGCCACCGGGGGGACCGCCCGTTCGGACGCCTCCCCGCGCGGCTCGCCGACCCGGGCCGCGGGAGCCTGCCGGTGCGCCGCGTCGCGGACCTCCCCGACGAGGAGTTCCAGTACGTCCTCAAGGGCGACCAGCCCCAGGACCCGGCCCGAGGCGTCGGCGACCTGGGCGAGGTGCGTCGCGGCGCGGCGCATCACGGTCAGGGCGTCGTCCAGCGGGAGTTCGGACCGCAGGGTCGTCATGGGACGCCACACCTGCTGGGGCACGGCCCGCTCCGACTCCTCCAGGTCGAGTACGTCCTTCACGTGCAGATAGCCCATGAAGGCACCGGTCTCCGCGCGGACCGGGAAACGCGAGAACCCGGTGCGGGCCGTCAGCGCGACGACCTGGCCCGGGGTGACCGAGGGGCCCACGGTCACCAGCGACTCGCGGTCCAGGAGCACGTCCGTGACCGGGCGCGAGCCCAGTTCGAGGGCGTCCTCCAGGCGTTCCTGCTCCTCGGGGCCGAGGAGGCCCGCCTGCCCGGCGTCCTCGACGAGCCGGTTGAGCTGCTCGCTGGTGAAGACGGCCTCGACCTCGTCCTTGGGCTCGACGCGGAAGAGCTTCAGCACGACCCGGGCGCAGGCGCCGAGGCCCACGGTGACCGGCTTGCAGAGCCGGGCGAAGGCGACCAGGCCGGGGCTGAGCCACAGCGCGGTCCTCTCGGGGGCCGCCATCGCCAGGTTCTTGGGCAGCATCTCGCCGACGACGAGGTGCAGGAACACGACCGCGGCGAGGGCGATGACGAACCCGAGCGGGTGGATCATGCCCTCGGGAAGGTGGGCGGCCTCGAAGACCGGCTCCAGCAGACGGGCCACCGTGGGCTCGGCGACCGCGCCGAGCGTCAGCGAGCACACGGTGATGCCGAACTGCGCGGCGGCCATCATCTGCGGAAGGTTCTCCAGGCCGTACATCACCTGCCGGGCGCGTGCCGTGTCGAGCGGTTCGATCTGGCTGCGGCGCACCGAGACCAGGGCGAACTCGGCGCCGACGAAGAAGCCGTTGGCGAGCACGAGCAGAGCGGCGAACAGGAGTTGGAGCGCGCTCATCGGACGGCCTCCGCCGGGGAAGCGGCCTCGGCGGCCCTGGTGAGCCGGACCCTCTCGGCCCGGTAGTGGCCGACCTGGCGCACCGACAGCCGCCACCCCGGCAGCTCCGCGCGGTCCCCGGGTGCGGGGATGCGGCCCAGCAGGTCGGCGACGAGCCCGGCGACGGTCTCGTACGGGCCCTCGGGGACCTCCAGGCCGATGCGCAGCAGCAGGTCGACGCGGCAGCTGCCGTCGGCGTCCCACGCGGGCCGGCCGTCCTCGGGCGGGGCGGGGACGAGTTCGGGCCGCTCGTCGAGGACGTCGTCGTGCTCGTCGCGGACCTCGCCGACGAGCTCCTCGACGATGTCCTCAAGGGTGACGACCCCGGCCGTGCCGCCGTACTCGTCGACCACGACGGCGATCGGCTGCTCCTCGCGCAGCCGGGCGAGCAGCGGCTGCACCGGCAGCGTCTCGGGGACGAGCAGCGGGGCCTGCGCGATCCGGGTGACGGGGGTCCGCCGCCGGTCGTGCGCGGGCACCGCGAGCGCGTCCTTGAGGTGGGCCATGCCGACGATCTCGTCGATCCGCTCCCGGTAGACGGGGAAGCGGGACAGGCCGGTGGCGCGGGTCAGGTTGACGACGTCCTCGGCGGTCGCGGAGGACTGGAGGGCGCTCACCCGCACCCGCGGGGTCATGACGTGCTGCGCGGTGAGGTCGGCGAGGGAGAGCGTCCGGACGAAGAGGTCGGCCGTGTCCTGCTCCAGGGCTCCCGCCCGGGCGGAGTGCCGGGCCAGGGAGACGAGTTCACCGGGGGTGCGGGCGGAGGCCAGCTCCTCGGCGGGCTCGACGCCCAGGGCGCGGACGAGCCGGTTGGCGACCGAGTTCAGTCCGGCGATGACCGGCCGGAACAGGGTCGAGAAGGCGTGCTGCGGGCCGGCGACGAACCGCGCGACCTGGAGCGGCCGGGACACCGCCCAGTTCTTGGGCACGAGTTCGCCGACGACCATCTGCACGGCCGAGGCCAGCAGCATGCCGACGACGACGGCGACGCCGGGGACGGCGCCCTCGGGGACGCCGACCGAGGAGAAGGGGCCGTGCAGCAGCTCGGCGAGGGCCGGCTCGGCGAGCATGCCGACCACGAGTGACGTGATGGTGATGCCGAGCTGGGTGCCGGAGAGCTGGAAGGACAGCTCCTTGAGCGAGTCGACGACCGTGGCGGCCCGTCGGTCGCCCTCGGCGGCGGCCTTCTCGGCCTCGGGGCGCTCCACCGTGACGAGTCCGAACTCGGCCGCCACGAAGAAGCCGTTGGCGAGAATGAGCAGGAACGCCGCCGCGAGAAGCAGCAGGGGGATGGTCATGCCGCCGCCTCGATGTGCCGGGAGGGGGCGGCGCAGGTACTACAGGACGATCCGTCCATCGCTGGAGGGAGTCACTCCTCGAATAGCAGGGGGCCTCCGCGTCCCTCGGGGGGACGGGCGGAGGCGGAGGCGCAACGAAAACGCCTCCGCCAACAGATTAATCAAGACAGGGGCCCGTACGGCAGGGTGGAAGGCCGGGAGTCAGCCGTGATGTTCGTCGTGCCGCCCGTCGCCGTCGCCGGCGGCGTGCGCCTCGGTGAGGGCGCGCAGCGCCCGGGCGTCCCGGATCGCGCGCTCCTTGGCGATGCCCGGCTGGATGCCGAGCGCGGGGAGGCTGGTTCCGTCGCTGAGGTCGAGGAACACCCAGGGGTCGCCGGGGCGCAGGTTGACCCGCAGGATCTCCGCCCAGGCGAGCCGCCGGCGGCCGGCGATGTTGACGACGGTGACGCCGGACTCGTCGGCGACGACCTTGGGCCGGGCCAGCATCACGAGGACCCCCAGGAGCAGGGCCGCGGTGAACACGAAACTGGCGCGCTCCCCCGGGCCGAGCGTGTCCAGGAGCATCGCGACGGTGGTGATGACGACGAAGATCGCGGCACCGGCCGTCAGCAGGACGGCTCGGGTACGGCCCGGCCGGAAGGTGACCGGCAGGGCGGGCAGGGCGGGTGCGTCGGACATGGCGGGCGGTTCCTCAGAGACGGCAGGCGTGGATGGCCGTGGTCAGGATGGCCCGCGCGCCGATCTCGTACAGGTCGTCCATGATCCGCTGCGCCTCCTTGGAGGGGACCATCGCGCGGACGGCGACCCAGCCCTCGTTGTGCAGGGGCGAGACGGTCGGGGACTCCAGGCCGGGGGTGAGCGCGACGGCCTTCTCCAGCTGCTCGACGCGGCAGTCGTAGTCCATCATCACGTAGGTGCGCGCGACGAGGACGCCCTGGAGGCGGCGCAGGAACTGCTGGACCTTGGGCTCGGCGCCGTCGTCGGCGGTGGCGTCGGTGCGGCGGATGACGACCGCCTCGGACTTCATGATCGGCTCGCCGAAGACCTCCAGGCCCGCGTTGCGCAGCGAGGTGCCGGTCTCCACGACGTCGGCGATGACCTCGGCGACTCCGAGCTGGATGGCGGTCTCGACGGCGCCGTCGAGGTGCACGACGGAGGCGCCGATGCCCTGGTCTGCGAGGTGCTTGGCGACGATGCCCTCGTACGAGGTGGCCACGGTCCGGCCGGCGAGGTCCGCGATGCTGGTGGCCGTGCCGGGCCTCGCCGCGAAGCGGAACGTGGAGCGGGCGAAGCCCAGCGGCAGGATCACCTCGGCGTCGGCGCCGGAGTCGATGAGCAGGTCCTCACCGGTGATGCCGATGTCGAGACGGCCGGAGGAGACGTAGATCGCGATGTCGCGGGGGCGGAGGTAGAAGAACTCGACCTCGTTCACCGGGTCGACGATCCGCAGCTCCTTGGCCTCCCGGCGCTGCTGGTAGCCGGCCTCATGCAGCATCTCCGCCGCAGGTCCTGAGAGGGAACCCTTGTTGGGGACGGCGATGCGCAGCATGAGGTCGGCTTCCTTTGTTCGCGGGGTGGTCGGTCGGTGTGTGCGTCGGGTGGGGCGCGGCTCAGAGGTGGGCGTAGACGTCGTCCAGCGAGATGCCGCGGGCGACCATCATCACCTGGACGTGGTAGAGCAGCTGCGAGATCTCCTCGGCGGCTGCCTCCTTGCCCTCGTACTCGGCGGCCATCCAGACTTCGGCGGCCTCCTCGACGACCTTCTTGCCGATGGCGTGGACCCCCTTGCCGACCAGCTCCGCGGTGCGGGAGGTGGCGGGGTCCCCGGTGGCTGCCTTGTGCTGGAGCTCGGTGAAGAGCTCCTCGAAAGTCTTATTGGACATGGTGGTCCTCACCCTACGCGGTCAGTGGCACACCTCAGCGCCAGGGTTCGGATACCGAGCGCAGGGTGGCCGCGGTCGCCACGGCGGCCGTCACCGCCTCGTGCCCCTTGTCCTCGTTGGAGCCCTCGATGCCCGCGCGGTCCAGCGCCTGCTCCTCCGTGTCGCAGGTCAGTACGCCGAAGCCGATGGGGACACCGGTCTCGACGGAGACCTGCGTCAGGCCGTTGGTGACGCCCTGGCACACGTACTCGAAGTGGGGCGTGCCGCCGCGGATGACGACGCCGAGCGCGACGATCGCGTCGTAGCCCCGGCCCGCGAGGACCTTCGCGACGACCGGCAGCTCGAAGCTGCCGGGGACCCTCAGCAGGGTCGGCTCGTCGATACCCAGCTCGCTCAGGGCGCGCAGTGCGCCGTCGACGAGTCCGTCCATCACCTTCTCGTGCCACTGCGCCGCGATGACGGCGACCCGCAGGTCACCGCAGTTGCGTACGGACAGTTCGGGTGCACCCTTGCCGCTCACGTGTCTCCTCGTGCTTTCTGTTACTGGTTGCCGCAGGCCGACACGGTGGTCGTGTCCAGCCAGGGCAGGTCGTGCCCCATCCGGTCCCGCTTGGTGCGCAGGTACCGCAGGTTGTGCTCGCCCGCGGTCACGGGCATGGGCTCGCGTCGGACGACGTCGAGGCCGTGGCGGACGAGCGCGTCGGTCTTGTCGGGGTTGTTGGTCATGAGGCGCAGGCTGCGGACGCCGAGGTCCTCCAGGATCTGCGCGCCCGCGGCGTAGTCCCGGGCGTCGGCGGGCAGGCCGAGCTCCAGGTTGGCGTCCAGGGTGTCCCGGCCGCGCTCCTGGAGTTCGTAGGCGCGCAGCTTGGACAGCAGTCCGATGCCGCGCCCCTCGTGGCCTCGCAGGTACACGACCACGCCGCGACCCTCGGTCTGGATGCGCTCCAGGGAGGCTTCGAGCTGGGGGCCGCAGTCGCAGCGCAGGGAGTGGAAGACGTCGCCGGTGAGGCATTCGGAGTGGACGCGCACCAGCACGTCGGCGCCGTCGCCGATCTCGCCGTGGACCAGCGCGACGTGCTCGACGCCGTCGACGGTGGAGCGGTACCCGTACGCCGTGAACTCGCCGAAGACGGTGGGCAGCCGGGTCTTGGCCTCGCGGCGGACCGTGGGCTCCGCGGTCCGGCGGTAGGCGATGAGGTCCTCGATGGAGATGATCGTCAGCCCGTGCTTGCGGGCGAACGGGATCAGCTCGGGCAGCCGCAGCATGCGGCCGTCCTCGCCGGCGATCTCGACGATCGCGCCGGCCGGACGCAGGCCGGCGAGCCGGGCCAGGTCGACGGCGGCCTCGGTGTGGCCGTTGCGCACGAGGACACCGCCGGGCTTGGCACGCAGCGGGAAGACGTGCCCGGGGCGTACGAGGTCGCCCGCCTCGGCCTCGCCGCCGGCCAGCAGCCGCAGCGTGGTGGCGCGGTCGGCGGCGGAGATGCCGGTGGTGACGCCGAAGGCGGGGCCCGCGTCGACGGAGACCGTGAAGGCCGTGCGCATCGACTCGGTGTTGTTCTCGACCATCTGCGGAAGCTGCAGGCGGTCGAGCTCGTCGCCCTCCATGGGCGCGCAGATCAGCCCGCGGCACTCGCTCATCATGAAGGCGATGATCTCGGGCGTCGCCTTCTCCGCGGCGATGACCAGGTCGCCCTCGTTCTCCCGGTCCTCGTCGTCCACGACGACGACCGGGCGGCCCGCCGCGATGTCCGCGACGGCCCGCTCCACGGGGTCGAGCGCGAAGTCCTCGATGTTGTCCGTGCTGTACCAGACAGGCGCCGACGTCATGCCGGGACTCCTTCCAGGACGGGCTGCCCGGCCTTGCGGGAGCGCAGCCACCAGTCGCGCATGCCCCACAGGACGAGCGCGCCGTAGATGATGTAGACGAAGCCGGAGAACGCGTAGCCGTTCGCGAAGTTCAGCGGCACGCCGACCAGGTCGACGAGGAGCCACGCGAACCAGAACTCGACCATGCCGCGTGCCTGGGCGTACATGGCGACGACGGTGCCGACGAAGATGTAGGCGTCGGGCCAGGGGTCCCAGGAGAGGTTCGGGTAGGCCTTGAAGAGCAGGGCGACCGCGACCGTGCCGGCCGCGGCGGCGCCGACCATCGCGGCCCGCTCGGGCCAGGTGGCGAAGCGGGGGGTGATGTGGCCGTCCGCGCCCTGCCCCCTGCTGCGGTTCCACTGCCACCAGCCGTAGCCGGCGACGGCCATCACGACGACCTGCTTGCCGGCGCTGCCGGTGAGGTGGCCGTAGAAGGCCCCGAAGAGGACCAGCCCGGAGAGGAACTGCACGGGCCAGCTCAGGATGGAGCGGCGCCAGCCCAGGGCGAGGGCGGTCAGGCCGAGGACGTTGCCGACCATGTCCGACCAGCGGATGTGCTGGCCGAAGAGGACGAACGCCTCGGAGTTGAGCCCGTTCACCGGTCCGCCCCCTGGGCGCCGAGCAGCCGCTCCACGTACTTGGCGATCACGTCGACCTCGAGGTTGACGGGGTCGCCGGGCTGCTTGCGGCCGAGCGTGGTGAGGTCCAGGGTGGTCGGGATCAGGCTGACGGTGAAGTGGTCGGAGCCCGCCTCGACGACCGTCAGGCTGATGCCGTCGACGGTGATGGAGCCCTTCTCGACGACGTAGCGCGTGAGGTCGGCGGGCAGCGAGATCTTCACGATCTCCCAGTTCTCGGACGGTGTGCGCGCGAGGACCTCGCCCGTGCCGTCCACGTGCCCCTGCACGATGTGCCCGCCGAGGCGCTCGCCCACGGCCATCGGCCGTTCGAGGTTGACACGGGAGCCGACGGCGAGGGCGCCCAGGCTCGACCGCTTCAGGGTCTCGGCCATCACGTCGGCGGTGAACTCGCCGTCCTCGTGGTCGACGACCGTGAGACACACGCCGTTGACGGCGATGGAGTCCCCGTGCCGCGCACCTTCGGTGACGACGGGGCCACGGAGCCGGAAACGTGAGGCGTCGCCGAGGTTCTCGACGGCGGTTACTTCGCCCAGCTCTTCGACGATTCCGGTGAACACTTCCCGGGTCCTCCTGCCTCTTCGGGCACGGACTCCGGGGCCTGTCGATGACGACAGAGTGGAACGGACGACACACGGGGTACGACACCGTGTCGGACGTGTCCCCGGGGGACACGTCGAAACAGACGGCGACGTGCACGTATGCCCGCCCGCCGCGCACTGCCTCCCATCCGGACTTTAACCGTCGGTCCAGGAATTTCACCTGGTCAACCGGCCGCTGGAAGCGACCGGGTCGCGGACTGTAACCGCCGGTTCGGACTTTCACCGACCCCGGAGTGCGCTGCTTCTGGTACAGACTCAGTGTGCCACGCCCGATCGACACCCATGCGGGTGAAGGCTGTGTGCTGGCTCACAGAGCGATCGGATGGACTTCGCAGGACGGGCGTGGCGTGTCAACTTCCTTGCGGGAAGCACGCCTTACCTTTGGTCCATACCTATTGACGCTTTGGTCTAGTCCATTTTAGGGTCTGCGTTCACCGATGCCTCTTCGGGGGCCGTGAGCACCGGCCCGCCCCACGAGCGACCCGGCGGCGGTGACGGAGGCCCTTGCCCCGCCGCCGGGTCTCCAGCTCCCGGTCCGACGCGCCGCGGGTCTCCGGCCACGCCCGGCGCGGGACCGCGCGAGCGGGCCCGCCGCCCGTGCGGCCGCGGGAATCCCGGGCACACGCGCGGCCGACGCCCGGCAGCGCGCCGTCCGACGCCGGAAGGCCCACCGGCCGAAACCCGGCGGCCCGCCGAGCACCCGGCGACAGACCCCCGGCACCCGTCACGAGGCGGCAGACCCCGCACCAGCAGCACAACCGGCGCCCGCCCCGCAGGCATGGCAGGCGACGGCCCCGGATCTGCGGTCCGGGTCCGGCCCCTGACCCGGACCCGCAGGCCAGGGCAAGGGCCGTCACCGCTCCCGGGGGGCGAACACCTCGTTCTGCGCCTCGTCCCTGGCCATCAGGAGCGCCCCGCGGAGCACGGCACCGCCCCCCAGGACCCCCGCCCGCACCTCGGTGGGCAGCGGGGACAGCCGGGCGAGCCGCTCCCGTACACGGGCGGCGAGCACCTCCCCGCCGGCCCGCCCCGTCTCACCGCCGAGCACCACGCAGCCCGGGTCGAGCACGGCGATGACGGACGCGGAACCGAGGGCGATGCGGTCGGCGAGTTCGTCGAGGAAGCGCGCCGCCGAGTCGTCCCCGGCCCGCCCGACGGCCGCCCCCACCAGCGTGGCGGCATGCGGCTCGTGGGGCTCGACGGCCGCCACCACGCCGTGCCGGGCCGCGAGTTCACCGATCGCGGCGGCACCCGCGAGGGAGTGGAAGCCACCGTCGCAGCCCGTCGCGGACGGCAGGCCCCGCGTGCCCGGCACCGGCAGGAAGCCGATCTCCCCGGTACCGCCCGAGGCGCCCCGGCGCAGGACGCCGTCGAGGACGACGGCCGCCCCGATGCCGGCGCCCAGCCAGAGCAGCACGAAGGTGTCGCGCCCCCGGGCGGCGCCCTCGCGCTGCTCGGCCAGCGCGGCGAGGTTGGTCTCGTTCTCGACGCGGACACGGGCCGGAAGGCGGTCCTGGAGTTCGGCGACCAGGCGGCGGTGCCACTCGGGCAGCCCGGTGGAGTCGCGGAGTTCACCGGTGGCGGGGTCGATCAGGCCCGGGGCCCCGACGCCGACGGTGTGCAGCCGGTCGACGCCCGCGCCCTTGGCCGTCCGCTCGACCAGCGCGACCGCGCGCTCCACGGCGGGCCCGGTGTCCGCCCCGTCCCCGATCGGGACCGAGGCCTCGGCGAGCACTTCACCGAGCAGGTCGGACACGATCACGGACACCCCCTCGGTCCGCACGTCCAGAGCGGCCAGGTGCGCCCGGTCGGCGACGATCCCGTACACGCGGGCGTTCGGGCCCCGGCGCTGCTCCCCCGACTCCCCGACCACGTCGATGAGTCCGGCGACGGTCAGGCGCTCCACGAGGTCGGCGACCGACGGGCGGGACAGGCCGGTGAGCTGCTTGAGACGCCCCGCCGTCAACGGGCCCTCCTGCTGCAGCAGGCGCAGCGCGAGCCGGTCGTTGATGGCCCGGGCGGTGCTGGGTGATGCGGGCATGCCGGGATCCTTCCAGATCGTGGGCGCCGGAACGGCCCGACCGAACGCCGTCTATCTATCAGGCAGGGTGCCTGATAGTTTACGGCGCCAGACTGGGGAGCAGACAGGGAGGGGCCGCAGGCATGAGTCACGTGGTGTACGACCGGCACGAGGTGAGGCGCGCGAGGTACGCCGTGGCGACGGTCTTCGCCGTGCACGGCGCCGTCACCGGCTCGTTCGCGACCCGCGTCCCGTGGATCCAGGACCACGCGTCGGTCGGCGCGGGCCAGCTCGGCCTCGCCCTCGCGTTCACCGCGTTCGGCGCCTCGGTGTCGATGCCGCTCGCCGGCCGCATCAGCCACCGCTTCGGCAGCCGTGCGGCACTGCGGGGCCTGATCGCCCTGTGGACGCTGTCCCTGACCCTGCCGGCCCTCGCGCCGAACATGCTCGCGCTGTGCGTCGCGATGTTCACCTACGGCGCGACCGCGGGCATGGCCGACGTCGCCATGAACGCGCTCGGCGTCGAGGTCGAGGAGCGGCTCGGCAAGTCCATCATGTCCGGGCTGCACGGCATGTGGAGCGTGGGCGCCCTGGTCGGCTCGGCCGCGGGCACGCTCGCCGCGCACCTGGGTTCGGACGCGCGGCTGCACCACGCCCTCGCGTCGGCGGTGCTGACCGTCCTCGGGCTGGCCGCCTGCCGCTGGGTGCTCGACCTGCAGCCCACGGAGGACGAGGAGCCGCCGCCCCGGTTCGCGCTGCCGCCCAGGTCGGCGCTGCTGATCGGCGCGGTCGGCTTCTGCGCGGTGTTCGCGGAGGGCGCGAGCCTCGACTGGTCGGCCGTGTACCTGCGGGACGAGCTGAGCACCTCGGACGGGCTCGCGGCCGCGTCGACCACCGGGTTCATGCTGACCATGGCCCTGGCCCGGCTCGCCGGGGACGCGATCGTCAACCGCTTCGGCGCCGTGCGCACCGTACGCGTCGGAGGGGTCCTGGCCGTGCTCGGCGGGCTGCTGATCGTCCTGTCGGACCACCCCGCGCAGGCGATGGCGGGCTTCGCGCTGCTGGGCCTCGGGATCGCCGTCGTCGTGCCGCTGTGCTTCGCGGCCGCCGGGCGCAGCGGCCCCAACCCGAGCCTCGCCATCGCGGGCGTCGCGACCATCACGTACACCTCGGGGCTGATCGCCCCCAGCGCGATCGGCTCGCTGGCCCAGGCGACGAGCCTCGTCGTGTCGTTCGCCGTGGTGACGGTGCTGGCCGGCGGGCTGGTCGTCCTCGCGGGCGTGCTGCGGGCCGGCGACCGGGACCGCCCGAAGTCCGCCCGGCCGGGCACCGCGGTCGCCGACGTGAGGTCCTGAGCCCCGGCGGCACGAGGACGGCCGACGGCGCGACGCACCGGCGGGAGGGCCTGCGCGAGGACGGACCGGCACCCGTGACAATGGTCCGGTTCGATCTTCACGTACGAGGAAAGCGACCCCCCACCATGGATCTCGGCGTGCGCTGGAAGCTGCACGGGGACGGGCGCACCCCCGCGCCGGGGGCGGTCGTCCGCCCCGACGAACGGCTCTCGTGGCCGCGCACGGCCGGGCTCGGCGCCCAGCACGTGGTCGCGATGTTCGGGGCCTCGTTCGTCGCCCCGGTCCTCATGGGCCTGGACCCGAACCTCGCGATCATGATGTCCGGCGTGGCGACGGTCGTCTTCCTGCTCGCGACGCGCGGCCGGGTGCCCAGCTACCTGGGCTGCTCGCTCTCGTTCGTGGGTGTGGCGGCCGTGATCCGCGCGCAGGGCGGCAGCAGCGCGACGGTCACGGGCGCCGTCTTCGTCGTGGGCGCCGCGCTGTTCCTGGTGGGCCTCGCGGTGCAGCGGTTCGGGGCGCGGATCATCCACGCCGCCATGCCGCCGATCGTCACGGGCGCGGTCGTCATGCTGATCGGCTTCAACCTGGCGCCGGTCACCGCCACCACCTACTGGCCGCAGGACCAGTGGACCGCGCTGGCCGTGATGGTCTTCACCGGTCTGGCCGTGGTGTGCCTGCGCGGATTCTGGTCGCGCGTCGCGATCTTCCTCGGGCTCGTCTTCGGGTACGTGCTGTCGTGGGCCCTCGACCGGATCTTCGGACGGATCCACTCCGTGGACGCGAGCGGCAAGGTCACCGACCACTGGCGGCTGGACCTGTCGGGCGTCGGCCGGGCCGACTGGATCGGTCTGCCGTCCTTCCACGGCCCGTCCTTCGAGTGGTCGGCGATCCTGGTCGCGCTGCCCGTCGTCATCGCCCTGGTCGCCGAGAACGCGGGCCATGTGAAGGCCGTCGGCGAGATGACGGGCGACTCGCTCGACGACAGGCTGGGGACCGCGATCGCCGCGGACGGGGTCGGCTCGATGCTCTCCACCGCGGTGGGCGGGCCGCCCAACACGACGTACTCCGAGAACATCGGGGTGATGGCGGCCACGCGCGTCTACTCGACCGCCGCGTACTGGGCCGCCGCCTGCTTCGCCCTGCTCTTCGGGCTCTGCCCGAAGTTCGGCGCGGTCGTCGCCGCGATCCCCGGCGGCGTGCTCGGCGGGATCACCGTCATCCTCTACGGCATGATCGGCCTGCTCGGCGCGCAGATCTGGCTCAACGCCGGTGTCGACCTGCGCAATCCGCTGAACCTGGTGCCGGCCGCCGCCGGGATCGTCATCGGCGTCGGCAACGTGACGATGGAGTTCACCGACACCTTCTCGCTGAGCGGCATCGCCCTGGGCACCCTGGTCGTGATCATCGGCTACCACGGGCTGCGGTCGCTGGCCCCGCCGCACCTGAAGGAGCCGCGGGAGCCCCTGCTCGACGAGGGCACGTCCTCGTACGACTCCGGGTCCGGACCGGAGCCCGGTCAGCGCGCCAAGTCGTAGGCGTAGTCCGGCGTGAACGTCCCCGGCGAGCCCTTGCAGCCGTCGGACTCGCCGGGCAGCTTCACCCACAGGTAGGCGTCGACGCGGGCCTGCCCGGTGCTCAGTGTCGGGGCCTGCCCGAGCTTGCGGCCCGCGGGGTCGCACCACTCCCCGTCGGCCGGGGCGCCGTTGCCGTTGCGGCTGGTGTCGATGACGGCACCGAGCCCCGCCGCGCCGCCGAGGGCGTCGAGGGTCCTGCGGACGTACGCGATCTCGTCCGCCGTGCGGTTGAAGTTGGAGACGTTGCTGAAGATCCCGTCCGAGGAGGCGGCCGACGCGGCGCCCGCCCGGCGCAGCAGCGCGGCCTGCTTCTGCGGTGAGTTCCAGTCGGAGTGGCCCGCGTCGTAGTAGACGCGCGCTCTCGGGTTCGCCGCCTTGAGGACGCGGCCCGCGCGGGCCAGCGACGTGAAGCGGGCGGTCCGCCGGCCCTCGGAGAGGCAGTCCGACTGGGCGATCGCGTCGGGTTCGAGGATCACCACGACCTCGCCCGAGCCGAGCCCCGCGGCGAACCGGTCGATCCAGGCGTCGTACGCGTCGAGGTCGGGGGCCCCGCCCTGGGAGGCGCCGCCGCAGTCGCGGTCGGGGACGACGTAGGGCACGACGACGGGGACGCCGCCGGCCGCCGCGCCGGCCGAGGTGATCGCCCGGACGCGGGAGGTGATGGTCGCCGGACTGTAGTCCGCGAACCACACCGCCGCCGGGTGGTCGGCTATGCGGGACTCGATGAGCGGGCGCCGGGCGTCACCGGGGTTGGCGCGCACCCAGTCCAGCACCTGGGAGTCGCCGTGGCGGTACAGCCGAGTGGAAGCGGGCTGCGTCCGCGGCTTCGGGGTGCCCGTCCGTGCGGCCTTCGGGCCCGGTCCGGTCCTGGAGGGGGAGGGCGAGGGGGACGGCGGGGCCGAGGTCTTCGAGGCGGACGGCGACGGGACGGCGGGCAGCGGTTCCAGGAACGGCGAGCTGGTCACGTCGGGGCGCGCCTCGTCCGCGCCTCCGCCGTCGTCGAGCGCGGAGATCATTCCCGTCACGGTGCCGACCGCGACGACCGCGGACGCGACCGCGGCCATGGCACCGCGCCTTCTCCCGGTCCTGCGTTCGGTCCTGCGGTCGGCCAGACGCCGGGCACGGAGGCCTGACACGTGCTGTTCCCCCTCCCCCGGGCTCCCCCTGTTCCCCCGTTCTGGGGAAGCGATCGGCCCGGCGGCACTCGGGACAGCCTAGGCCTGGGACGCTGCCCCCATGGTGCGGTTGGAGCGCTTTGTACAAGACGCGGTTCCCGTGCACGGTCTGGACACCGTGGTGCGGAGGATGCGTGGACTCGGCACGGCCTGGCCCGAGGGGGACGGCGTCGGGGTGTTCAACCGCGTCTATCTCGCCGTCACCGAGGAGGTGGACAGGCGCCTGCACGCGGGGCATTTCGAGGACACGCGTGCGGCGGCCACCCTGGACGTGCGGTTCGCGGAGCGCTACCTGTCCGCCGTCGAGGCGGTCGGTGACGAGCGCCGGCCGCCTGCGGCTTGGCGGCCCCTGTTCCAGTTCCGGCGCCATCCCGGCGTACGTCCGCTGCAGTTCGCGCTCGCGGGCATCAATGCGCACATCGGACACGATCTGCCGCTCGCGGTGGTGGACGCCTGTCGTACGCTCGGTTGCGAACCGGCGGCGCTGGAGGACGAGTTCGACCGCGTGGGCGAGGTCCTCGTCTCGCTGGAGGAGCACATCCGCGAGGACCTGATGCCGGGGCCCGATCTCCTCCAGATCGCCGACCCGCTGACGCATCTGCTCGGTTCCTGGAGCCTGGACCGGGCCCGGGACGCGGCCTGGTCGGCCGCCAGGGCCGTCTGGGCGCTGCGCGAACTCCCCGACCTGGCCGAGGAGTTCGTGGAGCGGCTCGACACGGGCGTGGGCCTGGTCGGCCGCTGCCTGCTGACACCGCTGACGCACCGGGGCTGACCCCGCCGACGCACCGGAGCCGGGGCGCGAGGTGTGCCGGGCGGCGCGGGCCGCCCGGCGGTGGCGTCAGTCCTCGGGGAGCTCCACCGGGGCGATCTCGTCGTAGACGTCGCCGGGACCGGGGTTGGTCGGGTCGGTCGTGCCGCCGAGGTGGTGCATCACGCCCCACACGGCGTTGAGCGCGGTCTGCACGGCGCCCTCGGCCCAGCCGGCCGTCCAGGAGATGTCGTCGCCCGCGAGGAAGATGCCCCGCTTGTCCTCGGGCAGCCGGTCCTGCATGAAGTGCGTGAACAGGCGCCGCTGGTAGCGGTAGTGGCCCGGCAGGTTGGCCTTGAACGCGCCCATGAAGTAGGGCTCGTTCTCCCACGAGACCGTCACCGGGTTGCCGATGACGTGCTTGCGGATGTCGACGTTCGGATAGATCTCGCCGAGCGACTTCAGCATGACCTCCATCCGCTCGTTCGCGGACAGCGGCAGCCACTTGAGGCTGTCGTCGCACCACGTGTACGAGAGGCAGATGACGGCGGGCTTGTCCGGGCCGTCGTCGAGGAGGTAGGTGCCGCGTGTCATCCGGTCGGTGAGCGTCATCGACATGACGTCGCGGTCCGTCGGGTTCCCGCGGTCGTCCACGGCCTTGTCCAGCCAGAACGGCCGGTCGACGGGGACGAACAGCTTCGAGCTCTCCATGTAGTGGGTGCGCTCGATCGCCGTCCAGTGGTCGATCGGGAAGAGCTCGTCGTCGCAGGCGACCTTGGAGAGCAGCATCCAGGACTGGGCCGTGAAGATCGCCGCCCGGTACGTACGGATGTCGCCGGAGGCGTCGGTGACCGTGATCCGGTTCCCGGCGGTGCGGTGCAGCCGGGTCACGGCGGGCCTGGGCTCCCCGTCGTGCAGCGTGGACAGCGACGTCCCGGGGGCCCAGTGGACGATCTTCTTCGGCTCGCGCTCCCACAGGCGCAGCGGGAGCTGCTGGCTGCCGCCGACGATCCCGCGGTGGTGGTCGTCGGCCTCGGTGTAGACGACGCGCAGGATCTCCAGGATGGAGTTCGGGAAGTCGGTGTCCCAGCCGCCGGTGCCGAAGCCGACCTGCCCGAAGATCTCCCTCTTGCGGAAGGACTTGAACGACTCCGACTCGCAGAGGAACCCGTAGAAGGTCTGGTCGTCGAGCTTCTCGACGAGCTTCGCCCAGATCTCGCGGATGCGCGGCACGTCGCGCTCGCGCATCGCCGTGTTCATGTCGGAGAAGTCGGCGCCCTCCTCCAGGCAGGCGTTCCACGCGTCCGCGACGTCGCGGTAGACCTGCGGGAGGTCGGCGAGCGTCTCGGCGTAGTGGGACTCGCCCTTGAGGTCGACGACGGTCGAGGGCGTCGCCTCGGACAGCGGGTTGGGGAACGGCTCGGTCCGCAGCCCCACCAGGTCGATGTAGTGCTGGAGCGCCGTGGAGGAGGGCGGGAAGCGCATCGCGCCCATCTCCGCGGTCAGGGAGGGGTCGCAGCCGTCGAACCCGACGGTCCGCAGCCGGCCGCCGATCCGGTCCGCCTCGTACACGACGGGCTTGAGGCCCATCTTCATCAGCTCGTACGCGGACACGATGCCGGAAAGGCCGCCGCCGATGACGGCGACCTCGGTGCCGAGTTCGGTCGCCGGTATCTGGCCGAGGCCCGCGGGGTGCGCGAGGAAGTCGTCGTACGCGTACGGGAAGTCCGGACCGAACATGGTGATCGGCGGCTGCGCGTCGGTGTGCGGGACGGCGGGGGGCACCGTGGACGTCATGGGGTACGGACTCCTTGCGGGAAAGCTCTGGTGGTACGGGGGGAGGTTCAGACGAGGGAGCCGTAGAGGCCGGGACGGCGGTCCTTCAGGTACGGGTTCTCCTCGCGCGACGCGGCCAGGAGGGCGGGGTCCACGTCACCGATGACGAGTTCCTCGGCGCGGCCCGCGCGGGCCCGGGCGCCGCCGTCGGGACCGGCGAGCGTGGAGAGCCCCACGAACTCGAACTCGCCCTCCGTGCCGACCCGGTTGACGTACGCGACGTACATCTGGTTCTCGAAGGCCCGCACCGGGACGACGGACTCGGCGACGAACTGGAACGGGTGCATCTGGGCCGTGGGCACCACGAGGAGGTCGGTGCCGGCCAGGGCGTGGGAGCGGACGTTCTCCGGGAACTCCACGTCGTAGCAGATCATCAGGCCGATGCGGAGGCCGTCCAGCTCAGCCTGGACCACGGGCTCGTCGCCGGGGGTGAACCAGTCCCGCTCGAAGCAGCCGAAGAGGTGGGTCTTGCGGTAGCCGGCCAGGCGAGTGCCGTCCGGGGAGATCAGCTGGACCGCGTTGTGGACCTGCTCGCCGGAGCGCTCGGGGTAGCCGTAGGCGACGGCCACGCCGTGCCGGCCGGCGATCTCGGCCACCGCGTCGGCGGAGTCGCCGTCGGCCGGCTCGGCGAGCCGGTGCACGTCCTCGCCGATCGCGTAGCCGGTCAGGAACAGTTCCGGGGTGACGAGCAGCCCGGCGCCCGCGGCGGCGGCACGGCCCGCGGCCTCGTCGAGGACCTTGAGGTTCTCCACGACGGAGCCGGGACGGCCGGAGCTCTGGAGCAGGGCAGCGCGCATGCGGGGTCCTCACCGGGTGGGGAAGGGGGTACGGGGCCGCAGAGGCGGCCTGATAGACGGTACGGGCGGCGGGCGCGGCCGGACAAGAAGGACCTGTTGCGCGCCGGGGAACGATTCGTTGCGTCCCCGGGCGCTCCGGCGGCGATTCGTTGCGGCCCTCCCGCGAGGGCCCCGGGCCCGCCGGGGCGCGGGCGGTGCCCCGCGCCCCGGCGGATCCGCGCTGTGTGCCTCGTCACCCGGTGACGGGGCGCGGCGGCGGTGTCACGGCCGCGCCCGGGAGGCGGAGGCCCGGGCCCGGCGGACCGGCCGCTCCCTCGTGGCCAGAGCCGACGCCGTCAGCAGGTACGGCAGCGCGAACAGCGCGAACGCGACGCCGTGCCCGGTCGCCGTCGCTGCCACGGCGTAGAGGCCGTACACGCCGACGGTGGCCAGGTCGGTGCCCACCCCGGCCACCGAGGTCAGGGTCGCCCTGCCGGTGCCGCCGATGCGCTCCTGGAGCCGGACGTCCGCCAGCACACTCGCCAGCTGGAAGCCGCAGAAGGCGACCGCCACCAGCGCGACACCGGCCGGCGAGCGTACGGCCGCGCCCACGGCGAGCGAGACGGCGGAGGCCGCCAGGAGCCAGGCGAACCCGCGGTCGCCGAGCCGCCGGCCCACGCCGGCCAGCAGCCCTCCGGCCGTGGCTCCCGCCCAGATCAGCAGCAGCCAGAGCGGCACGGCACTGTCGGACACCCCGGTGTCCCGTACGAGCAGGGGCGTGTACTCGTCGAGCGCCCCCCAGACCGCCGTGACGGCCGGTACGAGCAGCAGGGCAGCGCGGACCGGCCGGTCGCCGCGGGCCTCGGCGAGGCCGGCGCGCAGCGTGCGGGCCCAGCCCTCGTCCGGCCCGCCGGGGCCGGGCGCCTCCCGGTGCTCCGGGAACCGTGTCGCGACCAGCGCCGTCAGCAGGCACGCCAGCACGCTGGCGAGTCCGACGGCCGGGTAGCCGCCGAACGCCAGTACCGGACCGGCCAGCCCCACCGCCGCCATCACGGCCACGAGCCCGGCTGCCTGCGCGCGGCCCATGAGGCCCGCGTACCGGTCGGCCGCGCCGAGCCGGTCCAGCTCCTCGTAGACCAGCGCCTCCAGGGCGCCGGAGCCGAGCGCCCCCTTGACGCCCCAGAGCACGAATCCGAGGGCGAAGGCCCAGTACGACGGGGCGAGCACCCAGAGCGCGAACCCGGCCGCGGTGAGCAGCGGGCCGACCCACAGCAGCAGGCGCCGCGAGACGGCGTCGGCCCAGGCCCCGGAGGGGATCTCCAGCAGGACCCCGGTCAGGGCCCACAGGCCGAAGAGGGACGAGATCTGCCAGACGGTGAGTCCGGTGTCGCGGAACAGCAGCGCGTACACCGGGTAGAGCAGGACGAGGTCGTCGAGGAACGCGTAGCCGTACAGCGTGCCGGTCAGCCGCCGGACGGCGGTGCCTGAGCCGGGCGCACGCGCAGGTGAGAGTGACATGAGGCCTTCCCGCAAGGACCGCAGGGTGAACGTCGGACGCCGTAGGAACGGCATCCGGGGCGGTCCCCGGGAGGCACGGCTTCTGGATCAATGTCGCCAGGTCATACCCCGATGCTAGCCACCCCCACCCCCGAAAGCGACACACCCGCACAACCGGCTCGGCCCTCTCGGAAACACGAGGAACCGCGCACCACCCGCACCGAGGAAGCCGGCCCCACCCCCTCAGGGACACGAGGAACCGCGCGCCAAGCCCTCACGGCCCGCACCCGACCAACCGCCCCACCAGGCCCCCACCCCCGCAGGGGCGCGAGGAACCGCGCGCCAAGCCCCCACGGCCCGCACCCGACCAACCGCCCCACCGGGACCCCACCCCCAGGGGCGCGGGGAACTGCGCAACACCCCCACCCACCCGCACCCGGCAACGCCGACACGCCCCCACCGGCACCGGCACCCCACCAGCCCCAAGCGGAGCGCCTACGTCGGGGACCCCGACGAAAACCTCCGCAACAACGGCGAAAGCACCAGCACGGACTTCGTCCGCTCCACGAACGGCTCCCCCGCGATCCGCTCCAGCACCCGCTCGAAGTGCCGCATGTCGGAGGCGAAGACCTGCACGACGGCATCGGCCTCACCGGTGACGGTCGACGCGGCGACGACCTCCTGGTACCGCTCCAGGCCCCGCTGGATGGTCTCGGGCGAGGTGTTGCGCCGGCAGTAGATCTCGACGAACCCCTCGGTCTCCCAGCCGAGCGCCGCCGGGTCCACCCGGACGGTGAACCCGGTGATCGCCCCGGTCGCCCGCAGCCGGTCCACGCGCCGCTTCACGGCCGGCGCCGACAGTCCGACCTCCTGGCCGATGTCGGCGTAGGAGCGGCGCGCGTCCTCGGCGAGGGCGCGCACGATGCGTTCGTCGAGATCGTTCAGCACTGCGGGTGGATCACTTCTCTGGAGTGGCGAGACGGGAGCGGCGGTAGCCGTAACTGAAGTAGAACACGAGCCCCACGGCCATCCAGACTCCGAAGACGACCCAGGTCACGGTGTCGAGGCTGCCCATCATCCACACGCAGAAGCCGAGGCCGAGCGCGGGCGTCAGCGGCGACAGCGGCACCCGGAACGTGCGCGGCATACCGGGCCGTGTCCGGCGCAGCAGCACGACCGAGACATTGACCAGCGCGAAGGCGAACAGCGTGCCGATGCTCGTCGCGTCGGCGAGCTGCCCGAGTGGGATCGCGGCGGCGAGGACACCGCAGAACAGCGACACGAGGACCGTGTTGGCGCGCGGGGTGCCGGTCCTCGGGTGGACGCGGGAGAAGACCTTGGGCACCAGTCCGTCGCGGGACATCGCGAAGAGGATGCGGGTCTGCCCGTAGAGCACGGTCAGCACGACGCTGGCGATGGCGATGACGGCTCCGGCCGCGAGCAGCGTGCCCCAGAAGGTGTCGCCGGTGACGTCGTTCATGATCCCGGCGAGCGCGGCCTCCGAGCCGGTGAACCGGCTCCAGGGCTGCGCGCCCACGGCGACGGCCGCGACGAGCACGTACAGCGCGGTGACGATGATCAGCGAGAGCATGATGGCGCGCGGCAGGTCCCGCTGGGCGTTCCTGGCCTCCTCGCCCGCGGTGGAGGCCGCGTCGAACCCGATGTACGAGAAGAAGAGGGTCGCTCCCGCCGCGCTCACGCCCGCCATGCCGAGCGGCATGAAGTCCTCGTAGTTGCCCGAGCGGAAACCCTGGACGCCGATCGCGCAGAACAGCAGCAGTGCGGCGATCTTCACCACGACCATGATCGTGTTGGCGCGCGCCGACTCGCGGGCGCCGCCGAGCAGGAACGCCATGGCGAGCAGCACCACGATCAGCGCGGGCAGGTTGAAGATCCCGCCGTCGCCGGGCGGCGCGGAGAGCGCGTCCGGGATGGTGACGCCGATCGTGCCGTCGAGCAGCTCGTTGAGGTACTCGCCCCAGCCGACCGCCACGGCCGCGACGGAGACCCCGTACTCCAGGACGAGGCACCAGCCGCAGATCCAGGCGACGAGTTCGCCCATGGTTGCGTACGCGTACGAGTAGGAGGACCCGGCGACCGGGATCGTGCCCGCCAGTTCGGCGTAGGAGAGGGCCGAGAAGAGCGCGGTCAGGCCGGCTATGACGAAGGACACCGTGACGGCGGGGCCGGCCTTCGGGACGGCCTCGCCGAGGACGACGAAGATGCCGGTGCCGAGGGTCGCGCCGATGCTGATCATGGTGAGCTGCCAGAGGCCGAGCGAGCGCCGCAGTGTGCCGCCCTCGCCCTGTCCACCCTCCGCGACCAGGTGTTCGACGGGCTTGCGGCGCATCAGGCGCGCGCCGTGGCCCGGGGGCACGGGGGCGGGGTGACTGGGGGACTGCGGGGGTGCGCCGTGGTCGAGCACGCGGCTGGCTCCTTCATCGCTGCCGGTCGGACGGCGCGACCCCACGGCGGCCCGCGGGAGGGACCGGCCGTGCCCGGGGTCCCCGCCGCACTTCGTTCAGCGCACGACTCTATGAGCCCGGGCTTTCCGGCCGTAATGCAGCAACCTTGCGCGTGCCCGCAAGATCGTTGCGTTCATGGCGGGCCGGCGCGTGTTCGTTGCGTGAGGACTTTCGGCCCTTGCGCGCGGGCTGCACCGCAGGTCGCAGGCCCG
>NZ_BMWD01000029.1:104999-118667 GCF_014651055.1 Streptomyces fructofermentans
GTCGGCCCGGAGTCGGCCCGGAGTCGGCCCGGAGTCGGCCCGGAGTCGGCCCGGAGTCGGCCCGGAGTCGGCCCGGAGTCGGCCCGGAGTCGGCCCGCGAGAGTACGCCGACGGCCCCCGTCCTCCCGGGAGGGAGAGCGGGGGCCGTCGCGGAGCGTGGGACGGGGTCAGCTCCAGCTGGCGTGCAGCGGCTTGCCCTCGGCGTAACCGGCGGCGCTCTGCACGCCCACCACGGCACGCTCGGCGAACTCCGCGAGGGAGTTGGCGCCCGCGTAGGTGCACGAGGAGCGGACGCCCGCGATGACGGAGTCGATCAGGTCCTCCACACCGGGCCGCGTCGGGTCGAGGAACATGCGCGAGGTCGAGATGCCCTCCTCGAACAGGGCCTTGCGGGCCCGGTCGTAGGCCGACTCCTCGGAGGTGCGGTTGCGCACCGCCCGCGCGGACGCCATGCCGAACGACTCCTTGTAGAGGCGTCCGTCGGCGTCCTGCTGCAGGTCGCCGGGCGACTCGTACGTACCGGCGAACCAGGAGCCGACCATCACGTTCGACGCGCCCGCGGCCAGCGCCATGGCCACGTCGCGGGGGTGGCGGACTCCGCCGTCGGCCCACACGTGCTTGCCGAACTTCTTCGCCTCGGCGGCGCACTCGAGGACGGCGGAGAACTGCGGGCGGCCGACACCGGTCATCATGCGCGTGGTGCACATGGCGCCCGGTCCGACACCGACCTTGATGATGTCCGCGCCTGCCTCGACGAGGTCGCGCACGCCCTCGGCGGCGACGATGTTGCCCGCGACGATCGGCACCTGGGGGTCGAGGCCGCGGACCGCCCGGACGGCCGAGATCATCGACTCCTGGTGGCCGTGCGCGGTGTCCACGACGAGCGTGTCGACGCCCGCCGCGAGCAGCTGCTTGGCCTTGCCCGCCACATCGCCGTTGATGCCCACGGCGGCCGCGATGCGCAGCCTGCCGTCCGCGTCGGTGGCCGGGGTGTACAGCGTGGCGCGCAGGGCGCCCTTGCGGGTGAGGATGCCCGCCAGCCTGCCGTCCCCGTCGACGGCGGGCGCGTAGCGGCGGTTGGCGCCGTCCAGCCGGTTGAAGGCCTCGCGGGGCTCGATGCCGGCGTCCAGCAGCAGCAGGTCGCGGGACATGACCTCGGAGAGCTGCGTGAAGCGGTCGACGCCGCTGAGGTCGGCGTCGGTGACCACGCCGACCGGCCGGCCCTCGTCGTCGACCACGACGCCGGCGTTGTGCGCCCGCTTCGGCAGCAGGGACAGCGCGTCGGCGACCGTCTGGTGGGGGGCCAGCACGATGGGGGTGTCCAGGACGAGGTGGCGGCTCTTGACCCAGGAGACGACCTCGGTGACGACCTCGATCGGGATGTCCTGCGGGATGACGACGAGTCCGCCGCGGCGGGCCACGGTCTCGGCCATCCGGCGGCCCGCGATGGCGGTCATGTTGGCGACCACCAGCGGGATGGTGGTGCCGGTGCCGTCCGGCGAAGCCAGGTCGACGCCCTGCCGCGAACCGACCGCTGAGCGGCTCGGCACCATGAAGACGTCGTCGTACGTCAGGTCGTACGCGGGCTGGATGTCGTTGAGGAAACGCACGTGCTGCACATCCCAGTGGTTCATAGGTGGCCCCACGGACAGGACAGCCGGGGGAAGAGCACGTACCTCATTGTCCCATGTCGGCCGGTATGCATGCCCTGGTCGGAACGTCCAGGCCGCCCTCATCCCCGGCTGTGCGATCCTCCAAGCTCCAGCGCGACGGTGAGCGCCGGGGTGCGCTCGGCGGCCTCCGTGAACACCTCGCGGGCGGTCTCCCACTCGTCGGGCCGCGAGCGGGCGTACGGCTGCCAGCCGGCGACGACGAGCAGCAGCCCCCGCCGGGCGGCGGCCGCGGGCCAGAGCGACGAGTCTCCGAGGCTGTCCGCCAGCGCGTCCCAGTTCCGCCCGAACCAGTCGGGCAGCTCCAGGGCGCGGGCGCAGCGCTCCATGAGTGCCGCCTTGTCGGTGACCCCGTCGAGGTCCAGCGCGACCACGTGGCGGCCGGCCACGTCCTGCGTCATCTCAGCACCGCCCTGAACGAGTCGTAGTGATCGTCGGTGTAGTACACCTCTCCGTCCCGTCCGGTGACGACGCGCCGGGCCCCGCGGTCGCGCTCGCCGGGGGTGCGGACGGTGAACTCGCGGTAGTGGCCGGGCTCCTGGGGCGGCAGCTCGCCCTCGAAGTTGCGGAAGACGCTGCCGTCCCTGGCGTACGGGAAGGGCCCGCCCCCGTCGATGAGGGCGAGTGTCCGGCGCGCCTCGCGGGGGAGGTCCGCCTCCCGGACCGTCGGCGTTCCGGCGGCCCAGGAGGGTGCCGTGACGTCCGTGCCCGGGCCGGTCCCGCCGCCGGTCGGCGCGCAGCCCGCGAGTACCGCCACGAGGCAGAGCAGCAGCCCGGACAGCAGACGGGGGACGGACCGGAGCAGCATGTCGCCGATGCTGCCACAGCCGTCCCCGCGCGGCCCGTCACCGAGCCCTCCGCCGGACTGCCGGTACCTCAGGGCCCGTCGGGGTCCGCCCGGTTCAGTGCCGGACGCGGCGCGGGGCCCGCCGTCATCAGGCTGTCCGCGGCGGCCGTGTCCGTCACCAGGCTGGTGACGAGCCCGGACCGCAGCACCGCGTCGATGGCGGCCGCCTTGCGCTGGCCGCCGGCGATCGCGACGACCTCGGGGATGCGCCGCAGCCGGTCGGCCTCGACGGTGATGCACCGCTCCCCCAGGTCCCGCCCGACCCGGCGGCCCTCGGTGTCGAAGAGGTGCGCGGACATCTCGGCGGCGACACCGAGCGACGCGTAGTGCGCGCGCTCCTCGTCGCTGAGCATGTCGTGCACCGTGGAGATGCCCGCCTCCCAGGAGCCGATGGACACGCAGGCGACCGTCACCTTGTCGAAGTACTCGAAGGCGCGGGCGATGCCGGGCTGACTGCGCAGCGCGGCCGCCGTGGCCGGGTCGGGCAGCAGCATCGGCGCGTAGATCGGGTGCGCCTCGCCGCCGGAGACCTGGGCGGCCCTGCGGACGGCCTCGACCGAGCCGCGCTCGGCCGTGCCCGCGTCGTAGACACCCGTCAGCTGCACCACCGTGCACGGCGGCAGCCGGTCCAGGGCGGCCGCCATGTGGATGGTGGAGCGGCCCCAGGCCAGGCCGAGCACATCGCCCTCGGCCACGAGTTCGCCGAGCAGTTCGGCGGCGACCTCACCGAGGTTCTCCGGGTCGGGCGACTCCTCCGCCTCGGCCGGCGACTCGACGACGACGGCGTGCCGCAGGCCGTAGCGGGCACGCAGCGCGTCGGAGCGCTCCGCGTCCAGCTCGGCGGGGACGCGGATCTCGATCCTCACGAGATCCCGTTCGAGGGCGGTCTCCAGGACCCGGGCCACCTTGAAGCGGCTCACGCCGAACTCCTCGGCGATCTGGATCTTGGATTTGCCCTCTAGGTAGAAGCGGCGGGCCATGGCCGCCGCCTGCACCAGCTCAGCGGGTCCCATCCGCATGGCCGACCGGCCCGCCGACATACCCGACACGGCGATCTCCTCACTGCTGTTCACACTCTGGATTCGCCGTTCATCCTCGCAGATCCGGCGAACTTGATCAGCCCTGAGGGGCGGCGTTCACGTTCCCTTGTCTCAGTGGTCGCGCGCCCAGGTGCTCCGGGCCGTCGCCTCCTCCGCTTGGGTGCGCAATGCACGTACCGCCCGGGCGGGGTCGTCGGCCCCGTACACGGCCGAGCCCGCGACGAAGACGTCGGCTCCCGCCTCGGCGCAGCGCTCGATGGTGGTGGCCGAGACCCCGCCGTCGACCTGCAGCCACAGCTCCAGTCCGTGCTTGCTGATCAACTCGCGGGTCCGGCGGATCTTCGGGAGCATGATGTCGAGAAAGGCCTGGCCCCCGAAGCCGGGCTCGACCGTCATGATCAGCAGCATGTCGAGCTCGGGAAGCAGATCCTCGTACGGCTCGATCGGGGTCGCGGGCCTCAGCGCCATCGAGGCCCGGGCGCCCTTCGCCCGGATCTCCCGGGCGAGCCGCACGGGTGCGGCGGCCGCCTCGACGTGGAAGGTGACGGAACCAGCACCCGCCTCCACGTACTGGGGCGCCCACCGATCGGCGTCCTCGATCATCAGATGACAGTCCAGGGGTGTGTCCGTAGCGCGCGCCAGGGACTCTACGACCGGCACACCGAGCGTGAGGTTCGGGACGAAATGGTTGTCCATCACATCGACATGGAGCCAGTCTGCGCCCTCCACCGCCTTCGCCTCCTCGGCGAGGCGTGCGAAGTCGGCGGACAGGATGCTGGGGTTGATCTGCGCGGCCATGCCACAAGCCTGCCATGCCGGGAGCCGGTTGCTCTCCCCGGTCGGCGGGGTCCGCGGCCCGGAGCACCGGATGCGCGCGGACTCGGCGGACTTGCTGCACCCGCCGCCCACGCCGTGCCATCCTTGGCGGCCCACCGGCTCCTCAAGCGGCTGCGGGGACGACGATGACGGACGCACAGGGGAAGCGGCGCGGAATCGGCTGGCTGGTCTGCGGCCGGCGCAGCAAGTGGGTCGTCGTGGGGCTGTGGCTCGTGCTGCTGATCCTCACGGCCCCGTTCGCGCAGAAACTCGCCGACGCGCAGGACAACGACGCGGCGTCCTGGCTGCCCGGTTCGGCGGAGTCCACCCAAGTCCTCCACATCTCGGAGGACTTCAGGCCCGAGCAGATCCCCGCGGTGGTCGTGTACGCCCGTGAGGACGGCCTCACGCGGGACGACCGCGCGCAGATCGAGCAGGACGTGGAGCAGCTCAAGGGACTGCGCGACCACGGCATCCGGGGCGCGGAGACCCGCGGACCGGTCTACGACAGGCCGGCGGACCCGCGGGCCGCCCAGGTGATCGTACCGATCACGATGGACGCGCAGGGGTGGGAGCGCATCGCCCCCGCGGTCGACTCGATCCGGGACACCGTGGGTGAGGGCGGGGACGGGCTCGCCGTGCACATCACGGGTCCGGGCGGCACGTCGGCGGACTTCTCCGAGGCCTTCGAGGGCATCGACTCCACCCTGCTGTTCGCGGCGATGGCCGTCGTCATCGTGATGCTGCTGCTCACCTACCGCAGTCCGACCCTGCTGCTGGTCCCCCTGGTCAGCGTGGTCGTCGCGCTGTTCACCGCGCAGGCGGTGATCTACTTCATGGCCGAGCACGCCGGCCTGACCGTCAACGGCCAGAGCGCGGGCATCCTGACCGTCCTCGTGTTCGGCGCGGGGACCGACTACGCCCTCCTGCTGGTCGCCCGCTACCGGGAGGAACTGCGCCGCCACGAGGACCGCCACGAGGCGATGGCGCTCGCACTGCACCGGGCCGGCCCCGCGGTGCTCGCGTCCGGCGCGACCGTCGTCCTCAGCATGCTGGTGCTGCTCGCCGCCGAGATGAACTCGACGCGCGGCCTCGGCCCGGTCGCCGCGATCGGGGTCGCGGTCGCGCTGATCGCGATGATCACACTCTTCCCCGCCCTGCTGGTGATCTTCGGCCGGTGGATCTTCTGGCCGGCCACGCCGCACCTCGGCTCCTCCGACCCGACGAGCCGCGGGCTGTGGGCCCGGATGGGCAACCGCATCTCCCGGCGCCCGCGCATGGTCTGGGCGGTCACCGCCGCGGTCCTCGCACTGCTCTCGCTGGGCCTGGTCCAGCTCCGCGCGGAGGGCATCGGCAACGCCGACTCCTTCACCGGCGAACCCGACTCGATCGTCGGCCAGAAGGTGTCCGCGCGGTACTTCCCGGCGGGCAGCGGCGACCCGCTCGTCATCGTCAGCGACCGCGCCCAGGCCGTCGAGGTCGGCCGGGCCGTCGCGGCGACGCCCGGCGTCGTGCCGGAGTCCCTCGGTCTGCCGCCCGGCACCAAACCCGCCTTCGAGGGCAGGGTCCTCTTCGAGGCCACCATGACCGCACCGGCGGACAGCGAGGCCGCGAAGGAGACGGTGGAGCGGGTCCGCGACGCCGTCCACGACATCCCCGGCGCCGACGCGAAGGTCGGCGGGGGCACGGCCGCCCTGCTCGACATGGACGAGGCGACGACCCACGACAACATCCTGATCATCCCGCTGGTGCTCGTCGTGGTGCTGCTGATCCTGTGCGCCCTGCTGCGCGCCGTGGTAGCCCCGCTGATCCTGATCGGCACGGTCGTACTGTCCTTCGCGTCCGCCCTCGGCATCAGCGCGCTCGCGTTCCGGTACGTCTTCGACTACGCGGGCGAGGCCACCGACTTCCCCTTGTTCGTCTTCGTGTTCCTGGTCGCCCTGGGCATCGACTACAACATCTTCCTGACCACCCGCATCCGCGAGGAGGCCGGGCACCAGGGCACCCGCAAGGGCGTGGTCACGGGGCTCGCGGCGACCGGAGCCGTCATCACCTCGGCCGGCCTCGTGCTGGCGGGCACGTTCGCCGCGCTCGCCACCCTGCCGATGGTCGCGTTCGCCGAGATCGGCTTCGCCGTCGCCCTGGGCGTGCTGCTGGACACGCTCGTCGTACGTTCGGTCCTCGTGACGTCGCTCTTCCTGGACGTCGGCCCCAAGGTCTGGTGGCCGCACCGCCTGGCGCACGAGGACGGGCCGCCCGCCACCCCGCCACCGGACGCGGGGCCGGGCGGCGACGGCGCCTCCCCCGGCTCCGGCGGCCCGGCCGAACCCGGTCCGGACGACGGAACCGACGACCCGCGCCCCGCACCGCAGCCGGTCGGACCACCACGGGTCTGAGGGCGGTCCTGACCGACGGGCACGCACAGGACGCCACCGGGCCCGAGCGCAGGGCGGCGACCCGAACCACAAACACGCGGCCGGCACGAGCGGCACGAGCGGCACGAGCACAGGCGTGTCGGTGCCGCCGGTCCGGCGCGTGCGGGCACGCGCCGGACTCACGGGCACAGGCAGGACGGGCACAGGCGGGTCGGTGCCTCGGGGCCGGTGCGTCAGCGCCTCGGGCCCCGGCCCGGCGGGCGGGACGGACGGGGCCGCCGGTGCCGCGGGGCGGGGTGCGTCCGGGTACGGGCCGACAGCGACGCCAGGCCCGGCGGGCGGGGCCGGGCGGAGCGGCCCTGCCCGGCCGGGGCCGAGGCGTGGAACGGCCGCTCAGCCCGTCCGGCGGATCAGCGCCAGATACATCGCGTCCGTACCGTGCAGATGCGGCCAGAGCTGGATGTCGGGGCCGTCGCCGAGGGCCGGTACGCCCGGCAGCAGCGGGCGCGCGTCCACAAGTTCGGCCGAGCCGTCGTAGTGCTTGAGCACGTCGTCGACCACGGCCCGCGTCTCGGCGAGGTGCGGTGAGCAGGTGGCGTACCCGACGACACCGCCGACCCGCACCGACGCGAGCGCCGAACGCAGCAGCCCGCGCTGGAGCGGCGCGAAGCGCTCCAGGTCGTCGGGGCGGCGGCGCCAACGGGCCTCCGGACGACGGCGCAGCGCGCCGAGCCCGGTGCAGGGCACGTCCATCAGGACGCGGTCGAAGCTGCCGGGCCGCCACGGCGGCCGGGTCCCGTCGGCGGCGATGACCTGGTACGGCCCCGGGTTCCCGGCGAGCGCCCTGGCGACCAGCCCGGCCCGGTGCGGCTGCTTCTCGGAGGCGAGGAGCACGGCCCCGCGCTCCGCGGCGAGCCCGGCGAGCATCGCCGCCTTCCCGCCCGGCCCCGCGCAGCCGTCGAGCCATGCGCGGTCCGGCCCCTCCAGGGGCGCGTGGGCGAGGGCGAGGGCCACGAGCTGGCTCCCCTCGTCCTGGACGCCCGCCCGGCCCTCGCGCACCGCCTCGACGGCTCCCGGCTCGCCGCCCTCGGACAGCCGCACGGCGTACGGCGACCAACGCCCCGGCAGCGACGACTCCTCGCCCAGCGCGTCGAGCAGTTCGTCGGCGGTGGCGCGTCCGGGCCTGGCCACCAGGGTCACCTCGGGCCGTTCGTTGTCGGCCTCCAGCAGGTCCTCGACGCCGGCGCGCCCGCCGCCCAGCGAGTCCCACAGCGCCGAGACGACCCAGCGCGGGTGGGAGTGCACGACGGCGAGGTGCTCCTCCGGGTCGTCGTCGTACGGCGGCGCGACCTGCTCCAGCCATTCGTCGAGGTCGTGCCGCGCGATCTTCCGCAGTACGGCGTTGACGAACTTGGCGCGCCCGTCGCCGAGTACGACCCTCGCCAGTTCGACGGACGCGGACACGGCCGCGTGCGTCGGGATGCGCGTGCCGAGCAGTTGGTGGGCACCGAGGCTGAGCACGTCGAGCACCGGCGGGTCGACCTCGCGCAGCGGCCGGTCGACACACGCGGCGATGACGGCGTCGTACGTCCCCTGGCGGCGCAGCGTCCCGTACACCAGCTCCGTGGCGAGCGCCGCGTCGCGCCCGTCGAAGTCGCCCTTCTCACGCGCCTTGCGAAGCAGCGGCGGCAGCACCAGGTTCGCGTACGCGTCCCTCTCGTCCACCGCCCGCAACGCCTCGAAGGCGAGCATCCGCACGGGGTCCTTCTTGGGACGACGGTAGGGCTTGCCCTGCTGACGGGGCGCACGGGACTGCTCGTTCACGTAAAAGGTGCTCCGGCTCGTGGAAGTGGGAATGCGACCAGCGTACGCCGCTCCCCCCGGCCCCCGGGAACCGCGCGGAACGGCCCACCGGGCGCCGTACGGGACCCCGGGCAGGCAGGTCCGCGCGGCTCCGTGCTCAGGCCCCCACGGTCTCGCCCGGGGTGATCCGGACGCCGCGCGCCCAGTCCGGCGCGCGCATCGGCTTCTTGCCCTGGGCCTGGACCCACAGCAGTTCCACGGCGTGCGAGCCGGTGCCCACGTACACGTTGTTCTTGCCGACGGCGAGGGCCCCCGGGGCGAGGTCCGTGCGGTCCGGCACCGGCGCGAGCTGGATCAGCTTCAGCCGCTCCCCGCGGAACGCGGTCCACGCGCCGGGCGCGGGTGTGCAGCCGCGGACGACACGGTCGACGCGCATCGCGGGCGCGGCCCAGTCCACGTGGGCGCTCTCGACAGTGATCTTCGGGGCCAGGGAGATGCCGTCGGACGGCTGCGGCACGGCCTTCAGGGCGCCGTCCTCGATGCCGTCCATGGTCGCGGCGAGCAGACCGGCCCCCGCGAAGGCGAGCCGTGTCAGCAGGTCCCCGCTGGTGTCGGTCGGCCGTACCTCCTCCGTGACGGTCCCGTAGACCGGTCCGGAGTCGAGCCCTTCCTCGATCAGGAAGGTGGAGGCGCCGGTGATCTCGTCGCCCGCCATGATCGAGTGCTGCACGGGGGCCGCGCCGCGCCAGGCCGGCAGCAGCGAGAAGTGCAGGTTGACCCAGCCGTGCGCGGGGATGTCCAGGGCGACCCTGGGCAGCAGGGCGCCGTAGGCGACGACGGGGCAGCAGTCCGGCGCGATCTCGCGCAGCCGTGCGAGGAACTCCTCGTCCCTCGGACGCCCCGGCTTCAGCACCTCGATGCCGGCCTCCTCCGCCCGCTCGGCCACGGGGCTCGCGACGAGCCTGCGTCCACGGCCCGCCGGCGCGTCGGGGCGGGTGACGACCGCGGCCACCTCGTGGCGCCCGGAGGCGATCAGGGCGTCCAGGGCGGGAACGGCGACCTCGGGGGTACCGGCGAAGACGAGCTTCATGGGTGGGAGTCGGCCTCTCGGGCGGGTACGTGACGGGCAGCGCACCAGTCTATGGCCGCGGCCGGCCGCGAGCCCCTCGGGGACGGCCCCGCGGCACCCCCCGGCCGAGAGCCCGGGGCGGCCGGCGGGCGGCCCCGGGCGCGGCCGATGCCCGGGGCGACGCGCATCCGGGCGCCGGGGGCGTACGCATATGCCTCCACGCCCCTGAAGCGTGACCACTCACCCCGAGATGCGTTGGTCAAGAGAGAGTTGACCGAAACGGGCCGCAGTCAGCGGACCGATCCCTTTCACCGCCGGTTCGAGAGGCTTGTTCATGGCCGACCACGCAACCCACGACGCCCAGGCTCGGGCCAGCCTGCATCTGCTGGTGCGGGACATCGAGCGGGTCCGCCGGCAGGTGGACGCGCTGCGCACGCTGACCGCCCAGCTGGGCAATGTCTACCGCCCGCGCCGCTCCGGCCCGTCCACGGGCTTCGTCGTGTACGGGCGCGCTCCCGCACCGACCGTCCGCCTCGCCCAGGAACTGCGGGACAGCGTCGAGACGCTGGTCACGGCCGCCGTGGACTTCGACCGCTCCCTGGGCTTCTCGTGGGACGCGGTGGGCTCCGCACTCGGCGTCACGAAGCAGGCGGTGCACCGGCGTTACGGCGCCCGCCGCGCCGCCGCCCAGGCGGCCGCCGACGCCGAGCGCGCCACGGAGTCCTCGGCCTCCCGCACGGTCGCCGTCACCTCGCCCCTGCCGACGGTCCCGGCCGCCCGCTCGGTGCCGCTGCCGATGCCCACCCAGCCGACCTCGGGCAGCAACCTCCGCGAGGAGATCAGGCCGAGCGCCTTCCCCGGCCCGCGCAACGGCTGAGGCGGTCGCCCCGTCTGCCCTCGGCGCCGGTCGAGGGCAGACCCACAGCCCGCGCCCCAGCCGTCCGGCCCACCGCGAACACCCCGGGGCGCCCACCGGGCTCGGCGGCCCCAGGACACACCGGGCCCGGCAGACACCGGCGGACCCGGGACGGACACCGGGACCGACCGACACCCGCCGGGACTGACTGCCACCGGCGGACCCGCGACACACCCCCGGGCCTGATCCACACCGACGGACCCAGGACACCCCGGGACCGACCGACACCCGTCGAACCCAGGACACGCCCCGGACCGACCAACACCGACGGCCCCCGGACGGACGCCGGGCCGGCCGACGTCCGGCGGCCCCCGGACATACGCCGAGGCCGCCGCCCTCGTCGACCTGCACGGGCATCAGGCGCGGCGCGAACCGGACATACGCCGAGTCCGGACAGACGCCGAGTCCGGCCGACACCCGGCGGACCCCGCAGCGACCGACCCGCTCAGCCGCCGGCGCCGCCAGGCCCCCGCCGCCGGACGGCCCCGCTCCCCCGCCGCTCCGGGCCGGTCACCCGATGTCGGGCGGATCGACCCGGATCCGCACCGCGTCGCTCCCCGCGCCCTCACCCGCCCGGCCCCCGCCGCGAGCCGTCCGAGCCGCCTGCGCGCTCTTCAGCGCGGCCGCCAGCGCGGCTCCCCGCCCCGGCGGCACCCTGATCAGTGCCCGCTCCCACCGCTCGCCGACCGGCGGCGCCCCCGTCCGACGGGGCCGCCCCGGATCGGTGACGGGCACCGGGACCGGTCCCAGCACCTCCGCCTCCCGCGGCAGCTCGACGGCGGCCAAGAACCCCGCGAGGGCCTCGGCCGTGCCCGACACGGCGGCCATCCGCGACACGGGCGGGAATCCCAGCTCGGCCCGCTCCGCCAGCTCGCGGACCGCGTGCCCCACCGGGTCCCAGCGCACCAGCGCCTGCACGGGCCGCAGCGTCGGCTCGGCCACGACCACCACGGTCCCGCCGTCGCTCTGCCCCCGCACCAGCGAAGCCGCCCCGATCCACCGCCTCAACGCGTCCTCACCGGCCCGCAGATCGGGCCGCCCGAGCATCGCCCAGCCGTCGAGGAGCAGCGCCGCCGCGTAACCGCCCTCGGCGACGGGCTCCGCGCCCGGCGTACTCACCACGAGCGCGGGCGACCCGGGGACCGTGTCGAGGACCTGCTCGCGCCCCGAGGTCCGCACCGGCACGGCGGGGAAGGCGCGGCCCAGTTCCTCGGCGGTCCTGCGCGCCCCCACGACCTGCGCCCTCAACCGGAAGCCGCCGCACTCGCCGCAGTGCCATCCCGTCTCGTCCCGGCCGCACCACCCGCATCGCAGCCCGCCGGCGTCCTGCCCCTCCAGCGGCCCCGAGCACTGCCGGCACCGCGCGGGCGCCCGGCACTGCGCACAGGCCATCCGCGGTACGTAGCCGCGCCGGGGCACCTGCACCAGGACGGGTCCCTGGCGCAGCCCCTCCCGCACGGCCTGCCAGGCGAGGCTGGGCAGCCGGGCGGCCCGCGCGGCCTCGTCGCGCGCCAGATCGCCGTCACCCACGGTCCGTACGAGCGGAGCCGCAGCCCGCACCTGCTCCCGCTCGGCGACGATCGGCGCCGCCCAGCCGCTCTCTACGAGTTGCGCCGCCTCGACGGTGCAGCCCCAACTCCCGAGCAGGAAAGCGCACTTGTCATGGGCGGCCCGGAGCAGCAGCACTTCCCGGGTGTGCGGCTGGGGCGCGTGCGGCTCGCTGTGGCTGCCGTCCCCGTCGTCCCACACGGCCACCAGGCCCAGGTCCCGCACGGGCGCGAACATCGCCGCCCGGGTGCCCACCACGGCCCGTACGGACCCGCGCCGCACAGCGAGCCACTCGCGGTACCGCTTCTCCGGGCCCGCCTCCGCGGTCAGCACGGCGTGCCGTCCCTCGCCCAGCAGGGCGGTCAGCGCGGCGTCGACCCGGCCCACGGACCGCCCGTCCGGTACGACGACGAGGGCACCGCGCCCGGAGGCGAGGGTCGCCGCGACGGCCCGCGCCAGTTCCCCGGCCCAGCCGGGCCCCGGCAGCGCGGTCCACACGGCCCGCGGGGCCCCGCCCGACGCCAGGGACTCCAGGAAGGCCGCGCCGCGCGTGTAGCGGGCCCAGGAGCCCGCGTCGGGCACCTCGGGGGCGGGCAGGGGCTCGGGGGACGGCCTGCCCTCGGCGCGGGCGTTGCGCGGCGGTACGGCAAGCTGCAGCACGTCGGCCAGACTGCCGGCGTACCGGTCGGCGACGGCCCGGGCGAGACCCAGCAGTTCCTCGCTGAGCACGGGTTCGGGCGAGACGACGCCGGCGAGCGCCGCGAGGGGCCCCGCGTAGTCGGACTCGGCCCGCCGCTCGACGAGGAACCCGTCGATCAGACCGCCTCCCTCGCGCCGGCCCTCGCGCACCCGGTGCCGTCCCGCCCCGAACCGCACGCGCACCCGCACGCCCGGCCGGGCGTCGGCGTCCAGTTCCTCGGGCACGGCGTAGTCGAAGTACCGGTCGAGGTGCAGCACGCCCTTGTCGACGAGGACCCGGGCGACGGGCAGCTCCTTGGCGAGCGCGGCGCCGCGCCAGGTCCGCGGCTTGGCCCGGGGCGCCTTGCGCACCGCATCCCGGATGAGGGCGAGCTGCTCGGGCGGCGCGCCCTCGGCCCCGCCGCCCCCCTGTCCGTCGTCGCTGCTCACAGCAGCATTCCTACCAGACCGCACCGACAGGTCCCCCGGCCGGGAACGGGGGCCCGCGCCACCGGTACGGACGCCGCCCGTGCCCCGGGCGGCCTCCGGCGCCGGTGACGGGGCGGTCGCACCGGAGCGGCGGCGGGCACGGCGAAGGCCCGGCACCCCCGAAGGGTGCCGGGCCCCACACATGTCGTGCAGCCGCGGAGGCTAGAGGCCCGCCGCCTTGCGCAGGGCGTCCACGCGGTCCGTGCGCTCCCACGTGAAGTCCGGCAGCGCGCGGCCGAAGTGGCCGTACGCGGCGGTCTGCGAGTAGATCGGCCGCAGCAGGTCCAGGTCCCGGATGATCGCGGCCGGACGGAGGTCGAAGACCTCGGTGATGGCCGTCTCGATCTTCTCGGCGTCGACCTTGGCCGTGCCGAACGTCTCCACGAACAGGCCCACCGGCTCGGCCTTGCCGATCGC
>NZ_BMWD01000030.1:0-18946 GCF_014651055.1 Streptomyces fructofermentans
ACCAACCGAACGAATCACTCAAACCGACCTGGCTCCAGCGGCTTGACAGCCATAGGAGCATCCGGAGCGGCTGCCCGTGGAGAGTCCACGGAGACGGTCGCCGACCGGGTCCGGGCGGCGAGGGAGCGTGCCGCCGCCCGGCTCGCGGGCACTCCCTGGCGGACGAACAGCGAGGTCCCGGGCCGCGAACTGCGCAACCGGTGGCATGCGGCCCCGGGTGCGATGGACGACGCGGAACGGGGGCTGGAGCGCGGAGTGCTCACCGCGCGCGGTCTCGACCGGGTCCTGCGTGTCGCCTGGACCGTGGCGGACCTCGTCGGGCACGACCGGCCCGACGCGGGGGACGTGGGACTCGCCCTGCAACTGCGCACCGGGGTGCCCCGGGGCGTGCCCATGGCGATCGGGGCGAGGGCGTGAGCGCGGAGGGGGAGCGGCTCCACCGGGCCTTCCTCTCTCGTGTCGCCGAGCCCGGGGACCAGATGGTGGGGCGGTGGCTGCGCGAGATCGGGACGGGGGAGGTGGTCCGGCGGCTCATGGGGGACGGCCGTCGGCCACCGGGCGTGACGGACAGGCGCTGGGCGGGCCTGCGGGCCCGGGCCGCGCGGGCGGACCCAGGGCGCGACCTCGTGGTCGCGGGGGACGCCGGGACGCGGTTCGTGTGTCCGGGGGACTCCGAGTGGCCCGTCCAACTCGACGACCTGGGGGACGCGCGGCCCATCGGACTCTGGGTCAGGGGGCTGCCGAGTCTGCGGATGTGGGCGCTGCGATCCGTCGCCGTCGTGGGCGCCCGGGCCTGCACCGAGTACGGCGCCCACATGGCGTCCGCCCTCGGCGCGGGTCTGGCCGAGCGGGGGTGGGTCGTGGTGTCGGGCGGCGCGTACGGCGTGGACGGCGCGACGCACCGGGGTGCGCTCTGCGCCGGCGGGGCCACGGTCGCGGTGCTCGCCTGCGGGGTCGACCGGCCCTATCCCCGCGGACACACCCAGTTGATCAACAGGATCGCCGAACAGGGCCTGGTCATCGGCGAGTTGCCGCCCGGCGACCATCCGACGCCGACCAGGTTCATTCTGCGCAACCGGGTCATCGCCGCGTTGACCCGGGGCACGGTGGTCGTGGAGGCGGCGTACCGGAGTGGCGCGTTGGTCACGGCCCGCGCCGCCCAGCGCCTGGGCCGGTACGCGATGGGGGTTCCGGGACCGGCCACCAGCGCGCTCTCGGCGGGAGTGCACGAACTGCTGAGGGGGGAAGCCACGCTGGTCACGGACGCCTCGGAAGTGGCCGAACTGGTGGGGGACATGGGGGAGCTGGCACCCGACAGGCGCGGGCCCGTACTGCCCCGCGACCTGCTCGATCCGGCGGCGGCGCGGGTGCTGGCAGCCCTGCCGGCCAGGGAGTCCGTGTCATCGGCGGAGATCGCCAGCGGCGCGGGTACGACGAGGGACGACGCGGTCGCGAGACTGTACGAACTCCGCTCACTTGGGTTCGTCGAACGACACGGCGACGGCTGGAAGTTGACACGCCAGGCGCCGATCTCCGTCGGCGGTGATCGGGAGCCATGCTGACCGAGCGTGTTCGGCCGTCCGGGCGAACCCCCGAAACCCTTGGCAGTTCCGGTAGTTGGCCTTCGCTCACGGTTACTCACCGCGATGGCCGCAGCCCCGACGGGCGCCCAGCGGAACGTATCTGCGCATGCTCCACGCCCGGGCCTTCGCGCACTGCGACTCCTCAGTCACGCTACGCTCACAAGGATTCCCACTCAGACAGGCATCTCGACATCAGACCGACAGCTCACCCAGGCGTCCACAGTTCACGGCAGAACGGCACAAGACGACGAATGCCCCAGCACACCTCCGGGTCCGACCGGGCGGCTGTTCCCCCCGCCGCCCGCGGCAGTGGCGTGCGGCCGCCCGCCCCCTCCACGCTCGACGAGCTGTGGAGGTCGTACAAGACCACGGGTGACGAGCGGCTGCGTGAGCAGCTGATCCTGCACTACTCGCCACTGGTGAAGTACGTCGCGGGCCGGGTGAGTGTCGGGCTGCCGCCCAACGTCGAGCAGGCGGACTTCGTCTCGTCGGGAGTCTTCGGGCTGATCGACGCGATCGAGAAGTTCGACATCGAGCGCGAGATCAAGTTCGAGACGTACGCGATCACCCGTATCCGCGGCGCGATGATCGACGAATTGCGGGCACTGGACTGGATCCCCCGCTCCGTGCGGCAGAAGGCACGCAACGTCGAGCGCGCCTACGCGACGCTGGAGGCGCGGCTGCGGCGCACGCCGACCGAGCACGAGGTGGCCGCCGAGATGGGCATCGCGGTCGAGGAACTGCACGCGGTGTTCAGCCAGTTGTCCCTGGCGAACGTGGTGGCCCTGGAGGAGCTGCTGCACGTCGGCGGGGAGGGCGGCGACCGGCTGAGCCTGATGGACACGCTGGAGGACACGGCGGCCGACAACCCCGTGGAGGTCGCCGAGGACCGGGAGCTGCGGAGGTTCCTGGCGCGGGCCATCAACACGCTGCCCGACCGGGAGAAGACCGTCGTGACCCTCTACTACTACGAAGGGCTGACGCTCGCGGAGATCGGCAATGTGCTCGGCGTGACGGAGAGCCGCGTCAGCCAGATCCACACCAAGTCCGTGCTCCAGCTGCGGGCGAAGCTGGCGAGTTTCGGCCGTTGATCGAGCCGAATCGTCCCTGCCTCCGAAGCGGGGCGACGCTCTGGCTCCGGTTGTCCCAAGAGGTCCGCGACTTGCGGAGCGTACGGCTCTGACCTGGGGCTTTCGTGGTCCGGGTGAGCAGGTCCACCCTTCGGCGCGGCCATGCGGGATCGGGCCCCGAGGGTCGAGCCCCTCCCGCCGGGCGCCGGGCGTCCGTAAAGTGGGGGCGTGCCAAGGATTCGAGCGGCCTCCGTGGCCGAGCACCGGTCGATGCAGCGAGCCGCCCTGCTGGACGCGGCACGTTCACTGCTGTCCGAGGGGGGAACGGACGCGCTGACGTTCCCCGCGCTCGCCGAGCGGACGGGGCTCGCCCGCTCCTCCGTGTACGAGTACTTCCGGTCGCGGGCAGCGGTCGTCGAAGAGCTCTGCGAGGTCGACTTCCCCGTCTGGGCCGCCGAGGTCGAGGCCGCGATGGCGATGGCCGGGACCCCCGAGAGCAAGGTCGAGTCGTACGTCCGGCATCAGCTCGCCCTGGTGGGGGACCGCCGGCACCGGGCCGTCGTGGCGATCTCCGCGAGCGAACTCGACGCGGGCGCCCGCGAGAAGATCCGTGCCGCGCACGGCGGGCTGGTCGCGATGATCGTGGAAGCCCTGCGGGACATGGGGCACGAGCAGCCCCGGATGGCCGCGATGCTCCTCCAGGGGATCGTTGACGCGGCCGTGCGCAGGATCGAGCTGGGCGCGGCCGAGAATCCGGAGGTCATCACCGAGGCGGCCGTCTCCATGGCCCTCCGGGGCGTGCGGGGCTGAGCGTTCGCGCCGTCGCCGTCCCTCTCGGCTTCTCGTCGACATCGGCATCCGGTGGATTGCCCTGCCGGGCCCGCGGTTTCTGCCGTGCCAGTCGTGCCCACCGTCTTTGACGTGCCCGTGCCTGTCGCCGTGTCCGACGTCCGTGCCATGCCGTGCCGTGCCATGCCTTGGGTGTCGAGCCCGGAGCCCCGTGTCGTACAGCCCGTCCGTGCGCCGTGCGGGCGGCCGTGGGGTGCTGTTCGCGTGTTCAGGGCGGCCCGGACGCGGTGTCGTCCGGTTCGGGCACCCCGGCGACCGGCAGCAGACGGGACGGGCCGAGCCCGAGCCGCCGGGCCGGCAGCAGGGACAGCGGATCGGCGTAGGCGTCCGCCCTGCGCAGACCCCAGTGCAGACACGGCCCGCCGCAGTGGGAGCCCGTGGGCTCCAGCACGCCGACGACCTCGCCCGCGGCCACCCGCGCACCCCTCTCGGCCGTCGCCCGCACCGGCTCGTACGTCGTGCGCAGCGGTGGGTCCCCCGTCCCGGTCAGCTCGACCGAGACGACCCCGCGGCCCGCGACCCGGCCCGCGAACGAGACCCGGCCGGGGGCGACCGCACGGACCGCCGCACCGGGCGCCGCGGCCAGGTCGACGCCTCGGTGGCCGCGGCCGTACACCGTCGCCGGCGGTTCCCAGCCCCGCGCCACTCGGGGGCGCGAACCCACGGGCCAGGTTCGGGCCACGGCCGGCACGGCGGTGTCGGTGTCGGGCGGCGGGGCTGCCGCGCCGGGCACCCCCGCGCGGGCGGCGGCCCCGTGCGGCGTGAGGGCCGGGGCGAGCGCCGACAGCAGCAGCATCAGCAGCACGGGCCAGGTACGAGGACTTCGATCGGGTCGCATGCAGGAACCGTCCCGTGAACGGCCGAAAAAAGTGGATCATGGCCGGGATCTGTGGAGTACCGGTCGGTTGTGGACAGCGGCGTCACCCGGCACCTCCCGGGTCCCGTACACTTCCTTTGGCGATCCGGGTCACCGGGTCGACTTCGCACGCCCCGACATCAGGCCGTAAAAGCCGATGTCAGCGCCTCTCGGTCCTTTGTGGCACGGCGCATCGCGGGCGTCAGGCGCGCGTGCCGTCCGGCACGCGCGGCACAACCGAGAAATCAAGGAGAACGGCCATGGCCGTCGTCACGATGCGGGAGCTGCTGGAAAGCGGCGTCCACTTCGGTCACCAGACCCGTCGCTGGAACCCGAAGATGAAGCGCTTCATCTTCACCGAGCGCAACGGCATCTACATCATCGACCTGCTCCAGTCGCTGTCGTACATCGACCGCGCCTACGAGTTCGTCAAGGAGACCGTCGCCCACGGCGGCACGGTCATGTTCGTCGGCACCAAGAAGCAGGCGCAGGAGGCCATCGCCGAGCAGGCCACCCGCGTCGGCATGCCTTACGTCAACCAGCGCTGGCTGGGCGGCATGCTCACCAACTTCTCGACCGTCTACAAGCGTCTGCAGCGCCTCAAGGAGCTCGAGCAGATCGACTTCGAGGACGTCGCCGCCTCGGGTCTCACCAAGAAGGAGCTTCTCGTGCTCTCGCGCGAGAAGGCCAAGCTGGAGAAGACCCTCGGTGGTATCCGCGAGATGCAGAAGGTGCCCAGCGCCGTCTGGATCGTGGACACCAAGAAGGAGCACATCGCGGTCGGCGAGGCCCGGAAGCTCAACATCCCGGTCGTCGCCATCCTCGACACCAACTGCGACCCCGACGAGGTCGACTACAAGATCCCCGGCAACGACGACGCGATTCGCTCCGTCACGCTGCTCACCCGTGTGATCGCCGACGCGGTCGCCGAGGGCCTCATCTCCCGCTCCGGCGCCGGCAAGGCCGCCGAGGGTGACAAGGCCGCGGGCGAGCCGCTCGCCGCCTGGGAGCGCGACCTCCTCGAGGGTGGCGAGAAGAAGGCCGACGAGGCTCCCGCCGCCGAGGCCGCCGCTGAGGCTCCTGCTGCCGAGGCCCCCGCCGCCGAGGCCGCTCCGGCCGCCGACGAGGCCCCGGCCGACGAGGCTCCCGCCGCCGAGGCCGAGAAGCCGGCCGACGCCGAGCAGGCCTGACGATCCAGCGTCACGGTTGAATGACGGTGGGCGGTGCCGAGCGCACCGCCCGCCGTTCATCCACAGACCGTAGATCTTCGGTGGACGCCCGCCCGATCAGCGGCGGACGCCGACTTCGAGACTTCGAACTCCGAGAAGAGATTCACAGATCATGGCGAACTACACCGCCGCTGACGTCAAGAAGCTCCGCGAGCTCACCGGCGCCGGCATGATGGACTGCAAGAAGGCCCTGGACGAGGCCGAGGGCGACGTCGACAAGGCCGTCGAGGCCCTGCGCATCAAGGGCCAGAAGGGCGTCGCCAAGCGCGAGGGCCGCTCCGCCGAGAACGGCGCCGTGGTTTCCATCATCGCCGACGACAACGCCTCCGGTGTCCTGGTCGAGCTGAAGTGCGAGACGGACTTCGTCGCCAAGGGCGAGAAGTTCCAGGCCGTCGCCAACCAGGTCGCCCAGCACGTCGCCGCGACCTCCCCGGCCGACATCGAGGCGCTCCTCGCCTCCGAGATCGAGCCCGGCAAGTCGGTCCAGGCGTTCGTCGACGAGGCCAACGCCAACCTCGGCGAGAAGATCGTCCTCGACCGCTTCGCGCAGTTCTCCGGCGCGTTCGTGGCCGCGTACATGCACCGCACCATGCCCGACCTGCCCCCGCAGATCGGTGTCCTGGTCGAGCTGGACAAGGCCGACGCCGCGCTCGCCAAGGGCATCGCGCAGCACATCGCCGCCTTCGCGCCGAAGTACCTCTCCCGCGAGGACGTCCCGGCCGAGGTCGTCGAGTCCGAGCGCCGCGTCGCCGAGGAGACCACCCGCGCCGAGGGCAAGCCCGAGGCCGCGCTGCCCAAGATCGTCGAGGGTCGCGTCAACGGCTTCTTCAAGGAGGCCACCCTCCTCGGTCAGCCGTACGCGCTCGACAACAAGAAGTCCGTCCAGAAGGTCCTGGACGAGGCCGGTGTCACCCTGAAGCGCTTCGTGCGCATCAAGGTCGGCATCTGAGTCCGTACCGCGATCGACGCGCGACCCCGCTAGGGTCGACAGCAGTCGTCCGCGTACGCCGTCACGCGCGTGCGTGACGGTCGACAGCAGATCTGACGAGGAGGCCATTGCCGCGCATGGGTTGCCACCGACACCCCACCGGCAATGGCCTTCTTCGTATGTGCGACACGTAAAAGAGGCGAGATCTCCATGACCACCACCAAGGCCGACAAGGACGAGAAGAGCGACTCCGGCAAGGGCTCCGGTCGCTTTCTGCTGAAGCTTTCCGGTGAGGCGTTCGCCGGTGGCGGGGGACTGGGCGTGGACCCCGACGTGGTGCACGCCATCGCCAGGGAGATCGCCGCGGTGGTCCGTGGTGGCGCCCAGATCGCCGTGGTCATCGGCGGCGGCAACTTCTTCCGCGGTGCCGAGCTCCAGCAGCGCGGTATGGACCGGGCCCGTTCCGACTACATGGGCATGCTCGGCACCGTCATGAACTGCCTGGCCCTCCAGGACTTCCTGGAGAAGGAGGGCATCGACTCCCGCGTGCAGACCGCCATCACGATGGGGCAGGTCGCGGAGCCGTACATCCCGCTGAGGGGCGTACGGCACCTGGAGAAGGGCCGTGTGGTCATCTTCGGCGCCGGCATGGGCATGCCCTACTTCTCCACCGACACCACCGCCGCCCAGCGTGCTCTGGAGATCGACGCGGAAGCACTGCTGATGGGCAAGAACGGGGTGGACGGGGTCTACGACTCCGACCCGAAGACCAACCCCGGCGCGGTGAAGTTCGACGCGCTCAGCTACGGCGAAGTGATCACGCGCGACCTCAAGGTCGCCGACATGACCGCGATCACCCTGTGCCGTGACAACAAGCTCCCGATCCTCGTCTTCGAGCTTCTGGCCGAGGGCAATATCGCGCGGGCCGTCAAGGGTGAGAAGATCGGCACGCTCGTGGGCGACCAGGGCAGCCGGGCCTGACCGGGGGATGGACAATGTCCTGCCGGTCGGGAACCGTGCAGGAATAAGACGCGACGCAGCCGGCCGCCGCCCCGCCAGGGGACAGCGGCCGGGCCTACTCAAGACACGCAGGAGCAAGTGGTGATCGAAGAGACCCTCCTCGAGGCCGAGGAGAAGATGGAGAAGGCCGTCGTGGTCGCCAAGGAGGACTTCGCCGCGATCCGCACCGGCCGTGCGCACCCGGCGATGTTCAACAAGATCGTGGCCGACTACTACGGCGCGCTGACGCCGATCAACCAGCTGGCCTCGTTCTCGGTGCCCGAGCCGCGCATGGCCGTGGTGACCCCGTTCGACAAGAGCGCGCTGCGCAACATCGAGCAGGCGATCCGTGATTCCGACCTCGGGGTCAACCCGAGCAACGACGGCAACATCATCCGGGTGGTGTTCCCCGAGCTGACCGAGGAGCGCCGCAAGGACTACATCAAGGTCGCCAAGACCAAGGGCGAGGACGCCAAGGTCTCGATCCGCTCCGTCCGCCGCAAGGCGAAGGACGCCATCGACAAGCTGATCAAGGATGGCGAGGTCGGCGAGGACGAGGGCCGCCGTGCGGAGAAGGAGCTCGACGACACCACCGCCAAGTACGTGGCCCAGGTGGACGAGCTGCTCAAGCACAAGGAAGCAGAGCTGCTCGAGGTCTGATGAACGACTCTTCCTGGGGAGCGCCGCCACAAGCCGGGTACTGGGGGCCGTCCGAGCAGGGGCCTGTCCAGGGGGCAGCCCCGGCGGGTCCCGCGTACGATGCGCACAACGCCCAGCAGACTCGCCCCATGCCCATCGTGCCCGACGTACCCGCGCATGGCGGAGACCAGGATGACGACCGGGGGGCCGCCCGGGCGGGCGGCCCCCTGTTCCGCGACGAGACGCCGCAGACGCCGCCCTTCCGGGCTTCGTCGCAGAATCCGCAGGAGCCCATGCCCAGCACCGCACAGCCCGCACCCGCGCCGCCGAAGAAGAGCGCGGGCCGCGACCTCGGTGCTGCCATAGGAGTCGGCGTCGGGCTCGGCGCGGTCATCGTCGCGTCCCTGTTCGTCGTCAAGGCCGTCTTCATCGGCGTGATAGCGGTCGCCGTCGTGGTGGGCCTGTGGGAACTCACGTCGCGTCTCGCCGAACAGAAGGCCATCAAGGCACCGCTCGTGCCCCTGGCCGTCGGCGGCGCGGCGATGGTCGTCGCCGGGTACGTGCGGGGTGTCGAGGGTGCCTGGGTGGCCATGGCCCTCACCGCGCTCGCGGTCCTCGTCTGGCGGATGACGGAACCGCCCGAGGGCTATCTGAAGGACGTCACGGCGGGGGTCTTCGCGGCGTTCTACATCCCGTTCCTCGCCACGTTCGTGGCGCTGATGCTCACCGCGGACGACGGGGCGTGGAGGGTACTCACCTTCCTGCTGCTGGCCGTGGTCAGCGACACGGGCGCGTACGCGGTCGGCTGGCGCTTCGGCAGGCACAAGCTCGCTCCGCGCATCAGCCCCGGCAAGACCCGCGAGGGACTGCTCGGCGCGGTCGGCTTCGCGATGGTGGCGGGCGCGCTGTGCCTGGAGTTCCTGATCGACGACGGCACCTGGTGGCAGGGTCTGCTGCTCGGCCTCGCGGTCGCGGCCAGTGCCACGCTGGGGGACCTCGGCGAGTCCATGATCAAGCGCGATCTGGGCATCAAGGACATGGGCACCCTGCTGCCGGGCCACGGCGGGATCATGGACCGTCTGGACTCGCTGCTGCCGACGGCGCCCGTGGTGTGGCTGCTGCTGGTGATCTTCGTGGGGTCCGGCTGACCCGCGGTCGTGTACGGAGGAGCTCGTCGCCCAGGGGGCGGCGAGCTCCTGTCGTTCGTGGCGGGCGGGGCCGTTCCCTCCCGGTCAGCGGGAGGTGGGGACGCTGTTCAGCGGGAGGTGAGGGCGGTCTCCGACTCGACCCGGGTGAGTTTCTCGGGGTTGCGTACGTAGTACAGGCCGGTGACGCGGGCGTTCTCCACCCGGAAGGCGAGTACGCCGTCGATCACGTCGCCCTGGCGCAGGATGAGTCCCGGGTTGCCGTTGACCGTCGTGGTCTCGCCGGTGAGGACGCCGCCGGCCTTGTCGAGGCTGCCGGCCATGTAGCGGAGCACCTTGTCGGCGCCGACGACCGGCCGCAGGGCGGCCAGCCTGAGGCCGCCGCCGTCGCTGACGAAGACGACCTCCGGGGCGAGCACGTCCAGCAGCCCCTGGAGGTCCCCGGTCTCCAGCGCCGACCGGAACGAGTCCAGTGCCGCCCAGGCCTCCTCGGGCGACGCCGGTGTGCGCGGCCGGCGGGCGTCGACGTGCAGACGGGCGCGGTAGGCGAGCTGGCGCACGGCTGCGGGGCTCCGGCCGATGGCGGCCGCGATGTCCTCGTAGTCGATCTCGAAGACCTCGCGCAGCACGAAGACGGCGCGTTCGGTCGGTGACAGGGTCTCCAGGATGAACATCAGCGCCAGTGACAGGTTCTCCGACAGTTCGACGTCCTCGGCCACGTCCGGCGCGGTGAGCAGCGGCTCGGGCAGCCAGGGGCCGAGGTAGGACTCCTTGCGCCGCTTGAGGGCGCGGAGCCGGTTGAGCGCCTGCCGGGTCGTGATCCGTACGAGGTACGCGCGCGGGTCCCGCACCTGGGCCAGGTCGACCTTGGCCCACCGCAGCCAGGCCTCCTGGAGGACGTCCTCCGCGTCCGCCGCCGAACCGAGCATCTCGTACGCGACGGTGAACAGCAGGTCGCGGTGGGCGAGGAAGGCCTCCGTGGCGGGGTCCGTGGCCGGGTCGGACGCCGGGTCGGGGCGGGGGTCGGTCTGCGGATCGTGCCGTCGGTCGGTCGCCGGGGCGACGGGCCGGTCGGTCGGAGAGCCGCTGCGACGGTCGGTCGGGGGGCCGACCGAGGCGTCCGCCGGGGGGTCCGCAGGGGGGTCGGTCGCTTGGTCGTCCATGTCGTCGTCCATGTCGTGTTTCGCGCGTTTCACTCTCTCGCTCGGCCACGGGCCGTGGGCCCGCGGTGGATGTGTACCCGGTCGGCGGCCGGGATACCGGTGGCGGGCGCGCCGTGCCGTGCAGCGCAGTGCGGGGCGGGGTGGTGGGTCCGCCACGGGTGCTCGACGGCGTGTCGTACGGGGCCTGGGGGCGCCGTACGGGCGCCGTTGCCGTTCGGTCCCCTTCTCGGGCCGGGGCGACCGGCCGGGTCGACCGGGCCGTACCGGTGGCCGAGTGACCGAGTGGCCGAGTGGTCGGGCCGTGTCGGCCGTCGGCCCGGGAAGGGGACCCGGTGGCTAGCTGGTGCCCGACGTCGTCGTGCGCTGCTCCGACCGGGGCGTCTCCGGGAGAGCGGCGCCGTCGCCGCGGGACGCGCGGGGTGTCCCGGAACCCGCCTTGCGGGCACCCGACAGCAGCTTGTTGAGGGTGAACCGGCAGGCGATCTCCTTGACGCCGGCACCGGGACGCCCGCTGACGCGGAGGGCGTTCACCTTGTCGTTCGGGTAGGAGAACTGGGTGACGCCCTCGTTCCGGCCGAGGCTGAGGCACTGCCCGGCGAAGAACATCCGGACGGGAGCGGGCTTCTTCATCGCGATCCGGCGCAGGATCGTCGAGGCGGCCGCCGGGCCCAGTTGTACCGCTGCCTGGCAGCTCATCCGGAACGGATGGTCCGACATCGAGGCCGAGTCCCCGGCGGCGACGATGCGGTCGTCGCCCACGCTGGTCAGCGTCCCGTCCGTGAGCAGACGGCCCTCGGCGTCGGTGAGCAGCCCGCTGCGGACGGCCAGGTCCGGGACGCGGAATCCCGCGGTCCAGATCGTCACGGAGCTGGGCAGCTCACGGCCGTCCGCGAGCCGTACGGCATCGCCCGTCACCTCCGTCACGCTCGCACCGGGGCCCTCAAGGACGGTCACTCCCAGCTCGGCGAGCCGACGGGCGACCGGACGGCGGCCGGCGGCGTGCAGGGAGGGGCCGAGCACCTTGCCGCACACCAGGGTGACCCTGCGGCCCGCCTCCGCCAGCTCCGCGGCGGTCTCCAGGCCGGTCGGTCCGGCCCCGACCACGGTCAGCGGTGCCGTCGCGGGCGTGGCCGCGAGGGCGGCACGCAGTCGTTCCGCGGCCTCGAGGTCCGACACCGACTCGGCGAACTCCGCGGCCCCGGGCACGCCGGGGTCGGACGCTCCGCTGCCCACCGCGTAGACGAGGTAGTCGTACGGGAGCGTGCCGCCGCCCGCGAGTGACACCCGGCGCTCGGTGGCGTCGATGAGGGTGGCGGTGTCCACGACGAGCCGGACGTTCCCGCCCAGGACGTCCCCGAAGCTCTCGACCGCGTCGTCGGAGCCGGTCAGCAGCTGGTGCAGGCGGATCCGCTCGACGAATTCGGGACGCGGATTGACCAGGGTCACCGACACCCCGTCGCGACGGGCCAGGCTGTTGGCCGCCGTCACGCCTCCGTAGCCGCCGCCGACCACTACCACCCGAACGATCTCGTTCATCATGTCTCCCTTGCATTACGGACTCGGCATGGAGACACCGGCCGCGCATCCTGTGTCACGGTCCTCCGATGAGACGTGGCGCACATCGGAGGCGGTGCGCCGGACGTGTGCGGGGCGAGACCCACGTCGTCCGGCACGCCCTCGGCCGTGGCGACGGCCGCCGGGGGCCCGTACGGCAGGGGCGGCGGCGAGCCCTCGCGGCGGGGCGGCGGCGCGCGCTGCCGAACAGGTCGGCCCGGGTACAGGGCGGTGGGCCGGTGCGCAGCCGCATGACATGGGACCACAGGCGGGTCGAGACGTCCGCCCAGTGCACGGCCGCCGATGTCGAGTGGTCGGAGGCCGAGGACGCACCGGGGCGTGACAACGCCAACGCACAGCGGCGGACAAGCGCGGACGCCGGCAGAGCATCGCAGTGGACGGGAGGCGCACCGATCCGGGGTCGAGCACCCGTCCGAGTTGCTTCGGGAGAAGAGGTCGGGAGCTACGGGCCGTCGCACTCGATCAGGGAGCCGTCGGGGCCCAGCGTGCAGAAGCGCGGCGGCCCCATGGTCTCCATGATCCTTTTCAGCAACGCCTCTTCCTCCGCACGGTCAGGCCCGTGAGGGTCTCGCACCTGGAATCCGTGGAGGTCGATGCCGTACGCGTCGATGTCGTCAGGTTCGGGGCGGCCCTCCTGGACGAAGCCGCAGAGTGCGCGCAGGGCGTCTTCGCCCAGGTTCAGAGGGTGGAAGGGCAGCGGGTACGGCTTTTCCTCCTTGCCCGGCCAGGGGACGATGTCCGCGGGGCGGTCCCCGGCCCAGTAGGGCAGCTCGAAGGGGAGCGGTTCGCCGATGTTCTCGATGATGCCGCTGTCCGGCGACAGGCTCAGGGAGCGGAGCAGGCGCCCGTCCTCCCACACCGCGAACGCGAGCCAGTCGACGACGCTGTGCATGGCGTGCAGGACGAGCCGTCGGCCGGCGCTCGCCGCGACGAGGTGCTCGGGGAGCCGGGACGGGAAGTCAATCATCACCCGTTGGTCGCAGACGATCTCCAGGCCCGGTCGGCTCGCGGCGTACGCCGTGTCCTTCGGTGGGTACACGCCGTTGCCCAGCGTCGAGCCGGGGAGTTGCTCGATCTCCCGGCCCGGGTAGAGGCGCCGCATCATCTCGGACGTCCGCGGCAGGTCAGCCGCCCCCGCCAGTCGCAGCAGGTCGGGCACCTCGCCGTCCGCGTAGACGAGCAGTCCCGTTTTGGCTCCCACGGCCCCTCCCCGATGTGTCGCGCTCGACGGTCGTCGCACCATGGCCACCCGCACTGACATCGCCATCGGCGCTGCCATCGCCGCGAGGGTCCGACCGGGGACCGTCCTGGGCCGTCCCCGGTCGGGCGGGGCCGGCCGACGCCGACAGTCGGCACCCGCGGGTGACCACCCCCACCCCGCTCCGGCCCGGGCCGCCCGAGTTGATCTGCGACACTGGGAGAGTTATGCCTGCACCCGGAGAACTCACCTTTGTCGCGCCGCGCGGAGCCAAGAAGCCGCCGCGGCACCTTGCCGATCTCACGCCCGCCGAGCGCAAGGAGGCGGTGGCCGCGATCGGCGAGAAGCCGTTTCGCGCCAAGCAGCTCTCGCAGCACTACTTCGCCCGGTACGCGCACGATCCGGAGCAGTGGACCGACATCCCCGCGGGGTCGCGCGCCAAGCTGCAGGAAGCGCTGCTGCCCGAGCTGATGACGGTCGTGCGGCATCTTTCGACCGACTCCGACACCACCCGCAAGACCCTGTGGCGGCTCTTCGACGGCACGCTCGTCGAGTCGGTGCTGATGCGGTACCCGGACCGGGTGACCATGTGCATCAGCTCACAGGCGGGCTGCGGGATGAACTGCCCGTTCTGCGCCACCGGACAGGCGGGGCTCGACCGGAACCTGTCCACCGGCGAGATCGTGCACCAGATCGTGGACGGCATGCGCGCCCTGCGCGACGGCGAGATCCCCGGCGGTCCCGCCCGGCTGAGCAACATCGTGTTCATGGGCATGGGCGAGCCCCTCGCCAACTACAAGCGCGTCGTGCAGTCCATCAGGGCCCTCACGGACCCCGAGCCGGACGGGCTCGGACTCTCCCAGCGCGGCATCACGGTCTCCACGGTCGGCCTGGTGCCGGCCATCCACCGGTTCGCCGACGAGGGCTTCAAGTGCCGTCTCGCGATCTCCCTGCACGCGCCCGACGACGAACTGCGCGACACCCTCGTCCCCGTGAACACGCGGTGGAAGGTGCGCGAGGTGCTGGACGCGGGCTGGGAGTACGCGGCAAGGTCGGGGCGCCGGCTGTCCATCGAGTACGCGCTGATCCGCGACATCAACGACCAGGCGTGGCGGGGCGACCGGCTCGGCCGGATGCTCAAGGGCCGCCCGGTGCACGTGAACCTCATTCCGCTGAACCCGACGCCCGGCTCCAAGTGGACCGCCTCGCGTCCCGAGGACGAGAAGGCGTTCGTCGAGGCCATCGCGGCCCACGGCGTGCCCGTCACCGTCCGGGACACCCGCGGCCAGGAGATCGACGGGGCCTGCGGGCAGCTCGCGGCGACCGAGCGGTAGTTTCCGGCCAGGGCCCGGGAGGTAGTGTGGGCCCTGGCAGTACATCTTCATATTCCGACAGGGGAGCGCCACAGCGCTGAGAGTGCGGCAGCCGGGTCACGGGACCGGGTGGGCCGCAGACCCTCAGAACCTTGCCCAGGTCATTCTGGGTAGGAAGTTCGGTCATTACTCGAGCTGTTGCGCCCTGCCCGGGAACCCCGAGGTTCCCGGGCAGGGCCGCGTCTCTTCCTGGTCACCCCCAGGAGGAATCAAGTGAGCACCACCAGGAAGTTCACGGCCGCGGCCGTGGGGCTCGGACTCGTCACGCTCGCCGCGTGCGGATCGTCCGGGGACGGGGACGGGGGCGCCGCCGCGTCGAAGACCGTGACGCTCGTCGGCCACGACTCCTTCGCCTACTCGAAGGACGTCCTGAAGGCCTTCGAGAAGGAGTCCGGCTACAAGGTCAGGGTCCTCAAGGACGGCGACGCGGGCCAGGCCGTCAACAAGGCGATCCTCACGAAGGACAACCCGCAGGGCGACGTCTTCTTCGGCGTCGACAACACCCTGCTGTCGCGGGCGCTGGAGAACGGTCTGTTCCAGCCGTACGAGGCCGAGGGCTCGGAGCTGATCCTGCCCGAGTACCGCGCCGACCAGGGCAAGCACCGGGTCACGCCCATCGACTCCGGCGACGTCTGCGTCAACTACGACAAGGCGTACTTCAGCGACCGCAAGCTGGACCCGCCGACGTCGTTCGACGACCTGGTCGATCCCGCGTACAAGAACCTGCTGGTCACGGAGAACGCGTCCACGTCCTCGCCCGGCCTCGGCTTCCTGCTCGGGAGCGCCGCGAAGTACGGCGACGACGGATGGCAGGACTACTGGAAGAAGCTCAAGGCCAACGGCGTGAAGGTCGTCGACGGCTGGGAGCAGGCCTACAACGAGGAGTTCTCGGGCTCCGCCGGCGGCAGGAAGGCGGGGGCCGACAGGCCGCTCGTCGTGTCCTACGCCTCCTCGCCGCCCGCCGAGGTCATCTACGGCGACCCGAAGCCGAAGGCCGCGCCCACCGGCGTCGCGACCGGCACCTGCTTCCGGCAGGTCGAGTACGCGGGGCTGCTGAGCAACGCGAGGAACCCCGAGGGCGGCAAGGCCCTGGTCGACTTCCTGATCAGCGAGCGGTTCCAGGAGGACATGCCGCTGAACATGTTCGTGTACCCGGTGCGCGAGGGCGCCCAGGTGCCCCCGGAGTTCGCGAAGTACGGTCCCGCGGCCGAGGACCCGGAGACCCTGGACCCCGCCCGGATCGCCGACAACCGTGACGCGTGGGTCAAGGCGTGGACGTCCCTCGTACTGAAGTAGGACGCCGGCCCGGGGACGGGCCCGCGTCCGCCGCACCGCCACCCGGGGGACCCCGCGGTGCCGGTGCGGCGGCCCGCGCGCCGCGGCCGCGACGCGCTCGGGCCGGGGCGGCGCGGCTCGCCCTGATGGCCGTGCCGGTCGCCTTCTTCGCGCTGTTCTTCGCCTATCCGGTCACGGCGATCGTCGCCCGCGGCCTGAGGATCGACGGGGTCTGGCGGTTCGGGCGGATCGCGGACGTGCTCGCGCAGTCCGACATCCGCCACGTCCTGTGGTTCACCACCTGGCAGGCGCTCGCCTCCACCGCGCTCACGCTGCTGATCGCGCTGCCCGGCGCGTACGTCTTCGCGCGCTTCGACTTCCGGGGCAAGCAGGTCCTGCGTGCCGTCGTGACCGTGCCGTTCGTACTGCCGACGGTGGTCGTCGGGACCGCCTTCCTCGCGCTGCTCGGCCGCGGGGGACTCCTCGACGACCTGTGGGGCGTACGGCTGGACACGACCGTGTGGGCGATCCTGCTGGCGCACGTCTTCTTCAACTACGCGGTGGTCGTACGCACGGTCGGCGGCCTGTGGTCGCAGCTCGACCCGCGGCAGGAGGAGGCCGCGCGGATGCTCGGCGCCTCGCGGTTCGCGGCCTGGCGCGGGGTGACGCTGCCGGCGCTCGGCCCGGCCGTCGCCGCGGCCGCGCTCATGGTCTTCCTGTTCACCTTCACGTCGTTCGGCGTGGTGCAGATCCTCGGCGGTCCCACCTTCTCGACCCTGGAGGTCGAGATCTACCGGCAGACCTCCGAGATCTTCGACCTGTCGACGGCCGCCGTGCTGACGGTCGTGCAGTTCGGCGCGGTCGGCGCGGTCCTCGCCGTGCACGCCTGGACCGTGCGCCGCCGGGAGACGGCCCTGCGCCTGGTCGACGCCTCCCTCACCGCCCGCAGGCCGCGCGGCGCGGGTCAGCGGGCGCTGCTCGGCGGCGTGCTCGTCAGCATCGCCGTCCTGCTGGTGCTGCCGCTGGCGGTGCTCGTCGAGCGGTCCCTCGGCGCTCCGGACCTCGGCTACTACAGGGCGCTGACGAGCGACGAGGGCGGGATCTTCCTGGTGCCGCCGATCGACGCGGTCGGCAACTCGCTCCAGTACGCGCTCGCCGCCACCGCCATCGCGCTGCTCATCGGCGGTCTCGCGGCGGCCGCCCTGACCCGCCGGGACGCCGGCCGGCTCGTACGGGGCTTCGACGCCCTGCTGATGCTGCCGCTCGGGGTCTCCGCCGTCACCGTCGGCTTCGGCTTCCTCATCGCGCTCGACGAGCCGCCGCTGGACCTCAGGAGCAGCTGGATCCTGGTACCGCTCGCGCAGGCGCTGGTGGGCGTCCCCTTCGTCGTACGGACCATGCTGCCCGTGCTCCGTGCCGTGGACGGACGGCTGCGCGAGGCGGCGGCGGTCCTCGGGGCGTCCCCGTGGCGGGTGTGGCGCGAGGTCGACCTGCCGATGGTGCGGCGGGCGCTGCTCGTCGCGGCCGGGTTCGCCTTCGCGGTGTCGCTGGGGGAGTTCGGCGCGACCGTCTTCATCGCCCGGCCGGACAACCCGACCCTGCCCGTCGCCGTGGCCAGGCTGCTGGGACGGGCAGGCGAACTGAACTACGGCCAGGCCATGGCCCTTTCGACGATCTTGATGGTGGTGTGCGCGGTGGCGCTGCTGGTGCTGGAACGCCTTCGTACCGACCGGACAGGGGAGTTCTGACATGCGTGACGCCCTGCGGGACACCTCGAAGGACGGGCGGGCCGCCGAGGACACGGCGGAGGACCCGGGGAGCGGCGCCGGCGCGGGCACGGCGCGGGAAGCCGCCATGGGCCCCGCGTCGCGGAAAGGCGCGCGGGGCGGGCGGAGCGGGGACCGGAGCGACGGCCGTGGCGGTGCGGCGGCCGAGGGGAACGGCGCCGGACCCGCGCCGATGCTCAGGATCGACGACGCGACCGTACGCCTCGGCGGCCGGCCCGTGCTCGACGCCGTCGGCCTCTCCGTCGCCGAGCACGAGATCGTCTGCGTGCTCGGCCCCAGCGGCAGCGGGAAGTCGACCCTGCTGAGGGCGGTCGCCGGACTCCAGCCCCTGGACGCCGGCCGGGTGCTCCTGGAGGGCAGGGACCTGGAGGGCGTGCCCGCGCACCGGCGCGGCGTCGGCCTGATGTTCCAGGACCACCAGCTGTTCCCGCAGCGCGACGTCGGCGGCAATGTGGCCTTCGGGCTCCGGGTGCGCGGTGCCGACAGGGAGCGGCAGGCCGCGCGCGTCGGGGAGTTGCTCGACCTCGTCGGACTGCCCGGCTCGGGCCGGCGGGCCGTCGCCTCCCTCTCGGGCGGTGAGCAGCAGCGTGTCGCGCTCGCCCGCGCGCTCGCGCCCAGGCCCCGGCTGCTCATGCTCGACGAACCGCTCGGACAGCTCGACCGTTCCCTGCGGGAGCGCCTGGTGGTCGAGTTGCGGGAGCTCTTCGGGGAGTTGGGGACGACCGTGCTCGCGGTGACCCACGACCAGGGCGAGGCGTTCGCGCTGGCGGACCGGGTGGTCGTGATGCGCGAGGGGCGCATCGCGCAGTCCGGCAGCCCGCTCGATGTCTGGCAGCGGCCGGCCGACGCGTTCGTGGCCCGTTTCCTCGGTTTCGAGAACGTGGTGGCCGCGACGGTCGAGGGGGACACCGCCAGCACCCCGTGGGGCGTCCTGCCGGTCCCTCGGGGCACCCCGCGGGGCGAGGTGACGCTGCTCGTGCGGCCGGCGGGCGTACGGCTCGTGGCGGCCACGCGGGGGCTGCGCTGCACGGTCGCCGCGCGGACCTTCCGGGGGACCCATGTCGCCGTGCGCCTTCAACCGCCGCACGCGCCGCGGCTGGAGGCGGCCTGTGCGCTGCGGGACGCGCCCGGCACGGGGGACGAGGTCGGGGTGGAGTTCGACGCGGCCGAGGTCGTCGTGCTCGGCGGCGGTCCGGACGCCTGAGGGCCGTCCCGCGGCCCCGGTGACCCCGTCACGGCCCGCACGCGCCTTCCGGCGCCGGACACAGCGGTGGCCC
>NZ_BMWD01000030.1:18984-115822 GCF_014651055.1 Streptomyces fructofermentans
TGAGGGGACGGGCCACGACTGAGCGGTGATCAGCGGTTGTTCGAGGCGCCACGGCGGCGCAGCGCGAACATGACACCGGCACCGGCCGCCACGAGCGCGGCCGCGATGCCCGCGATCGCGGTGGTGTTGGAGCTGGAACCGGTCTCGGCGAGGTTCGAGTCGCCACCCGCGGGCGAGGGGGTGTTCTCCCCGGCCGGCGAGGGGGCGTTGCTCTCGGACTCCGACGGCGCCGGGCTCTCCGAGGGCTCGGACGACGCCGGCTCGGACGGCTCGTCCGACGGGGTCGCCGGAGGCGTCGACGCGTCCGCGGGCTTGCAGGCCTCGGACTTGGTCACCAGGTTCGGCTTGATGTCCTCGTCGACCTTGTTGCCGGCCTTGACGTGGATGCGGTACGTGGCGTTCGGCTTCCAGTCCTCGGCGAAGTCGATGGTCACGCCTTCGCGCGAGCCCTTGACCTCCTGGGTGCCGACGAGCTTCTCGTCGGCGCCGTTCGACTCGAGGTAGACGGTCACCGTCGCGGGGACTCCCGAGGGGTCCTTGTCGGTGACACTGATGACGCCCTTGGTTCCGTCGCACTTCGCGACGGCCGAGAACTCACTGATGTTGCAGGCGAGTGCGTTACCGGCAAGGCCGAGCGTGAGCGCGGCCGAAGCGGAGGCAACGCCGAGAATGCGCACGGAACGTGCGGTACGGCGAGATATGGACACGATTGCCCTTCACGGGTTGCACATATAAGAGGGGGGTTGTGGGAGCACTGTGAACAACAGCGATCCCAGATGCCTCACAGGTTTATTGGGCTCTGTCTCCGGTTGTCAATCCGTGTGTCCGTCTTGACCGTTGGCTTTAGCTTTCGTTTGCCTCCGAGAGCCTGGCCAGGGCCTCCGGCGCCTCCTCGACGCGGTCGACCAGCGCGATCCGCGACTCCATGGAGCGGTCGCGGGCGAGGGCCCGCAGGAGCGGCCAGGTCGGCAGGCGGTCCGTCCAGTGGGCCCGGTCCACCAGGACCATCGGGGTCGGTTCGCCGCGCGATTCGTAGTAGTTGGGGGTGGTGTTGTCGAAGATCTCCTGCACCGTGCCGGCCGCCCCGGGGAGGAAGACGACGCCCGCGGTGCAGCGCGCCAGCAGCCCGTCCTCGCGCGTGGCGTTGGCGAAGTACTTCGCGATGTGCGACGCGAAGGCGTTCGGCGGCTCGTGGCCGTAGAACCAGGTGGGCACCCCGACCGACGTGCCGCCCTTCGGCCAGTGCGTCCGGACGTCGAAGGCCGCGCGCGCCCAGTCGGTCACGGAGGGCGTGAACGACGGGGCCTTCGCCAGGAGTCGGCAGGCGTCGTCCAGCGCGGAGTCGTCGTGGGGCGCGGTGTACGCGCCGAGGTTCGCGGCCTCCATCGCGCCGGGGCCGCCGCCCGTGGCGACCGTGAGCCCCGAGCGCGCGAGTGAGCGCCCGAGCCGGGCCGCGCCCGCGTAGGCGTCCGTGCCGCGTGCCAGGGCGTGGCCGCCCATGACGCCCACCACCCGCGCCCCGAGCAGCAGTTCGTCGAGGGCGTCGGAGATCGCGTCGTCGTGCACGGAGCGCAGCATCGACGCGTATATGTCGCGGTCCGCCCCGGTCCGCCGGAACCACGCGTAGGCGCGGGCGTCCGGCGTCCGCTCGTACCCCTGGTCCAGCCCGGCGAACAGCTCGCCGGCCGTGTAGAGGAGACCGCGGTACGGATCGAAGGGCAGGTCGGGCAGGGGCGGGAAGAGCAGTGCGCCGTCGGCGCGGAGCTTGGCCGCCGCGGTCTCCCGCATCGGGCAGCCGAGGAAGACGGCGCCCGCGGCACCGGTGGCCAGCAGTTCGCGCGTACGGTCCGTCAGGTCGACGGCCTGGACGCGGTATCCGGCGAGTGTGCCGCGGGCGGAGACGGTGGCGTCGAACTCCTCCAGCGTCTCGATCTCACGGTCGTCGTGGTGGGCGGCGTGGGCGGGGCTCGTCTGCACCCGCCCATGTAAGCACGGCCGTTCAGCCCTGGACGGCCGCCGGGTCCATCCACATGATCTCCCAGGTGTGGCCGTCCGGGTCGTCGAAGCCGCGGCCGTACATGAAGCCGTGGTCCTGGGTCTCGCCGCTGGCCGAGCCACCGGCCGCGATCGCCCTGTCGACCAGCTCGTCGACCTTCTCGCGGCTCTCGGCGCTCAGACACAGCAGCACCTCGCTCGTCCTCGTCGAGTCCGCGATCTCCTTCTTCGTGAAGTCCGCGTAGCGCTGCTTGCTCAGCAGCATCGCGACGATCGTGTCGCTGATCACGACGGACGCGCAGTTCTCGTCGGAGAACTGCGGGTTGATCGTGAAGCCGAGTTCCGTGAAGTACTTCTTCGAGGCGTCGATGTCGTTCACGGCCAGGTTCACGAAGATCATCTGCTGGTACATCGCGGGTCTCCCGTCGGGGTGGTGTGCGGTTCGCAGGGGTGGACCGGCGGGCCGCCGGAAACTCATCGGTGGCCGGCGGCCCTTCTCGTACGCGCGGTCGAACTCGGCCCGTGCGCCGGGTCAGTGGACCAGCGGCAGCGCCGCCAGCTCGGCCACCGCCCAGGTCAGCGGGCCGAAGACGGCGAACAGCGCGCCGGCGCGCAGGGCCGCGGCGCTGCGCAGCGTCGCCGCGGGCGCCCCGATGCGCAGCAGGGCGGCCGTGGTGTCGGCGCGCGCGTTGCGGGCCTCCACCGCCGCGGTCAGCAGCGTCGCGACGGCGCATCCCGCGACGAGCAGCGCGCCCAGCGCGGTGAGCGGCCCGATGTCGGGGCGGGAGCCGGTGTACAGCGTGGCAGCCGCGTACGCCCCCGAGGCCACCGCGCACACCACGCCCAGCGGCCGTCCGATGCGGGTCGCCTCCTCCATGAGGACGCGCCCGGCCAGCAGCCGCAGCGCGCCGGGCCGCACGGCCTGGAGCAGCCTGCCGCAGACGTGGGTGAGCGCGGGGCCCGCGAGCGCCAGCCCCACGGCGGTGAGCGCCCAGCCGACGAGCACGCCGAGGGGGCCGCCGGTGAAGCCGCCGGGCAGCGCGGGCCCGCCGGGCGCGGGGACGCCGCGGGCCGCGTACGTCTCCACGGCGAGTCCGGCGGCCAGCACCGCGGAGCCCCAGGGGAGGCCGCCGGGGGTGGGCAGCGGGGCCGTCGGGTGGTGCGGGTCGAGCGGGTGCCCGGGCCGTGTGCGCGGGGGCCGGGCACCGGGCGCGTTCCCGGCGGCCGGGTCCGGGGCGTCGTCCGGGCCCGCAGGGTGCTCCGCCTCCGGAACGACGGCGGAGGTCCCGTCACCACCGGTGCCGGGGCGTCCGTGCGCGGCGCCACCGCCGGGCCGTCCCGGGCGGCCGGGCGCCGCGGGGCCGCCCCGTGCCGGCCGGGGCCGCAGTACCAGCGCGCCGGTCACGGACGCGGCGACCGGCACCAGCGCGAGCAGGGTGAGCGTCGCGGGCACCGGCAGCGGCACGTCCGCGGCGAGCAGGGACGCGGCGCCGCCCCCGAACGGGAGGCCGGACAGGTCGCCGCGCAGATACAGGAAGGCGAGCAGGGCGGCCAGCGAGCCGAGGGTGCAGGACAGGGCGGTGGAGACCGCCGAGAGGGCCATCAGCCGGCCGGGACCGAGACCGATCGCCGACAGCCCGGAGCGGGGACGGGTGGCCGGGTCGGTCCGGGCGACCGCCACCGCGAACTGCACCGTGGCGGCGACTGGGGCGACGCACCAGGCCAGCCGGAGCGCGGCAGCGGCGGCGGCGTCGGGGTGGCCCATCGCGTACCCCATCGTGCACAGGAGCAGGAAGCCCGTGCCCGCCGAGGCCGCCGCGACCAGCAGCCGGCGGAGCTGGACGGCGGGCCGGGCGCCGCGGGCTAGGCGGAGAGCGAGCACGCGGCGCGGCCTTCCGTCTCGGCGACCGGAGGCAGGTGGACGGTGTTCACGCGCCGCCCGTCGAGCAGCGACACCGTGCGGTCGGCGAGTGCGGCCGTGTCGGTGTCGTGCGTCGCGAGGACGACGGTGATGCCGTGCGAGCGGGCCGCCGTGGTCAGGGTCCGCAGGACGTGGGCGCGGTCGGCGCGGTGCAGCGGGGCGGTCGGCTCGTCCGCGAAGAGCACGGTCGGCGCGGGCGCCAGGGCCCGCGCGATGGCCACGCGCTGCCGCTCCGCCTGGAGCAGGGCGTACGGGCGCTTGCGGGCGCAGCCGCCGATGTCGAGGCGCTCCAGCCACTCCATGGCGGTGGTCTTGGCCCGGCGGCGGCCCACGCCGCGCAGCATCAGGGGCAGGGCCGCGTTCTCCCAGGCGTTCAGCTCGGGGACCAGGACCGGGGCCGGGTCGATCCAGCCGAAGCGGTCGCGGCGCAGCCGTTCGCGGACGAGCGGGCCCATGGTGTGCACGGGCACGCTGTTGAACCAGATCTCGCCCTGCTCCGCCGGGAGCAGCCCCGACAGGCACTGGAGCAGTGTCGTCTTGCCGCTGCCGCGCGGGCCGCCCACGGCGAGGATCTCGCCCTCGCGCACGCCGAGCGATACGCCGCAGAGCGCGGGCGAGCCGTTGTGCTTGACGTGCAGGGCGCGTGCCCAGAGCACGTCGTTGTCCGGCGGAGCCACCATGGCGTACACCTCGGTTCGGATCAGAAATGCCGTGCGGAGTCCCCCGTCCGGGGGAACGAAGGCAGGGCCGATCGGTCACTGGGCACGCTAGGTAGTCGGGGCCGGGAGGCCGGACAGCACGCGGCCCCGGGCCGCCCATTCTCACTCGAACGGGTGGCACCGGGGCCGGTGTTGACCACTGTTTCGGCTCATCGGCGCCGGGCCGCGGGGGCAGCGCCGGCCTGGAGGCCGGAGCTCAGAGCTTCGCCCACGCCTCCGTCAGGACCTGGCGGATGATCCCCTCGATCTCGTCGAAGGTCGACTGGTCGGAGATCAGCGGCGGCGACAGCTGGATGACCGGGTCGCCGCGGTCGTCGGCACGGCAGTACAGGCCGTACTCGAAGAGCTTCTTGGAGACGAAGCCGTAGAGCACTCGCTCCGACTCCTCGTCCGTGAAGGTCTCCTTGGTGGCCTTGTCCTTGACCAGCTCGATCCCGTAGAAGAAGCCGTTGCCGCGGACGTCGCCGACGATCGGGAGGTCGTGCAGCTTCTGCAGGGTCGACAGGAACGCGCCCTCGTTGTCCAGCACGTGCTGGTTGAGGTTCTCCCGCTCGAACAGGTCGAGGTTGGCCAGGCCCACGGCGGCCGACACGGGGTGGCCGCCGAAGGTGTAGCCGTGCAGGAACGTGTTGTCGCCCTGGTAGAACGGCTCGGCGAGGCGGTCGGAGATGATGCACGCGCCGATCGGGGAGTAGCCCGAGGTCATGCCCTTGGCGCAGGTGATCATGTCCGGCACGTAGCCGAACTTGTCGCACGCGAAGTAGGTGCCGAGCCGGCCGAAGGCGCAGATGACCTCGTCGGAGACGAGCAGCACGTCGTACTGGTCGCAGATCTCGCGGACCCGCTGGAAGTAGCCGGGGGGCGGCGGGAAGCAGCCGCCCGCGTTCTGCACGGGCTCCAGGAACACCGCGGCGACCGTCTCCGGGCCCTCGAAGAGGATCTGCTGCTCGATCTGGTCGGCGGCCCAGCGGCCGAAGGCCTCGGGGGAGACGCCCGAGCCGTCGTCGAGGAAGGCGGGCGCGCGGTAGATGTTGGTGTTCGGAACCTTGTGGGCGCCGGGCACCAGGGGCTCGAACGGGGCCTTGAGCGCGGGTAGGCCGGTGATGGACAGGGCGCCCTGCGGGGTGCCGTGGTAGGCGACCGCGCGCGAGATGACCTTGTACTTGGTGGGCTTGCCCTGGAGCTTGAAGTACTGCTTGGCGAGCTTCCACGCGGTCTCGACGGCCTCGCCGCCGCCCGTGGTGAAGAAGACCTTGTTCAGGTCGCCCGGGGCGTGGTGGGCGAGCCTCTCGGCCAGCTCGACGGCCTTCGGGTGGGCGTAGGACCACACGGGGAAGAAGGCCAGTTCCTTGGCCTGCTTGTAGGCGGTCTCGGCCAGCTCGGTGCGCCCGTGGCCCGCCTGGACCACGAAGAGCCCCGCGAGACCGTCGAGGTAGCGCTTGCCCTTGTCGTCGTAGATGTAGGTGCCCTCGCCACGGACGATCGTGGGGACGGGCGCGTTCTCGTACGAGGACATGCGGGTGAAGTGCATCCACAGGTGGTCGTACGCGGTTCGGCTGAGGTCCTTGGTGGTCACGGCTATCGGGTTCCCCACATGTAGGTCTGCTTCTTGAGCTTCAGGTAAACGAAACTCTCGGTGGAGCGCACCCCGGGCAGGGCCCGGATGCGTTTGTTGATGACGTCCAGCAGGTGGTCGTCGTCCTCGCAGACGACCTCGGCGAGGATGTCGAACGAGCCCGCGGTCATCACCACGTACTCGACTTCCGGCATGGCCGTCAGCGCGTCCGCCACGGGGTCGAGGACTCCCTCGACGTTGACGCCGACCATCGCCTGCCGCCGGAACCCCACGGTGAGCGGGTCCGTCACGGCGACGATCTGCATGACGCCCTGGTCGAGCAGCTTCTGGACGCGCTGGCGCACGGCCGCCTCGGACAGGCCGACGGCCTTGCCGATCGCGGCGTACGGGCGGCGGCCGTCCTCCTGGAGCTGCTCGATGATGGCGAGGGAGACGGCGTCCAACTGGGGGGTGCCGCTCCTGGACTCGCGGGAGTCCCGTGAGTCCCTGGGGTCTGCGCTTCGACTGGCCACGGGCTCACTCTGCACGAGGACTCGACCGTTCCGCAAGGCTTGATCGATGAAATTCGTTGTTTACGCGTTCGAAGCCTGCGGATTTCGCAGATCTGATCCCGTCGAGGGTGTTGAAAACGTCAGAACGAGGATTAGGGTGGGGACTCAGGCATCTCAGGTAGTGGACACCTGAGTCGTTGGACATCCGACAGGAGGGCCGGGCAGTGAGCACCGAGCTGCGTCGTCTGCGCAATTACATCGACGGAGAGTTCCGCGATGCCGCCGATGGACGGACCACCGAAGTGGTCAACCCCGCGACGGGCGAGGCCTACGCGACCGCGCCGCTGTCCGGCCAGGCCGACGTCGACGCGGCCATGGCCGCCGCCGCCGAGGCCTTCCCCGCGTGGCGCGACCAGACCCCCGCCGAGCGCCAGAAGGCCCTCCTCAGGATCGCCGACGCGTTCGAGGAGCGGGCCGAGGAGCTGATCGCCGCCGAGGTCGAGAACACGGGCAAGCCGATCGGACTGACCCGGTCCGAGGAGATCCCGCCCATGGTCGACCAGATCCGCTTCTTCGCGGGCGCGGCGCGCATGCTGGAGGGGCGCTCGGCCGGCGAGTACATGGAGGGCATGACCTCCATCGTCCGCCGCGAGCCGGTCGGAGTCTGCGCGCAGGTCGCGCCGTGGAACTACCCGATGATGATGGCCGTGTGGAAGTTCGCCCCGGCCCTCGCGGCGGGCAACACGGTCGTCCTGAAGCCGTCCGACACGACCCCCGCCTCCACGGTCCTGATCGCCGAGATCATCGGCTCGATCGTCCCCAAGGGCGTCTTCAACGTCATCTGCGGAGACCGCGACACCGGCCGCGCGATGGTCGAGCACCCGACCCCGGCCATGGCGTCCATCACCGGCTCCGTACGGGCCGGCATCTCGGTCGCCGAGTCGGCGGCCAAGGACGTCAAGCGCGTGCACCTGGAGCTGGGCGGCAAGGCGCCCGTCGTCGTCTTCGAGGACACCGACATCGCCAAGGCCGTCGAGGACATCTCGGTGGCGGGCTTCTTCAACGCCGGCCAGGACTGCACGGCGGCCACCCGCGTGCTCGTCCACGAGTCCATCCACGACGAGTTCGTCACCGCGCTCGCCAAGGCCGCGGCCGACACGAAGACCGGGCAGCCGGACGACGAGGACGTGCTCTACGGCCCGCTCAACAACCCGAACCAGCTCAAGCAGGTCGCCGGGTTCATCGAGCGGCTGCCCGCGCACGCCAAGGTCGAGGCGGGCGGCAAGCAGGTCGGTGACAAGGGCTACTTCTACGCCCCGACCGTCGTCTCCGGCCTCAAGCAGGACGACGAGATCATCCAGAACGAGGTCTTCGGCCCGGTCATCACCGTCCAGTCCTTCGCGGACGAGGCCCAGGCCGTCGAGTGGGCCAACGGGGTCGACTACGCCCTCGCCTCCTCGGTGTGGACCAAGGACCACTCCCGCGCGATGCGGATGTCCAAGGTCCTCGACTTCGGCTGCGTGTGGATCAACACCCACATCCCGCTGGTCGCCGAGATGCCGCACGGCGGCTTCAAGAAGTCCGGCTACGGCAAGGACCTGTCCGGCTACGGCTTCGACGACTACACGCGCGTCAAGCACGTGATGACCTCGCTGGGCTGAGCCGACGGCCCGCGCAGACGCGGGCGGGACCGAACCGGCACAGGGGCCCCGGACGGATCGACTTCCGTCCGGGGCCCCCGCGCGCGGGCGCTCCGGCTTCCGGTGCCGGGCCATGGGCGCGGACGCCCCCGGGCCTCCGCGCGCGCCGGAACCGGTCCCGGCGACCCGCGCGTGACACGGGCGCCGGAACCGGTCGGGGCCACTCGCGCGGGCGGCGCACCGGGCCCCGTGCGGGGCTTTCGGCGCGGGCACAGGGGTCCGGGACCCGTACGGGGCTTGCGGCGCGGGCACCGGGGTCCGGGGTCCGGGGTCCAGGAGCGGTACGGGCTCTCTGTGCGCGCACGGGCGTCCGGGACCCGTGCAGGGGTCTCAGCGAGTGCACCGGCGTCCGGGGCCCCGGAGCGTGCGGTGCGGGCGTCAGCCGCTGAACGAGAACTCCGCGGCGCCCGGCCCCCCGCCGCCACGGCCGACGCCTCCGCCGCCCCTGACACCCGCGCCCTTCTCGCCGTCCCCGGGCGCGGGCCTGCGCTCCTCGTGCCCGCCGCAGTCCCCGGGCAGCCCGTGCCCGCCACCGCCGGGTGCGCCGCCGGGCGGGAACGGGAGGTCGACGCCGATGTCCTCCAGAACGGCTGGAGAGGGCGTTCGAGGCGCAGCGGAGGTTCGTCGCGAACGCCTCGCACGAGTTGCGCACGCCGCTCACCCTCCAGCAGGCCGTCGTCGAGGTCGCGCTCGCCGATCCGGACGCCGACGCCGTGTTTCTGCGGGCCGTGTCCCTGCGGGTCCGCGCGGCCGGGCAGGAGCAGGAGCGGCTGATCGAGGTGCTGCTGACCCTCGCGCGCGGCCAACGGGGCCCGCACGAGCGGGAGTACGTGGAGCTGGCCGCCGTCGTGGGCGCGTTGCTGCCGGATGCCGGATGCCGGACGCCGGACGCCGGGCCGCGGGTGTCCGCGGACCTCGCACCGGCCCCGCTCCACGGCGACCGCGGCTGATCGGACGGCTCGTTGGCAACCTCGTCGACAACGCCGTACGGCTCAACCGGCCCGAGGGCGGGGCCGGCTGGGTCGCCTTCTGGACCGGGGCGGTCGGGGGCGCGGCCACCCTGCGCGTCGCGAACACGGGCCCGTGGTGCCGGCGGACCAGGTGGGCGCGCTGTTCGAGCCGTCCCGGCGGCTCGGCGCGCGGCGGCTCAGGGCCCGGGACGGTCCGGGGCACGGCCGAGGGCGCGCGGACCCGCATGCCGAAGGGCTGCCACGCGACACCATGTCGCGCCCCGGCCGGACGGCTCGACGGAGCGTCCATTGCCCGCCCGGGAGGCCCGGCGGGATGCTGCCCGGGTGCGAGCGAACCCGAGGAACGCCCTGTCCCGCCGGACCCTCCTGAGCACCCTCGGAACGGGCGCGTTCGCCGCGCTCGCCGCGGGGTGCGGGGTGCCGGCCGCGTACGTCGACCCGAAGGACCGGGCGCGACGCGACCGGTCCGCCGACGACAAGAGCCTGACCTGGGCGAACTGGCCCCTCTACATCGACACGGACGACGAGGACGAGTCGCGGCGCCCCACGCTGGAGGCCTTCGAGGAGCGCACCGGGATCAGCGTCGCGTACACGGAGGAGATCAACGACAACGACGAGTTCTTCGGGAAGATCAGTCCGTCCCTGATGAACCACCAGGAGACCGGCCGGGACCTCGTGGTGATCAGCGACTGGATGTGCGCGCGGTTCGTGCGCCTGGGCTGGGTGCAGGAGATGGACCGATCCCGCCAGCCCAACGTCACCGCCCACCTTGATCCGCAGCTCCGCTCACCCGCCTTCGACCCGGGCCGGACCCACAGTGTTCCGTGGCAGTCGGGCATCACGGGGATCGCGTACAACCGCCGCAGGGTCGGACGGGAGATCCGGCACGTGTCCGAGCTGTGGGCGGACGACCTCAAGGGCCGGGTGACACTCCTGTCCGGGCTCGACGAGGCGTTCGCCCTGCTCATGCAGGGCAACGGCGTCGACATCACCCGGTGGACCGCGGACGACTTCCACACCGTGTGCGACCAGGTCGAGAGGCTCGTGCGCGAGGGCCGCGTCCGGCGCTTCACCGGCAACGACTACATCAAGGACCTGTCGAGCGGCGACGTCCTGGCCTGCCAGGCGTACAGCGGGGACGTCATCCAGCTCCGGGCGGACGACCCCGACATCGAGTTCGTCGTCCCCGAGGAGGGCGCCGAACTCTGGTCCGAGTCCCTGATGATCCCCGACCTCGCCCGCCACAAGGCGAACGCGGAACTGCTCGTCGACCACTACTACGACCCCGAGGTGGCCGCCCGACTGGCCGCCTGGGTCAACTACGTGTGCCCGGTCCCGGCCGCGCGGGACGTCCTGGCCGACGCGAAGGACGAGGAGACCGCCGCACTCGCCGAGAACCCGCTGATCTTCCCCGACGCCGTCATGCGCCGGCGCCTCGCCGTCGCCCGTGACATCACGGCGAAGGAGCGCACGGAGTTCACGAAGCGGTGGAACGCGATCGCGGGCCTGTGACCGGGCGGCCCGGCCGCGCCGCCGCCGCTTGCATTACTCAACAAAGTGAATAGAGTACGAGTGCAGTAATCGACCTGTTGTCAGGGTGCGGAGGCAGCCGTCGCCGGGCTCCGGCCCGCGCCCGTGCCGCACGGCGGCCCCGAGGAGCCGGGGGCCGCGACGGGCCGGGGCGTCCGTCCGGTTCGACGACCCGGCCTCCGGCCACCCGCAGACCCGATGCCCGTGAAAGGCGGTCCCCCGTGGCGGACAGTGGACAGCTCCGGTACGTAGCTCTCGGCGACAGCCAGACGGAGGGGCTCGGGGACGGGGACGACGTCCAGGGGCTGCGCGGCTGCGCCGACCGGCTCGCGGAGGAGATCGCGAAGGGGTGCCCGGACGTCCTCTACGCCAATCTCGCCGTGCGCGGGCGCCTCGCCGGGCAGGTCCGCGCCGAGCAGCTCCCGCCCGCTCTCGCGCTGCGGCCGGACCTGGCCACCGTCGTGGCCGGGATGAACGACCTGCTGCGTCCGCGCTTCGACGCGGACGAGGTGGCGGGACATCTGGAGGCGATGTTCGCCGCGCTCACCGGGCAGGGCGCCCGGGTCGCGACGGTCACGTTTCCCGACATCGGCCGGATCATCCCGCTGGCCAGGCCCCTCGGCAACCGGGTGCTCGCCCTCAACGCCCGTATCCGCGAGGCGGCCGGACGCCACGGCGTCGCCGTAGCCGAGACCTCGGCCCACGCGGTACTCACCGACCCGCGCCTGTGGAGCCCCGACCGGCTGCACGCCGGCCCGCTCGGTCACGCGCGCATCGCCGCCGCCGTCGCGCACGCGTTCGCCCTGCCGGGCAGCGACGACACCTGGACGCTGCCGCTGCCGGGCGAACTTCCCGAGCGCACCCGGCTGCGGGTCGTGGGGGCGGAGCTGCGCTGGGCCGGCGGCTTCCTGGGACCGTGGCTCCTGCGGCGGGTCAGGGGCCGCTCGTCCGGCGACGGCAGGCAGGCCAAGCGGCCCGCGCTGCTGCCGCCGACGCCCTTCCCGACGACGGCCGAAGCGGCGGCGCCGCCCGCCGCGCCTGCGGCGCAGTCAGTCGCGTCCGCCGGGGAGGCCGTCGTGCCCGCCGTCGGGGAAGGGCCGGGCATCGTTAGTCACCCCCTTGATTAATCAACAGGGTGTTAACTTGGCCCCATGGCGTTGCGCAACGCGGTGATGGCCGCGCTCCTGGAGGGCGAGGCGTCCGGCTACGACCTCGCGAAGGGCTTCGAGGCCTCGGTCGCCAACTTCTGGATGGCCACGCCGCAGCAGCTCTACCGGGAGCTGGAGCGGATGGAGGGCGACGGCCTCGTCTCGGCCCGCGTCGTCCAGCAGGAGCGCAGGCCCAACAAGCGCCTCTTCTCCCTCACCGCCGCAGGACGCGAGGTCCTGCGCGCGTTCCTCGCCGAGGGCCCCTCGAAGCCGCTGGCCATCAGGGACGAACTGATGGTCAAGGTCCAGTGCGTCGACCTCGGCGACGCAGCCGACATGGAAGCCGTACGGGCCGCGGTGGCGGAGCGGGTCGAGCGGGCCGGCACCAAGCTCGCCCGCTACGGGCGGATGCGCGAACGCCTCCTCGCCGGGCGCACCGAGGACGAGTACCTGGCCACGGCGGAACGGGTCGGGCCCTACCTCACCCTCCAGGGCGGCATGGCCCTGGAGCGGGCGAACCTCCAGTGGGGCGAGAGCGCCCTGAAGCGGCTGGCCCAGCGCGCGGAGGCGCTCGGCGCCCGGCCGCGGCCCCGCCCGGCCGGCGCCTCCCCGGCGGCCTGACGCGCCGCACGGGGTCCGGCCGTGGGAGCCCGCCCCGTCGGGCTCCCGTCCGAACGGCCCGTGTCCCGTAGCGCGACTCAGCGGGCGAACGCCGCAGCCACGATCCGTTCGGCCACCGGGTTCATCGCCTCGCTCTTGGCGTCGGTCGCGTTGACCGAGTACACGAGCGTGCGGGACAGGTCACGGGTGGCCGCGAGCAGCGTCGTGTACCCGGGCCGGGAGCCCGACTTGAGCCACAGGCCCCTGCCGTCCCCCGCGTCGTAGTACTGGAGCCCGGCACTCATGGTCGCGCCGGGTACGTCGGGAAGGGTGAACATCTCCCGGTCCAGCAGCGGCCGGGGGACCAGCCGGCCGCGGAACAGCGCGAACAGCAGCCGCTCCAGGTCCGCGGTCGTGGAGATCATGTCGCCCGCGGCCCACCGGTCCGACATGTTCCACTCGGTGGCGTCCACCAGCCTGCCGTCGGTCAGCCGCTGGTAGCCCCGGTTGTGCGGGCCGTGGACGCGCGGGTCGGGACCGCCCGGGAAGGACGTGTGCCGCATCCCGGCCGGCCGCAGGACGCGCACGGCCGCCTGGTGCTCGTACGAGTCGCCCGTGATCCGCTCGATGAGCAGGCCGAGGACCGTGTAGCCGATGTTGCCGTACTCCTGGCGGCTGCCCGGCCGGAACGCCGGGCCCTCGGCGACGGAGGCGGCCACGACGTCCTCGGGCGTCAGCGTCTCGTACCGCCGCTCGTACCCCTCCCCGGCCACGTCGCCCAGGGACGCGCCCGGCTTCAGTCCGCCGGTGAACGTCAGCAACTGCCGTACGGTGACGGGCTCGAACGCGTCGGTCAGCAGGCCCGGCAGGTAGGTCTGCACATGCCCGTCGAGGTCGACCGCGCCCTCGGCGGCGAGCTGCAGCACGACGGCCGCCGTGACCACCTTGGTCGTGGAACCGGCCCGGAACCGGCCGTTCTCCAGGGCCTTGCGCCCACTGGCGAGGTCACGCACCCCCGAACTGCCGTGCCAGGCACCGGCCGTGCCGCCCACGCGTACGAGCGCGGCGGTCGCGTCGTCGTCCGGCAGCCCCGCCAGCGCCCGGCGCAGGGCAGCGGCGTCGGGGCCTGGGGCCTCGCGCACCACGGCCGCGGCGGTGGGCGCGGGGGACGCGGCGACGGAGGTGCCCGCGAGCGGCCCGGCCGTCAGGCCGAGTACGACAAGGGCGGCACAGGTGGTACGGACTCGGACGCGCATCGGCTGACTCCCGGGGTGATCGACGGCCTTCATCGTCCGGCCGTCGGCCACCGTCGCGGATCGTCTGCCAGGAGGGCTGCGCCCCTACCCGTACCCCGAGCAACTGCCTTTCACCGCAGGGGTGTTGCTCGGGGATCACCCCTAGGGCCGGTCGGCCGCCGGCCGGCGTGCGCGCAGTGCGCGGAGCGTGTCGACGCGGTTCGTCGTGATCGAGTCGACCCCCGCGTCGAGCAGCCGCCGCATCGAGCGCCGGGTGTCGGGCGTCCAGGCTGACACCAGATGACCGCCGCGGTGCACGCGGTCGACCAGCTCGCGGCCGACCAGGCCGAAGCGGTAGTTGAGCCATCGCGGCCGCACCGCTTCGAGCAGCCCGGCCCGCGGGGGAGCCAGACTCGTCCAGGTCAGGGCGATCTCCGCGGCGGGGTCCGCGGCCCGGACGGCGAGCATGGCCTCGGCTCCGGCGCAGTAGTACACCCGCTCCCGCGCGCCGAGGTCGTGGACGGCGCCGACGATCCGGCGCACGGACCGGGGGTCCGGGGGGCCCGGCAGGTCGACCATGAACCGGCCGTCGTCGACCGTTCGCAGCGTCTCCTCGAGAGTCGGCACACCGCCGGAGGTGAGACCGCGCACCTCGTCCCACGACAGCGACCGCAGCGGTCGCTCGTGCCCCCACAATCGCTCCAGCGTGCCGTCGTGCAGCAGCACGGGCACGCCGTCCCGGGTGAGCCGGACATCGATCTCGACGGCGTCCGCGCCCCGTTGGAGCGCGGAGCGCACGGAGGCGACGGTGTTCTCACGGACGCGGTAGGGGTCGCCGCGATGGGCCACGGCAGTCACGGTGCGCATGGGCACCATTGTGCTGGCTCGCGGCGCGCGGCCACCGCCTCAGGGCGCGAGCCAGGCCGCGGTGTACGTGTCGATCTCCTCCGACAGCCGTGCCTTGCCGGCGGCGTCGAGGAACGACGCCTCGACGGCGTTCCTGGCGAGCGCGGCCAGGCCCCGCTCGTCGAGGTCCAGCAGGCGGGCGGCGACCGCGTACTCGTTGTTGAGGTCGGTGCCGAACATCGGCGGGTCGTCGGAGTTGACGGTGACGAGGACGCCGGCTTGGACGAACTCCTTGACCGGGTGCTCGTCGAGGGTGCGGACCGCGCGGGTCGCGATGTTGGAAGTGGGGCACACCTCGAGCGGGATCCGGTGCTCGGCGAGGTGGGCCAGGAGCCTCGGGTCCCTGGCGGAACTGGTCCCGTGGCCGATGCGCTCGGCGCGCAGGTCCGTCAGGGCGTCCCAGACCGTCCCGGGGCCGGTGGTCTCGCCCGCGTGCGGCACGGAGTGCAGGCCCGCGGCGATCGCGCGGTCGAAGTACGGCTTGAACTGCGGCCGGGGGACCCCGATCTCGGGTCCGCCGAGACCGAAGGAGACCAGGCCCTCCGGGCGGACCTTGTCCGCGGTGGCGAGCCGGGCGGTCTCCTCGGCGGCCTCCAGCCCGGCCTCGCCGGGGATGTCGAAGCACCAGCGCAGTACGGTGCCGAAGTCCGCCTCGGCCGAGGTGCGGGCGTCCTCGATCGCGTCCATGAACGCGTTCTCGTCGATGCCGCGCCGGGTCGACGAGAACGGGGTGATCGTCAGCTCCGCGTACCGGATCCTCTGGCGCGCCATGTCCCGGGCGACCTCGTACGTCAGCAGGCGCACGTCCTCGGGTGTGCGGATCAGGTCGACGACGGACAGGTACACGTCGATGAAGTGCGCGAAGTCCGTGAACGTGAAGTAGTCGGCCAGGGCCTCGGGGTCGGTGGGGACCTTGGAGTCGGGGTGGCGGGCGGCCAGCTCCGAGACGATGCGGGGGGAGGCTGACCCGACGTGGTGCACGTGGAGTTCGGCCTTGGGCAGTCCGGCGATGAAGGCGTGCAGTTCGCTCGGGACGCTCGTGTCACTGCGGTCGGTCAAGGGTCTCTCCCCGGGAACGGCGCCCGGCGCCTGTCCGGCGGGGCGCGTGTGATCGGCTGATCGATGGTTCGGGATCATCGTAGGCCGACGGCCGGGGAGAGCCGGGCCGTAGCATGACGGCAGGTACGGCAGAGGGGACCCCACGCATGTCCGACGACGCACGGATACCTGGTGCGCCGGGCGACGACGGACCGGATCCGTGGTCCCCGCCGGAGCGCGGTCCCGCGGCCGGACCCGCCGGACCGGCGGGCCCCGGGGACACGGTCCCGCGGCCGGGCGTTCCGCTGGACAAGCCGCCGGCCGGGCCGAGCCCCTGGGCCGCGCCCGCTGACGCCGCGCCCGCGGGTGCCGCGCCCCCGTCCGTGCACGACCAGCACACGGTCACCTCGCTGCCGGGCGCGGTCCTGCCGCCCGGCGGTGCCACGGCCCCGGCGAACCCGTTCGCGCCGCCGGACGCGTCCGGCGGCCGTGCCGCTCCGTACGGCACGGCGTACGGGGCTCCCGTGCACCCCTTCGCGCCGCCGGCCGGCCCTCACCCCGGGGCCGGTTCGGCCCTTCCGCCGCCGCCCGTGGCCCCGGACGGTCCGGGCGGGATGCCGTACGGATACGGCTACCCCGCCGCTGCCGGGTACGGCGGGGGCGGGCCCGGCCACGGGGTTCCCGGCGGCCAGGGCTACGGCTGGCCCGGGATGCACCCGGTGATGCCCCCGATGCCGAGCAACGGACTGGGCACCGCGGCACTCGTGCTGGGGATCATCGCGGCGGTCGGCTTCTGCCTGTGGCCGGTGGCGCTCGTCTGCGGCGTCCTCGCGGTGATCTTCGGGGCGATCGGCCGGGGGAAGGCCCGTCGGGGTGAGGCGACCAATCCGGGCCAGGCGCTGGCCGGGATCATCTGCGGTGTGGTGGGGATCGCGCTGGGTGTGGCGTTCGCCGTCGTCTTCTTCTTCCTCGCCGGTGAGGAGAGCGTTGATTCGCCGGACGGCTCGGAGGGCGGCTACAGCGCCGCGCTGACGCCTCGCTAGCGGGCCTTCGCGTTGCTTCTGTCGTGAGGCTCGGCTGCCGTGGTCGTGTTGCGCAGTTCCCCGCGTCCCTGGGGTGGCCTGCCCGGGCGTTGCTTCTGTCGTGAGGCTCGGCTGCCGTGGTCGTCCTCGCGCAGTTCCCCGCGTCCCTGGGGTGGCCTGCCTGGGCGTTGCTTCTGTCGTGAGGCTCGGCTGCCGTGGTCGTCCTCGCGCAGTTCCCCGCGCCCCTGGGAGGGGCGCGGGAACGTGCGCGCCCACACCCCTCAGGCGGAGGGCAACCGCAACCGGTCGCGAGCTTCCATCAGGGCGAACCCGAGCAGATTCGGCCCGAGCCATCGCTCGGGGTCGAGCGCGCGCTCGTCGTCCGCGGCCAGACCGATCCCCCAGATGCGGTCCACGGGACTCGCCTCCACGAGCACCCGCTCGCCGGTCCCCAGCAGGAAGCCCGCCAGCACGGGGTCGGAGGCGAACTTGTGCACGCTCCCCTCGACGACGAGCGAGAACCGCTCCCGCCTCCACACGGCTTCGTCGAACCCCCGCACGAGCCGCCCGGCCTTCTTGGCCCCGGCCGGGTGCCCGGCCTCCAGCGCGAGCCGCTCGGCGGCCGGGTCGTCGAACAGGCGCGCCTTGCCCGCCATCATCCAGTGCTCGGCCGTCCGGTACTCGACCCCGTCCACGGTGAAGGGCGACGGCCACCACTGGCTGAGACAGCTCGCTCCCACCCGCCCGTCAGGCCGCGGCCGGTGCCCCCAGAAGTGCAGGTACTTGACCTTCTCGCCCGACCGGACCGCATTGACCAGCGTGTCCTGTGAATCGATCTTCCCCATGCACGCGAGTCTGGCACGCACCACTGACAATCCGTCCTGCCTTTTCCATGGGGACTCGACACCTGGTCGACAGATTCCGTCGCGTAACCAAATGGCAACAACGGAATCACTTGTTGGAGCACACTTGCTCTGCCAGGATCGGCACTCAAATCGAGCTGGAGCTACGCCGACCCCTGGACCACGGGGAGGACGGCGGAGGAGAGCGACATGCACAATCCGGGCCATCGCTTCCAGGCGCAGGACCGCTTTGCGGACGGCGCCCAGTACATCGCGGGCCGACTGGCGAGAGGCACGTCCGGCCGCACGCACGCGGTCGTCGATCCGGCCACCGGGGACGAGGTCCTCGGCTACGAACTCGCGGGGGCCGAGGACGTGGACGCGGCCGTCGCCGCGGCCCGCGGGGCGTTCCCGGGCTGGGCGGCCGCCACTCCGGGCGAGCGCTCCGACGCCATGCACCGCTTCGCCGCCGAACTGGCCGACCACGCGGAGGAGTTCGCCCAGGCGGAGTCCCTGCAGTGCGGCAAGCCGATCAAGCTGACCCGGGAGTTCGACGTCCCGGGCACCATCGACAACACGGCGTTCTTCGCGGGTGCGGCACGCCATCTGCAGGGCCAGTCCGCCGGCGAGTACTCCGGCGACCACACCTCGTACGTACGCCGTGAGCCCATCGGGGTCGTCGGCTCGATCGCGCCCTGGAACTACCCCCTCCAGATGGCGGCCTGGAAGATCCTCCCGGCGATCGCCGCGGGCAACACCGTCGTCCTCAAGCCGGCCGAACTGACCCCGCTCACCTCCCTCCTGTTCGCCGAGGCGGCCACCCGGGCGGGCATCCCCGACGGCGTCGTCAACATCGTGACCGGCGCGGGCCGGGACGCGGGCGAGCACCTGGTCGGACACCCCGACGTCGCCATGACCTCCTTCACCGGCTCCACCGCGGTCGGCCGGCGTGTCGCGGAGATCGCCACCTCCACCGTCAAGCGCCTGCACCTGGAACTCGGCGGCAAGGCCCCCTTCGTGGTCTTCGACGACGCGGACCTGGAGGCCGCCGTGCACGGCGCGGTGGCGGGATCGCTGATCAACACGGGCCAGGACTGCACGGCGGCCACGCGCGCGTACGTCCAGCGGCCCCTCTACGAGGAGTTCGTCGCGAGGACGGCCGACCTCATGGCGACCGTCCGGCTCGGCGACCCGTTCGCCCCGGACACCGACCTCGGCCCGCTCATCTCGTTCGCCCAGCGGGACCGGGTGGCCGGGTTCGTCGAACGGGCGCGCTCCTACGCCCGCGTGGTCACCGGCGGCGAGGTCCCGAAGGGCCTGGAGCACGGTGCCTACTACCGGCCCACGCTCGTCGCGGACGCGGCGCAGGACAGCGAGATCGTGCAGTCCGAACTCTTCGGACCGGTCCTGGTGGTCCTGCCCTTCGACAGCGACGACGAGGGCATCGCCCTCGCCAACGACACCCCGTACGGCCTCGCCGCGTCGGCGTGGAGTCGTGACGTGTACCGCGCGAACCGTGCCACACGCGAGATCCAGGCGGGCTGCGTCTGGGTCAACGACCACATCCCGATCATCAGCGAGATGCCGCACGGCGGTTACAAGGCGTCCGGCTTCGGCAAGGACATGTCCGCGTACTCGTTCGAGGAATACACACAGATCAAGCACGTCATGTTCGACAACACCGCAGTGGCCAGGAAGGACTGGCACCGCACGATCTTCGGGGACCGCTAGCCACCGTCGGCCACGACCGGGCCGAACCCTCCCGAAAGGGCACCACGAGCATGGAGCAGTACGAGCCCGACCTGCCGTCCCCGGCCCGACTGGCCGCCATGAGGCGAAGTCTGCGCAACGGCAGGGCCTCCCTCACCCGCCGTTCGCTGCTGCGCGCCTCGACGGGCGGCGCGCTCGCCCTCGGCGGGCTCGGGGCGCTGAGCGCCTGCGGCATCCCCGCGGCGAAGAACACCGCCGGCGTCTCGACGGACGACCACTCGGCCGAGGAGAAGCAGATCAACTTCTCCAACTGGACCGAGTACATGGACGTCGACGACAGCGAGAAGCGCCATCCGACGCTCGACGCCTTCACCGGGCGCACCGGCATCAAGGTCAAGTACACCGAGGACATCAACGACAACGTCGAGTTCTTCGGCAAGATCAAGCCCCAGCTCGCCGCTGGGCAGGCCACCGGGCGCGACCTCATATGCGTCACCGACTGGCTGGCCGCACGGCTCATCCGCTTCGGCTGGGTGCAGAAACTGGACCCGTCGAACCTGCCGCACGCGTACACGAACCTGTCCGCCCAGTTCCGCGACCCCGACTGGGACCCCGGCCGCGCCTACTCGTATCCCTGGCAGGGCATCTCCACCGTCATCGCCTACAACAAGAAGGCACTCGACGGCATCGAGGTCAGGTCGGTCTCCGACCTCCTCGACAACTCCCGGCTCAAGGGGCGCGTCGGCTTCCTGTCCGAGATGCGCGACAGCGTCGGCATGACGCTGCTCGACATGGGCAAGGACCCGGCGAAGTTCACCGACGACGACTTCGACGCGGCGATCGCCCGCCTCCAGAAGGCCGTCGACAAGAGCCAGATCCGCCGCTTCACGGGCAACGACTACACGTCCGACCTGACCAAGGGCGACCTCGCCGCCTGTGTCGCCTGGGCCGGTGACGTGGTCCAGCTCAAGGCCGACAACCCGGACGTGGACTTCGTCATCCCGGACAGCGGATACATCACGTCGACCGACAACCTGCTGGTCCCCAACAAGGCGCGGCACCAGACCAACGCCGAGCGGCTCATCGACTACTACTACGAGCCGGGTCCGGCCGCGCAGCTCGCCGCGTACATCAACTACGTCTGTCCCGTCGACGGTGTGAAGGCCGAGCTGGCGAAGATCGACGAGTCGGCGGCGGAGAACCCGCTGATCATTCCCGACAAGGCCATGGCCGCCAAGTCCCGCCCCTTCCGCTCCCTGAGCGCGAAGGAAGAGACGGCGTACGAAGAGAAGTTCGCAAAGCTGACAGGGGCGTGACCACCATGACGAAGGACAGCAGCGGCGACGTCCGCCTCTCCGGGATCAGCAAGACCTACGGCGCGTTCACCGCCGTGCACCCGCTCGACCTGACCGTGCCGCAGGGTTCGTTCTTCGCGCTCCTGGGCGCGTCCGGCTGCGGCAAGACCACCACCCTGCGCATGATCGCCGGCCTGGAGGAGCCCTCCGGGGGCACCGTCTCGCTGGGCGAGCAGGACGTGACGAACCTGCCCCCGTACAAGCGCCCGGTGAACACGGTCTTCCAGTCGTACGCGCTCTTCCCGCACCTCGACATCTTCGAGAACGTGGCGTTCGGCCTGCGCCGGCGCGGCATCAAGTCCGTGAAGAAGCAGGTCGAGGACATGCTGGAGCTCGTCCAGCTCGGCGAGCAGGCACGCAAGAAGCCCCATCAGCTCTCCGGCGGCCAGCAGCAGCGCGTGGCCGTCGCCCGCGCGCTGATCAACCACCCCAAGGTGCTGCTCCTCGACGAGCCGCTCGGTGCCCTGGACCTCAAGCTGCGCCGGCAGATGCAGCTCGAACTGAAGCGCATCCAGACCGAGGTCGGCATCACCTTCGTCCATGTCACGCACGACCAGGAGGAGGCCATGACCATGGCCGACACGGTCGCCGTGATGAACGCGGGCCGTGTCGAGCAGCTCGGCTCGCCCGCCGACCTCTACGAGAACCCGCGGACCACGTTCGTGGCCAACTTCCTCGGCACGTCCAACTTCATCGAGGCCGAGGTCGACACCAGGAGCGGCGACGAGATCGTCCTCAGGGCGGGCGGCGGCAAGCTCGTCCTGCCCGGGGCGCGCTGTTCCGCCCCCGCGGCGGTCGGCGGCAAGGTCCTGGTGGGCGTCCGGCCCGAGAAGATATCCCTGACCCACGCCGACGAGGCGGGCGGGATACCGGAGGGCCGCAACCGGATCACCGGGCGGATAGCCGACTCCAGCTTCATCGGCGTCTCCACGCAGTACGTCGTCGACAGCCCCGTGTGCCCCGAGTTCGAGGTCTACGCCCAGAACATCGACCGCGACCCCCGGCTGGTGCCCGGCGCCGAGGTCGTCCTGCACTGGAACCCCGCGCACACCTTCGGGCTCGACGCGGCACAGTCCCTGCTCGCCGGGACGACGGGCTCCGCGGGCATCGAGACGGTCGCGGAAGAGGCGGCCCGATGACCACCCTCACCGACGCGCCGCCGGCGGCGCCCGAAAGCGCTCCGAAGGAGCGCCCGCCCCGCAGACGGGGACGGCTCACCCCGTACTGGCTGCTGCTGCCGGGCCTGCTGTGGCTGGTCGTCTTCTTCGCGCTGCCGATGGTCTACCAGGCCTCCACGTCCGTGCAGACGGGCTCCCTGGAGGAGGGCTACCAGGTCACCTGGCACTTCGCGACCTACTGGGACGCGCTGACCGACTACTGGCCGCAGTTCCTGCGGTCCATCGCGTACGCCGGCACCGCCACGATCCTGTGCCTGCTGCTCGGCTACCCGCTCGCCTACCTGATCGCGTTCCGCGCGGGCCGCTGGCGCAACCTGATCCTGATCCTCGTGATCGCGCCGTTCTTCACCAGCTTCCTGATCCGTACGCTCGCCTGGAAGACGATCCTCGCGGACGGCGGCCCGGTCGTCGGCGCCCTCAACTCGCTGCACGTGCTGGACGTCACGAGTTGGCTCGGCGTCACCGCGGGCGACCGCGTGCTGGCCACGCCGCTCGCGGTGGTCTGCGGACTCACGTACAACTTCCTGCCGTTCATGATCCTGCCGCTCTACACGTCGCTGGAGCGCATCGACGGACGGCTGCACGAGGCGTCGGGCGACCTGTACGCCCGGCCGTTCACGACCTTCCGCAGGGTGACGTTCCCGCTGTCGATGCCCGGTGTCGTCTCCGGGACGCTGCTCACCTTCATCCCCGCGAGCGGCGACTACGTGAACGCCGACCTCCTCGGTTCCACGGACACGCGCATGGTCGGAAACGTGATCCAGACGCAGTTCCTGCGGATTCTCGACTATCCGACGGCGGCGGCGCTCTCGTTCATCCTCATGGCCGGAATTCTCGCCATCGTCACGCTCTACATCCGCAAGTCCGGGACGGAGGACCTGGTCTAAATGGCCCTCGTACGCTGGTTCAAGCGCCATCTCGTCGTCATCGCGGGTCTGCTGACCCTCGGATACCTGCTGCTGCCCAACATCGTCGTGACGGTGTTCTCCTTCAACAATCCGAAGGGGCGCTTCAACTACGAATGGCAGGAGTTCTCCACGGAGGCGTGGACCGACCCCTGCGGGGTCGCCGACATGTGCGGCTCGCTCTCGCTGAGCCTGCGCATCGCCGCCTGGGCCACGGTCGGCGCCACAGTCCTCGGCACGATGATCGCCTTCGCGCTGGTCCGCTACCGGTTCCGGGCGCGCGGCGCCGTGAACTCGCTGATCTTCCTGCCGATGGCGATGCCCGAGGTCGTGATGGCCGCATCGCTGCTCACGCTGTTCCTCAACCTGGGTGCCCAGCTGGGCTTCTGGACGATCCTGATCGCCCACATCATGTTCTGCCTCAGCTTCGTCGTGACCGCCGTCAAGGCACGCGTCATGTCGATGGACCCGAGGCTGGAACAGGCCGCGCAGGACCTCTACGCGGGCCCCGTGCAGACGTTCCTGCGCGTCACCCTGCCCATCGCCGCACCCGGAATCGCCGCGGGAGCGCTGCTCGCCTTCGCGCTCTCCTTCGACGATTTCATCATCACCAACTTCAACGCCGGCTCGACCGTCACCTTCCCCATGTTCGTATGGGGGTCGGCGCAGCGCGGAACACCCGTTCAGATCAATGTCATCGGAACGGCCATGTTCATCGTCGCCGTACTGTTCGTGCTGGCCGGAATGGTCATCGGCAATCGCCGGAACCGGCAGAAGGCATAACCGCAAGAATCCCGTGGGGAGTTGAAATCATGGCCCCGAGCGCCATGAGCCGCGACAAGAACTGGACGACATCACTCGCCGACGCGCAGCCGGTCCCGTACTGGCTGGACGACCCCGGCAGGCCGCGCCCCGAGCCCGCGCTCACCGGGGCCGAGACCTGCGACCTGCTCGTCGTCGGGGGTGGCTACAGCGGGCTGTGGACCGCGCTGCTCGCCAAGGAGCGGGACCCCGCGCGGGACGTCGTCCTGGTGGAGGGCCGCGAGGTGGGCTGGGCCGCCTCGGGCCGCAACGGCGGCTTCTGCGCCGCCTCCCTCACCCACGGCACGGCCAACGGGCTGGCCCGCTGGCCCGACGAGATCCACACGCTGGAGAAGCTGGGCGCCCGCAACCTCGACGCCATCGAGGAGGCGGTCGCCCGCTACGGGATCGACTGCGACTTCGAGCGGTCCGGCGAGATCGACGTGGCGACCGAGCCGTACCAGGCCGCCGAACTCCGCGCGTGGCACGAGGAACTGGCCCGCCGGGGCCTCGCCGACGGCGTCGAGTACCTGGACGCCGACGCGGTGCGCGCCGAGGTCGACTCGCCCACGTTCCTCGGCGGTCTGCACGACCGCAGGGGGGTCGCGATGCTCCACCCGGCGAAACTGGCCTGGGGCCTCAAGCGCGCCTGCCTCGGCCTCGGCGTGCGCGTGTACGAGAACACGCCGGCGCTCGACCTGCGGACCTCCGGTGCCGGGATGGCCGTCCGTACGCCGTACGGCGGTGTCCGTGCCCGCCGGGTCGCACTCGGCACCAACGTCTTCCCGAACCTGGTCCGGCGCGTGCGCCCGTACACCGTCCCGGTCTACGACTACGCGCTGATGACCGAACCGCTCAGCGCCGACCGGCTCGCCTCGATCGGCTGGCACAACCGGCAGGGTCTGGGGGACTCGGCGAACCAGTTCCACTACTTCCGGCTGTCCGCCGACAACCGGATCCTGTGGGGCGGCTACGACGCGATCTACCCGTACGGCGGCCGGGTGCGCGCCGAGTACGACGACCGGCCGCAGACGTACGCGGCGCTCGCCGGGCACTTCTTCACCTGCTTCCCGCAGTTGGAGGGCCTGCGCTTCTCGCACGCGTGGGGCGGCGCGATCGACACCTGCTCCCGGTTCTCGGCCTTCTTCGGCACGGCGCACGCCGGCCGGGTCGCCTACGCGGCGGGCTACACCGGCCTCGGGGTGGGCGCCACCCGCTTCGGCGCCGACGTGATGCTCGACCTGCTGGCGGGCGAGAGCACGGAGCGCACCGGGTTGGAGATGGTCCGCAGAAAGCCGCTGCCCTTCCCCCCGGAGCCGTTCGCGTGGACGGGCATCGCGCTCACCAAGTGGTCGCTGGCCCGGGCGGACGCCCACGGAGGGCGGCGCAACCTGTGGCTGCGGACGATGGACCGCCTGGGCCTCGGCTTCGACAGCTGACCGTCGCCCGCGAGGGCGCGCGGCGCCGTTCGCTCCGGCGGCGTGCGCCCCGCCCGCCCCTGTGATCCGGTTCACTCCCGATCCGTGGGCCGAACCCGCGTAATGCCGGGGCCCGACCTCCCTCTCCCCGGTGACGCGACCCGCGTCGACAAGAGAGAGGGAGGTTCCGCCATGACAGGGGCCAAGACGGCGGTCGAGTGGCTGGCGTCCGTCGCGCCGGACCCGGAGTCCTGCCGCCGGGAGTGGGAGCGCAACCCGCACGGGGTCGCGCTGCTTCCCGCGGGCAGGCTCTGGGACGTCCTGATCCTGCCGGGCGGGCTGGGGTATCCCACGCTCGACGTCCTGACCCGGGCCCTGGACCGGCCGGGTCCGGTGCTCGTCGACTTCGGCGACTCCCGGATGGGGTTCTTCGTGGCGCCGGGGACGGCGGCCAGGTGGCTCGGCACCGGGGTGCGCACCGCGGGGGCCGGCACCTGGATCGTCGTGCCGTACCCCGGGCGGGTCACCGGCGGGGTCCGCTGGCTGGTCCCCCCGGACGGTTCGGGAACCCTCACGGACCCGACACTGCTCGAACTGGCCATGCACGAGGCGGCGGCGGGGCTGGCGGGAAGGGAGGGGCCGCCATGAGGTGACCGGTTCGCGGACCGCCGTCCCGGGCGGCAGAGGTCTTGACAACTCGATTGGTCTGGACCAGGTTGGGCGCGCTCCACCCTCCAATCCCCCCATGCCCGGAGGCAGTAGTGGATCGCACCGGACACAACGGCCGCAGCAGACCATTCGTCCGTCGCCACCGAAGGTTCGTCGCCGTGTGCACGGCCACCGTTCTGGCCCTGCCCGGCCTCGCCGCGCTCTCGTCGGCCGCCCGTGCGGCCGACGCGGACCTCGCCCGCAACGGCGGCTTCGAAGCCGGCCTCGACGGCTGGACCTGCACGGCGGGCACGGTCGTCACCTCACCCGTACGCAGCGGCGGTTCGGCACTGAGGGCGACCCCGGCCGGCAGTGACAACGCCCGGTGCGCGCAGACCGTGACGGTCAGGCCCGACTCCCAGTACACACTCGCCGGATACGTCCGCGGCAGCTACGCCTACCTCGGCGCGAGCGGCACCGGCACCACCGACGTCTCCACCTGGACGCAGTCCGCGCCGGACTGGCAGCGGCTCGCCACGACCTTCCGCACCGGCCCCTCCACCACCCGGGTGACGGTCTACACCCACGGGTGGTACGGCACCGGCGCCTACCACGTCGACGACCTCTCCCTGGTCGGACCCGGCGTCGACGCCGGCCTCCCGCCCGCCGCGCCCACCGGCCTCACCGTCGGCCAGATCACCTCGACCAGCGTGGGGCTGTCCTGGCCCGCGGTCCCCGGAGCCACCGGGTACGCCGTCCACCGCGACGGGGTGAGGGTCCAGTCCGCGAGCGGCACCTCGGCCACCGTCGGCGGGCTGTCGCCCTCGACGGCGTACTCCTTCCAGGTGTCCGCCGTGAACGACGCCGGCGAGTCCGCGAAGTCGCCGGTCGCCACCGCGACCACGACGGCGGGCTCCGGCGGCGGCCCCTCCCCGCTGCCCGCCCACGCCCTGGTCGGCTACCTCCACGCGAGCTTCGCCAACGGCTCGGGCTACACCCGCATGGCGGACGTCCCCGACAGCTGGGACGTCATCGACCTGGCCTTCGGCGAACCCACCTCGGTGACGTCCGGGGACATCCGCTTCGACCGCTGCCCGGCGACCGAGTGCCCGAACGTCGAGAGCGACGCCGAGTTCAAGGCGGCGATCCGGGCGAAGCAGGCCGCGGGGAAGAAGGTCCTGATCTCCATCGGCGGCCAGAACGGCCAGGTGCAGCTCACGACGGCGGCGGCCCGCGACCGGTTCGTCTCCTCCGTGTCGGGCATCATCGACGAGTACGGGCTCGACGGCCTGGACATCGACTTCGAGGGCCACTCGCTCTCCCTGAACGCCGACGACACGGACTTCAAGAACCCGAAGACACCGGTGATCGTGAACCTCGTCTCGGCCCTGAGGACCCTGAAGGCCGCGTACGGCGACGACTTCGTCCTCACGATGGCGCCGGAGACCTTCTTCGTCCAGCTCGGGTACCAGTTCTACGGAACCGGCAAGTGGGGCGGCCAGGACCCGCGCGCCGGCGCCTACCTGCCGGTCGTCCACGCCCTGCGGGACGACCTCACGCTGCTGCACGTGCAGGACTACAACTCGGGCCCGGTCATGGGCCTCGACAACCAGTACCACTCCATGGGCGGCGCGGACTTCCACGTCGCGATGACCGACATGCTCCTGACGGGCTTCCCCGTGGCGGGCGACGCGAACAACGTCTTCCCGCCGCTGCGCGCCGACCAGGTCGCCATCGGCATGCCCGCTTCGACCAACGCGGGCAACGGGCACGTGTCGACGGCCGAGGTGAACAAGGCGCTGGACTGCCTGACCAGGAGGACCGGCTGCGGCTCGTACGTCCCGCACGGCACCTGGCCCGACCTGCGCGGCCTGATGACGTGGTCGATCAACTGGGACCGGCACAACAACGCCGAGTTCTCCAGGAACTTCGACGCCTACTTCGGCTGAGGGCCCGGCTTCACGCTCGTGGGTCCGGCCCGGCAGGGGACCGCCCGGTGGCGGCCCCTGCCGCCTGGGCCGGCTCCTGGTCCGAGGGCGGTCCGTACCGCTCGACGACCAGCGCCATGACGTACAGGACGATCAGCGAGAGCACCCAGCTCCCCGCGACGTCCAGGGGCCAGTGGTAGCCGCGGCGGACCAGCCCGAAGCCGACGGCTCCCGCGAGCACCGCCCAGCCGATGACGAGTTCACGGCGGAGGTAGCGGCTGCGCAGCCAGGGGAGCAGGAGCAGGCAGGCCGCCCCGTAGCCGACGGCCGCGGTGGCCGTGTGGCCCGACGGGTAGTAGCCGTCGCCCCCCATGCCGGGCGGCCCGGTGCGGCCGATGACGATCTTCAGCGGGACGACCAGCGCCGGTACGGCGGCCAGGGCGCCCACCGCCGCGAGGGGCGGCAGCCACCAGCGGGGGAGGGCCGCGCGCCGGGCGCGCCACGCGACGTGCGCGGCGACCGCGAGCAGGACCGGGACGGCGACCGTGATGTTGCCGAGGTCGGCGAGGAGTTCGGCGGCCCGCTCGGGCAGGCGGCTGTCCGCGACCGTTCCGGCGAGGCGCTCGTCCGCCCGGCGCAGCGGCGTGTCGACGGCCGCCTGCCAGGTCAGCAGCGCGAAGAGGAGGAGAAGGGGGCCCAGGACCCAGGCCGGCCGCCCCGGAACAGGGGGGGTGGTTCCGGGGCGGCCGATCAGATCGGGTTGTCGCGCGCCCCGGGGGGTTTGGGGCGAGCGACTGTCCGATCGGTGAGGAGACCCGGAACCAGAGGCTCCGGTTGTGTGCGCGATGGCACGACCAGGGCGTAGCCGGGGAAGCTCCGACCCGGAGTCGCCCACAGTCCCCTGTGGGCGGGGTGTATCTCTCATCTGCCTAGAACCTACGGCAGCCGCAGGTCGTCCGACAGGAGGAATCGCGTCCTGTCATCCACCTCGCACACGTTCTTCACACGCCCCTCTCCTCCCGGCCCAACGGCCGCAGCCGATGAGCCGTACCCCGCTCAGATGCGGGTGAACGCCTGCTCGATGATGTCGAGGCCCTCGGACAGCAGGTCCTCGCCGATGACCAGCGGCGGCAGGAAGCGGAGCACGTTGCCGTAGGTGCCACAGGTCAGGACCAGCAGGCCCTCCTGGTGGCAGGCCTTCGCCAGCGCGGCCGTCGCCTCGGGGTGCGGCTCCTTGGTCGTACGGTCCTTGACCAGCTCGATCGCGATCATCGCGCCTCGGCCCCGGATGTCGCCGATGATGTCGAACTTCTCGGCCATCGCGCCGAGGCGCGCCTTCATCGTCGCCTCGATCGCCTTGGCGCGGGCGTTGAGGTCCAGCTCCTTCATCGTCTCGATGGAGCCGAGGGCGCCCGCGCAGGCCACCGGGTTGCCGCCGTAGGTGCCGCCCAGGCCGCCCGCGTGCGCGGCGTCCATGATCTCGGCGCGACCCGTGACGGCGGCGAGCGGGAGGCCGCCCGCGATGCCCTTGGCGGTGGTGATCAGGTCCGGGACGATGCCCTCGTCCTCGCACGCGAACCACTGGCCCGTGCGGCAGAAGCCCGACTGGATCTCGTCCGCGACGAAGACGATGCCGTTCTCCTCGGCGAACCGGCTGATCGCGGGCAGGAAGCCCTTGGCGGGCTCGATGAAGCCGCCCTCGCCGAGCACCGGCTCGATGATGATCGCGGCGACGTTCTCGGCGCCGACCTGCTTGTTGATCATGTCGATGGCCTGGGCGGACGCCTCGGCGCCGGCGTTCTCCGAGCCCGTCGGCCAGCGGTAGCCGTAGGCGACCGGCACGCGGTAGACCTCGGGCGCGAACGGACCGAAGCCGTTCTTGTACGGCATGTTCTTCGCGGTCAGCGCCATCGTCAGGTTCGTACGGCCGTGGTAGCCGTGGTCGAAGACGACGACGGCCTGGCGCTTGGTGTGGGCACGGGCGATCTTGACGGCGTTCTCGACGGCCTCGGCGCCCGAGTTGAACAGGGCCGACTTCTTGGCGTGGTCACCCGGCGTGAGCTCGGCCAGCGCCTCGGCGACGGCCACGTAGCCCTCGTACGGCGTGACCATGAAACAGGTGTGGGTGAAGTCCTGGAGCTGGGCGCTCGCCCGGCGCACGACGGCCTCGGCGGACGCGCCGACACTGGTCACGGCGATGCCGGAACCGAAGTCGATGAGCCGGTTGCCGTCGACGTCCTCGATGATCCCGCCGCCGGCGCGCGCGGTGAACACGGGCAGGACGGACCCCACACCCGCCGCGACCGCGGCGGTGCGTCGGGCCTGCAGCTCCTGGGACTTCGGGCCGGGAATGGCGGTGACGACGCGGCGCTCCTGCGGAACTGCGCTCATGAGGGGCTCCCTGGGGGTCTTGCGAACGGCTTGCGGACGGCTCGCGAACGGAATCTCTTCGGACGCTCGGCTTCCTTCTTCGCAGGCTAGGGCCGGTAATGGAGGGTGGGCATGCTCCATCTGGGCGTTGTCGGCGAATCCGCTTGTCCGCCGTGGACATAGCGGGCCCGCGGCGCGGATCGGGGCGCGCCGGGGCGGGCGGCGGCCGAGTCGCCGCGATCCCGGCCGGGTAAGCGGTGAACTCCCCTTGTGGGGGCGTTAGATTGACTCGCTGACGACATATGGAGCGGCTGGTCAGGGGTGGCAGAGGCGATGGACAGCGACGGCACGCAGGACGCACGGGGCACGCACGCCGATCGTGTGCCGCGGCCGGCCGGGCCGCCGCAGGTCCCGCCACGGCCGGCCCAGGCCCCCGGGACGCCCCCGCCGACCGACGGGTCCGCCTTCCTCGCCTGGCTGCGGACCCCGCGCCCCGAGGCGGCACCGGGCGTCTGGCGCTTCGGGCACCTGCCCAGGCCGGAGGAGGAGCCCGAGCGGATTCCCGCCCGGCAGCTCATCAGCGGGGCGCTCATCGCCTTCCTCGTGGGCTGGCTCATCTGGTCGCTCCTGTGGAACGGCTACCTCGGCGGCTGGTGGCTGCTCCCCCTCTACGCGATGATCCCGGACTCCTGGGCCGAGCCGCACAGCTTCGGGTCCGTCGTGGTCGTCTACGCCTACTACCTGGCGATCGCCCTCGGCATCATGGTCGGCGTCGGGCGGCTCGGCCGCTGGAACGAGGTGTGGCGGCGGTACGGCGTCCCCGCCTGGCGCCGCGCCACACCCGCGGCCGAGCGGCCGCCCGCCCCCGCGGAGGACCCAGCGCAGTGGAACCAGGTGCGCGCCGCCGGCGCGGCCGAGGCCGCCGACCGGCTGGGCGCCGAGGCCAGGTCCGGACGCATGCGGGACGTCGACCACGCGCGGATCTCCCGCGCCTGGCAGGGCGTGCGCAGCGGCCGGCACAGCCTCGCCACCTTCACCGGAGCCGTGCTGAAGGACGGCGCCGCCGCCTGCCTGCACCCCTCCGGCGACCGCGACCTGCCCGGCAGGCTCGCCCGCCACGACCTCGTCACCGGGCAGGTGCGGATCGGCACGACCGCCGACGACCCGCGCAACCCGTACGCCTACCGGGGGACCGGGCTCGCCCTCGGCCCCGAACTGCTGGGCACCTCGCTGCTCGCCGTCGGCCCCGCCGGGTCGGGCAAGAGCGGCCGGGTCGTCCGGCCGCTCGCCGAGTCCCTGTGCCTGCACGCCCTCGCCGGACGGGCCGCCGTGGTCGTCGTCGGCGCCGCGGGGGCCGGGCTCGGCCCGGTCGACGCGTACGACGTCGTGGTGCGGGTCGGGAACCCGGAATCCGTGTACGACCTCGACCTGTACGGCGGCACCACCGACCCGGACGAGGCCGCCGCCGTCCTCGCCGAGGCGCTCGTCGGCGACCTCGCCGACCCGCACCCCGGCGGCGACAGCAGGCGCTCCACGACCGTGCTCGCGCAACTCCTCGGGCCCTACCGGGCCGTCCACGGGCGCTTCCCCTCCGTGCCCGAACTGCGCCGGCTGCTCGACGGCGCCCCCGAGCCGCTGAGGGAACTCCGCAAGGGGCTCACGGACTCCGGGCAGGACTCCCTGCTGCGCGAGCTCGACGCGCGGGAACGGCAGCTCGGGCACCCCGGTGACGTGGGCGGCGTGCTCGCAGACCGGGTCGCCCTGCTCGACCGGCCCGCGTTCGCCGGCTTCTTCGACACCTCCGGGCAGTCCCGGCCCTTCTCCCTGCGCGCCCTGGACCATCCGGTGCGCGTCCGGATCGACCTGCCCGAGCGCGGGCACGCCGACGCCTCCCGGATGCTCGCCCGGCTCGTCCTCGCCCAGTTCGCCGCCAGCGTCTCCGTCCGCGAGGACCGGTCGCTGTTCGCCTGCCTCGTCCTCGACGACGCCACGGGCGTGATCACTCCCGGGGCCGTACGCGGCATCCAGCGCCTGCGCTCGGCCAACGCCGGCGCCGTACTGACCCTGCGCACGCTGGACGACGTCCCCAGGGCCCTGCGGTCACCGGTGCTCGGTGCCATCGGGTGCCGGATGGCGCTCTCCGGCCTCACCCCCTGGGACGGCCAGGACTTCGCCGAGGTCTGGGGCAAGGAGTGGACCGAGGCGCGGGACGTCACCGACCGCCAGATCATCGCGGAGACACCGGCGGGCAAGGCCGTGCACATGCTGCGCCGGGTGATCACGGGAAACGCGCCGACCGCCCGCGCCGTGACCGTGCGCCAGGTCGAGCGGGAGCGCTGGTCCGCGTCCGAGCTGGCACACGGGGTGCCGCCCGGCCACGCGGTCCTGTCGCTCACCGGTGTCCGGGGGGAGCACGCGCCGCCGCTGCTCGTCGACCTCCGGGACCGGCACGAGTGAGGGCCGCGGGACTCCGGGGGACGGCCGGGGGACTTCTGGCCTGAGGGCTTTTTGAGGGGTGCGCCGGGCACGCGGTCCGGGCACGGGGGTCACGGGGCGACCGTACGGTGAGGCAGAATCGACACAGGTCGTTCATACGTTGCGGCCAAAGGAACACACCGTCCGTGACCGTCGAAGAACCCGTGAAGACCTGAAGGCACCATGCCCCCCACGCTCGGCTCGCTCGTCCACCACTCGGCGCTCAAACTCACCGTGCGCGCGGGCGGGGAACGCCTCGACACCCCCGTGCGCTGGGTCCACGCCAGCGAGCTCACCGACCCCGTGCCGTACATGGAGGGCGGGGAGCTGCTGCTGATCACCGCCCTCAAGCTGGAGGCGGAGGACGCCGACGCGATGCGCCGGTACGTGAAGCGGCTGGTGGGAGCCGGGGTCGCCGGGCTCGGCTTCGCCGTCGGCGTGCACTACGAGCAGATCCCCGAGGCCCTCGTGGACGCGGCCGAGGAGGAGGGGCTTCCCCTCCTGGAGGTGCCCCGCCGCACACCCTTCCTCGCCATCAGCAAGGCCGTCTCCGCCGCCATCGCGGCCGACCAGTACCGCGCCGTGACCGCCGGGTTCGCCGCGCAGCGGGAACTCACCAAGCAGGCGCTCAGCGACGGGCCCGAGGGCCTGCTCTCCGCCCTCGCCTCGCAGGTCGACGGCTGGGCCGCGCTCTACGACGCGTCCGGCGCCCTCGTCGCCACCGCGCCCGACTGGGCCGGACGCCGGGCGGCCCGGCTCACCGCTGACGTGGAACGGCTGCGCGAGCGGGCCGCGCCCGCCAGCTCCGTGGTGGGCGGCCTGGCCGAGGACGGGGAGGACCGCGTCGAGCTGCACTCCCTGGGCACCGGCCGGCGGGCCCGCGCCGCACTGGCCGTCGGCACCGCCGCCGCGCTCGGGACGGCCGAGCGCTACGCCGTGCACTCCGCGATCGCCCTGCTCACCCTGACGACCGAGCGGTCCCGCGCGCTGCACGCCGCCGAGCAGCGGATCGGGGCGGCCGTGCTGCGGATGCTGCTGGCCGGACAGTCCGACCACGCCCGCGCGGTTGCCGGCGACCTGTACGGAGGGCTGCTCGACGCGCCCTACCGGATGATGCTCGCCGAGGCCGCGTCCGCCTCCGCCGGGCGGGCCCGCGCCGGTGGCGGAACGGCTCCCGGCGGCACCGGGAAGGGTCGGGCGGGTGCCCCGGCGGGTGAGGCCGCCGCGGCCGTGCTCGCCGTCGCCGACGAGGTCGTGCACGCCGGGGGCGACCTGCTGGGCGGTCTCGCCGAGGTGGTCGAGTCGGCCGCGGCCCGCTCCGGCGAGACCGTGCTCGTCGTACCGGACGGCGAGCGGCTCGTCGTGCTCGCCGCGGACGGGGGCGCGGTGGTCTCGGCCTGCGCCCAGTACGCGGAGGCCGTGGGCGGCGCGCGGGGTGCCTCCGAGCCGGGCGGCGACGAGGACGAACTGGTCGTCGGGCTCTCCGCGCCCGCCGGGCCCGTGGCGGCCGCGGCCGCCTACAAGCAGGCCGAGCAGGCCCTGTCCGTGGCCCGGCGCCGGGGGCGGGTGCTCGTCGAGCACGAGGAACTGGCCGCCGGGTCCGTGGTGCCGCTGCTCGCGGACGACGCGGTACGGGCCTTCGCCGACGGGTTGCTGCGCGCGCTGCGCGAGCACGACGCGACGGGCCGGGGGGACCTGGTGGCCTCGCTGCGCGCCTGGCTGTCCCGGCACGGGCAGTGGGACGCGGCGGCGGCGGATCTCGGCGTGCACCGGCACACGCTGCGGTACCGGATGCGGCGCGTGGAGGAGATCCTCGGGCGCTCCCTGGACGATCCGGACGTACGCATGGAGCTGTGGCTCGCGCTGAAGACGACCGCGGGGGCGGACACCCCTGCCGGCCGGGTGGGCGCGGTCGGCGCGGCTGCTCCGGCGAACACGGCGGCCTCGGCGGACACGGCAGCCTCGGCGGGACCGGGTACGGGGGAGTAGGTCCCGCCCGCCCCGCCCTTTCGGGTGAACCGGCCCCGGGGCGCTCGCCGCGCGGGTGCCGAGGGGGCGTCGCGGGGTGCCCGGGGGCGGGCCGGCCCGCCCCGAGCAGGCCGGCCCGCGGCCGACGGTCCGGGTCCGCGGGACGCGTGGGCCGGGGCGGCGGGTGGTCGGCATCCGGATTCGGCATCCGGCATCCGGCGCGGGTCCTGGGCCGGACGCCTGGCGCTCGGTGCGGGCGGCACGGTGGTGCGGGGGCCGGCAGTCCGGCTCCCCGCGTCGGCGACCGGGCCGCAGTCCTCCGTACAGGGGCCACCCGCTCGGCGCGTGGCGCGTACGGGCCGTGAGCCCGGGGCGGGGGCGGTCCCGACGGGCGGGTCCGATGGCGCGGGCCGGCGGGGCGTGCGGCCGTACGGGTTGGGCGGGCGGGCGCGTACGGGCCGGCCGGCTGCGCGAGGCGGCCGTACGGGGCAGGCGGGCGGGGGCTGCCGGTGGTCCGGCGGGTGTGCGGTCCGGACGGGGAGGTGCTCGCGTCGGGCGGGGCGCCGTCCGCGGGGCGGAGCCCGCCGGGGCCCTCGTACGGATCGGGTGTACGACAAAGCGGAGTGGCCGCGCCGGGGAGTGCTACTGGGCGGACAAACGACCGCGGGGCAGGTCGGGCCTACCGTGGGGGTGGAAGACCCCCAGACACACCAACGGAAGGGCCGGGAAACCCAATGACTTCCACCCACGCCTTCTGGCTCGCCGGCCGCCAGGCCACCGGCGAGTCCACCTTCGACGTCACCTCCCCCTGGGACGGACGGGTCGTCGGCACCGTCGCCGTGCCCAGTGACGCCCAGGTCGAGGAGGCCGTCGCGGCCGCCCACGCCGTGCGCGACGAGTTCGCCGCGACCCCCGCCCATGTGCGGGCCGCCGCCCTCGACCACGTCAGCAGGCGGCTCGTGGAGCGGACCGAGGAGATCGCCCGGCTCATCTCCGCCGAGAACGGCAAGCCGGTCAAGTGGGCGCGGGGCGAGGTCGGCCGGGCCGTGTCCGTGTTCCGGTTCGCCGCCGAGGAGGCGCGGCGCTTCAACGGGGGAGAGGCCCAGCGCCTCGACACCGACGCGGGCGGCCAGGGACGCCTCGCCCTCACCCGGCGGTTCCCCAAGGGCGTCGTGCTCGGCATCGCGCCCTTCAACTTCCCGCTCAACCTGTGCGCGCACAAGATCGCCCCGGCCATCGCCGCCGGCGCCCCGATCATCCTGAAGCCCGCGCCCGCGACGCCGCTGAGCGCTCTGCTGCTCGGCGAACTGCTCGCCGAGACCGACCTCCCGGCCGGCTCCTGGTCGGTGCTGCCCGTCGCCAACGACAGGATGCCCGCGCTGGTCCGGGACGAGCGGCTGCCCGTGATCTCCTTCACCGGCTCCGACAAGGTCGGCTACGCGATCATGGACTCCGTGCCGCGCAAGCACCTCACCCTGGAACTGGGCGGCAACGGCGCGGCCGTCGTGCTGGCCGACTGGGCGAGCGACGCGGACCTCGACTGGGCGGCCGCCCGGATCGCCACCTTCTCGAACTACCAGGGCGGCCAGTCCTGCATCTCCGTGCAGCGGGTCATCGCGGACGCGTCCGTCTACGACCGGCTGCTGCCGCGCGTCGTCGCCGCGGTCGAGGCCCAGGTGACCGGTGACCCGTCCGACGACGGCACCGATGTCGGGCCGCTGGTCAGCGAGGACGCCGCCAAGCGCGTCGAGTCCTGGGTGGACGAGGCCGTGAACGCGGGCGCCAAGCTGCTCACCGGCGGCAAGCGCGACGGCGCCGCCTACGCGCCGACCGTCCTCACCGACGTGCCGGACGGCGTGACGCTCTCCTGCGAGGAGGTCTTCGGACCCGTCCTCAGCATGCGGAAGGTCGACGGCGAGGCCGAGGCCTTCGCGGCCGTCAACGACTCCAAGTACGGCCTCCAGGCAGGTGTGTTCACCCGCGACCTGCAGTCCGCCTTCCGGGCGCACCGCGCCCTGGAGGTCGGCGGTGTCGTCATCGGCGACGTGCCCTCCTACCGTGCCGACCAGATGCCGTACGGCGGGGTGAAGGAGTCCGGAGTCGGCCGCGAGGGCGTGCGGTTCGCCATGGACGACTACACCTACGAGCGGGTGCTGGTGCTCACGGGGCTCGCTCTCTGACCCGAGGGGCCCGACGACGGCCGGAGCCCGCTGTGCGGGGGCTCCGGCCGTCGTCGCGTGTGCACGCACCGAGTGCACCCGGACGGCAGGGCCGTTCCTCCCGTCCGGGTCGCGTCACCGCCCCCGGACGAGGGGCCCGGCGCCGTCAACTCCCGGTGCCGGGCCCCTCCTTGTGCGGCCGGGCCGCTCCGGACCCTCAGCCGGAGAACCCGACGTGTACGAGCCGCACCGGGCCGCGCAGCCCGAGCCGGAGGTCGCGGACCCCGTCGACGCGGACCGGGGCCGTCACGGCGACCTGGTCGTACGGTCCCGGTGTGGCAGGGACGTCCAGGCGCGCGACCACGGGGCCGCCGTCCAGACGCAGCCCGATCGTTCCGCGGCCCGCCGCCACGACGGTGACCGTCCGGGCGCCCGCCCCGAAGTCGCAGGAGCGGAAGAGGAGTTCGGCCTCGCCGCCGTCGGCGGGGCACACCGCGTCGCCCGAGGTCCTCGACCGGTCCACGATCGCGGCCCCCCGCTCCTCGTCGAAGTCCGCAGCGTCCAGGCCGCGTTCGAGGACGGGACGCGGGGTGGCTGCCGTGCCGTCCAGGACGACGGTCCCGCGCAGCCGGACGTCCTCGCTGGACGCCCCCGCGAGAAGTTCGTACGGGCCCGGCTCCACCCGCCAGTCCGACCGGGCCACGTCCCAGAACGCGAAGGCGGACAGCGGCAGTTCGAAGGAGAGCGCGACGGTGGCGCCCGGGGCCAGGCGCACCCGCCGGTGGGCCAGCAGCTCGCGCCGGGGGCGCGGCACGGGAGGCGCTGCCGCGCGGCCGTAGAGCTGGGCCACCTCGTCGGCCTCCGTCCCGCCGGTGTTGGTGACCGTGAACGCGACGCGCACGGACCGCCCGCCCGCGTGGACCGAGAGGCCTCCGTAGGCGAAGGACGCGTACGACAGGCCGTGGCCGAACGGGAAGAGCGGGGTGCCCTCGAAGTACAGGTACGTCTGGCGCCCGCCGATCACGTCGTAGTCGAGCAGGTCGGGGAGGTCCGCGTCCGAGGCGTACCAGGTCTGGGGCAGGCGCCCCGCGGGGGAGACGTCACCAGCCAGGACCCGGGCCAGCGCGGTGCCGGCCGCCTGCCCGCCGTGCGCGGTCCACAGTGCCGCGGGCACGTCCGCGAGGTCGACGGCGTACGGGTAGGAGGACGTGACGACCAGGGCCGTACGGGGGTTCGCGGCGCGGGCCGCCGCGAGCAGGCGCCGCTGGTGGGAGGGGAGCAGGAGCGTCGTGCGGTCCTCGGTCTCCCGGCCGTTGACGTGGGGGTCGTTGCCCGCGACCACGAGCACGACGTCGGCCTCCGCCGCCGCACGGGCCACCGCGTCCTCGCCGCGTTCCGCGACCTCCAGCTCGAAGATCTCCGGCTCGCCCCCGGCAACCTTCACGCCGTCGGCGGTGACACAGACGTAGCGATCCGTGCCGAGGTGCCTCAGGAGGTGGCCGTTCCCGTGGGAGTCGAGCGGTTCCAGGCGGAACGTCTCCTGGACGACCCAGCCGCCCGGCCGGTCCGCCGAGGCGCGCACGAATCCGTCGTCGGCGACCGACAGGTAGCGGCCGTCGGGTGCGCGCAGGGTGAGCACGCCACCGCCCCAGTCGACCAGGGCGAGTTCGGTGCCCGTGCCGTCGGCGGACAGGGGCGCGAGGTCCGTGCGGCCCGCGATCAGCGCCGGGTCGAGCGCGCCCTCTGTGCGCGCCCCCTCGGCCGTGCTTGCTGCGGTTGCGGTGTCTGCGGTGTCGGCGGTGTCTGCGGTGTCTGCCGCGTCGGGACTCCCGGGGACGCGCAGACACGTACCGGCCGAGGTCCTCAGCCGCACCCGGTCCACGCCCTCGGCGTGGACCACCCGGTCGGCGCCGAAGCGCTCGCGGAGGCCTTCGAGGGGGGTGGAGCGGTGGATGAGGGTGCCGCTGTACCAGTCGAGCTTGCACTCGTCGGCGAGGAGCCCCACCACCGCGATACGGGTGTCCGCGCCGGTCAGGGGGAGCAGGCCGTCGTTCTTGAGCAGGACGACGGCCTGCTCCGCCGCCTCGCGCGCGAGCGCACGGTGGGCCGGTGTGTCGAAGTCGGACGTGTCCGCGTACGGGTCGACGAGCGGGTCGAACTCGCCGAGCCGGAAGCGGACCGAGAGCTGCCGCCGCACGGCCGCCGCGATGTCCGCCCCGGTCAGCAGACCGAGGTCCAGGGCACCCCGCAGGCGTTCGACGACGATCGAGCTGTCCGTGCCGTGGTCCGTGAAGCTGTCCACCCCGGCGAGCAGCGCGGCGGCGGTCGCCTCCTCGTGCGTGTCGAAGTAGTGCTCGGAGTCGACGAGGTTCGAGGGCGCGCCCGCGTCCGAGCACACGAGCAGGTCCTGCTCCGTCCAGCCGCGCAGGTGCTCGCGCAGATGGGGCGACACGTGGTTGGGCCGCCCGTTGACCAGGTTGTACGCGGGCATCACGCCGGCCACCGCTCCCGCCTCGACCGTGGCGCGGAAGGCGCGCAGGTCGTACTCGTGCAGCACCCGCGGGCGGACGGAGCCGGAGGAGGTGTCACGGTCCGTCTCGTTGTTGTGAGCGAGCCAGTGCTTGAGCACCGGGGCCGTGCGCCAGTACACGGGGTGGTCGCCGCGCAGCCCGCGCGTGTAGGCGGTGGCGACGGCCGAGGTGAGCCGCGGGTCCTCCGAGTAGCCCTCCTCGTTGCGGCCCCACAGCGGATGGCGCAGCAGATTGACCGTGGGAGCCCAGACGTTGAGGCCCACCCGGTCGTCGCGCGAGCGCATCGCCCTGACCTCGGCGGAGACCGCCTCGCCGACCCGGCGCACCAGGTCCTCGTTCCAGGTCGCGCCGAGCCCGACGGCCTGCGGGAACACCGTCGCCGGGCCCGTCCAGGCCACCCCGTGCAGCGCTTCCTGGCCGGTGCGGAACGCGGCGACGCCCAGTCGCTCCACCGCGGGCCCGTACTGGTGGAGCATCGCGACGCGCTCCTCGGGGAGGAGTCGTTCCAGAAGATCGTCGATGCGCTTCGCGAACGGCAGTCCCGCGTCGCGGAACGGCGGCGTCGGTGCGGTCACTCGGGGGTTCCTTCGCGGCAGAAGCGGGCGAGTGCGGCCAGGCATTCGAAGCGCTTCGATGCTGGGCCGCGCGGAGACGGGTGTCAAGACGTCCCGGCGCACGACCTTCCGACGCAGGCCCTGAAAGCAAGGGGCGACAGAGGCGGTGCGTTGCCCCAAACCTCCGAGGAATCTTGGAATCGGCTCTTGTGCGCCCCAGGGTGTTCACCTAACCTCGCACCAACATCGAAGCGCTTCGACTCCGCTCGACTGTCGATGAGCCGCCCCGGGGCCGCGCACATCCTCCGAGGTCCGCTTCGGCTCAGCCGGTTCCACTCGAGACACCACAGCCGACGGCCCCACCGCCGGGTGTCCTGCTGTGCGCCACGAAGGGTTGACGCAATGACGCCGAACACCTCCGCCTCCGCTCCCAGCCGGAGAAGCTTCCTCGCCTCCACGGCGGTCGTCACCGCCGCGGTGGCGGGCGGGGCACCCCTGCTGGCCGCCTGCGGCGGTTCGCAGGATGGCCGCAAGGAGGGCACGACCTCGGGGAAGGACGCCGAGAAGCTCCTTCCGGCGTTCGTGGCGCAGAGTGTCGTCAGCCCCGACATCCCCGCGCGCAACGGCTCCGCCGCGGGCTTCACCCGGGCGATACCGCTCGCCGACCTGAAGACCTCGGTCGCGAAGAAGCTCGGCAGCGGCGGCCGCCTCAAGGTCATGGCGCCGTTCTGGGGCACACCCCCCTCGGGGGACAACCCGTACTACCGGGCCATGAACGAGGCCATCGGCGTCGACGTCACCTGGCAGAACCAGGACGGCGTCACCTACGACCAGAAGCTCGGCGCGGTGCTCGCCTCGAGCGACATCCCCGACGTCGTGGTGGTGCCCGGCTGGAACCTGAACGGCAGGATTCCCAGTGCCGTCAACGCCAAGTTCGCGGATCTGGGCCCTTACCTGTCGGGCGACGGCGTCAAGGACTACCCGAACCTGGCCGCCGTCCCCACCGACGCGTGGCAGCGCTCCATCTTCGGCGGCCGGCTGCGTGCCGTCCCGATGCCCGCCTCGTACGTCACGGACATCGCGCCCCTGTACCGCCGGGACCTCTTCGCGAAGAAGGGGTACGACGTCCCGAAGAGCCCCGACGCGTTCCTGTCCTGGGCCGAGGAGGCCACGGACGCCAAGGGGAAGGTGTGGGCCTGCGACGACATGAAGTGGACGGCGTTCAACATCTTCGGCGTCCTGCCCGGCAGCGACAAGGCGCTGTGGTGGAACCTCGACGGCGGCAAGCTGGTGAACCGGATCGAGACCGACGCGTACCTCGAGGCGCTGGAGTGGACGCGCAGGCTCTACGCCGCCGACGTGGTCCACCCGGACGCGCGGTCCGGCAAGGCCGGCGGCGACGCGGGCAACCGCTTCACGGCGGGCGAGGTGCTGGTCTACAACCAGAACCTGTCCTCGTGGTGGGGCAAGATGTCCGAACAGCGAGCCCAGAACCCGGACTTCGACATGGCGGCGTTCGACATCTTCGGCGCGGACGGCGGCGACCCGCGCCTGTGGGCGGTGCAGCCCGCCAACATCTTCACCTTCCTCAGCAGGAAGGCGTCCAGGAAGCAGGTCGAGGACTTCCTCGCCATCGCGAACTTCTGCGCGGCGCCCTACGGCACCAGCGAGTTCATGCTCACCAACTTCGGCGTGGAGGGCACCGACTTCGAGATGGAGAAGGGCCTGCCCATCAAGACGGAGAAGGGCGTCAACGAGGTCAACGGCGCCTTCGACTACACGGGGGACGCGGCGCCGTTCGTCGCGCACCCCGACCTGCCCGAGGTCACCAGGGGAATGATCGAGTGGCAGCAGCGGATGGGCGCCTTCACCAAGAAGTCCTCGTTCTACGGGCTCACCGTCACCGAGCCCGGCCGCTGGTCCAACCTCGCCGACGACTTCGAGCAGTTGGAGGACGACGTCGTGCGCGGACGCAAGAAGGTCGGCGACGTCCAGCAGGCGGTCTCCGAGTGGAAGCGGCAGGGCGGCGACAAGCTCCGCGACTGGTACCGGAAGCTGCTCGACGACAACGGCCCCTCGGCGAACTGAGTCCGGACCGAGGCAGGGAGAACGCCGTGTCGCACAACACGGTGCCTCGGAGCAGGGCCGGGGCCAGGACGAGGAACGGACCGGGCACGGCCGCACCCGAGGACGCCGGGGCGGACGCGCACGGAGCCGCGGGAACCGACCGGATCGGTCGGATCAGCCGGTTCGCGCGGTTCGGCAGGTCCCGACGGACGGCCGGGAGCGGGCGGCCGACGGGACGGATCTCCCCCCGCGTCCGCCTGCGGCGCGACCGCACCCTCCTGCTGATGACGCTGCCCGCGGTCCTGCTGGTCCTGCTCTTCAACTACGTCCCGGTCCTCGGCAACGTCGTGGCCTTCCAGGACTACGACCCCTACCTGAGCGACAACGGCTTCGTGGCGATGCTGCAGAGCCCCTGGGTGGGCTTCGAGCAGTTCGACCGGGTCCTCGCCGACCCCGAGTTCTGGCACGCCCTGCGCAACACGCTCGTCCTGTTCCTGCTCCAGCTCGTCCTCTTCTTCCCGGTGCCCATCCTGCTCGCGCTGCTCATCAACAGCGTGCTCAGGCCGCGGGTGCGCGCGGTCGCCCAGGCGATCATGTACCTGCCCCACTTCTTCTCGTGGGTGCTCGTCGTGACCGTCTTCCAGCAGATCTTCGGCGGCGCCGGCGTCATCGCCCAGACTCTGGCCGACCACGGGTACAGCGGCTTCGACGTCATGACCGACCCGGAGTTCTTCAAGTACCTGGTCACCGTGCAGGGCATCTGGAAGGACGCGGGATGGGGCATCATCGTCTTCCTCGCCGCCCTCTCGTCGGTCTCCGACGACCTGTACGAGGCAGCCGCGATGGACGGGGCCGGACGCAGGCGCCGCATGTGGCACATCACGCTGCCCGCGCTGCGCCCGGTGATCGCACTCCTCCTGGTGCTGCGGGTGGGCGACGCCCTCACGGTCGGCTTCGAGCAACTGCTGCTCCAGAGGCAGGCGGTGGGCCCCGAAGCCTCCGAGGTCCTCGACACCTACGTGTGGTGGAACGGCATCCGCAACCAGGACTTCGGCTACGCGGCCGCCGCCGGCCTGATCAAGGGCATCGTCGGCCTGACCCTCGTCCTGCTGGCCAACAAGGTCGCCCATCTCATGGGCGAGCAGGGGGTGTACAAGAAGTGACCGAAGTGATCGGCAGGCCACCGGCGGGGCGGAGGGGGCCCGTGCGCGGGCCCGGCCGCCGGGCCGCACCCGTGCGCCCGGCCTGGGAGGAGGAGCCGAGCCGGGTCGGCCTCGTGTCCAAGGCGCTGGTCCTCGGCCTCGCCGGATTCGCGATCCTCTTCCCGCTGTGGATCGTGGTGGTCACCAGCCTCCAGTCGAAGCGGACCATCGACGAGGTGGGCGGCCTGGTGGTGGTCCCCGAGGGCATCACCTTCGTCGCCTACCAGGAACTGCTCGGCGGCGGCCAGGTGCAGCGCGCGGCACTGGTCAGCCTCGGCGTCACCCTTGCCGGCACCGTGTTCAGCATGGCCGTCTCGGTGCTCTGCGCGTACGGCCTCTCGCGGCGGGGCTCGCTCGGCCACCGCTGGATCCTGATGACCCTGCTCGCCACGATGTTCTTCGGCGCGGGCCTGATCCCGACGTACCTGCTGGTGCAGGCGCTCGGGCTCACCGACACGTATCTCGCGCTGATCCTGCCCAGTGCCGTGAGCGTCTTCAACGTCCTGGTGCTGCGCTCGTTCTTCATGGGCATCTCGCCCGAACTCGTCGACAGCGCGCGGATCGACGGGGCCGGCGACTGGCGCATCCTGTGGCAGATCGTGATGCCGCTGTCCCGGGCGGTCCTCGCGGTGATCTCGCTCTTCTACGCGGTGGGCTACTGGAGCGCCTGGTTCAACGCCTCCATCTACCTCACGGACCAGGACATGATGCCGCTGCAGAACGTCATGATCCAGCTCGTGCAGAAGCAGGAGCGGCCGGTCGGACTCGCCACCCAGATCAACACCGGCCAACTGTCGCCGCTCGCCGTCCAGATGGCCGTGATGGTGCTGGCCCTGGTGCCGGTCGCGGTCCTGTCGCCGTTCGTCCAGAGGCACTTCAAGAAGGGCATGCTGACCGGCGCGGTCAAGGGCTGACGCACGGCCGTCCGTACCCGGCCGCCGGCCCTCCTCGCGCCCTGCGACTCCGTCACGGCCGGTCCGCTCCTGACCGCCGGCCGGCCGTGGCGGTCCCACCGCACGGACCTCCCGCACGGACCTCCCGCACAGCGCCACCGCGAAGCCCGTCACGTGAGCCGCACCGCACGGCACGGCACCGAGGCGCCACCGCAGCCCCATCGGGCGGGCCGCGGCGCACGGCGGCGCCACCGGGCCCCATCCCGTCCGCCAGTCCGCCCGGTCCACCCCGTCCATCCGATCCGCACGAGCCTCCGAGGAGTGTCATGCGCACGTGTTGCCCGAGCGGGCGAGCGGTCGTCACCGCCATCGCCGCGAGTAGCGCGGCGGTCGCGGCGTCCGCCCGCCCGGCCGCCCGCACCCCGGCCGCGGGCACCCCGGCCGCCCGCACCCCGGTAGTGACGGCCCCGACCGCGCCCGCCCACCGGTGGCGCGACGGGCGCGGCCTCGCGTACGGGGAGCCCGTCTGATGCCCGGGCTCGGTGACGCGACCCGCGGCCGGATCCTCTTCGGCGGCGACCACAACCCCGAGCAGTGGCCCGAGGAGACCTGGCACGAGGACGTGCGCCTGATGAAGGAGGCGGGCGTCAACTCGGTCACCCTCGGGGTCTTCTCCTGGGCGAGGCTCGAACCCCGCCCGGGTGCACGCGAGTTCGGCTGGCTGGACCGGCTGCTCGACCTGATGCACGACAACGGCGTCGGCGTCGTCCTGGCCACCCCCACCGCCTCGCCGCCCCCGTGGATGGGCCAGCTCCATCCCGACACCCTGCCCCGCGACGAGGACGGCCGCACCGAGGGGTGGGGCGGCCGCCAGCACTTCTCGCACTCCAGTGCCACCTACCGCCGGTTCGCGGCCGCCATCACCGAGGACCTGGCCGCCCGCTACGGGGGCCATCCCGCCCTGGCCATGTGGCACATCAACAACGAGTACTGCACCCACGACTGGGGCGACGAGGCCGCCGCCACCTTCCGCCGCTGGCTCCGCGACCGGTACGGCACCCTGGAGGCGCTCAACACCGCCTGGGGAACGGCCTTCTGGAGCCAGGGATACGGCGACTGGCAGGAGGTGCTGCCGCCGCGCCGCGTCCACCACCGGAAGAACCCCGCGCAGGTACTGGACTTCAGGCGCTACACCTCCGACATGCTGCTGGAGTGCTACACCGCCGAGCGCGACATAGTGCGACGGCACACCCCGCACATCCCGGTGACCACCAACTTCATGCCGATGTGGGCCGGTCAGGACGGCTGGAAGTGGGCCGCGGAGGAGGACGTCGTCTCCGTCGACGTCTACCCGGACCCGCGCGACCCGTTCGGAGCGCAGGAGGGCGCCCTCGTCCACGACCTGACGCGCTCCCAGGCCCGCGGGCCGTGGATGCTGATGGAGCAGGCCGCGGGGGCTGTCGACTGGCGAGACGTCAACCGCCCCAAGCCGCGCGGCCTCAACCGGCTCTGGTCCCTCCAGGCCGTCGCGCGCGGAGCCGACGCCGTCTGCTACTTCCAGTGGCGCCAGTCCCGGCAGGGCGCCGAGAAGTTCCACTCCGGCATGCTCGGCCACGCGGGCGAGCACGGCCGGACGTTCCGGGAGGTCGTACGGATCGGCGCCGACCTCGCCCGGATCGGACCCGAGGCGGCGGGCACGCACGCGAGCGCGGAGGTCGCGATCCTCCACGAGTGGAACGCGTGGTGGGCGGGCGCCCAGGAGGGCCGGCCCTCGTCCGAGGTCGACCCCGCCCGGATCGTACGGGCCTGGCACCGGGCGCTGTGGGAGGCCCACGTCACCACCGACTTCGCGCACCCGGAGCACGACCTGGCCGGCTACCGGCTCGTCGTCGTGCCGCAGCTCCACCTGCTCACGGACGCCGCGATCGACAACCTCGTCGCGTACGTGCGCGCGGGCGGCACCCTCGTCTGCGGCTTCCTGACCGGGGTCGCCGACGAGGACGACCGGGTGCGGCCCGGCGGCATGGACGAGCGGCTGCGGGAGCTGTTCGGCATCCGGGTGCTGCACGAGTGGTGGCCGCTCGACCCGGGGGAGGTGGTCGACTGCGACGGCTTCCGGGGCACGCTCTGGTCCGAGGAGATCGAGGCCGGGGACGGGATCGCCGAGGCCCGCTACCGGGGCGGTGAACTCGACGGACACCCCGCCGTGCTGCGCAGGGGCCGCGCCCGGTACGTCACCACGCTGCCCGAGCCCGCGGCGCTGCGCGACCTGCTGGCGCGGGCGGCGGCGGAGGCCGGGGCGCGCCCCGTGCTCGACGGACTGCCCGCACGGGTCGAGGCCGTACGCCGGGGGCACCTGCTCTTCGTCCTCAACCACGGCCGCGGGACGGTCACCGTCGAGGTGCCGGGAGCGCACCGCGACCTGCTCACCGGACGTCGGGTCGTGGACACGGTCGAGCTGGAGCGCCACGGAGTGGCGGTGCTCGCCCCATGAGTGCCGCGCACCCCGGCGACCGCCCGGCCCCGACGGGCCACCCCGCCGAACCGGACCCCGCGAGCCCGGCGCCCCCCGGGGGTCCCGAGCGCCCCGAGGGCGAGGGCGTCCCGGACCGCGGGACGTGGGAGCCCCGCCCGGCCGCCCGCTGGGAGGACGCGTTCCTGAGCGGCAACGGACGGCACGGCGTCCTCGTGTTCGGCGACCCGGACGACGACCGGGTCGTCGTGACCCACCACAGCCTGGTGCGCCCCAACGGGAGCGAGCACGCCCGGCCCCCGGAGCTCGCGGAACGGCTCGCCGCGCTCCAGGACCGCCTGCTCGCGGGCGAGGCGCACGCCGCCGAGGACTTCACGGACGGCCGCCCCCTCCAGTGGGTGCAGCCCTTCCACCCCGCCTTCCAGGTGCGCTCCCGCAGGCCCCCGGGCCCGGTCGGGCGCTACCGGCGCACCGTCGACTTCACCACGGGTGTCGTGGAGTGGGTCTGCGGCGAGCGGCACAGCAGGGTGTTCGTGTCACGGGCGGACGACATGGTCGTCCAGTACGTCACGGGACCGGACCTCGGCTTCGACCTCCTCCTCGATCCGCGGCTGCCGGGCGCCCCCGGAGGGCTGCGGGTCGGCCGGGGCACGGTCCTCACCGCGGACGGCGCCCTGCTCTGGCTCCGCGTCGGGTACCCGGACAGCGACCGCGCGTACACCGGGACGACCCTCGCCGTGGTCACGGGCGGCCGGACGACCCCGGGCCTGCCCGGTCTGCGGGTGGAGGGGGCCGACTCCGTCCTGCTGCTGACCCGGGTCCGGCGCCACACGGGGGAGCTGGACGTGGTGGCGGAGGCCCGCGCCCTGCGCGCGAGCCTGACGGGACCGGGGCCGGGACCGGGTCCGGCACCCGGTCCGGGAGCGGCCGGCCACGAGACCGGCCACGAGGCTGTCGGCCGTGGGACCGCCGTGCAGGAGGCTGCCGGGCACGGGACCGCCGGGCACGCGACCGCCGGGCAGGAGGCTGCCGGACCGGACGACCGGGACGTGCCCGCCCCGGTGCCGGGACCCGCGCCCGGCGGGGTGCCGGGACCCGCGCCCGGGGAGGTGCCGGGGCCCGCGCCCGGGGAGGTGCCGGGGCCCGCGCCCGGGGAGGTGCCGACGGAGGCGCTGCACGCCCGGCTCCTCGACCGCCATCTGCTCCTCCACCGACCCGCGTACGGGCGGGTGGCCCTGACCCTCGCCGCCGACGAGGCCGAACGCGCGCTCCCCGGTTCGGTGCTGCTCGGGCGCCCCCGCAGCCCCGCGCTCCTGGAACGGCTCTTCGCCGCCGGGCGCTACCACCTGCTGTCGGCCGCCGGGGCACTGCCGCCGAGGCTAACGGGACTGTGGACGGGGGACTGGGACACCGCGTGGTCGGGCGCGTTCACCACGGACGCCAACCTCAACCTGCAGACCGCGTCGGCCGTCGCGGGGGCACTGCCCGAGGTCGTCGAAGCCCAAGCCGCTCTCGTACACGGCCAGTTGGAGCACTGGCGGGAGAACGCCCGGGCCGTGTTCGGCGCCCGCGGCGTGGTCGCCCCGGCGCACACGGACGGCGAGTCCGGGTACACGTACCACTTCAGCCGCGAGTACCCCCTGCACCTGTGGACGGCCGGGGCCGACTGGCTGCTCAAGCCGCTCGTCGACCACGACGAGGCCCGCGGTGAACACGACCCCCGCCTGACGTCCGCCCTCGCCGAAGTGGCCGCCTTCTACGAGGACTTCCTCACCCGGACCGACGAGCACGGCCAGGTCGTCGTCGTCCCCTCCTACTCGCCCGAGAACGCCCCCGCGAACGCCGGCCGGGGCGCGCTCGACGCCGCCATGGACCTGTCGGCGGCACGGCACGCCCTGTGCACGGCCGCCGCCCGCCGCCCCGGACCCGACGCGGACCGCTGGCTGGCCCTCGCGGGGCGGCTGCCCCCGCACCGCGTCAACGGCGACGGGGCGCTGGCCGAGTGGGCGTGGCCCGGTCTCGACGACACGTACGAGCACCGGCACCTCAGCCACCTGTACGGGGTGTGGCCGCTCGACGAGATCACGCCGTACGACACCCCGTACCTCGCGGCCGCCGCCCACCGCGCGCTCGAACTCCGCGGCTCCGAGAACGACTCCGCGCACGGCCACCTCCACCACGCCCTCGTCGCGGCCCGACTGCGCGACGGCGAACGGGTCGCGCACGCGCTCGGCCGGGTGCTGGGGGGCGACTTCTTCCACGACTCACTGATGAGCGCGCACTACCCGGGCCGCGACGTCTACAACGCGGACGCGGCACACGCCCTCCCGGCCGTCGTGATCGAGACGCTGATCCAGTCCACGCCGGACCGGCTGGTCCTGCTGCCCGCGCTGCCCGCCCGGTTTCCAGCGGGCGAACTGCGGGGCGTACGGACCCGGTTCGGCGCCGACGTCGACCTGCGCTGGAGCCGGCGCGGGGCCCGTGCGGCGATTCGGCCCGGCCGGACCTGCCGTGTCGACCTCAGGACCTCCTCCGGAGCGCGACCGCTCGACCTGCGTGCCGGAGAGGAGCACGTCCTCACCCTGGGGACGCGCTGACCCCGTCCGACCTCCCCCCACCCATGGAAGGGACACCATGGCAACACGCACGCCGAACAGGATCACCCGGGCCCTGCTGGGCCCGGCGCTCGCGCTCGGCGCGGTCGTCGGCCTCTCCCCGGCCCCCGCCCATGCCGCCGTCTGGAGCTCCTGCGACCAGTGGGGCAACACCGCCCTGAACGGCTACACGCTCTACAACAACATCTGGGGCTCCGGCGCCGGCAGCCAGTGCGTCTGGGCCAACTCCGGTACCAACTGGGGCGTCTGGGCCAACCACCCCAACACCGGCGGCATCAAGTCGTACCCCAACTCCAAGAAGGTGATCAACAGGACGATCACCTCGCTCGGCTCGCTCTCCAGCAGCTACAGCGTCACGGTCCCGTCGTCCGGCGCGTACAACACCTCGTACGACATCTGGGACACCGACTACGACTACGAGATCATGCTCTGGGTCAACCACAACGGTGCCGTCGGCCCGCTCGGCTCCTCGCAGGGCAACGTCAGCCTGGGCGGCCACACCTGGACCGTCCACAAGGGCAGCAACGGCGCCAACGAGGTCTTCTCGTTCCTGCGCACCTCCGACTCCAGCTCCGGCACGGTGAACATCCTGCCCATCCTGAGGTGGATCAAGGACACCAAGGGCTGGTTCGGCAACGAGACCATCGGCGACGTCCAGTTCGGGTACGAGATCACCTCGTCGTCCGGCGGCCTGGACTTCCGCACCGACAACCTGACGGTCAGCAGCAGTTGAGCCCGCACGGCCGCCGGTGCCGGTCCACGCGCCGGCACCGGCGGCCCGGCGCACCCCGGGTCCCCGGCTGTCCGGCGGCCGGGAAACCGGGGTGCCCCCGGCGGCGGAGCCGTCGGGTCAGCCGGTGACGGGGAGGGTCGCCCCGTCCCGCAGGAACAGCGGAATGCGGTCCAGCGGCGCCTCCACGGTCACGGCCCCGCCGCCCTCGTACGCCCGGCCGGTCCACGCGTCGGTCCAGCGCGCCCCCGCAGGCAGGTGGACGGTCCTGGCCGTCGCGCCGGCGGTCAGCACCGGGGCGACCAGCAGATCGGGTCCGAAGAGGTACGCGTCGTCGACCGACCACGCCGCCTGGTCCTCGGGGAACTCCAGGAACAGCGGCCGCATCACGGGCTGCCCGTCCTCGTGCGCGGCGCGCATCACCCGCAGCACGTACGGCTTCAACCGCTCCCGCAGACGCAGGTACTTCTCCATGATCGCGCCGGCCTCCTCGCCGTACGACCACACCTCGTTGGGGCCGCCGGTCATGTCCGGGCCGAGCGGCATGCCCGGGTCGCGGAAGCCGTGCAGCCGCATCAGCGGGGAGAACGCGCCGAACTGGAACCAGCGGACCATCACTTCGCGGTACCCGGGGTCGTCCGGGTCGCCGCCGTGGAAGCCGCCGATGTCGGTGTTCCACCACGGGATGCCGGACAGCGCGGTGTTCAGCCCGGCCGCGACCTGGCGGCGCAGGGTCGCGAAGTCCGTGCCGATGTCCCCGGACCACAGGGCGGCGCCGTAGCGCTGACTGCCCGCCCAGGCCGAGCGGTTGAGCGTGACGACCTCGCTCTCCCCGGCCGCGGTCATGCCCTCGTGGAAGGTGCGGGCGTTCTCGCGCGGATACATGTTGGCGACTTCGAGGCCCGGTCCCGCCCAGTAGCGCAGGTTCTCGGAGAAGCCCGGCTTCAGCTCCGGCTCGCAGGCGTCGAGCCAGAAGGACGTGATCCCGTACGGGTCGACGTAGTTCTCCTTCACGCGCGACCAGAGGAACGCGCGGGCCTCCGGGTTCGTCGCGTCGTAGAAGGCCACTTGGACCGTGGAGGCGACATCCTTGTCGGGCCAGTCGGCGTGCGCCACCGGGCCGTACTCCGTGCCGATGAACCAGCCGCGCTGCTCCATGAGCGCGTGGTTCCCGGAGAGCGGGGACACGGACGGCCACACGGACACGACGAGCCGGATGCCGAGTTCCGCGAGCTCCCGCTGCATCGCCGCCGGGTCCGGCCACTCGGCGGGGTCGAACTTCCAGTCGCCCAGGTGCGTCCAGTGGAAGAAGTCGCACACGATGACGTCGATCGGCAGCCCTCTGCGCCTGTACTCCCGTGCCACGGAGAGCAGTTCGTCCTGTGTGCGGTAGCGGAGCTTGCACTGCCAGAAGCCCGCCGCCCACTCCGGGAGCATCGGCGAGCGCCCGGTCGCCGCGCTGTAGCGGCGCTGGGCGTCGGCGGGGCTGCCCGCGGTGATCCAGTAGTCGATCTGCCGGGCCGAGTCCGCCACCCAGCGCGTGCCGTTGGCCGCGAGCTCGACGCGGCCGACCGCCGGGTTGTTCCACAGCAGGGTGTAGCCGCGGCTGGAGGTGAGGACGGGGATCGTCACCTCGGCGTTGCGCTGGACGAGGTCGAGGACGGCGCCCTTCTGGTCGAGCAGGCCGTGCTGGTGCTGGCCGAGGCCGTACAGCTTCTCGCCCTCGTAGGCGGCGAACCGCTGCTCCAGCCGGTGGTGTCCGTTGCCGACGGGGGTGTACAGGCGCGGCCCCGGCCACCAGAAGTGGGCCCGCTCCTCCGAGAGCAGTTCGGCGCCGTCCGCGGTACGGGTGAATCGGACCAGGCCGTCCGCGCCGACCTCGACGGTCAGCGCGCCCACGGTCAGCCGGCCCACGCCGTCCTCGATCCGGACCGCCGAGCCGGTCTCGGGCGCCTCGTCGAGCAGCGCGCACGGCAGCCCGTCGAGGACGGGACCGCCCAGCCTGGCCCGCACCCGGACGGCGTCCGGCCCCCAGGGCTCCACGCGTACGGTCTCCTGGCGGCCGCTCCACTCCAGGGCGCCCCCGCGTTCGCGGAAGGTGCCCACGGTGGGCGAGGACTGGGCGAGGCCGGCGGAGCCCTGTCCGGGCCCGCCGTGCCGCTCGGGCGGATCGTGCTGCTCGGGTCGCGCGTGCTGCTGGGGCACGGTCTCGGCGGGCTGGTTCATGCGGGTGCTCCTGAAGGTGCGGGTGCTCCTGGGGGAAGGAGTGGCGGCAGGACCCGGGGACGCGACGCGGAACGGCCCGCCGGGACAGGACGGGGTGCTCCGGCACCGGGGGAGGCGTGCGGGTGCGCGGTGCGCGGTGCGCGGTGCGCGGTGGGGCGGTTGCGGGTGCTCAGGGGGCGGCGGGGGCCGGACCCGTGCTCGCGCGGACGGTCAGCTCGGGGGCGATGAGCACGACGTCGTCCTCGCCCTGCCCGCCGAGCTTGGCGACCAGGCGCTCCACGGCGGTGCGGCCCATCTCCTGTGCCGGGATCGCAACCGAGGTCAGCCGTACGGAGGCCTGGGTCGCGACCTGCTCCGGGCAGATCGCCACCACCGAGACGTCCTCGGGGACGGCTCGGCCCTGCTGGCGCAGCAGCGCGAGCAGGGGTTCGACCGCGGACTCGTTCTGCACGACGAAGCCCGTGGTGGCGGGCCGCTCGTCGAAGATCCGGGACAGCGTCAGCGACATGGCGTCGTAGCCGCCCTCGCACGGCCGGTGCAGCACCCGCAGGCCCAGCTCCCGGGACCGGGAGCGGAGTCCGTCGAGGGTGCGCTCGGCGAAGCCGGTGTGCCGTTCGTAGACCGCGGGCGCCTCGCCGATGACAGCGATGTCACGGTGTCCGAGCATCGCGAGGTGCTCGACGCACAGCGCGCCCGTCGCTCCGAAGTCGAGGTCGACGCAGGTCAGGCCTTCGGTGTCGGCCGGGAGGCCGATGAGGACGGACGGCTGGTCCGTGCCGCGCAGCAGCGGCAGCCGCTCGTCGTCCAGCTCGACGTCCATCATGATCATCGCGTCGGCGAGCCCGCTGCCGGTGACCCGGCGCACGGCGTCGGCACCCTCCTCGCCCGTGAGCAGCAGCACGTCGTACCCGTGGGTGCGGGCCGAGGTGGCCACCGCGATGGCGATCTCCATCATCACGGGTACGTACATGTCCGTGCGGAGCGGGACCATCAGCGCGATGATGTTGGACCGGTTGCTCGCCAGCGCCCGGGCCCCCGCGTTGGGGTGGTACCCGAGCTCGTGGATGCTCCGCTCGACCCGCTGCCGGGTGCTCACGGAGATGGACCGCTTGCCGCTGAGGACATAGCTCACCGTGCTCGCCGAGACTCCGGCGTGCTGGGCGACCTCGGCGAGGGTGACCATCCAGCTCTCCAAGCGTTTGTGCGAAGCGCTTCGACAGTGCGCGTCGGGGGCTTGCGGGGGAGTGGGGGTGGCCCGACACTAGCTTGACGGTGGGTGGGTGTCCATAGGTTGTCGAAGCGCTTCGACTCGACTGGCGTTTGGCGCGGGTGGTCCGCCCCCGCCCCTCCGTGTGCCGGGCGCTGGAGGGCGGCCGGCGCGCACGGGACGCGGGCGCCCCGCGCCGAGTGTCGGCCACGCGGACCGGGTTCCCGTCCCGACCCCGGCCGCCCCGTGCCGGGCGAGCCCCGGAACGCACCGACCGCACACGGTGCGGGCCTCGTGCGCGGCCCGAGTCAGGGCACGAGGGGGCCGGGCGTCCGGCTTCGAAGCGGCCGCCTGTGCGATTGCCGGGGGACGACCGCCCGACTCGGCCGCCCCGGCAGGCTCGGGGGCGGCCCGGAGGGCTTCCGCACGGCGAGCGGTTCGGCCCCCGCGCGACGGCCCGTCCGCACCCCGGCCCGAAGACCGACCGGACAAGGCACGGGCCCACAGGGCGTCCCCGCACGGCCCCCCCCGGGTGGCCGGAGTCCAGTCCGCCGGGCTCCCGGCACCGGCCCGCAGGCCCCGGCCGACCGGCGCGGCGCCCGGAGCCCGTGCCGCAGGGCGTTGTCACACGGACCCGCAGGGCGTCCGGCGTGGCTCCCCCGCACGGACCCGCAGGGCGTCCCCGTACATACGGACCCGGCGCCGTGCCCCGAGTCCGTCCCGCAGGGTTTCCGCGCGGCGGCCGGGCAGGGTGCCCGCACCGACCCCCGCCCGGTAGTCGGAGTCCGTCCCGCAGGGCTCCCGCCCGCCGACCCGCAGGCCGTGCACGAACCGGCCCGCGGTGCTCCCGCGCACCGACCCGCAGGGCGTCCCCGCACGGACCCGGCGCGGTGCAGGGAGTCCGGCGCGCAGGGTTCCCGCCTACCGACCCGCCAGGCGTCCCCCCACCGATCGGCAGGGCGCCCTCGCAGCGGCTTGTGCGGTGCCCGGAGTCCGACCGCGCGGGGGTGTCCCCGCACCGGCCTGCGGGCTGTTGAAGTGCCGCCGCGCGCCGCTCCCAAGCACCGGCTCGGGGGTGACAGTCGGCGCGGGACGCGGGCGCCCCGCGCCGACGGCCCGCAGAGCGTTCCCGCACGGGCCCGCGCGATGCTCGGAGTCCGTCCCGCAGGGCGTCCGAGCGTCGACGCCCAACCCTTCCGCCCGCCAACCCGCAGGCCGTGCGCGAACCGGCCCGCGGGTGCTCCCGCGCATCGCCCGCGAGTGTCCCCGGCGCGGTGCCCGGAGCTGGACCCCGCAGGGTGCGCCCGCACCAGCCGGCAGGGATCCCTCGTACGGACCCGCGGGGCGTACAACTGGCGACGCGCAGGGCTCCCGCGCACCGACGCGCAGGGCTCCCGCACCGCCCCGCAGGGCACCCGCGCACCGAAAACGGCCGAGCGCCCCCGCACCGCCCCGCACGGCGTCCGAGCGTCGACCCGCGGGGTGTCCCCGCGCCGCCCCGCGATGCCCGGGGATCGACCCGCACGGCTCCCGCGCACCGCCTGGGCGCGGGACCCGCACGGCTCCCGGGCGCCGCCTGGGCGCGGTGCCCGGCACGGGCCCACGCGGTGACCGGAGTCCGACCCGCAGCGGCTCCCGCGCAACCGCCCCGCAAGGCGCCCAAGCACCACCCCGCCGCGCGTCCCCGCCTCGCCCCGCCGCGCGCCCCCGTATCGGCCGAACGGACGCGCGAGGACTGGTGGGACCGTCCGTAATCGGGTAAATACGATCGGGTAGAACCAGTCGGTAACGTATCGGACCAAGATCCCTATTCGCGGCGAGGTGAGCCTCTTGACCGCAACACCCCCCCAGCCCGTTGTCACCGAACGCGAGGCCCGGCAGGTCGCCGAGGCGGCGCGCGAGCGGGACTGGCGCAAGCCCAGCTTCGCGAAGGAGCTGTTCCTCGGCCGCTTCCGGCTGGATCTCATCCATCCGCACCCCATGCCCCCCGACGAGGACTCGCGGCGCGGCGAGCAGTTCCTGGCGAGGCTGCGCGACTTCTGCGAGACGAAGATCGACTCTGCGCTCATCGAGCGGGAGGCGCGCATCCCCGACGAGGTGATCAACGGGCTCAAGGAGCTCGGCGCCCTCGGCATGAAGATCGACATCAAGTACGGCGGCCTCGGCCTCACGCAGGTGTACTACAACAGGGCGCTCGCGCTGGTCGGCTCCGCGAACCCGGCGCTCGGCGCGCTGCTCTCCGCGCATCAGTCGATCGGAGTACCGCAGCCGCTGAAGATCTTCGGCACCCAGGAGCAGAAGGACGCCTTCCTGCCGCGCCTGGCCCGTACCGACATCTCAGCCTTCCTGCTGACCGAGCCGGACGTGGGCTCCGACCCGGCGCGGCTCGCCACCACCGCCGTGCCGGACGGCGACGACTACGTCCTCGACGGAGTGAAGCTGTGGACGACCAACGGGGTCGTCGCGGACCTCCTCGTCGTCATGGCCCGGGTGCCGAAGTCCGAGGGCCACAAGGGCGGGATCACCGCCTTCGTGGTGGAGGCGGACTCGGAGGGCATCACCGTCGAGAACCGCAACGCCTTCATGGGCCTGCGCGGCCTGGAGAACGGCGTCACGCGCTTCCACCGGGTGCGCGTCCCGGCCGCCAACCGCATCGGGCCCGAGGGGGCCGGGCTCAAGATCGCCCTCACCACCCTCAACACCGGCCGGCTCTCCCTGCCCGCCATGTGCGTCGGCGCCGGCAAGTGGTGCCTGAAGATCGCCCGCGAGTGGTCGGCCGCGCGCGAGCAGTGGGGCAAGCCGGTGGCCCACCACGAGGCGGTGGGGGCGAAGATCTCCTTCATCGCGGCCACCACCTTCGCCCTGGAGGCCGTGCTCGACCTGTCCTCCCAGATGGCCGACGAGGACCGCAACGACATCCGCATCGAAGCGGCCCTCGCCAAGCTGTACGGCTCCGAGATGGCCTGCCTGATGGCCGACGAACTGGTCCAGATCCGCGGCGGGCGGGGCTTCGAGACCGCCGACTCGCTGGCGGCCCGCGGTGAACGCGCCGTACCCGCCGAGCAGCTGCTGCGCGATCTGCGCATCAACCGGATCTTCGAGGGCTCGACCGAGATCATGCACCTGCTGATCGCCCGCGAGGCGGTGGACGCCCACCTGTCCGTGGCGGGCGACCTCATCGACCCGGACAAGTCCCTCTCCGACAAGGCGAGGGCGGGCGCCAACGCCGGTGTCTTCTACGCGAAGTGGCTGCCCAAGCTGGTCGCGGGCCCGGGCCAGCTTCCGCGCGCGTACGGGGACTTCCACCCGGCGGGCCACCTCGACCTGTCCGGCCACCTGCGCTACGTCGAACGCACCTCCCGCAAGCTGGCCCGGTCCACGTTCTACGCCATGTCCCGCTGGCAGGGCCGGATGGAGACCAAGCAGGGCTTCCTCGGCCGGATCGTCGACATCGGCGCCGAACTGTTCGCGATGAGCGCCGCGTGCGTACGGGCCGAACTGCTGCGCTCCTCCGGGGACCACGGCCGCGAGGCGTACCAGCTCGCCGACGTGTTCTGCCGGCAGTCCCGCATCCGCGTCGAGGAACTCTTCGGGCGGCTGTGGTCCAACACGGACGACCTCGACCGCAAGGTCGTCAAGGGCGTGCTCGCCGGTGCCTACACCTGGCTGGAGGAGGGGGTCGTCGACCCCTCCGGGGAAGGCCCGTGGATCGCCGACGCCACGCCCGGCCCGAGCGAACGGGAGAACCTCCACCGTCCCATCCGCTGATCCCGGGCGCCCGACACGCCGTCCGCGCGCCCGGAGCGGACGGCCGCCGTGACGCGGGGCGGCGGGCGGACGTGCTGCCCGGCGGCGACGCACGGACGCACCGGCACCGGGCCGCACGCCCGCCCGCCGCCCCGCGCGAGAACGTCCCGTGCGCGCGGGGTGGTGCGCCGGGCGCGGTGCGGCACAAGGCGCGCGCCCCGCCTCGGCCCGCCGCGACCGCACGGTCCGCCGGGCCCCGGCGGCGCGCACCGCCCGGCCCCCAAGGCGCCCGCCGCACCCGTCGGGGGCACGCCGCCGCCCGGCTCGTGCCCGGCAGGTGGGGGACGCCCTGTCCTGGCGGGCCTGCGTTACGGCCACAATGGGGGAATGAGCGACAGTCCAGCCCCCCTCGCCGACCCGCATCTCGTCTTCGATCCCGTGGCCGGGGTCAGGGACGTCGTGATCCTCGGCTCCACCGGGTCGATCGGCACCCAGGCCATCGACCTCGTGCTGCGCAACCCCGACCGCTTCCGCGTCACCGGGCTCTCCGCCGCCGGAGGCCGGGTCGACCTCCTCGCGGAGCAGGCCCACCGCCTGCGGGTCCCGACGGTCGCCGTCGCCCGCGAGGAGGCCGTGCCGGCCCTGCGCGAGGCCCTGGCCGCGCGGTACGGAACGGGGGAGCCCCTCCCGGAGATCCTCGCCGGGGCGGACGCCGCCACCGACCTCGCCGCCTCCGAATGCCACACCGTCCTGAACGGGATCACCGGTTCGATCGGACTGGCGCCCACCCTCGCCGCCCTGGCCGCGGGCCGCACGCTCGCGCTGGCCAACAAGGAGTCGCTCATCGTCGGCGGCCCCCTGGTGAAGGCGCTGGCCGCGCCCGGCCAGATCATCCCGGTCGACTCCGAGCACGCCGCGCTGTTCCAGGCGCTCGCCTCGGGCACCAGGGCCGATGTGCGCAAGCTGGTCGTCACCGCCTCCGGCGGCCCCTTCCGCGGACGTACGAAGGCCGATCTGGCCGGTGTCACGCCCGCCGAGGCCCTCGCGCACCCGACCTGGGCGATGGGCCCGGTCATCACCGTGAACTCCGCGACCCTCGTCAACAAGGGGCTCGAAGTCATCGAGGCGCACCTCCTCTACGACATTCCCTTCGAGCGGATTGAGGTGGTCGTGCACCCGCAGTCGTATGTCCACTCGATGGTGGAGTTCACGGACGGATCGACGATGGCCCAGGCGACGCCCCCCGACATGCGGGGGCCGATCGCCATCGGTCTCGGCTGGCCCGCGCGGATCCCCGACGCGGCGCCCGCCTTCGACTGGACCAAGGCGTCCAGCTGGGAGTTCTACCCGCTCGACACCGAGGCGTTCCCCTCGGTGGGGCTCGCCCGGCACGTGGGACAGCTCGCGGGCACGGCCCCGGCGGTGTTCAATGCCGCCAACGAGGAGTGCGTGGACGCGTTCCTGAACGGCGGACTGCCGTTCAACGGGATCATGGAGACCGTGACCGAGGTCGTCGCCGAGCACGGCACACCCCGTACGGGAACTTCCCTCACCGTCGCGGACGTCCTCGAAGCGGAGACCTGGGCGCGTGCCCGGGCCCGTGAACTGACAGCCCGCACCACTGCCGACACGACCGCGGAGGCTCGTGCATGACGACCCTGATGATGATCCTCGGCATAGTCGTCTTCGCGGTCGGCCTGCTCTTCTCGATCGCCTGGCACGAGCTGGGGCATCTCTCCACGGCCAAGCTGTTCGGCATCCGCGTGCCGCAGTACATGGTCGGCTTCGGCCCGACCATCTGGTCGCGCAACAAGGGCGAGACGGAGTACGGGGTCAAGGCCATCCCTCTCGGCGGCTACATCCGCATGATCGGAATGTTCCCGCCCGGCCCGGACGGCCGGATCGAGGCCCGGTCCACCTCGCCGTTCCGCGGCATGATCGAGGACGCCAGATCGGCCGCCTTCGAGGAACTGCGCCCCGGCGACGAGACGCGGCTCTTCTACACGCGCAAGCCGTGGAAGCGCGTGATCGTGATGTTCGCCGGCCCCTTCATGAACCTGATCCTCGCCGTCGCCATTTTCCTCGGCGTGATGATGACCTTCGGCGTGCAGACCCAGACCACCACGGTCGGCAAGGTCTCCGACTGCGTCATCGAGCAGAGCGAGAAGCGCACCAAGTGCGCGGAGGGCGACGAGGCCGCGCCCGCCAAGGCCGCGGGGCTCCGGGGCGGCGACAGGATCGTGGCGTTCGACGGGGTGGCCGTCACCGACTGGTCGGCCCTCCAGTCCGACATCCGCGCCAACCCCGGCAAGGACGTCACGCTGACCGTCGAGCGCGACGGCAAGCAGCTCGACCTGACCGCGCACCTCATCCGCAACCAGGTCAGCAAGACCGACGGCGACGGCGGCTACGTCGAGGGCAAGTACGTGGACGCCGGCTTCCTCGGCTTCACGCCGGCCTCCGGCGTCGTCCAGCAGTCCTTCGGGCAGTCCGTGGACCGCATGGGCGGCATGATGCAGAACGGCGTCGAGTCGCTGGTCGCCCTGCCGTCCAAGATCCCGGCCCTGTGGGACGCCGCGTTCGGCGACGGCCCGCGCGAGGCGGACTCCCCGATGGGCGTGGTCGGCGCGGCACGCGTCGGCGGCGAGGTCTTCACGCTGGACATCCCGCCGGAGAACCAGATCGCGATGATGCTGTTCCTCGTCGCGGGCTTCAACCTGTCCCTGTTCCTGTTCAACATGCTTCCGCTGCTGCCGCTCGACGGCGGGCACATCGCGGGCGCGCTGTGGGAGTCGCTGCGGCGGAACACGGCCAAGCTGCTGCGGCGGCCGGACCCCGGTCCGTTCGACGTGGCGAAGCTCATGCCCGTCGCGTACGTGGTGGCCGGGATCTTCATCTGCTTCACGATCCTGGTGCTGATCGCGGACGTGGTCAATCCGGTCAGAATCTCCTAGTCGTACGGAGTCGTCGGCGGCCGGGCACGACGGGGCGGCCGGGAGGAGCACCTCCCGGAGCGCCCCGGGTGCCCGGCCGTCCCCCATCGGGTGGCTCCGCCCGGGGAGTGTGCTCCCGTCCGGGAGGGTGCCGTAATCTCGGTGTCTGGAGCCCGTCAGCTTTCGGGACCGACCGATCCTTACCTTGGGGTTGCACAGCAGATGACTGCGATTTCACTCGGCATGCCGTCCGTTCCGACCAAGCTCGCCGAGCGCCGCAAGAGCCGGCAGATCCAGGTCGGAACCGTGGCGGTGGGCGGGGACGCACCCGTGTCGGTGCAGTCGATGACGACGACGCGTACGTCGGACATCGGTGCCACGCTGCAGCAGATCGCCGAGCTGACGGCGTCGGGCTGCCAGATCGTGCGGGTGGCGTGTCCGACGCAGGACGACGCGGACGCGCTCGCGACGATCGCGCGCAAGTCGCAGATCCCGGTGATCGCGGACATCCACTTCCAGCCGAAGTACGTGTTCGCCGCGATCGACGCGGGCTGCGCGGCCGTGCGGGTCAACCCGGGCAACATCAAGCAGTTCGACGACCAGGTGAAGGAGATCGCGCGGGCGGCGAGGGACGCCGGGACCCCGATCCGGATCGGGGTGAACGCGGGCTCGCTGGACCGGCGTCTGCTGCAGAAGTACGGGAAGGCCACGCCGGAGGCGCTGGTGGAGTCGGCGTTGTGGGAGGCGTCCCTCTTCGAGGAGCACGACTTCCGTGACATCAAGATCTCGGTCAAGCACAACGACCCGGTCGTGATGGTCAACGCCTACCGGCAGTTGGCGGCGCAGTGCGACTACCCGCTGCACCTCGGTGTGACCGAGGCGGGTCCCGCGTTCCAGGGCACCATCAAGTCCGCCGTCGCCTTCGGCGCGCTGCTCAGCGAGGGCATCGGCGACACCATCCGGGTCTCCCTGTCGGCTCCGCCCGCCGAGGAGATCAAGGTCGGCATGCAGATCCTGGAGTCGCTCAACCTCAAGCAGCGCCGCCTGGAGATCGTCTCCTGCCCGTCCTGCGGACGCGCCCAGGTCGACGTCTACAAGCTCGCCGAGGAGGTCACGGCCGGGCTGGAGGGCATGGAGGTCCCGCTGCGCGTCGCGGTCATGGGCTGCGTCGTCAACGGCCCCGGCGAGGCCCGTGAGGCCGACCTCGGTGTGGCGTCCGGCAACGGCAAGGGACAGATCTTCGTCAAGGGCGAGGTCATCAAGACCGTCCCCGAGTCGAAGATCGTGGAGACCCTCATCGAAGAGGCATTGAAGATCGCCGAGCAGATGGAGGCCGACGGCGTCGCCTCCGGCGAGCCCTCGGTCGCGGTCGCCGGCTGACCCGCCCGCCCCGACCCACGTCCCGCCCCGGCCCGCAGCCGCCGGACGAGCCGGTCACCGGCCCGTCCGGCGCCGCGTACCGGGGCGGCCGCGCCCGTGGCCGAGGCCCCGCACCCGACCACCGCCGGGAGCCCGGACGGGACCCGGCACGGGCGGCGACCGCCCCGCCTCCCCGGACGCCCACCGCGCCCGACCCACCGGGCGGCGCGCCACATTGCCGCCAGGTACAGTGCGGAGACCAGCAGACCTGATGGTGAAGGCACCTGTACGTGTTGACGCAGACGACCACCAGGGTCCTCGCACCGAGTGACCTGGACGCGGCACTCGCCGTCCTCGACCGCGAGCCGGTCGCGAACGCCTTCGTGACCTCCCGGGTGCAGGTCGCCGGCCTCGACCCCTGGCGCCTCGGCGGCGAGATGTGGGGCTGGTACGAGGACGGCATGCTGACGTCCCTGTGCTACGCGGGCGCCAACCTGGTCCCGATCTGCGCCGGCCCCCGGGCCGTCCGCGCCTTCGCGGACCGCGCCCGCAGGGCGGGCCGCCGCTGCTCCTCCATCGTCGGCCCGGCCGAGGCCACCTCCCTGCTCTGGCGCCTCCTGGAGCCGAGCTGGGGCCCCGCCCGCGAGGTCCGCCCGCGCCAGCCCTTGATGGTCACCGACCGCCTCCCCGCCGACGTCACCCCGGATCCGTACGTCCGCCGCATCCGCAAGGACGAGATGGAGACGATCATGCCGGCGTGCGTGGCGATGTTCACCGAGGAGGTCGGCATCTCGCCGCTCGCCGGTGACGGCGGCCTCCTCTACCAGGCGAGGGTCGCCGAACTCGTCGGCTCCGGACGCTCGTTCGCCCGCCTCGACGCCGACGGCCGGGTCGTCTTCAAGGCCGAGATCGGCGCCGCGACGCCGAACGCCTGCCAGATCCAGGGGGTCTGGGTCGCGCCCGAGTACCGGGGCCGGGGCGTCGCGGCACCCGGGATGGCTGCCGTCCTGCGCTACGCCCTCGCGGACGTGGCCCCGGTCGTCAGCCTGTACGTCAACGACTTCAACACGGCCGCCCGGGCGACCTACCGCAGGGTCGGCTTCCAGGAGGTCGGGGCGTTCATGAGCGTCCTGTTCTGACGGACGCGGCGCCTCCCCGCCGGTGCGGTCGCCCCCGCCCCGACCGGATCGCGTCCGACCCGCTCGGGCCGCCCGGTCCGCGCGCCGATCCCGCCCGGCGCACGGGTAGTCTCCCCGGCATGCTGCGCTTCCCGGGCCCGGGCCCCCGTACGCCCGACGACGTCGTGATCGGCCCGCTGGACCTGGCCGTCCGGGTCGACGAGGCACTCGCCGTGCAGGCCGTGGCCTTCGGGCTCGGCCCGGACGAGATCGCCGTACGGCGCCAGATCGTGCTGCGCCACCTCACCTGCCGGGGCGCCCGGGCACTCGGCGCCACCACCGCCGACGGACGGCTCGTCGGATTCGTCTACGGCATGCCCAACGACCGTACGCACTGGTGGTCCACGATCGTCGAGCCCTATCTGCGCGGCCAGGGCCACGACGCGTGGCTGGACGACTCGTTCGTGATCACCGAACTGCACGTCCACCCGGACTTCCAGAACATCGGCGTGGGCCGCGCACTGATCACGACCGCGACGGACGCCGCCGCCGAGCCGCGGTCGATCCTGTCCGCGATCGACACCGAGAGCCCGGCCCGCGGGCTCTACCGCTCGCTCGGCTACCAGGACCTGGCCAGGCAGGTGGTGTTCCCCAGCGCGCCGAAACCGTACGCGGTGATGGGCGCCCCGCTGCCACTCCTGCGCCGATAACGGATTTCCGGCGACGGGTGCCCCCCGGCTAACCTCCTAGCCATCACCCTTACGCAGCAGGAGTCGAGAATCATGGCCCAGGTCCAGCGCATGTCCCGTTTGATGGTCAAGACACTGCGTGACGACCCGGCGGACGCCGAGGTGCTCAGCCACAAGCTGCTGGTGCGCGCCGGCTACGTGCGCCGCACCGCCGCCGGCCTGTGGTCCTGGCTGCCGCTGGGCAAGAAGGTGCTGGCCAACGTGGAGCGCGTGGTCCGCGAGGAGATGGACGCCATCGGCGCCCAGGAGGTCACGCTGCCCGCCCTGCTGCCCAGGGAGCCCTACGAGGCGACGGGCCGCTGGGACGAGTACGGCCCCGAGCTGTTCCGCCTCAAGGACCGCAAGGGCGGCGACTACCTCCTCGGCCCCACCCACGAGGAGATCTTCACCCTCCTGGTCAAGGACCAGTGCTCGTCCTACAAGGACCTGCCGGTGTCGCTCTACCAGATCCAGAACAAGTACCGGGACGAGGCCCGCCCGCGCGCCGGAATCCTGCGCGGCCGCGAGTTCCTGATGAAGGACTCGTACTCCTTCGACCTGGAGGACGAGGGCCTGGCCGCGTCGTACGCGCTGCACCGCGAGGCGTACCAGAGGATCTTCACGCGCCTGGGTCTGGACTACCGCATCTGCGCGGCCACCGCGGGCGCCATGGGCGGTTCCAAGTCCGAGGAGTTCCTGGCCCCGGCCGCCGCCGGCGAGGACACCTTCGCCGACTGCCCGAACTGCGACTACGCCGCCAACACCGAGGCGATCACCTACGCGCTGAAGCCGGTCGACGCCGCCGGGGTCCCCGCCCTGGAGGAGATCCCCACCCCGGACACCCCGACCATCGAGACGCTCGCCGCGCACCTGGGCGTCCCCGCCTCCGCCACCCTGAAGAACCTGCTGGTCAAGGTGGACGGCGAGATCGTGGCCGTGGGCGTCCCGGGCGACCGCGAGGTCGACATGGACAAGGTGGAGGCGCACTTCGCCCCCGCCGCCGTCGAGCTGGTCACGGCCGAGGACTTCGTGGGCCGCCCCGACCTCGTACGCGGCTACGTCGGCCCGCAGGGCCTGGAGAAGGTCCGCTACCTCGCCGACCCGCGCGTCGCCCCCGGCACCGCCTGGATCACGGGCGCCAACCGGGAGGGCACGCACGCGAAGAACGTCGTCGCGGGCCGCGACTTCGAGGTCGACGAGTACGTGGACTCCGTGGTCGTGCAGGAGGGCGACCCCTGCCCCGTCTGCGGCACCGGCCTCGTGCTGGACCGCGCCATCGAGATCGGCCACGTCTTCCAGCTCGGCCGCAAGTACGCCGACGCCCTCCAGCTCGACGTCCTCGGCCGGGAGGGCAAGCCCGTCCGCGTGACCATGGGCTCGTACGGCATCGGTGTCTCGCGCGCGGTCGCGGCCATCGCCGAGCAGCACGCGGACGAGCAGGGCCTGGTCTGGCCCGCCGAGATCGCCCCGGCCGACGTCCACGTCGTCGCGGCGGGCAAGGCGCTCCAGACCGAGCTGGCGCTCGACGTCTCGGAGAAGCTGGGCGCCGCCGGTGTGCGCGTGCTCGTGGACGACCGCGCGGGCGTCTCGCCCGGCGTGAAGTTCACGGACGCCGAACTGATCGGCGTGCCCAAGATCCTGGTGGCCGGGCGGCGTTCGGCCGAGGGCGTCCTGGAGCTGAAGGACCGCCGCACCGGTGAGCGCGAGGAGCTGACGGTGGACGAGGCGATCGCCCGTCTGACGGCCTAGCGACCGGGGGCCGCGGCCCCCGCTCCGCGCACCGGGTCCCCGCCCCGCCCAGGACGTACGCCGTCCGGAGCGGGGCGGCGGCCGTCCGGCGCCGCAAGTCCTCGCGCGCGGGCCGGCGGGAACCGGGCGCACGGCGTGGGGCCGGGGTGGCACACGAGGGCTCCGCGGGGGATGGGGTCTGCGCCCCCGCGGAGGTCCCGCCCAAGGGGCCGGCCTACAGCCAGCTCGCGAACTCCAGCAGCAGCTCCGCGTCCTGGGCCCGGCCCACGCGCCGGGCCCGTACGCCCGACTCCACGGCCCGGAACAGGGTCCAGCCGCGCAGCCGCTCCTGGTCCACCTCCAGGGACTCCGCGAGCCGCTTCACACGGCGGCGGGTGGTGGCCGCCCCCGAGGACGTGGCGATCAGGTCCTCGACACGGTCGCGGACCAGCCGGGCCAGGTCGAAGGCGCACTCGCCGACCACGGGGTCCGGCCCCACGGCCAGCCAGGGGCTGCGCTCGCCCGCCAGGACCTTGCTCTGCCGGAACGTGCCGTGCAGCAGCCGGGTCTCGGGCGGCGACACCAGCAGCTCGGCCCGCACCGCGAGCGCCGCGTCGACCAGGGGCGCCGCCTCCGCGTCGGCACCCGCACGCATCGCCTCGGACTGCCGGCCCGTCCGCTCGGCCACCGTCTCGAAGACCTGGCCGGCCGGCGGCTCGACCCACAGCCTGCGCAGGGCGCCCGCCGCCTCCAGCATCGACTTGGCCTCGGGCAGCGAACGCACCGACACGTCCGGGTGCAGCCGCTCCAGCAGCAGGACCCCCTCGGGCCCCGCGGCGTCCAGCAGCCGTACGGCACCGCGTCCGTCCCAGTGCGCGAGGGCGGCCCGCTCGCTCTCCGGACGGGCCCGGGGCGGCGCGAGCTTCAGCACGGCGGGGGTGTCGTCCGGCAGCCTGACGAGGACCACCAGGCTGCTGCGCCCGCCGGGCACCTGTACGCGCTCCACGGTCGACTCGCGTAGCGCGACGGCCTGCCGGGCCGCCTCGGGCAGCCTCTCCAGCCAGTCGTCACCGCCCGGTGCCGTCTCGCCGAGCGCCTTGACCAGACGACGAGGCGGTTCGAAAGCCATACGCGAGTCGTTCCCTTCCCGTGGGCGTCAGTCCGCGGGCGACGCCGGCGGAGCGGAGGGGGCCGCCGACCGCTCGGCGAGCCCAGGGAAGGCTACGCTCTCGCCGCGCCAGCGCACCGCGCGCACCGCGGCTTCCCGCAGGGCGTCCGCCGCCGCGCGCCGCCGGTCCCCCTCCGAGGCCCGGACCAGGTCGGAGTACACCCCCGCCACCCGGTCCTCCAGCTCGGCCGCGAACCGCACCGCGGACGCCGCGTCCTCGACCGGGAACGTCAGCGCGTACGCGGCGGACGCCGGTACGGGGTCGGCGTCCAGGTCGCGTACGGCCCGCGCCAGTTCGTCGCGCCGCGCCCGGTGCGCGTCGTACGCGGCCCGGGCCGCGGCCCGCCCGGCCTCGTCGATCCTGCCGCCCACGACCCCGTAGCCGTAGACGGCGGCGTGCTCGGCGGCCAGCGCGGCCTGTACGGCCGTCAGCTCCGCCGAAGGCTTCCCGGACCCGCTCACTTCTCGTCCTCCGTCAGCAGAAACGCGTGCACGGCACCGGCGGCCGCCACCGAGGCCAGCAGGCGTGCCAGTTCCCCCGGTACCCCGACCAGTTCCTTCGCGCGCCGGTCCGCCAACTCCCGCTCGGCGGCGGCGAGCTGCGCCAGCGCGTCCTTCTCCGTGGCCGGCACCCCGGGCGAGGCCGTCGCCGACGCCTCACCGGAGGGGCCCGCGGCCACGGCGCTGGGGGTGGACGCGGCGGGGGAGGGGGAGGCCGAGGGGGACGCGGACTCCCGCCGGTCGCCGCCGAACGCCTCCACGTGGCGTACGACCTCGGCGCGCAGCGGCGACAGCCGCTCGTCCAGACCGGGATGCGCGGCGAGCACGGCCGCGTACCGCCCGGCGAGCGCCTCGCTGTCGCGGGCCCCGCGGGCGCGTGCCCGGTCGGCCGCGGAGGGACTCCCCTTGGTGGTCCCGGAGGAGGTGTCGGGGGCGGAGCAGCCCACGAGCAGGGCGGTGCCCGCACCGGCTGCTCCGGTCAGCAGGCTCCTTCGGCGCGGCCCGGAAGGGGTGCGCGACGGCAAAGTGAACGACACGGCAGACGTCCTCGGAGGGCTCGTTCGAACGAATGGGGCGACAGGCCGGTGATCACCGTACCCGGGTGGCGCCCCCGCACCCACCAGCGGCGCCCGCCCGATCCGGGGCACGCCGGGGTGGACGGCAACACCCCCTGGGACCGGATACCCTTTGACCTGACACACGACCAACCCACAACAGCACACGCGGCCGAGGAGTCACCCGGATGAGCACCACCCAGAGCGAGAGGCTGCGAGAGCTCCTGGAACCGCTCGTCAGCTCGCAGGGACTCGATCTCGAGGAGATCGAGGTGGACTCGGTCGGACGCAAGCGGGTGCTGCGCGTGGTCGTCGACTCCGACGAGGGTGCCGACCTGGACGCGATCGCCGATGTGAGCCGCGCGCTCTCGGCGAAGCTCGACGAGACCGACGCGATGGGCCAGGGCGAGTACACCCTCGAAGTGGGCACCCCGGGTGCCGAGCGCGAACTCGGCGAACACCGTCACTACGTACGTGCCACCGGCCGCCTGGTGCGGTTCCAGCTGGCGGACGGCGGCGAAGTGGTCGCCCGGATCCTGGCGGTGGACGACGAGGGCGTCGACGTCGAGGTACCCGGTGTGAAGGGGCGCAGGCCCACCACCAGGAGGCTCGCGTTCGCGGACGTCGCCAAGGCGCGGGTCCAGGTGGAGTTCAACCGCAAGAGCAACGCAGACAGTGCGGACAGTGCAGATAGTGCACACGACGCAGACAACACGGACAGTTCGGGCGCCGGTCGTGTCGAGGACACCGACGGCGTCGAGGACACCGAGGACATGAAGGAAGAGGAGGAGGCGTAGCCGTGGACATCGACATGAGTGCCCTGCGGGGCTTGGTGCGGGAGAAGGAGATCTCCTTCGACCTGCTGGTCGAGGCGATCGAGTCGGCCCTCCTCATCGCCTACCACCGCACCGAGGGAAGCCGCCGCCACGCGCGCGTCAAGCTCGACCGGGAGACCGGCCATGTGACCGTGTGGGCGAAGGAGGACCCCCAGGACCTGGAGGAGGGGCAGGAGGCGCGCGAGTTCGACGACACCCCGTCGGACTTCGGACGCATCGCGGCCACCACCGCCAAGCAGGTCATCCTGCAGCGCCTGCGGGACGCGCAGGACGACGCGACGCTCGGCGAGTACGCCGGCCGTGAGGGCGACATCGTCACCGGCGTGGTCCAGCAGGGCCGCGACCCGAAGAACGTGCTCGTGGACATCGGCAGGCTGGAGGCCATCCTGCCGGTGCAGGAGCAGGTGCCCGGCGAGTCGTACCAGCACGGCCTGCGGCTGCGGTCGTACGTCGTACGGGTGGCGAAGGGCGTGCGAGGTCCGTCCGTGACCCTGTCGCGCACGCACCCGGGCCTGGTCAAGAAGCTCTTCGCGCTGGAGGTCCCGGAGATCGCCGACGGTTCCGTCGAGATCGCCGCGATCGCCCGCGAGGCCGGTCACCGCACGAAGATCGCCGTCCGGTCCACCCGGTCGGGGCTGAACGCCAAGGGCGCCTGCATCGGCCCCATGGGCGGGCGCGTGCGCAACGTCATGGCCGAGCTGAACGGCGAGAAGATCGACATCGTCGACTGGTCGGACGATCCGGCCGAGATGGTCGCGAACGCGCTCTCCCCGGCCAGGGTCTCCCGGGTCGACGTCGTGGACCTCGCGGCCCGTTCCGCACGGGTGACGGTCCCCGACTACCAGCTCTCGCTGGCGATCGGCAAGGAGGGGCAGAACGCCCGCCTGGCCGCACGCCTCACCGGCTGGCGCATCGACATCCGTCCGGACACCGAGCAGACCGGTGACGAGGACGGCGACCGGCCCGCCGGGCGGACCGGGGAATAGATCCGGACCGCAGGTGGTTTGGATCACGTCAGATTTCTGTGCGGCAACTGTTCGATACTTGCCCCAAAGGGGTGAGGTCGGTGCAGGGAGGTAGACTTAAGAGTGTCTGGCCGGACGCAAGCCCGCGCATGCCCTGAACGCACCTGTGTGGGGTGCCGGGAGCGAGCGGCCAAGACCGATCTGCTGCGCACCGTGGCGGTCGGAGGCGAATGCGCCCCTGATCCACGCGGTACGCTGCCCGGCCGGGGTGCGTATGTACACCCCGCCCTGGTCTGTCTCGACCTGGCGGTCCGCCGCCGGGCCTTCCCGAGGGCGCTGCGTGCCCCGGGCCCGCTCGACACTGAGGCGTTGCGCCACTACGTCGGGCGGACGGACAGTTGCTGAGCAGGCAACAAGGCAAGACGTGTCGTACGGAGCCCCGTGCGGCCCTGGTACCCCGCGAGTTGGAAGTAGGTCGAGATTGCGATGAGCACTCGATGAGCACGCGATGAGTACGCCCATGAAGTAGCGACGGTCCGGACGCAACCCGGACCTAAAAGGAGCGAAGTGGCTAAGGTCCGGGTATACGAACTCGCCAAGGAGTTCGGGGTGGAGAGCAAGGTCGTCATGGCCAAGCTCCAAGAACTCGGTGAATTCGTCCGTTCGGCGTCCTCGACGATCGAGGCGCCTGTAGTACGCAAACTGACTGACGCCCTGCAGCAGGGCAACGGCGGCGGCAAGCCCGCCCCGCGCAAGGCCGCGCCCGCCAGGCCGGGCGCCCCCTCTCCGGCGCAGTCGGCACGTCCGGCCGCCCCGCGCCCGCCGGCCCCGAAGCCGGCCGCCGCGGAGAAGCCCGCGGCAGCGGCGGCCCCGTCCGCCGGTCCGCGCCCGACCCCGGGTCCCAAGCCCGCGCCGAAGCCCGCTCCGGCGTCTCCGGCTCCCGCGGCACCCGAGTTCACGGCGCCGCCCGCGGCTCCGGCGGCTCCGGCCGCCTCCGCGGCACCGGCCGGTCAGCGCCCCGCCGGCGCCCGTCCCGGCGCCCCGAAGCCCGGTGTCCGTCCGGCAGGCCCCGCACAGGGCGGCCAGGGTGGTCCCGGTCAGGGCCGTGGCGAGCGCAGCGACCGTGGTGAGCGCGGCGACCGTCAGGGCGCCCCGCGTCCCGGCGGCCAGGGCACGCGTCCCGGTGGTCGTCCCGCCGGCCCGCGTCCGGGCAACAACCCCTTCACCTCTGGTGGCTCCACCGGCATGGCGCGCCCGCAGGCGCCCCGTCCCGGCGGCGCCCCGCGTCCCGGCGGCCCCGGTGCCCCGGGCGCTCCGCGCCCCCAGGGCGCGGGCCAGGGTGGTCCCCGTCCCCAGGGCGGTCCCGGCGGCGCTCCGCGTCCGCAGGGCGGTCCCGGCGGCGGTCGTCCGTCTCCCGGCGGCATGCCCCGTCCGCAGGCCCCGCGTCCCGGCGGCGCCCCCGGCGGTCCGGGCGGCAACCGTCCGAACCCCGGCATGATGCCGCAGCGTCCCGCTGCGGGCCCGCGTCCCGGCGGCGGTGGCCCCGGTGGCCGCGGTCCCGGCGGCGGTGGCGGTCGTCCCGGCGGTGCCGGCGGCGGTCGTCCCGGTGGCGGCGGCTTCGCCGGTCGTCCGGGTGGTCCCGGTGGCGGTGGCGGCGGCTTCGCCGGTCGTCCGGGTGGTCCCGGTGGCGGTGGCGGCGGCTTCGCCGGTCGTCCCGGTGGTCCCGGTGGCGGCGGCGGTCGTCCCGGCTTCGGCGGTCGTCCCGGTGGTCCCGGTGGCCGTGGTGGCACGCAGGGCGCCTTCGGCCGTCCCGGCGGTCCCGCGCGTCGTGGTCGCAAGTCGAAGCGGCAGAGGCGCCAGGAGTACGAGGCCATGCAGGCCCCGTCGGTCGGCGGCGTGATGCTGCCTCGCGGCAACGGACAGTCCGTCCGCCTGTCGCGCGGTGCGTCCCTCACCGACTTCGCGGAGAAGATCGGCGCGAACCCCGCGTCGCTCGTCGGCGTGATGATGAACCTCGGCGAGATGGTCACTGCCACGCAGTCCGTCTCCGACGAGACGCTGAAGCTCCTCGCGGACGAGATGAACTTCGTCCTCGAGATCGTCAGCCCCGAGGAGGAGGACCGCGAGCTGCTCGAGTCCTTCGACATCGAGTTCGGCGAGGACGAGGGCGGCGAGGAGTTCCTCGTGGCGCGTCCGCCGGTCGTGACCGTCATGGGTCACGTCGACCACGGAAAGACCCGCCTCCTCGACACCATCCGCAAGACGAACGTCGTCGCGGGCGAGGCCGGCGGCATCACCCAGCACATCGGTGCCTACCAGGTGGCCACCGAGGTCAACGGTGAAGAGCGCAGGATCACCTTCATCGACACCCCGGGCCACGAGGCGTTCACCGCCATGCGTGCCCGTGGTGCCAAGTCGACCGACATCGCGATCCTCGTGGTGGCGGCCAACGACGGTGTGATGCCCCAGACGATCGAGGCGCTGAACCACGCCAAGGCGGCCGACGTGCCGATCGTGGTCGCGGTCAACAAGATCGACGTCGAGGGTGCCGACCCGACCAAGGTGCGCGGTCAGCTCACCGAGTTCGGTCTGGTGGCCGAGGAGTACGGCGGCGACACGATGTTCGTCGACATCTCCGCCAAGCAGGGCCTCAACATCGAGAGCCTGCTGGAGGCCGTGGTCCTCACCGCGGACGCCTCGCTCGACCTGCGGGCCAACCCGGAGCAGGACGCGCAGGGCATCGCGATCGAGTCCCACCTCGACCGCGGCCGCGGTGCCGTCTCGACGGTCCTGGTCCAGCGCGGCACGCTGCGCATCGGCGACACCATGGTGGTCGGCGACGCGTACGGCCGTGTCCGGGCGATGCTCGACGACAACGGCAACAACGTCGAGGAAGCGGGTCCGTCGACCCCCGTCCTGGTCCTGGGTCTCACCAACGTCCCCGGTGCCGGCGACAACTTCCTGGTCGTCGACGAGGACCGCACGGCGCGTCAGATCGCCGAGAAGCGCGCGGCGCGTGAGCGCAACGCCAACTTCGCCCGGCGCGGAGTCCGGTTCTCCCTGGAGAACCTGGACGAGGCGCTCAAGGCCGGTCTGGTGCAGGAACTCAACCTCATCATCAAGGGCGACGCGTCCGGTTCGGTGGAGGCCCTCGAGTCCTCGCTGCTCCAGCTCGACGTCGGCGAAGAGGTCGACATCCGCGTCCTGCACCGCGGCGTGGGTGCGGTCACCGAGTCGGACATCGACCTGGCGACCGGCTCCGACGCCATCGTCATCGGCTTCAACGTCCGCGCTGCGGGCCGCGCGGCGCAGATGGCGGAGCGCGAGGGCGTCGACGTCCGCTACTACTCGGTGATCTACCAGGCCATCGAGGAGATCGAGGCGGCCCTCAAGGGCATGCTCAAGCCGGAGTACGAAGAGGTCGAGCTCGGCACGGCGGAGATCCGCGAGGTCTTCCGCTCGTCCAAGCTGGGCAACATCGCCGGTGTGCTGGTCCGCTCCGGCGAGGTCAAGCGCAACACCAAGGCGCGGCTGCTCCGCGACGGCAAGGTCATCGCGGAGAGCCTCACCATCTCCGGTCTGCGCCGCTTCAAGGACGACGTCACCGAGATCCGCGAAGGCTTCGAGGGCGGTATCAACCTCGGAAACTTCAACGACATCAAGATCGACGACGTCATCGCGACGTACGAGATGCGCGAGAAGCCGCGCTCGTAACGTCCGAGGCCCGGCTGTATCCGTGTGGGGTTGGCCGACGGGGATTCGTTCCCGTCGGCCGGCCCCCTCGGGGTTTTCGGCCCCTGCCGCACCCTCCCGTCTCCTCGGGCGGGGGCGGCAGGGGCGAAACTCCGTCGAGCGGCACCCGGGTTCGTTGTACCGTTCTGGTGTCCCTGCCAAGAGCTTGGCCGGGCCATCTATCCCGTACCGGCGGGACATCCGGACACACATATGTACGTGGGGACTCTGTCCTTCGACCTGCTCCTCGGCGACGTACGGTCGCTGAAGGAGAAGCGCTCCGTCGTCCGCCCGATCGTGGCCGAACTCCAACGCAAGTACGCGGTGAGCGTGGCGGAGGTCGAGCACATGGACCTCCACCGCAGGGCCGTGGTCGGCCTGGCGGTGGTCTCGGGGGACGCGGGGCACGTGACCGACGTACTCGACCGGTGCGAGCGCCTGGTCGCCGGTCGTCCCGAGGTGGAGCTGCTGTCGGTGCGACGGCGTCTCCACGGCGAGGACGACGACTGATCGCGCGGCGACGCGAGTCGGACGCGCACGATCGGCAAGAGAACAGCAAGACAGCGGCAAGACAGCAGCATGAACAGCGGGAAAGAGGGAGACGGACCAGTGGCCGACAACGCGCGGGCGAAGAAGCTGGCGGACCTCATCCGAGAGGTGGTGGCCCAGAAGCTGCAGCGCGGGATCAAGGACCCGCGGCTCGGTTCGCATGTGACCATCACGGACACCCGGGTCACCGGGGACCTCCGGGAGGCGACCGTCTTCTACACGGTGTACGGGGACGACGAGGAGCGTGCCGAGGCCGCCGCGGGCCTGGAGAGCGCCAAGGGCGTGCTCCGGTCGGCCGTGGGTGCCGCGGCGGGCGTGAAGTTCACGCCGACGCTGACGTTCGTCGCCGACGCCCTGCCGGACACCGCCAAGACCATCGAGGACCTGCTCGACAAGGCGCGGGCCTCGGACGCGAAGGTGCGCGAGGTCTCGGCCGGAGCGGCCTTCGCCGGTGAGGCGGACCCGTACCGGAAGCCGGGCGAGGACGAGGACGAGGACGACAGCACCGCATGACCGAGAAGCACCGGACGCCCGACGGCCTTGTCATCGTGGACAAGCCGTCGGGCTTCACCTCGCACGACGTGGTCGCCAAGATGCGCGGGATCGCGAGGACCCGCCGCGTCGGGCACGCGGGCACCCTCGACCCCATGGCGACGGGCGTGCTCGTGCTCGGCGTCGAGAAGGCGACCAAGCTCCTCGGGCACCTCGCGCTGACCGAGAAGGAGTACCTCGGCACCATCCGGCTCGGGCAGAACACCCTGACCGACGACGCCGAGGGCGACCTCATCTCGTCCACGGACGCCTCGGGCGTGACCCGGGAGGCCGTGGACGCGGGCATCGCCAAGCTGAGCGGCGACATCATGCAGGTGCCGTCCAAGGTCAGCGCCATCAAGATCGACGGCGTGCGCTCGTACAAGCGGGCCCGCGAGGGCGAGGACTTCGAGATCCCGGCCCGTCCGGTACGCATCTCCTCGTTCGCCGTGTACGACGTCCGGGACGCGGTCGCCGAGGACGGCACGCCCGTCCTGGACCTGGTCGTCTCGGTGGTCTGCTCGTCCGGCACCTACATCCGGGCGCTCGCCCGGGACCTGGGCGCCGACCTGGGCGTCGGCGGCCATCTGACGGCACTGCGGCGCACCCGCGTGGGCCCGTACAAGCTCGACTCCGCGCGCACCCTCGACCAGCTCCAGCAGGAGCTGACGGTGATGCCGCTCGCTGAGGCCGCCGAGGCCGCGTTCCCGCGCTGGGACGTGGACACCGGGCGCGGGCGCCTCCTGCTGAACGGTGTGCGTCTGGAGATGCCCGACGAGTACGCCGGGGCCGGGGCGGTCGGGGTCTTCGACCCCGAGGGGCGCTTCCTGGCGCTGGTGGAGGAGCAGAAGGGCAAGGCCAAGAGCCTGGCCGTGTTCGGCTGAGACAGGGGCCGGACCGGCCCGATCGTGGTGGAGCGGCGTGCACGGGTCAGGCGTGCGCGCCGCTCCACTGTCCCCCTTCGGTTCCCCCACCCAAGGGTGTATCCATCCACCCCGCCGCATTCACCCGTCCGGGCAGGCGCTCGGAGTGAACTCGGGGAGCGGAAGGGGGCTTGTTCGGCTCGGGAGCTGTCGTGCCCGATCACCCCGCGCCTACCGTCGGAACCGAGGCGTCGGCAGCACAGTGCGCCGGGCGCGGCGGGGAGGTCGGAGATGGCGGGACGGGGCCCGCGGGCAGGGAGTCGTCGTCGGCCCCCGGACACCGCGACGGCCGCGCCGGACCCGGTCCGGGCCGAGAGGGACGCCGCCGGGACCGTACCGGACGCCGCCCGGTCCGTGCGGGACGCCCTCCGGGGCATGCCGGATGCGGCTCGGGCCGGGTGGGAGTCCGCCGGGCCCTCGTGGCGCGGGTGTCCGGGCGCCGGGGAGGCGGCCCGGGGCGAGTCCGGTGACGGCCGCCGGCACGGGGCCCCCGACCGGGCCGGGCACGTATCCGCCGGGAGCGCGGCTACCTGGCCCGTGCCGGGGGAGGGCTCGGGGACCGGGGCAGTACGGGCCGGGGACGGTCGGCCCGGAGGGGCGCGGGCCGAGGGCGCCTCCGGTCCGGGCGAGGAGCCCGCGGCCAGGGCCCTGGTGCGGATCCGCGACGGGGCCGGACGGCCGCGCGGAGCGGGGTTCGCGGCCGACAACCGGGGCACGGTGGTCACCAGCCACGAGGCCGTCGACGGTCAGGCCCGGCTCGTCGTCCACGCCCCCGACGGCGGCAGCTGCCCGGTGACCGCCGACGACATCACCTTCCTCCCCGGGCTGGGCCTCGCACTCGTACGCACCACCGGCCTGGGCCTCGCCCCGCTGCCGATCGCGGCCCGCGGGGCGGTCGGCACCGGCGCGTACGTCCGTGTCGCCGCGGGCGGCTGGCGGGAAGCCCGCGTGCTCGGCACCTCCGCGGTGACGTACACGGCGGCCGGCCGTGCCCACCGTGTCGGCGCCGCCCTGGAACTGGCCATCGGCACGGCGGGCCGCGATGCCCTGCGGCCCGGCGGGGGCGCGTCCGGGGGGCCGGTCGTCGACGCCTCGACCGGCGCCGTCGTCGCCGTCCTCGGCACAGCGCTGCACTCCGGACAGCAAGTGGGCGGCCTCGCAGTCCCCCTGCGCGCGGACTCCGCGACGGCCGACGGGGAACTCGCGGGGCTGCTGGCCCGCAACGCCTCCTCCGTCCCCGCGTACGGCGCCGACCTGAACCTCGCGGGTGTGCTGGAGCTGACCGCGACCCTCGCGCCACCACCGGCGTCGGGTGACGCCGTTCCCGTCGAACGCGGCTCGGTGCTCCGGGAGTTGACGGCCTTCGCCGACGGCCCGCGTACGGTGCTCGGCCTCGTCGGGGCCCCGGGCAGCGGCCGTACGACGGAACTGGCGGCCCTTGCCGCGCGGCGTCGCGGGGGCGCGGCGCCGGCACCGACCCTGTGGCTGCGCGGAGCCGATCTCCTCGACGGCGACAGGTCGGTCGCGGACGCGGCCCGGCGGGCACTGGAACGGGCGGCCCGCATCGCGGCGGCCCCCGGCCTGGGCACGGTAGCCGCCGGGCCGGCTCCGCAGGGGTGGGTCCCGGACCCGGGGCCGTCCGGGCGACCGGCGCACACGGGCACGCACACGCGCACCCGCACGGGCACGGACACGCGGCCGTCGCGATCAGGGGCCGGCGGGCCGGGCGACCGGCGTGACCCGACCGCTGAGCCAGGACCCGGGCGGTCGGCCCGCCTCGCGCGGGACGCGGGACGGCCCCTGCTGCTGCTCCTGGACGGCCCGGAGGAGATGCCGCCCGCCCTGCTCCGGCGGCTGCCCGAGTGGACGGCGGCGACCGCCGACTGGCTGGAGGCGAACGGCGCGCGGCTCGTCGTGGCCTGCCGGACGGAGCACTGGGAGCGGGCGGGGCACTGGTTCCCGCCGGAGTCGCTGCACGTGTGCGGGCATGCGGACGCCGAGCCCGACGGGTGGTCCGGCGGGCTCCCCGCCTGCGTACGGCTCGGCGATCTGGACGAGGGCGAGGCGCTGCGGGCCCGGGAGCGCCACGGAGTTCCGGAGGGAGTCCTGCACGGGTCCGACGCGCGCCACCCGCTGACGCTGCGGCTCCTGTCGCAGGTCGTGGCCGCGATGTCCGGTGCCAGGCCGGGCCGGATCGGCCGCGAGGAGGTCTTCGCGGCGTATCTCGACCTGATGTGCCTGCGGGTCGCCGTGCGGCTCGCGGCGGCGAACGGCTTGCGCGGCACGGCGGTACGACGGCTCGCGGCCCGTGTGTCCGGTCAGGTGCACGTGGCCGCGCGGCGCTGCCTCGGACCGGGGCACGGGGAACTGGACCGGGCGTCCTTCGAGTCGCTGTTCCCGTGGGGACCGGTGCCCGACCGGCGCCTCGGCGGCTGCACGGGCTGGGCCTCCGCCGTGCTCGCCGAGGGACTCCTCGTGCCCGCGGGCGACGGCTACCGCTTCGCCCACGAGGAGTTCGCCGACTGGATCCAGGGCGTGCACCTCGACCTGGGCGCGGCACTCGACGCGCTGGTCCACCGGGAGGTCCGCGACGGGACCTCGCGGGCGGAACGCCCGCTGCACGGGGCCAGGGGCGAGGGCGTGGCCGCCCCGCCGGTCCGGGACGGGGTTACGGGCGCCGAGGGGGCGTCGTCGCGGGGCCGGGCCGGGGGTGCCGAGGGTTCGCCGGTTCGCCACGGGGTTGCGGGCGCGGAGGGTTCGGTGGTCCGGCGGCGGGCCGGGGGTGCGGGGGGTTCGGTGGTCCGGCAGCGGGCCGGGGGCGCGGGGGAGGGGGCGGCGGGCCGGGACCGGGGCGAGGGCGCCGACGGTCCGGCGGCCCGTCGTGCGGGTGCCCCCGCGCTCCTCCCTGCGGCCGGGCGGCACGACGACTCCGCCGGGCCCGATCCGGTGCCACGGCACCGGATCGGGCCCGTACTCCAGGCGCTGCTCCTGGTCCCGCGTCAACACGGCGACGCCGTACTCACCCTCCGCCTGCGCGAACTGCTCGGGGCCGTCGACCGCCTGGAGTCCTCGGCTCCCGGGGCCTGGTGGGCCGGCCACCTCCTGCGGGCCACCCTGCTCCGGGTGCCCGACGCGACCCCGCACCTCGGAGTGCTGCGACATCTCGCCGAGCGGGTGGTGTCCTGGCGGGCCGGGGGCCGGCGCGTGCCGGGGGGGTTCGGGCCCGGATTCTGGGCCGGGCTCCCGCTGCCGGAGGCACACCGGTTCGACCTGCTGCGCCGGCTCGTGGTGGCCGACGCGGCGCCACCGGCCGCCGAACCCCGCTACCTGGACACCGTGTCCCGGCGGCTCGCCGCCGACCCCGCCGCCGTACAGCCCCACCTCACCCACTGGTTCGACGACGGGCGTCCGCTGCCCGCCACGCCCGAGGTCACCGTCGCGACCGCCGCCCAGGTGCTCCTGCACACCCACCGGCACCGGGCCCCGGACGACCTCATCGAGACGCTGGCCGGGAGCGGGCACCCCCGTGCGGAGGAACTCCTGGCCGTCCTCGCGCGGGACGAGCCCTCGGCGGTGTGCAGAGCCGTCGCGCGCTGGGCGCGGGACGAGCGGCCCGCGCGCCGGGCCGCCGCGGTCGCGCACGGGCTGCGCACCGCACCGCACGCGCGCGCGGAGGCCGACCGCGAACTGCTGCGCGGCGCCGCGCTCGCCCTGCTCGGGCGCCCCGGCGACTGCACCCTGCACGGCAGCGCGCTGGCCCTCCTCGTCCGCGATCCGCAGACCCGGGCCCGCCACCTGCCCCAGGCCCTCGCCCGGTTCAGGGCGGGCGACCCGAGGCTGCCCGCGAGCGCGCCGGCCGCCGCGCTCGCCACGCATCCCGAGGCGGTGCTCGACGCGTTCCGGGACCGGCTGCGGCAGCCGGACGGCGACGACGTGCTGCGCCCGCTCGTCGAGGCCGCCACCCCTCCGCTGGCCCCGCGTGTGGCGGACCTCCTCCGCGACACGGTCGGGCGGCGGCCCGGTTCGGCCGCGCACGTGGCGGCCTCCGTACGACGCCGGCTGGAACGCGGTCTCCCCGCGCGCGGCGTACTGCGCCCCCTGGTCGGAGGGCTGCTCGACGGCGGCACACCGCTGCTGCGTGCCGCGCTCGCCGAGGTGTTCGCCGCGCCCGGCACACCGGAGTCGGCCCACCTGCGGCGCGAGTTCCTGGAGCTCCTGCTGGCCCGGGAGGACGACCCGGCCGTCCTGGACGCGCTGGTGCGCGCCGCGGCGGCGGGCGCGGCGCACAGCGGCGAGGAGCACACGCGCACGGCCGTGCTCGACGCCGGCCGGCTCCTCGTCCGGACCCCGGAGGGAGCGGCCCGGTTCGACCGCGCACTCGTCGACCTGGGCCGCCGCGACCCGGCGTTCGCCGCGCTCGTGGCCCACTGGCTGGCCGACGCGCCCGGAGAGTGGACCGCGCTGGTCGGCCCCGGCACCCGGCGCATGATCGGGAACCCGGCGGGCGCGCCCGTCCCGGCCTAGGCCCGGACCGGCGGCGGCCGGCGCACCCGCGACCCGGCCGCCGTCACGTGCCGCCCGTCACAGCCCCCATGCCGATGCGAGCCGAGCGGACGCGGCATGGCACCCTTAGACCTGCGTATGAGGCAGACACGGACACAGGTTCGACGAGGAGCGGTCACAGTGCAGCGCTGGCGTGGTTTGGAGGACATCCCCCAGGACTGGGGGCGCAGCGTGGTCACCATCGGCTCGTACGACGGCGTCCACCGCGGGCACCAGCTGATCATCAGCCATGCCGTGGAGCGGGCACGGGAGCTGGGTGTCCCGTCCGTCGTCGTCACCTTCGACCCGCACCCGAGCGAGGTCGTGCGGCCCGGCAGCCACCCGCCCCTGCTCGCGCCGCACCACCGGCGCGCCGAGCTGATGGCGGAACTCGGCGTGGACGCGCTGCTCATCCTGCCCTTCACCCCGGAGTTCTCGAAGCTCTCGCCCGCCGACTTCGTGGTGAAGGTCCTCGTCGACAAGCTGCACGCGAAGGCCGTCGTCGAGGGCCCCAACTTCCGCTTCGGCCACAAGGCCGCGGGCAACGTCGCCTTCCTGACCGGGCAGGGCGAGACGTACGACTTCGAGGTCGACGTGGTGGACCTGTACGTGACCGGTGAGGCCGGCGGCGGCGAGCCCTTCTCGTCCACCCTGACCCGGCGGCTCGTGGCCGAGGGAGACGTCGAGGGCGCGCGCGAGATCCTCGGCCGCCCGCACCGAGTGGAGGGCGTCGTCGTCCGCGGTGCCCAGCGAGGCCGTGAACTCGGCTTCCCCACCGCCAACGTGGAGACCCTGCCCCACACCGCGATCCCCGCCGACGGCGTCTACGCGGGCTGGCTGCACGCGCAGGGCGAGGCGATGCCCGCCGCGATCTCCGTCGGTACGAATCCGCAGTTCGACGGCACCGAGCGCACGGTCGAGGCGTACGCCATCGACCGCGTGGGACTCGACCTGTACGGACTGCACGTGGCCGTCGACTTCCTCGCCTTCGTGCGCGGGCAGGCGAAGTTCGAGTCCATCGAGGCGCTGCTCGAAGCGATCGGCGACGATGTGAAGCGGTCGCGGGAACTGATCGAGGCCGCCGAGAGCGAGTAGCGCCGCTCCGGCCGTTCCCCACCGCCGGACGGACACCCGTCGCGGCAACAGGCCCCGGAAGCACGGCTTCTGAGTGGGCGTCAGCAGAATTCGGGGACGTGCCCACCGCCGCCGGGGGAGATACGTGAAGGGCCCGCACCGTGACGACACGGTGCGGGCCCTTCCTCGTGCGAGCGGGAGTGGTGCGGAACGGGGGCGCGCCGGTCCCACCGGCCGGGCGGTGCCCGGCCGGTGGACGGCGTCACTGCTGGGGCGGCGGGTTCTGCTGCCCCTGGCCCTCCTGGGGAGCCGGCTCCTGGCCCGCCTGCGGCTGCTGCGGCGGGCCGGGGTACGGCACGCCGGGGGCGTTCGGGTTGAACGGCTGACCGGGTGCGGGGGCCGGCGGGTGCTGCTGGAAGGGCTGCCCCGGGGCGGGCGCCGCCTGGGGCTGCTGGAAGGGGGCGCCCGGCTGGGGCTGCGCGTACCCGCCCTGCTCGGGCTGAGGGGCCGGCTGACCCGCGGGACCGGGGTGACCGTACGCAGCGGGGTACCCGGGCGGGCCCTGCTGCTGGGGCGGCTGCGGGTACGCGCCAGGCTGGGGCTGGGCGTAACCGGCCTGCTGGGGCTGCGCGTAGCCGCCCTGCTCGGGCTGGGCGTGACCGCCCGCGGGAGGCTGCTGCTGGGGCGCGGCACCGGGCTGGGGGTAGGAGGGCCCGCCGGGGTACGGCTGCTGGGGCTGGGGCTGGGGCTGGGGCTGCTGGTGCTGCTGCGGGTGGGGTTCGGCGGGCTGCGCGGGATACCCGTAGTGAGGAGCCTGCCCGGGGATGGGCTGACCTGGGATCGGCTGCCCGGGAGCCGCCTGCCCGGGGATCGGCTGGCCAGGGACGTGCTGGCCGGGAATGTGCTGGCCCGGGACGTGCCGGCCGGGGATCGGCCCGCCGGGCATCGGCGGGGCCGCGACCGGCGGCGGGTTGCCGTCCGACGTCCACAGCCCCTGCGACTGCTGGTGGCGCGCGATGTCCTCGGCGACCAGGGCCGACAGGTTGAAGTACGCCTCGCGGACCTTCGGGCGCATCATGTCGAGGTCGACCTCGGCGCCCGCCGCGAGGTGCTCGTCGAACGGCACCACGACCACACCGCGGCAGCGCGTCTCGAAGTGGCCGACGATGTCGTCCACCTTGATCATCTTTCCGGTCTCGCGCACCCCGGAGATCACGGTGATGGACCGTGACACCAGGTCCGCGTACCCGTGGGCCGAGAGCCAGTCCAGCGTCGTACTCGCGCTGCTCGCACCGTCCACGGACGGCGTCGAGATGATGATGAGCTGGTCGGCGAGGTCGAGCACACCGCGCATCGCGCTGTAGAGGAGGCCCGTGCCCGAGTCCGTGAGGATGATCGGGTACTGCTGGCCCAGAACGCCGATTGCGCGCCGGTAGTCCTCGTCGTTGAACGTCGTGGACACGGCGGGGTCGACGTCGTTGGCGATGATCTCCAGCCCCGACGGCGCCTGCGAGGTGAACCGCCGGATGTCCATGTACGAGTTGAGGTACGGGATCGCCTGGACGAGGTCGCGGATGGTCGCCCCGGTCTCCCGGCGCACCCTGCGACCGAGCGTGCCCGCGTCGGGGTTGGCGTCGATGGCGAGGATCTTGTCCTGCCGCTCCGTGGCGAGCGTGGCACCGAGCGCGGTGGTCGTGGTCGTCTTGCCCACGCCGCCCTTGAGGCTGATCACGGCGATCTTGTAGCAGGACAGGACCGGCGTCCGGATCAGGTCCAGCTTGCGCTGCCGCTCGGCCTCCTCCTTCTTGCCCCCGAGCTTGAAGCGGGAGGAAGCGGCGGCGGGCCGACCGCTCCTGGCCTTCTGCTTCTTGTTGAGCAGCCGGTCCGACGACAGCTCCACGGCCGCCGTGTAGCCGAGCGGAGCACCGGGGTTGGTCCGCTGCCGCTGGTCGTGCTGCACGGGCTGCGGCCAGGCGGTACCCGCCCTGGGGTCGACGGGCGGCTGCTGCGGCGCGGGCTCGGGCTGCGGTTCGGCCGGCTGCGCGGGCTGCTGCTGCGCGGGCTGCTGGTGGGGCCGGCCCTGCTGGGGGAAGGGTTGCGGGGCCGGCGGCTGGGGCGCCGGTGACTGCTGGGCCGGGATGTGCGGTGCCGGATCGTGCGGGGCGGGGGCCTGCGGGGCCGGGCCCTGCGGAGCGGCCGCGTGCGGTGCCGGGTGCTGCTGGGGGAAGCCGTAACCCCCGTGCTGGCCGGCGGAGTCGGGCGCCCCGGACTGCGGGAAGCCGTAACCGGCCTGTGCGTTCGGCGCGGGCCGGGCCTCCGGCGCCGGTGCCGTCTGCTGGGGGAACCCGTAACCGGCCGCCTGGGCAGGGGAGTCGGCCGCGTCCTGAGCCGGAACACCCGGCTGCGGGAAGCCGTAACCGGGTCCCTGAGCCGGTGTGCCCGGCGCCGCCGGAGCCTGCTGGGCGGGAGCGGGCTGCTGCTGCGCGGGCGAAGGCTGCTGGGGCGGGGCGGGGTGACCCGGCTGCTGGAGTCCGTAGCCGTCCTGGGGTGCCGGGGGAGCGGGCTGCGCCGGTACGGGAGCCGCCTGCGGGAATCCGTACGCGCCGGGCTGCGGTGCGGGAGCGGGTACCGCCTCCGGCACGGGGACGGGAGCCTGCGGTTGAGCCGGTTGAGCCGGTTGAGCCGGTTGTGCCGTCTGGGCCGGCTGCTGCGGCGGTGCGCTCGGGACAGCAGGCTGCGGGACGCCGGGGGCCGGCTGCGCCGCGGGAGCCGCTCCGGGCACGGCGTCCTGCGGGGCCGGAGCCGCGCCCGGCGCGCTGAACTGCGGGAATCCGTACCCGCCGGGCTGCGGTGCGACAGCGGGTGCCGCTTCCGGCCCGGCGGCAGCGGGCGCCTCCGTGGAGGTCTGCCAGCTCTGCGGTGAGGGCTGCGGGGCCTGCGGCTGGTAGGGCGACCCGCCCTGCGGAGGTACGGACGGCTGGGCCGGAGCCTCGGCGCGGACCGGCGCCTGCGCGCCCTCGGCCGCCGAGGCCGGCCACTGGGCGGCAGGCGCGGGAGCCGCGGGCTGGTAGGCGGGTGGCAGCGGCGGGAGCCCGCCCTGCGGCAGCGGCGGCGGAGCCCACGCGGGAGGCGTGTCCCGCACGGCGTCGGCCACCGGGGCGTCGGCCGCGGGAGCACCGGCCGCCGGCGCCGAGTCCTGGGGTGCGGCGTCCTGGGGCTCGGCGGCGTGTTCGGCGGGCCCGGCGGCGGACGGCCGCGCGTCCTCGGGCTGCGCGTCGCCGTTCACCACGTCGCCGTTCACCGCGTCGCCGCTCACCGCGTCGTCGGTCCTCGCGTCCTGCGGTGAGGGGGCCTCCGCCGAGGGAACGGCGTCGGCGTCGCCGACACCCCCGGGGCCGTCGGCCGTCACGTCAACGCGCGGCGAGTCGTCGACTTCCGCGGACTCCTGTACGGCGCCGGCCTCGTCGCCGCCCGCGTCCTCGGCCGCGCCGGCGTCACCGGACACCGTGCCGGGCGCGTCGGAGGAGGCGGCGCGGGCGGTGTCGGTCGGCTCGGCAACCGCCTTGTCGGCCGCGCCGGTTGAGCCGGTCGTCTCGGCGGTACCGGGAGCGGTTCCGGTCGAGTCCTCGGCGGGGGCGTCCGCGGGGGCGTCGGCCCGCTCCGCGATCTGACGCTTCAGCGCGACGGACGAGATCCGCATCGTCGCGCCGCTCTCGACGTCCCCGTTCCCGGCCTCGGGTGCCTCGGGTACCTCTGCCGAGGACACATCGGGCCCGGGCGCGGAGGGCACGTCGGCCGCAGGAGCCCGGTCCGGCGCGGAAGCCGCGTCGGCCGCAGCCGCAGGGGGAACGGGCGGGGCCCAGTGTCCCTGGAAGCCGGGCAGGGCGGCGGGCCCGCCGGTACCGGCGTTCGGGCCACCGGGCTCGGATCCGCCGCCCACGGGCAACCCCGGTACGGCGGTGGGGCCGGCTGCGGGAGCCACCGGAGTGGACGGAGCGCCGGGGGGCGCGGGCGGAATGAAAGGAGCCCCGGGAGCGAAGGTGGGGACGGGCGCGCTCGAAGCACCGGAGGTTCCCTGATGCCCGGTCGCAGTCGCGGCCGGGGCCGGGCTCGGGCGGTCGACGGCAGCGGGTCCGTCCGCCGCGCCCTCCCGCTCCGCGGCTTCCGTGTCGGCTGCAGCGGGGTCGGCGGCGTCGGCGGCGTCGGCGTCGTTCGCGGCGCCCGCGCTCTCCGCGTCCGTGCCGCTCCCCGCGTCCGCGCCCTTCTCGGCGTCCTCGGCTTCCTTCGCGTCGTCCGCGTCGTCCGCGTCGTTCGCGGTCTCCGCCTCAGTGGTCTCCGCCTCCGCGGCGGGAGCCGACGAGGGCTCGTGGCTCCCGGACGCGTTCTGCGTGTACCAGGCGGGCGGGGCGTAGTCGATGGTGAACTCGCCCGTCGTCTCGACGGCGGACTCCGCGTCGGACTGGTCATCGCCGGGTGTGGCCCAGCCCCCGCGGATCCCGTCCCGATCGCTGTTCACAATTCCTCCTGGTGTGGTCGAGCACCCTCGATGCCGTGCCGGGGCGACCGTTCTCGTCGTCCGGGGCCGTGTGATCCGCCCCGTCTCCCCCTGTGACGCGGCGGTCCTGTCGAAGGGTTCAGGCACCGCGCCCACCCCAGCCTAATCACCACAACCACCCCCACGGCAGGCCCGTCCACCCCTCCGGTACCAGCCACTCAGTCACACCCTGGCCAGAAACCACTCATGAACAGGCCTGCGTGGTCGACGAAATGGGCAAAAGTGCACCTAAGGAGGGCAGTTCGCGCCGAAGGGTCGCGGGAACCCGTGAAGTGCTGGACGGGTGAGGGGAATTCGGGAGCGCGCGGCACCGCGGACTCGCACGCGTCCCCGCCAAGACGCCCGCCCGGTCACTCCGCCCACCCGGAGCGAGCCCGCCCCGCCACCCCGCACGTCCGGCCGGACGCGTACGGCAGGAGCCCGCGCGCCTGGCCCGCATCGACCTCCACCCGAACGCGCCCGTCCTGCCCCCCCCCGCACGTCCGGCCGGGCGCGTACGGCGAAGGCCCGCGCACCTGGGGCGCACCGGACGACCCCGCATCGACATCCACCCGGCACGAGCCCCGACCCCGCCCTCCGCGAAGCCCGGCGCCGGCTGCCGGGAGCCGGCCAGGCCCGACGCCGACTTCGGAACGGGCGTCCCGGGAGTACCGCCGGAGCCACCGCCCGGACACCCCGTACACCCGCGCGCCGGACCCGCCGCCCGGGCGCCCGTACACCCGTACACCCGCGGCGAACCTCCTGCCCGGACCCCGTACCCCCGGAACCGACGACAGGAGGGCCGGCAGCCCGAGCCGCCGACCCTCCTGTCCGTGCCAGTGCCAGTGCCCGTCCTGCGCCGTGCCGCCGCCGCAGGCAGCCCGTGCCCGGGTCGGCGCCCCACGCGGGCAGCCGACCGTAGCCGGCCGGCTACTCCGCGGCCGTCCCGCCGTCCTGAGACGCCGGCTCCAGGTCGAATTCCCCGTCCCGCGCCCCCAGCACGAAGGCGCGCCACTCGGCCTCCGTGTACCGCAGGACCGTGTCCGGGTCGAGGGAGGAGCGCATCGCCACCGCGCCGCCGGGCAGGTTCGCGATCTCCACCCGCTCCTCGTGCTCCTCCGTGCCCGGTGCGCTCTGCCAGGCGACGTCCGAGATGTCCAGGGCGTAGAGCTCGTCCTTCTCCCGCTCCTTGCGCGCCTTGACGTTCCTGTCCTCTGCCTCTGCCTGCGTCCCTGTCTCGGCCATGGCGAAGCGACCCCTTCCCGACATGCGAGCGACGTGTCGCGTCACACTACTGGGACCGGCCCTGGCCTCCCCGGACTCCGCGAACCCGGGGCGGTGGGACCCCGGCCCCCTGGTACGCTGTGGGACGGCCGTATGTGTACGCACCTCCGGATCGCCCCGAAAGGGCCCTGGAGGACGCGCCCAGCGGATCCCCGCCTCCCGAGTAACGGAAGCTCCCCTGAGAAGTGGACCAGGGGCACTCGGTGGCCATCGAAGACTACGAGGAGTACGCGTGCCGCTCGACGCCGCTACGAAGAAGCAGCTCATCACGGAGTTCGGTCAGAAGGAGGGCGACACCGGCTCTCCCGAGGTCCAGGTCGCGATGCTCTCGCGCCGTATCTCGGACCTGACCGAGCACCTCAAGACCCACAAGCACGACCACCACTCCCGTCGTGGTCTGCTGATCCTGGTCGGTCAGCGCCGTCGCCTCCTGCAGTACCTGGCGAAGAAGGACATCCAGCGCTTCCGTGCGCTGGTCGACCGCCTGGGCATCCGCCGCGGTGCGGCCGGCGCCAAGTAGGACGCCGTGAAGGGAGCGGTTCCCGTCTGAAGGGGACCGCTCCCTTTGCTGTACGTGCGGAGTGTCACCACCTCTTTGTAGTGTGGTAGCACGACGCAGGACGCAACACGCACGACACAACGCGGCACCGGACCGACGCACAGCGCGGAGCGGTCGCCGCACCGTACGAGGAGAGGCGCATCCTGCCGCCGCCGGTCCTCGGTAGTGGCCCCCGGGGGACAGTGAGCCCGGGAGCTTCGATCGAAGACCGGCCCGCACCAGAAGGCGCGCTTCTCCGCAGGCGTCCCCCTGCCACACGGGCAGGTCGGGACGAAAGACGAAAAGTATCGGAGAAAACGCTAGTGGAGAACGAGACCCACTACGCCGAGGCCGTTATCGACAACGGTTCCTTCGGCACCCGCACCATCCGCTTCGAGACGGGCCGGCTGGCCAGGCAGGCCGCCGGTTCCGCCGTGGCGTACCTGGACGACGACACCATGGTGCTGTCGGCCACCACCGCCTCGAAGAACCCCAAGGACCAGCTCGACTTCTTCCCCCTGACGGTGGACGTCGAGGAGCGGATGTACGCCGCCGGCAAGATCCCCGGCAGCTTCTTCCGCCGTGAGGGCCGGCCCAGCGAGGACGCGATCCTCACCTGCCGCCTCATCGACCGCCCGCTGCGCCCGTCCTTCAAGAAGGGCCTGCGCAACGAGATCCAGGTCGTCGCCACGATCATGGCGCTCAACCCCGACCACCTGTACGACGTCGTGGCGATCAACGCCGCGTCCGCGTCGACGCAGCTGGCCGGCCTGCCCTTCTCCGGCCCGATCGGCGGCGTCCGCGTCGCGCTGATCAACGGCCAGTGGGTCGCGTTCCCCACGCACACCGAGCTCGAGGACGCCGTCTTCGACATGGTCGTCGCGGGCCGTGTCCTGGAGGACGGCGACGTCGCGATCATGATGGTCGAGGCCGAGGCCACCGACAAGACGATCACGCTGGTCGCGGGCGGCGCCGAGGCGCCGACCGAGGAGGTCGTCGCCGCCGGTCTGGACGCCGCGAAGCCCTTCATCAAGGTGCTCTGCAAGGCCCAGGCCGACCTCGCCGCCAAGGCCGCCAAGCCCACCGGTGAGTTCCCCGTCTTCCTCGACTACCAGGACGACGTCCTGGAGGCGCTCACCGCCGCGGTCAAGAGCGAGCTGTCCCAGGCCCTCACCATCCCGGGCAAGCAGGACCGCGAGGCCGAGCTGGACCGCGTCAAGGGTCTCGCCGCCGAGAAGCTGCTCCCGCAGTTCGAGGGCCGCGAGAAGGAGATCTCCGCCGCGTACCGCTCGCTGACCAAGTCCCTGGTCCGTGAGCGCGTCATCAAGGACAAGGTCCGCATCGACGGCCGCGGCGTCACGGACATCCGTACGCTCGCCGCCGAGGTCGAGGCCATCCCGCGCGTGCACGGCTCCGCCCTGTTCGAGCGTGGCGAGACCCAGATCCTGGGCGTCACCACCCTCAACATGCTCCGCATGGAGCAGCAGCTGGACACCCTCTCGCCGGTGACCCGCAAGCGGTACATGCACAACTACAACTTCCCGCCGTACTCCGTCGGCGAGACCGGCCGCGTGGGCTCGCCCAAGCGCCGCGAGATCGGGCACGGCGCCCTCGCCGAGCGCGCCATCGTGCCGGTCCTCCCGACCCGCGAGGAGTTCCCCTACGCGATCCGTCAGGTGTCCGAGGCCCTCGGCTCCAACGGCTCGACGTCGATGGGCTCGGTCTGCGCCTCCACCATGTCGCTGCTGAACGCCGGTGTGCCGCTCAAGGCCCCCGTCGCCGGTATCGCCATGGGCCTGATCTCCCAGGAGATCAACGGCGAGACGCACTACGTCGCCCTCACCGACATCCTCGGTGCGGAGGACGCCTTCGGCGACATGGACTTCAAGGTCGCCGGCACCAAGGAGTTCGTCACCGCCCTCCAGCTCGACACCAAGCTGGACGGCATCCCCGCCTCCGTCCTGGCCGCGGCCCTCAAGCAGGCCCGTGACGCCCGCCTCCACATCCTCGACGTGATGATGGAAGCGATCGACACGCCGGACGAGATGTCCCCCAACGCCCCGCGGATCATCACCGTCAAGATCCCCGTGGACAAGATCGGCGAGGTCATCGGCCCCAAGGGCAAGATGATCAACCAGATCCAGGAGGACACCGGCGCCGACATCACGATCGAGGACGACGGCACCATCTACATCGGTGCCGCCCAGGGCTCGCAGGCCGAGGCCGCGCGCGCCACGATCAACTCGATCGCCAACCCGACCATGCCGGAGGTCGGCGAGCGCTACCTGGGCACCGTCGTGAAGACGACGACCTTCGGCGCGTTCGTGTCGCTGCTCCCGGGCAAGGACGGTCTGCTGCACATCTCGCAGATCCGCAAGCTGGCCGGCGGCAAGCGCGTGGAGAACGTCGAGGACGTCGTCGGCGTGGGCTCCAAGGTCCAGGTCGAGATCGCCGAGATCGACTCCCGCGGCAAGCTCTCCCTCATCCCCGTGATCGAGGGCGAAGGCGACGACGAGAAGAAGGACGACACCGACAAGTGACGTCGAGTAGCTCCACGGCGACGGCCCGCACCTCCTCGGAGGCGCGGGCCGTCGCCCGTACCCAAACCCTCATCAAGGGCGAGAACGGTATCGGCACGGTCCGCAAGACCACCCTCCCCGGTGGACTGTGCATCGTCACCGAGACCCTGCCCTCCGTGCGCTCGGCCACCTTCGGCATCTGGGCGCACGTGGGCTCGCGCGACGAGACGCCGGCCCTCAACGGCGCCACGCACTACCTGGAGCACCTGCTCTTCAAGGGCACGAACCGCAGGTCCGCCCTGGACATCTCCTCCGCGATCGACGCGGTCGGCGGCGAGATGAACGCCTTCACGGCGAAGGAGTACACGTGCTACTACGCGCGTGTGCTGGACACCGACCTCCCGCTCGCCATCGACGTCGTCTGCGACATGCTCACGGGTTCCCTGATCCGCGAGGACGACGTCAACGTCGAACGCGGCGCGATCCTCGAAGAGATCGCGATGACCGAGGACGACCCGGGCGACTGCGTGCACGACCTGTTCGCGCACACCATGCTCGGCGACACCCCGCTCGGCCGCCCGGTCCTCGGCACGGTCGACACGGTCAACGCCCTCACCGCGGACCGCATCCGCCGCTTCTACCGCAAGCACTACGACCCGACCCACCTCGTGGTCGCTGCCGCGGGCAACGTCGACCACAACAAGGTCGTACGCCAGGTCCGCGCCGCCTTCGAGAAGGCGGGTGCCCTCAAGCAGCCCGACGCCACCCCGATCGCCCCGCGCGACGGCTCCCGCAGCATCCGTACCGCGGGTCGTGTCGAGCTCCTCGGGCGCAAGACCGAGCAGGCCCACATAGTCCTCGGCATGCCGGGCCTGGCCCGCACGGACGACCGCCGCTGGGCGCTGGGTGTGCTCAACACCGCGCTGGGCGGAGGCATGTCCTCGCGGCTGTTCCAGGAGGTCCGCGAGAAGCGCGGCCTGGCCTACAGCGTGTACTCGTACACCTCGGGCTTCGCCGACTGCGGGCTCTTCGGCGTCTACGCCGGCTGCCGGCCGAGCCAGGTCCACGACGTGCTCAAGCTCTGCCGCGACGAGCTCGACCAGGTCGCCGAGCACGGTCTGTCCGACGACGAGATCCGCCGGGCCATCGGCCAGCTCCGGGGCTCGACGGTCCTCGGACTGGAGGACACGGGCGCGCTGATGAACCGTATCGGCAAGAGCGAGCTGTGCTGGGGCGAGCAGATGTCGGTCGACGACATGCTGACCAGGATCGCCGAGGTCACCCCGGACGACGTCCGGGAGGTGGCCCGCGAGGTGCTCGGACAGCGGCCCTCGCTGTCGGTCATCGGCCCGCTGAAGGACAAGCAGGCGTCCCGTCTGCACGAAGCGGTCGCGTAAGTCCTCGACGAAGGAAGCAGGAACATGAGCAAGCTGCGCGTGGCGGTCCTCGGAGCCGGGGGCCGGATCGGATCCGAGGCGGTACGGGCCGTCGAGGCCGCCGAGGACATGGAGCTGGTGGCCGCGCTCGGCCGCGGCGACAAACTGGAGACGCTGGCCGAGTCCGGTGCCCAGGTCGCCGTGGAACTGACCACGCCCGCGTCGGTCATGGGGAACCTCGACTTCTGCGTACGCCACGGCATCCACGCCGTGGTCGGTACGACCGGCTGGACCGACGAGCGGCTCGCGCAGCTCGGCACCTCGCTCGCGGCCTCCCCGGAGACCGGTGTGCTGATCGCGCCGAACTTCTCCATCGGCGCGGTCCTGACCATGAAGTTCGCCGAGGCGGCGGCGCCGTACTTCGAGTCGGTCGAGGTCATCGAACTGCACCACCCGAACAAGGTGGACGCCCCCAGCGGCACCGCCACCCGCACCGCCCAGCTCATCGCGGCGGCCCGGGAGCGCTCGGGCAGCGCCCCGCAGCCCGACGCCACGGTCACGGCCCTGGACGGCGCCCGCGGCGCGGACGTCGACGGCGTGCCCGTGCACGCGGTGCGCCTGCGCGGTCTGCTGGCCCACCAGGAGGTGCTGCTCGGCGGCGAGGGGGAGACCCTCACGCTGCGCCACGACTCCCTGCACCACAGCAGCTTCATGCCGGGCATCCTGCTCGGCGTACGCCGAGTGGTGGGCGCCCCGGGCCTCACCTTCGGCCTGGAACACTTCCTGGATCTGAAGTAACCGGTATGAGCGCGAAGATCACATACGCCGTCACGGCCGCCGTCCTGGTCGTCTACTTCGTCCTGGTCGGCAGCCGGGGGGTGATGCTCGTCCAGGCCGGCACGCCGCTCACCGTCACGTTCGGTGTCGCCGTCCTGGTCCTGCCGGTGATCGGCATCTGGTTCCTCTGGAAGAACACCGAGTTCGTCAGGAAGGCGAACCGGCTCGCCGCGGAACTCGACGCCGAGGGCGGCCTGCCCGTGGACGAGCTGAAGCGGAGCCCGAGCGGCCGCATCGACCGGGACTCGGCCGACGAGGTCTTCGCCCGGCGCAAGGCCGAGACGGAGGACGCGCCCGACGACTGGCGGAGCTGGTTCCGGCTCGCGGTCGCGTACCACGACGCCCGCGACACACCGCGTGCCCGCAAGGCGATGCAGCACGCGATCGCACTGCGCGAGGGCAGGCCCGTACGGGTCTGAGGCGCCCGCCCGGGCACGTCGGACGACGGCACGGCAGGCTCGTGCGTCGCGCGGCACGCACGCCGTCGTGTGGGAGGACAGCGACCGCCGTACGACGAAGGGGCCGGACCGCTCTCGCGCGGTCCGGCCCCTTCGTGCTCGCCGCTCAGGCGTGGTGGCGGTACTCGTCCGCCCACACCTCGACACTGTCGGCCGCCCGGTCGAAGGCCTCCGGGCGCCCGAGGAAGTCCGCGTTGTGCGTGGTCACGAGCGCAGCCGGACCGTCACCCGCGCGGTCCGCGCGGACGAGGACCAGCGCCTGCCCCTGGACCGTGCGCGGCAGTCCGAGCCAGCGCACCGGCTGCTGCACGGTCCGCACCTCCCGGACCTGGCCCCAAGGGGTGGTGCGCGTGCTCAGGAAGCGCACCGCGCGCAGCCCGTGGGCACTGACCCAGGCACCCATCCGCAGCAGGCGCAGGGCGCTCGCGATGACGGCCGCCGCGATGCCGAGGCAGACCGCGCCACCGGACGGGTTGCCGGCCACCGAGATGATGACGGTGGCGAACAGCACGTACGACGCGAGCAGGAGCAGCAGCGCGGCCGCGGCGACCCGCCAGGGGCCGGGACGGTAGGGGCGCCGCCACTGGTCGCGGTCGTCGAACGGCAGAGCGAGATCCTCGCCCGGCGCGTCGAACGCGCGGTCGGCGGTCAGAAAGGGCAGGGGCACGGCTGATCCTCACTCAATCCACGCATGGGCTGTGCCCGGTGAGGCTACCCAGCCCGATCTCCGCCCACCACCCTCGGGGGTCCAAGGGAGTCCCTCCGCGCCACCCGGGCCGTCGCGGAGGTTCGGCGGGCGGAGGCCGCGGGCGGCTGCCGCGTATGCCCGGGTGAGGCGCCGACCGACGAGCGGATGCCCCGAACGGGTGCCCGGATTGACCGGCTTCGGCGATGTTCGGTGCCGTATGTCGGGTCCCGGCACCGAACGCCCCGTTGTCGGTGCCGGGCCGTAGAGTGGACGCCGCCCGAGCCCGTGATGGGAAGGATCCACCAAGCCGTGACCGACACACCCGCCGACGCCGCCGACGACCTCAAGCCCGGTTTCCGCAGCGATGTCACCGTCGAGCTGGTCAAGCACACCGCCTCCGACTCCGACGTGCTGTTCGCCGCGCGCGTCTCGACCCTCGGAGAGCAGTCCCTCGAGGAGCTGCAGAAGGACCCGGAGCGCTCCAAGGGCCTGATCAACTACCTGATGCGGGACCGGCACGGCAGCCCCTTCGAGCACAACTCGATGACCTTCTTCATCAACGCCCCGATCTTCGTGTTCCGCGAGTTCATGCGCCACCGGGTGGGCTGGTCGTACAACGAGGAATCGGGTCGGTACAGGGAGCTCCAGCCGGTCTTCTACGTTCCGGACGAGTCCCGCAGGCTGGTCCAGGAGGGCCGCCCCGGCAAGTACGTCTTCGTCGAGGGCACGCGGGCCCAGCAGGAGCTGACGGGCCGCGTCATGGAGGACTCCTACCGGCACGCGTACGAGGCGTACCAGGAGATGCTCGCCGCCGGAGTCGCCCGCGAGGTCGCCCGATCGGTCCTCCCCGTCGGTCTTTTCTCCTCGATGTACGCGACGTGCAACGCCCGCTCGCTGATGCACTTCCTCGGCCTGCGCACCCAGCACGAGCTCGCGAGGGTGCCGTCCTTCCCGCAGCGGGAGATCGAGATGGTCGGCGAGAAGATGGAGGCGGAGTGGGCGCGGCTGATGCCCCTCACGTACGCGGCCTTCAACGGCAACGGGCGCGTGGCCCCTTAGCGCACCCGCTCCACGCCGCCGGGTACATCTGTGCGGTTCAACCGAGCGAAGTGTCCGTATTGCGGCATTTCGAGAAGTTCATCTAGCCTGATCAAACGGACCCGGCACTGCTTGAACCCCCGAGCAGGCAGTGCCGGGCTCCATACTTGTCATGACTTGTCGCCCGACCCGAGGGCAGACCGCACGGTGAGCAGCGAGTAGCGTGTTACCCATGGCTCCGACCTCCACTCCGCAGACCCCCTTCGGGCGGGTCCTCACCGCCATGGTCACGCCGTTCACGGCGGACGGCGCACTCGACCTCGACGGCGCTCAGCGGCTCGCCACCCACCTGGTGGACGCAGGCAACGACGGCCTGATCATCAACGGCACCACCGGTGAGTCACCGACCACGAGCAACGCGGAGAAAGCGGATCTCGTACGAGCCGTACTGGAGGCGGTCGGCGACCGCGCCCACGTCGTCGCGGGCGTCGGCACGAACGACACGCGGCACAGCATCGAGCTCGCCCGGGACGCCGAGAAGGCCGGCGCGCACGGCCTCCTGACGGTCACGCCGTACTACAACAAGCCCCCGCAGGAGGGGCTCTACCAGAACTTCAAGGCGATCGCCGACGCGACCGGGCTCCCGGTCATGCTCTACGACATCCCCGGCCGCTCCGGCGTACCGATCAACACCGAAACGCTGGTGCGGCTCGCCGAGCACCCGCGTATCGTCGCCAACAAGGACGCCAAGGGCGACCTGGGCCGTGCCAGCTGGGCCATCGCCAGCTCCGGCCTCGCCTGGTACTCCGGCGACGACATGCTCAACCTCCCGCTGCTCTCCGTGGGCGCGGTCGGCTTCGTCTCCGTCGTCGGCCACGTCGTCACCCCCGAGCTGCGGGCGATGATCGACGCTTACACCAGCGGCGACGTCCAGAAGGCCACCGAGATCCACCAGAAGCTGCTCCCCGTCTTCACCGGCATGTTCCGTACCCAGGGCGTCATGACGACGAAGGCCGCGCTCGCCCTCCAGGGCCTGCCCGCCGGGCCGCTGCGCCTCCCCATGGTCGGCCTGTCGCCCGAGGAGACCACGCAGCTCAAGATCGACCTCGCCGCAGGCGGGGTACAGATCTGACCACAGACTTCACAACTGAATACGTACGACCACGCAGGCCGCAGCGCCTGCGCCAACAGACAACTGCTACTGCACGAACGTCACGCGCGCCACGTGCCCTGCCAGGTACGTGGCGCGTGTGGTGAGGAGAGTCTTTTGAGTCATCCGCATCCTGAACTCGCGCCGCCGCCGAAGCTGGCCAAGGAGGGCCTGAGGGTCACCCCGCTCGGCGGGCTCGGTGAAATCGGCCGGAACATGACCGTCTTCGAGTACGACGGCCGTCTGCTGATCGTCGACTGCGGAGTGCTCTTCCCCGAGGAGGAGCAGCCCGGAATCGACCTGATCCTGCCGGACTTCACGTCCATCAGGGACCGCCTCGACGACATCGAGGGCATCGTGCTCACGCACGGGCACGAGGACCACATCGGCGGCGTCCCCTTCCTGCTCCGCGAGAAGCCGGACATCCCGCTCATCGGCTCCAAGCTGACCCTCGCTCTCATCGAGGCCAAGCTCCAGGAGCACCGCATCCGCCCGTACACACTCGAGGTCGCGGAGGGCCACCGCGAGCGCATCGGCCCCTTCGACTGCGAGTTCGTGGCGGTCAACCACTCCATCCCCGACGCCCTCGCGGTCGCCATCCGCACCCCCGCGGGCATGGTCGTCCACACCGGCGACTTCAAGATGGACCAGCTTCCGCTGGACGGCCGCCTCACGGACCTGCACGCCTTCGCACGGCTGAGCGAGGAGGGCATCGACCTCCTTCTCTCCGACTCGACGAACGCCGAGGTCCCGGGCTTCGTACCGCCCGAGCGCGACATCTCGAACGTGCTGCGCCAGGTCTTCGCCGGCGCCAGCAAGCGGATCATCGTGGCGAGCTTCGCCAGCCATGTGCACCGCATCCAGCAGATCCTGGACGCGGCCCACGAGTACGGACGCCGTGTCGCCTTCGTCGGCCGCTCGATGGTCCGCAACATGGGCATCGCCAGGGACCTCGGCTACCTGAAGGTCCCGCCGGGCCTGGTTGTGGACGTCAAGACGCTCGACGACCTCCCGGACCACCAGATCGTCCTCGTGTGCACGGGATCGCAGGGCGAGCCGATGGCGGCCCTGTCCCGCATGGCGAACCGCGACCACCAGATCCGGATCGTCCAGGGCGACACGGTGATCCTGGCGTCGTCGCTCATCCCCGGCAACGAGAACGCGGTCTACCGCGTGATCAACGGCCTGACCCGCTGGGGAGCCAACGTCGTCCACAAGGGCAACGCCAAGGTGCACGTCTCGGGCCACGCGTCCGCCGGCGAGCTCCTGTACTTCTACAACATCTGCAAGCCGCGCAACCTGATGCCGGTGCACGGCGAATGGCGCCACCTGCGCGCCAACGCAGAACTGGGAGCCCTCACCGGCGTCCCGCACGACCGCATCGTGATCGCCGAGGACGGCGTGGTCGTCGACCTCGTCGCAGGCAAGGCCAGGATCGCGGGCAAGGTCCAGGCGGGATACGTGTACGTCGACGGCCTCTCGGTCGGCGACGTCGGCGAGCCGGCGCTCAAGGACCGCAAGATCCTCGGCGACGAGGGCATCATCTCGGTCTTCGTGGTCGTGGACTCCAGCACCGGCAAGATCACCGCCGGCCCGCACATCCAGGCCCGCGGCTCCGGTATCGACGACTCCGCCTTCGGGGAGGTCGCACCGAGGATCGCCGAAGTGCTGGAACGGTCGGCCCAGGACGGCGTGGTCGAGCCCCACCAGTTGCAGCAACTGATCCGCCGGACACTGGGCAAGTGGGTCTCCGACACCTACCGCCGCCGGCCGATGATCCTGCCGGTCGTGGTCGAGGTCTGAGCGCCTCACCTGCGGCCTTCCGGAGCCGGGCCCCTCGATTTGCATCGGGGCGCCCGGCTCCAGTACGTTTACGTCTCCGCCTGAACGGGAACCCGGCACAACTACGTGTCCGGAGCACACCGAACGGAGCGGGAATTCCGACTCAGAACTTCTGATAAAGTCGGAGTCGCCGGAAAGGGAAACGCGAAAGCGGAAACCTGGAAAGCACCGAGGAAATCGGAACCGGAAACGGTCTGATAGAGTCGGAAACGCAAGACCGAAGGGAATCGCCCGGAGGAAAGCCCGAGAGGGTGAGTACAAAGGAAGCGTCCGTTCCTTGAGAACTCAACAGCGTGCCAAAAATCAACGCCAGATATGTTGATACCCCGTCTACCACATCGTGGTGGGTGGAGGTTCCTTTGAAAAAGTCCTGTCGGGCATTGTCCGGCAGGCGCATCAGCGAGGACGCTGTGAATGATCGGCCCTATTCCGGCCGGTTGTTCCGCTCTCGTGGTGGAGTCCCGATTACGGGAAAACAT
>NZ_BMWD01000031.1 GCF_014651055.1 Streptomyces fructofermentans
GATCGGGGACCCGCCCGCTCACGTCCGCGGTTGGTGCGGGGCGCGGAGGACGCCCGGGGGCCGGCCGGCCCCGTGGCCCTGCGCGGTCCGGGTCAGGCGCGTTCGCGGACCGGCTCGGACGCTCCGGCGACGGCGACGGTCTCGCGCTGTGCCGGTACACGCCGCTCCGCGAGGCGGGGCGACGCGGCCGCGACGGCCGAGGCGCGGGACGCGGTGGGTTTGGGTGCGGGAACCGTCACGGCCACGAGGAGGCCGAGCACGAGGGCCGCGAGCGCGATCACCACGACTCCCGGTCCGGAACTCGTCTGTGACAGCAGCAACATGGCGAGCGTGGAGAAGATCACGGTGAAGGAACCGTAGGCGAGCTGTGCGGCGGTCGGACGAGGCATGGCTATTCCGTCCTCGGGGTGGGGGTCTCCCCCCGTACCTCTCGCGACGGGGGAGGATGGATGGGAATCAGGGGAGCGACAACGGTGTCCGCTTGGCGAACCACCGGAGACCCGGCGCGCCGCCAAACGACTCTATTGGGCTGTCTGCCCGAGTGGAACGAGCAGTAAGCGTGACCTAACCCACGGTGCCGGTGCACAGGGGGCGCACGGAGTCATGCCGCCGGCCGACCGGCCGCTCGAACGCGCCCGCCGAGCGCGGGGCCGACCGCCCGCGCGACCGCCGGGGGTGAACGGACAGCGGTGAGCCGCGTACGGTGGGCGGTGCATAGCCTCTTGACCTGTTCAAGTCAAGGTCTGTCTTTTCTCCTTCAACTCCGGTCGAATGGCGTCACTTGTGACGCGCATAGAGCGCGCGCGGAATCCAGATCCTGGACACCCCTCCATCCGCGCGCCCGGGCGCGGGGGAGGACTGCATCAAGTGACCAGCAGACCATGGACGTTCAGAGCAGCGGCGGTGGGTGTCGCGCTCGCCGCGGCGGCCGCCACCTTCTCGACCTTCGCGGTGGCGCAGGCCGACGGCGGAGACAGGTCGAAGGCGGCGGCGAACCGGCAGGACCCGGCTCGCGCCGAGGAGACCGGCGAGAAGCAGCACGACCTCAAGGGCCCCCTGACCGAACGTCAGGAAGCGCAGCGCGAAGAGGCGCTGAAGCAGCTCATATCCGGTGACGCCACGGTCAAGAGCCGTGGCGGCTCCAAGGTCGTCAAGCTCCAGAACAACAAGTACGTGGAACTCGGCCGGGAGAAGACCGACCAGATCTTCACGATCCTCGTGGAGTTCGGGGACCAGGTGGACAGCCGCTACGGCGGCACCCCCGGACCGCTGCACAACGAGATAGCCAAGCCGGACCGCGCCCAGGACAACAGCACGGCCTGGCAGGCGGACTACAACAAGGAACACTTCGAAGAGCTCTACTTCGGAACCGGCAAGCGCGTCCAGTCGATGAAGAAGTACTACGAGAAGCAGTCCTCGGGCCGCTACTCCATCGACGGGGCCGTCTCGGACTGGGTCAAGGTGCCCTACAACGAGGCGCGTTACGGCTCCAACAAGTGCGACCCCGACACCTGCGCGTGGAACGCCGTCGCCGACGGTGTGACCGCCTGGGTCGCCGACCAGAAGGCCTCCGGCAAGTCCGACGCCGCCATCAAGGCCGAGCTGTCCTCGTACGACAAGTGGGACCGCTACGACTTCGACGCCGACGGCAACTTCAACGAGCCCGACGGCTACATCGACCACTTCCAGATCGTGCACGCGGGCGAGGACGAGTCCGCGGGCGGCGGTGCCCAGGGCGAGGACGCCATCTGGGCGCACCGCTGGTACGCGTTCGGCACGGACGCCGGCTCGACGGGCCCCGCGGGCAACAAGCTCGGCGGCGCGCCCATCGGCGACTCCGGGATCTGGGTCGGCGACTACACCATCCAGCCGGAGAACGGCGGACTCGGTGTCTTCGCGCACGAGTACGGCCACGACCTCGGTCTGCCGGACCACTACGACACCACCAACACGGCCGAGAACTCCACCGGGTTCTGGACCCTGATGTCCTCCGGCTCCTGGCTCGGCGCCGGCAAGGACAGCATCGGTGACCTGCCCGGCGACATGACCGCCTGGGACAAGCTCCAGCTCGGCTGGCTGAAGTACGACACGGCCAAGGCGGCGAAGAGCTCCAGCCACACGCTGGGCCTCGCGGAGTACAACACCAGGAACGCGCAGGCGCTCGTGGTGGAGCTGCCGAAGAAGAAGGTCACCACCGAGGTGGTCGCCCCGGCCCAGGGCGCGACCCAGTGGTGGAGCGGCAGCGGCGACGACCTGCGGAACACGCTGACCCGTTCCGTGGACCTCACCGGCAAGTCCTCCGCCGCGCTGACCCTCGACGGCTGGTACGACATCGAGGCCGACTACGACTACCTCTACACCGAGGTGTCGACCGACGGCGGCGCCAACTGGACGCCGGTCGACGGCACGGTCGACGGTGCCGCGCTCCCGCGCGACGGCAGCGGCAAGCCCGCGCTGACCGGCACGGTGGACGCGTACAAGCCGCTGGTCTTCCCGCTCGACGCCTACGCGGGCAAGAAGATCGACCTGCGGTTCCGCTACTCCACCGACGGCGGAGTGGCGCAGAAGGGCTTCGCGGCGGACCGGATCACGGTCACCGCCGACGGCTCCGCGGTGTTCTCGGACAACGCCGAGACCGCCGACGCCGCCTGGACGGCCAACGGGTTCTCGCGCATCGGCGCGTCCATCACGGACGACTACGCGCAGTACTACATCGCCGAGAACCGCCAGTACGTGTCGTACGACAAGACCCTCAAGACGGGTCCGTACAACTTCGGCTTCGCGAACACGCGTCCGTCCTGGGTGGAGCACTTCCCGTACCAGAACGGCCTGCTGGTCTGGAAGTGGGACACCTCCCAGAAGGACAACAACGTCAGCCAGCACGCCGGAGCCGGCCTGCTGCTGCCGGTCGACGCCCACCCGAAGGCGCTGAAGTGGTCGGACGGCACGCTGATGCGCACGCGCATCCAGTCCTACGACTCGCCGTTCAGCAAGTACCCGACGGACGCCCTGCGGCTGCACAAGGCGGACGTCCTCACGAAGGTCCCGTCGCTCAAGGGCAACCCGACCTTCAACGACCACACGAACACCTACTACGACCCGAGCGCCCCGACGGCCGGTGTCAAGATCACTGACACCAACACCAAGATCACCATCGTCAAGGAGATGCGCGACGGTGCGACGATCTCGGTGAAGGTCTCCGCCGCGACGAAGTAAGTAGCGTTTCAGCAGGTCAGAACATGATCGGCCGCAACCCCTCTGGCGGGTTGCGGCCGATCGTGTTTAGGTGCGTCCTGTGGCTCTCTTATTGACACCGGTTCTCACGGGGATGTGACTGCATGGCCGCAGGAGGTTTCTGCAAGCTGCCGAACGGCACGGTGGTGGTGGCGCTGAACCTGCCCAGCCCCGGCGCGAGCGGCGGCTCGGTGCGCGTGCTGGTCCACGCCCACAACCGGGCCCGCGCACTGACGCGGCTGCGCAACCTGGGCCTGCGGGCGGTCTACCTGCGCGGCAACGCGGCGCCCCCGACACCGGACGAGGTCACCGCGGTCCTGCACCACCCCGACGGCCTCATATGGCGCACGGCCCCCGGCGCGGACGCCTGCGCCGCCGAGCTGTGGCATCCGATCCGCGCCCTGATGCGGCGCACGGCGACCCCGCAGCGGCTCTAGCGCCGCGGCGGGCGGTGCGGGCGTGCGCCCCCGCAGGCCGGCCGCGGTCTCGGATCGCGGGGCCGGGAGCCCGGGAGGCCCGCTGGCCCGCTGGCCCGCATGCCCGCATGCCCGGCGGTCCGGAAGCCCGGAGATCCGGGGCCCGCAGGCCCGCAGCCTCGGAGGTCCGGAGGCTGGGTGGTCCGGCGGCCCGGAGATCCAGAAGCCCGGCGGCCCGCATGCCCGGAGATCCAGAGACCCGGCGGCCCGGAAGCCCGGAGATCCGGGGCCCGCAGCCCGGAGGCCGGGTGATCCGCAGCTCCGGAAGCCCGGCGGCCCGGAAGCCCGGAGACCTGGTGGCCCGCAGCGCCGGAGGCATGGAGATCCGGCCCGCGGCCCCGGCGGCCCGGAAGTCAGGGCACCCGGCTGCCCGTCGGTCCGGTGTCGGCGGGCAGGGGGTCAGACGACCGGCTTGCCGGTCAGTTCCACGCCCGCCTCGCGCAGCTCGTCCAGGGCCCGCCCGGTGGTCTCCGCGGCCACTCCGGCGGTCAGGTCGAGCAGCACCTGCGTACGGAAGCCCTCGCGGGCCGCGTCCAGGGCGGTGGCGCGGACGCAGTGGTCGGTGGCGATGCCGACCACGTCGACCTCGGTGATCTCCCGGGCCCGCAGCCATTCGCCCAGCGGGACGCCGTTCTCGTCGACGCCCTCGAAGCCGCTGTACGCGGCCGCGTAGGCGCCCTTGTCGAAGACGGCGTCGATCGCCCCGGAGGCGACCACCGGCGCGAAGTTCGGGTGGAAGCCCACCCCCTCGGTGCCCGCCACGCAGTGCGCGGGCCAGGAGTGGACGAAGTCGGGGTTGTCGGCGAAGTGCCCGCCGGGGGCGATGTGGTGGTCACGGGTCGCCACGACATGGCGGTAGCCGGCGGGCGCCTGCCCGATCAGCTCCGTGATCGCGGCGGCCACGTCGGCGCCTCCGGCCACGGCGAGGCTGCCTCCCTCGCAGAAGTCGTTCTGCACGTCTACGACGATCAGGGCGCGGCGCATGGTCGGTGTCCTTCGGCTTGGCGTGGCTCCCCGCGGAGAGCTCCGCGGGGAGCGGTGCGTGATCTGCGGTTCTGCGGTGGACCGGTCGCGTCCGGTGCGCGCCCCCGCGGGGCACGCACGCCGGGACCGGGCCCCGGGACCTCACGGGCGGGTGGGAGAGGACATTCCCCGTCCCACCCCGTTCATTCGCGCCCGGACGAGGGGGTGGCCGGAGCCGTACCCCCGGGGCGGGCGGGGGAGGGCGCCGGACCCGCTAGACGTACTCGGTCGGAATGACGGCTTCCCCGCGGGACAGCTGGGTGGCCGACAGGGGCAGGCCGGCACGGGCCGCGGCGTGCCGGTCGCGTACGGCGTCGAGCGGCTCGCGTGCGACGACCCGGCCGCCCTTCACCAGCTCCACCAGCAACTGGCGGTCGGCGAGGTCCGCCGGGACGGCCCCGGTGCCGATCACCTCGGCCTCGGCGGTGCCCTGGCCGTCCACCCGGCGCGCGGCCCACTTGCGGCCGCCGATGGACGTCTTGCCGCCGGTGGACCTCTTCGCCACCGGTACCAGCGGAGCCTTCGGGTCCGCCGACTCGGCCCGGGCGACGAGCTTGTAGACCATCGAACAGGTCGGATGGCCGGAACCCGTCACGAGCTGGGTGCCCACGCCGTAGGCGTCCACGGGCGCCGCGGCCAGCGAGGCGATGGCGTACTCGTCGAGGTCGGAGGTCACGACGATCCGGGTGCCGGTGGCGCCCAGCTCGTCGAGCTGCCGGCGCACCCGGTGCGCGACGAGCAGCAGGTCGCCGGAGTCGATGCGCACGGCCCCCAGCTCGGGTCCCGCCACCTCCACGGCCAGCCGCACGGCCTCGGCGACGTCGTAGGTGTCGACCAGCAGCGTGGTGCCCCGGCCCAGCGAGACGACCTGGGCCTCGAAGGCGTCCCGCTCGCTGTCGTGCAGCAGGGTGAAGGCGTGGGCGCTGGTGCCGACGGTCGGGATGCCGTAGCGGAAGCCCGCGGCCAGGTCCGAGGTGCTGGCGAAGCCGCCGATGTACGCCGCCCGGGACGCGGCCACCGCGGCCAGCTCGTGCGTGCGGCGGGCGCCCATCTCGATCAGCGGGCGCTCCCCGGCGGCCGAGGCCATCCGGGAGGCGGCGGCCGCGATCGCCGAGTCGTGGTTGAGGACGGAGAGGATCACGGTCTCCAGGAGCACGCACTCGGCGAAGGAGCCCTCGACCCGCAGGACCGGCGAGCCGGGGAAGTACACCTCGCCCTCCGGGTAGCCCCAGACGTCCCCGCTGAAGCGGTAGGAGGCCAGCCACTCCAGGGTCGGCCCGTCGACGACGTCGTTCGCCCGCAGGAAGTCGAGGACGTCGTCGTCGAACCGGAAGTTCTCGATGGCGTCCAGCACCCGCCCGGTGCCGGCGACCACGCCGTAGCGGCGGCCCTCGGGCAGTCGTCGGGTGAAGGCCTCGAAGACCGAGCGGCGGTCGGCGGTACCGCCCTTGAGGGCGGCCTGCAGCATGGTCAGCTCGTAGTGGTCCGTGAAGAGAGCCGTCGACGGGACGTCCACCGGCAGCCCCAGGTCCGCAGTGTTCATGGCAAGGAATGCTACCCCCAATCTCGTCACTCTGACGATTTGTGGGGCTCGTTTGGCCGGAGACCCGTCTGTGGTGGCAGCATGGGCGGTGTGACGGCTCCCGCACCCCTAGAGATCGAGAAGACCGAGTCGGCGGAGGAGGTCTTCGCCGTACCCGAGCCGGACGTCCCCTGGGTGACCATCGTCCACAACGACCCGGTCAACCTGATGAGCTACGTGACCTACGTCTTCCAGACGTACTTCGGCTATCCGAAGGACAAGGCCACCAAGCTGATGATGGACGTCCACCACAAGGGCCGGGCCGTGGTCTCCAGCGGCAGTCGCGAGGAGATGGAGCGCGACGTCCAGGCCATGCACGGCTACGGCCTGTGGGCGACCCTCCAGCAGGACCGGAAATGACCGGACCCGCGGGGCCGGGACAGCCGGCACCGCGGCAGCCGGAGACAACCGACCGCAGCGCGCAGCACCGGAAGTAGCGACGCAACCTGATGCCAGGACACTTCGAACCGCTCCCCGGCGGCGGCGCGGCCGTCGCCCTCGACGAGGTCGAGATCTCGATCATCCGCTCCCTCGCCGTACAGCTCCTGGAGCTCATCGGGCCCGGGCCGGGCGGTGCGGCCTCCGACGACCCGCTCGCCGAACTCTTCGCGGAGGGGCCGACCGAGCCGCCCTCCGACCCGGTCCTGCACCGGCTGTTCCCCGACGCCTACGGCGGCCCCGGCGGCGAGGCGGACTCGCCCGGGCAGGCCGAGGAACTGCGCGCGCACTCCTCGGAGTTCCGCCGCTTCACCGAGAACGACCTGCGTGCGGGCAAGCGTGAGAACGCGCTCGCGGTCGTCCGCTCCCTGGACTCGGTCTCCGCCGCGGGGGAGGGGGGCGCGGTCCTCAAGCTGACCGCCGAGGAGTCCCGGCAGTGGCTCGGCTCCCTCAACGACCTGCGGCTGGCGATCGGCGCGCGCCTGGACGTCATCGACGAGGAGGACACCGACCTCCTCTACCAACTGCCCGACGAGGACCCGCGCAAGCCGATGGTGATGGCGTACCTGTGGCTCGGCGGACTCCAGGAAACACTCGTCGAGACGCTGATGCCGTGACGCGTTCCGTTCGCTCAGCGGACGCTCAAATCCGGATAACGATCGCATCAACGGCGCGGCCAGCTATGTAGTTCCGGGCCTTTTATGTCCCCTTCTTCCTGTGGCGTGCGCAACACGTGTCCCGGGTGATCAAAGGCGCGGCCGTGATAGATCTTCACGACCGCCCGGCGGGACACCACCCATGTCCCGACGGGTGCGCCACCGAGCCGGCGGACCGCCGGCCAGGCACCCGCTCCATCAATCCGGGGGGATCGGGACCCGATCCGAGGCCGACGAACGGCTCGGACCGGCATGGAGAAAGGCGCACAAGACATGACCTCAGTGCGGGTCGGTAAGAATCACGACGGCAATGAGGCCGTGGGCAGCGAGGCCCCCGAAGAGGGTTACGAGCGCGGCCTCGGCAGCCGACAGGTCCAGATGATCGCGATCGGCGGCGCCATCGGCGTCGGTCTCTTCCTGGGGGCCGGGGCGAACATCGCCAAGGCGGGCCCCAGCCTCATCCTCATGTACGCCCTCGCGGGCGTCATCATCTTCTTCATCATGCGGGCGCTCGGCGAGCTGCTGCTCTACCGCCCCGTCTCGGGCTCCTTCGCGGAGTACTCCCGCGAGTTCCTCGGCCCGTTCTTCGGCTACTTCACCGGCTGGACGTACTGGCTGATGTGGGTGGTCACCGGCATGGCGGAACTCACCGCCGCCGCCATCTACGTCAACTACTGGTTCCCGCAGATCCCGCAATGGGTCACGGCCCTGGTCTTCCTGGTCGTGCTCTTCGCGGCCAACCTCATCTCGGTGAAGCTCTTCGGCGAGATCGAGTTCTGGTTCTCGATGGTCAAGGTCACCGCCCTCATCGGCATGATCGTGATCGGCCTCGGCGTGCTGACCTTCGGCTTCAGCTCCGCGGGCGACACCGCCGCCGTCTCCAACCTGTGGGCCTTCGACGGCTTCTTCCCCAAGGGCATCGGCTCGTCCCTGATGACCCTCCAGGGCGTGATGTTCGCCTACCTGGCGGTCGAACTCGTCGGCGTCACCGCCGGCGAGTCCGAGAACCCGGAGAAGACCCTCCCCAAGGCGATCAACACCCTGCCCTGGCGCATCGCCCTCTTCTACGTCGGCGCCCTGACGGTCATCCTCTGCGTCGTGAAGTGGACCGAGTTCGCGCCCGGGGTCAGCCCCTTCGTGGCGGCCTTCGCGAAGATCGGCATCCCGGCCGGCGCGGGCATCGTGAACTTCGTCGTGCTGACCGCGGCCCTGTCCTCCTGCAACTCCGGCATGTACTCCACGGGCCGCATGCTGCGCACCCTGGCCGACAACGGAGAGGCGCCGAGGATCTTCAACAGGCTGTCCTCCACCAAGACGCCCGCGCTCGGCATCACCGTCTCCATGCTCTTCATGGGCATCGGCGTGATCCTGAACTACGTCGTCCCGGAGAAGGCCTTCGGATACGTCATGTCGGTGGCCACCGCGGCCGGCATCTGGACCTGGCTGATGATCCTGGCCAGCCACATCCTGTACCGCCGCGCGGTCGACGCCGGGCGCCTGCCCGCCTCGTCGTTCCCCGCGCCCGGCGGTGCGCGGTTCAGCTGGGTCGCGGTCGTGTTCCTGCTGTTCGTCACCTGCCTCATCGCGTACGACGAGGACTCCCGGGTCTGCCTGTACGTGATGGCCGGCTGGGCGGCGGCGCTGGCCGTCGGCTGGACCGTGCTGAAGGCGCGCAACCCCGAGGTCGCCACGCGCCGCGCGCAGGAGTTCGACAAGGTCGGCTGACCCTCCCGGCATGCGCGCCGCGCCCGGCGCAACGGCCTTCGGACCAGCATGCGGGCCGCTCCGTACCACGCCTCGGTACGGAGCGGCCCGTCTGCGTATCCTGACCGGCATGCTTACGATCACACAGGCCCTCGTCGACCGGATCGTCGCGCACGCGCGCCAGGACCACCCCGACGAGGCGTGCGGCGTGGTCGCGGGCCCGGAGGGCACGGGCCGCCCCGAGCGGTTCATCCCGATGCTCAACGCCGCGGGCTCGCCCACGTTCTACGAGTTCGACTCCGGCGACCTGCTGAAGCTGTACCGCGAGATGGACGACCGCGACGAGGAACCGGTCGTCGTCTACCACTCGCACACGGCGACCGAGGCCTACCCGTCCCGTACCGACATCACCTACGCGAACGAGCCCGGCGCCCACTACGTGCTCGTCTCCACCGCGGACGCCGACGACGCGGGCCCCTTCCAGTTCCGCTCGTTCCGCATCCTGGACGGCGAGGTCACCGAGGAAGAGGTCGTGATCGTCGAGTCGTACTGACGGGCCGGCCGCGCCGCCCGGAACCCAGGAACGCCGGGATGCCGGGGTGCCGGCTCCTTCCGGCACCCGGGCCGCCCGGGTGCCGGGCTCCCGGAGGCCGCCGTGGGGCGGGGCCGGTCGCGGGTGCCCGGGGCCGCCGAACCACGGGCGATCCCGGATACCGGTCAGAATTCGTCCACCATTCGAGATCACATTCCAGGACCCGGACCGGGAATCGATACGATGAGCCCATGGTTCCCCACGACGTGAGCGACAAGACGCCGGGCATGCTGCTCGTGGCGCGGCTGCACGTCGACCTGTGCAGGCTGCAGAGCGCCATCTGTACGCGCTGACCCCCACCGTCGCCGTACGGCCGTGAGCCGCGGCTCACGCGGGGCCGCAACCGCCGAACCCCCTGCACTCCCGCGCTGCCGCGCGTCACCGACCTGACTTTCCTTCCGACAGGAGCCCGCAACCATGGCCATCGAGGTCCGCATCCCCACCATCCTCCGCACCTACACCGACGGCGAGAAGGCCGTGCAGGGCGGCGGGGAGACCCTCGCCGAGCTGTTCGCCGACCTCGACACCCGGCACACGGGCATCCAGGGCCGCATCGTGGACGGCGGCGAACTGCGCCGCTTCGTCAACGTGTACCTGAACGACGAGGACGTCCGCTTCCTCGACGGCATCAACACCAAGCTCGCCGACGGAGACAGCGTCACGATCCTGCCGGCCGTCGCCGGCGGCATGAGCTGACCGGGCCCTGATCACCCATGCGCTACGACTCCCCGCTGGCCGCGGTGGGCAACACCCCTCTGGTGCGCCTGCCGCGGCTCTCGCCGTCCGCGGACGTACGGATCTGGGCCAAGCTCGAGGACCGGAACCCGACGGGTTCCGTCAAGGACCGGCCCGCGCTCCACATGATCGAACAGGCGGAGAAGGACGGCCGGCTCACCCCCGGCTGCACGATCCTCGAACCGACCTCCGGCAACACCGGCATCTCGCTCGCCATGGCGGCCAGGCTCAAGGGCTACCGCATGGTGTGCGTCATGCCGGAGAACACCTCGCGGGAGCGGCGTGAGCTGCTCGCCATGTGGGGCGCCGAGATCGTCCCGTCCCCCGCGGCCGGAGGCTCCAACACGGCCGTGCGCGTGGCCAAGGAACTGGCCGCCGAGCATCCCGACTGGGTGATGCTCTACCAGTACGGCAACCCCGACAACGCGGGCGCGCACTACGCGACGACCGGCCCGGAGATCCTCGCCGACCTGCCGTCGATCACGCACTTCGTGGCGGGTCTCGGCACGACGGGCACGCTGATGGGCGTGGGCCGCTTCCTGCGGGAGCAGAAGCCGGACGTCAGGATCGTCGCCGCCGAGCCGCGCTACGACGACCTCGTCTACGGGCTGCGCAACCTGGACGAGGGCTTCGTGCCCGAGCTGTACGACGCGTCGGTGCTGACCACGCGCTTCTCCGTCGGCTCGGCCGACGCCGTGACCCGCACGCGCGAGCTGCTCCAGCAGGAGGGCATCTTCGCCGGGGTCTCGACGGGCGCCGCCCTGCACGCCGCGATCGGTGTGGGCCGCAAGGCCGTCGCTGCGGGCGAGAGCGCGGACATCGTCTTCGTCGTGGCCGACGGGGGCTGGAAGTACCTCTCCACCGGGGTCTACACGGCGGCCACCACCGAAGAGGCCATCGAGACCCTGCAGGGCCAGCTCTGGGCGTAGCGCCCGGAGCGCGGGCCGGCGGGGGAGGGCCCTACCCCGCCAGGTGCCGCACCCGGTCCCACACCGACGGGTCCACGGTGCCCACCCTCCTGCGGAAGTCGCCCAGCCGCACGTCCCGCAGCTCGCCGCTCTCCAGGTAGCTGGTCCGCCCGTGGGCGTCGCCCACGCTGCCGGACGGCAGCGCGATCACCCCGGCCCGCTCGTCGTGGTACTTGCTGGTGATCTTGGCGACGAGGGCGGTACGCCGGCCCACGGCCAGGACGAGGCACGGGCGGTCCTTGCCCCCAGGCCCCTCCTCGAAGGGCACGGTCGCCCACCAGATCTCGGCGGGCCGGGGCCGCGTGCCGCGGCGGGGCCCGGTGGGAAGGCCCGGCGGTCTGCGCCGACCGGAGGGGTGGCGCCGCCCCCATCCGTCGACGAGCGCCGCGACGACGGCGAGCAGCACCACGGCCGCGATCACGAGCCACCACGACCTGTCCATGCGTACGACGGTACCGGGGCGCCCGTGCGCACGCTTGTCCGCCCCCGGGGCCCCCGAACCGGTGACACCGCAGGTGAGTTCTCCCACAACGGCCCGCGACGGAGGAGCGACCCGACCTTTCGCGCCTTACGCTCGACGGACCGCACGACCCCCGTCTCCACACCCCGCCAGCGGAGGTTTCTGCTTTATGAAGCTCACCGTCGTCGGCTGCTCGGGGTCGTTCCCGTCCGCGGAATCGGCCTGCTCGAGCTACCTCGTCGAGGCCGACGGCTTCCGGCTGCTTCTCGACATGGGCAATGGTGCCCTCGGCGAGCTGCAGCGCCACTGCGGTCTCTACGACCTTGACGCGATCTTCCTCAGCCATCTGCACGCCGACCACTGCATCGACATGTGCGCGTACTTCGTCGCGCGCTACTACCGGCACGACGGCGGCCGCTGCGACCCGATCCCGGTCTACGGACCCGAGGGCACGGAGCAGCGACTGACCACCGCGTACGCGGACACCCCCTCGGCCTCCTCCATGAGCGAGGTCTTCGACTTCCACACGGTCAAGCCGGGCTCCTTCGAGATCGGTCCGTTCTCCGTGCACACCGAGAAGGTGAGCCACCCGGTGGAGGCGTACGGCATCCGCGTCGAGCACGGAGGGCGGTCGCTGACGTACTCCGGCGACACCGGCGTGTGCGACGCGCTCGACGAACTCGCCCGGGACACCGACCTGTTCCTCTGCGAGGCCGCGTTCACCCACGGCAAGGAGAGCATCCCGGACCTGCACCTCAACGGCCGTGAGGCGGGTGAGACGGCGGCCCGGGCCGGTGCCCGCCGCCTCGTCCTCACCCACATCCCGCCGTGGACGGACCCCGAGGCGAACCTGTCCGACGCCCGCGAGGTGTTCGGCGGCCCGGTCGAGCTGGCGGCGCCGAGGACCTCGTACGAGATCTGAGGCGCGCACCACGACACGACGAGGCCCCCCGGAGTCGATCCGGGGGGCCTCTTCATGCCGTGGTGCGCGCAACGGCCGGGGGCTCACGCCTTGGTGAGGTCCTCCAGCTCCTCCTCGGGCTCGCGGCCCGGGGTGGGGAGGTTGAACTTGGTGATCGCGAAGCGGAAGACCGTGTAGTAGATCGCCGCGAAGACCAGGCCGATCGGGATGATCAGCCAGGGCTTGGTCGCGAGGCTCCAGTTGAGCCCGTAGTCGATGGCACCCGCTGAGAAGGTGAAGCCCGCGTGCACGCCGAGCGCCCAGGTGATCGCCATGGACAGGGCCGTGAGCACCGCGTGGATCACGTAGAGCAGCGGCGCGATGAACATGAACGAGAACTCGATCGGCTCGGTCACACCGGTCACGAAGGACGTGAGAGCCAGCGAGACCATCATGCCCATCACGGCCTTGCGGCGCTCGGGGCGGGCGGCGTGCGCGATGGCGATGGCGGCGGCCGGCAGGCCGAACATCATGATCGGGAAGAAGCCCGACATGAACTGGCCGGCGTCCGGGTCCCCGGCGAAGAAGCGGTTCAGGTCACCGTGCACGACGTCGCCGGCGGCGTTGGTGAAGTCGCCGATCTGGAACCAGGAGACGGTGTTCACGAACTGGTGCATGCCGATCGGGATCAGCGCGCGGTTGATGAGGCCGAACAGACCGGCGCCCGCGGCGCCCAGACCGGTGATCCACTCGCCGGCGTCGGAGATGACCTCGCCGATCGGCTCCCAGACCAGGCCGAAGAAGACGCCCATCGCGGTGCCGACGAAGGCCATGACGATCGGGACGAGGCGGCGGCCGTTGAAGAAGCCGAGCCAGTCCACCAGCTTCTTGCGGTGGTAGCGCTGCCACAGCACGGCGGACAGCAGACCCATGACGATGCCGCCGAGGACACCGGGGTTGTTGTAGGTCGCGGCTATGTCGGCGCCGGCCTGGACCTTGGCCTCGGTGACCGGGAACGCCTTCAGGACGTTGCTGTAGACCAGGAAGCCGACCAGGGCGGCCAGCGCGGTGGAGCCGTCGGACTTCTTGGCGAAGCCGATCGCGACACCGATGCAGAACAGCAGCGGCAGGTTGTCGAAGATCGCGCCGCCGGCAGTCGCGAACACCGCCGTGACCTTGTCGGGCAGGTTCAGCTTCTCCTGCACGTCCGCCTGACCCAGGCGGAGCAGGATGCCGGCCGCGGGCAGCACGGCGATGGGGAGCTGAAGGCTGCGTCCGACCTTCTGCAGGCCTTGGAACAGGCCGGATCCCCACTTCTTCGTGGGGGCCGCCGATGTGGTGGCGGTGCTCATAGTTCCTCCATGTGCTGGGTGCTGCCGGGGACGGGAAGGGCGAAAAGGGATGGACAGCATCCGCGTGGTCTAAACCACTGAGTGGTGTAGACCTGTTTTCTAGCACGTGAGGGTGGGATAAGGAACCCGCCAATTTTGTGGCCTGTGTCATATCGGTCGAACCGTTCGAGAACGCGAAAAAGCGCCCCCTAAGGGGCGCTTGAGCCGCTCGGGCCCCGCGGCGCCGGGGGCCGGGGGGCGCGAACCGGCCGCGGTCCCGGAGGCGGAGCGCCTCCGGGACCGCGGCCGGCCCGTGCGGGTGCTAGGCCTTCGTCACGTCCTCGACCTTGTCGTCCGGCTCGCGGCCGGGGGTCGGCAGGTTGAACTTGGTGATCGCGAATCGGAAGATCACGTAGTAGACCGCCGCGAAGACCAGGCCGATCGGGATGATGAGCCAGGGTCTCGTGGCGAGGTTCCAGTTGATGACGTAGTCGATCAGTCCGGCCGAGAAGCTGAAGCCGTCGTGCACCCCGAGGCCCCACGTGACCGCCATCGACACACCCGTGAGGAACGCGTGCACCGCGTACAGCGCCGGCGCGATGAACACGAAGGAGTACTCGATCGGTTCGGTGATGCCCGTGACGAAGGACGTCAGGGCGATCGACAGCATCAGACCGCCGATCTCCTTGCGACGATGGGGTTTCGCGCAGTGGGTCATCGCGAGGCAGGCGGCCGGGAGCGCGAACATCATGATGGGGAAGAAGCCCGAGGTGAACAGTCCGGCGTTCGGGTCGCCCGCCAGGAACATGTTGATGTCGCCGTGCACCTCCGTCCCGTCCGGCTTGGTGTAGGTGCCGAACTGGAACCAGATGGGCACGTTCAGGAACTGGTGCAGCCCGATCACGAGCAGCGCGCGGTTGGCGATGCCGAAGATGCCGGCACCCCATGAACTCAGGCTGGACAGCCAGTCGCTGAAGTCCTCCAGGCCGCGGCCGATCGGCGGCCACACCCACAGGCAGAGCGCGGCGAACGCGATGGCGGCGAACGCCATGATGATGGGCACGAGCCGGCGGCCGTTGAAGAAGCCCAGCCAGTCGACGAGTTTCGTGCGGTGGTAGCGCTGCCAGAGGTACGCCGCCATCAGGCCGACGATGATGCCGCCGAACACGCCCGGGTTCTGGTAGGTGAAGGTCGTCACCGTCCCGTCCGTCACCTGGCAGCCCGTGGCCACCGGCTTGGACCCCTCGGCGCAGTCGTCCGGGAACTGCCTCAGCACGTTGTAGTAGACGAGGAAGCCCGCCACCGCCGCCAGCGCGGTCGAGCCGTCGGACTTCTTCGCCATGCCGATGGCCACGCCGACGCAGAACAGCATGGGCAGGCCGAGCGTGCCGTCGAGCAGGGCGCCGCCGGCGCCCGCCATCACCTTGGAGATGTCCGTCCAGCCCAGGCCCTCGTCGCCGAACACGTCCGGTTGGCCGAGCCGGTTGAGGATGCCCGCGGCAGGCAGCACGGCGATGGGGAGCTGGAGGCTGCGGCCCATCTTCTGCAGACCCTGGAACAGGATGTTCCAGCGGTTCTGTACGGGCGCCGCCGCACTGTCGGCACTCATGGGTGTCCTCCCGAGTCCTCCGGAGCCTTCCGGGCCCGCTGGAACGGGACCGGGTTTGGCGGCCGTTGAAAACTGGTGTAGACCAGTCCGCGAACGGTTGCGATGTCGTGATCGCCATCCTTCGGCACGGCTGCCGTGACCGCTCGCGAAGATGGGCCAACTGTGGGTTACTGCGACAAAGCGGTTCGGATCAGGGAGTAGGACATGGCCACCAAGGCTGAGAAGATCGTTGCCGGACTCGGCGGGATCGAGAACATCGAAGAGGTCGAGGGCTGCATCACCCGCCTTCGCACCGAGGTCATCGACGCGAGCAAGGTCGACGAGGCCGCCCTGAAGGCCGCGGGCGCCCACGGGGTGGTCAAGATGGGCAACGCCATCCAGGTCGTCATCGGCACCGACGCGGACCCGATCGCCGCGGACATCGAGGACATGATGTGAGCAGGCGGGCCCACCGCGGGACGCCAGGCACCGCCGGGACCCCCGGAGCCCGCCTCCCGGTCGGCCCCCGGGCCGCCTGAAGCGTGCCGAGGGGCCGCTCCCGCCGCCGGGGGCGGCCCCTCACCCGTATACGACTAGGCTCGGCGCCATGTCTCGAATCGACGGCCGCACGCCCGAACAGCTCCGCCCGATCACCATCGAGCGCGGCTGGAGCAAGCACGCCGAGGGCTCCGTCCTCATCTCCTTCGGCGACACCAAGGTCTTCTGCACCGCCTCCGTGACCGAGGGCGTCCCGCGCTGGCGCAAGGGCAAGGGCGAGGGCTGGATCACCGCCGAGTACTCCATGCTGCCCCGGGCCACCAACGACCGCACCGACCGCGAGTCGGTGCGCGGCCGGATCGGTGGGCGCACGCACGAGATCAGCCGTCTGATCGGCCGCTCGCTGCGCGCGGTCATCGACTTCAAGGCGCTCGGCGAGAACACGATCGTCCTCGACTGCGACGTCCTCCAGGCCGACGGCGGCACCCGCACCGCCGCCATCACCGGCGCGTACGTGGCCCTCGCGGACGCCGTCTCGTGGGCCCAGGAGAAGAAGCTGGTCCGGGCCGGCCGCCGCCCCCTCACCGGAACGGTGAGCGCCGTCTCCGTCGGCATCGTCGGCGGCGTCCCCCTCCTCGACCTCCGCTACGAGGAGGACTCCCGCGCCGACACCGACATGAACGTCGTGTGCACCGGCGACGGCCGCTTCATCGAGGTCCAGGGCACCGCCGAGGCCGAGCCGTTCGCCCGCGACGAGCTCAACTCCCTTCTGGACCTGGCGGTTCTGGGCTGCGGGGAACTCGCTGTCGCTCAGCGGGCGGCCCTTGATACGGTCCTCGAAAAGTAAAGGGCGCACCAAGACGGCTGCCCGGCCCCGAGCAACCACGGCACCGGCGGGCGCGTCCCTACCAGTACGGGCGTACGGCACACCGCCGTGCGCCCGGCTGACCAACGGGGCCCGTGGGGCCTGACCAACGGGAGGACCGTTCCATGGCCGCGAGCCGACGCCGCAGGACCACCGCCATCGCCGCAACCGTGGCGGCCGTCGCCCTCACGGTCGGACTGACCACCGGCTGCGACGCCGTCAACAAGGCCCTGGACTGCGTCCAGACGGCCGACACGATCGCCGACAGCGTCACCGACCTCCAGCAGGCCGTCGAGAACGCGGCGGACGACCCGACCCAGGCGGGCGAGGCGCTCGACTCGATCGACAAGAACCTCGACACCATCGGCGACAAGACCGACGACGCCGACGTCGGCAAGGCCGTGGACAACCTCCAGTCGGCCGTCGCCAACGTCCGCGACGCCATCAGGAACGGTGACGAGACGCCCGACATCAGCCCCGTGACGGCCGCCGCCGGCGAGCTGACCAAGGTCTGCACCCCGTCGTGACCCGGAGGGGCGGGCCCGCGCGAGCGGGCCCGCCCCCGGGCGGACGCCGGGTCGGTCCGGGCGGCGCGGTCCGGGTGCGGTGGGCGCCCGCGCGTCCCCGGCCGGGGCGGCCCCGTGCGGAACGGGACGCGCTGAGGGCTTGTCCCGACAGCCCCGGTGGATCCGCGCACGGCGTCGGACGCGGTGCGCCGCGCAGAGCCGTCCCGGTACCGGGCGTACCCGGGCGGTCCGGCGGCGCGGCGGGGCGCCGTGGCCGTCGCCGCGCGCCCGCCGGGGGTCTCGGGAGAGCCCTTAGGCTGAGAGCCATGACCCGCCTGATCCTCGCCACCCGCAACGCCGGAAAGATCACCGAGCTGCGGGCGATCCTCGCCGCCGCAGACCTGCCGCACGACCTCGTCGGCGCGGACGCCTACCCGGACATCCCCGACGTCAAGGAGACCGGCGTCACCTTCGCCGAGAACGCCCTGCTCAAGGCGCACGCGCTGGCCCGGGCGACCGGCCTTCCCGCGGTCGCCGACGACTCCGGCCTGTGCGTGGAGGTCCTCGGCGGCGCGCCCGGCATCTTCTCGGCCCGCTGGTCCGGAAACCACGGCGACGACGAGGCCAACCTCCGCCTGCTGCTTGCCCAGTTGGGCGACATCGCCGACGGGCACCGGGCGGCGTACTTCGCCTGTGCCGCCGCACTCGCGCTGCCCGACGGCACCGAGCGTGTCGTCGAGGGACGGCTGCGCGGCACGCTGCGCCACGAGCCCGCCGGCACCAACGGCTTCGGCTACGACCCGATCCTCCAGCCCGAGGGGGACACGCGCACCTGCGCCGAGCTGACCCCCGACGAGAAGAACGCGATCAGCCACCGCGGAAAGGCGTTCCGGGACCTCGTGCCGGTCGTCCGGGAACTGCTGGGCTGACGGTCCCGCGGCCAGGGGCCCCGGCACAGAGGAAGGCCTGCGCATCCGACTGCCCGATGCGCAGGCCTCACACGTGCGGCGGAAGGGATTCGAACCCTCAAGCCCGATCAAGGGCCACAGATCCTAAGTCTGCTGCGTCGCCTGTTGCGCCACCGCCGCAGGTCGCCTGTCATCGTACCGGCCGGGCGGATCGCCCCGGGCGGGAGTTCGGCCGGACCGCGCGACGCCCGGACGGAGCAACGGGCCCCGACCGGCGGACCGTCGCGTGCGGGGCGGGCGCGGCCCGCCCCGCGGGAGCGGGGCGGGGCGTCGTGCACCCGGCGGGCGGACCGTCCTCAGATGCCCAGATCCTTGATGATCTTGGCGACGTGGCCGGTGGCCTTGACGTTGTAGAGGGCCCGTTCGACCTTGCCGTCCTCGTCGACGACGATCGTGGAGCGGATGACGCCGACGACCGTCTTGCCGTACAGCTTCTTCTCGCCGAAGGCCCCGTACGCCTCCAGGACGGCCTTGTCCGGGTCGCCGACCAGCGTGACCTTCAGGCCCTCCTTCTCACGGAACTTGGCGAGCTTCTCGGGCTTGTCGGGGGACACGCCGATCACGTCGTAGCCCGCGCCCGCCAGCAGGTCCAGGTTGTCGGTGAAGTCGCAGGCCTGCTTGGTGCAGCCGGGCGTCAGGGCGGCCGGGTAGAAGTAGACGATGACCTTGCGGCCCTTGTGGTCGGCCAGGGAGACCTCGTTGCCGTCGGCGTCGGGCAGGGTGAAGGCGGGGGCGGTGTCGCCGGGCTGGAGTCGCTCGCTCATCTCGTTCGGTCTCCTTGCGGGGTGGTGGATACGGACCCGAGCGTAATGGGGGTGCCGGGCGGTGCGCGGCGGGCGGAGCTGACAGACTGTCGATCAGAGAAGCGGGCCGTCGGGAACAGGCCACGGAAGAAACGACCACGACCACGGAGGCAGCGCGTGTCGGACACGTCGAGCACGCCGGACACCAGAACTCCGGCGCAGATCGAGGCGGACATCAGACGCCGCCGCGAAACCCTCGCCGAGACGCTCGACGAGATCGGTGTGCGCGTGCACCCGAAGACGATCGTCGGGGACGCCAGGGCCAAGGTGGTGTCGAGCGTGGACCACTCGCTCGGCCGCGCCTACGTCGGCGTCAACCGCGTCGTCGGAGACGTGAAGGGGCAGTTCGTCACCGACGAGGGCGCGCCGCGGCTGGAGCGCATCGTGCCGGTCGCCCTCGTGGTGGTGGGCCTCGTCGGCCTCCTCGCCGTGGGCTCGCGCCGCCGCCGGCGCTGACCGCGGAGACTTCCCACCCGTACCCGCCCCCGGACGGGCGGGGCGAAGCCAGGTAGGTTCGAGGCGTGAGCGACAAGAGCCATCACGACGACAAATTGCCCATCCGGATGCTGCACGACCGTGTGCTCGTGCGGCAGGACACCGCCGAGGGCGAGCGCCGCTCGGGCGGCGGCATCCTGATCCCCGCGACGGCGGCCGTGGGCCGGCGGCTCGCCTGGGCCGAGGTCGTCGCGGTCGGGCAGAACGTACGGACCGTGGAGCCCGGCGACCGGGTCCTCTACGACCCCGAGGACCGCGCCGAGGTCGAGGTGCGGGGGACCGCCTACGTGCTCATGCGCGAGCGGGACCTGCACGCCGTGGCCGCGGACCGGTTCGAGGGCTCCGAGGACTCGACGGGCCTGTACCTGTAGAAGCAAGGCGGGAAGGGGCTGGTGATCATCGTCACCGGCCCCTTCCGTCTGCCCTTTGCTACCTTTGGAAGGAACCCGACGAGACGCGCCGTACCGGGCTTGGCAAAGACGACGCACATCCCGCACGTCGTCGTCCTCGGAGGTCGTCTCCCATGGCATGGGTCCTGCTCGTCGTCGCCGGTCTGCTCGAGGTCGGCTGGTCGATCGGCATGAAGTACACCGACGGATTCACCCGTCCCCTTCCCAGCGTGCTCACCGGCGCGGGGATCGTCGCCAGCATGGTCCTGCTGTCCCAGGCCGCGAAGACGCTGCCCATCGGCACCGCCTACGGCGTCTGGGTGGGCATCGGCGCCGCCGGCGCCGCCGTGCTCGGCATGGCCGTGCTCGGCGAACCGGCGACCGCGGCCCGGATCTTCTTCGTCTGCCTGCTGCTGGTGGCCGTGGTGGGCCTGAAGGCGACCTCGGGCCACTGACCGCTCCGGGCGCGCCGGGAGCGGTCACCGGATGCCCGGAGCGCCCGGGCGCCTAGGGCGAGAAGAGTCCGTCCCCGAGGGTCGTCCCGGTACTCCCTCCGTCGTCCGCCCCGTCGTCGCCCTCGCCGCCGTCCGTGGTGCCGCCGGTGGTCCCGCCGTCCGCGGTGCCGCCCGTGGTGCCGCCGTCCGTCGCCCCGCCGGTCGTGCCGCCGTCCGCGGTGGTCCCGCCGTCCGTCGTGGTGCCGCCGTCCGTCCCGCCCTGCGTGGCGGGGGCGTCCTCGTCGCCGGTGTCCTCCCCGCCGTCGTCCTCGCCGCCGGTGTCCTGGTCCTCCTCGGACGGGGCGGTCGGCGGCAGCTCCTGCGGCTCGGCGCCCGCCTGGAGGTCGAGTTCGAAGTCCCGGACCGTGGTGCCCTTCAGGGCTGCCTTCGTGTACTGGGCCCAGATCCGCGCCGGGTACCCGCCGCCGTTGATGCGCGGCTGCCCGAGCGCCCCGTAGAGCGACTTGTGGGCGCCCGTGTCGGGGTCCTGGCCCATCACGGCGACGACCGTGGCGAGGTTCGGGGTGTAGCCCGCGAACCAGGCCGCCTGGTCCTCCTCGGCGGTCCCCGTCTTGCCCGCCGCGGGCCGCCCCGCGGCCTGGGCGGCCGTGCCCGTGCCGCCCTCGACGACGCTCCGCAGGATCGAGGTCGTGGTGTCGGCCGCCTGCCGGCTCACGGCCTGCCGGGTGTTGCGCGCGGGCAGCTCCACCTCCTCCCGGCCGTCCTTGGTGATCTTCGCGATCATCGTGTACGTGCCGTGCCTGCCGTGGTTCGCGAGCGTCGCGTACGCCTCCGTCATGTCGAGGACGCTCGCCGTGGCCGGGCCGAGCGCGATGGAGGGGTACGGGTGCAGGTCCGGGGTGTCGGCCGGGATGCCGAGGTCGACGGCGGTCCGCTCCACCCTGGCCGGGCCGACGTCCACCGCCATCTGCGCGTACACGGAGTTCACGGACTTGTCGGTGGCCGTGCGCACCGAGATGGGCCCGTAGGAGACCTGGTCCTCGTTCTCCGGGGCGTACGGGCCGCCGTTCCAGCCCTGCACGGGACGCTGGTTCGTGCCGTCGTAGATGGTGTTCGGCGTGATCGCGCGGCCGTCCTGGGTGACCGAGTCGTTCCGCACGGCCGCGGTGAACACGAACGGCTTGAACGTGGAGCCGACCTGGTAGTCCCGGCGCGTGGCGTTGTTGTAGTACTGCTTCGTGTAGTCGATGCCGCCGTACATCGCGAGGACCCGGCCGGTCCTCGGGTCGATGGACGCGCCGCCCGCGCGGACGTAGGTGTCGACCTTGCGGTTCTTCCTGTCGAGCTCGTCCATCACCTGGTCGTCGACCGCCTTCACGAAGGCGTCCTGCTTGGACTTCTGCAGGGTCGTCGTGATGCGGTAGCCGCCGGCGTTCAACTCCTCCTCGTCGACGATCCTGTTGTCGGTCAGGTAGTCGTTCACGGCCTTCACGATGTAGCCGCGCTGCCCCGACATCCCGGCCGCGATCACCGTCTGCCTGGGCTCGGGGAACTTCACCCCGGCGCGTTCCACCGCGGTGATCCACTCCTTCTTGACCATGCCGTCCAGGACGTAGTTCCAACGTGCCAGCGCCGCGGGCCTGTTCTCCGGGTGGGCGACCACGTCGTACTGGCTGGGCGCGTTCAGCAGCGCCGCCAGGTAGGCTCCCTGACCGACCGTCAGGTCCTTGGCGTCCACGCCGTAGTAGGCCTGGGCCGCGGCCTGGATGCCGTACGCGTTGCGGCCGAAGTAGCTGGTGTTGAGGTAGCCCTCCAGGATGTCGTCCTTGCTCTTCTCGCGGTCCAGCTTGATCGCGATGAAGAACTCCTTGGCCTTGCGCGTGATCGTCTGCTCCTGCGCCAGGTAGTAGTTCTTCACGTACTGCTGGGTGATCGTCGAGCCCGACTGCTTGCCCTTGCCCGTCGCGGTGTTCCAGCCGGCCCGGATCATGGCCTTGGGGTCGACCGCGGACTCCGTGTAGAAGTCCCGGTCCTCGGCGGCCAGCACGGCGTGCTGGGCGTCCTTGGAGACCAGCGCGAGCGTGACGTTCTCCCGGTTGACCTCGCCGTCGCGGGCGAGCTGGCCGCCGTCCGCGTACAGGTAGACGTTGCTCTGCTTGGTCGCCGCCTCGTTCGCCGACGGGATCGCGACCAGGTAGTAGCCGAGCGCGAAGAGGCCGATGAGCAGCAGGAGCACGGTGACGAACGTCCCGAGCACCATCCGCCACGTCGGGATCAGCCGCCGCCAGCCGGTGCGCCTGGGGCGCCTCGGCTTCTTGCCGGGCGCTGCCGGATCCCCCTGCCCGGGCCCGGGTTCCCTCGGTGCCCAGCCCTCGCTCGGCCGGTGCGGCTGGTCGCTCATGATGTGCCGGACTCCCGTTTCACGTCATACGTCTCGTACGTCTCGTACGCCTGGTGCGCCACCTTTGAAGACTGTCGCACCCGGCGATCCGTTCCCCGCGCGGAGCACGTGTCGCGCGGAGAAATTGCCTGGCACGCGGCACGGCCCCGCGGATAGGCTGCTGCGCTTTGGCTCACAGCGCCTGAAGGGGGCCCGGGGTGGGAACAGGCCGGTTGTACGCGGCCGTCGCGGTGAGCGGGTTCCGGCGGTACGCGACCTACCGGGTGGCCACCGCCGCGGGCGTGTTCACCAACACCGTATTCGGGCTGATCCTGGCATACACGTACATCGCGTTGTGGGACGAGAGGCCGGGGCTCGGGGGCTACGACCAGGCGCAGGCCCTCACGTACGTGTGGCTCGGACAGGGCCTGCACTCGGCGGTCGCGGTGATGGGCGGCGGCTTCGAGGACGAGCTTGCGGACAGAATTCGTACGGGTGACATCGCGATCGACCTCTACCGGCCCGCCGACCTCCAGGCGTGGTGGCTGGCGGCCGACGCCGGACGGGCGGCCTTCCAGCTGCTGGGGCGGGGAGTGGTGCCGATGCTGTTCGGCGGGCTCTTCTTCACCCTCGCGCTGCCGTCCGACCTGGGCACCTGGGCGGCGTTCCTCGTCGCCGTCTGGCTCGGCGTGCTCGTGAGCTTCGCGATCCGCTACCTCGTGGCCCTGTCGGCGTTCTGGTTCATGGACGGAGCGGGCGTGCAGCAGCTGGTGGGACTCGCGGGCATCTTCTTCTCCGGGCTGCTGCTGCCGCTGAACGTGTTCCCCGGCGTGCTCGGCGAGGTCGCCCGCGTGCTGCCCTGGTCGGCGCTGATGCAGGCGCCCGCGGACGTGCTGCTCGGCGAGCGCACGGGATTCGGGCTGCTGGGCACGTACGCCTTCCAGGCGTCCTGGGCGTTCGCGCTGCTCGCGGCGGGCCGGCTGCTCCAGTCGGTCGCGACCCGCAGGGTGGTGGTCCAGGGTGGCTGAGCCGCCGACGGGCACCGAGGAGCGCGCCGCCGCCCCCGACGCGTGGGCCGACGTCACGCCGCTGCGGGACGGGTTGCGCGCGTACCTGCTCATCGCGGGAATGTGGGTGCGCTCCACCATGGCGTACCGCGCCTCCTTCGCGATGACCGCCTTCGGCAACTTCGCCGCGACGGCCCTCGACTTCGTCGCGATCCTGCTGATGTTCTCCCGGGTCGACGAGCTGGGCGGCTACTCGCTGGGCGAGGTGGCGTTCCTCTACGGGCTCTCCAGCACCGCGTTCGGCCTCACCGACCTCGCGATCGGGTCGATGGACCGGCTCGGGCGCCGGGTGCGCGACGGCACCCTCGACACCCTGCTCGTCCGACCGGTGCCGGTGCTCGCGCAGGTCGCCGCCGACCGCTTCGCGCTGCGCCGGCTCGGCCGCGTCACCCAGGGACTGCTGGTCCTCGGCTACGCGCTCGCCGTGCTCGACATCGAGTGGACCGCGGCGAAGGTGCTGCTGATGCCGGTGATGGTGGTCAGCGGGGCTGCCGTCTTCGCCGCCGTGTTCGTGGCGGGCGGTGCCTTCCAGTTCGTGGCCCAGGACGCGTCCGAGGTGCAGAACTCGTTCACGTACGGGGGCACCACGCTCCTCCAGTACCCGCCGACGGTCTTCGCGAAAGAGCTGGTGCGCGGGGTGACCTTCGTGCTGCCGCTGGCCTTCGTCAACTGGCTGCCCGGGCTGTACGTGCTCGGTCGGCCCTATCCGCTCGACCTGCCGCAGTGGGTCGCGTTCCTGCCGCCGCCGGTGGCCGCGGTCTGCTGCGCGCTCGCCGGACTCGCCTGGCGCGCGGGCCTTCGTTCGTACCGGAGTACGGGGAGTTAGTTTCGTGGACACGGAGTTCGGCAGTGGTGACGGCGGTCCCGGCGGAGGTTCCGGCGGTCCCGGCGGCGAGGGGGCCGGCGGTGGCGGTGGCGGTGGCGGTGACGCGGGCGGCGAGGGCGGGTTCATCCGGCTCGACCGGGTGGAGAAGGTCTTCGACGTCCGCAGGAAGACCGGCTTCCTGCGCAGCGAGCGCCGGCGGGTACGGGCGGTGGACTCGCTCTCCTTCACCGTGGAGCGCGGCGAGATGGTCGGCTACATCGGGCCGAACGGCGCCGGGAAGTCCACCACGATCAAGATGCTCACCGGAATCCTGACGCCCAGCGGCGGCCGGCTCAGGGTGGCGGGCATCGACCCCTCCCGCGAACGGACGCGGCTCGCCCGGCGCATCGGGGTCGTCTTCGGGCAGCGCACGACCCTGTGGTGGGACCTCCCGCTGATCGACTCGTACGCCCTGATGCGCCGCATGTACCGCATCCCGGACGCGCGGTACGCGGAGAACCTCGACCGGTGCGTCGAACTCCTCGAACTGGGCGCCCTGTTGGACGTGCCCGTGCGGCAGCTCTCGCTCGGTCAGCGGATGCGCGGGGACATCGCCGCGGCCCTGCTGCACGACCCGGAGGTGCTGTACCTGGACGAGCCGACGATCGGACTCGACGTGGTCAGCAAGGCGAAGGTGCGGACGTTCCTGCGGGAGCTCAACACCGAGCGGGGCACGACCGTGCTGCTCACCACCCACGACCTCTCGGACATCGAGCAGCTGTGCCGGCGGGTCATGGTCATCGACCACGGACGGCTCATGTACGACGGGGCGCTGGCCGGGCTGCACGCGATCGGCGGGAGCGAGCGGACCCTGGTGGTGGACCTGGAGCGCGAACTCCCGCCCATCGAGGTGGAGTCGGCGCGGGTGGTGCGTGTGGAGGGGCCCCGGCAGTGGCTCGCCTTCCCCGCGGCCGCGTCGGCGGCGCCGCTGGTGGCACGGATCGCGGCCGCGTACCCGCTGATGGACCTGTCGGTGCGCGAGCCCGACATCGAGGCGGTCATCAGCCGCATGTACGCGGAGAAAGCAACCTCGTAGGCTGCTGTCCATGACGGACGAACTCCCCGGTGGACTCCCCGAACTGCGCGCCTCCGACGCCGACCGCGAACAGGTCGCCGAAGTCCTGAGGGACGCCCTCGCGGAGGGGCGTCTCGACATGGAGGAGTTCGAGGAGCGGCTGGAGGCGACCTACGCGGCGCGTACCTACAAGGCCCTGGAACCCATCACCCGCGACCTGCCCGCGCCGGGTGTGAGCGCGCCCTCGCCTGCGGTGTCGATGGTCAAGCGCCCCGACGGCGGCCGGGGTTGGGCGGACCGGATCGTCGGCGGGGGCGACGGGACGTCCCAGTGGGGCATCGCCGTCATGTCGGGGTTCGAGCGCAAGGGGCGCTGGACCGCGCCCCGCCGCTTCAACGCGTTCGCCTTCTGGGGTGGCGGCGTCATCGACCTGCGCGAGGCAGACTTCGCCGCCGGCGAGGTCGTCGTCAACTGCGTCGCGATCATGGGCGGCATGAGCGTGGTCGTGCCGCCCGGTGTCGAGGTCGTCGTCCGCGGCTTCGGTCTGATGGGCGGCTTCGACCACCGCGAGGAGGGCGTCCCGGGCGACCCGGGCGCCCCGCGCGTCGTCGTGACCGGCTTCGCCTTCTGGGGCGGCGTCGGCGTCGAGCGCAAGGTGACCAGGGCCGAGCGGCTGCGCCAGAAGGAGGAGCGCCGCCTGGAGAAGGAGGACCGCCGCCGGGAGCGGCTGGAGCGCAGGGCCGCCCGCCGGCAGGAACTGGGAGCGGGCTCCGGTGCCAGGGACGACCTGGACGACTCCCTGGAGGAGGCCCGCTCGATCCACCGGGCCGCCATGGAGGGGCACCGGGACACGCACAGCGGGCGGCACGAGGAACTCCACGAGCGCCGCGGCGACGACCGCGAGGAGCGCCGCCGGGCGCGGCAGGACCGCCGCGAGGAGCGCCGCGACCGCGACTGAGCCCTTTCGGCCGGTCCCCGCCCGGGCCGCCGAGCAAGCGCCCGCCGCCGGATGCGCTCCCGTGCCGGGCCGCTACCGGTCCCGAGGTGGCCGGGTGGCTGAGTGACGGGACGACCGGGTGACCGGGTCGTCCGGGGCGCGGACCCGGGCCCGCCGGTTCCCCGCCCCTCCCTCCCGACGGCGCGTCACAGCTCCGCCGGAGCCGCCCCCTTCAGGGAGTCCAGGTCGAAGACCTCCGCCATCCGCTCGTAGCCCTGGTCGCTCGGGTGCAGATGGTCGCCGGAGTCGTAGTGCGAGCGCAGCCGCCGCGGGTTGTACGGATCGCGCAGCGCCTCGTCGAAGTCGACGTAGGCGTCGTAGACCCGCCCCGAGCGGATGCGGGCGTTGACGGCCTGGCGGGTGTCCTCCAGGTGGGGGCGGTAGCCGCGATGGCCCTGGAAGGGCATCAGGGTGGCGCCCACGACCCGCAGCCCCCGGGCGTGCGCCTGCCGCGTCAGCTCGCGCAGCCCGGCGACGATCCTGTCCGGGTCCGTCTGGTTCGGCGTGCGGAGGATGTCGTTGACGCCGAGGACGACCACGACCGCCTTGACGTTGGTGCGGCCGAGCACGTCACGGCCGAAGCGGATCAGGCCGCTCGGGTTCTCCGCGGGGCGCCCGAGCCCGCTGGACAGGACGCGGTTGCCGCTGATGCCCTGGTTGACCACGCTGTAGCGCGGCCCGTCGCGGCTGTCGCGCAGCCGGTCGGAGAGGACGTCGGTCCAGCGCCGGTTCTCGCCGACGGTCGAGGTCACGCCGTCGGTGAGCGAGTCGCCGATCACGACGACCGAGCCGACCGACTCGTTGCTCAGCACGTCCACCGCGGTCAGGTAGCGCCAGTACGGCGTCTGCCCGGTGTACGGGGTGCCGGTGGGGTCCTCCGTACGGTCGCCCTCCGCCGTGTACGAGATCTGGCGCGCCTGCGGGTGGAAGGTGACCGGTCCCGACGGAATCGGCGAGTACGTCGTCACCAGCACGTCCGTGTCGTGCGGGATCGCCAGGCGCACGGCGTCGCTCGTCACCTGCCGGCCCGCGGGCACGACCACCGAGGTCCGGCCGCCGAACGTGAGGCGGCGCATGGTGCCCCCGGCCGCGGCCGCGCTGTTGGCGGTGGCCGCCACGGCGATCGAGGCGTGCGTGACGCTGAGCGGCTGCTGCCCGTAGAGGTTCGACAGGGTGACGCGGGCCGCGGTGCCTCCGACACCCGTGTGGACCACGTTGCGGACCGAGCGGCCCGCCATGCCGTTCTCCTCCGTACCCGGTTCGGCTCCGGCCGGGGACGCCGACCAGGCGCCCACCCAGGTGCCCGCGGAGGCGGGGGCCGCCGGGTTGTGCTGGCCGCGGCCGCCGGCGACCGTGTTGCGCCGGTCGCCGCCCTCGTCCGCGGCGACGCCGAGGTATATGGCGGCTGAGATGACCACGACGACGGCGACGAGCGCGGCCAGCAAGGCATAACCGTGACGCTTGGTCATGCGGTGCGTGTCTCCTAGGGCAGCGGGGAGCACGGGGGCTCCGATGTGATCACCCCATGATGGGGCATGACACGGAAGGAGGCCGACAGGACCGCCATTGCCCCCACAGATCTCCCCCGCGGGTACAGACGCCGGGAACTCCTGTTCCGTTCCAGGAGTCGGTCAGGTTGGGACAATGGGTATGGGGGACTGGGAACGGGTGGAGTGGATGGAACGCACGAAAGAGGACGAAACCGACCCCGGGGGCAGGCATGCCCGGCCCGGAGGTGTGGCCAACCCCACGGCGGCCGGCCGCGCCCCGGGCAACCGGGCGATGGGCGCGTTCAGCGCGGCCGACGAGGAGAAGTTCCGCGGCGTCCGCAGGATGAAGCTCACGGCCACCGGCCTGCTGCTGGCGGTCGCCGTCGTCTACGTGCTCGCCACATGGGCGGGCAACTCCGGCGCGGGCGCGTGGACGGGGTACGTCGCGGCGGCCGCCGAGGCGGGCATGGTCGGCGCGCTCGCCGACTGGTTCGCCGTCACCGCGCTGTTCCGCCGCCCGCTCGGCCTGCCGATCCCGCACACGGCGATCATCCCGACCAAGAAGGACCAGCTAGGCGTCTCCCTGGGCGAGTTCGTCGGGGAGAACTTCCTCTCCGGGGCGGTGGTGCGGCAGCGGCTGCGCTCGGTCGGCATCGGCAGCCGGCTCGGCGCGTGGCTCGCCCGTCCGGAGCACGCCGACCGGGTGACGGCCGAACTGGCGACCGCGCTGCGGGGAGCCCTCGCCGTGCTGCGCGACTCCGACGTCCAGGCCGTCGTGGGCGAGGCCATCAACCGGCGGGCCGACGCCCAGGAGATCGCCCCCGGCATCGGCAAGATGCTGGAGAGGGTCGTCGCGGACGGCGGCCACCGCAGGGTCGTCGACCTGGTCTGCGTACGCGCCCACGACTGGCTCGTCCTCCACAACGACCAGGTGATGGACGCCGTGCAGGGCGGCGCCCCGGGCTGGACCCCGCGGTTCGTCGACAAGCGGGTCGGCGAACGGGTCTACAAGGAACTGCTGCGCTTCGTCACCGAGATGCGCGACATGCCCGGGCATCCGGCCAGGGGCGCCCTCGACCGCTTCCTCACCGACTTCGCCTCCGACCTCCAGTCGGACACGGACACCCGCGCCCGCGTGGAGAACCTCAAGCGCGAGGTCCTCGGCCGCGGCGAGGTCCAGGACCTGATCGCCTCCGCCTGGTCCTCCGTACGGCAGATGATCGTGGCCGCCGCCGAGGACGAGCTGAGCGAACTGCGGCTGCGCGTGCGCGCCTCCCTGCTCTCGCTCGGCGCGCGGACGGCGACGGACCCGAAGCTGCAGGCCAAGATCGACGGCTGGGTGGAGGGCGCCGCGGTGTACGTCGTGACGACCTACCGCGACGAGATCACCTCCCTCATCACGGACACGGTCGCGGGCTGGGACGCCGAGCACACCTCCCGGAAGATCGAGGCCCACATCGGGCGTGACCTGCAGTTCATCCGGATCAACGGCACGGTGGTCGGCTCGCTCGCGGGCCTGGCGATCCACACGGTCTCGCGGGCGCTGGGCGGCTGAGCCGGCCCGGACGGGCGGGGCGTCCGGGCCGGCCCGGACGCACGGCGGTGCCATCCGGCCGTGCGGCGGTACGGTGCGCCCGCGTGGCGGTGCCGGCCGTCCTGCCGCGAGGGCCGGACGGGCGTGGCGGGGGGCCGGACGGCCGGACCCCGCGGCCGGCGGAAGCAGCGGCCCGCTCATCCTCGCGGAGCTGACCGGCACCGGCCGGGTCGGCGACACGGCGCTCGCCTTCCGGATCGGCGCGGCGCCGATGTGCGCGGCGGGGCTGGTCGCGGCGTTCCTCGCGGTGCGGGCGGAGCAGCGCTCGCTGGAGGACATCGCGGCCCCCCTCTCCACGGTCGCCCCGGGCGCGGCGGACCCGAAGGCCGCCCCGGGTGCGAAGGGCATCCCTGGCGCCCCGGGTACCCCGGGCACCCCGGGCACCCCGGGCACCCCGGGCGCGGTGGGCGCGGTGGGCGCGGTGGGTGCGGTGGGGTGGGCTCAAAGGGCGAGGCTTCCGGGAGCGCCGACCGCGGGAACTGAGTATCCGTACTCTGTCGGGCGGGTGTGCGGACACGGAACTCTCGTTCCCATGACCGAGAAGCTGCTGGGCCCTCTGTCGAAGCGTCCCTGGACGGAACGCTGGCTGACCCGCCTGCTGGGCGCCGCCCTGTCCTCGGCGGCGTACCTCCTCTGCGTTCCCGGAGATCTGCGCACCCGTCCCGCGTCGTCCGGCACGAGTGCCGCGCCGCCCCCGGTGTCCGTCGCGGGCGTGGTGGTCCTGGCCGTCTGCCTGCTCCTGCTGGCGGTGTACTTCGGCCGCCGCGACGCGCTCGCCTGGCCCCTCCTGCTGGTGGCGGGACCGCCGGCCACGCTCATGTACGCCGCCTTCCACCGGCACCCGGAGCCGCCCGACGCGGCGCTGTGGCCGCTGGCATGGGCCTTCGCCACGCTCGTGGTCGGGGCGGGCGTGCTCGTCGCCACCTCGGTGGCGCGGCGGTTCAGGCAGGATGCGGGGGAGCCGGTGGACGGGCTGACGTACACCGCCGTCCGTGAGGAGTGTGGAGCCCCGTGAGTGTCCGCAGAGTGGTCCCCGACATCCACGCCGACTCCGCCGAGTCGATGGCCCGCAGCCGTGACTTCTACGGGCTGATGGGCCTCGAGGAGGTCATGCACCAGGGCTGGGTGATGACCCTGGCCTCCCCGTCGAACCCCACGGCCCAGATCAGCTTCCTCACCGAGGAGCGCACCGCCCCCGTCGTCCCCGACCTGAGCGTCGAGGTGGAGGACGTCGACGCCGTGTACGCGGACGTGGTCGCGTCGGGCGCCGAGATCCTGCGCGAGCTGCGGGACGAGGAGTGGGGCGTACGGCGCTTCTTCGTGCGGGACCCGAACGGGCGGGTGGTGAACGTGCTCGGGCACCGGCCGTGAGGCGGGTCAGGCACCCGTCGTGGAACCCGGGCGGACGATCATGAGGACCGTGACCGTCGCCCAGAGCAGGTTGAAGATCCCGGTGAACATGGCGAGCCGGACGGTGGCCCGGGGACCGGCGGCGACGGCCGCGGTGTCCGGCGAGTCCATCGAGCCCGCTGTGCCGGTGGCGGTGCGCGTGTCCGGGGCGGCCGTGTCGGTGGCTGCGCCTGTGCCCGGGACGGCGGTGGCGGTGGGGGCGTCCGGGCCGCCTGCGGCCGTGCCGGCGTGCGAGGCGGCTCCGGGCCCCGCGCCGTCGACCGCGTCGAGAAGCGCCTCCTGACGCGGCAGGACCAGCGCCAGGAGTACCGCGGCCGCGCACGTGGTCAGCACGATCGACACGATGAGCCAGGCGTCGCCGAGGACGCCCATGCTCTGGGCCGTGGCGAACCCGAGCACGGGCACACCGACGCCGATGCCCGCGTAGACCCGGCAGATCCGGTGCAGCAGGCGCACGGTCTCCGCGGCCCGTGGGTCTCCCGGATCGGCCAGGGCGCGGCGCGCCGCGGGCGGGAACATGCTGGCCGCCACCGTGACGGGCCCGATGGCGACGATCGCGACGAGGACGTGGAGGGCGAGGAGAAACTTGGTCACCCGGGGACCGTAGGCGGCGGGCGGGACCTCGCGGAAGTGGCGCTACTGCCAGGGTTCAACGGATTCTCGCCACGGCCCCGCAGACACCCCCGCAACCCCCCGCACCCCCTCGACACGCGGCCGACACGCCGCCGCCGCACCCCGCCCGCCCCGGCAGGAACGGGCAGGACCGGGCCGTACGGGTTGGCGGGAACCCGTGGCCTGCCTAGTCTTTCGCCATGCACACCGTGGCCGTACTGGCGCTCGACCAGGTCATCCCGTTCGACCTCTCCGCCCCGATCGACACCTTCGGCTGGGCACGGCTGCCGGACGGCCGGGCGCCCTACCGGATCAAGGTCTGCTCGGTGGCCGGCGAGGTGGCGGCGGGCGCGTTCACCGTGCGGGCGCCGCACGGCCTGGAGGCGCTGGCCGAGGCGGACACGATCATCGTGCCGGGGACGGCCGAGCCGACCCTCCCGTTGCCGCCCGGTGTGGCCGAGGCCCTGCGCTCGGCCGCCGCGAGCGGCACCCGGATCGCCTCGATCTGCGTCGGCGCGTTCCTCCTCGCCGCCACCGGGCTGCTGGACGGGCGCCGGGCCACCACGCACTGGATCGCCGCGGCCGACCTGGCGGCACTGCACCCCGCGGTGAGCGTCGACCCGAACGTCCTCTACGTCGACAACGGCCAGTTCCTCACCTCGGCCGGCGCCGCCGCGGCGATGGACATGTGTCTGCACATGATCCGCAGGGACTACGGCTCGGCGGTCGCCGCGCACGCGGCCCGGATGTGCGTCATGCCCCTCGAACGGGAGGGCGGGCAGGCCCAGTTCATCGTCCACGCCCAGCCCCCGGCCCCGGTCGGCGCGACGATGGAGCCCCTGCTGGTCTGGCTGGAGGAGAACGCCGGGCGCGATCTGACGCTGGAGGACATCGCCGCCCGGGCGGGCACCAGCGCCCGTACCCTCAACCGCCGTTTCCGCGAGCAGACCGGTACGACCCCGCTGCAGTGGCTGCACCGGGCGCGGGTGCGCCGGGCGCAGCACCTCCTGGAGTCCACGTCCCATTCCGTGGAACGCATCGCGGCCCAGGCGGGGTTCGGCTCGCCGACGGCCTTCCGGGACCGGTTCAGGAGGGTGGTCGGGACGAGCCCGCAGGCCTACCGGAAGGCGTTCCGGGGAGCCCCGGCGGCCTAGGACCTGCCCTCGGGGGTTCGATGGCGCTCCGGCGGCCGGGGTTCCGCGGCAGGCGTGGTTCCGCGGCCGGTGGTACCCGGCGGTCCCCACGGGCGTCCAGGGGCCCTCCGGGGTGCCCGCCGCGGAGAGTCGCGCGGACCGACCCGGGCGCGCTGTCAGCCGCGCCGGTCGGCGACCGCCCACGACGCCAGGGCCACGGCTCCGGCCACGCCGAAGACCGCGGGCCACGCCCCGACCTTCTTGGCGAGCGGGTGGGACCCGGCGAAGGCGGCGACGTACGTGGCGGTCAGCGCGCCGGCGGCCAGTCCGCCCGCCTGCTGCCGCCACTGGTTCGCGGCCGTGGCGCCCGCCACGGCGAGCACCACACCGCCGAGCTGGCGCTTCCTGGTCCAACGGGCGACCCCGTACCCGCCGATGAGCCCGCCGGCGGCCACCGCCGCGGCCGGTACCTTCGCCATCACTGCCTCCCGGTGCTGTGTTCCGGCGCTGCGTTCGCCGATCCGACCGAGGCTAACGCGCGCGTGCGGACGCCCGCGCACCACCCTGGCGCCGGCACCCTCGCGACGCCCGCCCGGGGCGCGGTCGTGCGGGTCAGGGCGCGGTGTCCATGGCCAGCCAGGTGCGCCAGACGTGGCGCGTGTTCGGCAGTTCGGGGCGGTCGAGGAGCCACAGCACATAGCCGGCGTGCAGCCGGGCCCACGGGTCATCGGACCGCCGGGCGCGGTCGAGGCGCCCGCGCAGGTCGTCCCCGTCGACGGCCCGGGCGGCGCTCACGTACACGCGGTCCTTGCAGCGGTGGGCGCGCTTGACGACGATCTCGATCAGGTCGATCAGCTTGTCCCTGACCAGCGGGTCCCGCACCACGGACGGCGCGGCCAGGTCGCGTACGAGTGCCTCCTTGGTCCCCCAGGCCTTGGCGTGCAGGGTCCACTCCGCCGGGTAGCGGGCCTCCCACTCCAGGAAGAGCAGCGCGTACGGCAGCCCCGCCCACGCGGCCGTGCCCCCGTCGCCCCGCCGCCCGCCGTCCCACAAGGCGTCCGGCAGCACGAGGGCCTTGAGCCGGTCGCACTCCTCGCGTGCGCGCCGGAAGCCGGGCTCGCGCCAGTGCGCCGCGGAGTCCAGGCCCAGGGCCCTCGCGGCGTGCCAGGCGTCACTGGCCCGGGCCTGCGCCTCGTCGGCGACCTTCCGTCCGGAGTCCAGGCGCCGGAGCGCGGCCGCCCGTTCGTCGGGGTCGTCCGATATCAGCCCGTACGCCCAGCCCAGTCGCTCGTCCCACGAAGGGGTACCGTCCCCGGCCGCACCCGCCACCTCTCCCATGGGCCCGATGATCTCCGAAGCGGGCGGGCGGGTCGAGGGTGATCCTTCCTCCGGGGCCCGGAAGGTGTGCGACGGCACCGGAACAGGCGCACTCTGGAATGAGCACTTCCGGAGGTGATCGTGATGATGAAGACCACTGTCGGATGGCATGTGGAACTGGAATTCGAGGAGGACGAGCACCGCACGCGTGCGGCCGCCCTCGTACGGCTCCCCGACGGGAGCGAGGTCAGGGCCCACGGCTACGCCAGCCGCCACCCCTCCGATTCGAACCAGCCCCGGGTGGGCGAGGAGGTGGCCGGAGCCCGAGCCCTCAACGAACTGGCGATGACGCTCCTGACCAAGGCCCACGACGAGATCGACGAGGCCTCGGGAAGGCGGTCGCATCCGCTGGCGTGACGGAGGCGGACGCCACCGGCCGTAGGGCGCCGCAAGGGTCGTGCCGTACCGCGTCCGCGCCTGCTCAAGCGAGTCCCGCTTCGGCGGAGGACGTCACGGGTCGACGCCGGGCCGCCCGGCGGGCGGGCTCACGGCGGCGGTGATGCGGCGGGCGACGTCCTCGGCCGGCTCGTGCTCCCAGAACCGCAGGACGGTCCACCCCGCGGCCCGCAGGTGCTCGGTCGTCTCGCGGTCACGGGCGATGTTCCTGTCCAGCTTCGCCCGCCACCACTCGGCGTTGGCCCTCGGCCGTGTCGCGTGCGTCGGGCAGCCGTGCCAGAAGCACCCGTCCATGAAGACCGCGACCCTGGCCCTGCCGAAGACGATGTCGATGGTGCGGCGGGGCATGCCGGGCACCGGGACGTTCACCCGGTAGCGCCGGCCGGCCGCGTGCAGCAGACGGCGGACCGCCAGCTCGGGAGCCGTGTCACGGGAGCCCTGGCGGCTCATGCGGGCGGACACCGCGGCCGAGGAGGGGATGGCATCAGGCACGAGAGGCATTGTGCCGGCGGACCGGACCGGACCGTGCGCGCTCAGGCGGGGTGGGGGCGGCGCCCCGCCCCCGCGCCCCCTCAGGCCGACGCGTCCCCGTGGCACTCCTCGTAGACCCGCCCCGACCCGCACCAGCACGCCGAGCCCCGCTGCGGCGGCCAGGCCACCGCGAGACCGCGGGCCGCGAGCGTGGTCGCGTACTGGGGGAGGAGCGAGGCGTCGGTGGGGGACGCGCCCTCCGACGCGGAGAACGCCTCGTACGACGGGACCGTGCCCGTGACGATGCCCAGGTTCGGGGTTCCCGAGGCGGCCAGTTCGGCCAGGGAGGCCTCTATCGTCGCGAGGTGCTCGCCGTGGGACGGGTACTCCGCGGACAGGGACGGGTACGCCGCGAGGAGTTCCGTGAGCTCGTCGGCCGGCCAGTGCAGGACCGCCACCGGGAAGGGCCTGGACAGGGCCTCGCGGTAGGAGCCCAGCTCCGCGCGCAGCCGGGAGATCTCGGCGCGCAGCTCCGCCGGGTCCTCGGAGCCGAGCGACCACACGCGCTTCGGGTCGTGGAGCTCGTCGAGGGAGACGGGGGACGAGTGGAGCGTGTCCGCCAGGGTGTCCCAGTCGTCGTGGGGCAGGCCCAGCATGCGGCGCACCCGGTGGCGGCCGATGACGAGCGGGCGTGTGGCGTAGGGGGGTTCGGCCACGTCCGTCAGCAGGAGGACCGCGCCCTCGGTGAACGCCGCCTGGGCGGACTCCAGTTCGTCGTGGGACTCCAGTGCCTCGGCCACGATCACCCAGGGCGCGGGGTCGCGGGGCGCGCCCGCGCGGACGCCCTCGATGATCGCCCGTGCCTCCGCCTCGTGGCCGTACTCCCAGAGGTTCGCCGCCTTCAACGCCCGTACCAGGAAGGGGTTCTCCAAGGGCGTGCCGCCGGCGAGCAGGCGGTCGTAGAGGGTGGAGGCACGGGGGCGGTCGTCGGCGAGTTCGAGGTGGGCCGCGGCCTGCAGCAGCAGGTGCTCGGCGTCCTCGGGATAGAGGCCGGCTGTCCGTTCGAGGCGTGCTGCTTCGGCGTTGTGGTCGACGTACTCGGCAGACGTGTCGGGGCGCATGGGTGACACCGTACTGCCGACGGCCGACAGAGGAGAGGTATCTGCAGGCCAGCGGGGAGATCGTGGCCGTGAGCGGCCGGTACCGCGCCGCACCCGCCCGTCCCGCGCCGCCGTGACCCCCGGTTCCGCGCCGCATCCCGTGCCTCCGCGCCCGCGTCCTGCCCCGTTCGAGGCGGGCACAGGGATGGTGTCCTCAGGGGGCAGCCCTTATCGTGCGGCCCTCCGACCCCGGCCGCTCCGCTGCCCGGCGGCACGGTCGCGGGCCGCCGCTCCCGCTCGGAAGGAGGCGTACGCATGCGGGTCCCCGTCGTGCACCAGCGCGCCCGGCGGCGGCGTGCCCGCTGGGCCCGGGTGCTGCGGACCGGCGCCGAGGCTCTCGTCACCGTCGGCGTCGTACTCCTCCTGCTGGTGGTCCATCAACTGTGGTGGACCAACCGGCAGGCCAGGGAGGGCGCCGAACGGGAGGTCCGGGCCCTGGAGCGGCAGTGGGACGGACAGGACCCCCCGGGGACCCGCGACCCCCTCGCGGAGGTCCTTCCGGGGACCGGCCCGGGCACCGAGGGCGCCGACGGCACCGGCGGCACCGGCGGCGGGGGGAGCGGCGACCGCGCCGGCACCGCGGTCCCGGACCCCGCCGCGACGCCCGGCCGGGACCGGGCCTACGCCGTCCTCACGATCCCCCGCCTCTCCGTCCGCGTCCCCGTGGCGGAGGGCGTCGGGAAGCCGGACGTCCTCAACAAGGGGTACGCCGGGCACTACCCGGGCACCGCCCGGCCGGGCGCCGCGGGCAACTTCGCCCTCGCCGGGCACCGGAACACCCACGGCGAGCCCTTCCGGCACATCGACCGGCTCCGCAGGGGCGACGAGCTGAGGGTCGAGACCCGCTCGGCCGTCCACACGTACGTCGTCGACCGCACCCTGCCCCGCACCTCGCCCGGGGACACCGGGGTGATCGGGCCCGTGCCCCGCAGCGCCGTCCACCCGGGGTACGGCTACGGAGCGCCCGGCCACTACCTCACGCTCACCACCTGCACCCCGGAGTACAGCTCCGCGTACCGCCTCGTGGTCTGGGCGAGGCTCGCCGCCACGCGTCCGCGGCCGGACACGTCCTGAGCGCCCCGGTGACCCGTCCCGGGTGCGCCGGCCGGCCCGCCCGGTCCCGCCTTCCCGGGGCGGACCGGTCCCGGACGCCCCGCCCCGGGAAGGCGGGACCGGTCCGGGGGCCGTCCCGCCGCGCCGCGCCTCGGCTCACGCCCGCTCGCGGAACACCAGCATCCCCAGCGCGCCCGCCGCCGCCAGACCCGCCGAGACGGCCAGTGCCAGGTCCGTGCCCCGGGCGGGCGTGTCCGACGAGGTGACGATCGCGATGGTGAGGGCGACCCCCGCGCACGAACCGATGTACCGGAACGTCTGGTTGGCGCCCGAGCCCATCGCGGCGCGCGCCGCGGGCACCGACTCGACGGCGACCAGCGGCAGGGCCGCGTTCAGCAGGCCGCTGCCGACGCCCGCCACGACCAGGCCGGGCAGGAGCCGCGTCCAGGAGCCGGCGCCGATCGCCCCGAGCATCGCGAGGACCCCGGCCGCGTGCAGGGCGAAACCGAGGGCGAGCTGGTGGCGGGGGGAGACCCGGCCGGCCAGCCGCCGCGCCTGGAGTGCGACGGCGAAGGAGAGGCCGGACCACAGGAGGAACAGCCACGCCGTGTTCATCGCGGACATGCCCAGCGACTGCTGGAGGATCGCGGGCAGGAAGCTGAACAGGCCGATCACCGCGAGTCCCGTGAAGAGACCGCCGGCGGACGAGGCCAGGAAGGGCGCGCGGCGCAGCAGGCCCGGATCGATCATGGGGGTCGCGGCACGGCGTTCGACGAGGACGAACACGAGGACCAGCAGCGCGGCCGCGGCGACCAGCAGGCCCACCGGCGCGCGCAGCCAGCCGTCGCGCCCCAGGGTGAGGGCGGCCACCAGCGAGACCAGGGCCGCGCCGAAGGTGAGCGCGCCCGCGATGTCGGGGCGTCCGCCGCGCGGGGCGCGGGACTCCGAGAGCGTACGGGTCCCGAGCAGTGCGACGAGCAGGGCGGCCGCGCCCAGGACGGCGTAGGCGGCCCGCCAGTCCCAGGTGGCGAGCGCGCCCGCGACCAGAGGGCCGGTCGCTATGCCGCCGCTGACGAAGGCGCCCCAGACGCCGGTGGCGCGGACGCGTCCGGCTGCGGTCGGGTACGCGTGCACGAGCAGGCCCAGACTGCTGGCCAGCACCGCCGCGCTCGCCGCGCCCTGCGCGATGCGGGACAGGGTGAACAGCCAGGTCGAGGAGGCCAGGGCGCCCAGTGCGGTGGTCAGCCCGAGCGCGAGGGTGCCGCCGAGGAAGACCCGGCGGCGGCCGTGGTCGTCGGCGAGGCTGCCCGCGACCAGCAGCAGTGCGGCGAGGCCGAGCGGTGTGCCGTTGAGCAGCCAGGCCTGGGCGGAGAGCGGGGTGTGCAGGGAGGCGGCGGTGGCGGGGAGCGTGACCATCGGCGCGGTGTACGTCATCAGGGCCACGGCGGTCGCCGCGCTGGTGACGGCGAGCGTGGCGCCGGGGCGCACGGGCGCGGGCGGCACGGCCTGCCGCGCGGCGGGCGTCGTGACGTCGGGGGGTGTCATGGGCTGCCCCTTCGGAGCGAGCGGCTGGATTCCGGGATGAGGTGCGGCGAGGTGCGGTGAGGTGCGGCGGAATGGGTCGGCGCCGGCTGGGGCCCGGCGTCGACCCGACGCGAGTTCAATGAACGAACCGACCTGGCCGCACCGACCGTAGCATCACGGGTTCAGTGAATGAACCCAGGTTCGGGAAGTGGCTACAGTGGGTCCCATGGCTCTGGGCAAGGACTACGCCGCGCAGGAGTGCTCGATGGCCCGCGCGCTGGAGATCATCGGCGAGCGGTGGACGCTGCTGGTCATCCGCGACGCGTTCTACGGCGTGCGGCGCTACAACGACTTCCTCGTCCACCTGGGCATCCCCCGTGCCGTGCTCGCCGCCCGCCTCCGGACGCTCACCGGGGCAGGAGTCCTGGCCAGGCACCGGTACCAGGAGTCGCCGCCGCGCGACGAGTACGTCCTCACCGAGCGCGGCCAGGCGCTGTGGCCCACCGTGCGCTCGCTCGCGCTGTGGGGGCGCGTGCATTTCACGGAGCGGCAACTGCGCCACTTCCGGCACGCGCCCTGCGGCACGGAACTCGGCCCGTACGGCGAATGCCCCTCCTGCGGAACCGTCGTCCCCCTGGGCGACATCGAGATGACACCGGGACCGGGACTCGACCTGTCGCCGGAGGACCCGGTGAGCCGGGCGCTGCTCGCGCCGAGGCGGCTGCTCCAGCCCCTCGTGGTCGAGGCGGACCACCCCGTCGGAAGCGATCCGGCCGAGGGGCGTCCTGTATAACGGCAGGAGGCCGGGAGGCTCGGACGCGGAAGCCCGGGCACGCCCGGGACGGCGCCGACGCGGCGCCGGACGGGCGCACGGGAGGTCCCGAGGGCGCCCGGAGGCACCGCGGAGCGGCAGTCGGAAGCGGCGACACGGAGGAAGGGGAGGACGGCCGGTGACACGGACCTGGGCGCAGCTGAAGCCCACCGCCGTGCTGCTCGTGCTCCTCCTGGAAGTGGCGCTGCTCGACGCGGGCAGCCTCGCGGGCGCCGTCGCCTTCGCCGCGACCGCCGCCGCCGGATCGGCGCTCTCCGCCTGCTCGGTCATCGCCTCGCGCCTCGCCCCCGCCGTGCCCCGTACGAGAGTCCGTACGGCCATCCGCGACCGGGAGCGCCGCACGGCGTTCCTGCCGCAGCGCGATCCCGACGCCAAGGGGCGCAGGCGCCCCCGGGCACCCGGCCGTCCCCTCCCGACGGCCGCGTAGGGGACCGCCGCGCAGCGGCGACTCCAGCAGCAGCACCTCTCCCGTCCCCTCGCGGGTCGTCATGCCGACGCACGTCATCTCCCGGCACGACGAGACCCACGGAGGGCTCATCCATGTCCGCTGTCCTGTCCGACTTCATGTCCGTCTTCGCGAGCCTCGTGGAGGGGCTCGCGGACCTGGTCCGACCGGTGTTCCACGACTCCGCCGCGGCTGCCGCGATCGTCCTGTTCACCGCGTTCGTACGCCTCCTCGTGCACCCCCTGTCGCGGGCCTCGGCGCGCGGGCAGCGGGCACGGGCCGCGCTCCAGCCGCGCATCGCCGAGCTGCGCAGGAAGCACGGCAAGAACCCGGAGAAGCTCCAGAAGGCCGTGCTGGAACTGCACGCGCGGGAGAAGGTGTCGCCGCTCTCGGGCTGCCTGCCGAGCCTCTTCCAGCTCCCGGCCTTCTTCCTCCTCTACCACCTGTTCTCCAACGCGGAGATCGGCGGCGGGGCGAACTCCCTGCTCGCCCACACGCTCCTCGCGGCGCCGCTCGGCGGGCGCTGGGCCGACGCGCTCGCCGACGGCGGGCCGTTCGGGCCGCAGGGGCTCGTGTACGCGGCGCTGTTCGCGGTCGTCGCGGTCGTCGCCACCTTCAACTACCGGCGTACGAAGCGGATGATGGCTGCGAGCGCGGCGAGCGCCGCGGGTCCGCGGGGCGCCGCGGGCGGCGGGGAGGGCCCGCAGGTGCCGGGGATGGGCGCGATCACCCGGTTCATGCCGCTGATGTCGTTCTTCACCCTCGTCACCGTGGCGGTGGTGCCCCTGGCGGCCGCGCTGTACGTGGTGACCTCCACGACCTGGAGCGCCGTGGAGCGCGCGGTGCTCTACCGGGACATGCCGGGGGCGGCCCCGGCGACCGTCGTGCTCGGCTGACGGCTCCCGCCGGAGGGAGGCGGCCCTGCGGTCCCGGAGTCTCGCCCCCTGGGTCCCGGCCTCCCGGCGCAGCGTCCTCCCGTGGTCCGGTCCGTGAACGGGGTCTTGCGGACTGGACGCCGAACTTGGACGATCGAACAGTCCTCCGACGGCTGCACCCGTCGGCGGACTGCCCCCGATCAAGGGAGATTGCGATCATGAAGCTGCTGCGAGTCGGAACGGCCGGGGCGGAGCGCCCCGCGCTGCTCGACGCCGAGGGCGTCCTGCGGGACCTGACGGGCGTCGTGGCCGACATCGACGGGGCACTGCTGGCCGACGACGCCGCGCTCGGCCGGATCCGGACCGCCGCCGAGGCCGGGGAACTGCCCGCGCTGGACGCCACGGGACTGCGCGTCGGCCCGCCGATCGCCCGGATCGGCAAGGTCGTCTGCATCGGCCTCAACTACCACGACCACGCCAGGGAGACCGGGGCCGAGCCGCCCTCCGAGCCGGTGGTCTTCCTCAAGGCGGCCGACACGGTCGTCGGACCGCACGACACGGTGCTGGTGCCCCGGGGCTCGCGCAAGACGGACTGGGAGGTCGAGCTGGCGGTCGTCATCGGCCGCACGGCCCGCTACCTCGGCTCGCACGAGGAGGCGCTCGCGCACGTCGCCGGCTACGCCGTGGCGCACGACGTCTCCGAGCGCGAGTTCCAGATCGAGCGGGGCGGCACCTGGGACAAGGGGAAGAACTGCGAGACGTTCAACCCGCTCGGGCCGTGGCTCGTGACGGCGGACGAGGTGCCCGACCCGCAGGCCCTCGCGCTGAAGCTGTGGGTCAACGGGGAGCTGAAGCAGGACGGCTCCACCGCGGACCAGATCTTCCCGGTCGCCGAGGTCGTGCGGTACGTCAGCCAGTTCATGACCCTGTACCCGGGCGACGTCGTCAACACCGGCACACCGGCGGGCGTGGCGCTCGGCCGGCCGGAGCCCAAGCCGTTCCTGCGGGCGGGCGACGTGGTCGAGCTGGAGGTCGAGGGCCTGGGCCGTCAGCGCCAGGAGTTCAAGGACGCCTGAGCGCCGGGCCCTCGCGAGGGCGCCGGCGGCCGGGCCCTCGCGAGGGCGCCGGCGGCCGGGCCCTCGCGAGGGCGCCGGGGGCCGGGTCCACGCGAGGGCGCCGGGGGCCGGGTCCACGCGAGGGCGCCGGGGGCCGGGCGCGTGTGCGCACCGGGGGCCGGGCCGCCCGCGAGGCGGCCCGGCCCCCGGCGTTCGCGGTCACTGTCCGGCGACGAGGCGCTCCAGGGCCTCCACCACCATCGCGTGGTCCTCCAGCTGCGGCAGTCCGGACACCACCACGGTGCCGACCACGCCGGCACCCTCGACGGCGAGGGGGAAGGCGCCGCCGTGGGCCGCGTACACGTCCGGGTCCAGGCGGGACGATTCCTCGAACGTCGTGCCCTTGTCGCGGAAGCGGGTGCCGACGAGCAGCGACGAGGCCTCGTAGCGCTCCACGACGCGGCGCTTGCGGTCGATCCACGCGTCGTTGTCGGCGGTGGAGCCGGGCAGGGCCGCGCGGAAGAGCTGTCGTCCCCCGCGGCGGATGTCGACGGCGACGGGCGCGCCGCTCTCACGGGCCTTCTCGACGAGGTACGTGCCGAGGGTCCACGCGTCCTCGTACGTGAACCGGCGGAGCGTCAGGCGGCGCTCCTGCTCCTCCAGCTCGGCGGCGGTGGGGGCGGTGGTGGTCACAGGGTCACCGTCACGTTCTCGCGGGCCGAACGGCGCGCGGCTTCCAGGACGTCCAGGGCGGCGGCGGCCTCCAGCGCGGTGACCGGGTTCTCGCCGGTGCCGCGCACGGCGGCGGCGACGGCCGCGTAGTACGCGGGGTAGGTGCCCGGCACGGACGGCACCGGGGTGCCGCCGCCGGTCAGGGGGGACTCGCCGGAGCCGATGCGGCCCCACAGCTCCTCGGGCTCGACGCCCCAGTCCTTCTCGCCGCCGGCGACCGGGCGTTCGCCGTCGCGCAGCGCGCTCTCCTGCGGGTCGAGGCCGTACTTCACGTATCCGGCCTTCGAGCCCAGCGTCCGGAAGCGCGGACCGAGCTGGGCGGTCGTCGCGGAGACGTAGAGGTGGGAGCGGACGCCGCTCGCGTGCGTGATCGCGATGAACGTGTCGTCGTCGGTCTCGGCGCCGGGGCGCCGCGCGTCCGACTCGGCGTACACCGTGGCCGCGGGGCCGAAGAGGACCAGGGCCTGGTCGACCAGGTGGCTGCCGAGGTCGTACAGCAGACCGCCGATCTCCGCCGGGTCGCCGGACTCGCGCCAGCCGCCCTTGAGCTGCGGGCGCCAGCGCTCGAACCGGGACTCGAAGCGCTGCACGTCACCGAGCTCGCCGTCGGCGATCAGCTTGCGCAGGGTCAGGAAGTCGTTGTCCCAGCGGCGGTTCTGGAAGACGGACAGGAGCAGTCCGCGCTCCTCGGCCAGGGCCGCCAGCTCGCGGGCCTCGGCGGCGGTGCCGGCGATCGGCTTGTCGACGACGACCGGCAGGCCTGCCCGGAGGGCGGCCGTCGCGATCGGTACGTGCGTCTTGTTCGGGGACGCGATGACGATCAGGTCCAGCTCGTCGGCGCGCGGCCACAACTCGTCGGCGGTCGCCGCGATCCGGACGTCCGGGAACTCGTCGCGGGCCTGCTGCTGCCGGTCCGGGTTCGTCGTGACGACGGTGTCGAGGGCGAGCCCCTCGGTGGCCGCGATCAGCGGTGCGTGGAAGAGGGAACCCGCGAGGCCGTAGCCGACGAGGGCCACGCGGAGAGGGGTGCCAGAGCCTGTGCCAGTCATGCCTCCACTTAAGCAACGCTGTTGCGAAAGTGCAAGCAGAGGGGACAATGGGAAGCTGGACGTCGGCGACGCGAAGGGGATCTGAGTGGCTGGGATCGGGGCCGGGGGCGGTGCGAGCGGGGTGAACCTGGTCGCGCTGCGCAGCCACAATGCCGCGCTGCTGCTCGAACTGCTGCGGCGGGCGGGGCGGGCGGGGGTGAGCCGACTCGAACTCGCGGAGCGCACGGGGCTGACACCGCAGGCCGTCAGCAAGATCACCGCGCGTCTGCGGGAGGACGGCCTGGTGACCGAGGCGGGGCGGCAGGCCTCGACCGGCGGCAAGCCGCGCACGGTGCTGCGGCTCGTGCCGGAGGCCGGCCACGCGGTGGGACTCCAACTCGACCGGGACGAACTGCGGGCGGTGCTCGTCGACCTCACGGGAGCCGTCGTGGGGGAGGGGCGCACGGGGCTCGACCTGGGGGCCGGGTCGGACGCGGTGCTCGACGTGGTCGAGGCCGAGGTGCGGCGGCTGGTGGCCGGCGCGGGCGCCGGACCCCGCGGGGGTTCCGGCGTGGACGCGGTGGAACCGGGCGGGAGCGAGGGCCGTACGGACGGCGCCGGGACCGGCCCCGTGCCGGATGCCCGTCCGCCCGTGCCTCCGTCCGCGCCCGCGCCCTCACCCTCGCCCGAGTACGCGGGTCCCGGGCCGGGGCCGGCCGTGCTCGGCGTCGGTGTGGCGATGCCCGGGCCCCTCGACCACACCCACGGGGTGCTCCACCGGGTCACCGGGTTCCCCGAGTGGGACGGCTTCCCGCTGCGGAACGCGCTGGCGCGCCGCCTCGGGGTGCCCGTCGTCCTGGACAAGGACACGAACGCGGCGGCCCTCGGCCTCGCGGTCGGCGGCGAGGCCGGCGCCTTCGCGTACCTCCACCTCGGTACGGGTCTGGGTGCCGGACTCGTGCTGGGCGGCGCCGTGCACCGGGGGGCCCGTACCGGGGCCGGCGAGTTCGGGCACCAGGTCATACAGCTCGACGGGCCGTCCTGCTCGTGCGGCAACCGGGGCTGCATCGAGGCGCTGTGCCTCACGGCGGTGGCCCGGGGCGACGTCGACGAGGCGGCGCGCGTACTCGGCGAGGGGGCCGCGAACCTCGTCGGGCTCCTCGACATCGACCTCGTCCTGCTCGGCGGGCGCACGGTCGACGCGGACCCGGCGCGGTTCGTCCGCGGTGTCGGTGCCGTCCTGGACGCGCTCGCCGAACGCGAGGGCGTGAGCAGTCCCGTACCCGTACGGGTCGCGTCCGGCGGCGCCCGGGCGGTGGCGGAGGGCGCGGCACAGCTGCTGCTCGCCCCGCTCTTCGGCCGCGCGGAGGGCTGACCCCGGCCGACGCGCTCCGGTCGTGCGGCCCCCGGGGCCCGGCCCCGCGTCCGGCCCCGCGTCCGGGCGGGAGCCCGGGTGGGCGGACGGTCGGGCGGACGGGCGGACGGTCCCCGGCCCGGCCCGGGTTCCCGGCCGCGTCCCGGTCCGACCGGCCTCCGCGGCCCGGCTGACGCCGGGTCCGGCCGGGGCAGTGGGCCTCCGGGCAGGGGGCGCCGGCACTCACGTGGCTGTCGGTCGGCGGCGCGGGCGCCGGGTGGGGCCGGGTCGGAGGTGGGCCCGCCGCGGGCCTCGGACACCTGGACACACCCGGCGGTACGGCAGCGGGACGCGCCCTCGTGCCGTACCGCCGGCCGGGTCCCGTGGCGACGGGCGGGCCGAGCCACAGAGCCGTCCGCTGCCCCGGGGCGGACGCCGGCATCTCGACCGGGCCGGGCGGCGGCCCCGCCGGGCGGACACACGGACTCACCCGGGTACGGCGCACGGGTGGGGCCGTCCCCCGGGCCCCAACGCGGTCCACCCGTACAGCCCTGGGTGCCGCCCGACGCACCTCCGGAGCCGTCCCCCGTGCGCACCCCGGCACCGTCCCCCCGGGCACCCCCTGGTGGCGTCGCGCCCCGGACGGACCCAGTGTGGTCCCCCTTCGGACGGACCCCGGTGTCGGCAGCCGGACGCACCCCCGGAGCCGTCCCCCGTGCGCACCCCGGCACCGTCCCCCGGACGCACCCTGGTGCCGTCGCGCCCCGAACGGGCCCGGTGTGGTCCCCCTCCGGACGGACCCCGGTGTCGGCAGCCGGACGCACCCCGGCGCCGTTCACGCGGACGCACCCGGCACCGTCCCCCGGGCGCACCCCGTGCCGGGCGCCCGCGCAGCCCCCGGTGTCGGCCGTCGGGGCGGACCCCGGGGCGGAACGCGACCACCCCGTGCGTGTCGACCCCGGGACGCCGCGCGCCCGTGCCAAGCTCCCGTGTCCATGCGACTGAGCAAGCCCGTGTCCCTTGCCGTAACCGCTGCAGCCGCCCTCACCCCGGTCCTCGCCACCGCGCCCGCGCAGGCCCTCGCCGCGCCCGCGCCGGACCAGCGGCCCGGCCGGCCGACGTGCGCCGATCCCGGGAACCGCAAGTTCCCCGTCCGTACCCGGATCCACGGCGGGCCCGCCTCCTACGAGGCCGGCGGAGGATTCCGGACCTGGTACCTCGACCTCACCAACACCACCGACTCCACCTGCCGGAGCGTCTACCCGGTCGTCGTGCTCGTGGACGACGAACGGGCCTTGAAGCCGGAGCAGCCGCGACTGGAGTTCTACGTGGGCGACCGACCGCGCCCCGTCGTCTTCGAGCGCACCGACCAGGACGAGAACGTCGGTGTGCTCGGCGCGTCCGCCGAGGGCGGTGACGGCGACGACGACGCGGAGGACGAGTTCCCCGGCTTCAGCGTGGGACCCGGCGAGACCCTCACCGTCAGGCTGCGGATGTCGGTCACCTCGGACGCGGTGGCCAACGACGTGGTGGCCAAGGCCGCCGTCGTGCAGCGCAACGAGGACGACGGCGAGTGGATCGGCCAGTCCGGCGACTACCGCTTCCGCATCGTCCAGGACGACACGCACGACGGGCACGACACGAGCCGTGGGTCCGACCAGGACGAGGACCGGGAAGAGGCCGGGGAAGAGGCCGAGGACGGCGGCGACGGACGCGAGACGCAGGACCCCGGGGGGCGGAAGGAGCCGAGGGAGCCGAGGGAGCCGAGGGAGCCGGGGGAGAGCCCCGCGGGAGCGACCGGCGGGCGGGACGGCCAGGACCCCTCCGCCACCGCGCCCGGCGGGCTCCCCCTGGCCGAGCAACTGGCCGGGACGGGCTCGCGGATGCCGAGCGCTCTCGCGGCGACGGCCGGAGCGCTCCTCCTGCTGGGCGCCGGAGCCGCCGTACTGCGCCTGGTCCGCCGCCGACGCTGAAGTCGGGCCCGCGGCCGGGAGCCCGCCCCGGACCCCGCCGTCCCGGACCCCGCCGTCCCGGACCCTGCCGTCCCCGACCCCGGCTCCCAGGGCCCCGCCGTCCCGGACCCCGGCTCCCGGACCCCGCCGTCCCCGACCCCGGCTCCCGGACCCCGCCGTGCGGACCGCCGTTCTCCCCGGCCGCGCGAGGCCCCTCCGCCAAGATCGGGCGGATGGCTACGCTGGGGACGCCGGCACACCGCTGTGACGGCGTCCCCCACGCCCCACACCCGGCACACCCGCACGGCTCACGCAGCTCGCGTACGGCAGGAGACGGCACATGGCAGAGCGCAAGCCCATCGAATCGTGGCTCACCGACATGGACGGGGTGCTCATCCACGAGGGCGTGCCCATTCCCGGCGCCGACGCCTTCATACGGAGGCTCAGGGAGTCCGGAAGGCCGTTCCTGGTCCTCACCAACAACTCGATCTACACGGCCCGCGACCTGCACGCCCGGCTCCGGCGGATGGGCCTGGACGTGCCCGTGGAGAACATCTGGACCTCGGCGCTCGCCACCGCCCAGTTCCTGGACGACCAGCGCCCGGACGGCACGGCGTACGTCATCGGCGAGGCCGGACTGACCACGGCCCTGCACGACATCGGATACGTGCTGACCGACCACGACCCCGACTACGTGGTGCTGGGCGAGACCCGCACGTACTCCTTCGAGGCCATGACCAAGGCGGTCCGACTGATCAAGGGCGGGGCCCGTTTCATCGCCACGAACCCGGACGAGACCGGCCCGTCCGCCGAGGGCCCGCTGCCCGCCACCGGCGCCGTGGCCGCGCTGATCACCAAGGCGACCGGCAAGCAGCCGTACTTCGCGGGCAAGCCCAACCCGCTGATGATGCGTACGGGCCTCAACGCCATCGGGGCGCACTCCGAGACCAGCGCGATGATCGGCGACCGCATGGACACGGACGTGCTGGCCGGCCTGGAGGCGGGCATGCAGACGTTCCTCGTCCTCACCGGTCTCACCACGCCCGCGGAGATCGAGAACTACCCCTACCGCCCGTCGAAGGTCGTCGACTCCATCGCGGACCTCGTCGAGCGGATCTGACCGACGCCGGTCCGCCGGTCACCCGTCCGGCCCTCCTCGCCCCGTCGGCCCGGGCCACCCGTACGGAGCAGTGGACACCCTCCCCGGATGCGGCCCCGTAGCCCGGGGAGCAGGCTCCAGGTATCTGGAGGTTCACGATGGGTTCACTGCGACTCACTCTCTGTGCCGGGGCGGTGGCCGCCGCCGCCCTCACGCCGGTGTTCACCCCGGCCGACGCCCGTGCGGGGGACGGCGGCGTCTCCGTGACGCCGACGCCACCGGCTCCGGGCAACGACATCCAGGTGCGGGTGCAGGGCTGCGCCGGAGCGACGGGCACCGCGGCGTCGGAGGCGTTCGTCGCCGACGCGCGGCTGGTGGGGAAGGCGGGCGTCCTGCTGGGCGAGACCCGCGTCCGCTCGACCCTCGAACCGGGCACGTACCACGTGGGCGTCACCTGCGACGGCTTCGACGACAAGGTGAGGGGCACCTTCACCGTCGTCGGCAAGAAGCAGCAGGAGAAGCAGCGCCAGGAGCAGAAGCGCAAGGACGAGAAGGAGCGGCTGAGGAAGGCCGAGGAGCAGCGGAAGCGGCAGAACCAGCAGCAGAGCCGGAGGCAGCAGGAACAGAAGCAGCAGAAGCAGGAGCAGCGGGCCGAGGAGCCGCGGAAGCAGCCGCGCGGGCAGCAGGACGACACGGTCGTGCCGAGCGCGCCCGCGTCACCCGTCGCCCCCGTGCACGCGGGCGGCGGCGGCACCGCGAGGCTCGCCGCCGCCGAGGCCCGCTCGGACGGACCCGGCACGCGGCACGCGGTGATCGGGCTTGTGCTGGCCGGTGTGGCCGCCGTCGCCGTGGTCGCGCGGGGCGTGGCACGCCGGGGACGCGACGGCACGGACTGACCGGCCATGTCGCACCGGAAGCACCGGGACGACCCGGAACGCGCCACCGGCAGCGGGCGCCTGCTGATGGGCCTGGCCTGGGCGATGCTGCTGCTCGGGCTCTGGCTGTGGGGCCGAGAGGTGACCGACGTGCGCCGGGGGATATCCGCGCCCACCACGGGTGACGTGGCGGCCGTCGGAAGGCCGCTCGGGGTCGAACTGCCTCCCGCGGTGGCGCCGCTGGCGGACGCCCGTCCACAGCGTGTGGACATCCCGGCGCTCGGCGTGCAGGCCCCCGTGGTGGCACGCGGGCTGGACCCGCGGGGCGCGGTCGACCCGCCGCCGTACGGGCAGCCGGGGATCGTGGGCTGGTACGGGGGAGGCGTACGGCCCGGCGCGGCCGGGACCGCCCTGCTCGTCGGGCACGTGGACACCGAGACCAGGCCCGCGGTCTTCTACCACCTCAGCGAGGTGCGCCCGGGCGAGACGGTCCGCGTGGTCCGGGACGACGGCACGGTCGCCGAGTTCACCGTCGAGGACGTCGAGGTCTTCGCGCGCGACCGGTTCGACGCGCAGCGGGTCTACGGGACACGGCAGTCGGGTCGGTCCGAACTGCGGCTGATCACCTGCGGGGGCTCCTTCGACCGGACCAGTCGCACCTACACGGCGAACGTGGTCGTCTCGGCCTATCTCAGCGGCACCGACCGGTGAGCCCCGCGCACGGCCGCACCGGATCCGGGCAGGCACCGGATTCCCGCCCGCACCTGGATTCCCCCCGCGCGTGATTCCTGCCCGTGCCGGACTCCACCCGGCCCGGTCGACGACCCGCTCCCCCCGGGAGCCGTCGACCGGGCTGGTCCTCGACCGTGCGCGCACGGGCTGCGGGAGTAACCCGGCGACCGGCACGGGAGGTTCACGGGGCCCGTTCGAATGGCGCTGAGGCCGGACAGCCAGGGGCCGGGGCCGTCCGAGACGACTCTAGAGCGGATGAGCGCTCCGGCCTAGGGTCTGAATGACGCCAAGTCCCGGGGCGGTGGCGCTGCGTCATCCGTCCTGGTGGTCACCGGATCCGGACCGGCCGGGACGCGTGCCGTCCGGGTCCCCGGCGCCCTCGGCGCGCTGCGCCACCGCGGCGGCGGCCCCGTCGAGCGGCGGCCGCCGGCCGCGGGCGCACCCGCGCGGCACCTGAACGCCGCCGCCGGCAGGGCGAGCGCCTGCGCCGGGCGCGGCCCCCGGTCGCGAGCGTCACCGATCCGTCGGTCCGTACGAGCATGACGCCGACGCCCCGGGCGTCGAGGAGGGCCGCGCGGTGGTCGTCCGGGCGCGCCGCAGGTACGGGGCCGTGTCGAAGGAGTCGGCCGGCGTGTCGGGGGCCTCCGCGGGGGTCGGTCCCCAGCCGGCTCTCCCGGCTGTCGCGGTGCGTGTCGAAGGCCTCCCGGGACATGGTCCCGGCGCCGCTCGTCGCCGCTCGGCGCCCCTCGGCGCCGCTCGGCGCCCCTCGTCCGGGAAGCGCCCACCCATCCGCGAGGCGGGTGTAACAGCTCTCGGACAAGGGCGCCTCGCCGCGTTGGCCTCCCGACGGGTATGTCAGGATTGACGCTTAGGACAGTGCACCCGAGGGGGAGTTCGATGTACGGGAGCAGGGGGGCCGGGGCCAGGGCGTCCGTGGCGGTGGCCGGAGCTGTGCTGCTGTTCGCGGGGTGTTCCTCCTCGGAGGGCGACGGCGACAAGGACGCGCAGGGCGCCAAGGTGAGCCAGCAGCCCAAGGGGACGGACCCGTTCTGGGTCAACCCCGACGGGAACGCGGCCGAGCAGCTGGCCTCGTACGAGAAGGACGGGAAGGACGGCGACGCCGAGCTGATCCGCCGGATCGCCGAGCAGCCGACCGGCGAGTGGCTCACTCCGGAGAACGCGGAGCAGGAGGCGCGCGGCTTCACCGAGGCCGCCACGAAGGTCGATCGGGACGCGCTGCTCGTCGTCTACAACATCCCGCACCGCGACTGCGGTCAGTTCTCCGGCGGCGGGGCGGCGGACGGCAACGCCTACCGGGCCTTCATCGACCAGGTCGCCGCGGGCATCGGCGACCGCCGCGCCACGGTGGTCCTGGAGCCGGACGCCGTGCTGCACATGGTGGACGGCTGCACGCCCCAGGAGTTCCACGAGGAGCGGTACGACCTTCTGCGGGGCGCCGTGGAGAAGTTCAAGTCGCTGAAGAACACGAAGGTCTACCTGGACGCGGGCAACGCGGGCTGGGGCAGGACCGACGAGATCTTCGAGCCGCTGAAGCTGGCGGGGGTGGAGCGGGCCGACGGCTTCGCGGTCAACGTGTCCAACTTCTACCCGACCGCGGACAGCATCAAGTACGGCAAGGAGCTGTCGGCGAAGGCCGGCAACAAGCCGTTCGTGATCGACACCAGCCGCAACGGCAACGGGCCCTACACCGAGGGCGACCCGAAGGAGACCTGGTGCAACCCGCCGGGCCGCGCGCTCGGTGAGGCGCCCACCACGAAGACGGACGACGAACTCGTCGACGCCTACCTGTGGGTCAAGCGCCCGGGCGAGTCCGACGGCACGTGCAAGGGCGGGCCCAAGGCGGGGCAGTGGTGGCCCGAGTACGCCCTGAAGCTGGCCAAGGCCTCCGGCTGACGCGGGGGCCGCGCCTTCGGGCCGGACCCGCGGACGTACGCGGCGGGACATGTGAGGAGGGGCCCGGCGCGATCGCGCCGGGCCCCTCCTCACATGTCCCGCGCGCGGAGCGCTACGGGATCTTCACCCACTGGGCCTTGCTGGGCGTGCCCTGGTCGTCCGTCACGAACAGCATGTACCAGCCGGACTCGACGAGGTTGCGGCTCTTGGGGACCGTGACCTCGATGCCGTCCGCCGTCTTCTCCAGCTCCAGCGCGATGGAACGCTGGTCCACGTCGGTGACGTGCGTCGAGGCGCTCGGCCGGATCAGCCGGGCCGTCTTGATGGACGAGGCGTGCTGCGAGGTGAAGCTCGCCGTGCCGCCGCGCTTCACCGTCTTCGGGCCGCCGGAGAGCGAGGGCCGCGAGCCCTGGTACAGGTACGGCGGCGTGTAGATCTCCACGCGCTGCTCGAACTTGCCGGGCTTGGTGTTGGCCGCGTCGGCGTAGAGCGAGTCCGAGCCGAAGAACATCACGCGGCCGTCGGGCAGCAGGATCGAGCCCGAGTGGTAGTTGCGGCCCACCAGCGGGTCGGCGACCCGCTTGAAGGAGTCGGCGCCCTTCTCGTAGAGCCGCGCCTGGAGGATGTTCGAGTCGCCGCGGCCGCGGTAGTCCTCGGAGCCGCCGGACACCAGCACGTTGTCGTCGGGCAGGATCGAGTACTGCGGGTAGCGGGTGCCCTTCTCCAGCTCCGGGCCGTCCACGAACCTCGGGTTGTCCGCCAGCAGGTCGATGATCCGGGTCTTGTTGCTCGACTGCTTGGACTCGCCGACCCCGCCGCCGCCGATGACCATGTACTTCTCGTCCTGCGCGGGCGGCAGGAGCACCGTCCCGGCGGTCTCAAGGAGCTTCTGGTCGGACATGCCCTTCAGCTTGGTGAACTTGTTCGTCTCCACGTCCCAGACGCCCGGGTCGCGGCCGACGTCGTCGGGGCCGTAGCCGGCGTTGGCGCCCGAGTAGAACAGCTTGCCGTTCTGCATCAGGGAGATCGCCGGGTACGTCGGGAACTGCCGGATGCCGTCGGTGTACGTCCACTTCTTGGTCTTCGGGTCGTAGACCTCGTTCTTGCCCGGGACCAGCTGGCCGATCTCGTCGAGGCCGGAGAGGCTGAGGATCTTGCCGTCGGACAGCGTGGTCAGCGTCGGGTACCAGCGCGCCTCGTTCATCGGGTCGACCTTGATGTACTTCTCGGCGACCGGGTCGAACTCGTAGGCGTCCCTGATGCCCTGGAAGTCCTTCTTGTCCAGGGCGAGCTTCTGGGCGATGCCGTACGTGTTGCGCGCGTCCGTGCCCGACAGGCCCTGCACCCGGTAGTTGTCCTGGGTGCCCGTCTCGTACTTGGCGCCGCTCTTCTGCGCCTCGACGTAGATGCGGCCGAGGCCCGGCTCGTTGCGCAGGAACTTGCCGGTCGCCGGGTCGAACACCTTCTTCGCCCGCTCGATGTTGACCGGGTCCTTGGAGACGAACGTCTTGCCGTTCTCCTTGCCCGAGAAGCGTGTTCCGGCGGGCAGGGTGATCGGCCGGTCCGGGTTCTCGTTGTGGACGATCATCAGGCCGCCGGCCTTGGTGACGTCGCCCTTGAGCTTCTCGTAGCGCTTGGTGCCGCCCGCGATCAGCAGGTTGCCGCTGGGAAGCTGCGTGTGCCCCGTGCAGAACAGGTCGGCCGGAGTGGGGACCTTCTTGATCGTCTTCTTGACCGGGTCCCAGACGCGGGTGTCGAACTTCTTCGCGTCGAAGTTGTCCTGGTTGTTGCCCGAACCGGCGATCAGCAGGATCTTGCCGGTGTGCAGGAGCGCGGCGTGGATGGTGTTGAGCCGGTACTCCTCGGGGAACTCCACGACGTCCCACTTGCCGTTCTCGGCCTTGTACTCGGGGCGGTTGATCTTGTACTCGTGGTACTGCTCCGACCCGAAGCGGTAGAGCGCGGGTCCGTTCATCCCGGCCAGCGCGAGCACCACCGCCGCACCTATCGCGATGCGGCGGGCACGGCGGCGGCTGGAACCGTCTTTCACTTCAAATCCCGTCTAACGTGTGGTGGTTGCGTGCGAGGCCCGGGACACCCTCTCGGACGTCCCGGGCCCGCGGTGGAGGCTCAGTTCCCGGACGTGTGCCGGCGGCCCCCGAGAGAGATCTGCATGGTCTGGTCGTTGCCCCCGTCGGCGGCCCAGGTCGGCCTCTGCTGAGGCGCGTGCGGGCTGGGCGAGGTCTGGGGCTGGTGCGGGATCATGCTGTCCTGCGGCTGGGGCTGCGGCTGTCCCGACGGCTCGTGGGCCGGGGCGGGCGTCGGCGGCTTCTTCCGGTCCTGCCGCATCATCCAGCGCCAGGCGAAGATCGGCGACGCCGTGATCAGCAGCGCGAAGGTGGCCCAGATGATCATCGCCGGGTGGGAGTGCCCGAAGACGAAGCCGGCGGCGATGGAGCCCGCGAAGATCAGGATGAAGTACCAGTGGTACCGGAAGGTCCCGAACAGCGTGTCCGGGCTCGCCGAGTCGCCCTTGGGGGTCACCACGAACTTGCTCTTGCGCCGCAGCATCGAGTCGATCAGCGCCTTGGCGTACAACGGCGCCGAGAGCGCGGACATGATCATGCCGGCCACACCGCCGGAGCCCTCGGGCTCGTGCGGCGAGACGTTGTGGCGGCGGTTCCAGACGTACAGGCCGATCTGCAGCGCGGAGGCGTTGCCGTAGAGCATCAGCCAGATCGCCGGGTCGATGTTCACACCCGAGGCGCCCAGGCCCAGGAACAGCGCACAGCTCAGCGCCGCCAGCAGCCAGTTGAGGGCCGACATCGGGTAGAAGATGATCATCATCGTGTAGTTGAAGAACTTGCTCGGCGGCAGCGAGTAGGCGCCCTTCCAGTACTGCTTGAGGATCGTCTCGTACGTACCCCGCGACCAGCGCATCTGCTGGGTGAAGAAGTCCGTCCAGGCGTTGGGGCCCTCGCCGACCGCGAGGACGTCCGGGGTGTAGACCGAGCGCCACTTGCGGCCCGTCGCCGGGTTCTTGTGGCGGTGGATCTCGAAGCCCGTCGCCATGTCCTCGGTGATCGAGTCGTACAGACCGCCGATCTGCTTCAGCGCCCTGATGCGTACGGCGTTGGAGGTGCCCACGAACATCGGGGAGCCGTAGGCGTTGCCCGCGCGCTGGATCAGCGCGTGGAACAGGAACTGCTGCGACTCGGCCGCCTTGGTGATCGGGTTGTCGTAGTTGCCGTAGACCTGCGGGCCGATGACGAAGCCGATGTCGGGGTCGCGGAAGAAGCCGAGCATCCGCTCCAGGTAGTTGGGCAGCGGGACGTGGTCGGTGTCCACGGACGCGAAGAAGTCGTAGTTGTCGCCGTGCGCGTCCAGCCAGGCGTTGTAGTTGCCGTGCTTGGTTTTGGCACGGTGCGGGCCCTTGGCCTGGTTCCACTTCGCGATGCCCTTGCGGGAGAAGTGGTTCACGCCGAGGCGCTCGCAGACCGCCTTCACCTCGGGGTCGTCGCCCTCGTCGAGCAGCCAGACGTGCATGAGGCCCCGGTGCCGGATGCGGACCGCGGCCTCCAGGGTCTTCGTCACCATCTCCAGCGGTTCCTTGCCGGGAACGAAGGAGGTGAGGAAGGCGACTCGGGTGCCGGTCTCGGGCACCACCGGGATGGGGTCGCGCGCGACCAGGGTGGCGTGCGCGTTCGACAGCACGTTCATGCAGCGGAACAGCTCGATCAGGCCGATCGAGACGAGCATCACGACGTCGAGTGCGGGGAGGAAGTCGTAGGCGGGGTAGTCCCGCTCCGTCCAGTGCTCCGGCTGGAGGAGCCAGCCCAGCAGGACGAGCGACAGCAGCGGGGCCGCGCCCAGCATGAGGGCGGCGCGCAGCCGGTGCGGCTCCTGCGAGAGCAGCGAGCGGTACTGCACCTTGTACGGCTTGTTCGGGTCGGGCTGCGTGAGAGGTCCGGCGAGCCGGCTGTAGTGCTCGTAGTCGTATCTCGGCAAGGTCTTCTTGATTCTCCGGAAGCTGCCGGTCCGGTGAGACCCCACCCTGAGCTGTGTGGTCTCTGTCGGATCGAAGTTCTGCCGGGCGCCCGTCGGCGTCGACGTCATGAGTCATCCCCCCACACGCGAGTTCCACCGCGTGCTCGTTGTTCCGTTCGCCGGCTCATGTCCCCCTAGACATCCGCAGGCGTATCAACAGCGGCCCCCGTCGCCACATCATCCACATACCCTATAGACATGGCGCACCGGCCTTCCGGTTGCATGATGCCCCCCTCGACATCACCACATGAACGGGGCCCCCATTCCCCGCTTCCGGGCGCAACCGGCCCCAAACCCCCAACTGCGCAGTAACCGCAGCCTCTTGTAGCCCAGGGTTCTACGCCGTTCATCATGATCGCAAGATGCGAAACACGGTGTTTACCGGTCATACGCGTTCATTGGGGAGTCCGCTGGTTCCGCGAGGTGCGGCAGGGGCCGACGGTCCCCGAATGTTGCGGAAGTGTTCTCATATCGCGCCCCGGCCCTCGCCGTACCCCGAAGGGTCACACGATCCGCTCCGGCACGCTGGGGCGCCCCGGAGCGTTAGGGGGCGCACGCCAGGTGGTTGCGCGCCGGGGTGCCGGGTGCGGGGCCGGCCCCGGCGGCGCCCGCGACCTTCCAGGGCCGCGAGGGGGACGCGGCCGGCCCGCCGCGCGGTTCGCCCCCGGACCCCGACGCGTGTGCCGCGCTCCGGGGCCGGCCCGATGCGCGGCGCGCTTCCGGAGCCCGACGCGCACGGCGCCCCAGCCACCTTGCCCGTGGCGGCACCCGTGCACCCCGTGCGCCCGGGCCGGCGGCGGCCCGGCGCGACCGCGCCCCGGCGGACGATCCGGAGAAGCGCCGGGTACAGCGGAGAGGCCCCTCGCTGCTGCGAGGGGCCTCTCCGGTCGGTGCGCCGCCAGGGACTCGAACCCCGGACCCGCTGATTAAGAGTCAGCTGCTCTAACCAACTGAGCTAGCGGCGCGCGCTGACGGGAGAACTCTACCCGACCCCGGACCGTGCTCCGGACCGGGGCCGGGGCAGGGGGTGTCGCCGGGCACCCCGTACATCATTCGGACCGTCAACATGCGGCACCCCTGGACAGTTGAGAAGCTGACGGATGTGCAGCGGCGCGGGCTTTTCCACCTGGACTGTGAGGGGATTCGTATGGCGGCTCCGGTATTCGAGGAATTCGATCCCGAGAGCGACTGTGAATGCCCAGGATGCGCCCAGTGGCGACCCGTCCCCCCGCGGTACGCGCCCGGCGGGACTGCCGGGAGTCCGGTGCCGCACCGCGCCCTGGTCCTGGCGGCCGCCGCGGGGACGGTGCTCGCCGCCGGGCATCCGGCGCCCGCCGCCGCCCACGCCCCGAGCCGGCCGGCCGCGCCCGCGGCCGACGAGCCCGACACACCGCAGGGCGGGGAGGCCCCCCTGCACGGCCCGGGCGGGCTGCCCGCGAAGGTCGAGGCGCCCGCGACCACCCGGGCCGAGATCATCGAGCGCGCCAAGGAGTGGGTCGCCGCCCGGGTGCCGTACAGCATGGGCGAGTACTGGTCCGACGGGTACCGGCAGGACTGCTCCGGCTTCGTGTCGATGGCCTGGAACCTCGGCGGGAACGAATGGACGGGCAGCCTCGGGAAATACGGCGTCCGTATTTCCAAGAGCCAGCTCCAGTCGGGCGACATGCTGCTGTTCCACAATCCGGCGGACCCCCAGAAAGGCTCGCACGTCGTCATTTTCGGCGGCTGGACGGATTCCACGCGGAGCTATTACACGGCGTACGAGCAGACCCGCCCGCACGCGCGCAGGCAGTCCACCCCCTACGCCTACTGGAGCCATTCGGACCGCTATCTGGCCTACCGCTACAAAGGGGTCACGACGGGGGCCGGCGGGGCGGGTCCCGCCGACCCGACGCTCCCCGGCGCCCCCGGGACGCCCACCTCGGTCCGCCACCCGGGCGCGGCGGCCTTCGGGCCGGGGGCCGACAACGCGCACGTGACCCGGCTCGGGCGGATGCTCGTGGCGCGTGGAGCGGGCGCGTACTACACGACGGGGCCGGGGCCGCGCTGGACGGAGGCGGACCGGCGGGCGACCCGGGCGTTCCAGCGGGCACAGGGCTGGACCGGCGCGGACGCGGACGGACTGCCCGGTCCGTTCACCTGGTCCTACCTGGTGCAGGGCAAGGGCCGCGACGTCGTGGCCCGGAGTGGAGGCGGTGCCGGCGCTCCCGCGGCGCCTCCGGACGCGCAACCCGCCCCGGCCTATCCCGGGCGGGCGGCCTTCCGGCCCGGCGCGAGCGGCGCACACGTCACCCGGCTCGGCAGGCAGCTCGTGAGGAAGGGGTTCGGCGCCCACTACACACGGGGGCCGGGGCCGCGCTGGGGTGAGGGCGACCGGCGCAACGTGGAGGCGTTCCAGCGCGCGCAGGGGTGGCGCGGCGCGGCGGCCGACGGCTACCCGGGGCCGGAGACGTGGCGACGGCTCTTCTCCTGACGGCACCGGGTGCCCTGCGTGGCCCCCGGCGTCCCGGGCACCGCGGGACGGCACCGGGTGCCGGCACCTCGGGGGACCCGGGCACGCACGGGCGGTCCGGCGGTCCCGGAGCGGCGCCGGGACCGGAGGGTCGCGGCCGGGGCCCGCCGACGGCCGCTCCCACGACGCTCACCACAGTTCTTCCCGGCGCGGAGGCACGGAGGCACGCATGAGTACGACGACTTCACACTCGCCGGAGTCCGAGGGGGCTCCGGAGTCGACGGGCCGCGGGGCGCGGCTCATCCACAACGAGGTGACCACCGAGATCCCGGTCCACCTGCTGTTCCGTGACGAGACCGAGCCGGTGTCCGTGCCGCTCGCGCCCGCCGTCGTGGGCAGGCGGCGGGGCACCGGCGAGCAGCCGCGCGTCGCCCGGCGCGCGGCCGCGCCGGCGCGGCCGCGGCCGGCGCCCTGGACCGACGCCGAGCCGGAGGAGCGGCCCGCACGCGTACTGCCCGGGGCGGCGGGGGTGCTGGCGGGTGCCGCGGGCGTGGCCGGCTGCGTCCTGGCGTCGTGGTGGGCGGGCGCGCTGCCGCCGCTCGCCGTGGACACGCTGGGGCTGCCCGTGCACGCGGGAGCGGGGCTCGGCGGGCCGCAGTGGGCGGCGCTCGCCGGGTCCGGGGCGCTCGGCCTGTTCGGGTTCGGCGGGCTGGCCCGCGGCCGTACCGGACACGCCTGGGTGCTCGGCCTGTTCGGGCGCTACCGGGGCACGGTCAGGCGCACCGGGCTGATGTGGGTGAACCCGCTGCTGCTGCGCCGCAGGATCGACGTGCGGCTGCGCCACTGGCGCAGCGATCCGATTCCGGCCGTCGACGCGAACGGTGTCGCGCTGCGGGTCGTCGTGCTCGTGGTCTGGCGGGTGCGGGACACCGCGCGGGCCGCGCTCGGCGTGGAGGACCACCAGCGGTACCTGCGCGAGTGCGTGGAGGCGGCGCTCGCCCGGGTGCTGGCGCAGCTTCCGACGGACCTGCCGCCGGGCGCGGCCCGGACCGCCGAGGCGGGGACCCTGCGCAACACCGAGGCCGTCGGCGAGGCGCTGACCCGGCTGGTGGCCGCGGACGCGGCGGCGGTCGGCCTCCAGGTGTTCTCCACGCAGCCGCTGCGGGTCGAGTACGCCCCCGAGGTCGCCGCCGTCATGCAGCGCCGCCGGCTCGCGGCGCTGGACGCCCAGCACCGGGACAAGGTCCTCACCTCGGTCGTCGACTCGGTGGAGGACACCGTGACCCGGCTGACCGTGCGCGGGCTGGTGGAGCTCGACGACTACGAGCGCAAGGCCCTGGTGAAGGACCTGACGGTGGCGTTCTATACGGGTCATGGAGAGCGCTGACCCGCACGAGCACCGACCCTCGCACCGGCCCCCGAACCCGAACCCGAAGCAGCATCCGGCCCCGACCCGCACCGGGGACCCGTCCGCCCGCGCCGACCCGCACCCCGACCCCGACGCCCGTGCCGACCCCGACTCCCATGCCGACCCAGGCGCCGGCGCCGGGGTCGGGTTCGGTCCCGACCCCGATGCCGGTCCCGCCCCGGTCGGGCGCCCGCCGGGCCTCGACCGGCTCGCCGCGGAGGCACTGCGGCTGACCGCCCGTTCGCCGCGTGCCGTGCTGGGCCTCGCCGGACCGCCCGGTGCCGGCAAGTCGACGCTGGCCCGATCCTTGGTCGCACACCTCGGCGCGAGGGCGGCCTACCTCCCGCTCGACGGGTTCCACCTCTCCAACGCGCAGTTGGAGAGGCTCGGCCTGACCGCACGAAAGGGCTCGGAGCCCAGCTTCGACGTGTGGGGGTACGTCGACCTGCTGCGCCGGGTCCTCGGCGAGACCGCCCGCGACGTCTACGTACCGGACTACGACCGCACGCTGCACGAGCCCGTCGCGGCACGGCACGTGGTGCCCGCGGCCGCCCGGCTCGTCGTCACCGAGGGGAACTACCTCGCCTGCGATCTGCCGGGTTGGCGGGAGGCGTACGGGCTGATGGGGGAGTGCTGGTACGTGGAGGCGCCCGCCGGAGTACGCCGGACGCGCCTGGTGGAGCGGCAGTTGGCCGGTGGACGCGACGAGGGGGCGGCCCGCGCGTGGGTGGAGACGAACGACGGGCCCAACGGGCTTCTGGTCGAGGCCTCGCGGGAGCGCTGCCGCCGAATCCTCACCACGATTGGTATGGACATGTTCAACTACCGGCAATAATCTGGGACTTGGTCTAGACCTGATTCATCGCTTTACGCATCGCGATGCGCACGCACGGCTCACGGAACCTCCCCCACGTTCTCCAGGAGCGGCAGCATGCGGAAAAAGACGAAGTGGTACGCCGCGGTGGTGGGCCTCGCCACCACGGGAGCACTCGTGCTCTCCAGCGGTGGGGCCACCGGCCACGGCTACACAGACCTCCCGATCAGCCGGCAGAAGCTCTGCCAGAACGGCGCCGTGGCCAACTGCGGTGCCATCCAGTGGGAGCCCCAGAGCGTCGAGGGGCCCAAGGGCTTCCCGGCGGGCGGGCCCGCGGACGGTCAGATCTGCTCCGCGAACCACACCAACTTCGGCGCGCTCGACAAGTCGACGACGCCCTCGGGCGGGGCCTGGCCGACGACACGGGTCAACGGCGGGCAGAGCTACACCTTCCGCTGGCAGTTCACGGCACGGCACTCCACGACCGACTTCAAGTACTACATCACCAAGGACGGCTGGAACCAGAACGCTCCCCTCACCCGGTCCGCGCTGGTCACCGCACCGTTCCTGACCGTTCCGTTCAGCGGTCAGCCGCCGGCGACGCTGTCGCACAGCGGCACCCTGCCGTCCGGCAAGAGCGGTCACCACGTCATCCTCGCGGTGTGGACGATCGCGGACACGGCGAACGCGTTCTACGCCTGCTCCGACGTCACCTTCTGAGCCCCGGCGGAACCCGCCGCCCGGCGGTTCCGAGTTCTCCTTGAGGCAATCGCACACCCCCCACGGGTAGGTTCCACGCACGCCTGAGTGATCGAGGCGACGGTGTGCGTGGAACCGAACTCCGCCACGCCGGGTGGGGTCCCCGCTGCTCCCCGCCGGCCTTGTCGCGGCCGAGCTCGTCACGGCCATCGCAATCTGATGCAGCGTCAATTATGGTGCGCCCCCATGGGGTTCACGAGCCGAACCGTCGCGGAACTCGTACGGCTCAGGTGGGACGACCACCGGCCGGGACTGTGGTTCGAGGGGCGCTGCCGGACGCACCACGAGGTGGCGGCCGGCGCGGCGGCGCGCGCGGCGCTGCTGCGCGACCTGCTGCCCTCCGGCGCCGAGCCGCACGTGGGCGTGCTGCTCGACAACACCCCCGAGTACCCGATGTGGCTGGGTGCCGCCGCGCTCTCGGGCGCGGCCGTCGCCGGCATCAACCCCACCCGCCGCGGTGCCGAGCTGGCCCGCGACATCCTGCACACCGAGTGCCGCGTCCTGGTCACCGAGCGGGCCCATCTGCCGCTCCTCGACGGGCTCGACCTGCCCGGCGTCCGGCTGCTGGTGACCGACACCCCGGCCTACACGGACCTCCTCGCGCCGTACGCGGGCGCCTCGCCCGACACGGCGGACGCGGCCCCGGAGCGCAGGCTGCTCCTCTACTTCACCTCCGGTTCCACCGGCGCGCCCAAGGCCGCGATCTGCTCGCAGGGCCGGCTTGCGGAGGCCGGCCGCTCGCTCGTCGATCACTTCGGCGTGCGCGCGGACGACGTCCACTACATCTGCATGCCCCTCTTCCACGGCAACGCGGTCATCGCCGACTGGGCGCCCGCGCTCGCGGCGGGCGCCGGTGTCGCGCTGCGGCGCCGCTTCTCGGCCTCCGGGTTCCTGACGGACGTACGGACCTACGGGGCCACGTACTTCACCTACGTCGGCCGGGCCGTGCAGTACGTCCTGGCGACCCCCGCCCGCCCGGACGACCGGGACAACCCGCTGCGCGTCGGCTTCGGCACGGAGGCGGGAGCGGTGGACGCGGCCGCGTTCGAGGCGCGGTTCGGGGTGCGGCTGGTGGAGGGGTACGGATCGACGGAGGGCGGCGCCGCGATCCAGCGGGCGCCCGGGACGCCGAGAGCGGCGATCGGCCGTGCGGCCCCCGGCGACGACCTGGCGGTGGTCGACCCGGTCAGCCGCGAGGAATGCCCCGCGGCGCTCTTCTCCGCCGACGGCAGGCTCCTCAACGGGCACGCGGCCATAGGGGAGTTGGTGAACCGCGGCCCGCACCGCTTCGAGGGGTACTGGCGCAACGCGGAGGCGGAGGCCGCGCGGCGCGGGCACGGGCGCGGGCCGGCCCGCCCGGACGCGGCGGCCGACGGCGACTGGTACTGGACCGGCGACCTCTTCTACCGTGACGCCGACGGGTTCCTGTACTTCGCGGGGCGCACGGACGACCGGCTCCGCGTCGACAGCGAGAACCTGGCCGCCGCGATGATCGAGGACATCCTCGCCCGGTACGGGGACGCCACCGCCGCGGCGGTCTACGCCGTGCCCGATCCGGTCGCCGGGGACCAGGTGATGGCGGCCCTGGCACTGCGGGAGGGAGCCGCCTTCGACCCCGGCGCCTTCGCCGGATTCCTGGCCGGACAGGCCGACCTCGGGACGAAGATGGCACCCAGGTTCGTACGGATCGTGCCGCGCATGCCCGTCACCGCCACCAACAAGATCCACCGGGTCGGGCTGCGCCGCGACGGCTTCCGGTGCGCCGACCCCGTCTGGTGGCGGCCCCCGGGGGAGACGGCGTACCGGCCGCTGGACGACGCGGACCTCGCGGGACTGCTGGCCGAGTACCGGGCCCGCGGACGCGAGGACCTGCCGGCAGGGGTGGGGCTGGGCATACCCCGGGACCCCCGCTGACCGTATGGTCCGGGCCCGGCGCGTCCGCCTACCGTGGGCGCGTGATCGACTTCCGCGGGAGGAACCCGCTGCGCGCCGCCGGCTATCTCGGCACCGGAGTGCTCGTGGGCGTCCCGCTGCTCGCCGGGCTGCTCGTGCTCGGGGGTGTCGGCACGGCCCTGTCGGTCGTGCTCGTGGGGCTGCCGCTGCTGGTCCTGCTGGCCCTGTCGGGCGTACCGGTCGGCGCGCTCGAACGGCGACGGCTGCGACTGCTCGACCCGCGGCCCGTGCCCGGTCCGCACCGCACCCCGGCGGAGCCCGGCCTCGCCGCCTGGGCGGGGCTGCGGCTGACCGAGCAGGCCACCTGGCGCGAACTGGCGTACGCCGTGCTGCTCGCACTCGTGCTGTGGCCCCTCGACCTGCTGGTCCTGACGCTCACCCTGGTCGTGCCCGGCGCGATGGCCGGCGCGCCGGTGCAACTCGCGCTCTCCGGCGGGGACACCCGGCTCGTGAAGCTCTGGCGCATCGACGGGTACCCCGAGGCCGTCCTGTGCGCAGCGGCCGGGGCGGCCCTCCTCCTCGCCCTGCTGTGGCCCCTCGTGCTGTACGCGGGAGCCCGCGCCGCGCTCGCCCGGCTGCTCCTCGCCCCGCGCGAGGCCGAGGACGGGCACCGGCTGGCCGAGGTGACCCGCTCCAGGGCCCGGCTGGTCGCGGCCTTCGACGCGGAACGCCGGCGCATCGAGCGCGATCTGCACGACGGCGCGCAGCAGCGCCTGGTCGCCCTGACGATGACGCTCGGACTGGCCCGCCTCGACGCCCCGCCGGCGCTCGCCGGACGCCTCGCCGCCGCCCACGAGGAGGCGGGCCTGGTGCTCGGCGAACTGCGGGAGCTGATCCACGGCATCCACCCCCAGGTGCTCGCGGACTACGGGCTCGCGGACGCGGTCGCCGACGCCGCCGACCGGTCCGCCGTACCCGTGGAGGTCGCCCTGGACCTGCCCCGCTTCGCCGAGTCGGTCGAGTCCGCCGCGTACTTCGCGGTGCGGGAGGCCCTCGCCAACGCGGGCAGACACAGCGGAGCCACCCGGGTGCGGATCGACGGGTCGTACGACACCGGCGGCGGAGATCGTGGCGCGGGGGCGGGTGAGGGCGGCCGGCTGTGGATCGAGGTGCGCGACGACGGCCGTGGCGGGGCCGATCCGGCCGCGGGCGGCGGCCTCACGGGGCTCGCCGACCGGCTCGCCGTGCTCGATGGCACACTCGGCGTCACCAGCCCGCCCGGCGGGCCGACCGTCCTGCGTCTGGAGATCCCGTGCCCGATTCGCTGAGGATCGTCCTCGCCGAGGACAGCGTGCTGCTGCGCGAGGGCCTCGTCGGCGTGCTCGCGCGCTTCGGGCACGAGGTCGTGGCGGCGGTCGGGGACGCCGACGAGCTGACCCGGGCCGTCGCGGTCCACGAACCCGGCCTGGTGGTCACCGATGTGCGGATGCCGCCGGGATTCCGCGACGAGGGGCTGCGGGCGGCGCTCGCGCTGCGCGCCGAACGGCCCGCGCTGCCGGTGCTGGTCCTCAGCCAGTACGTCCAGCGCGCCTACGCGGCCGAGCTGCTCGACACCGGGGACGGCACGGGCGTCGGCTATCTGCTGAAGGACCGGATCGGCCAGGTCGAGCAGTTCGCGCGGGCGGTGGAGCGGGTGGCCGCGGGCGGCACGGTCGTCGACCCCGAGGTCGTACGCCAGTTGCTGCGCAGGCGCCGCGACCCGCTCGCCGCGCTGACCCCGCGCGAGCGCGAGGTGCTGGGCCTGGTCGCCGAGGGCCGCTCGAACGGGGCGATCGCCCGCGAACTCGTCGTCACCGAGGCCGCCGTCGGCAAGCACATCGGGAACATCCTGGCGAAGCTCGACCTGCCGCCGGCGCAGGACACCCACCGGCGGGTGCTGGCGGTGCTCGCGTATCTGCGGGCCTGAGCCGCGCGCCGTGCCCCGGTGGCGGGGGCCGTCCCGCGGGGAGGGAGCCGCACAACGCTCGAAGGCCTCCGCTCAACGAGCGAAGGCCTTCGGTCTGTGCGCCGCCAGGGACTCGAACCCCGGACCCGCTGATTAAGAGTCAGCTGCTCTAACCAACTGAGCTAGCGGCGCATGACTCCCGCCGTCCGCTTTCGCGGCCGGCGACAGAGAAAATACTACCTGGTCCGCGGGGGTGCTGCGGACCACCCGTGTGTGCGCCGGGCCACTCAGATCGCGAGGGAGAGCAGTACCGGTGCCGCGCCCCGGTTCAGCGTGTCCGCCGCCTCGCGCAGCCGGTGGGCGTGGGCCACCGGGAGGGAGAGGGCGAGGCAGCCCACGGCGGAGCCGGCCGTGATGGGCACCGCCGCGCACACCGTGCCGATCGCGTACTCCTGGAGGTCGAGCACGGGCACGGTGGGGGCCTGCGCGTCGAGCCGGGACAGCAGCACCCGCTCGTTCGTGATCGTGCGCGAGGTGAGGCGGGCCATCTTGTGGCGGGCGAGGTGGTCGCGCCGGCCATTGAGGTCGAGCTGGCCGAGAAGGCTCTTGCCGATCGCGCTGGCGTGGGCGGCGGAGCGGAAGTCCACCCACTCGTTGACGGCCGGGGTGGCCGGGCCCTCGGCGCACTGCGTCACGCGGATCTCGCCGTCCACGTACCGGCTGATGTAGACGGCGGCGCCGACCGAGTCGCGCAGCCGGTCGAGGGTCCGCTGGAGCTGGTCGCGCAGGGCCGCGTCACGGTCGCGGGTGGAACCGAGCCTGCCGAAGGAGTCCCCGGTGACGTAAGCGCCGTCGGCGGTCTGCTCGACGTACCCCTCGCGGCGCAGCATGCGCAGGAGCGTGGTGAGCCGCTGCGTGCCGAGCCCGGTGTGGCCGGCGAGTTCGGCGTCGGTGACGCCGGTGGCGTGCCGTGCCACGGTCTCCAGGACGCGCAGGGCGTCCTGGGCCGAGTGGTACGGCACGGTCGGCTCGTGCTTCAGCGCCACGGTCGTCCCCTCGCGCTATTCGGCCCGGCTGTCACGACAAGGCGGCCCGGACGGCCGGGCTGTTTCCACGATAGCCGCCAAGAGGCCTGCGGGGAGGGGGTGTTGGCCGAATTGGTGAGGTGTTGCAGCCCTCCCAGCAGCGGGGCATTGCCCTGGCATATGCCAAAGTCATGACCCATTCGTTCCGTGGCGGGTCCGGCGGGACCGCCCGGCGCGGCCCCGCCGCCCTCACCACCGCCCGGCGGGAGGTCCGGCCCGATGCGCGGCCGGGGTGTCGTAGGAGCGGGCGCGCGGGGTCGTTCCCCAGGCGCGTGCGAACCGTGCGCCCGCGCCCCCTCGGCGCGGGCGCACGGATTTCTTCGGCACGCGGTGCCACGACGACGCGTCGGCGCCCCGCCGTGGACCGCCCGCCGTCGGACCGGCCCGCGGCGGCCGCCGGCCCGGACCGTCACCGGCCGGTGCCGCCCCCGGCCCGGACCCCGCCGGGGTCCAGGCCGTCGCGCACGGGCCCGTCACGGGTCGCCGCGGGCCGGACCGGCGTCGGCCGGACCGGCGTCGGCCGGACCGAAGTCAGCCGGAGCGACGGCGGGCCAACCGACCCCGGCCTGACCGCGGAGGCAGGCCTCGCCCGGTCACCGCACCGCGCCGAGGAACTCCCGGGTCCGTGCGTGCTCCGGGTCGCCGAAGATCTGCTCCGGCGGGCCGGACTCCAGGACGCGGCCCGCGTCGAACATCAGCACCTGGTCCGAGATGTCCCGGGCGAAGTTCATCTCGTGGGTCACGCACACCATCGTGATGTCGGTCGTGCGGGCGATGTCCCGCAGCACGTCCAGCACGCCCGCGACCAGCTCGGGGTCGAGCGCGGACGTCACCTCGTCGAGCAGCAGCACCTGCGGCCGCATCGCCAGCGCCCGGGCTATCGCGACGCGCTGCTGCTGACCGCCGGAGAGCTGTCCCGGGTACTTGTCCACGTGCTCGGACAGCCCCACCAGTTCCAGCAGTTCGCGGGCCCGCTCCTCGGCCGCGTCCCTGGACAGGCCCAGCACGGTGACCGGGGCCTCCGTGATGTTGCGCAGCACCTTCATGTTGGGGAAGAGGTTGAACTGCTGGAAGACCATCCCGATGTTCTTGCGGACCTCGCGGACGTGCTTCTCGCCGGCCGGGACCAGCCGGCCGTTCCTCTCCTCGTGGGAGAGGTATTCGCCGTTGACCTTGATCGTGCCCTCGTCGGGCTTGGTCAGGGTCATCAGCAGCCGCAGGATCGTCGTCTTGCCGGAGCCGGACGGACCGATCAGCGTGACGTGCTTGCCGGAGGCGACGGAGAAGTCGAGCTCGTCGAGGACCGTGTTGGCGCCGAAGCGCTTGGTGACCCTGTCGAAGCGGATCAGCTCGCTGCCGTCGACCGCCGGGTTGGCGGAGGGGTCGGCGCCGGGCTCTTTCATCAGGGGGGTGTCAGCGGACAAGACGTCGCTCCAGGGCTCGCATGAGGAGGGAAGCGGGATAGGAAATGAGGATGAAGGCCACGCCGATGACCGTGAGCGGCTCGGTGAACTGGAAGTTCTGCTGCGAGAACAGACGTGCCTCGCCGAGCATCTCCAGAACGGTGATCGCCATGAGCATGGGCGTGTCCTTGAGCATCGAGATGACGTAGTTGCCCAGCGCGGGCACCACCCGGCGGATCGCCTGCGGCAGGATCACCGCGGTCCAGGTCCGGGTCACGGGCAGGTTGAGTGCCGTGGCCGCTTCCCACTGGCCGGCCGGCACGCCCTCGATGCCGGCCCGGTAGACCTGCATCGTGTACGTCGAGTAGTGCAGTCCGATGGCGACGACCCCGGTGGTCATCGCGGAGAGCGTCAGTCCCCACTCGGGCAGCACGTAGAAGAGGAAGAAGAGCTGCACCAGCAGCGGGGTGTTCCGGACGAACTCCGTGACCACCCCCACCGGCCAGCGGACCCAGCGGCTCGGCGTCCGCATCAGCAGCGCCCACACCAGGCCGAGGGCGAACGAGATCAGCGATCCGAGCACCAGGGCCTGCAGGGTGATCAGCAGTCCGTCCCAGAAGTGCGGCATGAAGTCGCCGACGGCACTCCAGTCCCAGTTCATGCGGCACCTCCGCCGACTCCGGTGGTCTCGGGGCGGCGCAGCTCCCGCTGCGACACACCCGGCTCGGGCACGCGTCCGACCCCGGCCTTCAGCCGTTTCTCCAGACCGCGCATGAGCCGCGTGAGCAGGAAGGCGATCACGAAGTAGATCAGGAGGATGTACGTGTAGATCTCCGCGCTCTCCTGGAGCGCGAGCCGCACCAGGTTGCCGCTGAAGGCCAGGTCGCCCATGCCCATCACGGACACCAGGGCGGTGCCCTTGAGCAGCTCGACCAGCAGGTTCGAGAACGGCGGGATCATCTCGGGCACCGCCTGCGGCAGCAGGATCAGCCGCAGCCGCTGCCAGGGGGTGAAGCTCAGGGCGACACCACCCTCGACCTGGGCCGGGTCCACGGCGTCCAGGGCGCCGCGCACGATCTCGGAGCCGTACGCCCCGTAGGTCAGGCCCAGCGCGAGCGTGCCCGCCCAGAGCGGGACGAGCTGCCAGCCGAAGGCGGGTGGCAGCACGAAGAACACCCAGAAGATCATGATGAGGGCCGAGGTGCCCCGGAACACCTCGGTGTAGAAGCCCGCGAGGAAGCGGACGATCCGCAGCCGGTGGGTGCGCGCGATCCCGACCGTGAAGGAGACGGCCGCGGCCAGCAGGCCGCTGAGCACCAGGAGCTGGACGGTGGTCCAGATCCCCTTGAGCACGAGTTCCCAGAGTCCTGACGTCATCCGCGGCAGAGCTCCTTCGCGGTCATGTCCGTCATCTCGTTCTCGGTGAAGCCGAAGGGCCGCAGCACGCGCAGGAGTTCGCCGCTCCTCTTCATCGAGTGCAGCTCCTTGTTGAAGGCGTCCCGCAGCGCGGTCTCCGTCGGCCGGAACGCGAACCCGCCGCCGTCGGTGTGCGGCCTGCCGTCCACGAGGGGTGCGAACGGCTCGGTGGACTCGGCCTTGCGGGACTTCCTGACGACCTCACGGGTGGTCAGGGCCGTGCCGGCGAAGACGTCGACACGGCCGGCCTCGACGGCGTTGAGGCCCGCGACCTGGTCCGGGACGATCAGGATGTCGCTCTCGTCGTACCCGGCGTCGACCGCGTACTGGATCTCGGCGTACCCCGTGCCGGTGGCGAACCTCGCCTTCGACCGCACGACGTCCCCGTAGTCGCGCAGGTTCTTCGGGTTGCCCTTGCGCACGATGAACGAGTCGAGCATCTGGTAGTCGGGATCGGAGAAGATCACCTGCCGGCAGCGCTCGGCGTTGATGTACATCCCGGCCGCGACGACGTCGAACTGCTGGGAGTTCAGGCCGGGGATGAGCGAGCCGAACTCCGTCGGCACCGGCTGGACGCTGTCGACGCCCAGCCTCCCGAAGATCACCCTCGCGAGTTCCGGGGCCTCGCCGGTCAGCCTGCCGTCCCTGTCGATGTAGCCGAAGGGGATCTCTCCGGCGATGCCCAGGCGGACGACGCCCTGGGCCTTCAACCGGTCCAGGAGGTCACCGCCCTCCGCGCCCGACGCCGACGCGACGCGGCTGCATCCGGCGGCGCCCAGCGCACCGAGGGCCGCGACGCCCGCGAGGAGCGAGCGGCGGCTCGGGCTGCGTATCTCTGCGTCGTTCCCATGTGGTGGAGCCATGGCCGCGCGGCTACCCCGGACGACGCCGGTCATGCGGATCAATTCGCGCCCCGATGACCCGGCGGGCGCCCTTGACCCCGGGTGGACCATGGAACGCATGGCCGACCGCTACATCGACGTCTCCCTGTCCGAGCGCGGAGTCCACTGCACGGCGAGGCTCCTCGACGACCGCGCGCCGATCACCTGCGGGGCGGTGTGGGACGCGCTGCCGCTGAGCGGTGACGTCTACCACGCGAAGTACGCCCGCAACGAGGTCTACGCCCTCTTCCCGGCGTTCGCGCCGGCCGAGCCGCCCCTGGAGAACCCCACCGTCACCCCCGTCCCGGGCGACCTCTGCTACTTCTCGTTCTCCGGCACGCAGCTGGCCACGCGGGCGTACGGGTACGGCGACGCACCCGGGGTGCGGGCCGGGGCGCCGGTGATCGACCTGGCCCTGTTCTACGAGCGGAACAACCTGCTGCTCAACGGGGATGTCGGCTGGGTTCCCGGCATCGTCTGGGGCCAGGTCGTGGAGGGCCTGGACGCGATGGCCCGGGAGTGCAACGACCTGTGGCGCGCGGGAGCGCTGGGCGAGTCGCTGGCCTTCCGCCGGGCGTAGCCGCGGCGCCGACCGCAGGACCCGCAGAACCCGCAGGACCCGCAGATCCGCGGGCCCGTGACCGGGGACTGCCCCGCGGCGGTCTCCGGCGGGCGCCTCAGAGCGTCACCGGCGGCGCGATTCCCGCGATGCCCGCCGTGTACAGCGCGTGGGCCGTCCGCAGGACGAGGTCGTCCCGGTGCCGGGCGGCCACGATCTGGAGCCCGACCGGCAGCCCGTCCCCGTCGACCCCCACGGGGACGGTCGCCGCGGGCTGCTGGGTCATGTTGAAGGGGTACGTGAACGGGGTCCACCCCGTCCACCTGCGATGACCCGACCCTCGCGGGACCTCGGCCCCGGCCTCGAAGGCGGTGACCGGGAGCGTCGGCGTCACCAGCACGTCGTAGGTCTCGTGGAAGCGCCCCATGCGCCGCCCCAGCTCCATGCGCACGTCCACGGCGGCCAGGTGGTCCAGCGCGCTGCAGCGGGCCCCGACGTCGCAGATCTCCCGCAGGCCGGGGTCCAGCAGCGCGCGCCCGCGCGGGCCGAGCCGCTGCGTGACCCGGGCCGCCCCGCCGAACCACAGCACGTGGAACGCCGCCACGGGGTCCGTGAAGTCCGGATCGGCCTCCTCGACGTACGCGCCGAGCGCCGCGAGCCCCTCGACCCCGCGCCGCACCGCCGCCGCGACCTGGGGCCGGACGGCCACCTGACCGCCCAGCGAGGCCGAGAACGCGACCCTCAACCCCCTTACCCCGCCGTCCAGTCCGTCGGTGAACGAGCCGGCGGCGGGACCGAGCGCCGACCAGTCCCGCGTGTCGGGCGCGCTGATCACGTCCATCATCAGCGCCGCGTCCGCCGCGTCGCGGGTCATCGGCCCGACGTGCGACAGCGTGCCGAACGCGCTCGCGGGATACAGCGGCACCCGCCCGTACGTGGGCTTCAGCGCGAAGATCCCGCAGAACGCCGCGGGGATGCGGACGCTGCCGCCCCCGTCCGTGCCGAGCGACAGCGGTCCGGCACCCAGGGCCACCGCCGCCGCGCTGCCGCCGCTCGACCCGCCGGACGTCCGCGACAGGTCGTACGGATTGCGCGTGATCCCCGTCAGGGGCGAGTCCGTGACGCCCTTCCAGCCGAACTCGGGCGTCGTGGTCCGCCCCAGGAAGACGGCCCCGTGCTCGCGCAGCCGCGCCACCGAGGGCGCGTCCTCGTCCCAGCGCCCCTCCGCCGCGACCGTCCTGGAGCCGCGCAGGGTCGGTCCGCCCCGCATCAGCAGGATGTCCTTGACCGTGACCGGCACGCCGTCCAGCAGCCCCGCCGGCTCCCCGCGCCGCCAGCGCTCCGCCGACTCCGCGGCCTGCGCGAGTGCCTCCTCGGGGGAGAGCCGCACGAACGCGTTCACCGCGGCCCCGCCCTCCTCGGCGCGGCGCAACGCGGCCCGTGTCACCTCGACGGGGCTGAATTCGCCCTTGCGGTACCCCTCGACGAGTCGTACGGCGGTGAGTTCGGCCTGCTCGGTCAGCTCGGTCATCCGCGCCTCCAGCGTGTGTCAGTGGCCAGGTACGTATCCGCGCCGCTTGTCGACGACGTTCGGCAGCGGCCGACCCGCCAGCCACAGCTCGCACAACTCCACGAACTGGGCGCCGAGTTCGTCCCGCCAGCCCACCGTGTCCCCGCTCATGTGCGGCGACACGACCAGTCCGGGCAGCTCCCACAACGGGCTGTCCCGGCCAAGCGGTTCGTGGTCGAAGACGTCGAGCGCCGCTCCGGCGATCCACCGGTTCGTCAGGGCCTGGGCGAGCGCCTCCTCGACCACGAGCTGCCCCCGTCCGACGTTCACGAAGCGCGCCGAGGGCTGCATCAGCCCGAACCGCCGCTCGTCGAACATGCCGCGGGTCGCGGGAGTCAGCGGTGCCGCGGACACCACCCAGTCGGCGCGGGCCATCAGCCGGTCGAGGTCCTCCGGGCCGTGCACCCCGGCCCGCGCCGAGCGCCCCACCAGGGCGGCCGTGACGCCGAGGGCCCGGAGCGTCCCCGCGATCGCGCGCCCGATCGGACCGGAGCCCACCACGCACGCGCGGGTGCCCGCCACCCGCTGCGACTCGCGGTGCCGCCACTCCCGGGCCCGCTGGAGCTCCCAACTGCGGTGCAGGTCCTTGGCCATGGCGAGGACGAGCGCGGCCACGTACTCGGCGATCGGCCCTTCGAAGACACCGCGGGCGTTCGTCACCACGGTGTCCGAGGCGGCGAGTTCGGGGCACATCAGGTGGTCCACCCCGGCGCTCGCCGTGTGTACCCAGCGCGGCCGCGGCCCCTCGCCCGGCCAGGCCCGCGGCACCGCGCGCGACGCGAAGTCCCAGACCAGCAGCACGTCCGCGGCGGGCAGCAGTCCGGCGAGCGTCGCCTCGTCCGCGTACTCGATCCGCATGCGTCCGGTGAGCCTGCCGAGCCGGGGCGGCGGCTCGGCCCCCAGCACCAGCAGGGTCGTCCTCCCGGCCGGGTCCGGTGACGGGGGCGCGGACATCGGAGGGAAACCGTTTCGCAACGCGGGTCCGCTTCTCTGAGGGGGTCGCCAGGGCTTCCGGGGGGCGCGCACGGCTCCCGGAACTGTCTGAGATGCGCGGATTGACCACGCTCGCACCCGAACCTACCTTCGTCAACACGGCCGGACGTACGGTCCGTTGCCCCCTCCCTTCCCACAGTGAGGCCGGTGCCTGCCATGGACGTCTCCTTCCTCGGTGGACCGCACCCGCAGCGCGGTGTCGGCGTCGTCGCCCCGTTCGACTTCGCCCTCGACCGCGAGCTGTGGCGCTGGGTGCCCGACGAGGTCTCCCTGCACCTCACCCGCACCCCGTTCGTCCCCGTGGAGGTGAGCCTCGACCTGGCACGGCTGGTCAGCGAGCACGAGACGCTCCGCGAGGCGGTGCGCGCGCTGAACGCCGTGGAGCCGGAGGTCGTCGCCTACGCCTGCACCTCCGGCAGCTTCGTCGGCGGCATCCCGGGCGAACGCGCGATGTGCGAGGCGATGACCCGGGCCGGGGCGGTGCCCTCCCTGACCACCTCGGGCGCCCTCCTCCGGGCGCTGGAGGAACTGGGAGTCCGCCGGATCGCCCTGGTGACGCCGTACACCGTCTCGGTCACCCGGGCCCTGGAGGACTACCTCGCCGGTGCCGGTGTCACGGTCACCGGCCGCGCCCACATGGGCCTGACCCGGCACATCTGGAAAGTCCCCTACCGCAATGTCGTGGACATGGCCCGAGGTGCGGTACGGGGCAGTGCCGGAGCCCTCTTCATCAGCTGCACCAACCTTCCGACCTACGACGTCATACCCCAGCTGGAGGCCGAGCTGCGCATCCCGGTGATCTCGGCCAACCAGGTGACGATGTGGGCGGCCCTGCGCCATCTGGGTACTCGGGCTGTAGGGCCGTACCAGGCGCTGATCGACGCGTCGGCGCGACAGCGGCCCGTACCGCCGGCACTGCCGGAAGAACAGGAAGGTTGGGCATGACCGCTCTCGGATTCCTCTACCCGGGCCACTCGGCCGAGGACGACTACCCGCGCATCGAGCAGCTCCTGGGCAGCGACATCCGCCTCCAGGTCGTCCACACGGACATCGGCGAGGACGCCCACCGCGTGGACGCGCTGGTGGAGATGGGTTCGCCCGACCGGCTGGCCGCCGGGGTCGGGGAGCTGCGGCTGGCCGGCGCGGAGGCGGTGGTCTGGGCCTGCACGAGCGGCAGTTTCGTACACGGGTGGCAGGGCGCCCACGACCAGGTCCGCGCCCTGGCCACGGCGGCGGGCCTGCCCGCCTCGTCCACGTCGTTCGCCTTCACCCACGCCCTGCGCGAGCTGGGCGCCCGGCGGGTCGCCGTCGCCGCCACCTACCCGGAGGACATCGCGGCCCTCTTCGCCGCGTTCCTGCGGGACGCGGGCGCGGAGGTGCTCTCCGTGCGCGGCTCGGGCATCGTCACGGCCGCGGAGGCCGGCACATGGGGTGAGGAGCAGGTGCTGGCCCTGGCGCGCGAGGGCGACCACCCCGAGGCGGAGGTCGTCCTGCTGCCCGACACCGCGCTCCACACCGCCTCCCACGTACCGGCCCTGGAGAAGGAGCTGGGCAAGCCGGTCCTCACGGCGAACCAGGTCACCGTCTGGGAGGCGCTGCGCCTGACCGACCGCAGGGTGAACGCCCCGGAGCTGGGGGCGCTCTTCACCAAGGAGCCGATCGTGCAGGTCTGAGCGCCGCCGCCCGGGCCCGCGACCGGGAACAAACGGAGTCGACCTCCTGTTAGTACGGGGCGGAGAGAACGACGTACGAAACAGGAGGCCCCCGTGGCGCCAGCGGACCACACGCCCGACGACATCCGAGGCACGGCGCGGGGCACGGCCCCGGTGCCGCTGTCCGTCCTGGACCTGGCGACCGTCGGCGCGGGCCGCACCGCGTCCGACGCGCTGCGGACGGGCGTCGAGCTGTCCCGGCTCGCGGAGGACCGCGGATTCCACCGCTACTGGGTCGCGGAGCACCACTCCATGCCGGGCGTGGCCTCGTCGTCCCCCGCCGTGATCCTCGCCCACATCGCCGCCCACACGACCCGGGTCCGCCTCGGCTCGGGCGGCGTCATGCTCCCGAACCACGCGCCGCTGGTCATCGCGGAGCAGTTCGGCACCCTGGAGGCACTGGCCCCGGGCCGCGTCGACCTCGGCCTCGGCCGGGCCCCGGGCACGGACGGCGCCACGGCCGCGGCCCTGCGCCGCACGGACCGCCTGAACGAGGGGGCGGACGACTTCCCCCAGCAGCTCGCGGAACTCACCCGCTTCCTCGACGACGACTTCCCGGACGGGCACCCGTACGCCCGCATCCACGCCGTCCCCGGGCCGGTGCAGGCCACCGCCCCCGGCGGCGTGCAGTCCCGGCACCGCCCGCCCGTCTGGCTGCTCGGCTCCTCCGGCTTCAGCGCCCGGCTCGCGGGCTCGCTCGGCCTGCCCTTCGCCTTCGCGCACCACTTCTCGGCCCACAACACGATTCCGGCGCTGGACCTCTACCGGGAGTCCTTCCGGCCCTCCGAGGTCCTGGACGCCCCTTACGCGCTCATCGGCGTGGCAGCCCTCGCGGCCGACGACGAGAGGGAGGCCCGCCGGCAGATCATGGCGGGCGCGCTGAGCATGGTCCGCCTGCGCACGGGCCGCCCCGGCCTCGTCCCCACCCCGGAGGAGGCGGAGGCGTACGAGTTCAGCCCGATGGAGCGGGAGTTCGTCGACTCCTGGAACAAGAACGTCGTCCACGGCACCGCGGACGAGGTCCGCGCCGGTCTGGACGACCTGCACAAGCGCACCGGAGCCGACGAGCTGATGCTCACGGCCAACGCGCACAGCGGGGAGGTGCGCCTGCGCTCGTACGAACTGATCGCGGACGCCTACGGACTGCCGACGGGGGCGGCCGACGCCGCCGACGCCGTCTGACCGGCCGGCACGGCGGGGCCCGCCGCGGGCTCCGGGGTCCCGGCGGGCGGACGCCCGGCGCGGGTGCTCAGGTCCGGGCGCAGGCGGAGCGCAGCAGCGCGGAGATGCGGTCCGGCGTCACCGGCCGGGAGTACAGCCACCCCTGGCCGGTGTCGCAGCCGATGCGGCGCAGGCGGGAGGCCTGTCCGGCCGTCTCCACGCACTCCGCGGTGACCGTCAGGCCCAGCCGGTGGGCGAGCTGGATCATCGCCTCGACGACGACCTCGTCGGCCGGGTTGGAACGGGCGTCGGCACCCGCTCCGTTCTCGGCGCTCTCGAACTGGAAGCCGCGCACGAACGAACCGTCCAGCTTCAGCACCGAGACCGGCAGCCGGCTCAGGTAGGCGAGGTTCGAGTAGCCCGTGCCGAAGTCGTCGATGGCGATGCGCACGCCCATGTCGCTGAGGGCCTGGAGGGTCTGGAGCGGCCGGCCCGCCGAGCCCATCACGGCGGACTCGGTCAGCTCCAGCTGGAGCAGGTGCGGGGCCAGCCCGGTCTCCGCGAGCGTCGCCGCCACGTCGGCGACCAGGTCGGAGTCCCAGACCTGGCGCACGGCCACGTTCACGCTGACGAAGATCGGCTCGGCGTCCGGGTGGTCCAGCTGCCAGCGGCGGGCCTGCCGGCAGGCGGTGGCCAGGACCCAGCGGCCGAGCTGAACGATCGAGCCGTCCTCCTCGGCGAGTCCGATGAACCGATTCGGCGTCAGGGTGCCGAACTGGGGGTGGTTCCAGCGCACCAGTGCCTCGACCCCGCTCACCCCGCCGTCCTCCATGCACACCAGCGGCTGGTACTCCAGGGCGAACTCGCCGCGTTCGACGGCTGGCCGCAGCGTGGAGGACAGGGCCTGGCGGGTGATGCGATGGGCGTTGCGCTCCGGGTCGAACAGGGTCCAGCGGGACTTCCCGTCGGCCTTCGCCCAGTACAGCGTGGTGTCGGCGGCCTGCATCAGCCCCGTCGCGGTGGTCCCGGCGGCGCGCCGCTCGACCACTCCGATCGACGCCGACACGGACAGCCGCTGCCCGGACAGGTCGAAGGGCGCCTGAAGGGCCTCCAGTACGGATTCGGCCAGCTCCGCGAGCTGTTCCGTGCCCGTCGACTCCTCGACCAGCACGGCGAACTCGTCGCCGCCGAGCCGCGCGACCAGCGGGGTGACCGTCCTCCCGAAGCCCGCCTCGTTGGCGCAGCGCCTCAGCCGCTCGGCGACGGCGGCGAGCAGCCGGTCGCCGACGCGGTGGCCGAGCGTGTCGTTGACGGCCTTGAACCCGTCGAGGTCCAGATAGCACAGGCCGATCCGGCCGGTCCCGGACTCCGCGTTCGCCTCGGCCTCCAGCGCGGCCGACAGCCGCTCGAAGAACAGGGTGCGGTTGGGCAGCCGGGTGACCGGGTCGTGCATCTGCAAGTGCCGCAGCCGCGCCTGCAGTTCGCGGCGCGCGCTGATGTCGGACACGGAGAGCAGCACCGCCCGCTCCTCCTCGGGCAGCGGACCGACCGTCACCTGGGCCCAGAGGGAGTGGCCTTCGGGGTGCTTGAGGCGGCGGGTGCAGCGCAGTCTCGCCTGGCGGCCCCGGAGCACTTCGCGGTACGCGTGCCAGGTGCGGGCGTCCGACCCGAGGTCCAGCAGGTCGGCAGCGGGCCGCCCGGTGAGTGCGGCGGGTTCGGTGCCGAGCAGCGCGGCCATCGTGTCGTTGGCCGTGACCACCCGGCCCTCCCGGTCCACCACGGCCATCGCCAGCGGGGCGGCGGCGAAAATGGCGCGGAACGTACGGGTGCCGGCCCCGGCAGGCCCCTCGGCCCCGGGCGCGTCGTCCGTCCCGCTCGTGTCCCCGTGCACGCCGGCGCTCCCCGGGGAGGCCGCGCTCCCGTTCACGGAGGTGCTCCCGTCGACGGGCGCGCTCCCGTTCGGGACCGTGTCCCCGTTCGGGACCGTGTCCCCGTTCGGGGCGGCGGCGCCGTTCACGGGCACGCCCCGGGTTCCGGATGACAGCGGGAACAGGGTGGCCGGGACGTCGGGGGCGAGCAGCGCCGGAAGGCCCGCCGCGAGTTCGGCGGGGAACCCGGCCGCGAGGTCGACAGGGGGTTCGACCAGGGACTCCAGGTGGGGAGCCCGTTCCTCGTGAGGGGGGTTCCCGGCCCGGGGAGGGGTCGGTGCGTGACTCTCTGTGAGGGCCGGCCGGACGAGATCTGTCGCGGGCGCCGGCCCATCGGACGTTCCGCTCACCGTTCGCTCCCGCTGTGCACTCGTTCGTCGTACAGGTCTCGTCGGGGGTCGGCCGGTGGTGGACGGCCGCTCCAGCCGTGTCCGCGCAGGAAAGTGTGCCGATCATAGAGGCTGGCCGTAGGGCCTTCCAGCTACTGCCCAGTGTCCCGGATGAACGCCCTTCTGTGACAGATCGTTTCTGCCCGCACCTGGACGGGTTCCTTCTCGACCCGATCGCTTGTGACGTTCCGTGAGTGCTCGGGGTGTCGGCGTGCCCCGACACCCTCTTCGTACCCACCCCGAGTCTCGGTCGGATGTCGGCCTCCTCACTCCTTTGGATCAGATAAACAGCGCTTATATGACTAAACCGGCACATGCTGGGTGCGGTATCCCGAATTCCGCACCCGGAGGTCGACGTGCCGCGTCTGCTCCCCCTCAAGGGGCTCACCCGTGGCGGGGGCCGGCCCCGTTGGCGGGGCCTGGCCCGGCGCACGGACTGGCGTGCACCCGCGGCCGTGTTCACCTCGATGTCCGCCCTGGCCGCCACCTCGCTGTTCGCCGACCCCTCGGTCGCCGTCCCCCTGTCGACGCCGTGCGCCCTGAAGCGGACCCAGGCCCACCACTCGGAGGGACTCGACACCTGGAACGCCGCCTACCCGCGCCCCACCCGCCGGCTCGACGCGGTGATGGTCTTCCTGTCCTTCCCGGACGCCGAACCGATGACCACGCCCGCCGAGCTGACCGCCGATCACTTCCCGGCCACCAGCCGCTACTTCGACCGGGCCTCGTACGGGAAGTTCCGGCTGCGCGCGCATCCCCTCCGCGAGTGGATCCGGATGCCGAAGTCCTCCACCGCGTACGCCATACAGCGCGACTGGGGGGCCGCGGAGCGCTCCACGTATCTGCGCGACGCCCTGGCCGCGGCGGACCCGAGCGTCGACTTCTCCCGCTACGACGTCGTCTACTTCGTCGCCGACCCGACCGCGCCCGGGGTCGACTCGGACGCGACGAAGGTGGTGAACCTGGACACGCCGCTGCGGGCGGACGGGACGGACATCCGCCGCGTCGTCACGGTCTTCGAGGACCACCCGCCGGACCGGCTGGTGCTCGCCCACGAGACCGGCCACGTCTTCGACCTGCCGGACCTCTACCACCGCCCCGACGACAGCGCGGGGGAGTGGGACACCCATGTCGGCGACTGGGACCTCATGGGCAGTCAGTTCGGTCTCGCTCCGGACCTGTTCGGCTGGCACAAGTGGAAGCTCGGATGGCTGGAACCGCGCCAGGTGGTGTGCGTGCGGGGCGCGGGCGCGGGGGGAATGCGGCTGACGCTGGAGCCGCTGGCCGTCGGACCCGGCACGTACGCGGCGGGTGCGCCTGCCGCCCGCCCCGGGGTGCCGGGGGCCGGTTCGTGGGCGCCGGAGGCCGGAGCGGTCGGATTCGGTTCGGGCGGCGGGACGAAGCTCGCGGTCGTGCGCACCGGACGGGACAGCGCGATCGCCTTCGAGGCGCGGGGGCCGGTCGGGAACGACGTGGCCGCGTGCTCCCAGGGTGTGCTCGTCTACCGCATCCGCGGCACGACGCCCTCGGGGGGCGGTCCGATCGAGGTCGTGGACGCGCACCCCGCGACGGAGGCCTGCTGGGACGACTCCGTCTACCCGCCGCTCGCGGACGCCCCGGTCGCGCTCGGCGAGAGCTTCAGCGTGCCCGGCGAGGACGTGCGGATCGCGGTCGAGGACCGGACGGCCTCGGGCGCGTGGACGGTGTCCATCTCGACCCGCTGACCGTCCGGCGGTGCACCCGGGGCGGCGGGCGTCGTCACGGAGGCGTCGTGAGGGGCGTCACGAGGAAGGGGCGGCGGCCAAATGAAAATGGCGAGACGGTCGGCTTTCGCAGACCAGTCCCGCCATTGTCGCTGTGCGCCGCCAGGGACTCGAACCCCGGACCCGCTGATTAAGAGTCAGCTGCTCTAACCAACTGAGCTAGCGGCGCCTGCTGACGTCGTAGACCTTAGCATCCTGATCCGGGGGAGGAAAAATCGATATCGGGGCTCCGGGGACGGGCTCGACGATCTTCCGCAGGGCCGCCCGCCGGTCTGCCCTGACCGCCGCCCACACGAGGATCTCCGGGGTGGGCAGCCAGGGCGCTCGGGTGTCCGGGGCGACGAGCCAGCGGGAGTCCTGGCGCGACCCGTCGGCGGGCGGGGCGGCGAGGGCCGGGACCGTCACGGCGTCGCCGGTGCCGTGGCACAGGAGCGGCGGGACCGCGCTGCCGCGCCCCGAGGTGCCGCCCGAACCCCACTCCTCCCACTCCAGGAGCGAGGGCAGGCGCTGCGCGGTGCCCGGGGCGGCGAACAGGAGGATCCGGCCGCGGTGGGCGGCCACCGGGCCGGAGCCCGGCCCCTCGTCCCACAGCCGGTCCAGCATCCGGCGGCCGAAGATCGCCGGTGCGCTGACCACGTCGAAGGCGGAGCCGCACGGGATCACCACCGGCGCCGTGGGCCGGTCCGCCCAGAGGGCCCGGGTGCTGCGCGGATACCCGCCCGCCGAGGCGAGCCAGGTCGCACCCTCGGAGGTGACCCCCGAGACGTCGAAAGCGACTTCCGAGACGTCGAACCGGTACGGGAGGGGCTCGACGGCGCGGTGCGGGACGGTGCCTGCCGGGTTCCGGTCGCTCTTCATGGCACCCATGTGTACCGGCTGTGAGCGTTCCGTTCCTGAGGGTTGCGGGAATTGGGGACAAGGTTGTACCCGCTGGAGTATCTTGCCGGACCGGCATATGCCAGAACGTGGGTGCGGGGCGCCGACGGCGGCGCGGCCGACCCGGCAAGCCGCCGGGGAACGGCTCCCGCGGCCGGGTGCCCGTACGGGGTGTTCCTCACGGGTGTCCCGCACCGGGGAGGTTCTCCGCCGCAGAGGCATCGCCGTTGCCGGCGTGGTCGCCTGGGCCGGGGCCATCGGCCCCGGGGCGGCGGGACGGGGGTGCTGCGCGGCGGCGGGACCGTGCCCGGCAGGGCGCCGGGCCCGGGGTGCTGCGAGGCGGGGGATCCGGGCGCCGCTGGGCGTCGACCGCGACGGGCCGTCGCGGGGCGGTTCGTACCGCCTCCGCGCCCCGCGGCCGGCTCAGACGGGGTCCGCGTACCCCTCCGCGTCGGCCCCGCGCAGCAGCTCGCGCCCGAACTCCACCATCCGCTTCGCGTAGTCCTCGGTCCACTCCGCCTGCTCCGCGATCGCGGCCGGGGTGAGCCGGTCGAAGCGCCGGGGGTCGGCGAGCTGCGCGGCGGCCATCGCCTGGAACTCGATCGCGCGGTCCGTGGCCGCGCGGAACGCGAGCGTCAGCTCCGTGGCCCGGTCCAGCAGCGCCCGGGGGTCGTCGATCGACTCCAGGTCGAAGAAGTGCTCCGGATCGGCGACGGCCTCCGCGGGCTCGAAGAGCAGTGGCGCGGGGCGAAGCCGCGGCTCGTTCCGACGCGGCGAGGGCTCCGCCATGACTTCTCCTCCTCGTGAAAGTGGTCGACCCGTCCGTACCCGGTGGGCCATCGTCCATTCTCCCTCGGCCGCGCAAGAGGGCCCCAAAGCCCGTGTGACCGGCCCGGACGCGCCCCTTTCACACCCGTGCGCCCGCTGTTCAGGGCTCCCAGCGCACCCGGTGCTCGGACAGGTGGGACAGCACCGCGTGATTCGCCTCCCAGCCGTCCGGGAACTTCACCATCACGCCGAGCTGGACCGGTTCCGTGGACGGATGGTCGTCCAGGAGGTCGGCGACACCGGAACGGCACACGACGATGCACGCGTGCCGGTGGCGCGAGGCCAGGACGCACAGCCGGCCGGTCTCCAGGTGGAAGGCGGTGGCGTCCGGGCGCCCCGACAGCGGGTGCAGCACGACCGTCACGTCGAACTCCCGGCCCTGGAGCCGGTTCGCCGTGTCGACCGTCACCTCCTGGACGCCCAGCTCCGCGAGAGCCGCGCGGACGGCCGCCGCCTGGTCCCGGTGGGCCGTGCCGACCGCGATCCGGTCCGCGGTGAGCGGGACGGGTCCGTCCGAGCGCTCGGAGGTCGCGGCCCCGCCCCGGTCCAGCAGCCGGCGCACGACCAGGGCCAGCGCGCGGACCACCTCCGGGTCCGTGCGGGGCGTGTGCCGGGCGGGCAGCTCCAGCAGGCCCCAGCCGGACTCCGCCGCCTCGTCGATGACCCGGTCGGGTCCCGACCCGTCCGAGGGGACCGCGAACGCGAGCCGGCGGTCGCCGTGACCGGTGCCGCTGCGGAACGGGGTGAAGGGGTAGAACGCGTCCGAGACCAGCGGCGCCGCCGACGCGGGGAGCCGCCACGAGACGGGCAGCCGGTGCTGGGGCAGCTCGGGGTTGTGGGCGAGCAGGGTCGTCACGGCGGAGGCCGACGGGTCGTACGACAGCCCCGCCCACTGCTCCGAGCCGACGATCGCGAACGGGTCCAGCTGGCCGGGGTCACCCACGAACAGGGCCCGCTCGAAGAGGTTCGCGACCGCGAGCAGCGCGTCCGAGCGCATCTGGTACGCCTCGTCGACGATCGCGTGCCCCCAGGGCTCGACGCCCTTCACGTGCGCCCACTTCGCGGCCGTCGAGATGACGACGTCGAGCCCGGCCAGCTCACCGGCCTTGGCGGACTTGCGGACGTTCGGCAGGTCGTCCAGTGCCTTGTCGTACGGGTCGGCGTCGCTGCTGTGCAGTCGGCCGACCGGCAGGTCCGGGTTCTTCTCGGCGAGCCGCAGAACCAGGTCGTCCACCTGAGCGTTGGTCTGCGCGATGACCATCAGGGGGCGCCCGGCGGCCGCCAGTTCCAGTGCGGCCCGCACGACGAGCGTGGACTTGCCGGCGCCCGGCGGCGAGTCCACGACGACACCGCGGTGCGTGCCGCGCAGGGTGTCGCGCAGGATCGCGTCGGTGGCGCGGGCGGCCTCGGCGCCCGGATCGAACACGGCGGTCACAGCACATCCTCTTCGGTCACGGCGTCGGGCGGCGGGGAACCGTCCCCGGGCGGACCGCCGTGCGTCCACGGCGTCTCCTCCGGATCGGGCAGCTTCGCGCCGCCGCGCTGCTCGTGCTCGAAGAGCGTGAAGCAGACCCGGTCGCCCTTCTCCGGCAGGGACCCCGGTTCGGGCTCCTTGCCGCGGCCCATCTTGTCCACGATGCGCAGCACGACCAGGGCGCCGTCGTCCTCGTGCCCCACGAACTCGGCCGCCTGCGGCCTGCCGCCCAGCGAGCGGTAGACCCTGGCACGCTCGGCCGGCTGCGGCCGGTCGTCGGTGCGGACGGTCACCAGCGGGCGCGGGACGGGACGCCTGCCCTCGCCGTACGCCATGACGACATCCGTGACCTCGCCCGCGAAGGCCTCGCCCGCGAGCCTGCGCCCGGCCATGACCAGCGGGTCGTCGAGCGCCTCCTGGGCCTCCAGACGGGCCTGCTCGCGCTCGCGCGTCGCCAGCTTGTTCGCGGCGGTGACCGCGTCGTCGCGGCGCGGCTGCGGGGGCTCGCCGGCCAGCACCCGGTCCCGGTGGCCGGTGAACGACCAGCGGTCGCGCGTCCACCGGTCGGCCGCGTGCCCGCCCTCGGGCAGCGCCCGCAGCAGGTCGAGGCCCTGCCACACCGCGTCCCAGGTCGGACGCGTGCGGCTCGCCACCAGCTCGCGGATGTGCTGCTCCGCCGCCGTGAGTTCACCGAGCCGGTCGTCTGCCTCCACGCCGTCCTCGGCGGCCGCGAGGGCCGTACGCGCGCGGTCGTACCGCTCGATCGCGGGGGCGAGGAGCTTGTTGTCGAAGGCCGGGTCGGTGGCCGGACCGGCGGGCGGGCAGACGAGCTGCCCCCTGCCGTCCCGCAGCAGCTCCGCCCGGAGCGCGGCCCCGGCGCCCGACTCGCCCTCCGGCGGATCGATCCAGGCGAGGAGCGCCCCGAGGTGCTGGTCCTCCAGACTGCTCTGCCCGGTCGCCCAGTGCCGGGACAGCACGTCCGTCAGGGCCAGCAGCAGCGCGGAGCCGGGCACCCTGGCCCGCTCCCCGTAGTGCGTCAGCCAGCGTCCGAGCAGGGGCACGCGCGGGGGCGCCGGATGCGGGGCCTCCGGGTCCTGCTCGGCGGTGCGCCGGAAGCGCATGGACCGCCCGAGCAGCCGTACGAAGTCGATGCCCGCCCGGCTCGGCACGATGAGCTGCGGGGCGTCCGCGCACAGCTCGACCTCGACCTTGACCCGCTTGCCGGTCTCCGGGTCGGTCTCGCTGCGCTCGGCCGCCTCGACGTCCGCCGCGTACGAGTCGATGTACGGGAGGACGACGTCCGCCAGCTCGGCGAGGAACGCGAACCGCAGGTCACGGTCCCTGGGCTGCGGCACGACCAGCAGCCGGGGCGCGTCGCGGTCCGTGCCGACGAGCGCCCCGAGCGGCGCTCCGGCCTCTCCCGCGGTCGTGAGCGGCACGCAGACCAGTGGCCGCCCGGTCAGATGCCGGTGCCGCACGGTGGCCACGGGCTGCGCGCGGCCGGTCTCGACGGCCTCGAGCCGGGCCAGGGTGCTGATCAGGGACACGGGACGGCCTCCGCGGCGGCGCGCGGCGCGGCGACGCCGCCGAGGGCCTCCGACCGGAGGGCCGCCGCCCTGCGCAGTGCGGCGACGGCGGGGTCGTCCGGGTCGCCCGACTCGCCGCGGGCCGCCGCGAGCACACTCCCGACGGTGGTCAGCCCGCCCAGCTCGGCCCGCAGGGACCGGCCCAGCGAGGTCACCGCGTCCTGCGCGCGGGCGCGGTCGCGGCAGTGGAAGGCGAGTTCGCACGCGGACAGGCACTCCGGGGCGTAGGTCGCGGGCACCGACTCCACCGCGGCCGTCAGCCGGTCGGGGGGCAGGTCGGGTGCGAAGCAGGTGCCCTCGGGGAGTGAGTCGGCGATCTCCTCGATGCGGGTGAGGCGCTCCAGCTGCCGCCGGGTCACCGAGCGCTGCTTGCGGACGTCGACCGCGGACGCGGTGGGCAGGTTGGAGAAGTCCTTCGGGCAGACGAGCAGCACCGTGTGCCGCACCCGCGGCGCGGGGTCCACGTGGGCGGCGACCTGCTCCAGGGCCAGCACGTACACCGCGGACTGGCGGGCCGCCGCGCCCACCTTCGCCGCGTCCGCGGAGCCGTCGAGCATCGGGAAGGACTTGATCTCCACGACCGTCCAGCTGCCGTCGGGGTGGACGACCACGGCGTCCGGCTCCAGGAACGCCGGCGACCCGGCCACGTCCAGCGCGAGCAGCGGATGGTCGAGCAGCGTCCAGCCGCCCGTCCCGGTGGCCTCCCGCAGGGCGAGGGCCGTGCGGGCCGTGCGGCCCTCGGGTCCGGAGGCGCCGAGGTCGGGGACCGCTCCGCCCTTCGGCGGCGGCGCCTCGGGGTCCAGCCGTTCGTGCACGAGCCGCAGCAGCTCCGCGCCGCCGTCGGCCTTGACCCGCGCCTCGAAGGCGTTTCCCCGCATGAACGCGAACTGCGACTGCCCGAAGGCCGACGGCGAACCGAGCGCGCTCGCCAGCGTCGCCTTGTTCACCCCGGCCCCGTCGAGGATCGCGCGCCGACGGCAGCCGGGGTTCGCGGCGAGCGCCGCCAGGGCGCGCGCGTCGAGCGGCTGGGGCGCGACCGAGGGGCCGCGCAGCTCAGCGAGCCGCTGCCGGAGCCCCGTCCCCCGCGTCGGTGGGACTGGCTCCCTGTTCGGCTCCCGGCTCGGCGGTACCCGGGGTGGCTGGGACCTTGCGCTGTCGGGGAATTCGCTCACCCGGGGAAGTCTGGCACCCCGCACTGACAATTGAGGAACCTGCGCCCGGCGGGGCCTCCGGGACCGCTGCGAACGGCCGGATGCCGAACCGGCTCCGCAGGCTGTCCGCGAGCCGCAGCACCGGCCTGGTCAGCAGCAGGCCGACCCCCATCACGGCGAAGCCGGCGAGGGCATCGAGGAAGTAGTGGTTGGCCGTGCCCATCACCACGATCGTGGTGATCAGCGGGTACAGGACCGCCGCGACCCTGGTGAGCCGCGTGCCCCCGTACATCCAGAGCATCACACCGCACCACAGTGCCCAGCCGCAGTGCAGGCTCGGCATCGCCGCGTACTGGTTCGTCATGCCGCCCAGGCCGCGCGGGGCGCTGGCCTCGCCGCCCCACCAGCCGTAGTCGCTGTACTGGGCCATCGTGTCGACGAACCCGTGTCCCGCCGACAGCAGCCGCGGCGGGCAGGTCGGCAGCAGGGTGAAGCCGATCAGGCCGATGAAGGTGGACGCCATCAGCCAGGTCCTGGCGGCCCGGTAGCGCACGGTCCGGGAACGGAAGAGCCACACCAGTACGGCGGGCGTCACCAGGTAGTGGAGCGAGGCGTACCAGAAGTCGGCCGGTATCCCTATCCAGGGCTCACGGGTGAAGAGACGGTTCAGCGGGTGCTCGGCGTTGAGGAACAGGAACTTCTCGACGCGCAGGATCGCCAGGCCGTGGTCGACGGCGGTGCTCACGTCCCCGCGCGCGAGGAGCCGGCCGCCCGAGTACGCCCCGTACACCAGGAGGATCAGGGGCAGCTCGGTCCACCAGCGGAGGCGCGCGCTCGGCGGCGCCTCCGTGCGCGGTGCATCGGTCCGCAGCATCCGATTCCTCCCCCTCCGAGCTCGCCGGCCGTTCGTGACCGGGCCCAATTTACGGTCTTCGCGCCGCCCCTGCGGGGGCGCCCCCGGTGCTCATAGACGCAGAGATCGCCCGGCGGGTTGCTCCGGCGGCACGTGAGAGATGATGGGGGGATCACCCGGTCGTCCGCTCGTCGCCCCGGGCCCCTTGTCCCCCGCGGGCCCCGGCCCCGTCCTCGTCCCCATCCTCCTCGGTTGCTCGTCCCGCCCCGGTTCGCCGGTTCGCCGGTTCTTCGAGCCTTCGGCACTTCGGTTCCTCCCCGCTTCTCCCGGAAAGGCCCCTCTCCATGGCACCGCGCATCCTGCTGGCCCGGCACGGACAGACGGAGTGGTCACTGTCCGGCAAGCACACCGGCAGGACCGACGTGCCGCTGCTGAAGGAGGGCAGGCGCGGTGCCGAGCTGCTGGGCGAGCGGCTGCGCCGGGCGCCTCTGTACGGGCTCCCCGGGGTGGAGGTGCGCACCAGTCCGCTGGCACGCGCGCGTGAGACGTGCGAGATCGCCGGGTTCGGCGACCGGGTGGAGCTCTGGGACACGCTCATGGAGTGGGACTACGGCGCCTACGAGGGCATGACCCCGGAGGAGATCCGTACGGACCGTCCGGACTGGCTGATCTGGCGGGACGGAGTGCCGCGGGGCGAGACGATCGCCGAGGTCGCGGCGCGTGCGGACGAGGTCGTCGCGTGGGCCCGCTCCGCAGACCGGGACGTGCTGGTCTTCGCCCACGGCCACATCCTGCGGTCCATCGGCGCCCGCTGGCTCGGTCTGGACCTCGGCTTCGCGGCCCGTATCCGCCTCAACCCGACCTCGCTCTCGGCGCTGGGCTGGGCCTACGGGGAGCCCGCGATCGAGACGTGGAACGACTGCGGTCACCTCGCCGCGTAGCGGGACCGCCGCCCGGGGTGCCCGCCCGCCGCGAAGGACTGCACATTCCGACGGGAGCGCCGCCTCCCCCCGGCGCGCGGTCGCGCCGACCGGACCGTGCCCGGCCTGACCGTCGTCCCCCGCACGGATCACGGCCGCCGACGGCACCGCTCCCTTCCGGACCACCGCCGAACGGCCCGCAGGTCCGGCCGGTCCCGCGACCCCGAGGGCCCGCCGGGCCGCCGTCCCGGACGGACCGCACCGCACCGGAGGCGGCCGGACGGGTCGTGGGGCCAGGCGGGCAGTGGGGCCAGGCGGGCAGTGGGGCTAGGCGGGTCGTGGCAGCGCCCCGTGACGCTCCAGGAAGTCCGCCACTCCCGAGGCGCGGCGGTGAGGCATGAGCACCCTCGCCGTGCCCGCCAGCATCCTCTGCACGCGGGACGACTGGACCTCGTCCAGCAGGTCCAGCACGCGCATCCCCGCCGCGGCCGCCTCGTCGGGGTGCCCGGCGCGGGCCAGGTCGTCGGCCAGCTCGGCCGTGTAGAGCGCGATGTTGCGGGTGAAGTGCGGGTCCTGGAGCCGTGCGGCACGCCGTGCCTGGTGGGCCGCACGCGACCAGTCGCCCAGCGTCGACCAGCACTGGGCCTCCAGGCCCGCGAGTTCCGCGTCGCCGTAGAAGCTCATCCACTCCGGGTCGGCGTCGCACGGCCCGCGCCCGTACAGCGCCTGCGCGCGGGCCAGCGCGTGCTCGCAGGCGGCGCGGTCGGCGAGCCCCGCCCAGCCGCCCGCCTCTCGCAGCGAGAGGAGCGACATCAGGCGGGCCGAGCCCAGCGGCCGTGCCGCGTACTGGGCCGCCTGCGCCGCCCGGACCGCCTCGCGCGGCCGCCCCGCGTCCCGCGCGAGGAACGACGTGTTGCAGAAGGCGTGCGCCTCCAGCGCCGGGTCTCCGGCCACTCTGGCGGTCGCCAGGGCCTCCGCGTAGTGCGAGCGGGCGTCCTCGTAGCGCCCCGAGTCATGGGCCAGCCAGCCCACGGAGATGGCCAGTTCGCCCGCCCCCGTGTGCAGGCGCTCCGCCGTCGTCCGCCGGGTCGTGCCCGCGTCCAGCAGGGCGTACGCGGTCCGCAGTGGAGCCGCCGCCCTGCGGTAGAGCCCGTCGGCGCCGTGCCGGTCGTCGAGCAGCCGGATCTTGCGTACGGCCTCTTCCAGTGCCCCGGCCTCGGCCTCGCCGGCCCGGCGCACGGAGCGCTCCGACGCCACGGCGGGACCGCTCAGGGCGAGCCCCAGGGGGCTCAGCGAGGCGGCCGCCACTGTGGCCGTGCCGCCCGCCATGAATGCGCGACGCTGCACGTCGCTCTCCTTGTGGTTCTGATGGTCGTGCTCGTACGGGTCGTGCGGGTCGTGCGGGTGGTGCCGGTCGTGCGTGGTCTCATACGGCTCATGCGCCCCGTCCGTCTCATGCGGGGCGTGCGACAGGCCCGTGGCGTGCGGGGCGGGCGCCCCGTCAACCGCGCGCGCCCCCCTGCCGCGTACCGCCGAGCGGGGCGCGAACCCCAGGTCGGTCAGTGTCCGGCCGGGGAACATGTGCAGGAACACCCGCTCGTACGCGTAGTTGGGGCAACGGATCTCGCCCGCCTCGACCCGCCCGATGTAGCGCGCGTCGCAGCTGACCCGCTCGCCGATCTCCCGGGCGGCCCGCCGCACCGCCGCGGCGAACTCGCCCGGCGAGCGCCGTCCGCGCAGCCGCCGGAAGGCGAGATTCGGCCTCGGTGGCCTGGGTGACTGGGACGACGAGGTCAGCGGTGACGACGCCATGGCCGGGCCCTCTCTCACGAACCGTGGAACCACGCCGGAACCAGGGCGAGTTGATCACGTCAGCGATCGTCCTCACCGGTGTTTCCGGCGGGCATGAACGTACCCGCTGTGACGAGCCCGGCACGCGGAGTTTGGCTACAAACCGGATATCTCATCCCTGATCTGCCATGAACTGCCATCCTTTGCGGCCGAGTTTCGCCGTAGCCCTTGACGCGCTGAGGCGTTGAACCATGCGGTGAGTCCGACCGAGGAGGGTTCCGTGGTGGAGGCCAGGATGGAGACCGGGCAGAGCATCGATCCCCGTGCGCCGCTCCCGGCGTTGGCGCGGGGGGTCGCCCCGGACCCCGGAGCGGTGCTCGGCGGGCGGGCCGGGGACTGCTGCGACCTCGTCACCGTTCCGGCCAGGCAGGGCCTGGAGGCCGTCGACATCCTGCGCCGGGGGGCCTCGGCCGAGGCGGTCGGGCCCGTACTGCACGACGACAGCTGCGACACGCTCGGCTTCCTGGTGCCGCCGGGCACGGCCGACGCCTGGGACGTCCCCGGCAGCACGTGCACGCAGACCGACGGGCGCGGGATCAGCCTGGTGAGCCTCGAGCCCGAGCCGCCGGTCGAGGGCTCGGACTGGCTCCTGCCGCCCGGGGAGGCCGAACCGGCCACCGATCCGGCGGTCCTGAGGGCAGCGCTGGGTGAGGCCGCGCGGCTCATCGAGGCGGCGGACAACTGCCGTTGAGGCCGCGCGCGGGTCGTGCGCCGGCACCCGCGCGGGCCGCCCGGACCCGGGGCCGGACGGGGCCGCCGCGGCGGTGCGGGCGCGGCCCCGTGCCCACCTGCACGGCCTGTGCCGGAGCCGCCCCACGGCCGCTGCGCCGACACCGGTGCGGGGGCCGATAATGGGCGGATGGCGAGGTCGCGGAAGAAACGGTCGGACGACGGACGCGCGGACGACCGGAGGCCGGGCGACAGGCGTGCGGCGGCCGAGGCCGTGGTCGAGGCGGTCGACGGCGGCCTCGCCGAGCTGATCCCCGACCGCGACCGGGCACGGGCCTGGACCCTGCTCATCGACGGCGCCCCGCAGTCGCACGTGGACCTGGACGACCCCGCCCACCTCGGCTTCGAGTACCAGCGCAGACTCGGCCACGTCATCGACCTCGTCGCCCCGCCCGGCAGGCCCGTGCACGCGGTGCACCTGGGCGGCGGGGCCCTCACCCTCGCCCGGTACGTGGCGGCCACCCGCCCCCGGTCCACCCAGCAGGTCGTGGAGCGGGACGCGGCCCTGGTCCAACTAGTGCGGCGGGAGCTGCCGTTGGACCCGAACGCCCGTATCCGGGTGCGGTCCACCGACGCGCGCGAGGGTCTCGCCAAGGTGCCGGACGGCTGGGCGGACCTGGTCGTCGCCGACGTGTTCAGCGGCGCGCGGACCCCCGCGCACCTGACCTCCGCCGAGTTCCTCACAGACGTCCGCAGGGTGCTGAGGCCGGAGGGCCTGTACGCCGCCAACCTCGCCGACGGCCCGCCGCTCGCCCATCTGCGGGGCCAGATCGCCACGGCGGCGGGCGTCTTCCCCGAACTCGCCCTGGTGGCGGACCCGACGGTCCTGCGCGGCAAGCGCTTCGGCAACGCCGTGCTGGTCGGCTCCGCGCAGCCGCTGCCGGTCGCCGAACTGACCCGCCGGGCGGCCTCCGACCCCCACCCCGCCCGGGTCGAACACGGCAGGGCGCTCACGGACTTCACCGGGGGAGCGGTACCGGTCACGGACGCGACCGCGGTGGCCTCACCCGCGCCGCCGCCCTCGGTCTTCCGCTAGCGGCCGCGCCGGCGGTCACGCCGGCGGTCACGTCGGCGGACGCCCCGCAGCCGTCCCGAGCCGTCGTCCCAGCTGTCGTCCCAGCCGTCGTCTCAGTAGTCGTTGATCTCCACGCGCGGCGCGGAGTCGTGCCAGGTGCAGAACACCGACACCCGGTCCGCCCCGGAGGAGAACTCCACCCGGATCCATGTCTCCGTCTTCCACACCTGCATGGACCATCCGGACGCGGGCGTCGCGGACACCAGCGACGCGGAGACCCGCCCCAGGTCGAAGACGACCCGGCCGCCGTCGGTGTCGTAACTCCGCACATCGCCGGACGCGGTGGGCCTCGGACGGGGGTTCGGCTTCTTCGCCGGCGACGGGCTCGCGCTCGGCCTGACGCTCGCCTCCGGCTCGTCCCGCGCCGGCTCCGGTGACCCGGACGCGGCACCGGGGTCCGGCTCGGCCCGCGGCCGGCCGGTCGGCGTGGTGAGCGGCCCGGCCCCCTGGGCGATCGTCCCGCCGGCCGCGACGGGCAGGGCGCGCGGCGGGTCGTAGGCGGTCCCGGTCATCACGGTGTGGACACCCCACCACGACAGCGTGACCGCCGCGCCCGTGGCGAGCGACCAGGCCAAAGCGTGTACGAGTCCTCTGCGCATCGCGGCCATACTGCCTCACGCGCCCCGCACGTGTCGCCCGTCCGGGTGGACGGAGTCCCGCGCGGGCCCGGCCGGGGCAGTTGTCCACAGGCCCCGGACCGGCGTCCCCCGGATGGCGTACGGTGCGGGCCATGGCAAGTGTGCTCGTCGTCGAGGACGACCAGTTCGTACGCTCGGCCCTCATCCGGCATCTGACCGAGGCCGCGCACACCGTGCGCAGTGTCGGCACCGCCCTGGAGGCGCTGCGCGAGGTCGCCCATTTCCGCTTCGACGTCGTGATCCTGGATCTCGGCCTGCCCGACCTGGACGGGTCGGAGGCGCTGAAGATGCTGCGCGGCATCACGGACGTGCCCGTCATCATCGCGACCGCGCGCGACGACGAGACGGAGATCGTCCGGCTGCTCAACGACGGCGCGGACGACTACCTGACCAAGCCGTTCTCGGTCGAGCACCTGTCGGCCCGGATGGCCGCCGTGCTGCGCCGCGCCCGTTCCTCCGCCGGGGAGCCCGCTCCCTCGCCGGAGATCCGGGTCGGCGGCCTCGCCATCGACCCGCTGCGCAGGCAGGCCGTGCTGGACGGTGTGCGCCTCGACCTGACGCGGCGCGAGTTCGACCTGCTGGCCTTCCTCGCCGGGCGGCCCGGTGTGGTCGTGGCGCGCAAGGAGCTGCTCGCCGAGGTGTGGCAGCAGTCGTACGGGGACGACCAGACCATCGACGTCCATCTCTCCTGGCTGCGAAGGAAGTTGGGCGAGACCGCGGCCAGGCCCCGCTATCTGCACACCCTGCGCGGGGTCGGCGTCAAGCTGGAGCCCCCGGCGCAGTCGGGGGCGGCGGGCGCGGAGCCGTCGCGATGAGGTGGGCGCTGGTCAAGGTGTGCGTGGCGGTCACCGCCATGGTCGTGGTCGCGTTCGCGGTGCCGCTCGGTCTCGTCATCAGGGAGATGGCCAGGGACCGGGCGTTCTCCAACGCCGAGCGGGAGGCGGCGGCGATCGCGCCCGCGCTGTCCATCACCACCGACCGGGACGAGTTGGAGCGGGTCGTCGCCTCCGCGGGCTCGGACGCGGGGATGGCCGTGCACATACCGGCGGGCGACGGAGCGGGGGCGACGGACATCGGGCGCCGCCGCGCCGCCGCCGAGGACATCGAGGCGACCCGCAGGCTTGGCCGGGCCTCCACCACGGAGGTGTCCGGCGGTTCCACGCTGCTCCAGCCCGTCGCGCTCAGCTCGGGCGAGATCGCGGTCGTCGAGGTGTACGTCCCCGAGGCGGAGGTCACCAACGGCGTGGGCACGGCCTGGGCGGTGCTCGCCGGCGTCGGTGTCGCGCTCATCGTCGGCTCGGTCGCGGTGGCCGACCGGCTCGGCGTACGGATGGTGCAGCCCGCGAAGCGGCTGGTGGAGAGCGCGCACGAGCTGGGGGAGGGGCAGTTGGGCGCCCGGGTGCCCGAGGAGGGCCCCGCCGAACTGCGTCTGGCCGCGGTCGCATTCAACTCCATGGCCGACCAGGTCGTCCAACTCCTCGCCAACGAGAGGGAGCTGGCCGCCGATCTCTCGCACCGGCTGCGTACGCCGCTGACCGTGCTGCGGCTCAACGCGGCCTCGCTGGGCGACGGGCCGGCCGCTGAGCAGACCCGCGCCGCCGTCGCGCAGCTGGAGCGCGAGGTCGACACCATCATCCGCACCGCCCGGGACGCCAAGCCGCAGACGGCGGCGCCCGGGGCCGGGGCCGGATGCGACGCGGCCGAGGTCGTCCGGGAGCGGATGGACTTCTGGTCGGCGCTCGCGGAGGACGAGGGGCGCAAGGTGCGGGTGGCCGGAGTCGACCGGCCGGTGCGGATACCCGTGGCCCGGGCCGACCTGGTGGCGGCGCTCGACGCACTGCTGGGGAACGTGTTCCGGCACACGGCCGAGGGCACGGCCTTCGCGGTCGACGTGCACAACGGCGAGGACGCCGTGATCGTGCTGGTCTCGGACTCCGGGCCCGGGATAGCCGACCCGGAGTCCGCCATGGCGCGTGGCCGGGGGTCGGGCAGCGACGGGTCCACGGGGCTCGGTCTGGACATCGTGCGCCGGCTCGCGGAGGCGACGGGCGGCGACGTGCGGATCGGGCGCTCGGTGCTCGGCGGGACCGAGGTCCGGATCTGGATACAGCTCGACGGGCGGGAGCCGGTGCGGCGGGGCCACCGGGGCTCCGTGCGAAGGCGCAGGCCCGGCAAATTGGTCTCGACCTTTAACCGTCCCCGATCCCTTCCTTAAGCGAGCCCTAAGATCCTCGCCCGCTGCCCGGATCCGGCGCTTTGCCCGAATCCGGATCGCTAGCGTGCTGCCGCGTCCCCCCTCGGGATCCCAGTGAACCCCGTGAACAGCGAAGGCAGGCACGTGATGAGCACGCACCGGCGCGGCATCAGTGGCAGGAGCAGGGCGATCTCGGGCGTGGTCGCGGCGGCCGTGGCCGGCGGTGGCGCCCTCGTGTTCTCCGGGTCGGCGCAGGCGGCCGGTGTCGGCGCCGTCTACGCCCTGACCAGCGCCTGGTCGACGGGCTACACCGCCCAGTACGTGGTCACGAACGGCGGCGCCGCGGCCAAGGGGGACTGGACGCTGGAGTTCGACCTGCCGTCCGGTGCCCGGATCGGCTCCCTCTGGAACGGCGAGCAGAGCGTGGACGGCCGGCACGTCACGGTGAAGCCGCCGGGCTGGGACAAGGACGGGCTGGCCGCGGGCGAGTCGGTCACCGTCGGCTTCGTGGTCAACGGCGCGGGGGACCCAACCGGTTGCCGCATCGACGGAGCCTCGTGCTCGGTGGACGACGGGGCGACCCCGGAGCCCACCGGCCGCCCCGCGGACACCCCGGCAGCGACGGCCTCCCCCACGGCCACCGCGACCGCCGCACCGACGGCGACCGCCACCGCCGCCCCGACGCGGAGCCCGGGCGCGTCCCCCTCGGAGTCCGCCGGCACCGGAAGCCCCGCGGCGGCCGGCTTCGCGCCCTTCGTCGACACCTCCCTGCACCCCGCCTTCGACCTGCTCGCCACCGCCACGGCCACCGGTGTGAAGGACTTCAACCTCGCCTTCGTCACCGACGGCGGCGGCTGCACCCCCAAGTGGGGCGGCGTGACGGACCTCGGCACCGACGCGGTGGCCGCGCAGATCGGCGCGCTGCGTGCCGCGGGCGGTGACGTGCGGGTCTCCTTCGGCGGCGCGGCGGGCTCCGAACTGGCCCTGAACTGCGCCTCCGTTGACGCGCTCGCCGCCGCGTACGGCAGGGCGGTGGACGCGTACGGACTCACCAAGGTCGACTTCGACGTGGAGGGCGGCGCCCTTCCCGACGCGGCCGCCAACACCCGCCGGGCGAGGGCCGTCGCGAAGCTCCAGAAGCAGCACCCGGGCCTGGACGTCTCGTTCACCCTGCCGGTGATGCCGGAGGGACTCACCCAGGACGGGGTGGACCTGCTGTCCGACGCGAGGTCCAACGGTGTCGCCGTCAGTGCCGTCAACATCATGGCGATGGACTACGGACCCGCGTACGACGGGGACATGGGCACCTACGCCGTGCAGGCCGCGACGGCGACCCAGGCCCAGATCAAGGGTGTGCTGGGGCTCTCCGACTCCGCGGCCTGGAGGACGGTGGCCGTCACCCCGATGATCGGTGTCAACGACGTCGTGACGGAGATCTTCACGGTGGACGACGCCACCCAGCTCGTGGACTTCGCCGAGTCGAAGGGGATCGGCTGGCTGTCCATGTGGTCCGCGACCCGCGACAGGCAGTGCCCCGGCGGCGCCAGGCCGTCGGCCGACGCGACCTGCAGCTCGATCCTCCAGGGCACGCACGCCTTCACGAAGGCCTTCGCCGCCTACGAGTAGCCGCCGACCGGGCGGTCCGTGCCGGGCGCCCCGCGTCCGGGCTCTCCCCGGCGGACGGCCCCGCAGCCCCCCACAGGAAGACCCTCCCTCGCGGAGGGGCACGCGCCCCGGCCGGCCTTCCCCCCCACCCGGCCGGGGCGCACGTGTCGCACCGGACACGGCCCGGCCCGGACGGACGGGGGCGCGGCACCCCCCTCCGGATGCCGCGCCCCCGCTCCCACCCCGCCCGCTTCCCCCGCGGGTCGTCCCTCGGGCCTACTCGGCCGCGGTCGTCGGCGGCAGCGCGCCCGTGCGCGCCGCCTCCCCGTACCAGAGCGCGCTCGACTTCGGCGTACGCGCCTGGGTCGCGTAGTCCACGTACACCGCGCCGAAGCGCTTGTCGTAGCCGTACGCCCACTCGAAGTTGTCCATCAGGGACCACAGGTAGTACCCGCGGACGTCGGCGCCGTCGGTGATGGCACGGCGTACGGCGGCGAGGTGGCCGTGCAGGTACGCGACGCGCTCCGGGTCGTGCACGCTGCCGTCGGGCTCCGGCTTGTCGTCGTACGCGGCGCCGTTCTCCGTGATGTACAGGGGCAGCCCGGGCGACTCCCGCGTGTACCGCATGATCAGCTCGTGCAGGCCCGTCGGGTCGACGGTCCAGCCCATCGCGGTCCGGTCGCCCGGCGTCTGGTGGAACATCACGTCGTCCGCGCCGGGCCACGGCGAGTGCTCGCTGGCCCCGTGGCCGTCGGCGCGCGGACCGTCGGCGGCCGGGTCCGCGGCGCCGACCAGGGTCGGCGTGTAGTAGTTGAGGCCGAGCGCGTCCACCGGCTGGTGGATCAGCGCGAGGTCCCCGTCCTCGACGTACGACCAGTCCGTCAGTCCGGCCGTCGCCGCGAACAGCGTCCGCGGGTACGCGCCGTGCAGCATCGGGCCGTGGAAGATCCCGTTGGCGAGGTCGTCGATGCGCTGCGCCGCCGCAAGGTCGCCCGGGCTCTGCGTCAGCGGCCTGACCACCGAGGAGTTGAGGCTCACCGCGACGCTGTTGCGCGCGGGCATCGCCGACCGCAGCGCGGAGGTGCCCAGTCCGTGGGCCAGGTTCAGGTGGTGCGCGGCCCGCAGGGACGCCACCGGGTCGGTGCGGCCCGGCGCGTGCACCCCGGAGGCGTAGCCCAGGAACGCGCTGCACCACGGCTCGTTGAGGGTGATCCACTGCTCGACGCGGTCGCCGAGGGCCTCGCCGACGATGTGCGCGTACTCGGCGAAGCGCAGCGCGGTGTCGCGCTCGGGCCAGCCGCCCGCGTCCTCCAGCTCCTGGGGGAGGTCCCAGTGGTAGAGGGTGACCGCGGGCTTTATGCCCTTGGCCAGCAGCTCGTCGACCAGCCGCCGGTAGAAGTCCAGGCCGCGCTGGACGGCGGGGCCGCGGCCCGTGGGCTGCACGCGCGACCAGGACACCGAGAAGCGGTACGCGGTCAGGCCGAGGTCCGCCATGAGCGCCACGTCGTCGCGGTAGAGGTGGTAGTGGTCGTTGGCGATGTCGCCGTTCTCGCCACCGGCCGTCCTGCCGGGCGTATGGCTGAAGGTGTCCCAGATCGAGGGTGTGCGGCCGTCTTCCCGCACCGCCCCCTCGATCTGGTACGCGGAGGTGGCCGCGCCCCAGAGGAAGGCGGGCGGGAAGGTCACAGGCTCAGGCATGGAAGCGCTCCCATAAGGGCCGAGGGGTCGTGGAGACCGACGAGTAGGGGGAGGGGCCCGGGGCCGGGGCTACGGTGGCCCGGCCCGCGAAAGGGTCCGCGAGAAGGTGGTCCGCGACGGCTGCGGGCGGCGGCGCGCACCGGCCCGCGGCGGGCCGGCGGGCGGGGCGCCCGCGGACAGGCCCCGAAGGGAGGGCCCGGTCCGCGGGCCCTCACCGGAGGGTCAGCCCTTGACCGCGCCCTGCATGATGCCGCCGACGATCTGCTTGCCGAAGAGGGCGAAGACGAGCAGCAGCGGCAGTGTGCCGAGCAGCGCGCCGGCCATGATCAGCGCCTGGTCGGGCGTGTAGCCCCGGCCGAGGCCCGCGACCGCGACCTGCACGGTCGGGCTGCCCGTCTGCGTGAGCACGAGGAACGGCCACAGGAAGTCGTTCCACGTCTGTACGAACATCAGCATCCCGAGCACGGCCATCGCGGGCCGGGCCGCCGGGAACACGATGTGCCAGATCACGCGCCAACTGCTCGCGCCGTCCACCCGGGCGGCCTCGATGATCTCGTCGGGCAGTGCCTGGATGAGGTACTGCCGCATGAAGAACACGCCGAAGGCGCTCACCAGGGAGGGCAGGATCACGGCCTGGAGCTGGTCGGTCCAGCCGAGTTCGGCGACCATCATGTACAGCGGGATGATGCTGAGCTGCGGCGGCACCATCATCGTGCCGATCACGATCAGCATCAGCGCGCCCCGGCCCTTGAAGCGCAGCTTGGCGAAGGCGAAGCCGGCGATCGTGGACAGGAACACGATGGTGATCGCCGAGATGCCCGCCACGAGGGTGGTGTTGAAGAACGCCTCGCCCAGGTTCGCGTCGGTCCAGGCGAGTTCGAGCTTGTCGAGCAGGTTCCCGCCGAACCAGAACGGCGGCGGGGTCTGCGCGAGGCGGTTGTTGTCGCGCGAGGCGGCGATCGCCGTCCACACCAGCGGGAACAGCGAGCCGATGGTGAAGAGGGCGAGGATCACGTAGGCGATCGGTCCGGCGTGCAGCTGCCCGCCGGCGCGCAGCGCCTTGGCCCGCCTCTTGGGAGGGGCTTCCTCCGGTGCGGTCGGTTTCGTCAGTGTCGTCGTCACGGCCGGTTCTCCTTAACTACTGGCGCGCAGCCGGCGCGAGATGACGTAGTTGATGACTCCGATCACGATGAGGATCAGGAACATCGTCCAGGCGATGGCGGAGGCCCGGCCCAGGTGCTGGTTGATCCAGCCCTGTTCGTACAGGTAGAGCCCGAGCGTCTGGAACTGGTGCTCGGCGCCGCCGGACGCTCCCTTGTTCTCGTCGAACAGCAGCGGCTCGCCGAAGAGCTGGGAGGCGCCGATGGTCGAGACGACGACCGTGAACAGGATCGTCGGCCGCAGCGAGGGCAGCGTCACATGGATGAACTGCCGCCAGCGCGAGGCCCCGTCAAGGGCCGCGGACTCGTACAGGTCCTGGGGGATGGCCTGCATCGCCGCCAGGTAGATGAGCGCGTTGTAGCCGGTCCAGCGCCATATGACGATCGTGGAGACCGCGAACTGCGAGGGCCACTTGTCGAGCTGCCAGTCGACGTGGTCGAAACCGACCATGCCGAGGCCCCAGTTGATCATTCCGTAGTCGCGTCCGAAGAGGAGCACGAAGACGAGGGACGCGGCGGCGATCGAGGTGGCGTACGGCGCGAGCATCACGACCCGGTAGAAGGTCGACCCGCGCAGCTTGTAGTTGAGGATGTGCGCCAGACCGAGCGCCATCACGAGCTGCGGGACCGTCGAGATGATGCCGATGGTCAGGGTGTTCTGCGCCGCGTTCCAGAAGAACTCGTCGTCGAAGATGCGCGTGTAGTTGCGCAGCCCCACCCAGTCCATGTCGGTCGGCGCGGTCAGCTCCACGGTGTGGAGCGACGCCCAGCCGGTGTAGATCAGCGGGAAGAGCCCGAAGGCGACGAACAGCAGGAAGAACGGGGAGACGAAGGCGTACGGGCTCCAGCGCACGTCCCGCTGCCAGCGGCGTGAGAGCCGGTCCCGGCGCTTGGCCGCCTCGGACGGCGGGACATCGGCCGGTGCTCGGCCCGGGGCCGTGCCCCCCTCTTTCGTGGGGGGCACGGCGGTGTCGTGCCGGGTTGCCATACCGGTCACTTCTCCAGGTTGTTGTCGATGGTCTTGGTGGCCGTCTCCCAGGCCTCCGCCGCGGACTTGCCCTTCGTCACCAGGAAGACGCCGTTGTCGGTCAGACCCTGCTGGATGATCTGGTCCTTCGGGCCGATCACCTGCACCGGGCTGTCCTTGGCGGCCGCCGCGAAGATGGTGCCGATCGGAGCGTCACCGAAGAAGTCGTTCTTGGCGCTGGTCACCTCGGACGAACTGTACGCGGCCTGCGCGCTCGGGAAACTGCCCCGCTCACCGAAGAGCTTCGCCTGCTGCGCCGGGGCGGTCAGCCAGGCGGCGAGCTTGGCCGCTGCCTCGGCGTTCTTGCCGCTCTTGGGGACGACGAGGAACGAGCCGCCCCAGTTTCCGCCGACGGGCGCCTTCGCGACGTCCCACTTGCCCTTGGTGTCCTTGTTGGCCTTCTCGGCGATGTAGCCGAGCATCCAGGGCGGGCAGGAGACGGCGGCGAACTTGTCGTTGGCGAACGCCTGGTCCCAGGTGGGCTGGAACTGGGTGTACTTGCCGACCAGTCCGTCCTTGGCCGCCTTCGCGGTCAGGTCGAACGCCGCCTTCACCTTAGGGTTGGTCTTGTAGATGACCTCGCCGTTGTCGTCGTAGAAGCGCGTGGCCTCGCTGCCGAGGACCGCGTTCAGGAGGCCGCCGGGGGAGTCCATGAAGGTGGTGCCCTTCGGCGCCTTCTTCTTGTAGTCCGCGCCGACGTCGACGAGCTTGTTCCAGTCGCCGGCCCACAGCTTCGCGAGTTCCTCGCGGTCGGTGGGCAGGCCCGCCTTCTCGAACAGGTCCTTGCGGTAGCAGATCGCCATCGGGCCGACGTCCGTGCCGAGTCCGACGGTCTGCCCGCTCTTCGAGGTGGCCTGCGCCCACTTCCAGTCGAGGAAGTCGCCCTTGTTGACGCCCTTGACCTTGGAGAGGTCCATCAGCTTGTCGCCCTGGGTGGTGACGATCTCGCTGATGTTGCCGACCTCGACGCCCTGGATGTCGGCCAGACCGCTGTTGGTGGTGAGGTGGTTCAGCAGCGGCGGGTAGTAGTTCTCGTTCCGCTCGATCACCGTCTGCTGGACGTCGACGTCCGGGTTGAGCTTCTCGTACTCCTTGTAGAGGCCTGCCTCCTCGAAGCCGAAGCTGCCGAACAGACCCAGGGTGATCTTGGTCTTTCCGCCGCCGGTGTCCGTCGAGTCGCCGTCGTCACCGTCGTCGGCACAGCCGGCCAGCAGCCCGGCGCCCAGCGCGGTGACGGCCGCGACGACCGCCGTCCGGCGGGCGAAACGGGTACGTGCTCGCATTGCGTCCTCCTGTTGCCCTGACGTGCCGACCCCCCGGCCAACTGCATTGTTGGGCCCGTTAGTTCACGCTGCGGCTCGGGCGGGGAACGTGCGGGATGTGTATGTGTCAGGTACTGTGGGAGCGCTCCCACAGGTGATGTGTTGAAGGTTCGCCGCTCGGCGCGGGGGTGTCAAGGGAGAGGGCATAGAGATATGTCTTCAGTTATCGGGCCGTTAGCTAACGGCGGCGGGGATCGGGCAGGAGGGTCCCCCGGCGTCCCGGGACGGGTCCCGCGCGCTCCCGGACGGGGCTCGGCGGGTCCCGTGACGAGGTGCCGGGGAGGTGCGATCGTGGCACGGCGGCACTCCGCGCGGGAGCCCCGCCCCGATCACGGCTGTTAGATTCCAGGCCAAACGCGGTGCGAACCGCGTCGGACGGGAGGCGGACCATGGCAGTCCACGGAGTGCGGGGCCGGAGCGGCGGGCGGCCGACCCTGGAAGAGGTCGCCGCACGTGCCGGTGTGGGCCGCGGCACGGTCTCCCGCGTGATCAACGGCTCCCCGCGGGTCAGCGACGCCACCCGGGCGGCCGTGGAGGCGGCGGTCGCGGAACTGGGCTACGTGCCGAACACCGCGGCCCGTGCCCTCGCGGCCAACCGCACGGACGCCATCGCCCTGGTCGTCCCCGAGCCCGAGACGCGCTTCTTCGCCGAGCCCTACTTCTCCGACATGCTGCGGGGTGTGGGCGCGGCGCTCTCCGACACGGAGATGCAGCTCCTGCTGATCTTCGCGGGCAGCGACCGGGAGCGGCAGCGGCTGGCCCAGTACTTGGCGGCGCACCGGGTCGACGGGGTCCTGCTGGTCTCGGTCCACGCGGACGACCCGCTGCCGGACCTGCTCTCCCAGCTGGAGATCCCGGCCGTGATCAGCGGCCGGCGCTCCGCCGACGAGACGCTGCCGTCCGTGGACTCGGACAACTACGGCGGCGGCAGGTTCGCCGTGGAACACCTCCTCTCCCAGGGCCGGCGCACCATAGCCCACCTCGCGGGCCGGCTGGACGTGTTCGGCGCCCAGCGCCGGGTCGACGGCTACCGGGCGGCGCTGCGCGACGCGGGCCACGAGGTCGACGAACGCCTCATCGTGCCGGGCGACTTCACCGAGGAGGGCGGGCGCCGCGGGATGGCGGAGCTGCTCGCACGCTGCCCGAACCTGGACGCGGTCTTCGCGGGCTCCGACGTCATGGCGGCCGGTGCCCGGCAGGTGCTGCGCGAGGCCGGCCGCCGCATACCGGAGGACGTGGCGCTGGTCGGGTACGACGACTCGGCCATCGCCCGGCACATGGACCCGCCGCTGACCAGCGTGCGCCAGCCGATAGAGGAGATGGGCCGGGCGATGCTGGACCTGCTGATGGACGAGATCGCGGACCGGCGTCCCGCGGTCTCCCGGGGGCTGGAGAGGCGGCAGGTGGTCCTGCCGACCGAGTTGGTCGCGCGCGCCTCGTCGTAGGCGCGCCGGCCCGCGGGTGACGCGGACCGGCGGAGGAGCGCGCACGGCGGTCCCGTACGAGACGTACGGGGCCGCTTCCGTGTTCCGGGCCGTGCGAAGCGGCCGCCCCGCACGGCTTCACAAGCCCACCGCGAGGTCCGGCGGGGAGCCGGTGGAGTCAGGGGGAGTCCCGCCGGAGCGGCGCCGGCTTCCGGGCGGACCGCGGGAACGACCGAGGGCCGGTCCGCTCTAAGCGGACCGGCCCTCGGACCATCAGGGTGAGTGACGGGACTTGAACCCTTTCTGTTACCCACTTTTGACCTGCGACGATGCGGGG
>NZ_BMWD01000032.1:0-25913 GCF_014651055.1 Streptomyces fructofermentans
CCGTCGTGGACGCAACCGCGTCCACGACGGGGAACCCGCCCCGACTTCACGTACCGGCCGGACTCAGGACCTGCGCCGGGAGCCCTTCCGCTGCACGCCGTTGGGCCACAGCCGCGGACTCCGCTTCGCCGCGATGTCCTCGATCCAGCCCACCCCGAGGATCGTGAGACCGATCAGCGGCCACACCAGGAGGAACATCCAGATCGCGTACGTCGAGTCGAGCGCCGAGACCATGCTGTCGTCCATGAACGGGAGTTCGTAGAGCCGGTCGAGGATCGGGACCGTGGCCATGATCAGGAAGTTGTGCCAGAGGTAGATCGTGACGGCCCGGTTGTTGGACAGGGTCACCAGCTTGTCCCACTTGGCGAGGCGTCCGGGCAGCTCCTGCCAGGACGGGGAGTACTGGAGCAGGATCACCACGAAACCGAAGGACCAGGTCGCCTGGGCGAGCGGGATGTCGTTCAGGTCCCAGCCGTCCGGGCCCAGGTGCCCCGAGGCCCACCACAGGCCGAAGGCCATGATCAGCACCGCGCAGGAGACCGAGAGGTAGCGGGGCACCTTCTCCAGGAAGCCCTCGTGGTGGGCGATGCCGAGCACCCAGCAGCTGCCATACACCGCGAAGTCCGAGACGGCGTTGCCCGTCTCGCCCGGAATCGTGACCAGGCCCGTGCCGACCACGGCCGTCAGGCCCAGCGGAGCGAGCAGCGTCACCCACGGCACCCGGCGGAAGGCCCAGACGAGGAGCGGCGACGCGATCACGAACCACAGGTACGCGCGCAGGTACCAGAGCGGACCTGCCGCCTGGACCGCCCACGTGTTCTCCAGGAGGCCCGCCTTGTCGCCGAGGCTCCACGGGTAGGGCGGTGCGCCTATCGGGACGAAGTAGTTGACGAAGCTGATGAGACCCCAGGTGCCCCCGTGGTCGGGGTCCTCGGAGGGGTTCCAGCCGCCCGCGAACATCAGGGCCAGGGCCACCACGCTGAACGCCCAGAGCGGCGGCAGCAGCCTGCGGATCCGGCCTCTGATCACGCCCGCCGCGGGCCGCTTCAGCGAGCGCGCCATCAGCGAGCCGGCCAGCGCGAACATGACGCCCATGGAGGGGAAGAGGACCGTCAGCCACGCCCAGCCGAAGAGGTGGTAGACGACCACGCGGACCAGCGCGATGGAGCGGAGCAGGTCCAGATAGCGGTCGCGGCCCGGCTTCTTCGCCTTCGGCGCGGGCTCGGTCCGCGCCGGCGGCTCCGGGACGGGTTCCGTCACGGGTTCCGGCCGCTCGGCTGCCAGGTGCCCTGCCTCGCCGGTCCGCTGGTACGGGACGCCCTGCTGCTCGCCGTACGGCGGCCAGTAGGCGTTGCCGGCCCCGGTGTGTCCGGTGTGTCCGGTGTGTTCGGTGTGCCCGTGCGTCATCCCACCGGCCTCCGTTCGTCACCGCGGACCGGCTCACGGGGGGCCGCGACCGGCGCCTCCACCACGCCCGTGCGACGCAGCTTCTGCCAGCGCAGACGGCCTCCGGTCAGGGCGGTGATCCAGGACTGGAGCAGGACGACGTACATCAGCTGCCGGTAGAGGACCTGCTGGAGCGGGAGCGAGAGCAGGTGGGTCATGCGTTCCTTGTCCAGGCGGAACGCGTACGCGGCGCACACCGCCTGGATGAGCAGGACGCCCAGCCATGCGACGACCGTCTTCTGCGTGGGGCCGAAGACCAGGCCGTACAGCAGGAACACGTCGATCAGCGGTGCCAGCAGCGGCGCCACGATCATGAACAGCGCCACCAGCGGGAGGCCGATCCGGCCGAAGCGGCCCGACGGGCCCCGTTCGATGACCGCCCTGCGGTGCTTCCAGATGGCCTGCATGGTGCCGTACGACCAGCGGTAGCGCTGCGACCAGAGCTGCTGGACGGACTCCGGCGCCTCGGTCCAGGCGCGGGCGTTCTCCGCGTACACGACCCGCCAGCCGTCGCGGTGCATGGCCATCGTGATGTCGGTGTCCTCGGCGAGGGTGTCCTCGCTCATGCCGCCGACGCGTTCGAGGGCGGAGCGGCGGAACGCGCCGACCGCGCCCGGGATGGTCGGCATGCAGTTGAGCATGTCGTACATGCGGCGGTCGAGGTTGAAGCCCATCACGTACTCGATGTGCTGCCAGGCACCGATCATCGAGTTGCGGTTGCCGACCTTCGCGTTGCCCGCGACCGCTCCGACGCTCGGGTCGCCGAAGGGCTGGACGAGTTCGCGGACGGTGGCCGGCTCGAAGACCGTGTCGCCGTCCATCATCACGATGAGGTCGTAACGCGCGTTGGCGATGCCCCGGTTGAGCGCCGCGGGCTTGCCCGCGTTGAGCTGGCGCACCACGCGCACGTTCGGCAGGCGCAGGTTCTCCACGATGCGGGCCGTGCCGTCGCTCGAACCGTCGTCGATGACGAGGACCTCGATGGGGTGCTCGCCGGCCATGAGCGAACGCACCGTGTTCTCGATGCACTTCGCCTCGTTGTACGCGGGCACCAGCACCGACACCGGCTCGGTGACGGGCCGTCCCCAGCGGAAGCCGCGGCGGCGCACCCGGCGGGCGTGCAGCGCGGAGAGGATCAGCATCAGGCCGAAGCGTGCGAAGACCAGGACACCGATGACAGCGAGGCCGACGACGAGCGCGCCGGTCGTGTTCTCCGAGGCCTGGACGGCGTAGACCCAGGCCTTGCCCTTCCACAGTTCGAGTCCGGAGACCTTCGTGTGGGCGCTGGGGGCGCCGAGGGCCTCGGTGAGGTTGTCGAACTCGTAGCCCTTCCTGCCGAGGTCCGGCAGCAGGCGGTCGAGTGCCTCGACGGTCTGGTGGCGGTCGCCGCCGGAGTCGTGCATCAGGACGATGGCGCCCTTGCGGCCCTGGGGCGTGGCGCGGCGGACGATCTCGTCGACGCCGGGCTTCTTCCAGTCCTCACTGTCGGTGTTGTTGACGACGGTGATGTAGCCGCGGCTGCCGATGTACTGGGTGACCGGCCACGACTTGTTGTCCATGGCGTCGGCGAACGAGGAGTACGGCGGGCGGAACAGCGAGGTGCGGACACCGGCCGCGCCCGCGAGCGCGAGCTGGTTCTGGGACAGCTCCCAGTCGATGCGCCGATGCGACTGGAAGGAGAGGTCGGGGTGGTTGAAGGTGTGCAGTCCGACCTCGTGGCCCTCCTCGACCATGCGGCTGACGAGGTCCGGGTAGCGGGAGGCCATCGTGCCGGTGACGAAGAAGACCGCGTGCGCGTCGTGCTTCTTGAGCACGTCGAGGACCTTGGGGGTCCACTCGGGGTCCGGTCCGTCGTCGAAGGTGAGGACCAGGCGGTGGTCCGGCAGGGACAGGCTGCCCGCCTTGCCCCCGCGGGTGTCGATGACCGGGCCGCCCTCCAGGATCTCGTCCGGGACGCGGTCGGTGGCGGCGGGCTCCTGGATGCGGTGGTCGGCGAGGATCTCGCTGTGCACGAATCCGCGCAGCATCAGCATCGCCATGAGGGCGACGAGGACGAGCGAGGGGAGCAGGTAACGCATGGGCAGGCGTCGGCGCCGGGCGCCTCGCTCTGCGCGGCGGCGGCTGGTGCGCGGTGCCATCAGAGGATGTTCTCCGGGGACGGGGAGTGCTGGAGGGACGAGGACGCGAGCGCCACGGTGAGCGGCGCCGGTTCGGAGGCAGGGGCCTCGGCGTCGGGCGTCCCGGCGATCGGCGCGGGAGTGTGCTGTGCACCGGCGACGGTGTCGGTGCCACCCGCGGCAGGCGGGTCCGACGGGTCGACCGTGGCGGTCTCCGTCGGGTCCGGGTCGGGCGTGGCCGGTTCGGAGTCCGTCGGCTCGGGGTCGTTCGACGGCTTCGGGTTGCTGCCCGGCTTGGTGCTGGTCTGGGAGGGCTTGGGGTCGGACGTCTTGCCCGTGCCCGAGACGCTGGCCGACGGGTCGGCCGAGCCGCTCGCCTCGGGTGTGCCGGTGATCTCGCCGCCGGCCGACGGGCTCTCGCCCGGGGAGGGGCTGACCGTGCCGGACGGGTCGACGGAGTCGGCGGGGAGCGACGGGGTGTCGACCTTGCCGGCGGGCTTGTTCTCGTCCTGACCGGGTACAGGGAGCCAGGGCGCGCTCGAGTTGCCGGACAGGAGCGTGGCGAGGATGACGACCGCGTAGACGGCGCAGGCCAGTCCGACGGCCATGCCGATCCGGCGGTATCTGCGGCTGCGGCGGCCCGTCTCGTCGACGAAGACCGGGCCGTCCGAGGGCTCCTGGGCGCTGGGCGCGCCCTTGGCCTGCTGGACGAGCCAGTCCTCGAGCTGCTGGCCCACGCCGTCGAGCTGGATCGTGACCTCGTGCGGGTCGTGGGTGTGCTCGGGGCGCCGGGCCTCCTGCCAGGAGTCCTGGCCGAGGCTGCCGTCGGAGTCGTACGCGAAGCCGGCGTCGGTGCCCGGGTCGCCCCAGACGGACCCGCCGGAATCCGACCGGGCCCCGCCCGGCTCGCCGAATCCCGGTCCCGTACCTGTCATTGCTTCGCCACCCGGCTCGTTGATCTTCTGGCGCGGCACCGACGGGCCCGCCGCACCGCCGAACCATCCCTCGGGGTGACCGGAGTCACCGCGGAACGGCCGGTCGGCGTCGCCGAAGGGCGATCCGCCGACCTCACGACGGGCCGACGGATCGGCTCCACCCCCGACCGGGCGGCCGGTACCGCTCCGACCCGGTTGAGCGTCTTCCCGCCAATTTTCCACGCGCACGCACATCCCCCCAGGGACTGGTTCAAGGGTGCGCACACGACCCGGGCACTCGCACTTTCGTCGTCCGGACCGGACCCCCATCCGATCCGAGCGCCCCCTTTACCACACTGCACCCGGGCCATGAATGTAGCGCACATACGCAACAGGGAGAGTTACGTGTCAGAACCGGCTCATCATGATGAGTGCATCTGTGGCCGGAATCCATCCTTCAGCGGGCCGCTTGAGCCACCCTTCCGCGTCCGCGAGGCGCGCGGCCGCGGTGCGCAGTGCCGTGATTCCGCGATGCACCAGCCCCTTGCGCCACACCAGCGACACGGGTGACAGGGGGACGGGGTCGACCAGGGGGCGCAGGACCGAGGTGGGCATGGCCGGAAAGTCACAGACGGCGAGCACGGGGGTCCGCGTCTTGGCCATGATCCTTTGGAACTCATCGGCCCCGACGGCCAGTGGGGCGGGTGCCGCGACCTCGATTCCGCGTCCCTCGAAAAGCTGACGGGCCAAATCGGTCCATTCCAACGTCCGGGGGTTGCCGGCGCCCGCGTAGACCTGTTCGCCGGCCAGCGCGGCGAGCGGTACGGCGTCGAGCGGGGCCAGGCGGTGGTCCTCGGGGAGGATGACGGCCATCGGCTCGTAGCGCACGGGCTGGTGGTCCAGCCGGGCGCGGAGGACGGGGTCCAGGCCGGCGAACCGCCCGAAGGACGCGTCGAGCCTGCCCGCGAGCAGTTCGCCCGCGGCGCCGGTGAGGCCGCTCTCGAAGCGGGACATCAGCTCGCAGTCGGGGGCGAGTTCGCGGGCCAGGGCGAGCACGCGTCCCGAGACCAGGCCGGGGGTGTTCACGTCCACCAGGAGCGGCCGCTCGGTGTCCGGCCCCCGGAACGCGGCGAGCAGCTCGTCCTGCGCCTGGAGGGCCCGTCGCGCGTACGGCAGCAGCCGCTCGCCCTCGGGGGTCAGCGCCACCTGGCGCGTGCTGCGCACGAACAGCTCGGCGCCCAGTTCCCGCTCCAGGCGCCGCACGTCACGGCTGAGGGCCTGCTGGGCGACGTACAGCCGGGCGGCGGCGCGGGTGAAGTGCAGGTCCTCGGCGACGGCGAGGAAGGCGCGCAGCAGACGGGGTTCGAGGTGGGCGGACACCCGGGGAATTTACAACGCGGACGCGTGAACGGGTGTCGATCAGGTGTTGGACTCCCGGCGCGGGGCCGGGCGACCGTTGATCCATGCCGCAGCACCCAGCCCCGCACCCGGCCCCGCACCGCGACACCCCGAAGCATGACGCCCCGCAGCACCCGGCCCCGCACCGCGACGCCCCCCGACCCTCGCAGCCCTCTCGGCCGGCACGGCTTCCGCAACCCCGGCGGCCGGACGCGACCGGCGCGACCGGGACGCCCTCCGCAGCGGACGCGTCCCGGACGGCCGGGACGACCGCCACGACCGACGCGCCCCGGACGACCGACGCGACCGGGACGACCGTGCCACGCACGCGCCGGTCCCGGAACCCGTACCGCGCGCTCTTCGCCATCCCCGGCACCCGGGCGTTCACGATCGGGAATCTGATCGCGCGTCTGCCGATGGGCATGTTCAGCGTGAGCGCCGTGATCATGATCGCCGGGGCGCGCGGCTCGTACGCGCTCGCCGGTGCCGTCACCGCCGCGGGGCTGGCCGCGACCGCGGTCGTCGCACCCTGGACGGCCCGGCTCGTCGACCGTCACGGCCAGGCGCGGATCGCCGTGCCCGCGACGGCCCTCGCGGCGCTCGGCTCGCTGTCGCTGCTGCTGTGCGTCCGGTACGGGGCGCCCGACTGGACCCTGTTCGCGGCGTACGCGGCGACGGCCACGACACCCAACACCGGGGGCATGTCGCGGGCGCGCTGGGCCCATCTCCTCAAGGGGGAACCGGCACGGCTGCACACCGCGAACTCCTTCGAGCAGGCGGCCGACGAGCTGTGTTTCATGCTCGGCCCCGTACTGGCAGCGTTCCTGTGCGGGACGCTCTTCCCGGAGGCCGGCACGCTCGTCGGGGTGGTCCTGATGCTCACCGGGGTGCTGGTCTTCGCCGCGCAGCGGTCCACGGAACCGCCCGCCGGAGGCCGCGCCTCGACGCCCGGGCCGTCCCCGGCGCGCGCGCCCGGGATGCCCCCGCTGCTGTTCGGCTTCCTCGCCACCGGCGCGGTGTTCGGCTCGATGGAGGTCGTCACGATCGCGTTCGCGGACGCACAGGGACACCGTGCGGCGGCCGGTGCGATCCTCGCGCTCCAGGCGGCCGGCTCGTGCGCGGCGGGACTCGTCCTCGGAGTGCGCGGACCGCGGGGTCCCGTGGAGCGCGCGTACCTGGTGAGCGTCGCCGCGATGACCCTCCTCATGGCCCTGCCCCTGCTCGCCGCCTCGCTCGCCGGCGGACTCGTCCTGCCGGCCCTCGCACTGCTGGTCGCCGGGACGGCCACGGCGCCGACGATGGTCACCGCGATGACCCTGGTGCAGCACCGCACGCCCGAGGGCCGGTCGAACGAGGGGATGACGCTGGCGGTGACGGGGCTGCTGGGCGGCATCGCCTGCGGGTCGGCGCTCGGCGGGTGGGTGGTGGAGCACGGCCCCACGGGCGAGGCGTCCGCGGGGTACGCGGTGCCCGTGGCCGCGGCCGCCGCAGCGCTGCTGATCGCGGCGGCCACCTCCCGGGCGGTGACGGGAGCGGTCGCCGGGGCCCTCGGCCGTCCGGGGAGCCGCACACGTCCCGCGGCGGCCGGACCCTCCGAGTCCCCGGAGCCGTCGGGGTCCCAGGGGTGCACGAAGCCCTCCGAGTCGCCGGACGTCTCCGGATCCCGTCCATCCCATTGACGCGTACGCGCCCCCCACATACCTTCCCCCGTCGAAGCGCTTCGACGTCCTGTGTCGAATCGATTCGACGCACCCCGCGGGGCGACCCCCGCGACGGGCACGACGAGCGCGGCGAACACGACTCACCTGGACAGTGAGCCATCCGACTCCCCTGGAGGCACTGGATGTTGACGGCACGAAGGCGTGTGATGGCGACGGCTGCGGCGGTTCTGTGCGGAACCCTGCTGCTGGCCTCCTGCGGCGGCTCGGACAGTGGGTCCTCCGACGGGAAGACACTCAGGCTGTGGCACTACGAGGGCCCCGACAGCGCGATGGGCCTGGCCTGGAACGCGGCGATCGAGGAGTTCGAGAGGACGCATCCGGGCGTGGAGGTGAAGTTCGAGGAGAAGGGCTTCGAACAGATCCAGAAGACCGCCCCGATGGTCCTCAACTCGGGTGACGCGCCCGACCTCATGGAGTACAACAAGGGCAACGCCACGGCCGGCCTGCTGTCCAAGCAGGGGCTGCTCACCGATCTGTCCGCCGAGGCCGCCGAGCGCGGCTGGGACAGGAAGATCAGCGCGAGCGTGCGGACCACCAGCCAGTACGACGCCCGCGGTGTGATGGGGTCCGGCAAGTGGTACGGCATCCCCAACTACGCCGAGTACACGATGGTCTTCTACAACAAGGACCTCTTCGAGAAGCACGGCGTGGCCGAACCGAGGACGTTCGGCGAGCTGACCGCGGCCATGGACGCGTTCGTCGACAAGGGCGTCACGCCGCTCGCCAACGCGGGCGCCGAGTACATGGCGCAGCAGTACCTGTACCAGCTGGCGCTGTCGAGGGCGGACCGCGGCTGGGTGGACTCCTACGAGCTGTACCAAGGGAAGAGCGACTTCCACGACGCGGCCTGGACGTACGGCGCCGAGACCTTCGCCGACTGGGTGCGCAAGGGCTACATCAGCGAGAAGTCCAGTGGGACGAAGGCGGAGGACGCCGGGGTCTCCTTCATCCGGGGCGAGAGCCCGATCCTGTTCTCCGGCAGCTGGTGGTACGGCCGCTTCGTCGCGGAGAACAAGTTCGACTGGGGCACCTTCCTGTGGCCCGACTCGGCCATGACCCTGGGCTCCGGCGGCAACCTCTGGGTGGTGCCCAAGGGCGCCGCGAACAAGGACCTCGCGTACGACTTCATCGACATCACCATGTCGAGGAGGATCCAGAACCTGCTGGGAAACAAGGGCGGGGTGCCGGTCGCCGCCGATCCCGCCGCGATCACGGACCCGCGGGCCAAGGGGCTGATCGAGAACTTCAACACCCTCGCGGAGAGGGACGGCCTGGCCTTCTACCCGGACTGGCCCGTGCCCGGCTTCTACGACGTCCTCGTCTCCGAGACGCAGAAGCTCATCACGGGCGACGCGACCCCGGACGCCTACCTGGACGCCGTGCAGAAGGCGTACGACAAGGGCGTACCGAAGACATGACGGTCACCGTCGAACGGGGCGGGCGGGCGGTCCGCAGGAAGCGGGACCCGCACCGCCCGCGCCGTCCGCGCCGGTCCCGCGACCCGTACGCGCTGTTCCTGCTGCCCGGCGCCCTCGCGTTCCTCGCGGTCGTCGTCGTGCCGTTCCTGATGAACACCGGCGTGAGCTTCACCGAGTGGCAGGGGGTGGGCACCCCGCGGTGGACCGGGCTCGCCAACTACCGCGAGCTGCTGGACGACTCGGAGTTCTGGGCGTCCTTCCGGCACAGCCTCCTGATGGTCGTCGCGATGGCCGTGGTGCCCACCGCCGTCGGCCTGGTCCTCGCGGCCGCCCTGTTCGACTTCGTCGGCCGGCACTTCGGGACCCGGACGGCCTCGGTGCTGCGCGCCTGCTTCTATCTTCCGCAGGTGCTGCCGATCGCGGTGGCGGGCATCGTGTGGAGCTGGATCCTGGCGCCGGAGAACGGGGCGCTGAACGAGCTGCTGAGCGTCCTGCACCTCGGCTCGTGGCAGCGGGACTGGCTGGGCGACCCGGACCTCGCGCTGTACAGCGTCATGGGCGTGATGGTGTGGGTCCAGCTCGGCTTCCCGCTGGTCGTCTTCATGGCGGGGCTCCAGCGCGTGGACCCTCAGCTGCACGAGGCGGCCGAGCTGGACGGCGCGGGCTGGTGGCGGCGGTTCCGGCACGTCACGCTGCCGCAGATCCGCCCGGAGATCCATGTGGTCCTGCTGTGGTGCACGATCGCCGCGCTCAAGGTCTTCGGCGCGGTCTACGTGCTCACCAAGGGCGGCCCGGGCGGCGCGACCGAGGTGCCGTCGTACTTCTCCTTCACCACCTTCTTCGAGAAGACGCAGGTGGGTTACGGCGCGGCGGTCTCCACCGTGCTGACCGTGATCATCCTGGCGCTGGCCGTGGCGGGGCTGCGGTGGCAGACCCGCGTGGAGGACGCCGAGGAAGGAGTCGCGCGATGAGCGCCGTACGCCGCCCGGCGGGCCGGCCGCGTTCCGCGGTCCTCTCCCGGTACCCCGTGCTGGTCGCCCTGGCCGTCGGGGCGCTGTTCATGGTGCTGCCGTTCCTGATCGTCGCCGTCAACGCGGTGAAGTCTCCGGCCGAGTACTCGGCGGGCGGTCCGCTCAGCCTTCCGGACGGGCTGTACCTGGACGGCCTGAAGGACTTCTGGGAGCGCGTCGACTTCGGGCAGAAACTGCTCAACTCCGTGCTGATCAGCGGCAGTGTGGCCGTGCTCGCGGTCGTCCTGTCCGTACTGAACGCGTACGCGATCGGCATCGGCCGGATCAGGGGCCGCGCCTGGGTGCTCGCCTTCTTCGTGCTGGCGAACACCCTCCCGCAGGAGGCGCTGGTCTACCCCGTCTACCACCTGAGCAAGGAGGCCGGGCTGTACGACACCCGGCTGAGCGTGGTCATCGTCTTCACCGTGATCCAGGCCGCGTTCGGTACGTATCTGCTGGCGGCGGTGCTCGGCCGGTTCCCCCGCGAGATCGTCGATGCCGCCCGGATCGACGGGGCGAACGCGTGGCAGGTGCTGTGGCGGATCGTGGTCCCGGTCAGCCGGCCGACCCTCGGCGTCCTGCTCGTCTTCTTCTTCGTGTGGACCTGGAACGAGTTCCTGCTCCCCCTGGTCATGCTGATCTCCAACGACAACCAGACCGTCTCGGTGGCGCTCGGCGTCCTCCAGGGACAGCGCCTGATGGACGCCACGATGACGAACGCGGCGGCCCTGCTGGGCGTGCTGCCCGCCATCGTCTTCTTCCTCGTCTTCCAGCGGACACTCACCCGCGGCATCGCCGTGGGTGCCGTCAAGTAAGGGGTGTGCGTGTGAAGTTCACCGACGGCTACTGGCTGCTGCGGGAGGGCGTGAGCGCCGCCCACCCGGTCGAGGTGCTCGATGTGACGGCCGGGCAGGGCACGTTGGAGATCCACGCGCCGACCCAGCCCATCCGCCACCGCGGCGACCTGCTGAAGGGACCGGTCGTGACGATCAGCGCGCACGCGCCGATGCCGGACGTCATCGGCGTCACGTTCACCCACTTCGAGGGCGAGGAGCCGCGCGGTCCGCGGTTCGAGCTGGGGCACGAGGAGTTCGCGGCCCACGCCGGGTACGACGAGGAGTCCGCGACGCTCACCTCGGGCGCCCTGTCCGTCAGGGTGGCCAGGTCCGGGCCGTGGCACGTGGACTTCCTCGCGGACGGCCGCACGCTCACCACCAGCGGCCCCAAGGGCATGGGCATCATGCGGGACACCGCCGGCGGCGGGCACTACCTGCGCGAGCAGCTCGACCTGGGCGTGGGCACCCATGTCTTCGGGCTCGGCGAGCGGTTCGGGCCGCTGGTCAAGAACGGCCAGGTCGTCGACATGTGGAACGCCGACGGCGGCACCGCCACGGAACAGGCGTACAAGAACGTGCCGTTCTATCTGACGGACGCGGGCTACGGCGTCTTCGTCGACCATCCGGGCCGGGTGTCCTTCGAGGTCGGCTCCGAGGCGGTGTCCCGTGTGCAGTTCAGCGCGGAGACCCAGCAGCTCACGTACTACGTCGTGTACGGGCCCACTCCGAAGGAGATCCTGCGCAAGTACACGGCGCTCACCGGGCGCCCCGCGCTGCCGCCCGCCTGGTCGTTCGGGCTGTGGCTGTCGACGTCCTTCACCACCTCGTACGACGAGACCACCGTCAGCTCCTTCATCGACGGCATGAAGGAGCGCGAACTCCCGCTGTCGGTCTTCCACTTCGACTGCTTCTGGATGCGGGAGTTCAACTGGTGCGACTTCGAGTGGGACCCGCGGGTCTTCCCCGACCCGCGGGGGATGCTGGCCCGCCTCAAGGAGCGCGGAGTGCGCATCTGCGTCTGGATCAACCCGTACATCGCGCAGCGCTCCCCGCTCTTCGCGGAGGGGAAGGAGCTGGGACACCTGCTGCGCAGGCCGGACGGCGGTGTCTGGCAGTGGGACCTGTGGCAGCCGGGAATGGCCCTGGTGGACTTCACCGGTCCGGCGGCCCGGGACTGGTACGCGTCGAAGCTCGCGGCACTGCTCGACCAGGGCGTCGACTGCTTCAAGACCGACTTCGGGGAGCGGGTCCCGGTCGACGTGGCGTACGCGGACGGCGCCGACCCCGAGCGGATGCACAACTACTACTCGTACCTGTACAACCGGACCGTCTTCGACGTGCTGCGCAAGCACCGGGGCGAGGAGGAGGCCGTCGTCTTCGCCCGTTCGGCGACCGCGGGGAGCCAGCAGTTCCCCGTGCACTGGGGCGGCGACTGCGAGGCGACCTACGAGTCGATGGCGGAGTCGCTGCGCGGCGGGCTGTCGCTCGGGCTGTCCGGGTTCGGCTACTGGAGCCACGACATCGGCGGCTTCGAGGGCACGCCGACACCCGCGCTCTTCAAGCGGTGGATCGCGTTCGGACTGCTGTCCTCGCACAGCAGGCTGCACGGCTCCTCGTCCTACCGGGTCCCCTGGCTGTTCGACGAGGAGGCCGTGGACGTCCTGCGGCTGTTCACCCGGCTCAAGCTGCGGCTGATGCCCTACCTGTACGAGGCGGCCCGCACCGCGCACACGGAGGGCGTGCCGATGATGCGCGCCATGGTCCTGGAGTTCCCGGACGACCCCGGGTGCGCCCATCTGGAACGGCAGTACATGCTCGGCCCCGACCTGCTGGTCGCGCCGGTGTTCTCCGACGAGGGCGAGGTGTCGTACTACGTGCCCGAGGGGACCTGGACCCACTTCCTGACCGGGCGGCGGGAGACGGGCCCCCGCTGGGTCCGTGAACGGCACGGCTTCCTGAGCGTGCCGCTGCTCGTCAGGCCCGGCGCGGTGGTCCCGGTCGGCGCCGTCGACGACCGGCCGGACTATCCGTACGCGGACGGGGTCACCCTGCACGCGTACGCCCTGGAGCGGGGCGCCCAGGTCACGCTCTCCGTGGCCGGCACCGCCTTCACCGTCGTGCGCGAGGGGGACACCCTGCGGGCCTCGTCGAGCGACCCGTCGGCACCGTGGGCGCTGGCGGCGGGCGGCCGGACCGCGCGGGCGGCGGCCGGGACCGGCTTCCTGTCGCTCGAACTGGAGCCGGAGGCCCGGGAGCCGCGCGCCGGGGAACCGGGGCGGGGGCGGGGACCGGCATGGTGAAGATCACCGACGTGGCGCGGCACGCCGGCGTGTCCCCCAGCACGGTGTCGTACGCGCTGAGCGGCAAGCGCCCGATCTCCGAGGAGACCAGGCAGCGGGTCGAGGCCAGCATCCGCGAGCTGGGCTACCGGCCGCACGCCGGCGCCCGGGCCCTGGCGAGCAGCAGGTCGAACGTGCTCGCGCTGGTCGTGCCGCTGCGGGCGGGCATCCATGTGCCGGTGGTGATGCAGTTCGCGGTGTCCGTGGTGACGGCCGCCCGGCGGCACGACCACGACGTGCTGCTGCTCACGCAGGAGGAGGGCGGGGACGGGCTGCGGCGGGTCGCGGACACGGCCCTCGTGGACGCGCTCATCGTGATGGACGTCCAGTTGCACGACGGACGGCTGCCGCTGCTGCGCGCCCTGGACCGCCCGTCGGTGCTCATCGGCTTCCCGGCCGAGCCCGCCGGGCTGACCTGCATCGACCTGGACTTCGCGGCGGCGGGCGAGCTGTGCGTCGAGCATCTGGCGGGGCTCGGGCACCGGGTGGTCGCACTCGTGGGCTCGCCGCCCGAGGTGTACGTGCGGGGGACGGGGTTCGCGCAGCGGGTCGTCCGGGGCTTCACCGCGGCGGCCGACCGGTGCGGGCTGTCCTCCTCGGTGCACCCGTGCGAGGCGGGCCCTGCCGCGGCCCGGCGGGTGGCCGAACTGCTCCTGCGGGAGCGGCCCGCCCTGACGGGTGTCGTCGTGCACAACGAGCCGGTCCTGGAGCCGCTCATCGACGCGTTCGAGGCGATGGGCCTGCGCGTGCCCGGGGACCTGTCGGTCACGGCCATCTGCCCGGACGAGGTGGCCGGGCGGGCCCGCGTCCCGGTCACCTCCGTCGCCATACCCGCCGCCGAGGTGGGCGCCGGGGCGGTGGACCTGCTGATGAGGAAGCTCGGCGGAGCCGCCGTACCGGAGGCGACCCTGCTGTCCCCGCGGCTGACCGTGCGGGCGAGCACGGTGCCGCGTCCCTGACCTTGCAAGCCACTGGCCCGAGGAGCCGTGACATGAGAGGCACGAGAGGCACGAGAGGCGCAAAAGGCACGATCCGCACGAGGGGCACGAGCCGCGGACGCGGCGGGAGCGGCGCGAGGGGCACGGGGAGCGGGAGGAGACCGGGCACCGCGGTCGTCCTGGCGCTGGCCCTGATCGGCGGCCTCGGTGCCGCAGGACCGGCGGGGGCCGACGAGCCCCCGTACCCCTTCCGCGATCCGCGGTTGCCCACCGCCGCCCGCGTAAACGACCTGCTGTCCCGTCTCACACTCGACGAGAAGGTGTCCCTGCTCCACCAGTGGCAGCCGGCGATCCCCCGTCTCGGCATCCGGGCGTTCAGGACCGGCACCGAGGCGCTGCACGGGGTGGCCTGGCTCGGGGAGGCGACCGTCTTCCCGCAGGCCCTGGGGCTCGCGTCGACGTGGGACCCCGCGCTGGTCGAGCGGGTGGGCTCGGCGGTGGGCGACGAGGTGCGCGGGTTCCAGCGGGAGCGTCCGGCCGGCTGGGGCCTCAACGTGTGGGCGCCCGTGGTCAATCCGCTGCGCGACCCGCGCTGGGGCCGAAACGAGGAGGGCTATTCGGAGGACCCGTACCTCACCGGCTCGATGGCCACCGCGTACGGCACGGGACTGACCGGTGGCGATCCGGACCATCTCAGGACGGCGCCCACGCTCAAGCACTTCCTCGGCAACAACAACGAGGTGGACCGCACCACCACCTCCTCCGACCTGCGCCCGCGAGTGCTCAAGGAGTACGAGGAGCCGGCGTTCACGCCCGCGGTCGAGGCAGGTGCGGCGACCGGGGTGATGTCCTCGTACAACCTGGTCAACGGCCGTCCCGCGACGGTGAATCCGGCGCTGGACGAGCTGCGCGGACGGTCCCCGCGCGGGCTGCTGAACGTCACGGACGCGTACGCGCCGAACAATCTGGCCGGCACCGGCAGCCAGAAGTACTACGAGACGCTCGCCGAGGGGAACGCGGCGGCGCTGAAGGCGGGCGTCGACAGCTTCACGACGGACGACACGAACGCGGGACCGACGACGGCGTCCGTCGAAACGGCCCTGGAGAAAGGCCTGTTGGAAGAGTCGGACGTGGACGCCGCGGCCGGGCACATCCTCGGTGTACGGGTGAGGCTCGGCGAGTTCGACCCCGGCGGCGGGCGGTACGGGTCCGTCGACGCGTCCGTGGTGAACAGCCCGGCCCACCGCGCCCTGGCCCGCGAGGCGGCGGCCGACGCGGCGGTGCTGCTGAAGAACACGGGCGCGCTGCCCCTGAAGGCCTCCGCGAAGGACGTGGCTGTCGTCGGCCCGCTCGCCGACACCCTGTACACCGACTGGTACTCGGGCACGCTCCCGTACGCGGTCACCCCGGCGGAGGGCATCGCCGCCCGCCTCGGCGGGCCGGTGGCCGGCAGCGAGGGCGTGGACCGGATCACGCTGAGGAACGCGGAGAGCGGCGCGTACGTGAGGGCGGGCGCGGACGCCGGCGGCGGGCCGCTCGCGGAGGGGCCGGCCGCGGGGACCGCCGCGGAGTTCGACGTGTTCGACTGGGGTTCCGGCATCGTGACGCTGCGGTCGGCGGCGAACGGCAAGTACGTCGGCTACGACTGGTCGGGCTTCGTCAACGACCAGGCGCAGCCCAACGGCTGGTTCGTGCAGCAGCAGTTCGCGCTGGAGGAGCAGGCCGACGGCACCCTTCTGCTGCGGTACGCGGGCTACGAGACCCGGGAGCCGTGGTGGTCGAACCCGGTCTACCTCGGTCCGACGGGACCCGACGGCAGACTCGGCCTGGTGCCCGAGGCGGACGCCGCGCGCTACACGCGGGACGTCGTCCGCAGCGGCGCGGAGGAGGCCGTCGCGGCGGTGGAGGGCCGCGACGCGGCGGTCGTGGTGGTCGGCTCGATGCCCGCGATCAACGGGCGCGAGAACGACGACCGCGAGGACATGGGGCTCGCACCCTCGCAGGAGGCGCTGGTCAGAGCGGTGCGCAGGGCGAATCCGAACACCGTCGTGGTCGTCGAGAACAGCTACCCGACGACCATCGGCGCCCTCCAGAAGGAGGTTCCGGCGGTGCTGTGGACCACGCACGCGGGCCAGGAGACCGGCAACGCCCTCGCCGACGTGCTCTTCGGCGACGTGAACCCGGCCGGCCGGCTCACCCAGACCTGGTACCGCTCGGAGTCCGACCTGCCGTCGATCCTGGAGTACGACAACATCAAGTACGACCGCACGTACCAGTACTTCCGGGGTGAACCGCTGCACCCCTTCGGCCACGGGCTGTCGTACACCTCGTTCCGCTACGGGAAGGTGAAGCGCGTCGACGGCGGGTACGAGGTCGACGTCACCAACACGGGCACGCGCGCGGGCGACGAGGTCGTGCAGCTCTACACCCACCAGCGGGTGTCGCGCGACAAGCAGCCGCTGCGGCAGCTGGAGGCGTTCCGCCGCGTCTCGCTCGAACCGGGGCGGACGAGGACCGTGCGGCTGCCGCTCGCGGAGGAGGACCTCGCGCACTGGGACGTCACCCGCTCCCGCTGGGTGGTGGAGGGCGGCACGTACGACATCGCCGTGGGCGCCTCGGCCGGGGACATCCGCTCCCGGGCCACACTCGCCGTGCGCGGCGAGACGATTCCGCCCCGTGACCTGTCCCGGGTGACCCGGGCCGAGAACTTCGACGACTACGAGGGCGTACGGCTGGTGGACGAGTCCAGGGCGCGGGGCACCGCCGTGGGCGCCTCCGGCGACGGGGCGTGGCTCTCCTTCGCCGACACGGGGCTGGGGGCACGGGCCGGCACGTTCCGTGCCCGGGTGTCCGGCGGGGGCGGAAAGGTGGAGGTCCGGCTCGGTTCCCCCACCGGCAGGCTGGTCGGTACGGCCACGGCGCCCGCGACGGGGTCCGTGTACACGTACGCCGAGGTCGGCGCCCCGCTCGCCTCCGCCGCGAAGGGACGGCAGGACGTGTACCTCGTGCTGGAGGGCGGCATCCGGCTGTCCACCTTCTCGATCTCCCGGGCAGCCGCGCGACCCGGCGTGGGCTAGCGGCCCGGGCATCCCGGGCGCCGGGCACGCGGGGCCCGGGACCCCTGCGGTCCCGGGCCCCGCGTCCGGCTCAGCGCCCCCTCAGCACCGGACCGGCTTGCGCCACGAGCACTCCAGGTCCGCCGCGCGCTCGGCGCCCCGGGCGCCGGCGGGCCGCGCGGGGTCCGCCGCGTCGGGCGTCGACCGTGCCAGGGTCACCACGATCGCGTCCTCCAGCGGCTTCACGGACGCGGCGAGGTAGTTGTTGAGGACGACGCTGTAGACGAGTTCGCGCCCGCTCGCGTCGGTCACATAGCCGGACAGCGCCGACGCCCCGGTCAACGACCCCGTCTTGCCGCGCGCGTTGAGGGCGGCGGGTGTCCCGCACATCCTCGTGCGCAGGGTGCCGCCCACGAACCGGTCCGGGGCGCAGGCGACCGGCAGGGACCGGTACCAGTCGGCGTACCAGGGCTCGTCCCGCACCGCGAGCAGCAGCGTCGCGAACTGCCCGGCGGTGAAGGCGTTCATCCGGGACAGGCCGGACCCGTCCGCCTGCCGCAGCCTTCCCGTGTCGACGCCGACGCCCTTCGCGTAGCCGGTGACGGCGGCGAGCCCGGCGCTCCAACTCCCCTCCCCCGCCGCCTCGTACCCCATGGCCTTGGTGAGGACCTCGGCGTGCATGTTGTTCGACAGCTTCATGAACGGGACCAGCAGGTCCTTGAGGGGCATCGAGTCGTGCGAGGCGAGGAGCCGCGCCCCCTCGGGGGTGGCCCGCCCCAGCCGGGTGGGCCCGGTCACCCGCACCCCGTGCGCGGCCAGCGCGTCACGGAACACGGCGGCCGCGTACCCGGTGGGCTCCCACACCGTGACCCACTCCTTGGCGCCCGGGCCGCCGACCGGTGTCGTACCGGCGACGGTGATCGTGCCGCTCCCGTGCCCGCGCTCCACGGTCAGGTCGTTCGCCCCGCCCGCGGCGACCGTGGTGGCCGACACGTCGACGTCGACGTACGCGGTCCTCGGCGTCACGGTGACGACGGGCTCGTCACCGGCCGCGGCACCCGGAGCGACCTGCACGATCACGGTCCCGGTGTCGTAGTCGGCGTCCGGGGCGACGCTCAGCGCGGAGATCTGCGCCGAGTAGTACGAGGACTCGTCGTCGGCGGCCCAGGAACGGCCGAGCCGTGCCCGGTCGAAGCGGGTGTCGTCGGCGACGAGCCGTCCGGTGACACGGGTGACGCCCGACGCGGCGACGCGTGCCGCCAGCCCGTCGTAGTCCGCGGCCAGGGCGGTCGGGTCGCCCGTGCCGCGCAGGTACAGGTCGCCCTTCAGGGCGGTGCCCTGCCGCCGCCCGGTGGCGAGGACGTCCGTGGTGAAGCGGTACTCCGGGCCGAGGAGTTCCATGGCGGCCGCCGACGTGGTCAGCTTGGTGTTGGAGGCGGGCATGAGGCGTTCGGTCGGCCGGTGCCGGTAGAGCACCTCACCGCTCGTGGCGTCGGCGATCACGACGCTCGCCGTGCCGCCCTCCAGCCTGCCGTCCCCGAGAATCGTGTCGACGGCCTCCGGGAGCCCGCTGCTCCCCGCGTCCGCCCCGGCCGGCGCGCTCCATCCGGGCACGGCCACCAGCAGCCCCACGACGACCGCCCAGGTCCACCGGCGCCCGCGGGAGTTGTGTGCTCTCTTGGGTCTTCTCATGCCACAGCAGCATCCAGCAGGACGCGCCCGCCGCACAGGGGGCCCGCACGGGCCCGTGACACGGCGAAGGCCCCGCTGCCTGGGCAGCGGGGCCTTCGCCTCACATGGGAATTGTGGAGATGGCGGGAATCGAACCCGCGTCCAACGGTGCAGAATCAGGGCTTCTCCGAGCGCAGTTCGCTGCGATTTTCTCAGCCCCGGAGATCACGCGAACAAGTCTCCGACGGGCTCAGTCACTGTTTGGTTTCCCGCCGAACCCCGTGACCGGGCTCGACGGTTTAGTCCCCTAGATTATGCCAGGGTCCGGGTCGGGAACATCCCCGGTCTGACACCCATTAAGGGTCCTTCACTCACTGCTTATTAGGCAGCGAGGGCGAAGGACTGGGAATCGCTCTTGGAAGTGGCGATTATTTGTTGCGACATATGGTTAACGAGATCATTGCCGCTTCCTCGGCTCGCTTCCCCTGCTTCGACAGCCGCTGTCGAAACCGATCATCCCCATGTTGTTTTTTCAAAATCCGCACCCTCGAAGGGGCACTGGTGCCATCGTACGTGACCGACGCGCGACGATGCCACCCTGTTTCCCGCGGGCCGCACGCGACCCGCCCTACTCGCCCCGCTGCTTCCTCTTGGCCGCGGCGATCGCCCGGTCCGACTCGCGCCGGTCCTGCTTCTCCCGCAGCGTCTGACGCTTGTCGTACTCCTTCTTTCCCCGGGCGAGCGCGATCTCCGCCTTCGCCCGGCCGTCCTTGAAGTACAGGGCCAGCGGAACGATCGTGTGGCCCGTCTCCTCCGACTTCGACGCCAGCTTGTCGATCTCCTCACGGTGCAGCAGCAGCTTGCGCTTGCGGCGGACCGTGTGGTTGGTCCACGTGCCCTGGCTGTACTCGGGGATGTGGGCGTTGTGCAGCCACGCCTCGTTCCCGTCGATCTGGACGAAGCCGTCGGTCAGCGAGGCGCGGCCCTGGCGCAGCGACTTCACCTCGGTGCCGGTGAGCACGAGCCCGGCCTCGTAGGTGTCGATGATCGCGTAGTCGTGGCGCGCCTTCTTGTTCTGCGCGACGATCTTGCGCTTGCCGTCCTTGGCCTTGCCGGCGGCCGCCCCGCCCTGCTTGGGCTGGGACTCTTTCGGTACGTACATGCCCTTGCTCATAGTGCTGGCCATTTTCGCACTACAGGGGGGCCGGAGGGAAAGCCCATTTCGCGGTCGTCGGACGGTCGGCCGCGCGGGCCCGCGCTCCGGGCTACGAGGCGTCCCCGAGCCCGCTCAGCATGGTCTCGGCCCGCTTCAGCGCCCCCGCCTCGGCCTCCACGTCGGGGGTGAGGCCGCGGCCGTCCACACTGCGCCCGGAGGGGGTGCGGTAGTGCCCGACCGTCAGCTCGGCGACCGAACCGCCGGGCAGCCTGCTGGGCATCTGCACCGAGCCCTTGCCGAAGGTCCTGGAGCCGACGACGACCGCTCGGCCCCGGTCCTGGAGGGCGCCGGTGAGCAGTTCGGCCGCGCTCATCGTGCCGCCGTCGACCAGCGCCACGAGCGGCCTGGTCGTGTCGCCGCCGGGGTCGGCGTGCAGGGCCCGCTGGTCGCCGTCGACGTCGTACGTGGCGACGAGGCCCCCGTCGAGGAAGGCGGAGGCGGTGGTGACGGCCTCGGTGACCAGGCCGCCGGAGTTCCCCCGCAGGTCCAGGACGATCCCGGCGTCCGGTTCCGCGGCGGCCACGGCGGTCCGTACGAGGTCGCCCGAGCCCTTGGTGAAGGCGTCGACCTTGATCACGCTCACGCCGTCGGCGAGCTCCCTGACCGTGACGGAGTCCGTGGAGAGCCGGGCCCGGCGCAGGGTCTCGTTCCACGCGCGGCCGTCACGCTCCAGGCCCAGGGCGACGGTCGTCCCGGCGGACGCGTCGGTGGCGTCGCCCCTGAGTAAGGAGACGACCTCGGTGACGGGCCTGCCGTCGACGCTGTGGCCGTCGACACTGCGCAGCCGGTCGCCCTTGCGGATGCCGGCGGTCCGCGCGGGCGAGCCGGCCTGCACCCGGGTCACCTCGATGCGGCCGTCCCTCTCCCGCCGCGCCCACAGGCCCACGCCCGTGTACTGGCCGTCGAGGGCGTCCTCGAACTCCTCGTACTCGCCGCGCGAGTACACCGCGCCCCAGCGGTCGCCGCTGCGGCTGACCGCGCGCTCGGCGGCCTCCACGGGGGACTTGCCGTCGGCCGCCGCCTCGGCGGCCGCGTCGACGACGTCGTCCCGGTGGCCGGCGGGGGCGTGCGCCCCCTCGCGCGCGGACGCGCCGTTCCGGCCGGATCCGTCGAACGAGCCGGTGGCCGCGCCCGTGGCGAGCACGCCGGCGAAGACCAACGTCAGGGCCGCCCCGCGGCGGATGCGGCGGGGCTGACAGAACAGGTCGCGGCCTGACATGCCGGTGAGTCTAGGACAACGAGAAGGGCCGTACCGGCTGTTGCCGGTACGGCCCTCTTGGCATGTGTCACACCTTCAGGTACTTGCGCAACGCGAAGAAGGCGGCGAGCGCGGGCATCAGCAGGCTCGTCGCGAGGATGAGCGGCAGCTTGGTGAGCACGGCGTCCCAGCCGATGAAGTTGATCAGGTTCAGCTTCTCCGACAGGGCCAGGCCGTGGTCGATGATGAAGTACCGGGCGATCAGCAGGAAGGCGCACGCGACACCGCCGCCGATCAGTCCGGCGACCGCGGCCTCCGCGATGAACGGCGCCTGGATGTAGAACCCGGAGGCGCCCACCAGGCGCATGATCCCGGTCTCACGCCGACGGCTGAACGCGGACACGCGCACGGTGTTGACGATCAGCATCAGCGCCACGACGAGCATCATCGCCATCACCGCGCGGGCGGCCCAGTTCATGCCGTTGAGCAGCCCGAAGAGGTTGTCGAGGATGCCCTTCTGGTCCTGCACGGACTGCACTCCGGCACGGCCGTCGAAGGCGGTCGCGATGACCTGGTACTTCTCCGGGTCCTTCAGCTTGATGCGGAACGACTCCTGCATCTGGTCCGGGGTGAGCGAGGCGGCCAGCGGGGAGTCGCCGAACTGCTCCTTGTAGTGCTTGTAGGCCTCGTCGCTCGACTCGTGGTCGACGTTCTCGACCACGGGCATCTTGCCGAGGTCGGTCTCGATCTGCTTCTTCTGCTCGGTGGTGACCGCTCCCTTGGCGCAGTTGGGGTCGGACTCCGCGTCGCTCTTGTTGCAGAGGAAGATCGAGACGTTGACCTTGTCGTACCAGTACCCCTTCATCGTGTTCACCTGGTCGCTCATGAGGAGCGAGCCGCCGAACAGGGCGAGGGACAGGGCGACCGAGACGACGACCGCGAAGGTCATCGTCAGATTGCGGCGGAGACCGACACCGATCTCCGACAGAACGAACTGGGCGCGCATGGCGTCTGTTTGGGCCTTTCCGTGGACGGGCGCGGAGCGGGGGCGGTCAGTGCTGGTAGCCGTAGACGCCGCGCGCCTGGTCGCGGACGAGACGGCCCTTCTCCAGCTCGATGACGCGCTTGCGCATCTGGTCCACGATGTTCTGGTCGTGCGTCGCCATCACGACGGTGGTGCCGGTCCGGTTGATCCGGTCGAGCAGCTTCATGATGCCGACGGAGGTCTGCGGGTCGAGGTTTCCGGTGGGCTCGTCCGCGATCAGCAGCTTGGGACGGTTGACGAAGGCTCTCGCGATCGCCACACGCTGCTGCTCACCGCCGGAGAGCTCGCCGGGCATCCGGTCCTCCTTGCCGCCGAGGCCGACGAGGTCGAGCACCTGGGGCACGGACTTGCGGATCTCGCCGCGCGACTTGCCGATGACCTCCTGCGCGAAGGCCACGTTCTCGGCGACCGTCTTGTTCGGCAGGAGCCGGAAGTCCTGGAACACGGTCCCCAGCTGGCGGCGCATCTGCGGCACCTTCCAGTTGGAGATGCGGGCGAGGTCCTTGCCCAGCACGTGCACCTGGCCGTGGCTGCACCTCTCCTCGCGGAGTATCAGCCGCAGGAAGGTGGACTTTCCGGAGCCCGAGGAGCCCACCAGGAACACGAACTCGCCGCGCTCGACCTCCAGGGAGACGTCCCGCAGCGCGGGGTGGGTCTGCTTGGGGTAGACCTTGGACACGTTGTCGAATCGGATCACGGATGCACCACAGGCCGTCGGGGGTAGATGAGCGTGACCATACGCGAACCGGGTGCGCCACCGCAGGCACCGGTCTGGGTTGCGCAAGGCTTGTGTGCTTTTGTGCCTGCCCGTCCGCGCGGGCGCGGGGTGCCGCCCGCGGCGGGAGCGGTGGACGCGCGGCCGGCACCCGCGCCGGACGCCGCCGGGCGTTCCCGGCCACTCCCCCGCACCCCCTCCCCAAAGGGGGATTTCCCCGCCTAACCGGCGGAGCGCCGGGGCAGGATAAGGCGAGCCGCGCCGATTCCCCCGGAACCTGGCACAGTGGAGGGGGAACGTTCGCGTTCCCGACAGCGTTGTGTACGTGGAACCGGTGCAAGGAGGGCAAGCGCATGACGTACGACCGGCTGGTGTGCGCGAACTGTGCCGCGCCCGTGAACGAAGGCCGCTGCCCCGTCTGCCGCGCGAACCGCGAGCGGCTGCAGCACGAGGGCCCCTTCGGCGGGCTCAACCCGATGGCGCTCATCGCGCTGCTCGCCGTCCTGATCGCGGCCGTGGCGCTGCTGGCCCACCAGACCGCCTAGGAGCCTCCCGGGCCGGAGCGCGCCGCACGAGGACGACGCCCGCGGGACACGAGGACATACGGGAAGGGCCCGGAGCGGTGCGCTCCGGGCCCTTCCCGCGTACGGACTCCTGTGGTGTCCGTCACCTGTGACGCGTCGCGTCAGGCGGCGGCACCCCGGCCGTCCATCAGGCGCGGCAGCATCCGGAAGCCGATGCCTCCGGCGATCATCGTCGCCGCTCCGATCAGCAGGAACGTGATGTTCTCGGCGGCTCCGGTCTCGGCCAGCTCGTCGCCGGTGCCCTGGGCGGAGGTGTCCGAGCCGGTGTCGGTCAGTGCCTCCTTGCCGGCGCCCTGCTCGACGGGCTTGGAGCCGCCGCCGTCGGGGTCGGCCTCGTTGCCGCCGCTGCCGTTGCCGCCGGTGCCGCCGCCCGGGGCGGTGGGCTCGTCGGTGGGCTCGTCGGTCGGCTCCTCCGTGGGTTCGGTGGGCTCCTCCGTCGGGTCGGTCGGCTCCTCGGTCGGCTCGTCCGACGGGATCACGGTCGGCTCGTCGGTGGGATCGGCCGGGTCGGTGGGCTCGTCGGTCGGGTCCTCGACCGCGACGCCGACACCGACACCGTCCGCGCCGACGTTGACGCCGACGTCGAGAGCCGAAGCGGCACCGGCGGCGGTCAGCGAGGCACCGGCGGCGATCACGGCGCCGGCGGCTATCCGCGCGACACGAATGCGCGTCTTCTTGGTCATCTGGTTGCTACCCCCAGTAGCTCATCGTCAGTGGTGCAGCGTCCGGGGCGGCGACCTCGGGGGGTGGTTCGGTGAGGCCCCCGGTTCGCTTGCGCCCCAGAAGTACGCATGCCGCGCGTCAGCCTTCCCACTTTTCAGAGCAGCGTCAAGGTCGTTGCGACCGCCATGTCCAGATCAAGGCCATATGACCGGCACGACAACATGTGACTGTGACGCAGAACCCAGACACCGCCCAGCAGAAAGGGCAACCACCGCCTGGCGCACGGTAGTTGCCCTGTCGATAAAACGACGTCTGCGAATGCCCTCTACTTCTCCTGCTGCTTGCGCCAGCGAATTCCGGCTTCGAGGAACCCGTCGATCTCACCGTTGAACACGGCCTCGGGGTTGCCCACTTCGAACTCCGTACGCAGGTCCTTGACCATCTGGTACGGGTGCAGGACGTACGAACGCATCTGGTTGCCCCAGGAGTTGCCGCCGTCGCCCTTGAGGGCGTCCATCTTGGCCTGCTCCTCCTGGCGGCGCCGCTCCAGCAGCTTGGCCTGGAGCACGTTCATCGCGGTGGCCTTGTTCTGGATCTGCGACCGCTCGTTCTGGCAGGAGACGACGATGCCGGTGGGGATGTGGGTCAGCCGCACCGCGGAGTCGGTGGTGTTCACGCCCTGGCCGCCGGGGCCCGAGGAGCGGTACACGTCCACGCGCAGCTCGGACTCGTCGATCTCGACGTGGTCGGTCTGCTCGACGACGGGCAGCACCTCCACACCGGCGAAGGAGGTCTGGCGGCGCCCCTGGTTGTCGAAGGGCGAGATGCGCACGAGGCGGTGGGTGCCCTGCTCCACGGAGAGCGTCCCGTAGGCGTAGGGGACCTGGACGGCGAAGGTGGTCGACTTGATGCCGGCCTCCTCCGCGTACGAGGTCTCGTAGATCTCCGTCTTGTAGCCGCGCTGCTCGGCCCAGCGCAGGTACATGCGCTGCAGCTTCTCGGCGAAGTCGGCCGCGTCGACGCCGCCGGCCTCGGCGCGGATGTTCACCAGGGCCTCGCGGGAGTCGTACTCGCCCGAGAGGAGCGTCCTGACCTCCATCTCGTCCAACGCCTTCCTGACGGCGACGAGCTCGCTGTCCGCTTCGGCGCGGGTGTCCGGGTCGTCCTCCTCCTCGGCCATCTCGAAGAGCACGGCCAGGTCGTCGATGCGCCCGCGGAGCGCCTCGGCCTTGCGCACCTCCGCCTGGAGGTGGCTCAGCTTGCTGGTGATCTTCTGCGCCGCCTCAGGGTCGTCCCACAGGGACGGCGCCGCCGCCTGCTCCTCGAGCACGGCGATGTCTGCCCTCAGCCTGTCGAGGTCCAGGACGGCCTCGATCGACTCCATGGTCGAGGAGAGGGACTTGAGCTCTTCGGATACATCGACGACTGCCACGCCTCCAGCGTAACGGCTCCGCCGGGCGGGGGGCTCCGCCGGTGCGGGGGGCTCCGCCCCGGCGCGGGTGCCTGGGGGTGCCGGGGGCCCTGGAGGGGTGCCCGGGGCTCCTGGAACCGTCCGCGCAGTTCCCCGCGCCCCTTCAGGCGTGACCGGGACCACCGTGACCGTCGCGCAGTTCCCCGCGCCCCCAAGA